>NZ_JAUEUK010000001.1:0-1209964 GCF_032487555.1 Bradyrhizobium sp. SZCCHNRI1029
GATCTCGTCACCGTCAACGGCGTCCGCGTCACCGTCGAGGACGGCAGCTGGGGTCTGGTGCGAGCGTCATCCAACAAACCCGAGCTCGTGGTGGTGGTCGAAAGCCCGGTGTCCGAGCGGCGCATGCACGACATGTTCGAGGCGGTCAACGAGGTGCTGCGCACACACCCCGAGGTCGGCGCCTACAATCAGATGATCTAGAGATGTTCTCACGCAGCCGGCAAGATGCAGCGCTTTTGAGCACTCGGCTTCTACGAACCTGTTCAACCGCTGACGGACCCCGGCTGGCGATGATGATTTGCCTTCCTTGCCGCGACACCGGTTCGTGTGCAGGCTCAATCGATCCGGCCCTGGATCGACAGCCCACACGGATGCCGGTGGGGTGCACGAAGCGATCCGTGCCGACCTGCGCCCACGAACTGGGCGGGACTGGACGATTCATGCGGCTGATCTCAACGATGTCGTGGATGACTCAACGCGATTGACCGATACCGGCGACGTCGTGATGACGCACAGGCCGTCCCACTCTGCAGCCGAGCCTCGCTCGCGCGTTCCTCGCCGGCTTCGATCGTTGGGACGAACCGCCTCAGAGCATGCTTTGGATGCCTGGCGTCGCGCCCCCGAGCGAGCGACCTGACGACATGCCGAACGCCTGACCACCAACTGATCTCGTTTGAAAACTCGACCTAAGCTGGTCGATGAAGTGCATTTCTCGAGATGCGCTAGCCTTCTCTACTACTAAGCCGTGGCCAGCGTTATGCCGGATGCAAGAAATGGTTGTCTTGCTCACTGTAATCAATTTTTCGTATTTCAGTACCTCAATGATTATCCCATAGTCATCGCTGGACATCGTGTCCTAATAGCAACGCGCGTGTTCTTTATGGAAAATCTTAAACCGCTGAGATGCACTCAGGATTATGGTTAATGTACAAGCCGAACTATAAGTGAGAGGCAATCCATTTTGTTGTACGCCATAGAAATAAAACTTGTGCGGGTACTGACGAAAATCTCAATATGGCTTCAGAAAGATTCTTTTCCAACACAGAAGCCAAATGGAGCCCCTTTTGAGCTTTGCAAGATCGGTGATATAGATTGCGATTTTCCGAAATGCTCATGCGATGCGGCGAGGAAATATTTCTTGCGGCATCTTTCCAGTGATCACCTTGGACCTGTCCAGTGATCGCCTTGAATTAGCAATTACGGACGTGTTGACGCCACTCTGCTGCCGAAAAATGCCTAGGCTTGCGACCTCTCCAATGAAGCGGTCATCGTTTCTTGGACTGTACGAGACTGAATACTGAGCCGTCCGAAGAAGAGGTAAATGGCTGGTCCGGACTGGCTTTTCCGCACCTTGAGTGTTTTGGATTGCAGGCTTTCACAGGCAGTGGCTCGGAAGCCTGCAATTGCACATTGAGATTCCCTTGAATCGCTGAGCCTGCTCGATGGGACATCGGCGGGACCGACGGGACCGAAGAAGCCCGTGAGAGAGCGAGGTGAGCGAGGTCGTGTCCCCGGGCGTGGTGTAACTCGGTAGAGCAAAGCCGTCCGCCCGCGCGCTCCCCAATTGCGCCGTAGCGGGTGGACGGCTTTGCGGTGGTCACCGGCGATTGCCCGGTAGGTCGGGTTGCTGACACCAACCTGATTCGAGGAACCACCGATGACCGACGAGATGATGAACCGTCGCGCGCTCGTGGAGAAGGCCCCGGACGCCGATCTTCTGCGCGAGATGATCGGCTTTGCCGCCCAGCGGTTGATGGAGATGGAGGTCGCCGGGCTGACCGTGGCGGCCTATGGCGAGAAGAGGTCCGAACGCCTGGCGCAGCGCAACGGCTACCGCGACCGGAGCTGGGAGACGCGCGCCGGCGCGGTCAAGCTGCGCATCCCCAAGCTGCGCAAGGGAAGCTACTTTCCGGGCTTCCTTGAGCCGCGCCGGATGGCTGAGAAGGCGCTGACCGCAGTGATCCAGGAGGCCTATGTGCAGGGCGTCTCGACGCGCTCGGTCGACGACCTCGTACAGGCGATGGGGATGAGCGGCATCTCCAAGAGCCAGGTGAGCCGGCTCTGCGGCGAGATCGACGACAAGGTGAAGGCCTTCCTCACCCGTCCGATCGAGGGCGACTGGCCGTATCTGTGGATCGACGTCACCTACGTGAAGGTGCGCCAGAACGGGCTCATCGTCTCGGTCGTGGTGATCGTCGCGATTGGCGTCAACAGCGATGGCCGGCGCGAGGTGCTCGGCATGGACGTCGGCCCGTCCGAGGCCGAACCGGTCTGGACCGCGTTCCTGCGCCAGCTCGCCCGCCGAGGTTTGCGTGGCGTCAAGCTCGCATGCTCACGAGGGCATCAAGGCCACCGTAGCCAAGGTGCTCAATGCCACCTGACAGCGTTGTCGCGTTCACTTCATGCGCAACGTCCTGGCCCATGCCGGCAAGAGCGGACGTCGCGTGGTCTCCGCCTTCATCGCTACAGCCTTCGCCCAGGACGACGCCGAGGCAGCCAAGGCGCAATAGCGCCGATCAGCTCCGTCCCAAGGTGCCCAAGCTCGCCGCCTTCATGGATGAGGCCGAACCTGATGTGCTCGCTTATATGAGCTTCCCGGCGCAGCACCGCGCCAAGCTGCACTCGACCAATCCAATCGAGAGAGTCAATGGCGAGATCAAACGCCGCACCGAGGTCGTCGGCATCTTCCCAAACGAGGAAGCCATCGTCCGTCTCGTCGGTGCGATCCTGCTCGAACAGAACGACGATCGGGCCGTCCAGCGCGCCCGTTACATGAGCTGGAAACCATTGCGCCTTTGAGCGATGATCCATTGCCGGCCTGCCCGCCGCGGCAGGCTGACAGCTTGGCCCGCACCGGATTTACCCGGTGACCCACCATGCCAGCTACACCACTCTATGGGATACGATCCGTGAGCGAGGAAGGCGATCTATTCCTGGCCAGACTCGAATCGGATCGTCAACATGTTGCACGAGCTGGTTAAGCTCGCGGCCAAGCTCGACCGGGACTAAATTGGCAAGCAAGGCGCAGCTTAGCGCTGATGTTGAGGGCTTTGCTGGCTGAAATCCTGATTGCCCGTTGGTGGGCCGGCGCATGCTATCCGGCATCAAGCAGGCTTCCCTCAGCGGACGACCATCGAACGAATGCTTTGAGCGGGTGCTCGGCAAGATTGGCGAATGAGGCAATAAACCGATATAAGGCGAGAACCGTATGAGCGGCTGCATCATGGAACCAGTCGCAACCAGTCGCGGGAGAGAAAGGTTCTCTGCCTCCTACTCGCGGCGGTAATCGTCCTCGATCCGGATTATGTCGTCCTCGCCGAGATAGGATCCGGTCTGGACCTCGATGAGCTCCAGAAGGATCTTGCCCGGGTTTTCCAAGCGATGAACGGAGCCCATGGGAATGTAGATCGACTCGTTCTCGTGTACGGTTTTCACCGTCTCGTTCACGGTGACCCGCGCCGCCCCGCGCACGACGATCCAATGCTCGGAGCGGTGATAGTGCTTTTGCAGCGACAGCCGCTGCCCGGGCTTCACGATGATGCGCTTGACCTGGTGCCGCTCGCCATTGTCCACTGACTGGTAGCTGCCCCAGGGACGGTGCACCCTGATGTGGGCTTCGGTGACTTCGGGCGCCACAGTCTTCAGCTTGGCCACCAGCCGCTTCAGCCCATTGCCGTCCCGCTGGCGCGACACCAGCACCGCATCCTGAGCCGCAACGACGACGAGATCCTCCACACCTTCGAGCGCGACCAGCGCCTTGTCGGTAATCACGTTGCAGTTGCGTGACTGCTCGAAAACGGCCGCGCCTCGCGCGGCATTGCCCTGCTCGTCCTTTTCCGACAGCTCCCAGATCGCATGCCAGGACCCCACGTCCGACCAGCCGCATGACAGGGGGACGACGGCCGCGCGCTCCGTCTTCTCCATCACGGCATAGTCGATCGAAATGGGCTTGGCCGCGGCGAACGCATCAGCATCCAGAAGGATGAAACCGAGATCTCGGGCAGCCTTGATCACCGCATCGGTGACCATCTGCACGCTGAATGAATCGAACTTGCGATACTGGTCCAGGAGAACGCCAGCGCGAAACATGAAGTTACCACTGTTCCACAGGTAGTCCTCGCTGACATAGCACTCGGCCGTCGGCTGGTCCGGCTTCTCGACAAACCGCGCGACCGCCCGAACGGCGCCCGAAACTGGCGCACCCGGACATATGTAGCCGTACTCAGTAGCGGCGCGTACCGGAGTCACCCCGAAAGTAACCAACAGCCCGGCATCGGCCGCTCCAAGACCTTCGCGGCAGGCAGCTAGGAACGCCGCGTTGTCCCGCACTACGTGGTCAGCCGCGAGTGCCAGGACGACCGCATCCGGATCGCGCGATTGCGCGAACGCTGCACCGGCTGCGATGGCGGGCCCCGAATCGCGTCGCATGGGCTCCAGCAGGACATCTGCCTCGATCCCGATCTCCGCAAGCTGCTCCAAGACCATGAACCTGTGGGCCGTGTTGGTGATGATGATTGGCCGCTCGAACAAGTCGGCGTCGCTGACGCGCAGCAGCGTGTCCTGGAACGTGGAGCGGGCGCCGAACAGAGGCAGGAACTGCTTCGGCCGAACCTCACGCGAGGCCGGCCAAAGTCGCGTGCCGATGCCACCGCACATGATGAGAGGAATGATGCGTCTGGTCATGAACTCTGTCCGTAAAATCAATGGCTGTTATAGTTCGGCTTGCTTGGCTCGATTATGAGTGCATAATTTGCGAGCGCATCCGCAATCGCGCGGCGTCAGCTTAACTCCCACCTCCACTCTCCGAGGCAGGCATTAAGCATGCCGCGTTCGAGCTTTCGTCCCCGAAAAACGCCCCGGGGGTCGAATATTGCACAGGCGGGCTGACGCGCGATAGCGCCTAGGTTTTTTATGAGTGTAGCTTGCTAATTCCGTTCCTTGGAACCAGAACGTGCCTCTCAAATCCACAAGCACATTCATACTCGTCAACAACATATTCCTCACCCAAGTCAATTCAGCTCGCGACCGTCGAATTATGAAATGTCAATGAGTCTCGTTTCATGTAAGCACTTTTTCCGCAGCATTTGTGGTATACGCCACTTTGAGGCGCACCCTTAATCGCCGCGGCTCAATCTTTCTTCACGCGCTCGGAGCCAGTCCGCTTCTAACAATATATGCTGTTGAGCAACTCGCCCATTACCGTTATCGACGTGATTTCCAGGCGTCAAGACTAACACCTCTAGTCGCGCCAGAAAGCGCCTAAACTAAGATACCGGGGCGGCGTATTACGATTCTACAAGGCCCGTTTCGTGAGCCGTGACTTGGTCCACCTCTCAGCCGAGGTCTTGATGGACCAGACTGCGGTCCGTCATAGATCATAACGCATATAGATACTGAGCGTATCGATTCACGGAGCGGGACCGGGTAAAGGCCGGCCCCCGCTAGCACGCGGCGGTATCGGATCGCCACAGAGGGCTCGCCGACTGAGAAAAGCGATTGACTGTGTGCCCACCGTCATCGTCCACGGAAGATTTGTATCTAGCCAGCGCCTTGCTTGATAACGTTGCGATGGCGAGCCGGCCGATCACTCTCTCGATTTCTTCTCGACGATTTCGTAGCCACATTCGTCTAACCACGCGAGTAGTCGATCTGCCATATCATAGTCCCATCCAGGATAGGAGCGCGCGATCACCTCTCGCGCGGACAGCCTGCGTCGTATCGCACTCCCTTTCGAATTCTCGGATGTCATACGCCCCCCCCCAAATCCGCATACTCAATGTGCCTCGAAGCCCAACAACGTGCAATGAAAACGCATACTTTAAGAAAACACAGAGCTACTCCAAGAATTCAACCGGCCCTGTTTGACTTCTGCTCTGGGTATCGATCTGCGTATCGTTGCGGCGGACTGGGCAGAAAACCAACTCAACCAAAACAGGAACATTTACTCATCTCGCCTGACTAGATACATCGGAGCCCTACGCCTTGTCCGCCAACCACTCGGGCTTCGAAATCTAGCTATTCGTGGTCCCGACAAAACCGGGATAGCTCAGTTCTATCACGCTGTGACCGAGTGACCTGCCACCGAAGTTTCATCCAGCCGCAGTTAGAGCCCCGTTGGTTTGTACGCCGATTGGCGCGGTCGGCGGAGCTGGTCAAGCTGACCAGTACCAGTTTTGGTCCAACACGACTTCGAGTAGCCCAGCCGCGCTGGCTTCCCACGTCAGCTGGCCAATTGCGCTCGAACTAGGAGCATTGCCCGAATTCTTGATCAAACTCCACGCCGCAGCAAGCTCATCCGCCAGCTCCTTTGCGCCATCGATCCCCACGTAGATCGCATGCTCCTGAGCGACCTCGACGAAGCTTTGAATGCGTGAGCAGACGATCGGTCGACCATAATGAGCGGCCTCGACCAACGGCAGGCCGAAGCCTTCGCCCTTGCTGATGAACAACAACATTGAGGCGTTGCGGTACAGAAACGCAATTTCTGCGTCTGTTGCGGCTTCGAACAGGAATATTCGCTTATTGAGCTGGATGTGGGACCGCAGCCGGTCCATCAGACCATCCACCATCCAGCCGGGATTACCAGCAATAACGAGATTGAGATCAGATCCTGACGCCCAAAGAAGCTCGAAAGCATCGAGCGCAAGCGTATGGTTCTTCCGGGGCTCAATCGTGCCGACCATTAGCGCATAGGGTCTAAGGGACGCATTGCGCACACGGTTCGCAGCGTCGGGCTCAGCGGAAATTGGCAGTGTCGATCCCAAGTGCCACCAACCGACCCTGAGGCCAGATCGGGCCAGCTTGTTCTCACGAATGTACGCGATAAGGTCGTCGGCAACAGCTTTCGAGATGCAAACGAGCCCATCGCTTGTCGCAATGGCCTTACGCAACCAGGCCTCGAACCACTCCCTGCCACCGGGCACAAAGTTGCCCGGAGGCAGGGTAATCGGTAATAAGTCATATACGGCAGTGATGATTGGAATACGCGCTTTCCGTGCGGCGGCGAAAGTCGCCGCGAACTCATCATAGGCCGCCCAGGACGAGTCGAGCATCAGGAGATGGTCTCCGACCTCAAAGCGGACTGGGATGCTATCGCTCGCAGTGGTCTCGTGGGGAAGCAATAACCGTTGCTGAGAGAGCCAACTGACCGCTGGCACGATCTGATCGCCGATCCTTTCAACAGCTATCGCCTCAAAGCCAGGACGCGTGCTGCAGTACGCCGCCCGTACGGTTTCCCGAACGACGCGCTGAATTCCCGTCCCATGGTCATGTTGTACGATATGACTACAATCGACGATCAGGCGCGCGCGCCCGAAGCGCGACCTCGGCCGCGCTTCGAAGTACGCTGAAGCGAGCTTTGCTGCCCCCCCGGCATCCGACACCGTGGCCAGATGCGGCGCGACGTTGTCGACAAAATGATCGGCCGATCGAACTCTGTCACGAGCTGTGAAGTCGTGTATCGCGGCTGCATACTGCGCAGCGAGGCCCTCCGGATCATGAACATCTTTGACGTACTGAAGTCCTCGCTCTCCCAATTCTTTGCGTCGGTCTGCATTCTCGTGCAGGTCGACGAGTTCCATAGCAATCTCGCCTGGGGTCGGGTTCGGGGTCAGCTTGACGACGACATCATCGGGATAGTCTTCGTAGCTCGCCTCGTTATTGACGACCACAGGCACTCCGAACGCCAGACAGTCCAGAACGCCCCTGGGGGTGCCGCCGCGGGATTTCGTCCGCAACTGCACGGCGACGTCGGCAATGCGCAAGTAACGTCGATAGTCTTCCTCAGAGAGAAATCCAGTTATTCTTATTCGATCGCGCAAGCCTGATCCACGAATTTGGTCATTCAGCTTCAGTCCAAAATCATCCTTTGACAATTCGCCAGCAAAGATCAGATGGCACTTCGGTTTTCGCGCGAGCTCCGATTGTAAGAATGCCTGGAGCAATCGATCGCCCCACTTGGTCCAAGCTACGTGGCCGAAGGTCGTGATGATAAAGTCATCCTCCTCGAACCCGAGCTCCGCCTTTATGGAAGCAATCTCGCCTTCACTCTTAGGACTTGCCACCCTGATCATTTGCGGAATGATCCGATAAGGAGCCAGCCACCCTTGCGGATAGTTTGTTCGCGCAATCTCTAGATTGAACTTCGAATGTGAGATGATGCCGATAGATTGGTCGATGACACGCTTTGTGCACGGTAGATTTATCATCGCAGCACCGTTCGGGTCGGACTCACCTCGCACTGGAGCGAACAGTCGCCGGGCCACCGCGCCATGAGCGTGAATCATTTCTCGGCTAAATCGATTGGCCTGCCCCATGTTGAACTCAAGGTATCCAATCAGTCCGCTCAGATATGCATCGTGAAGGCCAACCACGCCAGGGAACTCCTCCAGCAACGGCAGCATGTACTGATGAAACTCAGAGTTGCCGAACTCGTAGAAAATGACATCGTACGACGTTGCGCACTTGCGCAGATCGGCGGCGTCGAAAATACGAAACGACGAATTTAGTGCAATGTCCGTGCATTGATAGCCATCAACGAAGAGATCGATGTCGAAGTGATTGGCCAAGTACGGCAGGAACTGGGCGTTGTAGTCGGCGATTCCAGAACGGCACGGCGGCAATGGTGTCAGCATTGCCATGCGCGGCTTGGGCAGATAACCCGCGACTGCTGCGGAGGCAGCTGCCGTCCGTTTGCGCGCCAAGGCCTCGTCGAACGCTTCGAGCGCGCGTCGGGCCACGCCGGACCAAGTGAACGCCTTGGCGCGCTCTAAACCGTAGAGTCGCAGATCATCGGCAAAGGCCTTTTCGGTCAGAACTGCAGACAGCCGTTCCGCTATCGACCCGGCGCTGGCGGAATTGAATGTGGCATCACGCCGGGCGACTAACTCCGGCAGGCTCGAGTTGTCCCCGCATAGCACGGGCGCACCACAAGCCATGGCTTCAATGACGGGAAAACCTAGACCCTCGTATAAGGATGGAAAGAAGAACACGTCGCACACAGAATAGAAGCCGACGAGATCTTGCTCGGGAACAAAACCAATAAAGTGCACGTCACCCGTAGTTAGTCCCGCTTTCCGCGCGAGCGAGCGGAGCCACTCTCTCCGATGATCCTCCAGGGCGCAGATCACAACCAGTTGGTTGGCCTCCCTCAGTGCATTTGGCAACGCAGCGAAAGCCTCTATCGCACCGATAAGATTTTTCCTGTGATCATCACCACCGGTGTATAGGACGATGCCTGGGCGGTTAAGCCCGTATCTCCGCCGCAGATCAGCCCTTGTCGCCGACCGATCCAAGACGGGTTGAAAATGCTCCGAGACACCACCCAAGATAGTCACAATTTTGTCGGGTGAAATGCCCAGCAACTCGATCGCATCCTGGCGGCTGGCCTCGGAGATCGCTAGCAGCAGGTCGGCTTGATGGTAGAACGAAAGACGGTGAAAGTACCATCGCTTGAAGTCGGTGCTCTGGAAATATTGTTCGGGAAAGCGCATTGGGATGAGGTCATAGAGTGTCGCCGACAAGACCTGTCCGGGCGCACGATTCAGAACCTCTGGAATTGCGACGCGATCTCCGAACCCCTCAAATACATGAGAGACATGAATAACATCGGGCGAGACCGTCGATGCAACTGCAGAATACAAACGCGAGTCAATAGCATCCTGCTCCCCACCAGAGAAGAACCGATCTGTTTGGAAGTCAGGGAGCGGGTCAGCCCACAACAGGTTTGCGCGAGGGAACCTGGATAGAACCGGCTCGATTGCGTGTTGAGCGCCAAGGAGTCCAAAAATCTGGCGTGGCCAAGCCAAAACGGTCATCGCCTCGAACAGCGCTTTGGAATAGCGTCCAACGCCCCTTTGAGCAGAGCCCGCAGTCTGGCAAGCTTGGAGGTCGACCAGGACGCGAATGGAGCGCAAGTCAACTTCACGCATGAATTCTCTTTCCTAAACGCCACTTGGAAATAGCGGAAAGTAATTTGGGCTCCGCTTGCTTCGGAATACTCTCATTCAGCATGGACCCGTCCCTGTCTGCGGGAGTCAGAGGTTCTTGAGCGGGATGCTGTTCCATTCCCTTCGGGCGGGCAGGAGGGGACAGGGGGGATTTAGTAATCTGCTTGTAGATGGACCTTAGCCACCGTGCCGCCGCTAGTCTTGAGTAGAACCGAGGTGCACGACGGTGCACGAACAGCGCCACGCGCCGTACAATGCCTCTTGGAGCCGGACGTATGAGCGACGACCCGCTCTTAACAACGACTCCTACACGCCGAATGGGGGCTGTGATTTGCCACGAGGTCGAATTGCGCAGCGACTCGATCTCCGCTGCTAGCTGGTTGACATGGCGAACTGATGCCTCGCCCCACGTGCTTTGCTCGCGAATGACGTCATGTAGACGCGACACCTCCTTCGCCCCCGCCTCGACTCGGGCACGTAGTTCAACCTCTCGCGCGGCATGCTCGGCAGTTAGCCGTCCAAGCTCGGACTCTGCATGCTGCTTCTCGGTCGTGACCGCCTCGAGTTTCGCGCGGAGGTCAGAGTCGCGCGCGACATGCTCGGCAGTTAGCCGCCCGAGCTCGGAATCCGCAAGCTGCCTCTCAATCGTAACCGCGTCGAGTTTCGCGCGGAGGTCAAACTCGCGCGCGGCGTGCTCGGTCGCCAGGTGCTCAAGCTCGGCATTGGCTCGCTGCTTCTCGGCCATGGCCGCCTCGATCCGCGCAACGAGATCCGCTTCACGCGACGTGATATATCTATCTATCGGGTTGGGTTGGATCCACGCACAGGAAAGGATCTCTGTTTCTTCCCGTGAGACATAGAAGCTGTTTAAGCCATCGAAATAGACATGAACATAATCGTTTTCAGCTAGGAACGCGTCGATCTCTCTCGCATCGACGCTCTTTACATTGGACCACGGCTTCGTGATCTCACAAACAATTACCTTAGGCCTGTAACTGACGAGATCGCTTCCGCGCAGGACCTCCAATTCATTGCCCTCGACGTCGATCTTCAAGAAGTCGATTGGCGTCGTAACGAATCTGTCGCAAACCTTGCGGAGAGTCCAGACATCGATGTCAAACCTCTTGCCTCCGGTTCCTCCGACAATTGAGGCCTCGCCAGCGGAAGGGCCTTCAACCAGCACCCCCTTTCCAACATTAGACGATATCCCGACTTGAAGATTGACGTCCCGAGGACGGGCGTTGCAGAGCGCTTTGAATGTTTCCGGATGCGGCTCGATGTTGATACCGCTCCAGCCCGCGTCGTAAAATAGCTTTGTAACGGACCCGTCATCGGGCCAGCAGGCACCCACGTCGATGTAGAAACCTTTCTTCCTTGCCCCCAGCACTCGCCAGAGAATAACGTCCTCTCCGTTCTGAGCATACGAGACAACCATTACTCCTGCTCTCCACTTTCGACGCGATGCTCGCAACTAACGTTCAGCATCGATGTGCCGATGGCAAACGGCCGCTTCGTGTTAGCCACCTCGAATGCTAGCATGTTCTCCACCCAATCGTAGTTTTCGACCAATACGGCATCACTATCGACGGCGGCAACGGAGATAGAGTAGACACCCTCGCCAAGGTTCATTTCAAAGCTGAAGTCGATCTGGACCCGCTCGCCGCGCTTTAGATCCTTGATGTCATGACGGAGATAGAATGTATTTGTTCCGAAAACGTCGTTTCCACGCCTGTCTCGGATCAGGAATCCTTGCGTGAGCCGGGCAATGTCTTCAGTGACGCCTAGTGTGACAGTGAGGACGGCCTCGGTCCCCACCTTCAAGACTTCAAGGGGCTTGCCGCGCTCCCTAGCCGAAGATAGTCGCACCGATTCGATTTTCACCCGACCTGAGCCCGACCGCGTAACGACACGGCCTTCACGAAACTCCTGTCGAATGGATTCTTTCTCGAGTCTGTTTGACACTATGCCCTGATAGTAGTCGCAAATATCCGTGGCCGGCCCATGGCGCTGCACCCGCCCGGCCTCGATCAGATAAGCCTGATCACAGATCGACTTCACCGTGTTGAGATCATGGGACACGAGAATGACGGCAACGCCGTTCGAGGTGAGCTTTTTTACGCGAGCGAAGCTCTTGGCCTGGAAATAGGCATCGCCCACCGACAGGACCTCATCCACCACCAGCAGGCTGGGCTTGATGGACGTTGCGGCCGCAAACGCGAGACGGGCGACCATTCCGCTAGAGTACGTCCGCAGCGGCTGCTCGAAGAACCTTCCCAATTCGACGAACTCTATGATGTCGGGCAATATCACATCGATTTCAGATGAGGACAAACCCATCATCCCACACGCCTGGAAGACGTTCTCGCGCCCAGTGAACTCCGGGTTGAAGCCCAAACCCAATTCAATAATAGCACCTAGGCGCCCATTGATATGGACGCCGCCTGTGGTCGGCTTGATGATACCGGCAAGGATCTTCAGTAGGGTACTCTTTCCGGCTCCATTTGGGCCGACCAACGCTATGGATTGTCCAGCCTCCAGTTGAAAGGACACATCGCGGACTGCCCAATACTCTTCCACCGGTTCGATCGGAAGGTTAAGCCAATTCATGGCCCGACTGGCAATCGATGAGTAATTGACGTACCGCTTCGATATATTCTCGACTTTAAGAACGAAGTCGCTCATAGCGCGTCTACCAGTTCGGAACTAGACCGTCGAAATAGGAACAACGCACTAAATAGAAACCCGACCGATACTATGCTCGGAAAGATGAGCCCAGCTGGATCGGGCCATTGGTTTCGCAGCAGAGCGTCGTGGTAGATGTTGACCACGGATGTCATGGGATTCTTGTCGAGCATGGCCCTCACTGCGTCGGGCAATGCCTCCGGAGGATAGGCGATCGGGGTCAGCCAGAACCAGATCTGCAGGATGACGCCGAAGGCGTTTCCGACGTCGCGCGAGAAGACATTGAACACACCAAAGATCAAGCCAATTCCGAAGCCGAGCGCAGCCACCAGAACAATACCTAATGGCAGTGTCAGCCATGTTACGCTAGGGTAATAGCCAAACAGACAACATAGCACCATCGTCGCCATAAGGACCATCGCGTGATTGACCAGTGCGGTGCCCAGAACGATGACGGGTAGGCAGAGTCGCGGGAACGCGATCTTCTTCAAGGTGGAGCCGTAGTCGGTGAAGATGGTGATGCTACGGTTCACGATCTCGCTGAAGAACCCCCACGCCGACATGCCTGACAGAACGAACGCAGCATAGGCATATTTGTTCTCGACATTGGGCAAGCGAGCACCAAGTCCCTCTGAGAGCACCATCGTGAAGATCAGGGCCTGAGCCAAGGGTTGGAGAATGAACCAGCCCGCGCCGATATAGGATCTTGCTAGCCGCGCCTTCAACTCGCCGCGGATCATTGCAAGAACGAAATGACGATATTGCCAGAGCGCGCGAAACACGGACACCTCTGCTTTCGTTAATGAGTTGATCGCGGAGGATTTTCGCAAATGGAGCGTCGGCACACCTGCTCCATACCCCCACCCACGCTAGCGTTGAAGCTGTCGCGCGGCCTCCACTCGACGAGTAGCTTGGCCATCTCTGCAGAGCGGCGAAAATACGGCCTGGCCGCATGCCTCATTCGGGGCGGATCGCCTTCAGTCGAGATCTCACTGCCGTCGTGTTCGGCCTCCCTAAGCTTGCCCACTCCGCGCGATGGGGCCGATGTGACAACATTTACAGGCGCTGCGAGGGTGAAGGGATCGAACCTGACGATCGCGAAAGCATGCGCTCCCTCGAAATCACGTGCGGAAATAGAGCCGCGCTCAGCCTTGAGAGATCCCAACTGTATGAGGGGGAAGGCTGGGGACCCTTCAATCATTTCGATCTGCATCGCAACCGCACCCCGAGCCTTGCGTCGGATCCAAGCTATCTTTTGCCGGACTAATTGTATGAACATTGCCGCGATTGTCTCCCCCCAAATGACCGGCTCGCCCCCAGGTCCGGCGCGTCAGACCCGCTGTGTTAGACGCTCCTTCAGCCGCTCCCTCCGACGGCCGGACCGCGTGCCGACGAGACATCATCGCACCGCCCGCGATTCCTACCGCGAGCACGTACAGCCAGAGTTCGTATGAATCGACCAGATGAGAGTTGAAGACGGAGCTTGCGATGTTTTGTGCCGTTGCGAGCATGCCCACCCACGCAGCGAAACTCGTGTTCGACAAGAATAGTCCGAGATGTGCGATCCACATCATCCAGACAATGAGAACACCGAGAATTCCCCATTGGATCGCAGCCGCAAGTGTTTGACTATGCGGATTGCTGACGGCCAGCGCCTCGATTCCGGTCTTGCCAACCGCAGCGTTCTCGAACAGCCGTCTGATCGAACCCGTGCCGTGGCCCAGGATCGGCGCGCTTTCCACAAATCCTACCGATTTGCGCCAGAATTCGAGACGAACGGCTGCTGACGGCTGCTGTTCACCAACAGGCGCATCCGATCGCACGTTGAGCTCTGCGAAAGTGGTACGGACCTTCGTTTGGATGTTCGGCGATATCTGCCAAAGTCCAACCATCGCTACGGGCAGCACGAGCATTCCGAGAAGTGCCGCTCGTCCGGTACAATACCGAGCCATCAGAATGGCGATCATGAGCGGCCCATAGATGAAGGCTGTCCGAGCGAGGCTCACGAAAATCAAATTGAGAAGGAATAGGCCGGAAAGGGCGCCGATGGCGACAGCGTCCTTCGATCGATTTGACATCCACGCCTCAATGGCGCCCCCTGCCAAGATCACAGCACAAAACGTAAACCCCTGAGTTTGATCGATATAGTTTCTGACGGGTACACCTGATTGATTGAGCCGCACGACCATCGAGAGCGTTGGAAACGTGGCAACGATAAAGGAGTACGCGAGCAATACCACGTTGGAGCTGATGAAGGCTGCCATCAGCATTCTGGCTCTCGGGCTCCCCTGGAAATGTACGAGAAGAAAGGGAAGGAGAGCTAGCTTGCTCATTTTCTCGACTGCACTGAGGCGCTCTAACCACGGCACGTCGGTTGCCCATAGCGTCCCCGCCGCGACCAGCAGAATGAGCACGATTGGCATCGCTCCGGCTGGGCGGCGCACGCTATTCAGGAGACCAACTGGGTCCGCGGTGACGAGAAGTCCGATCACCATCGCAGCACCGAATATACTGGTCGCAGTCGATGACCACGGCAAAACGATCAGCAGACAGGCAGCGAGGTAATCGACATTGCGAAGTCTCAGGTGGTCCGCAAGCGGCTTTCCGGGCCCCCTCCAGACCGTGAATGCCATAGCAATCTCTTTGGCATATCGGCCCGCCGTCCTCGGGACGTTTTCAGCGGCCGCACCCACAACTTTTACTTGCACTTGACCGGCCATTTCCCATTATCGGCATTTTGTTCGACAGATGCACTCCGAACCGGTCAAAGCGCCCCCTCCAGCAACCGGCCCTGTCCACGCGTTCACAGCACTCAGGTCTCATCCGCTCGTTCATAGAACGACGGCCCTTTGCCCCGCAACTCGACAGCGAGGATGACTGGGCGCTGTTTCTATGCCGGATTGGCGGTCGTGCATTGCTATACCCGTTCCGGTTGCTCGCGGCGTGGTCAATTGTTTCTGGCCTACTTTCCGTCCAGCTTCTGTTGACTCCTCAACGGGCGACACGCCACTTGGCGAACAAACGTTTCATCAAGCAACAAACTTGCCACTTCCTTCGACGATGTCTCGCGGTGCCGCATTTTACCACTTGCCGCAATTTAACGGATCTGTATAGTGCAAAAAAAATCTACCCATGATTGCAAATCGAGAGCGAATTAGGCTTTTTGTTTGTTCTACCATCGGTTGCACCGACAATTCCATTAACCCAGGGAAGCCCTGATTGGCGGGGCGAGTATCGAGTGAAGAAAAAGACAGCCCTTATCACTGGTGTCACGGGCCAGGACGGCGCGTATTTGGCTGAATTACTTCTCGAGAAGGGCTATTCCGTCCACGGCATTAAGCGGCGCAGCTCGCTTTTCAATACGCACCGGATCGACCACCTTTATCACGACCCGCACGAAAAAGGGGCCGACTTCACTCTTCATCACGGCGATCTGACGGATTCATCGAGCCTGATCCGAATCGTTCAGCACGTTCAACCAGATGAGATTTACAATCTGGCCGCGCAAAGTCACGTTGCGGTCTCGTTTGAGGAGCCCGAATACACGGCGAATTCGGATGCATTGGGCACTCTGCGTCTGCTTGAGGCCATCCGCATTCTCGGTCTTGAGAAGAAGTGTCGGTTCTATCAAGCCTCGACGTCCGAACTCTATGGCCTGGTTCGTGAAACGCCTCAGACTGAGGACACTCCGTTCTATCCGCGTTCTCCATACGGGGTGGCCAAGCTCTATGCGTATTGGATCACGGTCAATTACCGCGAGTCATACGGAATTTATGCGTGCAATGGCATCCTCTTCAACCATGAGTCTCCATTGCGTGGCGAAACATTCGTTACACGCAAGATCACGCGAGGACTCTCACGCATCAAGCTGGGTTTGCAGGAGCGTCTTTATCTCGGAAATCTCGATGCTCGCCGTGATTGGGGGCACGCTCGCGACTACGTCCGCATGCAGTGGCTAATGCTGCAACAAGACCGGCCCGAGGATTACGTCATCGCGACAGGAGAGCAGCACAGCGTACGCGAGTTTGTGGAGATTGCTTCGCGCAAACTTGGAATGATTATCCGGTGGGAGGGTACAGGCATAAACGAGAAGGCTTTCGACGCCGAAACGGGTCGCTGTGTGGTCGAGATCGACCCTCGCTATTTCCGTCCAGCCGAGGTCGAAACCCTTCTTGGAGACGCCTCAAAGGCGAGGCGTCAACTCGGATGGGAGCCGACCACGAGCTTTGAGGCATTGGTAAGTGAAATGACCGCTGAAGACTTCAAGGGCGCCGAACGCGATGCGCTCGTCAATCGTCATGGCTATCGGACATACAGATTGAGCGAGTGACCGCCTTAACATCGAACCGAGCAACCGAGGATGGCTTGAGCAGGCGAGTTCTCATAACAGGCGCTACCGGGCAAGACGGCCGGTACCTGATAGAGTTGCTGCGCGGTGAGGATTGTGAGATCCACGCGCAGACACGCGGTCAGCCGCCGCAGGACCCGCATGGTGTGGTGTGGCATCGCGGCAATCTGGTTGATTTGGAGTTCCTGACCTTTCTATGTGTCGAGCTTAAGCCGGACGAGATCTACAATCTTGCAGCGCAATCCCGCCCCATCAGGTCCTGGGAGTCGCCAAGAGACACCACGCAAATCAACGCCATCGTCCCTCAGAGCATTTGCGAGCTCCTGGTTCGCTATAATCCGACGGCCAGGCTATTCCAGGCGACGTCGTCGGAAATCTACGGGGAATGCATGGGCGAGTTTCAGAGCGAGGAGACGGCCTGCCTCCCGCTCACGCCGTACGGCATCGCCAAGCTCTACGCTCACCACGCCATCGGTGCTTTTCGGCGGCAATATGGCTTGCACGCCTCGTCGGGGATCCTATTCAATCACGAGAGCCCCTATCGGCCCGTTTCGTTCGTATCTCAGAAGATCGCACATGGGGCGGCTGCAATAGCATGCGGGCTCGACAGCACTGACGCGGTCGACGATCTCGGATTTCCAATCGTCAAGGACGGCGTTCTCTCGCTTGGCAACCTAGCTGTGCGCCGCGACTTTGGCTTTGCGCGCGATTACGTCGAAGCGATGCGCTTGATGGTCCGACATACCACTCCTGGCGATTACGTGGTTGGGACAGGCCTGACTCATTCTATTGAGGAGTTCTGCGAAACAGCTTTTGCTGCGGTGGGCCTGGACTGGCGCGACCATGTAAAGGTCGATTCCAGCATGATCCGCAAAACCGATAGCCATTTCACTTGTGCCAGCGCCTGGAAAATCACTCGCCTGCTCGGTTGGCGACCAAGCGTTACATTTCAAGAACTCGTCACTATGATGGTTCGAGCGCAAATGGACCTCCTCCGCTCCAAGCCGCTGTGCACCGAAGTCGCAAGTCGCACCGGAACGGCCGAATAGATCATGCGCGTGCTCCACGCCTATAAAATCTACCGTCCTGATGTTTACGGTGGCATCCCCCACGTCATGTCCACCCTGAGTGACATGGATGGCATGACCAGAGACATCCTTGTGGCTCGCCGCGTCGGAATGGGGCGTCGGTTCTGGGACGGAACCGACCGAGTGACGGCGGTTTCCTCGCTCGGCACCCTCTTCTCCACTCCGGTCGCTCCGACCTACGTATTCGCGCTGGCGCAGATGGCCCGCGCGGTCGATTTGGTCGTTCATCACGCCCCTTTTCCACTGGTCGATTTAGGTCTATCGGGCGGCCTGCCTCCGACGACGGCGCTCGTCGTTCACTGGCACGCAGAAATGGTCACCCGTCCATTTCTCGCAAAGCTCATCGCTCCTCTGGTCCGCCGAACGTTGCAACGGGCCGATCGGATTATCGTGTCCGATTCCGTCATCATCCAAAATTCCGAATTTCTCCCTGGGTACGAGCGGAAGTGCGTGGTTCTACCCTACGGGTGCGACACGGATTTCTGGGCCCGATCGGAAGAACTGGGTGATCAATCAAGACCGCTCCCCGGGTTCAATGGATCCAAGAGGATCGTCTCGGTCGGGCGCCTCGTCGCCTACAAGGGTTTCGAGGTTCTGCTCAGAGCGCTGCCATCGCTAGACGCACATGCCGTGATCATCGGAGACGGGCCACTCCGGCCTAGTCTAGAAGAGAAGGCCAAGGCCCTCGGGGTCAAGCACAAGGTCTCATTCGCCGGAAATCTATCGAACGATGAAGTTCGGCAGTATCTGCAGGCAGCAGATGTGTTCGCATTTCCCTCCATGACCTGTGCCGAGGCGTTCGGTCTTGTCCAGATCGAGGCCATGGCCGCCGGTTTGCCTATCGTCAATACCTCGCTCAAAACGGCCGTGCCCTTCGTAGCCCGCCACAATCGTGAAGCACTCACTGTGCCGCCGGGAGATTCCGTCGCGCTTGCAGATGCACTGCGACGCATCCTCGAGGATCCCCAGCTTGCCTACCGGCTCGGTCGGGCAGGTGCCGATCGAGCGCGATCTGACTTCGACCAGAGGCGGTTCGTGGCTCAGATTCGGGATGTCTACAAGGAGGCTGTCGCAAGCCGACAGTTGCCGTCGTGAACAGCTCGCCGCCGACACGGACCGGGGGATTGCACGGCAACTGGTCAATGGTTGCTCCCGGCAGCAGCCGATTTCGTCGCAGCGTCTTTCTTGCGGCATTGGACATTCGGGACGCGCTCTTATTGTGGCGCCTCTGGGGAACGCTCGGCTGGAACGATATCGTCCAACGATATCGCCGCTCGCTACTAGGCCCTCTCTGGCTAACGGTGAGTATGGCTATCATGATAGTGGCGCTGGGCATCGTTTATGCCAAGATCTTCAAGACGGACCTTGATGACTTCGTGCCCTTCTTGAGCATTGGGCTTATCATCTGGGGCCTGATCAGCTCGGTGCCGATGGAGGCCGGCAGCATCTTCACGGGCGCAGAGTCGTTCATCAAGCAGGTGCGTCTACCGTACTCGTTCTACGCGTTCCGGTTCGTCTGAAGCAAGATCATCATATTTGTGCACAACGTCGTCATCTACTTCGGAATTCTCGTGTATTTTGGCATCTGGCCTGGCACCGCGACGAGATCATCGAAAAATACGCAACTAGCATCTAAACACGGCCACGGAGTCACACATGAGCGGCAATCGGCGCTACAAGGCTATCGAGAGATGCCGGATCAGCCAAAGCCCCAATCTTATTCCTGTCCTAAATCTGGGACATCAGAAGCTGACCGGCGTGTTCCCACGCGACCCCTCCACCGAGCTGACGACCGGACCGCTCGAGCTCGTTTGGTGCCCGGACTCGGGGCTGTTGCAGCTTGCCCATTCATACGAAGCTGAGGAGATGTACGGCGAAAATTACGGCTATCGATCCGGACTTAACCAGTCCATGGTCGACCATTTGACCCGAAAGATCCGCCAGCTCTCAGTCCGTGCCGATCTTTCGGCCGGCGACACCGTTCTGGATATTGGCTCCAACGACTGCACGTCTCTCAAGGCGTACACCACCGCCGGAATCCATCGGATTGGTATCGATCCGACGGGGCAAAAGTTCAGGGAATATTACCCTGAAGACGTAAAGCTGGTACCCGAGTTTTTCTCGGCCGAGGCATACCAGAGCGTCTCGCGCGAGCCGGCCAAAATCGTGACGTCGGTTGCCATGTTCTACGATCTCGAGGATCCAATTGGATTCGCACGGTCTGTCGAGAATATCCTGGCCAATGACGGCATCTGGCACTTCGAGCAGAGCTATATGCCCTCGATGCTGCGGATGACCTCGTATGACACAATCTGCCACGAGCATCTGGAGTTCTATTCGCTTTCGGTGATCAAGCACATCCTGGACGCAGCGCAGATGAAGCTGATCGACGTTCAGATGAATGCGGTCAATGGCGGCAGCTTCGCCGTTACGGCCGCGAAGAAGGGGGGGCCTCACAAGGCAAATGAGGCCGTGCTGAATTGGACGCTCGAACAGGAGGATCGCGCAGGCCTCCATACGCCGCGGCCTTATCGAGAGTTTGAGGAGCGTGTCTTCCGGCACCGCGAGGACCTGCGCCGCCTCCTAAAATCTCTCGTTGCCGACAACAAGCGAATTGTCGGCTATGGGGCATCTACGAAGGGTAATGTTGTCCTGCAGTTCTGCGGAATCACAGAAAAGGAGGTGTGCGCGATTGCCGAAGTAAATCCCGACAAGTACGGCGCATTCACTCCGGGCACAAACATCCCGATCGTCTCCGAGGCCGACGCCCGGCGCATGAAGCCGGACTACTTTCTCTTGCTCCCCTGGCATTTCAAGGACGGAATCCTCAGGCGTGAGCAGGCCTTTCTCGACAACGGTGGCAAGATGATCGTTCCATTCCCTGAAATCGAAATCATCTGATGCCGTCCCCCCACCAGCGATCGGCGAAGCGCGTCTTGATTACGGGCGCTGACGGGTTTGTCGGAAAACACTTGTGCGCGGCATTGCTTGCGCGCGGGAATGACGCCGCAGTGCTGAGGACATGCCGGCGATCGACGACGGCCGGCGGCGACGCGCGCGTTGAGCTCCTTGACGTGCGGGACGCCCGGGCTGTCGAGGGCCTCTTGTCGGACTTCAGGCCGAGTCATGTGGTGAATCTTGCGGGAATAAGCACGCTTGCCGAGGCCGATGCGGATGTCGATCGCACTTGGCAGGTTCATCTGCAAGGCAGCCTCAACATTGCACGAGCAATCCTCAGATCCGTACCGGATTGCGTGATGCTGGCGGTCGGCTCCGGCGAAATGTACGGTTCGAGCGCGCTTTCGGGGATGCCCTTGGATGAACAGACGGTGCTTGCACCCGTCAGCGAGTATGCAGCGAGCAAGGCCGCCGCCGATCTTGCGATCGGCGCGCTGACACGCAAGGGACTGCGGGCAGTGCGATTGCGTCCCTTCAATCATAGCGGGCCAGGGCAATCCGACCGCTTCGCCTTGCCAGCCTTTGCCAGACAGATCGCCGCAATCGAACTTGGGGGTGCCGATCCCGTGATCAAGGTCGGCAATCTCGAGGCCGAGAGAGATATCGTCGATGTTCGGGATGTCGTCGAGGCCTACATCACCGTGATCGAAGGGTCCGACAAGCTGCCATCAAATGCCGTCTTCAACATCGCGTCCGGCAAGTCAGTCAGGATCGGTGATTTGCTCGATCTGATGCTTTCCTTTGCCTCCAAGAAGATACGGATCGAGCCAGATCCAGGCCGAATGCGGGCCATCGAAATTCCTCGCTACGTGGGCAATGCAAACCTCGCTCGCGAGGTACTCGGATGGAAGCCAGAATTCACTATCTCCAGGACGCTCAGGGACATGTATGACGCTTATCGCTCAACCACGACGCCTAGCTGACGATGTGTTCGCCCACTATGAGCAGAGATCCGTATCGCGGCAGAAGCACTCCAGTCGGGCCTGGCGGCATCAACTCAACCCGGCCAGTAGAGGTCATCTGACTTCCGATCTGCCGGAGGCAATCACGCTAACACCAACATGAGCTTGCCTTCGGGACCTATAAGGGAGTGAGAATGCAGATCGGAATAGAGCGATCGGTTCTAAGTCAATCGACCACGGGAATCGCAAACTACGCGCGGCACATTGTCGGCGCCGTCTGTCTGGCCTACCCAGATGTCCGCTTCAAGACGTTCGGCCGAATTGATTGGCGACCACTGGATAAATCGGAAGCTTCGTTTCTCAGCGGTGCTACTAAGGTGGACGAATTCATCGCCGAACGCCGCCCCACCCTCCCCGGTCGTCTTCTCAGGACGATGCGGCCCATCGCCTCTGATCTAGCTTTGGCCCGCGAGCTCCGCGCGATCCTCCGCAGATTCAAGCAGGCGGCATTTGCACGTTCCGCACGGACCCAGAACCTCAATATCTTCCACGCATTCAATTTCCGTCCGCTGGCCGACCCAGGAGTTCCGGTGCTTCCGGTCGTCTATGACCTCTCCACCTTTCGCTATCCGGAATTCCATCCTCCGGATCGCGTTCGCTGGCTGAGTTCGCTTGGGAAGATCGTCGAGCGTGCCCCCCTTGTGCACACCATCTCGTCCTTCAGTAAGAGAGAGATCGCGAGCTATTTCGGCTACCCGAGTAGCCGGATCTTTGTTGCGCCGCCAGCTGCTGCGGCAATATACGTGCAACGGCGAGAAGACGTGACGCGAAGAGAACTTCTGCCACTAGGCGTGAACTATGGTGAGTTCTTCTTGACAGTCGGAACGCTGGAGCCGCGCAAGAATCTCCGCATCATTATAAGCGCCTACGCGAGACTTCCTGCGCACGTGCGCGCGCGCTTTCCTCTCCTGGTCGTCGGCGGACCAGGATGGGGCGCGCTAAACCTGCCCCGTGAGACGGATTCGCTCGTGGCTGATGGGCATCTCAGGCTGTTCAAAGCCTTGTCCGATGGTGGTCTTCGCACGTTGTATGAGGGGGCGCGATTGATGCTGATGCCGTCCCTCTACGAGGGATTTGGCATGCCCGTCGTTGAAGCGCTGTCCTGTGGCACGCCCGTGGCCGTCAGCGCGGGAACGGCAATGGAAGACGTGGCGGCTGAATTTGGAAGCGCTGTCGACCCTCTGAATATCGACCATTGGACCGAGATACTTAACAGGTCGATCGATTCGTCCGATTGGAGCGATCAAACGCTTCGAAATGCTCGGAGCTCACACGCGGCGAAATACAACTGGGGACGGAGCGGCGCAATGGTTGTCGAAGCCTATCGGCAGATCATGTCCATATGAAACTCTGAATTGGCTTGCCCAGCTTCGCTGAGAGGGAACCAGACTGGCTCCCATAGGCAATCCCTCGCGCAGAAGCGACATTCCGAGAATCCTTATCCCCCTTATTCTGTGCGGAGGCGCAGGTACACCGCTGTGGCCCGTGTCGCGCGACACTCATCCGAAGCAATTTGTTTCGCTGCTCGGGCTTCGCTCCACCTTTCAAGCTGCTCTTCTGCGCGTTGACGATCCAGATCTTTTCGATAGGCCAATCGTCGTGACTCAGGCCTCCTACCTTTCCCTTGTTCAAGGTCAGATATAGGCGGTTGGGATGCAAGCCGACGTTGTTCTGGAACCGTTTAGAAGGGAGTCCGGTCCCGCTATCGTCGCCGGCACGATGCTTGCCGACGCGCAGTCCGGTGATGCGATTATCCTTTGCGGCAAACTCTGATCAAGCGATCGACGATGTTGACGCCTTTCGCGTGACCTTGCCCCCAAGTTTTATCCAGATCTGAGTTCGTTCGGGCGGTTTGATGTGCCCATCTGGGCGGTCGTAGCGGCGGGAGCTGGCGCGGAGCTCTCGGCATAGCGCAGCGCCAGATCCCGACGCGGATTGCAGGTGGCGGCGAACTCGGATGGCGTCTTCGTGCGGCCGAGCGTCGTTATAGTCGGTCCGCCAGCATCGGAGCGCGACGCGTGCCTGAGCAAGCGAGGTGAACAGCGTCTCGTTCAGCAGTTCATCCCGCAGGCGACCGTTGAAGCTCTCGATGAAGGCGTTCTGCATGGGTTTGCCCGGCGCGATGTAGTGCCAGGCGACACGGCTCTGATCGGTCCATGTCAGGATGGCATTGCTCGTGAGCTCGCTGCCGTTGTCGCTCACCACCATCTTGGGCTTGCCGCGCTCGGCGACCAGCCGGTCCAGCTCCCGGGCGACCCGGGCGCCCGAGAGTGAAGTGTCGGCCACCAGCGCCAGGCACTCGCGGGTGCAGTCGTCGACCACGGTCAGGATGCGGAAGCGCCGGCCATCGGTCATCTGATCCGACACAAAGTCGAGTGACCAGCGATCATTCGGGAGCAGCGGCACCGTCATCGGCGCTCGCGTCCCGATAGCGCGCTTGCGGCCACCTCTGCGGCGCACCGTGAGCCGTTCCTCCCGGTACAGCCGGAACAGCTTCTTGTGATTGACCAGGTAGCCCTCCCGCTTGAGCAGGACGTGCAGGCGACGATAGCCGAAGCGGCGACGCTCATGGGCGATCGCCCTCATGCGCTCCCGCAGCCCGGCATCACCGGCCCGGCTCGTCCGATATCTGACCGTCATGCGGCAACAGCCGATGGCTTTACACGCCCGCCGTTCGCTCATCCCGTGAACGCGCACGAGATGTGCGACAGCTCTCCGCTTCGCCGCAGGCGTCACCACTTCTTTCCCAGGAGATCCTTCAGGGCGGCATTGTCCAGCATGGCGTCCGCCAGCAGCCGCTTGAGCCGCGTGTTCTCGTCCTCCAGCGTCTTCAGACGCTTGGCCTCCGAGACGTCCATTCCGCCGAACTTGGCCTTCCACTTGTAAATGCTGGCGTCGCTCACGCCATGCTTGCGGCAGAGATCGGCGACCGGAACGCCAGCCTCGTGCTCCTTCAAAATCCCGATGATCTGCTCTTCCGTAAAGCGGCTGCGCTTCATGCTCTGGTCCTCGTTGGGCCAGAACGAACTTCAAACTGGATTAAGCCCCAGGGGCAAGGTCAGCAGGGACGAGTTCGATGTAGGCAAGGAGGTGTTGTAGATCGTCGTTGGCACCGCTCGACTGTCAAGAAGCGTGGCCTCGATCCCGCTGGGCTTCTCGCCAATCGTCACAGGTACCGCGCAGAAGGAGCGGTACGCGCTGATAGCGTCAAACGTGATGTCGTGGCGGAGCGGATTGTTGTTTGCTGCTGTGGGTAAGCCGCACTGGTCGTCTACATCTCTGCACAACTGACCGTCGCGCCGAATCAGGCCGCGCCATTTGGTCGCGCTCGATCGAACTAAAGCGGCGTGATGTCGACGTGCAGCACCGTGGCGCGACCGCCATCGACGGCTGCGATGCAGCGTTCGATGGCTGCATCGAGCGCCTCGGGATCGTCGACCCGCTCGCCATGGGCGCCGAATGCGCAGGCGATGTCGGCAAGACGACGCTGCTCGTCCTGACGGCCGGTGCAGAGCCGGGAAAGAAATGAGTCGGTCTGCTGTGCCACGCCGTCCGGATAGACGCGCTGAACCGATGCCTTCACCGCCTGCCAGCCGTTATTGTCGAGGATCACGGTCAGGATCGGGAGCTGATATTGCTGCGCTACGGCGTAGACGGAATCCGGCGCGGCGAAATGATAGGCGCCGTCGCCGACGATCTGCACCACGCGCGCTGAGGGATTGGCGAGCTTGAGTCCGAGCGCCATGCCGCCGCTGAAGCCGAGGCCGCCGCCCGCCAGGCCCACATAGGTCATCGGCCTGGTGCGGCGAAGCTGCTGCTGCAGGACCGGCGCGTTGCGGACCGCCTCGTTGACAACGATGTCGTGCTCCGACAGATGCGCCTGCAGCCGCGCGAACAAATGGGCCGGGTTGATCGCGCCGATTGAGCCCTTCTGCGCGGCCGCCGACGTATGTCTCGCATGCGCGGCCTTGCGGGTTGGCTGCCAGCTCGCGATCCTGTCGCGCACCTTCCTCAAATATGTATC
Source organism: Bradyrhizobium sp. SZCCHNRI1029 (assembly GCF_032487555.1). Classification (NCBI taxonomy): domain Bacteria; kingdom Pseudomonadati; phylum Pseudomonadota; class Alphaproteobacteria; order Hyphomicrobiales; family Nitrobacteraceae; genus Bradyrhizobium; species Bradyrhizobium sp. SZCCHNRI1029. Next base: position 26,010 of record NZ_JAUEUK010000001.1, read on the forward strand.
GTCGGCACGGGCGACGACAAGCTCCAGGACCTGCCGAAGAATGACAGCCGAATCGCCCTGAATGCGGAGGTCGGTGGCAAATCCCCACATCGGGATGTCCGCCTTCAGGGCGTCGATGTCGATCTGGATCCAGCGCAGCCGATCGGCCGCCTTCAGCGTCTGCGGAATGAAGGGGACGTCGATGTCGATGAGCAGTCCGAGATCGGCGCCAGCAATAAGCGCGGCGGGGTCGGCGCCCGCAAAGCAAGGGGAGTCCTGGCAGATGTTCATCGTGATGGGATTGAACTCGGCGACCCGGATTCCGCAGACCAGCGCCAGTCGCTCCAGCACAGAGACGGCCTCGGCGCTGCGTCCGAGGTATGCGGTCACTGCGATCGGATTATCCGCCTTCATCAGCGCGTCCGCGATCGCCTGCGCGCGTTCCGGCTCGATGCCTCCCGCTTTGACGCTGCCATAGCGCGCGGCCGGGTAGGCCGGCATCGCCTGTTCGTCCCAGGTCTCGGCAAGGGTTTCTCGCGGCAGCATCATGTAGACCGGGCCGGGCGGATCGCTGTGCATGAACGCGGCAGCGCGGGCCACCGCCTCCTTGACGACGACGCCCGACGGCAGGGTGTATTCCCATTTGACATAGGGCCGCACGACGCTGCCCTGATCGAAGCTCTCCTGCACGAAGTGGACGTAGGTGTCACGTCCTCCCGGCAGCTCGCCATGCAGCGCGAACGGAGCCCGCCCAGCGAACAGCAGCACCGGCAGCCGGTAGCGAAAGGCGTTCTGAATGGCCATGCACGCGTTCGCCGTGCCGGCATCGACGTGGACGAACACGGCCTGGCCGCGGCCGGTCGCGCTCGCATAGCCCATCGCCATGTGCACCGCGACCACCTCGTGGGGGCACAGGATCACCTCGGGGTGCCGTCGACCTTCGCTGTCCCAGCGTGCAAGTTCCTCGATCAGCGAGACATGATCGGTGCCGAGATTGGCAAAGATGTAGTCGATGCCGATCTCGACGAGCGCCTCGAGGAAGTAGTGCGCGGTGGTGTGGCGTGTCATGGCGCGCTGGCGAGGATCAGGCGACGACGACATTGTCACGGCGCACGGCCTCAGGCCGGGTTGGGAGGCCGCGCAGGCGGTCCAACAGGTCGTCGGGCTCCTGAGGTGCGGCAGCGCCGCGCCAGGCGATGTGCGAATCCGGTCGCACCACGAGCAGGCTGTCAGCGAAGTCGTAGCCGGCCTTGGCCCGGTCGACGTCGACGAGCGTCAAGGGAACGCCCTGGCGGGCTGCGGCCTCGACCAGCGCCTCGGCATTGATGGTTGGATCGAACCGGACCAGCGTATAGGCCGGGCCGAGCGCGTCGAGCAGCGAGCGGCCATCGGCGAGCCACACATGCGGGGCGCGTGCGCCCGGCACGGTCGACGCGGTGAAATGGCCCATGCCGTAGGGCGGCGGCGTCTCGCCATCGTACGAAATGGCCGGTGACCGGTCGTAGTAGTAGCCGAAGTTCAGGCCGGCGCAGCAATATTGCTGCACGTTGAGGTCGTAGGCGGCCTGTCCCACCTTGCGGCGCGCCTCATCGCCCACGGGGCCGTCCATTTCGACTTCGGCAGGCACGCTGCGTCGCTGGCTCATCACGGCGAGCGCATGGTTCATCGCGAAGTGCGACACCTGTTCGGTGATCGGCTGCCGCTCCGCCTCATAGGCGTCCAGCAGGGCAGGGGCAGCCCAGCCGTGCAGCACGCCGGCGAGCATCCAGCACAGGTCGACCGCATCGGCGATCCCGGCATTCATGCCGTAGCCCGCATAGGGAATCCACAGATGCGCCGCATCGCCACAGATGAAGGCACGGCGATCGCGAAAGCGATCCGCCACCAGGCGGCGTCCGATCCAGTCCTCCTTGCTGATGACCTCGTACTCGAAGCGGTCGTCGACACCGAGAATGGTGCGCAACGCCCAATCGCGATCGACACTGTCGAATTCGACTTCCTCGGCCGCGAGGTGGTTGTGGATCAGCCAGTTGTCGCGGCCGTCGATGGAGACGGTGGTGCCGCAGCGCCGGGGGTTGAGCGACATCGTCATCCAGGCCGGCTTCTGGGTGATCAGGTCCTTCAGCGCAGGGGCATGGATGTAGGTCGACTGCACCCGCTGCACGACATCGGTGCCGCTGAGCCGCGCGCCGATCAGCTTGCGCACCGCGGAGCGGCCACCGTCGCAGCCAATCAGATAATCGGCCGAAATGGTGATGTCCCGGCCGGCGTCGAGATCGCGTGCCCACGCGATCACGCTGTTTTCATCCTGGTCGAACCGATCGACCTCGACGCGGTTGAGAATCGTGATGCCGCGTTGCGCCTCGGCGCAAGCGAACAGGATGGGCTCGAGATAGATCTGGTTGATGCGATGGGGCGGCTCGGGCGTCGGCCAATCGGTGTCGGGTCCACCGGTCGCCGTATAGCGGTCCTGGCGGGACGGAATCGGGATGCGCGTCAGCTCGCGGCCGACGACCGCGGTGCGATAGGCGCAGTCGTTGGGAAAGTCGGCCGGCAGGCCGCCTTCGCGCACTTGTTGGACGATGCCAAGGCGGCGGAACACCTCCATCGAGCGCGCGGAGACGTGGTTGCACTTCACATTGGGCGGCTCTCCGGCGCGCCTGATCTCCGCGACCACGACGTCGATGCCGCGCGAGGCGAGATCCATGGCGGCGGTCAGTCCGACCGGGCCGGCGCCCACGATGAGCACCTGGGTTTGAATCGTCTTCATGTCAGTTATCTTCTGCTTTGAACCTAGGCACGCTCGGCTGTCGAAAGCGCATCCCGCTGCGTGTCGTCGGCGGTCGGAAGACTGCCGCGCATGCCGAGGACGGCAAGGCCCAGGATCACCAGTGCCGAGAACAGTTGCGGCACCGCGCTGGCCTGAAACAGCGAGGACACGTCCCATTTCGCCGCGAGCATCAACCCGCCGATCGTGACGCCGAGGATCGAGCCGAAGCGGCCGATGCCCAGTGCCCAGCCGATGCCGGTGCCGCGGATGTAGGTCGGATAGATGCGCGCCGCGTAGGCGTTGCAGCCGATCTGTCCGCCGATCACCGCGACGCCGGCAATGAAGACGGCCGGCACGAGAATCGGCAGTGACGCTCCTGCGATACCGATGGTGATGATCGAGAGGAAGCCGGCAACGTAGGTCGCGAACAGGACGCGATCGAATCCGAACTTTTCGATCAGCAGGCCGAGCCCGACGGTGCCAAGCATGCCGCCGAGCTGGAAGGCGATGCCGACGGCGATCGCCGCCTGGACGTCAAGCCCGACACCATGTGTGAGCGTGGGCAGCCAGCTGTTGAGGAAATAGATGTCCATCATGTTCATGAAGAACATCACCCACAGCAGCAGGGTCGGGAGCAGGCGCCGCTTGGTGAACAACTGCGGCAGCAGGAAGCCCTTGCCACTCTCCTCGATGATCGTAAAGCGCGCGTCGGCGGGGAGGCGGTCCGACGGATCGATCCGCCTCAGCAGCGCGCGCACGCGATCATTCTTGTTGTCGTCGAGAGCCAGCAGCGAGAGCGATTCCGGCAGCCAGATAATGAGGACCGGACAGAGGATGAGCGGCAGAATGCCGCCGATGAGAAAGATGATCTGCCAGCCATAGGCGGTGATGAGCTTCGCCGCGACCGCTCCGCCGATCGCCGATCCGAGCGACACCGTCATGAACATCAGCATGATCAACAGGGTCCTGCGACGCTGCGGCGAATATTCGCCGGTCAGCGCGATCGTGTTGGGCAGGACGCCGCCGAGCCCGAGGCCGGTGAGGAACCGAATGATGACGAGGTCGGAGACGCTCGTGGCCTGGGTGGTCGCCAGCGAGCCCAGCGCGAACACGAGAACCCCGGCGACGACGAGCCATTTGCGTCCGAGATAGTCGGCCAGCGCGCCGAACACCAGCGAGCCGATCATCACGCCGAACAGGGACGCACCGAACACGGGCCCCAACGCGCCCGGCGCCAGATGCAGGTCCTTGCTGAGGGCAGGGGCGACGAAGCCGAGCGCCTGGGCATCGAAGCCGTCGAGCCCGACGACCAGCGCGCACAGGCAGATCACCCTGATCTGGAAGCCCGACAGCGGCCGCTCGTCGACGTAGCGCGTGAGATTGATCGCTTGCGTCAAATGTCCCTCCCCATGTGCTTGTTGTTGCCTGGCGCGCTTCGCAGCAGCCGCCGGCTGTTTGCAAATATGTTGCATGATCAAACTCTTTCGATTAGCCACAAAATTCTCATTCATTCATGAGGAAAGCTAATGCCCCCGACCTTGCGGCAATTGGAGGCCCTGGTCCTGGTGTATCGGCTCGGCAGCATCACCAGGGCGGCCGCCGAGCTGCGCGTCACGCAGTCGGCGATCAGCCTGCTGATCCGGCAGATCGAGGAGAACTTTCAGCTCAAGCTGTTCGATCGCACGACGCGGGCGCTGCACCCGACGGCGGCCTGCCGTGAGGCGATCACCGCCGCGGAACGCATCCTGGCGGGGACGCAGGGGCTGTCGCAGCGGATGCGCGACCTTGCCGAGATCAAGGCCGGCCGAATTTCCATCGCGGTCTCAGCGGGCGTCGCGTCGGCGCTGCTTCCACGCGTGTTTGCGACGTTTCGATCGCGCCATCCCGAGGTGAGGATCGATCTGCGCGATGTCGCGCCCGACGAACTCCTCGCGATCGTGATGGCCGGGCATGCGGAGTTCGGCCTCGGCAGCGTCGAGGACGAGGGCGTGCCGGAGGTCCGGATTGACACACTGATGCAGAGTCCGCTCTCGGCCATCGGCATCAAGGACGGCCGGTTCGAGAAGCACCGCCGCCTGACGTGGGACGGCATCATGAGCTCGGACCTGATCACGATGCGTCACGGCACGCGGATCCGCAGTCAGATCGACGAGGCGCTGGCGCAGACCGGGCGGGCGCTGAAGCCGGCCTGGGAGGTGTCGCTGATCACGACCGCGCTGGCGCTCACGGCGGAGGGCGCCGGCATCAGCATCCTGCCCGCGCACATGCTGCCGAAGGCACAATTTCCGACGCTTGCCGCGGTCCCGCTGTCGCAGCCGACGATCCATCGGCATGTCTCGCTGCTGAGCCGCGCCGACTTTGGATTGTCACCGGCCGCGCAGCGCTTCGTCGAGATCGCGAAGGCCGTGCTGTCGCGCAAGGGCGGCTGATCACGGCTTCGAAGACGGGGGGCGCTCCTTTTCCAGTCGCTTCGCCTCATTCCACAATTCGTCCATCTCGTCGAGCGACGCTTCTTCGAGTGTACGGCCCTTGGCCGTCAGCGCCTGTTCGATGTGCGCGAAACGGCGCTCGAACTTGGCGTTGGTGCCCCGCAATGCGGTCTCCGGATCCACCTCGGCATGGCGGGCAAGATTGACCAGCGCGAACAGGAGATCGCCGGTCTCCTCGGTCAGCTCGGTCGCATCCTTGTTGTCGAGCGCGGCCTCGATCTCGTCGGCTTCCTCGCGGATCTTCTCCAACACCGCGCGCGGATCGTTCCAGTCGAAACCGACGGTCGCGGCCTTGCGCTGCAGCTCCATCGCGCGCACCAGCGCAGGCTGTCCGGCCTTGACGCCTGACAGCAGCGAGGACTTGCCCGTCTCCGCCTCGGGCGGCCGTCGCGCGGCGCGCTCGGCCTTCTCCTCGGCCTTGATGCGGTCCCATGTGCCTTTGATGGGCTGGGTGACGTTGCCGTCCTTGTCCGGAAACACATGCGGATGGCGGCGGATCATCTTCTTCGTGATGCCCTCGACGACGTCGCCGAACGCGAACGCGCCTTGTTCTTCGGCGATGCGGGCGTGATAGACCACCTGCAGCAGGAGATCGCCGAGCTCCTCGCGCAGATCGTCGAGATCGTCGCGCGTGATCGCATCGGCCACCTCATAGGCTTCCTCTATGGTGTAGGGCGCGATGGTCCGGAACGTCTGCTCGATATCCCACGGGCAGCCGGTGACCGGCGTGCGCAGCGCCGCCATGATCTCGATCAGGCGTGAGATGTCGCGGGAGGGGATCATGGGCAGGTCCTGACAGCATCGTTCGATCGTGTCCTGTATGCCCCAAGCCGCGCGCGGCTCCCAGCAAAAAGGGCGATTGCGCGGGATCGCTCCGCGGGTTGGCCCGACCCGTCGATGATGCTAAGCGGGGGGCCATGAGTGAGCAGGACATGACAGCCCTGGTGCTGTTCTCGGGCGGGCAGGATTCCACGACGTGCCTGGCCTGGGCGCTCGACCGCTTCGCGCGCGTCGAGACGATCGGATTCGCCTACGGCCAGCGCCATGCCATCGAGCTCGCCTGCCGCGACCGGCTGGTCGAGGGCATCGCGCGCCTGCGTCCCGACTGGGCGGCCAAGCTCGGTGACAGCCAAACGCTGGACATTCCAACGCTGGCTGCGATCTCCGAGACGGCGCTGACGCGCGACGTCGCGATCGAGATGGGTGCTGACGGCCTGCCCAACACCTTCGTGCCGGGCCGCAATCTGGTGTTCCTGACCTTTGCGGCGGCGCTCGCCTATCGCCGCGGCATCCGCCACATCGTCGGCGGCATGTGCGAGACGGACTATTCGGGCTATCCTGACTGCCGGGACGAAACCATCAAGGCGCTGCAGAGCGCGCTGAGCCTGGGCATGGCGCGCGCCTTCGAGCTGCACACGCCGCTGATGTGGCTGTCGAAGGCCGCGACCTGGCAGTTGGCGCATGATCTCGGCGGCACCGGGCTCGTGGACCTGATCCGCGACCGGTCGCACACCTGTTATCTCGGCGAGCGCGGCGCGCGGCACGATTGGGGGCACGGCTGCGGACAGTGTCCCGCCTGCGAGCTGCGCGCCAAAGGATGGCGCGAATACATCGTGGCGGGCGGGCCATCCTGAATCGGAAGCGGGGCCCTCGGGCCCCGCGGAGAGTTGCGCGACAGACGAGCGCTCAGGCGGCTTCGTTGTCCGACGGCTCACGCTGACTGACGATGACGAGATCCGCATCGGCGAGGTCGTGGCCGTCATCGGCCTCATTGGCTGCGGTGGAGGCCGCCTGCGCGACGAGGCGCGCGGTAATGTCGTGATTGGCGTCCTTGCCGCTCTTCTCCCAGGCAGGCGCGTTCAGCACCACGATGTCGTCGTCGTGGGCGGCACCGTCGTGATCGGCGGGCACGATCGACGGCGACTTCACCGGCTTGTCGACGACACGCAGGGTCGGGGCCTCGGCTTCGACCGGCACCGGTGCGGCTGCGGCCGGTTCGTCCTCGGCCATTTCTGCCTGCTCCGGCGCCGGGTCTACGGCCTCTTCGGCGGGAGCATCCGTGTCGGCGCCCGCAGCGCTGGCCACCGCCTCGGCGGCTTCGGCGGGCTGTTCGGCGGCCGCGGCAAGGCTCTCTGTGGCCGGCGCATCATCATGCGGCGCGAGACCGAGATGCTGCGAGATCTCCTTGATCACGCGGTCGATCGCCACCAGCACGCGATATTCCGGGATCGAGGCCATGTGCTGCTCGAACCGGTTGCGCGCATATTGCAGCGAGTCGATCACGTCGGTGGCGATGGAGGAGCCCGACGCTTCGGTGCCGTGCAGGGCTCCGGCGGCCTTCTCGGTCGAGCTCTCGATCAGCAGGAAGGCCTCGTATTGCGGAATCGATTTGAGCTTCTCATGATAGTCCTGACGCACGCCGGCGAGCGTGTCGACGATGGTGGCGAACTCTGGCGCGGGCATTTTCAACGTCCCCTCAACTTCGGCAAAGAAGATGCGGGACGCTACGGACGCACTGATGAATGTTCAATTTCGAACGAATACGGCTGTTCGCGGCATGAATAGCCGGCCGTTAAGACCGCACCATCAAAAGCAGGATCGCCCGCTCACCGGGCATTAAGCATCCTCGCGACCCTTGCGAAACGCTCAGCCGGCAAAATCCTCGGGCCGGAGCTCGATGGGCTTGCCATGTGGGGTGCGATCGGCCGCGTGATCCCAGGCGTCGCGGTAGCGCGCGAGCGCATCGGCGGAGGTGACGCCCTTCTCGGCGACCAGACGTTCGAGCGTCGCCAGCCAGTGTCGATAATACGTATCGCCGCAATCGGCGTCGCCGGCCGCTTGCGCGCGTGAAATCTCCTGGGCGAGCGCAGCGGCCCATTCGGGCCAGGTGAATAGCCCGCGGGCGTGCAGCGTGACGGCCATCGCGAAGGCGTGCGCTTCCCACGGCTCGCGAAATACGGGCCCGCTGTCATCAACGGGAATGCCGGGCAGGGCGCGCGTCGCCGCGACCGCCGCCTCACGGTCCGGTTTCATCGGGCTGGCTCCAGATAGGGCTCGAAAGCGTCGACCGTAACCTCCAGCAGCGGATCGGGCGCATCGGCCCACAGCTCGGCGCCGCTGAACGCCACCGTGTAGAGCCATTGCGGATCTTCGCCGCCGCCATGGGCGTTGCTGTCCGGAAACACGTGCATGCCTCTGACCGCCGCGACGCGGCCGAGATGGCCGCGCACGTAGCGCGGCAGCCGCGTGTGTGTCGACGGATTGATGTCCTTGGCCCGAACACTGTCGCCGACGGCGAACAGCGCCGGCTGCGTCGCCACGCGTTCGGTCGGGCCACCGCGACGCAGTGTCGGCGCGACGGCATCTGCAGTGAGGATCTTGGCGACGGGCTTGGCCGGATGCAGCACCTTGCCGGCGGCGATCTCATCGGCGTCGACCAGATGCCGCTCCTGCATCAGCCGTTCGAGGCCCGCGAGCCAGATCTGGTAGTAGCTCATGCCGAGGTAGTCGTCTGGGGGACGGTTCTCGCGCGCGAACCGCGACATGTCGATGTTCCAGCCGCCGGGGGTCGCCATCGCCAGCGTCATGGCGAACGCGCGGCGCTCCCATTCGGCGTGAAACACCGGCTCGTTCGGCTCGGGGCGGACCGGGCCGAAGCCGGCGACGCCGCCCATGTCATGCGCACCATCCATCAGCGGCCGACCTCGTGCGGCTGCTTCGGCAGCCCGGTGCCGATCATGCTGTCGCGCGTGACGAGCTCGGCGAGCCGCTCCGCGCTCCAGCCGTCGGTCCCCGCGGGACGCATCGGCAGCACGAAATAGCGGACCTCGGCCGTCGAATCCCACACCCGGATCTTCGTCGTCGGCGGCAAGTCGAAGCCGAAATCCTTCAGGACGCCGCGCGGATCCTTCACCGCCTTGGCGCGATAGGGCGCCGACTTGTACCAGACCGGCGGCAGGCCGAGCACGGGCCACGGATAGCAGGAGCACAGCGTGCACACGACCATGTTGTGCAGATCCGGCGTGTTCTCGACCGCCACGATGTGCTCGCCCTGGCGGCCGGCATAGCCGAGCTCACCGATCGCCGGCGTGGCGTCGGCAAGAAGGCGTGCCCGATAGGCCGGATCGGTCCAGGCCCGCGCCACGACCTGGGCGCCGTTGCGGGGACCGACCTTGCTCTCATAGGTCTCGATGAGCACGTCGAGCGCAGCGGGATCGATATATCCCTTCTCGGTCAGGATGCTTTCGAGCGCGCGGACCCGCAGATCGGTCTCGGACAGGTCCGAGTGATCGTGCGGATGGTCGTGATGGTGGCCGTGATCCGTCATGGTACAACCATAGGCGTAATCGGGCACCGCTGTCGAGCCGAGGACGTTACAAACCGACGGTGCGAGCAGTCGCGTTTCAACGCTGCCGCAGCCGTGCGGCGGTCACAATGCCGGGCGCGGCGCCGTCGGTCATTGACGCGCCGATTCCGGACGCAGATGTGATCGAGGCCGCTCCCTTGCCGCCACCTCGGGCTGTTCAAATCGGAGCGCAGATATGGTTCGTGATGCTTTCGCCGTCCCGATCGGGCACGATAGCAACAGAGGTTTGAGGTTCATCAATGCCGAACGACGTCTCCCGCCGTGATCTTGCAAAGCTGGCCGGGCTGGCCGCCCTCGGGGCGGCCAATGGCCCGGCGCAAGCGGAGGAGGGCGCGGTGAAGGAGGATGCCGGGCGGCGGTTTCCCGCCGATTTCGTGTGGGGGACGGCGACGTCGTCGTACCAGATCGAGGGCGGGGCCACGGCCGATGGCCGTGGGCCGTCGATCTGGGACGTGTTCACGCATTTGCAGGGCAACATCGAGGACGGCAGCACCGGCGACGTCGCCTGCGATCACTACAACCGCTACAAGGACGACGTGCGGCTGATCAAGGAGCTCGGCTGCCGGGCCTATCGGTTCTCGATCGCCTGGCCCCGGCTGTTTCCCGACGGGGGGCTGACTCCCAATCCGAAGGGCCTCGACTTCTACAACCGCCTCGTCGACGAGCTCCTGGCCAACGGCATCACGCCGTACGCAACGCTGTATCATTGGGATCTGCCGCAGGCGCTGCAGGACCGCGTCGGCGGCTGGCTCTCGGTCGACACGGCCAGGGCCTTTGCGCACTATGCGGGCTACGTCGCCGAGCATCTCGGCGACCGTGTGAAGACCATCTTCACCATCAACGAATGCGGCCGCTTCGTTCCGTTCGGCTATGGCCTCGGCGTCGACGCGCCCGGGCTGAAGCTGCCGCAGCAGCAGGTCAACCAGGCGCGCCATCACGTGGCGCTGGCGCACGGTCTCGCCGTCCAGGCCATCCGATCCGGCGGGCGCGCCGGCATGCGCGTCGGCATGGCCGAGAACATCACGGCCTGCCTGCCGGCGATCGACACGCCGGAGAACATCCGCGCCGCCGAGATCGCGACGCGCGAATTGAATGCCGGCTTCCTCAACGTCATCCTCGAGGGGCGCTACACGGAGGGTTTCCTGGCGTGGTCCGGCAAGGATGCGCCGAAATTCACCGCCGACGAACTGAAGATCATTTCGGCGCCGGTCGATTTCGTCGGCCTCAACATCTACGCGCCGCAAGCGTATGTCGTCGCGTCGGACCGCGCGACCGGATTCGACGTGCTGCCGATGCCGTCCTCGTTCCCGCACATGAGCTCACCCTGGCTGCTGGTCGGTCCGGAGACGGCCTATTGGGTGCCGAAGCTCGCCGCCAAGATCTGGAATCTCCAGACCATCTACATCACCGAGAACGGCACCTCCTCGGACGACAAGCTGACCGCCGATGGCAAGGTCCACGACCTCGACCGCGTGATGTATCTGCGCAACTATCTCGCCCAGCTGCAGCGCGCAACGTCCGAGGGCGTGCCCGTGAAGGGCTACTTCCTGTGGAGCCTGCTGGACAATTTCGAGTGGGTGTTCGGCTACAAGCAGCGCTTCGGCATCTATCACGTCGACTTCGACACCCAGGTGCGCACGCCCAAGCTCAGCGCGTCGTACTACCATCACGTGATCAGCCGCAACGCCGTGAGCGCGTGAAGCGCCGCGACGCCACCCGGGGTCCCGCCGGGCGCAGTCCGCGCCATTCAGGCGGCCGATGTGCCGTCGGCATCCGACGCATTGAGTGTCGGCGCGCCGGCCTTCACGTCGCGATTGCAAATCCATGATGCGGAAAGCACACCTCGTGCGACTCTTTTGCGCGCATGCCGTTTTCGTGGCGAAAGCTGGCTGCAGATGACGTAAACCGGCAATCTGCCGGCCCCTCAAGCGAGTTTTCCAGCATGCAAGTTTCCGTTGTTTGTCCGCCAGCCGTCCGCGCGGGCGTTCTGTTCTGCGTCCTCGGAGTGATCGCTGGCTCCAGCGCCTGGGCCCAGGGAGCCGCGAACGATGCGGCCAAGCCCGCCACGGAGCAGTCTGCCGCGCCGACGGCCGAAAAGCCCGTAGAGTCCGAGCCGAAACCCGCGGTTGCTCAAACCAGGCCCGCCGAGCAGCCCTCGGATGCCGCCGGCAAGCTTGCGGCCGAGCCTAAGAAGACGGCCGAGAAGCCCGGCGAGCCAGCCGCTGCGGACACCAAACCCGTTCAGGCCACAGACAGCGCGAGCCAGCAGCCGGCGGACAAAGTATCAACCGAAAAAACCGCGACGGATGCTGCGGCCGAGAGCAAGCCGGCCGAGGCCAAATCCGAGACCAAGGTCGAACCGAACTCCGGCACCGACGTCGGCCAGAAGCCGGCCGTGACCGAGTCGAAACCGGCAGAGCCCGCTCCGGCCGTTCAGCCCGCCGCCGTCGCCAAGGACGCGCCCGCACCGGAGAAAGCCGAAGAGAAGGCTGCGGAGAGCAAGCCCGCAGCCGCGGCGCCCGCCGAAAAGCCGGCTGCCGCCGCCGAGGTGAAGCCCGCGGTTGCGCCGGCCGAGCCCAAGACATCCGCGCCGCCGGCCGCAGTTTCTTCCGCGGCCACGCCGGGGAAGGCGGCTGCGAAGCAGGACACCGCGTCCCCGTCGGCCAAGCCCGGACGGCACGGCCACGCGCATGCCCAACATGCCGAGGACGACGCCAAGCCCGCCAAGCGCGAGCAACGCGTCCGCAAGCCCAAGAGCGAACAGAAGAGCGAAATGAAGCGGGAGGCGAAGAGGCGGGGTGTGAACTGCAAGAGCTTCCGCACCTATGACGCGGAGAAGGGCATCTACCGCGGCTACGACGGGCGCGTTCACACCTGCTCGTAACGGGCCGATAAGGGGCCGATCGGCAAGCGCGCGGATCGGCGGCGGCCAAGACCGCCACCGGTGAGCACGGCCGATCACACCATCAACGCGGCATCGGCGGCTGAATGCCCGAGGTGTTGCGGGTAAAGAGTGTCCCGAACGTCGAGCCCTGCGGCTGCGCCGGCTGCGGCCGGGCCATTCCCGTGGTGGTCCGCTGCTGCGGCGTCACGATGATCTGCTGGGGCGGGCCTGGGGGCACCGTGCCGCGTGCCTGCACCGACTGGTTGGACATTCGTGACACCAGACGCATCAGCTGATCCTGGCCGGCTTGCAGCTGCTCGATGGCGCGGGTGTGATCGCGGCTGGCCTGATCCTGCGTCGACTTGATCTGTTCGATGCCCTGCTGCAGATCGGCGATGTCACGCGCCATCCTCTGCATCAACGTCGCGGGCTCGCGGGGGCCGGTGGTGTCTTCCGCTCCCCTCAGCGAGGCATTCGACATCATGGCATCCTCGCTACCCTGCTGGGCTGACGCCTCGTCCTGCGGAGCTTCGCTGGCGCCCGGCATCCAACGGTCCATCAGCGAGGTGCCGGCGTCGCGCTGCGACCAGGCGACCGAGCCACCGACCAGCACGACCAGCAGAGCGAGACCCACGGCGTTGCGCCCGCGCAGCCTGCCGAGCGGTGCCTTCATCCGCGCCCAGCGGCTGGCCCCGGCGTCTGCCGCCCCGCTCGTGCTCGCTGCCGCCGCGGCATCCGCCGCCACGCCGGGCCTCTCGATCGCCGCGAGCCGCGTATCGATCCGGGTCAGCACCTCACGCAGGACCCGCCGGTACAGTTGATCATAGCTTGTCTTCTCGGGCTTCCCAGGGGCGAGGCCGATCTCGCTCTGATCAATCTGTTGCACGTTCTGTGTGGACTGCATTGCTGATCCCCAAACCCTTGGCCCGCCGCCGACGCCGATGTTCTCTTTGAATTTTCAAACGTGACTCGACCCGCCGCTTTGGCCGAAAGCAAGACAGCGTCGTGACGAGGAGGGGGCCTTTTCGGACCATCTCTCCCTCGCTGCAGCGCCAGTCGATCGCTTCGAGAGGCCTGAATCGCCCTCTTGTTGCGCGCTGCCGAGCCTTCGAGGTACTATCCGACCGATGTTCTTGGGGGGATTGGGGCCGGTGCAAAGCTTGATTGTCATTGCGCGCGCAATGTTGTGCGCAGCGTTCGTCGTCCTGTCCGCTCACGCGCAGGCCGTGCCTCTGGATGAGGCCACGCGCAAGGCTGAACTGATGGCGGCCTGGCAGGCGGCGAGCCAAGCGGGCACCGACGGACCAAGCGACATCGTGCTGATCGACCAGGGCACGCTGAAGCTGCCGGCCGACTACTTCTACGTCCCGAAGAACGAAGGCCTGCGGGTCCTTCGCGCGCTCGGCAACGTCGTCAACGACGCGACCTTCGTCGGGCTGGTCGTCGGCAGACGCCAGAACGACGACTGGATGGTGGTCATCAAGCACATCAAGGAAGGCTACATCAAAGACGACGACGCCAAGAGCTGGAACGCGGACGATCTGCTGAGCAACCTTCGCGCCGGCGCCGACGAGGCGAACAAGGACCGTGCGGCGCGCGGATTTCCGGAAATGGCCGTGGTCGGCTGGGTCGAGCCGCCGGCCTACGACGCCACGACGCATCGTCTCGTCTGGTCGCTGCTCGCCAAGGAGAAGGGCCAGCCCGACGATGCGCCGAAGAACGTCAACTACAACACCTACGCACTCGGGCGTGACGGCTATTTCAGCCTGAACCTCCTGTCCGGCTCGGAGCGGATCGCGGGCGACAAGGCGGTGGCGCACGAGCTGCTGTCCGATCTCTCCTACAATGCCGGCAAGCGTTATGAGGATTTCAGTGCCAGCACGGATCGGATCGCCGAATATGGATTGCTGGCGCTGGTCGGCGGCGTTGCCGCGAAGAAGCTCGGGCTGCTGGCGCTGGCCGGTGCGTTCGTCCTGAAGTTCGCCAAGATCATCATCTTCGCCGTCGTCGGCGCCGGGGCCGCTGTCATGAACTTCCTGCGCCGCAAGCCGCGCGGCGACAACGCGGGCGGGCCGACGTGAAGGCTCTCCTGCTGATCCTGTTCTCCGGCCTGAAATGGGGGAAGCTCGCCATGAGCGGCGGCACGATGCTGCTGTCGCTGGTCGTCTATGCCGGCATCTGGGGCTGGCGCTATGCCGCCGGCTTCATTGCGCTCCTGTTTGCCCATGAGATGGGACACTACGTCGCCGCACGTCAGCGCGGCCTCGACGTCGGCGCTCCCGCCTTCATCCCGTTCGTCGGCGCCCGGATCGCGCTCAAGGAGCAGCCGGTCGACGTCGAGACGGAGGCCTATGTGGCACTCGCCGGTCCGCTAGTCGGGACCGCGGCCGCGCTTGCGGTCTATCTGTGGGCGCGATCGGACGACAGCAATCTGCTGCTTGCGATCGCCTATTCCGGCCTGTTCCTCAACCTGTTCAACCTGCTGCCGATCTCGCCGCTGGACGGCGGCCGCGTCACCAGCGTGCTGAGTCCGCGCATCTGGCTGCTTGGCGTTCCCATGCTGCTGGCCTTGATGCTCTATCGGCCGAGCCCGATGCTGATCATCATCGCCATCCTCGCAGCCCCGCAACTGATGAAGGCCTGGCGCTACGATCCCGGCGCGCCCGAGAACGTCGCCTATTATGGCACGACGCTGCAGACGAAGCTCGAATATGCCGGGACTTATCTCGCGATCGCGGCGCTTCTCGCCGTCATGACCTACGACGTGCACGAGATGCTTGGGCACGTGCGTCAGTTTGGCTGAGTTGAGGTTGCCGCTTCAGTCGAGAAGCTTCATGTAGGTCAAAGGGCACCGCCTCGTCGTAAGGGATCGCCTCGTCGTAAGGACGTGGCCCTCTTCAACTCGGAATATCCGCTGCTGCAATGCAGCGGATATATTTGGTCCGCGCGCAGGAACCATGCAGTCCTGTAAGACATTCCGTGAGCCATGAGCGCGGCGCGCTATCACAATGCGCTGAGCGCAGAGCACGTCTCGGGATGTTCCCTTGCTCACTGGCATGTGGGAGACCAAAGTCGAGCCTGCCCGTCAGAGGCATAAGGATTCGGGAGGTTTCATGATTTCGCTCAAGTCCATCTTGCTTGCGAGCTGCGCAACTGCGCTCGTCTCCTCGGCCGCCTGGGCCGCAGACCCGATCAGGATCGGTGTCATCTCCGAGGCACAGGCCGTCGCCGGCTCGTCGATCGCACCCGCAGCGCAATTGGCCGCCGAGGAGATCAACGCCAAGGGCGGCATCGACGGGCGCAAGATCGAGATCGTCGTCTACGACAATCACTCCTCCTCGGCGGAATCGGTGCGCGCCTTCCAGCGCGCCGTCAGCGAGGACAAGGTCAACGCGGTCATCGCGAGCTACATCTCCGAGGTCGTGCTGGCGCTGGAGCCGTGGGCAGGGCGCTTCAAGACGCTGATGATCACGCCCGGTGCCGCGTCCGACGTCATCACCCAGAACATCGCCAAGAACTACGACCAGCTCAAATACACCTTCCACGGCTATCTGACCTCGACCTCGTTGGCCGGCCTCGTCTGCGACGCGGCCAAGGACCTGCTGGTCGAGCCCTACAAGATGAAGACCGCGGTGATCATGAGCGAGGACGCGGCGTGGACGACGCCGCTCGACGCCGGCTACGAGAAATGCCTGCCGGAGATCGGGCTCAAGGTCGTCGACCATATCCGCATGTCGCCTGACACCACCGACTTCACGCCGATCTTCAACAAGATCGAGGGCCTGAAGCCGGACGTCATGATCACCGGCATCT
Organism: Bradyrhizobium sp. SZCCHNRI1029; assembly: GCF_032487555.1. Taxonomy (NCBI): domain Bacteria; kingdom Pseudomonadati; phylum Pseudomonadota; class Alphaproteobacteria; order Hyphomicrobiales; family Nitrobacteraceae; genus Bradyrhizobium; species Bradyrhizobium sp. SZCCHNRI1029. Next base: position 42,311 of record NZ_JAUEUK010000001.1, read on the forward strand.
CGCATGTCGGCACCCAGCCGACCGTGCAGTGGAAGAGCCAGCAGGTGCCGATCCCGATGTTCGGCATTTCCTCGCAGGCGACCAACTCGACCTTCTGGAAAGACACCAACGGCGCCGTCGAGGGCGTCATGTACAATGCCGTGTCGGGACCGGGCGTCGCGGTGACGCCGAAGACGCTGCCGTTCGTGGAGGCCTATCAGAAGAAGTTCGGAAACTTCCCGTCCTATGCCGGCTACACCTCCTATGACGACGTCTACATGATCGCGGATGCGATCCATCGGGCCGGCGGCACCGATCCCGACAAGATGGTCGAGGCGATGGAAGCGACCGACTATGTCGGGACGATCGGCCGCATCGCCTTCAAGCCGAAGGGCGACCCGAACCCGCACGCGCTGCGGACCGGAAAGGGCTACATCACCGGGCTGATGCTGCAATGGCAGAACGGCAAGCAGGTCAACGTCTGGCCCAAGGAGCTCGCCGCCGGCACCGCCACCTGGCCGTCCTTCATCAAGCTCAAGGCGGCCAGCAACTGACGCATCGCGGGCCGCTCCTTCAAGGAGCGGCCCATTTTCTTGGTGCCTCAGTCTGACGTTGCAGGTCGATTTTCAATGCTTTTCTGGCAGATCTTGATCGATGGCTTTGCCATCAGCGCGCTGTATGCCCTCGGCGCGACCGGCTTCACACTGATCTTCGGTGTCTCGGGCGTGCTCAACCTTTCCCACGGCGCCATCATGGTCGGCGCCGCGGTTGCAGCCTGGGCTGCCGCCAGCGAATTCGGTGTCGGGCCCTACACCGGCGCGCTGATCGGAGTCCTCGCCGGCTTCATTTTGGCCTTCGCCACCTACTTCATCGCCGTCAGGCCGATCCAGCGCTCCAAGGTGATTGCTGAATCGGAGAAGGAGATCTTCATCCTGACCGCGACGCTGCTGTGGGGCATCATCATCCAGGAGGCGATCGCATATTTCTTCACCAACAATGCCAAGACCGTGCTGCCGATCGTCGAGGGCGTCACCACGGTGTTCGGCGTGCGCACACCACGCAACGAATACTTCACCGCCGTGATCTGCTGGGTGGCCATCGGGCTGTTGTGGTTCCTGGTCAACCGCACCAGGCGCGGCAAGGCTGTCATGGCGGCGTCGATGAATCCGCGCGGCGTCACCTTGCTGGGCATCGAACTATCGTCGATCTACCTCACCGTCTGGGCCATCTACGGCCTGCTGGCGGGGGTGGCCGGCATCCTGCTCGGCATGTTCTTGGGGGTCAGCTCCTACAGCGTCGGGCCGCTGACGGCGAGCGCGTTCTCGATCGTGGTGCTCGGCGGCCTCGGCAGCGTGTCGGGCTCCCTGATCGCGGCCTATGTGGTGGGCTATCTCGAGACCGGAACGGCCTATCTGATCTCGCCGGCCTACCGGACGATCCCGGCGCTGCTGCTGCTCGTCGTCGTCATGTATCTGCGCCCGCAAGGGCTGTTCGGACGGAGGTGAGCATGCCTGCATTCGTTACGTCGCGGCTGTTCTGGATCGCGCTCCTGACCGTGATCGTGGCTCTGGTCCTGCCGGCCTACGTCTCGGGCTACGTCCTCGGGCTGCTGACGGTCGCGTACTACACGGCCGTGTTCGCGATGTCCTGGGACCTGCTGTTCGGCTTCGCCGGCGAGGTCAATTTCGGACCGACCTTCCTGATCGGCGTCGGCGCCTATACGGCCGGCATTCTCGATGCGCACTTCTCGCCGGGCCTGTCGATCTGGCTGTGCATCGCCGCCGGCGCCCTGGCGGCGGTCGTCGGCGGCGTCGTGCTGGCGCTGCCGGCGCTGCGCGTCAGCGGGCCGTATTTTGGCCTGACGACGCTGGTCGCCGTGCTGATGCTGCAGAACTTCATCGTCGTCGCCGCGGGGCTGACCGGCGGCGAGATCGGCCTCGCCGTGCCGGACGTGATCTCGATCGACGCCAAAACCAACTACTGGATCGCGCTCGGCTTCATGCTGGTGAGCGGTGCGATCCTGTTCGGCTTGTCGCGCAGCGCCATCGGGCTGATCCTGCAGGCGAGCGGGCAGGACAAGATCCAGGCCGGCGCGCTCGGCTTCAATGTCACCAAGCACAAGCTCGCCGCCTTCGTCGTCAGCGCGTTCTTCTCCGGGCTCGCCGGCGCACTGATGGTGTTCTACATGGGCACGGCCTCGGTCTCGACCTTTGTCGATGTCGGCGTCGGCGTGCAGATCATCATCGCCGCGGTGCTCGGCGGCCGCCGCACCGTCATCGGCGCCGCGATCGGCGCGATCTTCCTGATCGGCATGGGCGAGCTGCTGCGGCCGCTCGGCGAGCTCGCCACCCTGATCGTCTCGGTGATCGCGCTCGTGGTCATCCTGTTCTTCCCCGACGGCTTCCTCGGCATGATCAGGGGAGGGGCCAAAGCATGAAACAAGGCATGAGCAGCGCTCCGATGCTGGAAGTCAGCGGCCTCACCAAGCGCTTCGGGGGCCTCGTCGCCGTCAAGAATTTGAGCTTCTCGATCCGCCGGGGTGAGATCCTCGGCCTGATTGGGCCGAACGGCTCGGGCAAGTCGACCGCGATGAAGAGCGTCATGGGCGTCGAGCGGCCGACCGCGGGCTCGGTCAGGCTCGACGGCATCGAGCTCGCCGGCCTGCCGTCGCACCGCATCGCGCGCATGGGCGTCGGGCTGGTGTTCCAGCATTCGCGGCCGCTGGCGCGCCAGACCGTGCTGGAGAACATCAAGGTCGCGCTGCTGCCGGACAAGTTGACGCGGCTGTTCGCCGACAAGGACGTCGATGCCAGGGCGCGCGCTATCGCCGAGCGCGTCGGCCTCGGCGGCGTCATCGACCGGCGGCCGCCGACGCTGGCGTTTGCCGATCTGCGCCGGCTCGAGCTCGCCAAGGCTGTCGCGCGCAGCCCGAAGCTGGTGCTGGTCGACGAACCCTTCGCCGGCCTCACGGCGTCCGAGGTCGCCGACTTCTCCGAGCTCATCCGCGAATTCCGCGACGACGGCCACGCGGTGCTGCTGGTCGACCACAACGTCAAGAGCGTGTCGGCACTGGTCGACCGCGTGCTGGCGATGTATCTCGGCGAGAAGATCGCCGAGGGCAGGGCGACCGAGGTGATGCAGGACGAGACCGTCCGCCGGGTCTATCTCGGCGGCGCGCTGGTCTCGACCGCGCGGCCGGAGGCGAGCTTCAAGGACGTCACGCCGGCGCTGCAGGTCGACAAGGTCGGCGTGCTCTACGGCAAGGCGCAGGCGCTGCAGGACGTCTCGCTGCACGTCCATGAGGGCGAGTTCGTCTCGGTCGTCGGCCTCAACGGCGCCGGCAAGACGACGCTGTTCAACGCGATCTCGGGCCTGGTGCCGTATTCGGGCGACGTGAAGTGGGCAGGGCGCAGCCTTGCCGGCGGCACGGCGGCGCAGATCGCCCGCTCAGGCATCGTGCAATGTCCGGAAACGCGCGAATTGTTCGGCGACATGAGCGTGCGCGAAAATCTCGAGCTCGGCGGCAATGCGCTGTCCGACGCCGAGCGTGCCGAGCGGCTCGAATGGCTGTTCGGTCTGTTTCCGATCCTCAAGTCGCGGCAGCCGCAGCTGGCGCGCACGCTGTCCGGCGGCGAGCAGCAGATGCTGGCGATCGCGCGCGCACTGATGATGAAGCCGAAGCTCCTGATCCTCGACGAGCCGACGCTCGGACTTGCGCCGGTGATCCTAGAGACGTTGTCGAAGGCGCTCGATCGACTGCGCGAGACCACCAAGATCACGGTGCTGCTCGGCGAACAGAACGTCACCTTCGCGCTCCCGCACGCCGACCGCGTCTACGTGCTGGATCATGCCAAGATCGTCTGGGAAGGCCCGCCGGATCGGTTCGAGGCCGAAGCCGCGGCGAACTATCTGTGAGGGACGGGGGCAGGGAGCAGGGGTGTCCCTGCGCCCTGCCCGGATCTCATGAGTTCGGAGCTACGGGAAACGAGGCGGGCGCGCCTGTGGCGGCCGGGGCGCGAGGCGCGCCGCGGCGCCGACGGTCGTCGGCTCGGTCTTCGCTGCGCGGAACGCGCGTGCGAGCTGGTCCTGGCTGGCCTGCAGCTGTTCGATCGCCCTGGCGTGATCGCGGTTGGCCTGCTCCTGGCTGGACTTGAACTCCTGAAACCCGCTCTGCAGTTCGGCCACGTCATGCGCGATCTTGTCGATCAGCGGCGCGACGTCCCGGTCGGGAGCAGAGGGCACGTCATGCTCCGGCGTAGCCTCCGCCATCGCGGAGGATGGATCGCTGGCGCGCGTTGAGGTCGATGCCGATGACGTCTCCGGTGTTGGTGAAACGGATGGTGATGGTGAGGCAGGGCCCGTCTCGGCCGCACTCGATCCGTTCGCCGCCGTCTCCAGCGCCACCGGCGGATTCGCCGCCTGAGCATTCTCACGCCGGATGGATTGAACCGCCGCTTCGATCCGGTCGGTGACGGAGGTGATGGTCTCGGTATGGTCCCGCGCCAGGGTGATGGCAGCGCCGATGAGCCCGGCCGAGGCCATCAGCGTGATCATGGCCCGCAATACGGGCCGGCGCCGGGCCGGAGGAGGCGTTTCCACGTGCTCGCTGCCTGCAGCGGGTTCGATAGCCTCGACCGCATCAGCGGCGGCCTGGGCCTCGATGTCGGCGATCCGCTGATCGATACGTGCGCGCACCTCGGCCAGCACCCGCTGATAGATCTCCTCGCAGACAGCGTCGTCAGGCGGCAGCGCGACATCACCCGGATCAACTTCCTTCGACGTCGACTGAACTGGCATGTCTTCGGATCCCATTCACGATACGCCCGTGCCCAATCCTGAAGGATGCGGTTTTGACCTCTGGGCTTTGACCAAACGAAGACTGCGGGGTGACGAGGCGGGGGCGATTTCGCACAGGCGCCGACGTGCGCTGGGCGGGCCGATGTGCGGCTTCCACCGTCAGGCAGTCGTCCATAGCCAATTCGCATAAGGTATATTATGGAATATTTATATGCGTAGCGAGTTCAACGACTTGGCGCCAAATCCTCGAATTTGCGGCAGCCGCGGGCCCTTCAGAACCCCCGGCCAGCCCGAGCTGACGGGCGTTCGCCATAGCCGAGACTCGCGCTGCGCATGACCTGCTGCGAACGCCGATATTGCTGCTGCGGCTCATCGCTGCAATAAGCGCAGACGACGTCGCTGATGTCGCTGGATTCGTCCGGCGATGCTTGCGGCGGCGCGATGCAACAAGAAGAAGCTTCTCCAGGGAGAAACGAGCATGAGCCTGTCACGACGCGCGCTGTTGAAGGCCTCCGCGGCGACAGCCGTACTGGGTGGAATTGGCACCGTCGCAGCGCCGCATGTGGCGCGCGCGCAGAGCGCCGAGTTCACCTACAAATACGCCAACAACCTGCCCGACTCCCATCCGCTCAACGTCCGCGCCAAGGAGATGGCGGCGGCGATCAAGGCCGAGACCGCCGGCAAGTTCGACCTGCAGATCTTCCCGAACAACCAGCTCGGTTCCGACACGGACATGCTGAGCCAGATCCGCTCCGGCGGCGTCGAGTTCTTCACGCTGTCCGGCCTGATCCTGGCGACCCTGGTGCCGGCCGCGTCGATCAACGGCATCGGCTTCGCGTTCCCGGACTACGACACGGTCTGGAAGGCCATGGACGGCGATCTCGGCGCCTACGTGCGCGGCCAGATCAACAAGGCCGGCCTCGTGGTCATGGACAAGATCTGGGACAACGGCTTCCGTCAGACGACGTCGTCGACCAAGCCGATCAATGGGCCCGACGACCTCAAGGGCTTCAAGATCCGCGTGCCAGTGTCGCCGCTGTGGACCTCGATGTTCAAGGCGTTCGAGGCCGCGCCCGCCTCGATCAATTTCAGCGAGGTCTATTCGGCGCTGCAGACCAAGGTGGTCGAGGGCCAGGAAAACCCGCTGGCGATCATCTCGACCGCCAAGCTCTACGAGGTACAGAAATACTGCTCGCTGACCAACCACATGTGGGACGGCTTCTGGTTCCTGGCGAACCGCCGCGCCTGGGAGGCCGTGCCGGCCGACATGCGCGCGATCGTCGCCAAGCACATCAACGCGGCCGCCGTGAAGGAGCGTGAGGACGTCGCCAAGCTCAATGCCGGCCTGCAAGCAGAGCTCGCGTCGAAGGGCCTGACCTTCAATCAGCCCAACGTCGCGCCGTTCCGCGACAAGCTGCGTACCGCCGGCTTCTATGCCGAGTGGAAGGGCAAATATGGCGACGAGGCCTGGGCGCTGCTGGAAAAGGCCGTCGGCAAGCTGTCGTAACCTAGAGCGTGATCCGGAAAAGTGGGACCGGCTTTCCGAAACGATCATGCTCAAAACAAGAATGACGTAGACGCGTTCGGGTGACGTCATGGCGCATGCCGAGTTCACGGAAATTGCGATCAGCGAGGTGGTCATCGAGATCCCTCGCCGCCGGTCCTGGCTCGATGGCTTGGATGCCTTGCTGGGTCTCCTGGTCGAGATCCCAGCCGCGCTGCTGGTCGTGGCCGAGATCGTCATCCTGTTCGCGGGCGTCGTGGCGCGCTACGTCCTGCACCGGCCGCTGATCTGGTCGGACGAGCTGGCCTCGATCCTGTTCCTGTGGCTCGCTATGCTCGGCGCTGCGGTTGCGTTCCGCCGCGGCGAGCACATGCGGATGACGGCAATGGTGGCGCGCGCCAGCCCCGGCTTGCGCGCCTATCTCGATCTGGTCGCGACGAGCGCGGCGCTGGCGTTCCTTGTCATGATCGCCTGGCCGTCCTGGGAGTACGCCTACGAGGAAAGCTTCATCACGACGCCGGCGCTGCAGATCGAAAACATCTGGCGCGCCGCCGCGCTGCCGGTCGGCATCGGACTGATGGCGCTGTTCGCCCTCGTCCGTCTCGCCCGCACGGCCAGCGTCAGGATGATGCTGCTGGCTGTCGTCTCTATCGCAGCGATCATCGCGCTGTTCTGGGTGGCGCAGCCGCTGCTGAAGCCGCTCGGCAACATCAACCTCGTGATCTTCTTCGTCGGCGTGGTCGGCTTGTGCGTCTTCGCCGGCGTGCCGATCGCGTTCGCCTTCGGGCTCGCGATCTTCGGCTATCTGGCGCTGACGACGCGTACGCCGCTGATGGTGCTGGTCGGGCGCATGGACGAGGGCATGAGCCATCTCATCCTGCTGTCGGTGCCGCTGTTCGTCTTTCTCGGCCTGCTGATCGAAATGACCGGCATGGCCCGCGCCATGGTCGCGTTCCTGGCGAGCCTCTTGGGTCACGTCCGCGGCGGGCTACATTACGTGCTGGTCGGCGCGATGTATCTCGTCTCGGGCATTTCCGGCGCCAAGGCGGCCGACATGGCGGCGGTCGCGCCGGTGCTGTTTCCGGAGATGAAGGCGCGCGGCGCCAAGCCCGGCGATCTCGTCGCCCTGCTCGCCGCCACCGGCGCACAGACCGAGACAATCCCGCCGAGCCTGGTGCTGATCACGATCGGCTCCGTCACCGGCGTCTCGATCGCGGCGCTGTTCACGGGCGGCCTGCTGCCGGGCGTGGTGCTGGCGATCACGCTGTGCGCGCTGGTGTGGTGGCGTTACCGCAACGAGGACATGAGCGGTGTCCGCCGCGCGACCGGAGCCGAGATCGGCAAGGCCTTCATCGTCTCGCTCCCTGCCCTGGCCCTGCCCTTCGTGATCCGCGCTGCCGTCGTCGAGGGCGTCGCGACGGCGACGGAGGTCTCGACCATCGGCATCGTCTATGGCGTGCTGGCGGGCCTGCTGGTCTATCGCCGCTTCGACTGGCGCCGGCTGATGCCGATGCTGATCGAAACGGCGGCGCTGTCCGGCGCCATCCTGCTGATCATCGGGACGGCGACCGGCATGGCCTGGGGCCTGACGCAGTCCGGCTTCTCACGCGCGCTGGCGGCGGCGATGACCGGGCTGCCGGGCGGCCCGGCGACGTTCATCGCGGTCTCGATCGTCGCCTTCACGATCCTGGGCAGCGTGCTCGAGGGCATCCCGGCGATCGTGCTGTTCGGGCCGCTGCTGTTTCCGATCGCGCGTGCCGTCGGCGTGCACGAGGTGCATTATGCCATGGTGATCATCCTGGCGATGGGAATTGGTCTGTTCGCACCGCCGTTCGGGGTCGGATATTACGCCGCCTGCGCGATCGGCCGGGTCGATCCCGCGGAGGGCATCCGCCCGATCTGGGGCTACCTGCTGGCGCTTCTCATCGGCCTCGTCATCGTTGCGATTTTTCCGTGGATTTCGATCGGGTTCCTGTAAACTCTTCAGATGACGAGGGAGGGTGGTGATGAGCACGAACCAGTATCAGCTCGGTCTGGACAAGACGCCGGCCAACTACGTGCCGCTGACCCCGCTCAGCTTCCTGGCGCGCAGCGCGGCCGTCTATCCCGACCACGTCAGCACGGTCTATGAAGGCCGCAGCTTCACCTGGCGCCAGACCTATGACCGCTGCCGGCGCTTCGCGTCGTACCTCGCGGGCCGCGGCATCGGCGTCGGCGACACCGTGGCGGCGATGCTACCGAACATCCCCGCGATGAACGAGGCGCATTTTGCCGTGCCGATGGCCGGCGCCGTGCTCAACACGCTCAACATCCGCCTCGATGCGTCCTCGATCGCGTTTCAGCTCGACCACGGCCAGGCCAAGATCATCCTGGTCGATCCGGAATTCTCCGGCGTGATCAGCGAGGCGCTCAAGCTGATGAGCGGCCCCAAGCCGTTCGTGATCGATGTCGACGATGCCTCCTATGCCGGCGGCAGCCGCATCGGCGAGATCGAGTACGAAGCAGCCGTCGCCTCGGGCGATCCCAGCTTCGAGCCGCGCCGTCCCACCGACGAATGGGACGCGATCGCGATGAGCTATACGTCTGGCACGACGGGCAATCCCAAGGGCGTCGTCACCCATCACCGCGGCGCGTACCTCAACGCCGTCAGCAACATCCTCGCCGGCGGGCTCGGCCAGCATCCGGTCTATCTCTGGACCCTGCCGATGTTCCACTGCAACGGCTGGTGCTTCCCCTGGACCATGGCCGCTGCGGCCGGCGTCAATGTCTGCCTGCGCAAGGTCGAGCCGACCAGGATCTTCGAGCTGATCAAGACCCACGGCGTGACGCATATGTGCGGCGCGCCGATCGTCTACAACGTCCTGATCAACGCGCCCGACGCGCCCAAGGGCAAGCGCGACAAGCCGGTGGTGGGGCTGATCGCGGGCGCCGCGCCGCCGGTCGCCGTGCTCGAAGGTGCCGAGAGCATCGGCATCAAGCTGACCCATGTCTACGGCCTGACCGAGGTCTACGGCCCCGCCTCGGTCTGCGCCGAGCAGCCCGGCTGGGACGACCTGCCGGCGCCTGAGCGCGCGCGGCTGAAGCGGCGCCAGGGCGTGCCCTATCCGCTGCAGGAAGCCGTCACCGTGCTCAATCCGGAGACGATGCAGGAGGTGCCGCGCGACGGCGAGACCATCGGCGAGGTGATGTTCCGCGGCAACATCGTCATGAAGGGCTATCTCAAGAACGAGAAGGCGACGCAGGAAGCGTTTGCCGGTGGTTGGTTCCACACCGGCGACCTCGGTGTGCTCGACCAACAAGGCTACGTCATCATCAAGGACCGCTCCAAGGACATCATCATCTCCGGCGGCGAGAACATCTCCTCGGTCGAGGTCGAGGACATCCTCTACAAGCACCCCGCCGTGATGTTCGCGGCCGTCGTCGCCAAGCCCGATCCAAAATGGGGCGAAGTCCCCTGTGCCTTCGTCGAGCTGAAGGACGGCGCGCAGGCGACCGAGGCCGAGATCATCGCCTATTGCCGCAGCCACATGTCCGGATTCAAGACGCCGAAGGTGGTAGTGTTCGGCCCGATCCCGAAGACGTCGACGGGCAAGATCCAGAAATTCCTGCTGCGCAACGAGGTGAACTCGGCCAAGGCGATCTCGGCGTAGGTGCCCATGAGTAGGGCGGGTTAGCGCCTCGGCGCGTAACCCGCCGTCCTTGACGCCAGAATGGCGGATTGCGCTCCGCTAATCCGCGCTACGCACTGCGCTCGCAATGACGAAAATGATCAAGAGCCCCTGCTCTTCTCCGAATAATATTGCGGCGCCTCGCGTCGGTCGTACATGCCGTAGTCGCGGGTGACTTCGACGACGCGGATGTTGTCGGCGCCGGGTTCGGTGAGCAGGCGCGTGCTCATGGCAATGCCCCTAGCTTCGTCCGGCAGTTCGATGAGATGCGCGAAGCGTTCTTCCCGGTAGACGCTGGAGAAGCTCGCGACCGGCAGGTCCTTCACGCCGCTCAATTGCGGGGCCGCCGTCTCGACGGCCAGCACATAGGTCGGCGCACGCCGCTTCGGATCGTTGTAGGTGCCACGCCGCTCCGGCTGCCACGCCGCCTGCCCCGGCCTCACCTCGTGGACCAACTCCGCGACGCGCAGGCGGTAGTCGGAGAACACCTTGTCGCGGCCGAGGGTCTGGATGTCGTGATGATGGGCATGGACGCGCCAGGCGGTCATGGCGCCCTCGTCCTGCCAGATCTGGTAGGACAGGATCAGATTGTCGCGCGACAGGCTCCGGAAGCGGTCGAGGAACAGGCAGCCGCCGAGCGCATCGAGCTCGGGCCGCAGCGCCGCGGCGAGTTGCAGATACTGGTCGAGGCGGCCCGGCTTGACCTCAACCTCGAAGAACAGCGACAGCATGGCAGCGTCTCCGTGTTTTTGGACGTCGGCTGAACTTCAAACGCGGTGGCCATCGCAGCCGGCCGCGCATGAAGGTCATTGCGAGCGAAGCGAGGCAATCCAGAAGCATTCCGACGACTCTGGATTGCTTCGTCGCCTTCGGCTTTTCTCAATGACGGCCTTGGCCGACGGACGATCGCCCTACCCGACCTCCAGCCGCATCCCGTCATAGGCCGGCACCACGCCCGCCGGCAGGCTCTGGCGCAGCACCTCGTAGTCGAGATCGGCGGTCATGTTGGTGATGACGGCGCGCTTCGGCTTGAAGCGCTCGATCCAGGCCAGAGCGTCGTTGACCGAGAAATGGCTCGGATGCGAGGCAGGGCGCAGGCCGTCGACGATCCAGAGGTCGAGATCCTCCAGCGCGCCCCAGCTCTCCTCGGGGATGTCGTTGAGGTCCGGCGTGTAGGCGGCATCGCCGATGCGATAGCCGAGCGCGGGGATGTTGCCGTGCTGGACCAGGAACGCCGTCAGCTTCAGCTCGCCGCCCTTGCCTTCCACCGCCTGGGTCTCGCCCGCCTCGATCGCGTGCTGGGTCAGGATCGGCGGATAGTCGCTTCCCGGTGGCGAGATGAAGCAATAGGAGAACCGGTGCATGATGTCTTTCGCGGTCGACTGGTTCAGGTAGACCGGAATGCGCCGGCGCTGATGCATCACCACCGAGCGCAGATCGTCGATACCATGGGTCTGGTCGGCGTGCTCGTGCGTGAGAAACACCGCGTCGATGTGATCGACGTTGGTGTCGATCAACTGCTCGCGCAGATCCGGCGACGTGTCGATCACGACCCGCGTGACGCCATGGGCTCCGCAGCGCTCAGCCAGAAGCGAGCAGCGCCTGCGGCGGTTCTTCGGGTTGCTGGGATCGCAGGCGCCCCACCCCAGCGCCGGGCGCGGCACGCCGGCCGATGAGCCGCAGCCGAGGATGGTGAGCGTCGTCGTCATGCAGGCACCTCGGGCCGCGGCACCTTGGAGAACAGCTTGAAGAAGGTCTCGGTGGTCTGGCGCGAGAATTCCTCGAACGAGACGCCGCGGGTTTCCGCCAGCACCTTCGCCGTCTCGACGACGTAGGCCGGCTCGTTGCGCTTGCCGCGGAACTTGCCGGGCGCGAGATACGGCGCGTCGGTCTCGACCATGATGCGGTCGGCCGGCACCTCGGCGGCCAGCGCGCGAAGTGCGTCCGACTTCTTGAACGTCACGATGCCCGTGAACGAGATGTGCAGTCCGAGGTCGATCGCCTTCATCGCCAGCTCACGCCCGCCGGTGTAGCAATGCAGCACGGCCTGGAAAGGTCCGCGCGCCATCTCCTCCTCGAGGATGCGGCTGCACTGCTCGTCCGCTTCGCGGGTGTGGATCACCAGCGGCAGGCCGGTTTCGCGGGCGGCTGCGATATGCGCGCGGAACCCGCGCTCCTGGGCGTCCTTCGAGCCGTGATCATAGAAGTTGTCGAGTCCGGCCTCGCCGAGCGCAACCACCTTGGGGTGATCGGTCAGCGCGATCAGCTCCTCGGCCGGAATGCCGTCCTCCTCATCCGCATTGTGCGGATGGGTGCCGACCGAGCAGAACACGTTCTCGAACCGCTCGGCGATGGCGAGCAGCTCGGGCAAGCGCCGCACCCGCGTCGAGATCGTCACCATGCGGCCGACGCCGGCGGCGGCGGCACGCGTGACGATGCCATCCAGATCCTCGGCGAAATCCGGAAAATCCAGATGGCAATGGCTGTCGACCAGCATCACGCCGCCGTCGGCTCGATGTAGCGCGGGAACACCGCCTGCGGTGCCGGCAGCTGCGTGCCAGCCGCAATCCGGACGTCGCCGCCGAGTCGCGCAAAATTCCGTTCGTCCTCGGGAATGCCGAGGCTGTCGAGCAGCTTTGCCGACGCGGCCGGCATCACCGGCTGGGTCAGGATCGCGACCTGACGGATGACCTCGGCGGTGACATAGAGCACCGTATGCTGGCGCTGCGGATCGGTCTTCGCCAGCGCCCACGGCGCCTCGCCCGCGAAATAGCGGTTGGCCTCGGCCACGACCGACCAGACCGCATTGAGCCATTGGTGGATCTGCTGCGTCGCCATGGCTTTCCGCGCCGCGCCGATCATCGCATCGGCCTCCGCCAGGATCGCCTTGTCATTGGCCGAGAACTCGCCGGGCTCCGGCAGCACGCCGCCGAGCTGCTTTGCGATCATCGACAGCGAGCGCTGTGCGAGGTTGCCGAGGTCGTTGGCGAGATCGGCGTTGATGCGCGCGACGATCGCCTCGTGATTGTAGTTGCCGTCCTGGCCGAACGGCACTTCGCGCAGGAAGAAATAGCGCAGCTGGTCGACGCCATACTGGTCGGCAAGATTGAACGGATCGACGACGTTGCCGACCGATTTCGACATCTTCTCGCCCCTGTTGAACAGGAATCCGTGGGCATAGACCCGCTTCGGCACGGGCACGCCCGCCGACATCAGGAACGCCGGCCAGTACACCGCATGGAAGCGGATGATGTCCTTGCCGATGACGTGCACGTCGGCAGGCCAGTATTTCCAGTTCGCATCGCTCTCGTCGGGAAAGCCGACGCCGGTGATGTAGTTGGTCAGCGCGTCGACCCAGACATACATCACGTGCTCGTCGTCGTGAGGCACACGGACGCCCCAGTCGAAGGTGGTGCGCGAGATCGACAGGTCCTTCAAGCCGCCCCTGACGAAGCTGATGATCTCGTTGCGGCGCGCATCCGGCCCGATGAAATCGGGCTGGCTCTCATAGAGCGCGAGCAGCTTCTCCTGATAGGCCGACAGGCGGAAGAAATAGCTCTTCTCCTCGACCCACTCCACCGGCGTGCCCTGCGGTCCGCGGCGGACGTTGTCCTCGCCGACGACGGTCTCATCCTCGGCGTAATAGGCCTCGTCGCGTACCGAGTACCAGCCCGCATAGCTGTCGGCATAGATGTCGCCATTCTCGCGCATGCGGTTCCAGATCGCCTGGACGGAGCGATGGTGCGCGGGCTCGGTGGTGCGGATGAAGCGGTCGAACGAGACGTTCAGCCGCTCGTCCATCTCGCGGAACCGGCCGGCATTGCGGGTCGCGAGTTCGGACGGCGTCATGCCCTCGTTCTGCGCGGTCTGCACCATCTTCAGACCGTGCTCGTCGGTGCCGGTCAGGAAGTACACGTCCTTGCCGTCGAGCCGCGCAAAGCGCGCGATGGCGTCGGTCGCGATCGCCTCATAGGCGTGGCCGATATGCGGGTTGCCGTTGGGATAGGCGATCGCTGTCGTGACGTAGAAGGTGTTCTTGTCGACGGGAGCTGCGGCGACCTGCGCTACGATCTCGTCGATCTCGACGACCACGGCCTCGACCTTCGGCTTGCGGGGTGCCTTCGGCTTCGCGGCGCGTGGCGGCTTCGGCGCTTCAACGATGGCCGGCGCGACCTTCTTCGGTGCGGCCGGCTGTTTCGGAGCGGCGGGCTTCTTCGCTGCCGAAGGCTTGTTCGTTGCTGCCGCGGGCTTGGCGGCCGTCTTCTTGACCGGCGGCGTGGCGGGCTTTGCCACGGCCTTCTTGGCCGCAGACTTCGCAGCTTTCTTGACCGCTTTCTTGGCGGCGCTCTTCGAAGCTTTCTTGGCCGCGCTCGCCGCCGGGGCTTTGCTCTTGGCTTTCGCGGGCGCCGTCTTGGATTTGGCGGTCTTTTTCTTGGCGTCCTTGTCCTTCGCCGCCTTCGCCTTGGCGGCGCTGGCCTTGCCCTTCGCAGGCCCCTTGGCGGCAGCCTTCTTCGCGCCGCTCTTGCTCGCGGGCTTGCCCTTCTTCACGCTTGTCTTGCTGGCCTTCGCCACGGCAGATTCCTCTTTGACGACGTCGGTCGACGGATTGATCCTGATGATCCCGGGATGATGGTCGGTGCGGTTACCGCGTGGCTTCGGCGAGCATCCCGAACACCGAGAAAACCAGCGGTTTTCGCTCCAGATTATAGGATTCGGTGTCGCGCGCGGCGCGGACGATCTTTTCCCATACCTCCGCCAGCCGTGCAAGGCGCGGCAGTTCCGCGTTGGGATCTGCAGCCCGCAGCCGTTCCGCCACCCAGCGCTCGATGCTGTCGAGGAAGCTCGCCAGCGCGACGCGGTCGCTGGTGCCGAGCGCATCGCCCAGGGCATGCAGCTCGCCCGGGTCGATCCGGGGCAGGCTCGCGAGCAGCGCGGCGGTCCGGGACTGCAGCTGCAGCCCGTCGCCGCCCATCAGCATCAGGGTCCGCGCGACGCTGCCCTCGGAGGCCCAGGCGGCCTCGCGCAGCGCCGGATCGGCTCCGTCCATTCCGGTGGCCTCGGCCGCGGCGCTGACGACATCGTCGGTGGACAACGCCCGCAGCGCCAGCCGGCGGCAGCGCGACTTGATGGTGGCGAGCACCCGCGCCGGAGCGTGGCTGACCAGCAGGAACAGCGACTGCTGCGGCGGCTCCTCGAGGATCTTGAGCAGCGCATTGGCGGCGTTGGGATTGAGCTCGTCGACGGTGTCGACGATGCACACCCGCCAGCCCTCGACCGCCGCCGTCGAGCCGAAGAACGAGATCGTCTCGCGGGTCTCGTCCACGGTGATGACGGTGCGCAGCACGCCCTTGTCGTTGGCCGAGCGCTCCAAGGTGAGCAGCCCGCCATGAGCCTCGGAGGCGATCAGGCGCGCGACGTGGTCCTCGGCGTCGACGTACAACGAATCGGCAGCGCGCACCTCGGCGGTGGTGGGATCGCGGTGAGCCAGCACGAAGCGCGCCATGCGGTAGGCCAAGGTGGCCTTGCCGATGCCTTGTGGGCCGCCGATCAGCCAGGCATGCGCCATCCGTCCGCTGCGGTAGGCGGACAGCAGCGCCGCCTCGGCGTCGCGATGCCCGAACAAGGCGGTGGTTTCGCGTGGATGGCGGGCCGCGATCTCCGGCTCGACCTTGCGTGCGCTCATGACGCCGCCGCCACTTCCGTGAACAGGCGCTCGCGCACGGCGTCCCAAACGAGCTGCGAGACCGTTTCCGCGCTCGCCGTAGCGTCGATCAGCACGCAGCGCCGGGGATCCTCGGCGGCGATCTTGTGAAAGGCGTCGCGCAGCCCCTTGTGGAACTTGATGTCTTCGCCTTCGAACCGGTCCGGGGTTCCGGCGCCGCGCCGCGCCCCGGCACGCTGCAGACCGATCTCGACGGGAACATCGAGGATGAGGGTCAGATCCGGCTTGAGGTCGCCGATCGTCACCCGCTGCATCGCATTGAGCACGTCCGGCGCGACCTTGCCCTGGCTGCCCTGGTAGGCCCGGGTCGAATCGAAGAAGCGATCGCACAGCACCCAGCTGCCCTGGTTCAGCGCCGGCAGAATCACGTTGCGGACGTGGTCGTCCCGCGCGGCCGCGAACAGCAGTGTCTCAGCTTCCGGGCCCAGCAGCTTGCCCATGCCCGACAGCACGAGGTGGCGCATGATCTCCGCGCCGGGCGATCCCCCGGGCTCGCGGGTCAGGACAACGCGCACACCCTCTTTCTGCAGATGGTCCGCCAGCATCTTGATCTGCGTCGATTTTCCGGCGCCCTCGCCGCCCTCGAAGGTGACGAATCGGCCGCGGCCAGGACCACGTTTCAAAGCTGCATCCGCCATCTCTCTAGAGCTTCTCGGCCCCGGCGCGGAACATCCCGATCACGAGCTCGCTGACCCCATCGATCGCACGCCGCATCGTGGATCCCCTGCCCACCGCCTCCGCAGCATAGACAGGGGCCTCCATGGCGATATTGGGGCCGCGCCAGACCCTGACAACCCCGACCTTCTGCCCGGGCTCGATGGGAGCCCTGACCGGGCCGCTGTAGACGATGCGGGCGATCAGCTTGTCGCCGCCGTTCTTCTGAACCATGACCTTGACCGGCACCGGGCTCGACAGCTTGACCGAGCGGCTCTCGCCGCCGAACACCTTGGCATAGCCGATCGGCTGCTCCGCGGCGAACAGGGTGCGGGTCTCGAAATTGCGGAAGCCCCATTCCAGCATCTTCTTGGCCTCGGTGGCGCGGTCCTCGGAATCCTCCAGGCCATTGACGACCACGATCAGCCGCGTGCCGTTCTGCACGGCCGAGCCGACCATGCCGTAGCCGCCTTCCTTGGTGAAACCCGTCTTGAGGCCGTCGGCGCCTTCCATCGCGTTCAAGAGCGGGTTGCGGTTCTGCTGGCGGATCTTGTTCCAGGTGAACTCCTTATCGCCGAAGATCTTATAGAACTCCGGGAAATCCAGGATGATGTGCCGGGCGAGCATGGCGAGCTCGCGCACCGTCATCTTGTTGCCGGGATCGGGCAGCCCGTTGGAATTGGCGAAGGTCGATTTGGTGAGGCCGAGCTCGCGCGCCCGCTTGGTCATGTAGTCGGCGGCGAAGATCTTCTCGTTGCCGGCCATGCCCTCGGCAAGCGCGATGCAGGCGTCGTTGCCGCTCTGGATGATCGCGCCATGCAGGAGGTCGCTCACCGACACCTTGCTGTTGAGCGCGGCGAACATCGTCGAGGTGCCGGAGGGCGCCCCGCCCCGGCGCCAGGCATTCTCGCTGATGCGGTATTCGTCGTTGAGCTTGATCGTGCCCTCCTTGACGGCGTTGAACACCACCTCGGCGGTCATCAGCTTCATCATGCTGGAGGGCGCTCGCAGCTCGTCCGCGTTCTTCTCGAACAGCACGCTGCCGCTGTTGGCCTCGATCAGGATCGCGGTCGGCGCATCGCCGTCGAAGCCGCCATCCTCCTTGCGCGCGCCCTGGACGCTCTGGTTGGCGGCGTACAGCGCGCCGCTCCAGCCGACGGCAACCGCCACCGTCAAGGCGATGAGCGCACGCGTCGCCCGTCCGGACGTGAAACCGGAGCGGCGCAGCGGTAAGGTCATGAAATTCATCGGCTAAGCTCTGGAGCGCACTGGGATTCTAGCAGTTGCGGGGGACGCAAACAACTCGGCAATCCCGCGGATGCGTCCGCTGTCCCGTGGATTTGCACGGCCCGTCGCGCGGTGCGATAGGTCGAGCGTCGGCAATCAACACGGCCAACTCGAAAATCGAGCGATCGAGGGTGGAAACAGTGTCATCGACGCGGATCATCAAGGCCAACGGAATCGAGCTGTTCGTGCGCGAACAGGGCGAAGGCCCCCTCGTGGTGCTCTGCCACGGCTGGCCCGAACTGTCGTATTCGTGGCGGCACCAGATCCCGGCCCTCGCCGCCGCCGGCTATCGCGTCGTGGCGCCCGACATGCGCGGGTTCGGCCGCTCGCAGGCGCCTGAGGATATCGGCGCCTATACTATCTTCGACACGGTCGGCGACATGGTCGGACTGGTCGGGGCGCTCGGCGAGCGTCAGGCCGTCATCATCGGCCACGACTGGGGCGCGCCGGTGGCCTGGCATGCGGCGCTGTTCCGGCCGGACGTGTTCACGGCCGTCGCGGGCTTGAGCGTCCCTCCCCCGTTTCGCGGTCGCGCCCGGCCGCTCGACACGCTCAGTGCCGGCGGCATCGAGAACTTCTACTGGCAGTATTTTCAAACGCCCGGCGTGGCGGAGACGGAGCTCGAGCGTGACGTGGCGCTGACGATGCGCACGATGCTGGCGCGCGGATTCTCCGATCCGCAGTCGCTGTTCGTCGCACCGGACAAAGGCTTTCTCGGCGACGTCGCCCCCGATCTGCCTTTGCCTGCGTGGCTGAGCGAGGACGATCTCGCCGAGTTCGTCGCGGCTTACGGCGCCTCCGGCTTCCGCGGTGGCCTGAACTGGTACCGCAACATCGATCGCAACTGGGAGCTCACCGCGCCGTGGCAGGACGCGCAGATCCGCCAGCCGTCGCTGTTCATCGCCGGCAGCGCGGACGCCGTCGTGACCGGGCTGATTGGCGCCAAGCGCGTCCAGGACATGGCGCGAGTTCTGCCGGATCTGCGGCGCAAGCTGATCATCGAGGGGGCCGGGCACTGGATCCAGCAGGAACGCTCTGCCGAGGTGAATGCGGCGCTGATCGCGTTCCTGCGCGAGGTGGCTCCTGCTCGCTAGCGCGCGAGCGGTAGCTCCATCATGCGATGCGACGCCATCGCCTCGTCCGCCACATCGCGGAACCCCAGCCGCACGTAGAATCGGATCGCGTCCTCATTCGTCGTCGCGACCGCGAGCGAGAGCACGTCGGCGCCCTGCTCCCCTGCCGCCGTGGCGACCGCCTGCATGATCTCGCGTCCGACACCGGCGTTGCGCGCGCCCGGCAGCAGCGCGAGATCGACCACGCGCCATCGCGACACCGCGCGGTCGAGCAGCAGCCGCCCGACCGGCGCGGCATCGCGGAGAATGATCAGCGACTGCGCTACAGGACATTGCGCCGCGTGGCCCGCGACCTGGGCGCGATACTGCTGCGCCAGCACGAGATCGAGCATCGCCTGCGGCAGACCGGCCGCGGCGAGCTGCGCACCTCTGACGGAGCCAAAGAGGTCGCGCAGGAACGGCTCGTCGGCGGTCTCGGCGGGCCGCAGCCGCAAGCGAACATCCCGCGAGACGATCTCGCTCCCGGTCGTCACTCCGAGCCTGCTCGGCTCAGGAGTTGTTGAACGACGGGAAGATGCCCGCATAGCAGATGCACCAGATCAGTGCCTGGGTCGGCTGCATGTTGTCGTGCGGGATGCTCTGCCCGGACGTCGTGACCGCGTTGGGAGCGAAGTTGACGTTCGCCGGCGGCGCCACGAAGCCGTTGAACGAGGGATCGATCGCCACCATCGTCCCGGGCGTCCCCGGCCCGGGGGCCGCGTTCGGCGCGGACCTGCTGCCGAGCTGCAGGTTATGCGTGTGCGCGGGCATTTCGGCCGAAACCAGCCCGACAGTGCTGCTGCCCATCATCTCGCCGATCACGCGGGGCTGCAGGCCGGGTCCGTCGCCTTGGCCGTTGGTGATCGCGCCGCTCAGATTGGGGAGCTGGAAGTTGGTCGTGCCGTTGCCGCCGAAATAGGTGCCGATCAAGGCGAACAACGGCGTGTATTGCTGAATTGGAAGCAGCTGGCCGAAGCACGGCAACCACGCACTATTGAAGCCGCCGGTTGCAAAAGTGAAGGGAAAGGCCTGGATTTCGCCAACAAAGGGATCAGACACGTCGTCTCTCCTCGAGAATGTGCGATGAAGCCGGTCGAACCGCGACGCCTCAGCCTGGCGAGGGATAGACGCCGTTGATGCAGATGCAGTAGTTGCCCACGACGGTCGGCATGATGTTGTTGTGCGGGACGCTCTGTCCCGCGGCGGCCACGCAGGGCGCCATGACCGAGTAGGTGCCGGCATCGGCGATGGGGGCATCGAGATTCCCGGTGGACGCGGTCGCCAGATGGACCGTGGGTCCGGGGATCGCCGTGTCGGCCGTGACCGTCGACGACAGCAGGGCATGGCTATGCGCGGGCAACTCGGTCGTGATCAGCAGGTGCTCGTCCTCGCCCGCGACCTCGCCAAGCACATACGTCGCGCCACCGGGCGGCGTGCCCTGCCCGAGCGGCACGCGGCCGCGCAGATCGGGCAGGTTGAACGTCTGGATGCCGTCGCCGCCATAGGTCGTTCCGAGGATCGTATAGAGCGCATCGTAGTTTGAAATGGACAGCGAGCTGCCGTCGCAGGCCAGCCAGCCGTCCGGTATGCGCGGAAAGGCGAACAGCCTGATCTCACCGAGAAACGGGTCTGACATCCCGACATCCTTTCATTGAGCCGTGGGCGCCGCGAGAGCAGGCGCGGCGCGGAACTGGGGGGATTCGATCGATCCGAAGACGCTCAGTTGCGCGAGGGGAAGACGCCCTGCATCGCGATCAGGTAGTTGATCACGAGGTAGGGCTGCATGTTGTTGTGCGCCTGCCCGCCGCCGATCTCGGGAATGTTCGTGCCCACGGCCAGCGGGACCTCGCCCGATCCTGCGGTCGCGAAGATCTTCTTGGGATCGTCCGCCGGCAGCGTATTGGTCCCGAACAGATTGTTCGTGGGACCCGCGCTTCGGCCGGCACCATTGGTCGTCGAGGCCTGCACCAGGTGATTGTGAGCCGGCATCTGAGCGAGGGTCAGCGTCACGGTCGTTTCGCCGCTGACCATCCCTGCGGGAAACTGACCGGAGCTGCCCGTCGATCCGAGGATGGCCCGGCCACGCAGATCCGGCAGCGCGAATGTCGTCACGCCGTTGCCGCCGTAATAGGTGCCGAGCAGTGAGAACAGCGCCTGGTTGGTCTGGATGGCGAGTAGCGCGCCGTTGCAGAACGCCCACCCTCTCGGCGGCTGAGATCCCGCAAAAGGCATGATCTGCCCCAACACAGGCGTCAACGGCATGCGCGTCTCTCCCCAATGTCATTTTGAAACGAATGGCGGCGGCTTGATCAAACAGCCTCCGCATTGAAATTTTTGAGAGCGTGAGAAACAACCTGTAGGAGAAGTCTAGGTTGCGTCGCTCGGATCCGTCAAGACAATAAAGTTCCGTAGATTGCGCTGTTGCCGCTATGCAACGCCAAGCAGAAGTCGTGCCCGGTCTGGTTGAATCGACTTGCCCGGAAGGCGCTGCTTCTCCAAGGTTACGATTGCGTTACCAAAATTTCTTCGAACCAATTTTTTTCAGCGGCACTCTCAGCCAATGAGGGGCCGTAAGGGGCACGACCAAATTGTCAACCGGGACTTGGCGCCGGAATTTTCATGCGGCATGCACGCCTCTGCGGCGTGCGCTGGGTTTTGTTTCGGTGGTTCTTGCCTTGATGCTCGCCTCGATGGTGGGCGCGCAGGCGGCCTGTAACTTCACGACCGGCTCGACCACCAGCACCAGCATCACCATCAACGGAACGGGCGCCGGCAATGCCGTCGGTCTGTGCGTCACCAACGACGTGGTGCTCTGGGGTCTCTACGGACACTCGAATGGCACCAACAGCCCGCCGATTGATGCGTTCAACAATCTCCCGATGACGGCGGGCGGCCTGAGCTACACCAATCTCAGCTACACCGGCGCCAAGGCGACCTACACCCTGATTCCCGTGCCGATCGGCGGCGACTTCACGCAGGTGCCGGAATACACCATCCGGATCGATTCGCTGTCCGGATCGGGAACCGAGAACATCACGCTCTTTTATGCGAGCGACTGCTCGCACACCGCCGGCAATTGTAGCGGCGCCGGCACCACCAACACCTCGTTCACGATCACCGTCACGTTGCCCGGCCCGACCGCGACGCAGGCCATCGCGTCGAAGTCGCTGACCGTCAATACCGCCGCGACATCCTTCACGCCGGTCACCGGCTCCGGCGGCACCGCACCGCTCAGCTATGGCATCGCCCCGACGCTGCCGACCGGTCTGTCCTTCAACACGTCCACGGGCGCCATCACCGGTACGCCCACGGTCACCAGTGCCGCGACCACCTACACGGTCACGATCACCGATGCCAACTCCGCGACCGCCAGCAATACCTTCAGCCTCACGGTCAACGGCGCGGTGACGGCCACGCAGTCCGTTGCCTCCAAGACGCTGACGCAGAATCAACCATCGACCAACTTCACGCCGGTCACCGGCGGCGGCGGCACCCCGGCCTACACCTACAGCGTGTCACCGTCCCTGCCCACCGGTCTCACGCTCAACACATCGACCGGCGCGATCACCGGCACGCCGACGGCCGCGAGCGGCGCCACGACCTACACCGTGACCGTGACCGACGCGAACAGCGCGACCGCCTCGAACACGTTCAGTCTGACAGTCAACTCGGCCGTGACCGCGACCCAATCGGTCGCTTCGAAGACGCTGACGCAGAATGTGGCCGCGACATCGTTCACGCCGGTCACCGGCGGCGGCGGCACCCCGTCGCTCAGTTACAGCATCGCGCCCGCGCTGCCCGCCGGCCTCTCGCTCAACACCTCCAGCGGCGCGATCACGGGCACGCCGACCGCAAGCAGCGGCGCGACCACCTACACGGTGACCGTCACCGATTCCAACAGTGCCACAGCCAGCAATACGTTCAGCCTGACGGTGAACACCGCCGTCACCGCGACGCAGTCGGTGAGCTCGGCCACCGTCACCGTGAACACGGCCATCACGACGTTCACCCCTGTCACCGGCGGTGGCGGCACAACGCCGCGGTCCTATGCCATCGCGCCGACCTTGCCGACCGGACTCAGCTTCAACACCAGCACCGGCCAGGTCAGCGGCACGCCGACGGTGACCAGCAGCACGACCACCTACACGGTGACGGTGACGGATTCCAACGGCGGCACCGCCAGCAACACCTTCCAGCTCACCGTCAATGGGCCAGTGAGCGCGACGCAGGCGATCGCCTCGAAGACGCTGACGCAGAATGCCGCAGCGACGTCGTTCACGCCGGTGACCGGATCGGGCGGCACGCCGCCGCTCTCCTACGGCGTTGCCCCCGCGCTGCCGACGGGCCTGACGCTCAACACCTCGACCGGCGCGATCACCGGCACACCGACCGTGACCAGCGGCGCGACGACCTACACGGTCACGGTCACCGACGCCAACACTGCCACGGCCAGCAATACGTTCAGCCTGACGGTGAACAGCGCGGTCACCGCGACGCAGGCGATCGCCTCGCGGACCTTCACCGCCAACCAGGCCATCACCGCCTTCACCCCGGTCACCGGTGGCGGCGGCACGGGGACACTGACATATTCGATCTCTCCGTCCCTTCCGGCCGGCCTCAGCATCAGCGCCTCCACGGGCGCGATCTCCGGCACGCCTTCGACGAGCGCGGCGACCGCGACGTACACCGTGACCGTCACCGACACCAACAACGGGACCGCCACGAACACCTTCAGCCTGACAGTCAACGGCGCTGTCAGCGCCACCCAGTCGATCCCGGCCAAGTCCCTGACCGTCAATGTCGCCGCGACATCCTTCACCCCGGTGACCGGGGGCGGCGGCACGTCGCCGCTCACCTATGGCATCGCACCGACACTGCCCGCCGGGCTCAGCTTCAACACCTCGACGGGTGCCATCACGGGCACGCCAACCGCGATCAGCACGGCCGCGACCTATACGGTCACCGTGAGCGACGCCAACAGTGCCAGCGCCAGCAACACGTTCAGCCTGGCCGTCAACGGTGCCGTGACGGCGACCCAGGCGATCGCGTCCAAAGGATTGACCGTCAACACGGCGGTGACCTCCTTTACACCGATCACCGGCGCCGGCGGCACCTCGCCGCTGAGCTACGGCATCGCGCCGGCGCTGCCCGCAGGGCTCGCCTTCAATACGACCTCGGGTGCGATCACGGGCACGCCGACGGCCACCAGCGGCGCCACGACCTATACGGTCACGGTCACCGACGCCAACACTGCGACGGCGACCAATACGTTCAGCCTGGCGGTGAACGGCGCGGTCAGCGCGACCCAGGCGATCGCGTCGACCACCCTGACTGCGAACCACGCCGTGACGCCGTTCACGCCGGTCACGGGCGGCGGCGGCACCGCGCCGCTCGCCTATTCCGTCTCGCCGACGCTCCCCGCGGGACTGTCCCTCAATGCGGCCAACGGCAGCATCTCCGGAACGCCCACGGTGACCAGCGCGGCGACGACATTCACCGTGACCGTGACCGACGCCGCCAACGCGACCGCGAGCAACACATTCAGCCTGACCATCAATGGTGCGGTGACGGCCACGACGGCCGTGCCGTCCAGCTCGCTGCCGATCAACCAGGCGGTGACGCCATTCACGCCGGTCACGGGCTCGGGCGGTACGGGCACGCTGGTGTTTGCCGTTTCACCGGCCCTGCCGGCCGGCTTGAGCTTCAACACGAGCAATGGCCAGATCACCGGCACGCCGACGGTTCCGGCGGCAATGACCACGTATACGGTGAGCGTGACCGACACCAACAGTGCCTCGGCCAATGCCACCTTCAATCTGTCGGTGGGCCAATTGGTCACGACGGTCGCGCTGACCTCGTCGCAGAACCCGAGCCAGTTCGGGCAGCCCGTGACCTTCACGGCCACGGTTTCAGCGTCGGGCGGCACCCCGACCGGAACGGTCACCTTCAACGACAATGGCACGCCGATCGGCACGGCGACGCTGGCGGGCGGCGTTGCGACGTTCGCCACCTCGACGCTCGCGGTCGGCAGCCACACGATCACGGCGAGCTATGCCGGCACCACGCTGTTCACGGCGAGCACCTCGCCCGGCCTTGCCCAGACCGTCAACGTGCCGGTCGACAGCGTTCGGCTGCGCTCGCTGCAGCAGACCGTGAGCAAGCTGGTCGCGCAGAATTCCGGGCAGGCGATCTCCGGCGCGATCGATGACGCCATCGCCGACGGCTTCAACGATGGCGGTTCGTTCCTGACGCCCGGCAATGCCCGCATGCGCTTCAACTTCTCGGCCGATCCGCGCGATCAGGACGAGCGCTCCCCGGCCGGCGACCGCGCCGGCAGCGGCGACAGCAACGCCTATTCCTCGCTGCTGCCGGGCGCGTCCCAGCCACGTGGACGTGGTCGCGGCCGGATCGACGATGCGTTCGCGGCCATCGATCGCGGCGACAGGAAGCAGGCCGCGCCGAAATGGCACGAGCAGAAGGAGTGGCTGCTGTGGGCCGATGTGCGCGGTTCTGGCGTCGACCGCTGGGGCAGCACCAGCATCGGCGGCGTCACCCAGGCCAGCCAAGCCTCGATCTATGGCCAGCAGCTCAACGCCACGATGGGATTGACCTACCGCGCCGCGCCGAACTTCCTCGTCGGCGTGCTCGGCGGCTACGAGACCTTCAGCTACACCCAGCAGGACATCAACGGGAAGCTGAAGGGCGACGGCTGGACCACCGGCGCCTATCTCGGCTGGAAGATCATTCCCACGCTGCGCTTCGATGCAGCCGTGGCCTATTCCGGCATCGGCTATGACGGCAGTGCCGGAACCGCCCAGGGCAATTTCAGCGGCCAGCGCTGGATGGTTTCCACCGGTCTGACCGGCACGTATAAATGGGCCGGCCTGGTGCTGGAGCCGTCCACCAAGGTCTACGCATTGTGGGAACACCAGAACGCCTATACGGACTCGCTGGGCACGCGGCAGGGCACCAATGATTTCGCCAGCGGCCGCGCGTCGGGGGGCCTGCGCGCCGCCTACCCTGTCGTCTGGCTCGATAGCGGGCTTCTTCTGACGCCGTTCGTCGGCCTGTACGGCGACTACTACTTCACCAGGGAGGATGCCAACACGCTTGCCGCCGGCGCGCTGGCCTCGACGCCGCTGCTGCAAGGCTGGTCGGCCCGCGCCACCGGCGGTCTCGGCATCCAGACAGCCGGCGGCATCGGTGTCGGCCTCGGTGCCGAGCTCGGCGGCATCGGCAGCAACACCCGCGTCTGGACGTTTTCGGCCAAGGCGCGGGTGCCGTTCAGCGCCCAATAGGCATTCCCAATAGCCGTTGGCGGCGCACTCGAATCGAAACCGCCCCGGCTGGGGCGGTTGGTTCGACGTGCGAGATCGTATGGAAGATCAGTACAGTCCGCGGCCGCCAAGGATCTCGCGGGCCTCGTCAGCGCCGTCCGCCGCGCCGCTCGATGACGGCACGTATCGGCCGCCCTGATCGTAGGACACCGCGCGCGGGTTTTCGAGGCTCCGTCCGCGGGTCCGGCTGGAGGCCGACATCTCCGACGTCGCGGCAACCGATGCCAGGTCGGCGGAGGTGTTGCCGAGCGTGTAGGGACGCCCCTCGGGCAGCGGGACCTCGCCGCGAATCGGGCGGCCTGCGCCGATCTCGGGAACGAACGGCCGGGCGGAGGCGACGCGGACGAGAGAAGGCGCCGGCGCCGGGATGCCGGTGCGCAGGGTTGCCATCAGCTGGGTATCGTCGGACCCTTCGAGAGGGGCGCGGCCGACATATTCGACGCGGACGCGGGCGACGCCGTTGCCCTTGAACTCGAGCAGATCGGCCGCCTTGTTGGAGACGTCGATCAGCCGGTTGCCGTGGTACGGGCCGCGATCATTGATGCGGACGATGAGCGATTTGCCGCTGGCGAGATTGGTGACGCGGGCGTAGCTCGGCAGCGGCAGCGTCGGATGGGCAGCCGTCAGCGACGTCATGTCGAAGACCTCGCCATTGGCGGTCAGCCGGCCGTGAAAATCATCGCCATACCAGGAGGCCATGCCCTCGGCGCGATAGTTGGTATCCTCCTCGGGAACATAGGTCTTGCCGGCGACGGTATAGGGCTTGCCGATGCGGTAGACGCCACCGCCCTTCGGCACCGGCTCGCCGAATCCGACGACGCGCGGGCTCGACGACACGCCGTATTTCGGATCGACCTTGCTGGCGAATTTGTTGGACGAGGCGCAGTTCGCGACCATCAGGCAGGCGAGGACGGCGACGGCACTGCGCACCGCTCTCTCGACCGGATCTGTTTGACCAATCCCCATCGACCCCAATTACCAATGTGCCGGTCGCAGCCGAGCCCTCCCATCAGGCCCGCGCGTCCCGGCTTGTCCCCGAGTCGCATCCCCGCAACTCAATGCACAAGGATAACGCAACCCGAAGACGGCGGAAATGGGGTGGGCCCCGCCGTGGTTAACCGGAGCTTTCCTGCGGTTGTGACGTGGACGGTGGCCGCCCAGGCGTGCACCTCCGCTGTGCCTCCGTGTTGCGAGTGCACCTTTTTGGACACATATGTTGCGTGAAATCCTCACCTACGAGTGTTCTCATTTCCCGGGACCTGAATCATTTTGACTGTGCAGGGCTGCACGTCGTTTGCTTCACGTGGGGCGCAACAGGGTGTGTTCGCTATGATCGAAGCAATGACGGCAGTGATGGGCTTGGTTGGCGCCGGGATCTTCCTTGCTCATGCGTTTGAAGGCGTCCGCTCGCGGGCCTGAGTCCGGACATATCGGACAGCCGACGCCATGGTCGGCTCTCGTCCGCGTCGATGTTTGCGTCCGCTTCAATAACGACACTTCAGGAGCATCCCTGAAGCTGGCAGTTTCGACCAGCAGATCATCCAGACCGCTCATCGCCCGGCCCTCGGTTTTCTCCGGCCGGTGCGAGATCGGACCGGTAGCGCAGCCGCAGCAGGTGGCCCATGCGACACCAAGATTTACGACATCAAGCGTTGCGACACCAAGACTTGCTCTCGGGGAGCTTTCTCGCCCTGGCAGCGCTGAGCACCGCAATCTTGTGCTCCGGCCTGATGGCTTTTGCGCTCAGGTGAGCGCGGGCCTTGAGCTGAGGCCGTCCGGGCAGGCGTGAATGCGCCGTTGACGAGCCGCAAGCCCGCACCCTAAACAAGGATCGCGTCGATACCGCGCTGCCGTGGCGTGGACGTCGCCGACGTCCCGGACACGACGCCGGATGGAAGGGTGGCCGAGTGGTTTAAGGCACCGGTCTTGAAAACCGGCGTGCCCGCAAGGGTACCGTGGGTTCGAATCCCACCCCTTCCGCCAGTCCGGAACAGAACTGCGCACCCCGCCTGTAAGCCGATTCTACGCCCGAAATGGCGGCGAGCGTTCTGAGCAAGTTGCTCTTTGGACCCATGATTCGGGCCTCCCGGTCGTCCACCTCAACCCGCTGGGCTAGGCGCGAAGACGATCGCGGCGATATCCCGCCTTCGATTCGCATCCGCTTACGGACCGTAGCAGCGAATTTGTGTAGCGCCGTTGTGGTGATTGGCTCTCCAACAAGGCGGATGCCGGAAACCTCATCACTCTGCGGACAAATGTCTCCGTGCCCGCACAGCGGGATAGCGTTCCTACGTGCAACGCCAGCGCTGGTTCATAGTCGTCGGTCCTGATGCCGAATTAGCGACCAGGGCGCAAGCTTTCGCCACGGCTCTAACGTCCGTTCCACGAGTCCAAGCTCGGCTCGATGGTCTCAAGTGAGCGTTCCGCCAAGCATACCATCGTCACTGGCGGCGACCATAGAACGCCGGCCGGCTCAGTGCTAAGTTTGATCAACCGCGTGTCAAATGGAGCCGTTGGCTGCGAGGTTGAGTACCCGTTGAGAGACAGATCTGTATGAGCGCACCAATTCTTGAACCGCAGATTTTTGATGAACTGAAAGCCGCGCTTAACCACGGCATCGCGTCAGGCGAGTTGCTGACACCGTTGCAGATCGAGCAGCAGACAGCGCTCTTCCGTGATCGCTTTGGACCCGCCGTGTTGCGCGATCTTGACGGTGAATCCCTGCTGCGTCTGATGCACGGACGCCTGAGTGGTGAAACTCGGTGTTTGGCCTATTGGTTGGAGTTCAAGAACGATGACGAGTTCTCCGGCAACCAATTTGGCGGTATTGGTGGTGGGTCAGCGCTAAAATTTGGCATCTTTCAGCGCCAGAGTGACAACGCCTGGATGACGGGGTCGCCGAAGGCACAGAATGTCCTGTCGCTTGAGGACGCCATAGACATTGCACGAAAACAGAGGGACCAATTGGTGGCTGGCGCTGACGTGTTGTCGTCGCTGAATACAGGAGATACTTCAGATGAGGCATACGTCAAGCTTCAAGCTGCCATGGAGAAGGCTGCTCCAAAACTAGCGCATGACGGCTGGGCTCACAAATACTGGTTTCTTACCAGCCCAAACCGACTCGATACCTACCATAGCCCCCGTTACCAGCGATTCCACCTCTTTAAGCTTCTACAAATGCCTCCCGACAAGGTCGGGATCTTGGATGGCGGTTCGCCTCGCTTCGTCTGCGCAGGACGTTTCGTTGCCGCTGCACAGGAACTTGAGGTGCCGGTCACAACACTCGACACAATCCTCAACCGGCGCGATGGTGCCTTTCACCGATATTGGAAGGTAGGCACTACAGAAGGGAGTGACGGCCGAAGCCACTGGACAGAAATGCGCGAGGGCGGTTTCGTGTCTATCGGTTGGTCCGAGCAAGTTCCCGACCTGTCAAAAACGATTAGTCAGGACAAGACGACTGCGAAAAATAAAATCCGGGATCTTCTGCTTCCCGTTTACACTGCTAACGTAGGCGTCGCGTCTAGAAAGGCTGGAGAAATACTGAATTTTGCTCAAGAAATATCGGAGTTAGATTTAGTGCTCGCGTGTGAAGGCCAAACCGTTCTGGGCGTAGGGAAAGTCCGCGGGCCTTATGAGTATGACAGCAAGCTTAGCTTCCCACACAAACGTCCTGTTGAGTGGCTTAGCCTCGACTCCTGGCGAATGCCCGACCAGGAGGGGTCGCGTACCACGATTTATGAACTTGGCAGGAGCGCAGCTAACCTCCTTGAGCTTGAACAGCGGCTATCCCGACGAGGGGCGGTGCCTGCCACAGTATCTGCACCGCATCCAGTTGTTCCGGCAGCCGAAACCGTACCTATGCCGCCGCTCGATCAGTTTGCCGCGCGAATCGAAGCCATCCTACGCCGCAAGGGTCAGGTGATATTGTACGGGCCGCCTGGCACGGGGAAAACCTACCGGGCGTTGGCCGTCGCCAACGAACTTGCCGCCCGCCATGCGTTCCGGAAGAGCTTTGTCGATTTGATCCCATCTGAGCGCAAGACGGTAGCCGACAGCGAGGGCTTCGTGCGCGTCTGTACCTTTCATCCCGGGTGGGGTTACGAGGACTTCATCGAGGGTCTACGGCCTACGACAGTGAACGGCCAGATGGTTTTTGAACCGCGCGGCGGCATCTTCAAACGTCTCTGTACAGATGCATCCAAGCAACCGAACCGCAATTTTTTTCTTGTCGTGGATGAGATTAACCGTGGCGACCTACCACGCATCTTTGGGGAATTAATTACGGCGATTGAATACGATAAACGGGATCGACAGATCGTATTACCAGTCACCGGCGCACTGTTTTCCGTGCCAAAAAATGTGTTCGTCATTGGCACGATGAACACGGCGGATCGTTCTATTTCTCTTATGGATACCGCGCTTCGCCGGCGTTTTGGTTTCGTCGAAGTGATGCCAGAAAGCAATTTACTAGTTGGACGGAAAGCTGGAGGGTTGCCGCTTGGTCCTTGGCTGGACGCGCTGAATACAAGACTTCGCCTCCATCTGAAACGGGACGCCCGCAACCTTCAGATTGGCCACGCCTATTTGATGCCACCTCAGCCCGTCACTTCGGTAGCGGAGTTTGCTCGCATTCTACGCGACGACATTATCCCCTTGCTCGAAGAATATTGTTACGACGATTTCGGTATGCTCAGAGACATTCTTGGTGGTGAGCTGGTCGATGCAGAGGCTGGGCGTATTCGAGAAGAGATATTTGGCACCAACCGGGAAGGAGATCTGATTCAGGCTGTGTCATTCGAGGAAATGCAGCCACTTGTACTCGATCAGGAGCCGGCCGATAGCACTTTGGTTGGCGAGCCGTATGATCTCCCAACCGACGACAGCGAGGGAGACGATGACCCCGCACCCTGACGGCACGCCCCCATTCGTCGTCGAGCTAACGGAATGGAACCGGGTCGGCCCCGCAGAGGACTCGCGCTTAAGGGGCCGTTCTCTAGCGGGCGATATGCCGTCGCGCCGACTGGCCGAGACGCTGCGTGGACGGTTGGACATCCGCGAGGCATACGACGGACTTGAAATCACCAGCACATCTTTCGTCGGCCGCGTGGACGTGGGGCCGCTTCGCATCGCGATTGAGCCCAAGCTGCCAGCGATGCCGCTCGCTCGACTGCTCCGCTACGCTTATGGGCTGCGCGATGTCTCGGCGGTCGAGGAGACGAGGTCACCAACCACTCGGCACGGTCTACACGACTTGCTAGTTTCGTTGCTCGCGGCGGAGGTGGAGGAATTAATGCACCGGGGTCTGGCGCGTCGCTACATTCCACTATCGGAGAATCTGGAGAGCCCACGCGGCCACATCATGATAGATCAAGTGATCCGTCAGGGCGGCGTGCGGGAGGCTCGGCTTCCCTGCGGGCACTTCGAACGTCGGGCTGACTGGCATTTGAATCAAGTGTTGCGCGCAGGCCTTGAGGCTGGTGCGCGACTTGTTGAAGACAGGAACCTCCGACGGCGTGCGCATCAACTTTCGTCGATGTTTGGAGATGTCAAGCGCTTGGTGAGCCTCGGTGCTGATGACATCGACCGGGCGGACCGTGGCCTTACCCGTCAGACCGCCGCCTGTGGGCCGGCGCTGACGATCATCCGGCTACTGCATGACGCCCAGGGTATCGCCTTCGATTCGGGACAAGTGCCGAGCCGGACGCCCGGGTTTCTGTTCGATATGAACGTCTTCTTCCAACGCCTGCTCTCTCGCTTTCTGCACGACAATCTTGCCGGTGCGCGGATCGCGGACGAACTTGCGATCCGCAACCTGTTTGCCTACGCGCCTGACGCCAATCCGAGGCGGCGCCGTGCGCCGGCACCGCGGCCAGATTACGCTTTATTTTACAACAAGGTGCTGCACGGTTTCCTCGACGCAAAATATCGCGACGTTTGGGAAAGGAGCCTCCCTGCGGAATGGCTGTATCAACTTTCAATATACGCACTTGCCTCGCCAAGCGAAGTTAGCGTGCTGCTGTACGCCTCGATGTCTACGGAAGCACGTGACGAACGCGTGGAAGTTCGCCAGCCTGTGACGTGGTCCAACAAGCGGCCTGCTTCGGTCATCTTGCGTCCGGTCTCGCTACCTTACCTAGCCGAACTTCTCGATCCCGACCGAGCGAGGAGTCTGGCCGGCGAGCGGCGGCGGTTAGCAGACCAACTGGTGGCGCCCGGAACTCGTCAGAACGACATGCTAGCGGCCTGATGGTCGTATCTCATCGGCTTATGCGCTTCTGGTGTCGCTCATAGGGATATGGCGTAAACATAGTCCTCATCATCGTCGTTCGTGGCCCGCCAAGTCTCCTGCCACGTCCCCCGAACTTGCTGCTGACCGCAGCCCGCCCGCCGCCTCCCCGTGCTCAGAGCCGGGCGCCTGGCCTACGACCAGGGTGCGCTCCAGGGCTTGCCTGCGGCGCGCGGTGGCCGTTCACAGCGCCGGCGGTCTCGGGCGGCACGCCGACCCGCTCCATCAGTTCGCGAACGTCGCGGATGCGGCTGTCGAGAAGGCCGTGCATCTCAGTCAGCGTCCAGCGCAGCTCATCCACCGCGCCCGGCGCCGCGTCGGGAAAATGCGAGAGATGATAGATCATCTCGTTGAGCACCTGCCGCAGCCCATACAGGTCGTCATGGGCGAGCTTCTGGACGTCGAGCTGGCCGAGCAGCCGCTGCACGAAGCTGCGCCGATCGGGCGGCACATGGCGCAGATCGACGAACCGGTTGACGTGGAAGGCGCGCGGCGCCTCGGCACTGCCGGCCGCTTGGGCCAGCGCGAGGCGCACGCTGTCCGCGTTGAGGTCCTCGGTATCGACGGAGAGCGTGTTCGGGAACAGGCTCTTGTAGCGTTCGATCAAGGCGTGGGTCTTGTCGTAGTACCAGCCGAACTTCTCGGCCAGCGACAGATCCATCCATTGCTGCTTCGACATCTCTCCGAGGTGGAAAGCGGTCGGACGCTTGCGCTGCGCGGCCGGCGAGTCGGCGTAGTAGAGGTGGTTCTGCGGCGACAGCTCGGCATTCTCCACCAGGCTTGCGATGCATGCCGCGCGGTCACGCCGGCGCAGATGCACCAGCGTGACCTGATCGCCGAGGAGCTCGGCGATGATCGGCAGCACGGCCGCGTAACCGTTGCCGACGACGCAGGCATGGGGGCAATCGAGGATCGTCTGACGAATCTGATCCGCGAAGCCGGGATCGTTGGTTTCCTTGAGCTGGCAGAACAGCTCATTGAGCTCGCTCGACGCCCATTCGTGCACGGCCCTGTCGCCGTTGCCCTGGTTGTCGAACACCTCCTGCATCATCCGCGTCAGCGACGTCGTGCCGTCCCGGCCGGTGCCGACGCACAGCACCCGCAGCGTGGAAGGCGGAGAATTCCTCAGGGCCGCGTCGCGGCCATTGCCGGAGGGGCGCGTCGCTCCATTGTCCGAGACCACGGCCAGGCGCTTACGCGCCAGCCGGCGAAGCTCCGCGGACGCCGCCTCCCACTCGAGCCTATAGCCGTCGCGCTCGTCGCGCAGGCGGCCCATGATCACGCCCCTTTCTTCCGTGATGCGCCTGTACCGCTCGGACTCGTCCTTCGCGGCGATCAACTCCGCTTGCAGCGCATCGACGAAGCGTTTCACATCCGCATCGAGGCGGCTTTCGGTGCTGGCGGTGTCAATCCCCAACCGGTTCTCGATCCACCGGCGCAGTCGCACTCTCGACAACAATAATCCTCCAAGAAATCGAGCCGAACGGCCTGCTGATCGTCTGCCGCAAAGGCCGCCTTGCCGGCTCCGGCTCTCCATGTAATACAATTGCAATGTACATCAAACTGCATCGCAATTCGGTTGCAGAGGCAGCGATGTTGGCCGGCACGTTGCGCGAGCCGCGCCCGCTCGTGCCCGAAAAATGTGCATGCCGCGCGACTAATGGCCATTTGAGGGTATTAATACACCGCGATGCGGCGCGGGCGCGGTGGTCATGCGTCACGGCACGCCGCCGGCGCCGCTGCTGCCAACGGGCACGGCCGCGACGACGCCAACTCCGTTGAGCTAGTCCAGCCCGCGCTCGCGACTCAGGCGCACCATCTCGTCGATGAAGATCTGCTTCTGCTTGTCGTCGAGGCTGGTGAACAGCGGTTCCGATGTGTCGGCCACCGCGCGCTGGTCGGCGGCGCGATCGACCAGGAACTGAGCCTCGTTGCGCATCTGCTCGACGATGTCGTCCGGCGGATCGCGCTTCGACCGCGCGATGCGCAGCTCGAGTCGATCCGCGCCGTTGCGGCCGAGCGCGTGCATCGCGTTGGCGAACGGACCCCAGTTCTTCGCCTGCTCTTCCGTCAGGTTCAGCCCGGTCTTCAGGCGCTCGATATTGCTATCGCTGTTGGCGACGATCTGTTCGGCCGTGAGTTGCGGGACGCC
This sequence comes from Bradyrhizobium sp. SZCCHNRI1029, assembly GCF_032487555.1. Lineage (NCBI taxonomy): Bacteria > Pseudomonadati > Pseudomonadota > Alphaproteobacteria > Hyphomicrobiales > Nitrobacteraceae > Bradyrhizobium > Bradyrhizobium sp. SZCCHNRI1029. Next base: position 76,812 of record NZ_JAUEUK010000001.1, read on the forward strand.
CGGCTGCGTCAGCATCGGCGTCGCCTTGGCGACCTTGCTCGTCTTCGTCGCCTTGGAAGGCTTCGCCTTCTTGCCCTCGGCCGGCGGTGCCTCGGGCTGCGCACTCTGCTGGCCGCTGTTGCCGGTGAACGCCCCGGTCACGCCGGTGACCACGCCGACGACACCGCCGATCGCGCCGCCGATCGCGCCGCCGAGCACACCGCCGACCGGGCCCGCCGCCCTGTTGCCTTCGCGCGCCCCCTGCTCGACGCCCTTGAACAGGCCCTGTGCGGCAGGCTGACGCGGCAGGCCCACAAGGCCGATGAGGCCTATTGACACTCCTATTGCGATGCACCGGAAAGACCGGCGCCAGATGCCGGGGCTCATCATCATCAGTTCAGGCTCCGTGCGCAGTCGCAGGTCGTGACGACCATGATTCCAACGAATTCTACCGTTGCCGCAACGCGCAAGTCCATCTGCCGCATGCAGTGCGATGCATCGGACGCGCCCAGCTACACTGATTCCTCTCGGCTTCCTGCTCGGCCGAGACGCGCTTTGCACTGCAACGCTCAGTACTGCGATGCAATCAGTTGCGGAACCTGCGACGAATTGTGCACGCCATTAGTTCTAGGATTCGCCTCACCGGCTTTCTCGACAGCCGCTCGCAATTCTGCTCTGATTGCATCCAAGCGAAATCCATGCGCGCATGACGCGACGCAACAACTAACAAATCGGATTCGCATCGACAGAATGCTTGGCTCACCAGGGAGGGAACGCCATGTCACGGAGGAAGCTGAACCGCCGACAATTCGTTGCTGCGACTGCTGCCACCTCGGCGGTCATGATTGCCGCGCCCTACGTGCGCGGCGCCCACGCCGCCGGCAAGCTCTCGATCGGCTTCTGGGACCATTGGGTTCCGGGCGCCAACCAGGCCTCGACCGATCTCGTCAACGAGTGGGCCGCCAAGGAGAAGGTCGAGGTCCAGATCGACTACATCACCAGCCAGGGCAAGAAGATCGAGCTGACGATCGCCGCCGAGGGCGCCGCGAAGTCCGGCCACGATCTGATCGCCATGCCGACCTGGTGGCCGCATGCGCATGCGGAACTGCTGGAGCCGGTCAACGACATCATGGGGCCGATCATCCAGGAGAACGGCGAGGTCAACGGCACCGTCAAATATCTCGGACAGTCCGGCGGCAAATGGCTCGCCGTGCCGGCCTGCGTCGGCAGTCAGATCAAGGGTCCCTGCTCCCGCAGCGATCTGATGAAGAAGCATGCGGGCATCGACGTGCAGGAGATGTATCCGGCCGGATCTCCACCGAAGGCCGACAATTGGACCACGGAGACCTTCCTGAAAGCGGCGGAGGCCTGCCATAAGGCTGGCGTGCCGTTCGGCATCGGGCTTGGCGAAACCACCGACAGCGTGGACTCCGCCGGCGCGTTCTTCCAGGCGTTCGGCGCGGATCTCGTCAACGCCAAGGGCGATGTCACGGTGAAAACGGATGCCGTGCGCCAGGCGCTCGAGTTCTACAAGCGGCTGATCGCGGCGCTGCCGCCGGATGTCGCCTCGTGGGACGACGCGTCGAACAACAAATGGCTGGTCTCGGGCAGGGGCGCGATGATCATGAATCCGCCGAGCGCCTGGGCGGTGGCCAAGCGCGACGCGCCGCAGATCGCCGAGCAGTGCTGGACCCACGGCTTCCCGGCCGGCCCCAAGGGCCGCTTCGCGCCGTTCCTGCCCTACTTCTGGAGCATCTGGTCGTTCTCCAAGAACAAGGAGGCGGCCAAGAGCCTGATCGTGCACCTGTCGAAGCCGTCATCGATCGAGAAGATGGTGGTGGCGAGCGGCGGCTACGATCTGCCGGCCTATCAGAAGCTGACGACGCTCAAGGTGTGGCAGGAGGAGGGACCGCCGAAGGGGACCCTCTATCACTATCCCAACCCCTATAATCACCAGACGCTGTCGATCGCAGCCTCCCCTGCTCCGCCCAAGATCGCGCAGCAGATCTATGCGCAGGCGACGATGACCAAGATGTGCCTGCGCTACGCTCAGGGCGAGAAGATGGAATCGACCCTCGCCTGGGCCGAAGGCGAGTGCGAGGGCTTCATGCGCAGCTGAGGCATGCTCGAAGCAACGCCGGCGGTCCGCTTCAGCAGGCGGGCCGCCCCCTTTCACCTTGTCAGTGTTTCCCATCCAGTGAGGACCCCGCTGTCGCAGGGGACATCACGAGGAGCCTTTTCTCATGGTTGATGCCGCCATCGGTGAGAACGCCGTCGCCCGCCCTCGCGCGGCCCGCCGCAATGGTCTGCACAGGGCGTTGAAGCGGAAATCGACCGCCGCTTTCCTGATGACGCTGCCGCTGATCCTGCTGATCGTGCTCCTGGTCGTCTATCCCGCCCTGTATTCGGTGCATCTGGCGACCCTGAACAAGTCGATGCAGCGCTTCGTCGGCTTCGGCAATTTCGAGTTCCTGTTCAAGCGCGACACGTTCTGGCTGGTCGTCAAGCAATCCTGCATCTTCGCGATCACGGCCGTCGTGTTCAAGGCGCTGATCGGCTTCATCGTCGCTCATTTCGTCCACAACATCCCCGCCAAGGGGCAGCGCAAATGGCGCGGCATGCTGCTGGTACCCTGGGTGATCCCGCCGGCGATGAGCACGCTGGCCTGGCTGTGGCTGTTCGACCCGTCCTACAGCGCTTTCAACTACACGCTCGCCTTCTTCGGCATCGGCCCGATCCCGTGGACCGGGGAAGCCGCCTGGGCGCGGTTCTCGGTGATCCTGGTCAACATCTGGTACGGCGCGCCGTTCTTCATGATCATGTACCTGGCCTCGCTGAAATCTGTCCCGGACCAGCTCTATGAGGCCGCGGCGATCGATGGCGCCAATTGGTGGCAGCGGATCTGGTACGTGACCCTGCCGATGATGCGCAACATCATCGCGATCACGACGCTGTTCTCTCTGATCGTGACGTTCGCCAATTTCGACATCGTCCGCATCCTCACCGCCGGCGGCCCGCTGGACAAGACGCACATCTTCGCGACCTGGGCGTTCCGCGTCGGCATCGAGGGCAGCGACATTCCGCTCGGCGCCAGCGTCTCGCTGTTCATGGTGCCGATCCTGGCGGTCGCCGCCATCTTCATCCTGCGCGACGTCAACAAGCGGGGGAACGAGTCCTGATGAGCACCGTCACGATCGACAAGGCCGGCCCGACCCGTACCGTCAAATATGGCTCGATGAGCCGCGACCGCGCCTGGGCGCTGCGCTGGTCGTATTTCTTCCTGACGCTGTTCGCGATCTTCTCGCTGGTACCGCCGCTCTACATGCTGATCACCTCGCTGAAGGGCAGCGCGGAGATCTCCGCGGCGACCAATCCGTGGTGGGTATTCCATCCGACGCTGGAGAACTATGTCGAGCTGCTCACCTCGAACCAGTTTCAGCGCTTCTTCTTCAACTCGGCCATGGTCTCGATCGTCGTGGTGATCATCACCATGCTGATCAGCATCCCCGCCGCATTCGCGCTGTCGCGGATGAAGTTCTGGGGCTCGGCGACGCTGGCGACCGGCGTATTCCTGACCTATCTGATCCCGGACAGCCTGCTGTTCATTCCGCTGTTCAAGATGTTCGCGCTGATCGGCGACGTCACTGGCATCCAGTTGATCAATCGCTGGTACGTGCTGCTGTTCATCTATCCAACCCTGACGGTGCCGTTCTGCACCTGGATCATGATCGGCTATTTCGCCTCGATCCCGAAGGAGCTCGACGAGGCCGCGATCATCGACGGCGCCTCCTGGCTGCAGACGCTGACGCGGATCTTCATTCCCGTCGCCCTGCCCGGTCTGATCGCCGCGACGATCTTCGCCTTCACCGTCTCCTGGGCGCAGTTCCTGTATCCGCTGGTGTTCACGACCTCGACCGACCAACTGGTGCTGCCGGTCGGCATCGTCACGAGCCTGATCAAGGGCGACGTCTTCAACTGGGGACAGATCATGACCGGCGCGCTGCTGGGCGCGGCGCCGCCGCTGATCATCTACGCGTTCCTGATGGACTATTACATTGCCGGGCTCACCGCCGGCGCGACCAAAGGCTGATGACGGGGGTTGATCACACATGGCTGAAGTGAGCTTGCGCAAGGTCGTGAAGCGTTATGACGACGTCGAGGCGGTCAGGGGCATCGATCTCGATATCGCCGACCACGAGTTCGTCGTGCTGGTCGGCCCGTCCGGCTGCGGCAAGTCGACGACATTGCGGATGATCGCAGGGCTCGAGGACATCTCCGACGGCGACATCACGATCGGCGGCGATGTCGTCAACGACGTGCCGCCGAAGGATCGCGACATCGCCATGGTGTTCCAGAACTACGCCCTCTACCCGCACATGACGGTGGCCGAGAACATGTCGTTCGGGCTGCGGCTGAAGCACTACCCGAAGGCCGAGATCAAGAGCCGCGTGGCGGAGGCCGCGCGCATGCTGGATATCGCCGACCTCGTCGACCGCAAGCCCAAGCAGCTTTCCGGCGGCCAGCGCCAGCGCGTCGCGATGGGCCGTGCGATCGTGCGCAATCCCAAGGTGTTCCTGTTCGACGAGCCGCTGTCCAACCTCGACGCCAAGCTGCGCGTGCAGATGCGCATCGAGATCAAGAAGGTGCACCAGAAGGTCCGCACCACGACGGTCTACGTCACCCACGACCAGGTCGAGGCGATGACCCTGGCCGATCGTGTCGTGGTCATGAACAAGGGCCGCATCGAGCAGATCGGCACGCCGAACGAGCTGTACCACAATCCGGCGACACGCTTCGTCGCCGGCTTCATCGGCTCGCCCGCAATGAACTTCGTGCCGTGCCGGCTCGAGGAGGCCAATGGCCGGCTCCACATCCGCCTCACCGACCGGATCGCCTTTCCGCTGCCGCCGGCGCGCGCCGCGCGCTATCAATCCGTGTCGCGGAACGAGCCGCTGCTGCTCGGCATCCGGCCCGAGCACATCGCCGAGACCAAGCCGCATGCGGAGCCTGGGATTGAGCCGTTCGAGGCGCTGCTCGACGTCACCGAGCCGATGGGCATGGAGACGCTTGTCTACTTCACCCTCAACGAGACGCCGGTCTGCGGGCGGGTCAACCCCAACGCCGGCGCGCGGGATGGCAGCCCTCTGCGCATGGCAATGGACCTCAACAACATGCACCTGCTAAATGAGGCTTCAGGCCTCGTCATCTGACGAGCATAAGAAGCTTCAAGGGCAGGACATGACCACCAGGACGGCAACCAACAAGAACAAGATCCTCGTCACGGAATCCTTCTCGGCCAAGGGCCGCGCGCTGCTGGCGGCGCGCGATGATGTCGAGATGATCGAGTTCCCCAACATGATCTCGGCGGTGGATTTTTCCGACCTGCTGAAGTCCCACGCGCCGGTGCACGGCGTCGCGCTCGGCGCCACGCGCTTCGGAGAGCCGGAGCTGATCGCGGCCGGCGACATGAAAGTCGTCACCCGAATCGGCGTCGGCTTCGACGCGGTCGATGTGCCCGCGCTCTCCAGGCACAAGGTGCCGCTGATGGTCGCGGGCACGGCGAACTCGCCCTCGGTTGCCGAGCAGGCGCTGTTCATGATGCTGACGCTGGCCAAGCGCGCCAACGAGATGCATGCGATGGTCAAGGACGGCACCTGGGGCGCGCGGCTCGGCGTGCTGCCGTTCGATCTCTACGGCAAGACCGTGCTGATCATCGGCTTCGGCCGCATCGGCACCCGCACCGCCAAGCGCTGCCTCGCGATGGAGATGCAGGTCCTGGTCTACGATCCCTACAAGCCCGCAGCCGACATCACCGCCGCGGGCTGCGAGCCCGTTGCCGATCTCGACACTGCGCTCCCGCGCGCCGACTTCGTCAGCATCCACTGCCCGAAGACCCCGGAGACCATCGGCCTGTTCAACGCCGCGCGTCTCAAGCTGATGAAGCCGACGGCGTATCTGATCAACACCGCGCGCGGCGGCCTGATCGACGAGGCCGCGCTCTATGACGCGCTGTCCTCGGGCCGGCTCGCCGGCGCTGGCCTCGACGTGTTCGAGCAGGAGCCGCCGCCGGTCGGCCACGCGCTGCATGCGCTGCCCAACGTGATCATGGCTCCGCACGTCGCTGGCGTGACGCGAGAGGCGGTCGACCGCATGAGCGAGCAGACGGCGCGCAACATTCTCAGCGTGCTCGATGGCGATCCGATTCGGCAGAACGTGATCAATCAGGACGTCTTGTAGTCGTCCGGCCGGTGCAATGGTCCTGTCCCGTCGGCGACGAGGCAGGACCCGCCCTCATCACGCGGATGTCAGGACCTTTCTCCACCGCTTTGGCGCCCAACTTTCAACGCATTCTTGCAACTTGGCCAAATCCAGCTACAACTGTGACTATCGGCGCCGGATTTTACGCGCGCCGGTAGGAACAGAGGCGGCCATGAGTGTTGCGACCGAGCACGCGCTCGCAACGATAGCGAGCATTCTCGATCAGCCTGAAGCGACGAGGTCGGCAGACAAGGCGGCGCCGTCGTCGAAGAAGGCTGCCGCGACTGTCGTCTCTCTCGATCAGGCCGACGGCTACACCAAGCTCGGACCTGGGCCGATTTCCGCGATCCGCTTCCGCTGGACGGCACGGCGGGGCGAGGACGGCTACTATGTCGACGAGACCGTCGGGCCGACCTCGATCGCCGTGAGCAGCGGACCGATGACCGCCGAAGCTGCCGTCAAGACGGTCGACACCCGCGCGCGAGAGGCGATCGAGCGCTTCGAGGCGCTGAAGAACGAGATGACCGGCAAGGGCCCGGTTGCGCCCAGCGAGAGGTAGCGCTCCGGCCGCCCGGACCACTCCGTCTTCGTTGCGATGTCTCCAAATCCCATGGCCGGGTTCCATCCTGGCCATTCGTATTTTGTGGACCTTGAGGCCGCCTGCCGTCCCGCTCCGGAAGGGCCTACCTCCGCGCGCCCAGATAGTCCGGCTTCGCCAGCGGCACGCCGGCGTGACGCAGGATGTCGTAGGCCGTGGTGACGTGAAAGAAGAACTGCGGCAGGCTGAACGTGAGCAGCAATGAGCGACCATCGTCGAAGCTGCGCGTCGCACCGTTGCGGAAGGTGAAGCTGACCTCCCGCTTCGCGCCCTCCTCGATCGCCGCAGGTGGCACGCTGCGCACATCGTCGATCGCGGTTGCAATCCGCGCCTTCAACCCGGCCATATCCGTGTCGCTGTCGGCAACGGTCGGCTGCGCGCGGCCGGCGAGCAGCGCGCAAGCAATGGTGGCGTGGCGGTTGGCTTCGCAGACCTGCCGGATCAGGTTGTACATGTCGGGCGCGAGCCGGGCCTGCAGCAGGTCGGCGGGATCGATGCGGCGCGCCTCGGCAAAGGCAGCGGCCTTGTCGAGCACCCCCGAGAGGTTGTGAAGATAAGGCACGAACACCTCGACCGACGCCTGCACCAAGGAAATGCTCATCAACCAACCTTCCTGCTTGCCCCTCGTCGCGCGTGGCGACCTCCGCTATGAATAGCGCGGCCACATCATGCGAGGTGATTCAATATGGGATTTTTCAACCGGACCGTCGCCGCCGTGACCGCAGCCGTGCTGGCCTGCGGTCTCGCCACTGCCGCACTCGCCGACCAGCCCTCGCGCCTCGACGAGATCGTGCAGCGCGGCAGCTTACGGGTCGGAATGACCGGCGACTACAAGCCCTTCACCTATCTTGACAAGGCGACCGGAAAATTCTCCGGCTTCGACGTCGACATGGCCGAGTCGCTCGGCAAGGCGCTCGGCGTCAAGGTCGAGTTCGTGCCGACGAGCTGGCCGCAGCTCATGAAGGATTTCGAGGCCGACAAGTTCGATGTCGCGATGGGCGGCGTATCGATCACGCTCGACCGCCAGAAGAAGGGCTTGTTCTCGACGCCGATCATGCGCGAGGGCAAGACCCCGATCGCGCGCTGCACCGACACCTCGAAGTACCAGACGCTGTCCGACATCGACAAGCCCGGCACCCGGGTCGTGGTCAATCCGGGCGGCACCAACGAGCGCTTCGCCCGCGCCAACATCAAGTCAGCCGACATCCGCGTCCACCCCGACAACGTCACCATCTTCGACGAGATCGCCAAGGGCGACGCCGACCTGATGATGACCGACGCCTCCGAGACGCGCTATCAGCAGAAGCTGCATCCCGGCGTGCTCTGCGCCGTGCACCCGGAGAAGCCGTTCGATTTCTCCGAGAAAGCCTACTGGCTGCAGCGCGACGTGGCGCTGAAGGCGTTCGTGGACCAATGGCTGCACATCTCGACGGAGAACGGCAGCTACCAGGCGATCTACAAGAATTGGTTCGATTGAGGCCGGCGTGCCGCGCAGACGGCAGGTGCTGACTGTCTGCCGTCTTTCCTACCAAAGTCAGACAAATCAAGCTGCATGAATGAGGTCCCGGCTCGGAGGCCGGGACGACAGCGGAGTGTGGTGTTGGAGCTCGCCTCACCGCGACGCTGCGGGGGATGGTGAAACCGCCCTCAGCCGTTGCGATACGTGTAGCTGTAGCCGTTGATCGCCGGGGCGCCGCCGAGATGCGCATAGAGCACCTTCGACCCTTCCGGGAAGTAGCCCTTCTTGACGAGGTCGATCATGCCCTGCATCGACTTGCCCTCATAGACCGGGTCGGTGATCATCGCCTCGTTGCGGGCGGCCAGGCGAATGGCCTCGTTGGTCTCGGCGCTCGGCACGCCATAGGCCGGATAGGCGTAGTCGTTGAGGATCACGATCTCGTCGTCGCGGACCTTGCGGCCGAGCTCGACGAGCTCAGCGGTGTTGTCGACGATCTGCCGCACCTGGCTGCGGGTCTGCTGCGGCGTGCCGGAGGCGTCAATGCCGATGACGCGGTCGGCGCGGCCGTCGGCAGCGAAGCCGACGATCATGCCGGCCTGGGTCGAGCCGGTGACGACGCAGACGATGATGTAGTCGAACTTGATGCCCATCTCGGCTTCCTGCGCCCTCACCTCCTCGGCGAAGCCGACATAGCCGAGACCGCCGAACTTGTGCACGGAGGCGCCGGCCGGAATGCCGTAGGGCTTGCCGCCGGCATCCTTGACCGACTGGATCGCATCTTCCCAGCTCTTGCGGATGCCGATGTCGAAACCGTCCTCGACGATGCGGCTGTCGGCGCCCATCAGGCGCGTCATCAGGATGTTGCCGACCCGGTCATAGACGGCGTCCTCGTGCGGCACCCAGCTCTCCTGCACGACGACGCACTTCATGCCGATCTTGGCCGCGGTCGCCGCCACCATGCGGGTATGGTTCGACTGCACGCCGCCGATCGAGACCAGGGTGTCGGCATTCGATTCGATCGCATCGGGCACGATGTATTCGAGCTTGCGCAGCTTGTTGCCGCCCATCGCGAGACCGGAATTGCAGTCGTCGCGCTTGGCATAGATCTGCACCTTGCCGCCGAGCGCCGCGGTCAGCCGCGGCAGATGCTCGATCGGGGTGGCACCGAAGGTGAGCGGATACTTCTTGAACTTGTCGAGCCGAAGCACGGGTCTCTCCGTGGGTGGATGAAAGGGCCGGCCGAAACATACGAAAAAGGCGGAGAAAGGTGCTCTCTTTATTGGCCTGCGTTTTTGTGCTCACGTCCGCAAGAATTGATACCGGCAAGAGATATGTCCGCACATGACGGAAAAAATGAGAGAATCTTCCACCGCTGATCTCGACCGGGTCGATCGGCGCATCCTGCAACTGCTGCAGAAGGACGGCCGGATGAGCAATGCCGAGCTTGCCGCCACCGTTCATGTCAGTCCGGCCACCTGCCATCGCCGCACCCAGCGCCTGTTCGAGGAGGGCTACATCAAGGGCGTGCGCGCCCAGATCGCGCCGGAGAAGGTCGAGCGCAGCGCGCTGGTGCTGGTCGGCGTCGTGCTCGATCGCTCGACGCCGGAGAGCTTTCGCACCTTCGAGGCGGCGATCCGCAAACTGAAATTCGTGCTCGATTGCCATCTCGTCGCCGGCGATTTCGACTTCTTCCTGAAGATCCGCGTTCGCGACATGCACGACTTCAACCGGATGCATGGCGACCAGCTGATCTCGCTGCCGGGCGTGCGGCAGACGCGCACGTTTTTCGTGATGAAGGAGGTGGTCGACAATGCGCCGCTCGATTTCTGAGCAGGCCGGGCATTGAACCGGTGGCGCCGCATCGGCGACTTACCAGCGCGTGAGCTCGCTCACATCAGCAACCGACATCGCGGAGACACGGATGAAGAGGCTGTTGGCCGTCGCGGCTTTGGTTCTGGCCAGCAGTGCCGCCGAGGCGCAATACGTCATCGAGTATGGCGGCAAGACGATCCGCATCGATCCCGACCGCGGCACCGTGCAGATCCCCGGCGTCTACGACAATACCGAGCAGAAGAAGACCAAGCGCACCAAGCGCGACCAGGACAATGCGACCAAGCCGCCTCCGGCGCCCACCGAGGCGGCGGTCACGCCGGCCCCGCCCGCGCAGGCTCCGGCTACGACCGCGCCCCCTGCTCCCGTCCCTGCGGCGCCCGCTCCGACGGCAGCCGCACCAGCGAGCCCGCCGGCGGCGCCTCCTCCCGTCCAGGCGGCCGCGCCACCGGCGCCGCTGCCGCCACCTCCGGTGGCCCCAGCCGCCAACGCCACGGCACCGGTTGCGCCGCCAGCCGCTGCAACGGCCGCTGCGGCTCCTGCTGCCGCGCCGGCTCCCGCCGCCGCGCCGCCGCCACCGCGGCCAGCCCAGACGCCTGCCGTGACCACGGCAGCTGCGCCGCCCGCCGCGGCGCAGACCGCCGGTCGCGATCCCAGCTCGCCGGTCGGCATCTGGTTGACCGAGGAGAAGGAGGGCCAGATTCGCATCGAGCCCTGCGGCACCAATCTCTGCGGCTACGCCGTGGATGCGAAGACCAAGCAGAACGGCGAGCAGATCCTGATCAACATGCGGCCGAGCGACAAGGCCCAGGAGAAGAAGTGGACCGGCCGCATCTTCGATCCGAACAGCGGCAGCACCTACGATTCGACGATCGCGCTGAAGGGGTCGGACAGTCTGCGCGTGCAGGGCTGCGCCTTCGGCGGCATGTTCTGCGGCGGCCAGACCTGGACGCGGGTGAACTGAGCCCGGCGCGCGACGCGCCTCCAAACGCAAAGCGCGCGGCCCTGCGACCGCGCGCTCGCACCGTTCTCAGTGATGTATCAGCCGACCGGGGTGGCGTATTCCTCGTCGGTGACGTGCTCCATCCAGGTCACGTGCTCGCCATTGAGCGATTCATGCATGGCGACGTGGACCATGCCGGTGGTCGGCGCGGCGCCATGCCAATGCTTCTCGCCCGGCGGGATCCAGACGACGTCGCCGGCCTTGATTTCGCGCACCGGCCCGCCCTTGGCCTGCACCCGGCCGACGCCCTGGATGACATAGAGCGTCTGTCCGAGCGGATGAGTATGCCAGGCCGTGCGCGCGCCCGGCTCGAACGCGACGCGCGCCGAGGCGACGCGGGCTGGAGCCTGCGGCGTGATGATCGGGTCCTGCCAGACCGTGCCCGTAAAGCTTTCCGCAGCTGCGCGGCGCGTGGGACGCGAGCCCGCGAGATAAACATCGACCATTGTTCTGCCTTTCCTGAAGCTGTGTCGTTGATCAATCGGCGCCGTGAACTACTTCTTCGACGCGGCGTAGCGCGCCTTGGTCTCGGCGTTCATCGGATAGAGACCCGGCAGCACCGCGCCCTTGTTCACCTCATCGACGATCCAGGCTTCCATGCGCTCCTGCTCGGGACCTTCCGCGAGCACGTGATCGAGCATCGCCTGCGGGATCAGCACGGCGCCATCCTGGTCGGCGACGATGACGTCGTTCGGAAACACGGCAACACCGCCGCAGCCGATCGCCTCGCCCCAGCCGACGAAGGTGAGCCCTGCGACCGACGGCGGCGCGGCGTAGCCATCACACCATACGGGAAGGCCGGTGCCGAGCACGCCTTCGAGGTCGCGCACGACACCGTCGGTGATCAGCGCGGTGACGCCGCGCTTGACCATGCGGGCGCACAGAATGTCGCCGAAGATGCCGGCGTCCTTGACGCCCATCGCATCGACCACGGCGATGCAGCCTTCGGGCATGGCCTCGATCGCGGTGCGGGTCGAGATCGGCGACGACCAGGATTCCGGGGTCGCCAGATCCTCGCGCGCCGGCACGAAGCGCAGCGTGAAAGCGGGACCGACCAGCCGCTTCTGTCCCGGGCGCAGCGGCTTGGCGCCGCGCAGCCAGACATTGCGCAACCCCTTCTTCAGCAGGACCGTCGTGATGGTCGCGGTGGTGACTTGAGACAGGGTGGCGATGGCTTCGGGAGTGAGGGACATCTTGAGACTGGTGCTCCAAACGGGCTGGCAGAAAAAGTAGGCGCATCTTGCGAGCGACGAAGGCGGCGTCAAGGGCGTGCGCGGTGCGTCCGGCGCATGCGGGGCTTGCGTGCACCCGATAAGGCCTCCTTATCGCAAGACATCCGATTAATTTATTGAATTTTCGAGACTTTTTGCCTTGGACCCAATTCCACTGGCGCCTGAAAACAGCTAGATGAGGAACACCAACGCGGATCACTTCGGACTCATGGCCGACCCTTTTCCACCTCCTCGCCTGCTGCCCAGCGGCGACAGCGCCGTCACCGTCGAGTTCAGCCGGACGATCGACGAGACCGCCAACCGCCGCGTCCTGGCGCTCGACCATGCGGTGGCAGCGGCCGGGATCGAGGGCATCACGGAGACGGTGCCGACCTATCGCTCGCTGCTGGTGCACTATGATGCAGGTGTGATCGACCACGACACCCTTGGAGCAAAGCTGCTGGCGCTGTCGGCCGGGTCGCTCGCGCCGGAAAGTGAGGTCAGGCGCTGGCGGGTTCCCGTCTGCTATGGCGGAGAGAATGGCATCGACCTCGAGGATGTCGCCAAGGCGTTGAGCCTCACGCCGGACGAAGTCGTCGCACGCCATATCGCCAGCACTTATCGCGTCGCAATGATCGGCTTCACGCCGGGCTGGTCCTATTTGTCCGGTCTCGATCCCACGCTGCAGATGTCGCGCCGCCAGAATCCGCGGCTCTGGACACCGGCCGGCATCATCGCCATCGGCGGCATCCAGACCGGCATCCAATGCCTTGCCGGGCCGTGCGGCTGGCACCTGCTTGGCCGCACCGCGATGCGGACATTTCAACTGCATCGCGAGCCGACCTTTCTGCTCGAGCCCGGCGACGAGGTCAGCTTCTATGCCGTTGACGTCAAGACCTTCGCGGAGCAGGAGCGCGCCGCCGAGGGCGGCGTGCTCATCGCCGAGCGGATCGCCGCATGAGCACGCTGGTCGTCTCACAGATCGGCCCGGCAAGCTCGGTCCAGGATGGCGGGCGTTTCGGCGCGCAGCGCTACGGGCTGACGCCGTCCGGCGCGATGGACAAGCTGGCGCTGGCGGCAGCCAACAGCCTCGTCGGCAATGCGCTGATGGCGGCTGCGATCGAGATCGGCCCGTTCGGCGCGACGTTCGCGGCGAAGGGCGGCGCGGTGCGCGTGGCGCTCGCCGGCGCGCAACGGCTGGCGGATGTCGCCAAGCGGCAGGTCGAGATCAACACGTCGGTGACGCTGAACGACGGGGAGCAGCTCACGCTCGGCTTTGCGCGCGGCGGCTCGTTCACCTATCTCGCCATCGCCGGTGGCATCGCCGGCGAACCGATGTTCAACAGTCTCTCGGTGAATGCGCGCGCCGGGCTCGGCAGCCCCTACCCCCGCCCGCTTCAGGCCGGCGACGTGTTCGAAGTCGCGCCCGCCGGCGATGCGCCGGAACTGCGGATCGATCTGCCGAAAGCCGGCGGCGCGATTCGTGTCGTCATGGGACCGCAGGACGACGAGTTCAGCGACGAGATGAAAGCGCTATTCCTCGGCAGCGACTGGATGGTCTCGGCGACCAGCGACCGCATGGGCTATCGCCTCGAGGGGCCGCAGATGCGCCACCTGCACGGTCACAATATCGTCTCGGACGGCACCGTGGACGGCAGCATCCAGGTGCCCGGCAACGGTTCGCCGATCGTGCTGATGTCGGACCGCGGCACCAGCGGCGGCTATCCGAAGATCGCGACCGTCATCACGGCCGATTTCGGCCGCCTGGCGCAGACGCCGGCCGGCACGCCATTCCGCTTCAAGGCCGTGAGCATGGCCGAGGCGCAGGCCGAACTGCGTCGTTACAAGGATCTGCTGCGCAGCTTGCCCGGCCGCGTCACCGAGCTTGCGAGCAGCGACTTCAACGTCGATGCGCTGTTCACGGCCAATGTGGCCGGTCATGCCGTCAGCGCAACCGACGCCACCACCTGGCCCGGAGTCACTCCCGATTAGTTTGATCACATCTCACGTTGCTTCGGACCCATCAACGAGCGGACCCTGACATGACCAGCACCGTCGATCTGAACTGCGACCTCGGAGAGAGTTTTGGCCCGTGGGAAATGGGCAATGACGCCGCCATGATCGAGCTGGCGACATCGGTCAACGTCGCCTGCGGCTTTCATGCCGGTGACGCTGACATCATGCGGCGGACGGTCGAGATGGCGAAGGCCAAAGGCGTCAGCGTCGGCGCGCATCCCGGCTATCGCGATCTGCATGGTTTCGGTCGGCGTCCGATGCCGGGGCTGAAATCATCGGAGATCGAGAACCTCGTCGCCTATCAGATCGGCGCCCTGCAGGCGATCGCCACCGCGGCCGGTCACAAGGTCACGCATGTGAAGGCACACGGCGCGCTGTCCAATGTCGCCTGCGAGGACGACATGACGGCGAACGCCATCGCCAAGGCGATCAAGGCCGTCGATCCGAGCCTGATCTTCGTCGTGCTCGCCAACTCCAAGCTGGTGACCGCTGGCGAGAAGGCCAATCTGAGGATGGCTCACGAGGTGTTTGCCGATCGCGCCTATGGCGACGATGGACTCCTGGTGTCGCGCAGCAAGCCCGGCGCCGTGCTGCACGATCCCAAGGTCATCGCCGATCGTGTGGTGCGCATGGTTCAGGACGGCGCGGTGATTTCGGTGACTGGCAAGGTGATGAAGATGCGGACCGACACCGTCTGCATCCATGGCGACACCGCCGGCGCGGTCGAGATTGCGCGGGAGGTCCGCAAGGCGCTCGACGCGGCCGCCATCACGGTCGCGCCGTTCAAGAGGTGATGAGAATCAGAACGGATGCGTGAAAGACGTGCCCAGGGTGATCGCGGCAATCAGCGCCATCGCGCTGTAGAAGGCAACCAGCGCGACGGTTGCGCCGCGTTCGCGAATGGCGCGGGCCTGGGGCATCTGTCGCAGGGGCGTCGATATCGTGCGCATGGCCGGTCTCCTGAAGTTCCGGCCATGAGAAAAGCGTTCCCGCGGCCGGGTGCAAGGCAACCGGCGAAATAACGACAAGCCCCCTGTTTCGGGTCCGCTTGGAACCAAAAAATTCTCGGCCGATGTTGCGACCGAGAATATTCTCCGCCGGTTCCAGCTCAGTAGACGTCGAGCTGGAACCGGCCCTTCTTCTTGAGGTCCGCGACGAAACTCACCGCCTCGTCCGTCGAACGCGCGCCGAACTGGGCGACGATGTCGACCAGGGCGCGCTCGACGTCCTTGGCCATGCGCTTGGCGTCGCCGCAGATGTAGAGATGGGCGCCGTCGGCGAGCCAGGTCCACACCTCGCGGCCGACCTCGCGCATGCGGTCCTGGACGTAGAATTTCTTGTCGCCGTCGCGCGACCACGCCAGCGACAGCCGCGTCAAGAGGCCGGCGGTCTTCATGGCGTTGAGCTCGTCGGCGTAGAAGAAGTCGCAGTCGCTGCGCTGATGGCCGAAGAACAGCCAGTTCTTGCCCGGCGCGCCGGTCGCCCTGCGGTCGTGCAGGAAGGCGCGGAACGGCGCGACGCCGGTGCCGGGGCCGACCATGATGATCGGCGTCTTCGGATCGGCCGGCAACGCGAAGCCATGCGCCTTCTGCACATAGACGCGCAGCTTGTCGCCGGGATTGATCCGCTCGGCCAGGAAGGTCGAGGCAAGTCCCAGCCGCTTGCGCTTGCCAACGACGTAGCGGACGCAGTCGACCGTCAGCGACAGCTTGCCGGGCGTGGCATTGTGCGACGACGAGATCGAGTAGAGCCGCGGCTGCAGCGGCTCCAGCGCCTCGACGAAGGCCTCGGGATGCGGCCGGACGCCGGAGAACTTCTGCAGCACCGCCATCACATCGAGCGTCGCCGCGTCGCCATCGGGATCCTCGCCCTGCGCCAGCTGCCGCGCCTTCTCGCGGGTCGCGCCGCCGGTGATGAAGGAGATCAGCTCGAACAGCGAATCCGGCGCCGGCGCCAGCGAGACGTCCTCGAGCAGGCACTGCCGCAGCGGCTTGCCGTTCACCTCGGTCATGTGCGAGGCGCCGAGCAGCGCGATGATCTGATCGACCAGGCCGAGATCATTCTTGGCGAAGATGCCGAAGGAATCACCGACGACGTAGTCGAGCCCGCTCTCTCCGAGATCGAACTCAATGTGCCAGGTCTCCTTCTCCGAGCCCGGCTTGTTGAGCAGACGCCGCGACAGGAACGTCGCCTCGACCGGATTGTCGCGCGAGCGACCGGGCTCGCTGACGACGACGGAGACGGTGGCCGGCGCAGCCGCAGCGGGCTTGGCCGCGGCCGGAGCCTTGTCGATCTCCTCGTAGAGCGCCTTGAGCATTCGCGCGGTTTCCTTGCCGCCGGGGACGCACAGGTTGAGCCGCGCCTCGCTGCGATCGGCAATCGCATCCGAATAGTCGCTGCAATTGTAGCCGCATTGGCCGCAGTCCTGCTGTGCCATGGCCGCCATCATGCGCCGGCGCAGCGGACGGCCCTCGGCGAGCTTCATGCGCTCGCCGATCGGCATGGTCTGATCGTGCCATGGCGCCTCGCCGTCATCACCGTCGCCCGCGGGCGCGAGCACGGCGCCGTTCTGCGCCGGCGACAATGCCGTCGCGCCGTCGAGACCGAGCGCTCCGGCCAGGAAGCCGTTGAGCCACGAGCGCTGCGCCTCGGAAAATGGCGCCGTCGGAGGAATGATCTCGATCTTGGACATGGGCGTGATCTGGTTCATGCTGAGACCTCCGACGAAATCTGGGCTTCGGCGAGATTGCGCAGCGTTTCGCCGTCGTGACGACGTGCGAACGACAGGAAGGTCTCGTCGGGTGAGGTGCGGTGCGCGAGATAGGCCTTGAGCAGCTTCTCGACGGTGCGGGGCGCATCCTCGGCCTTGAGATCGCGATAGACCTCGCGGCCGATATCGGCCTGCGGGCCGAAGCCGCCGCCGGCGAACAAATGATAGCCCTCGACGGTGTCGTCGCCATCGCCGACCGGCACCTTCGCGCCGATCATGCCGATGTCGCTGATGTAGTGCTGGGCGCAGGAGTGATGACAGCCGGTCAGATGGATGTTGAGAGGCGTGTCGACATCCACCCTCGTCTCGCACCAGTCGCCGATCTCGGCCGCATGTTTCTTGGTGTTGGATGCTGCGAACTTGCAGCCGGCGTTGCCGGTGCAGGCGATCAGTCCGGCGCGGATGTGCGAGGCCTTGACCGACAGTCCGATCTGCTCGACCGCGGCGCAGGCCAGCGCGACCTTGTCGTCGCGGACGCCCGATAACAGCAGGTTCTGCCACACCGTGAGCCGGATCTCGCCGTCGCCGAGATCCGCAGCGATCTTGGCGAGCGCGCGCATCTGTTCCGTGGTCAGCTTGCCCAGCGGCAGCACGACGCCGATCCAGTTCAGCCCCTGCTGCTTCTGCTGGTGCACGCCGATATGGGCCATCCGGTCCGAATCGGGACGCGGCTCGAGCGCCTCGTCGGGGACGCGCGCCAGCTTGCGGCCGAGCCTTGTTTCAACGGCTTCCATGAATTTGTCGTGGCCCATGCTGTCGAGCACGTATTTGAGCCGCGCCTTGAGGCGATTGGTGCGGTCGCCGGTCTCGATGAACAGCCGCACGATGGCGTCGGCCACCTCGGTCGCCCGCTCCGGCTCGACGATGATTCCTGTCGGCTTGGCGAAATCCTTGTGTCCGGTGATGCCGCCGAGGCCGAGCTTGAACCACACGCCCGGCGCAACGCCGAATCCGTCCTTCACCTCGACCGCCGAGAACGCGATGTCGTTGGTGTCCTCCAACGCCGCGATCCGACCGGCGCCGTCGAAGGCGACATTGAACTTGCGCGGCAGGCCGTAGAGCGAGCGGTCGTTGAGGATGTGGAAGTGCCATTCGCGCGCGAAAGGACGCGTGTCCAGCAGCTCCTGCGGATCGATGCCGGCGGTCGGCGTTCCCGTCACGTTGCGGATGTTGTCGGCGCCGGAGCCGCGCGCCGTCAGGCCGAGATCCGACAGACCTTCCAGCAGCATCACGGCATGCTTGGGCGGGATCTCGCGTAGCTGCAGATTGGCGCGCGTCGTGACGTGGCCATAGGGACCGCAGAGCCGGTCGGCGAGGTCGGCAAGCCCCGCGAGCTGCCAATGCTTCATCACGCCGTTGGGAATGCGCAGGCGGCACATGTAGGAGTCCTGCGCCGGCGCGACATGAAACAGGCCGTAATAGCGCCAGCGGAAATTGTCCGCCGCGGACGGCGCAGCATTGCTGCGGGCCTGCTCCTTCAGCCGCTCATAGGCATCGAACGGGTGCAGCTCGCGCTTGACCTTCTCCTGGTCGGCGAGCTTGCGCCCGGATGCGATGACCTTGTCCTGCGCCTTGATGTGAATGGCGTCAGGCCCGGTCGGCTCAGCAATCGTCGTCGCGGCAGCAGCCTGCCCGCGGCCGGCGAGCGTGACCTTGAGGCCGGCGGCCAACCCCTCAAGGTAGCGCTTCTGCTCGTCGTTGAAGTCGACTGACAAGGGTTCGATTTTCATGATGGCGGACGAAGCTCCAGCGGCCAGGACGAATGGCGTTTGCGGATGGGACGAGGATCGCGTCGTCGAACGGCCGATGGGGGGGCGGTTCAAATGAGCGATCCGACCAGCTTCGTTGCTGCGGAAATCCGGTAATGGACTGCAGTCAGCGGCATCTGTGGCGGCTGACTGCACTGCAATATTCAAATTGCGTGCCAGCCGGGACAAGCAGGAAATGTAAGAGAATTCAGAGGGCTGCTCGAATCGGCGAACCCGCGCTGGCAAGGCTCAAGCCCTCAAACGCGGGCACTCCGCCCAAAATTTGATCGGCGGAGCGAGTTGCCCAAATTGAGTACTGAGTGGAAGACCTCAGGCCGTCCAGCGGCCGATCTTGAAGGCCTTGAGGTGGCCGATCACGTCGTCCGCCGCGAAAGGCGGACCGGCGAAGGCGCCGATGGCGCCATCCGTGCCGACCGCGGCCGTGCCCATCGCCGCGTCGTAGATGTCCGGCCGGAACACGCCCATGGCGGTGCCCAGGGCTTCAGTGCTGAGGGGAGTCTGGCCCCACCGCACCATCTGGGCATAGAGCCAGGCCGCCTGGATCTTCTCGGGCCGTCCCGCCTCTTCCCGGCCCACCAGCAGATAGCGCGAGCTTTCGCGGAAGGTGCCGTCCGGCGAGATTTTGAGGCGGCCGTCCAGCGTGCGCTGGAGCACCTCCGCATCGACGCCGATCCGCTCCGGCTGGGCTAGGATACGCGCGGCTTCTGCGTGGTTCTGCTCGATGAATTCGGCGGCCTTGGCGCAGGCGCGGACCAGGCCGGCGAGGGCGTCGGGATTCTTGTCAGCCCAGCTCTGCCTGACCGCCAGCACCTTTTCGGCCGCGCGCACCAGCACGTCAGACACGAAGTGGAGAATATGGCCGATGCCGAGATCGACCGCGATCGAGTTCCACGGTGCTCCGACGCAGAACGCGTCGACGTGACCGTTGGCGATGCTCTCCACCATGTAGGGCGGCGGCAGCACCACGAGACGGACGTCCTCATCGGGGTCGACACCGCCTGCGGCCATCCAGAACCGCAACTGATAGTTGTGGGTCGAGAACGGAAACGTCATGCCGAACGTCAGCGGCTCGGCGCCGGACTTGCGCCGTTCAGCGACGACGCGCGCCAGCGCCAGCGCCGTCGCCATCGGGTCGAAACGATCCCCCTCGAGGTGGGCCATGATCGCCGCATGCAGCGCTGGCGTCACGGTGATCGCGTTGCCATTCACTCCGAGATTGAAGGGAGCCACGATCGGCACCTTGACATGGCCGATGCCCAGGCTCGACGCAATGGCGACGGGAGCCAGCAGATGCGCCGCGTGGAACAGGCCGATGTTGAGCTTGTCGCGCACGTTCGACCATGACACTTCGCGGACCAGCGTGACATCGAGACCTTCAGCCGCGGTGAATCCGTTGTCGACGGCGACGATCAGCGCGGCGGCATCGACCAGCGGGATGAAGCCAATGCGAAGCGGGCCGGTCATTTCAACATCTCCGAGGCGGTCAGGATCGATTGCGCGATCTCGCCGATCTTCTTCTTTTCGCGCATCGCCGTGGAGCGCAACAGCACATAGGCTTCCTCTTCGGTGAAGCCCTTCATCTTCATCAGAATGCCCTTGGCGCGGTCGATCACCTTGCGGTCTTCGAGCGCGGACTTGGTGCGCTCGAGCTCGTCCTGAAGCTTGGAGAACGCATTGAAGCGGGAGATGCAGAGATCGAGGATCGGCTTGATCCGCTCCTTCTTCAGGCCGTCGACGATGTAGGCGGAGACGCCCGCCTCCACCGAGGCCTGGATCGAAGCCGCGTCGCTCTGGTCCACGAACATCGCGATCGGCCGGCGGACGGCGCGGCTGACCTGGAACATCTGCTCCAGCACGTCGCGACTCGGGTTCTCCAGGTCGATGACGATGACGTCCGGATCCAGGGCATAGATGCGCGCCAGGAGACCCTGCATCTCGCTGACATGCACGACGCCGGTAAAGCCCGCTTCCCGCAAGCCTTCCTCGAGGATGGCCGCGCGGATCGGGCTTTCGTCGACGATCACGATTTTAGGCGATTGCTCGGCGCTCATCGATCACCAGGTTGTCCGGGCCCTCACCCATAGCATGGACGTGGCCGCGTCAAAGCCTTGTCTTTCTGGGCAATTCGGACTAGCTGACGCCTATCTCATCAGGCAGTTCCAAGATGCAGCAGGGTTCGGCGCCCAAGATCAGCTTTGTTTCGCTCGGATGTCCCAAGGCTTTGGTCGATTCCGAGCGCATCATCACGCGCCTTCGCGCCGAGGGCTACGAGCTTGCCCGGAAGCATGACGGCGCCGACGTCGTCATCGTCAACACCTGCGGGTTCCTCGACAGCGCCAAGCAGGAATCCCTGTCGGCGATCGGCTCGGCCATGGCCGAGAACGGCAAGGTCATCGTGACCGGCTGCATGGGCGCCGAGCCGGAGCAGATCGAGCAGGCCTATCCCGGCGTGCTGTCGATCACCGGCCCGCAGCAGTACGAGAGTGTGCTGGACGCCGTCCACCGCGCATCGCCGCCTGCGCACAACCCTCATCTCGACCTGGTTCCTCCGCAGGGCATCAAGCTCACGCCCCGGCACTACGCCTATCTGAAGATCTCCGAAGGTTGCAACAACCGCTGCACCTTCTGCATCATCCCGAAGCTGCGTGGCGATCTGGTGTCGCGCCCCGCAGCCGACGTGCTGCGCGAGGCCGAGCGGCTGATCGCGGCCGGGGTCAAGGAACTCCTGGTCATTTCGCAGGACACCTCGGCCTATGGGCTGGACCTGAAATATGCCGAAAGCGCCTGGAAGGACCGCAGCGTCCGGGCTCGCTTCCTCGATCTGGCGCGCGAGCTCGGCGAGCTCGGCGCCTGGGTCCGGCTGCATTACGTCTACCCCTACCCGCATGTCGACGAGGTGATCGGCCTCATGGCTGACGGTAAAATATTGCCTTATCTCGACATCCCGTTCCAACATGCCAGCCCGAACGTCCTGAAGGCGATGCGCCGCCCGGCGGCGCAGGACAAGACGCTGGACCGGATCAAGGCGTGGCGGACCACCTGCCCTGACCTTGCGCTGCGCTCGACCTTCATCGTCGGCTTCCCCGGAGAGACGGACGCCGATTTCGCCTATCTGCTGGACTGGCTGGATGAGGCCGAGATCGATCGGCTCGGATGCTTCAAATACGAGCCTGTGGCCGGCGCGACCTCCAACGCCCTACCCGACCAGGTCCCGGACGCGGTCAAGCAGGAGCGCTGGGACGCCCTGATGGCTCGCCAGCAGAAGATCTCGGCACGCCGGCTCAAGCGCAAGGTTGGAACGCGTCAGCAGGTGATCATCGACGAGGTCGGGCCAAGCGTCGCCAAGGGCCGCACCAAGGCTGATGCCCCCGACATCGATGGCGCCGTTTATCTGTCCAGCCGGCGGCCGCTGCGTGTCGGCGAGATCGTCACGGTCAAGATCGAGCGTGCCGACGAATACGACCTGCACGGCACGGTTGCTGGGTTCTAGCGCGGCTCTCTCGCGTCTCGGGCCACCCGCCGGGAACTCGGGGTAATCGCAGACGGGCGTGTAAATGAGTCCTGGACCTGCGACCGCCCCTCAGTGCGAGGAGCCCGTGGTGCGAACCGACCAGAGATTCAGCAGGCGAAGCGCCTCGTCCTGCTTCAGTTCGAGATATTTGTTCTTGAGCTTGGTCAGCTCGTCGGGGGGCGTTGCACCTGAAACGAACCGGCTATCGAGGATCGCGGCAACCGTGACCCAGCTCAGTCCAGCGGCCTTGCACGGCACGAGAATGCCGTCGCTGCGCAGGCTCTGCATCAGCGGCCGTACCAGCTCGATACTGCATTTCGCGACCTCCGCGATGGCCGCGATCGTCTCGCCGTAGCGCCGCTGGCGGGCAAATTCGAGCAACTCGGCCTCGGTGAGCTTTCCGCCCTGTTTGAGTTGGCCGATCGCCGCCTTGGCGCTGCCGCCGACGCGGTTTCGTGACATATCGCGCTCGGCGTCGAGCGTGGCCGCTGAAATGGCGCTGCGGATTTCCTCGTAGAGATGCGGCGGCGCCGAGGCGAGCAGGCGCACCCTCACCGCCTCCGTCGCGCGCTGCAACAGGGTCCTGCGCAAGGCTGCCGGCAGATCGGCGCGGATGCCGGCCGCGACCGTGAGCTCCGCATCTCCAGCCGCTTGCGCCACGATGGCGGCAAATCCGGCGGGAGACACCCGCGCACCGGGATTCTTCATCAGTTGCCGGCTCACGCTCGGATAGCGTCGCGCGAGCAGCGCATCGGTGACGATCTCCTGCAGCCACCAGCGCCCGGCGATCGCCACCAGGTGCTTCTCGCTGCGCGTCTGCGCGATCTCGATCAGATCCTCGCTGCTCAGCCGCGGCGATTCCGAAAGCACCGGCCCCGCGACGGCGATGTCGTCATGATGAGCCAGCCGCCGGATCACGCCAGCCGGCGCCTGCGGGATCGGGGCAAGCTGGGCGCTGAGTTCGGCGAGTGCGATCCGGGCACCGACGTCGGCCAGCGCGCGCAGCTCGATGGTGTTGACGAGACGCTCGAAGACGTCGGCAAACAGCGCGTGCTGCTCGATATCCAGGCTGCCGGCGGAGGCGACGAACAGGGAGGCGACTCGCTCGGCCACGCCGGAGCAGCGATCGGCTGAGCCGGTGGCTATGGCCGCCTGCACTTCTTCGGCGATCGTGAGATGGGGGTTCGACATCGCTCATCCTGAGCAGCTTGCATTTTCAAGCTGGCCGGCAAAGTAAACGCAGCCGCTAAATGTTTGGTAAAGTTGTCACTAAAGCGCGAGACCCGAGATTGGATCGTGCGGCCTTCGCGCCGGCCGGCGCTTCCCTCGCCGCTTCCCGGAGCGGCGGCCCGTATTGCACCCTGCAGGCCGGCATCTTGACACCGGTTGCGATTTGCCTGTATGGCCGCCGCATGATCTTCAACCGGACCAACCGCCGCGCCGCCGTTTGCCGTCGTCACCGCCGTGACGATGCCGGGGCGCGCCATGTCCGAAGACGTTGCTGATCAGCTAGCTCATCAGCTCCAGGTTTTCGAGAAGGCCGCTCCCGCAAAGGAGCGGCCTTCTCGCTTTTTGGCCCACCGTTTCCCCCTGAGCACAGGAGATTGCACATGCTGACCGCCTCCCATCCCTACGACGCTCTGATGGAGATCACGGCGCGTCCGCGCACCGTCTTCGTTCAGGGCAAGGGCTCCTGGCTATGGGACGACGACGGCAAGCGCTATCTGGACTTCATCCAGGGCTGGGCCGTGAACTCGCTCGGCCATGCGCCGCCGGAGCTGGCCAGCGCGCTCGCCAGCCAGGCGGCGCGCCTGATCACCCCGAGCCCAGCGTATTTCAACGACACCAGCCTGCAGTTCGCCAAGGCACTCGTCGACCGCTCGTGCTTCGACCAGGTGTTCTTCACCAATTCGGGCGCCGAAGCCAATGAAGGCGCCATCAAGCTCGCGCGCAAATACGGCGCTCTGCGCAAGAACGGCGCGTATGAGATCATCACCTTCGAGGGCGGCTTCCACGGCCGCACGCTGGCGACGATGTCGGCTTCTGGCAAGAAGGCGTTCGAGCCGCTGTTCGAGCCCAAGGTCCCGGGCTTTCCAAAGGCACGCCTGAACGACATCGCCTCGGTCGAGGCCCTGATCTCCGACAAGACGGTGGCGATCATGCTCGAGCCGATCCAGGGCGAGGCCGGCGTGTGGCCCGCGACGGACAGTTTCCTGCAGCAGTTGCGGGCGCTGACCACCAGGCACGGGCTGCTGCTGATCGTCGACGAGATCCAGACCGGCATGGGCCGCACCGGAAAGCTGTTCGGCTATGAGCACGCCGACGTCCTCCCGGACATCATGACCTTGGGCAAGGGCATCGGCGGCGGCGTTCCGCTCGCCGCCCTGCTGGCGACCGAAGCGGCGTCTTGCTTCGAGCATGGCGATCAGGGCGGTACCTTCAACGGCAATCCGCTGATGTGTGCGGCGGGACTCGCCGTGCTCGACGTCATCGAGAAGCCGGAGTTTCTGAAGGCTGTCACGGACAACGGGATCTATCTGGAGAGCGAGTTGCAGCGCATCTCGGCAAGGCACGGCCTGGGCGAAGTGCGCGGCCGTGGTCTGTTGCTTGCGCTCGACGTGATCAGGCCGATCGCGCCGGCGATCGTCGCGCATGCCTTCGAGCTCGGCCTGCTGCTGAACGCGCCGCGTCCGGATGCGCTGCGCTTCATGCCGGCCCTCAATGTGACTCGCGATGACATCGCGGCGATGATCGACACGCTGGACGGAATCCTGACCAAGGTCGGCGCCGCGCGCTGCGTCGCCTGATCGAATGCCGTTCGGGACGCAGGCTCCGTGCCATACGCGAAGCCTGCGTCCCGCTGCCTACAGATGAGGCACAAACATCGAGGTCGGGCTCGCCGCCATTTGACCTGGATCAAGGACAGCCGTCCCTCTGAACAACGATCCTGATCGCGCCAAACACCTGCGATCCGATGACTTACGTTATATCTCTACTGATATAGCGTTGTACGGGATGTGATCAGCTCGGAGGAAAGAGGCTTGCCGGGACCAAGCTGATGATCATCCGCCGACAACGAGGTCGGCACGATAGAGGAGATGTAAGAATGGCGAGAGACAATCTGGCTCGGGCGTTGCCGGTCGAAGACAGCGGCAGCCAAATCGCCCTGGCCGCGACCGAAGAGGTGCTGATCCACGTTCGCTTCTTCCCGAACTCGGACATCAACTCGATCGGCGAGAAGCCCGCCAGCCTGACCGCCAATGAATGGTATGAGCGCCTGCTCGACATGGCGCGTCCGCATTATCAGACCTTCGCCGGCGGCCGCGGCTTCTTCCGCATCCCCCGCCCCTGTTTCGAGGCGATCCTGAAGGGCGTTGCTGCCTGACGTCGGCTCTCTCTCCGGATGAGGCCGCGAGCGTCCTCTCTGCCTCATCCCTGTCGA
This sequence comes from Bradyrhizobium sp. SZCCHNRI1029, assembly GCF_032487555.1. Lineage (NCBI taxonomy): Bacteria > Pseudomonadati > Pseudomonadota > Alphaproteobacteria > Hyphomicrobiales > Nitrobacteraceae > Bradyrhizobium > Bradyrhizobium sp. SZCCHNRI1029. Next base: position 102,658 of record NZ_JAUEUK010000001.1, read on the forward strand.
CCGCGGTGCGCCGGGTGCGCCGCGGTCGCTGGCGTTTTGGTCCGTGCGCGCGTCGGAGGACAACATTGAGCGAAGCGGCTTTCAACGGACTGCGACGGGTCTTCAACGCGCTGCTGGCGTCCGGGCTGGCCTCGCAGAACCTGGCAGACATGCTCGCCGACCGCGCCTTCGATCTGTTCGAAGCCAACATCGATGCCCAGACGGCGCATCTGCCCACCCTCGCCTGCGCCAAGGGCTGCCCCTCCTGTTGCGCGCTGCGCGTGACCGCGACGGCACCGGAGATCTTCCTGCTCGCGCGCTACGCCCGGCAGATCGATCAGCGCATGCCGGCGACCGCGCTCGGCTCGCTGTCACGTCGGATCAAGCTCGCCAACCGCGCGACGCGTGGCTTGAGCGAGACCGAGCGAATGAAGCTGCGCCAGCCTTGCCCATTCGTCGTGCGCGGTGGCTGCATCATCCATCCCGCGCGTCCGCTCGCCTGCCGCGGCCATGCCTCGTTCGACCGGCGCGCCTGCGCGCAGGCCATGGCCGGTCGCGAGGTGGACGTGCCGGTCTCGGCGCCACACGTCGCGCTGCGCGCCCTGGTGCAGGATTCGCTCAGGGAAGCGCTCGGTGCTGCGGGGCTCGCCTCTGGCCTCTATGAGCTCAACCAGGGTCTCGTTCTGGCGCTCGACGCCCCCGAGCGCGAGCGCGCCTGGCGCGACGGACAAGACAGCCTGGCGCCGGCGCGGATCGAGGCGTCGACGACGGCAGCGCAGACGGACGCGGGGCTCTGGAGCCGGGCGGCGGGTGACGCTTCGATCCGGGACGAGGTTGCAGCCGCAGAGCCAGGTCGCCAATCTCCTATGGCTTGAGGATCGAGGCCCCGGTCGTGACGCGGCTTTCGAGATCGGCGTGCGCCCGGCCCGCATCCTTGAGCGCATAGGCGTGATTGATCTGCACGTGCAGCTTGCCGCTGATCACCGCCGAGAACAGCGTGTCGGCGCCCTCCAGCAGCTCGGATCGTTTGCCGATGTAGTCGTTGAGCTTCGGCCGGGTCGCGAATAGAGAGCCGTGACTGTTGAGCTCGGCGATCGAGAATGGCGGCACCGGACCCGAGGCATTGCCGAAGCTAACGAACAGACCGCGCGGCTTCAGGCAGGACAAGGAGCCGGGGAAGGTCGACTTGCCGACGCCGTCATAGACCACGTCGCACAATTCGCCGCGGCTGATCTGCTTGACCCGCGCGACGAAGTCCTCCTCGTTGTAGAGGATGACGTGGTCGCAGCCATTGGCCAGCGCCAGATCCGCCTTCGCCGTGGAGCCGACGGTGCCGATGACGTGCGCGCCGAGCGCGCGCGCCCACTGGCAGGCCAGCAGGCCGATGCCGCCCGCGGCGGCGTGGATCAGGACGCGATGGTGCGGCTCGACCTTGAAGGTCTTGTGCAGCAGGTACCAGACCGTCAGCCCCTTGAGCATCAGCACCGCGCCCTGCTCATAGGTGATGTGGTCGGGCAGCTTGACCAGCCGCTGCCAGCCGATGTTGCGCTCGGTGGCATAGCCGCCGAGGTTCTCATAATACGCGACGCGATCGCCGGGATGGAAATGCGTGACGCCCGGCCCCACGGCGATCACCTCGCCGGCCGCTTCGTTGCCGGCGATGAACGGCAGGCCGGGCGCCTTGTACAGTCCGGTGCGATAGTACACGTCGATGAAGTTGAGGCCGATCGCGTGCTGGCGGATGCGGACCTCGCCGGGGCCGGGCGCGACGAGATCAACCGGCTCATAGACGAGCGCTTCGGGGCCTCCCACCTTGTGCACGCGCACCGCCTTGACCATCCCGCCATCTCCCCTTCGGACTCTCCATCGCCGCCTCCGGGAATCCGGCGAAAGAACCTTCGACACTTACCTGATTCTCATCGACATCCGGCTCCGTTGAAGGAGCCGACCTCCGGCCGCGCATCCGGCGCTGCCGGCGGCAAAAGCGAAGGCGATCACGACGGCCTTGTCAACTCGGCGCCTGTCAGGCGTTGCGCTTCCTGCGGTTGCGCGAGGCCATCACGTTGAAGGCTTCGACTGCCAGCGCAAAGACGATCGCGAAGTAGATGTAGCCGCGCGGGATGTGGAACTCGAAGCCGTCGGCGACCAGCGCGACGCCGATCAGCACCAGGAAGGCGAGCGCCAGCATCTTGGTGGTCGGATGGTTTGCCACGAAACGCGCGACGGGTCCCGAGGACACGTACATGATGACGACCGCGATGATGACGGCGGCGATCATGATCTCGAGATCCTGGGCCATGCCGATCGCGGTGATGATCGAGTCCAGCGAGAACACGAGATCGATGACGATGATCTGCAGAATCACCCAGAAGAACTTGTTGGCGCCGCCGCCCTGCGACCCCTCCTCCCCCTCACGCGCCTCGACCTCGGCATGGATCTCGTGCGTGGCCTTGGCGATCAGGAACAGGCCGCCGGCGATCAGGATGATGTCGCGCCAGGAGAAGCCGAGGCCACCGATCGTGAACACCGGCTGCGTCAGCCCGATCAGCCAGACCAGCACGCTGAGCAGCAGGATGCGGAAGATCAAGGCCAACGCCAGCCCGATCTGGCGGGCGCGTGTCGCCTGCGGCTGCGGGATGCGCGAGGTGATCACCGACAGGAAGATGACGTTGTCGATGCCGAGAACGATCTCGAGGGCGGTCAGGGTGAGCAGCGCGGCCCACGCTTCGGGACTGGTCAGAAGGTCGATCATGCTTTCAAGGATCTCAACAGGCGGATCGCGGAGTCGCTCGCGACGATGTAGAGGGCGATCGCGCACAACAGCGTCGTTACAATCGGGCCCACGGCGAAGTTGTTTCCCAGCGCGTCGATGACCAGGACGCCCCAGAGCGCGACCAGCGGCAGCGTCAGCCAGCGCAGCCGCTCGACGCGCACCGGGTGGATGACATGGAATGGGACGAAGGTCAGCGCGATCAGGACCGCGAGACCCAAGGTCGCCAACGATGGCGAGGGATGCAGCAGGAACAGGTAGAATGCCGCGATGTTCCAGAGTCCCGGAAACCCGCGAAAATGATTGTCGTCGCTCTTCATGCGGCGATCGGCGAAATACAGTGCGCCGGTGATGGCGATGCCGACGCCGATGACCGGCGCGGCGAGCGGCAGCAGCATCCCGCTGGCGGTGATGGCGTAGGCCGGCACGAACACATAGGTCGTGAAATCCACCACCAGATCGAGCACGTCGCCCGACCAGTCCGGCTGCACATGGACGACGTCGAGCCGGCGCGCCAGCGGCCCGTCGATGCCGTCGATGATGAGCGCGCCGCCGAGCCACCAGAACATCGCAGTCCAATGCTCGCGCACGGCCTCGAGCATCGCGAGCAGCGCGACGCCCGCACCGAGCGCGGTGAAGACGTGCACCGAGAACGCCGCGGCACGATGCGCGGGCGTTGCGGCCACCCTGCTCTCTGGTCTCAACTGATCCATGCGACGCCAGTGCTATCAGGAATCGGAGCCAATTGCATATCCGCCGTTGCGGCCATGCGCCGCGCAGGCTCACGCAATACCCTTGAAAAAGCCCTGCAGGAACGTCAAATGTTCCCGCATGAGCAACACAGACGCCAGCTTTGATGTCATCGTCGTCGGCGGCGGACCCGCCGGGCTCGCCGCCGCGATTGCATTGTCGCAGACCGGGGCGCGGACGGCGCTCGTGGCCCGCAAGGCTCCATATGCCGACAACCGCACCACCGCCCTGCTCGGCGGCTCGGTCGATTTCCTCGACGAGATCGGCGTCTGGTCATCGTGTCGTGACCGCGCCGCCGGCCTGAAGGCGATGCGGCTGGTCGACGATACCGGCCGGCTGTTCCGAGCCCCGGAGGTGCGCTTCGTCGCCGACGAGATCGGTCTCGACGTGTTCGGCTACAACATCGCCAATGCCATCCTGGTCGAGGCGCTGGAACAACGCGCCAGCGAAATCGACGGCCTGGTGCGGATCGCCGAGGATGCGGAAAGCGTGCGCAGCGATGCCGATGCGGTGACCGTCACCAGCGCATCGGGCCGCGTGCTGACGGCGCGGCTCGTGGTCGGCGCCGATGGCCGGCATTCGCTGTGCCGCGAGGCCGCCGGCATCGGCGTGAGCCGGCGCACGCTGCAGCAGTCTGCGCTGACCTTCAACATCACCCATGCGCGGCCGCATCACAACGTGTCGACGGAATTCCACACGCCGCAGGGCCCCTGCGTGTTCGTGCCGCTGCCGGGCGACCGCTCCAGCGTCGTCTGGGTCGCAGCCCCGAAGGAGGCCGACCGGCTGTTCGCGCTCGACGACGACGCCCTGTCCGACGCCGCCGAGCGGCAGTCGCATTCGATCTTCGGACGCGTTCGCGTCGAGCCGGGCCGCCATGTGTTTCCGCTCGCGATCGAGCGGCCCCTGCGCTACGCGCAAAACCGCATCGCCCTGGTCGGCGAGGCCGCGCATGTGGTGCCGCCGATCGGTGCGCAGGGACTGAACCTCGGCCTGCGCGACGGCATCGACATCGCCGATGTCGTGCGCAAGGCCAATGCGGCCGGCGAGGATATCGGTGCCCCGCAGGTGCTCGCGCGCTACGGTGCCGCGCGCCGCGCCGACATCCTGAGCCGCACCTTCGCCATCGACGTCGCCAACCGCTCGCTGCTCAGCGATCTCCTGCCGATGCAGTCGCTGCGCGCCGTCGGCATGCACCTGATGAGCGGCATCGGTCCGCTGCGGCGGCTCGCGATGCGCGAGGGCTTGGCGCCGTCATGGAGAGCCACGCGCAGGGCCGGTTGAGCACCGTCAGGGAAACACCAGCCGGCCAGTCTGGATCAGCCACATCACGCTGGTCAGGGTGATCACCGAGGCGAAGGTGCCGATCAGCACCGCCGATGAGGCCGGCTCGATCCAGCTGTCATTCTGGCGCGCGATCACGAACACATTGAGCGCCGGCGGCAGCGCCGCCATCAGCACCGCGGTCGCCGCCCAAGGCTGCGCGAACGGCCCGAACAGCAGCATCAGCCCGAACGACAGCAGCGGGTGGACGACGAGCTTCACCACGGTCAGGACCGGCACCTCCCAGGGCAGCCGCTCGAACGGGCGCAGCGCCACGGTCACGCCGAGCGCGAACAGCGCCGTCGGCGCAGCGGCGTTCTGCAGGAACTGCAGGGTGCGGTCGAGCACGGTCGGCGGATGCAGCTGAAACGCCGCCGCCAGGATGCCGGCTGCCGTCGCCATGATCAGCGGGTTCTGCAGGATCTGGCGCAGCACCGTGCGCAGCGCATGCACCACCGAGGCGTGGTCGCGCTCGGTCAGCTCGACGAGCAGCGGCACGATCGAGAACAGGAAGATGCTGTCGCAGCAGAAGATCAGCGCGGTCGGCGCCGCCGCCTTGGTCCCGAGCACGGCCAGCGCCAGCCCAGGCCCCATATAGCCGATGTTGCCGTAGCCGCCCGCGAGCCCGGCCATGGTCGCCTCGCGTAGCGACAGCCGCCCGATGGCCTTGCCGAGCACGAGCGCCAGGGCGAAGGTGAGCATGGTAGCGAGCGTCGTTGCAACCAGGAAGGGAGGGTTGCTCAGCTCCGTGAACGGCGTGCGCGCGATGAGGTTGAACATCAAAGCGGGCAGCGAGACGTAGAGCAGGAAGAAGTTCATCCAGGCGAGCCCGGCTTCGGGCAGCCTCCTCCACTTACCGCAGGCGAAGCCTATGAAAACGACGCCGAAATAAGGCAGGGCCAGATTGAGAATGTCGAACATGGGCTCGGAAGATGACCCCCTGAGGGGGCCTGGGAAGGGCCTGGAATGCGGGGGCGTCGCGGCTTGACACGAATCGGATCGGTCTAGATCAAATCCGCCCGCGGGGCACTAGCATCGCTCCCCATCCTGGTCTATTCGACTGGGATGATCAAAGCGCGAACTGCCAAGTTTCAGATCGGCCAGATCGTCCGGCATCGGGTGTTCTCGTTCCGGGGCGTGATTTTCGACATCGATCCGGAGTTCAACAACACCGAGGAATGGTGGTTGTCGATTCCCGAGGAGGTCCGTCCGCACAAGGACCAGCCATTCTATCACCTGCTGGCCGAGAACGCGGAATCCGAATACGTCGCCTATGTCTCCGAGCAGAACCTGGTTCCCGACGAGTCCGGCGAGCCGATCCGCCATTCCCAGGTTGCGGAGATCTTCATCAAGGACAAGTCCGGCGGCTATCGTCCGCGCAATCCGCTGATGAACTGACCTGTCGACCGGAGGGCTTCAACCCAGCGCCGGCGGCGCAGGCTTGATCTTTGGTCCCGGCGCGCAAGTTCCCCTCACATCCGTCCGCAGAACGAAAAAGGCGCTCCGAATGGAGCGCCCTTGATTTTGCGGAATGGACCCGACCGGCGTTACTGCTTCGCCTGCGGCTGGCCCGGCTGGGTCTGCTCGAGCTTCTTGCGCTGCTCCTCGGCGCGCTTCTGCAGCTCTTCCTGCAGCTTCTTCTGGGTTTCTTCGAACTGCTTCGGGTCGGTCGGCGGACCATCATAGGCCTTGGCGAAGCTGCTGTTGCCTTCCTGCAGCGGCAGCGGCAGCGTCAGCGCGGTGCCGTTCGAGTTGATCGCCTGGACGTAGAGGGTCTGGCCCTTCTTGAGGCTGTTCACGAATTCGGGCGTTGCTTCGTAGTCCGACATGCAGCCGTTCTGGAAGCAGATGACGTATTTGCCTTCCATGAACTGGTTGTTGTCGATGACGATGCGGGTTCCGGGCTGCAACTGCATGCCGAGCGGCAGGGTCACACGCAGGATCTTCTTCGGCTCGCCTTCGGGCTCGATGATGACCGCTGCAACCACAGGCTGACCGGATTCGATGCGGCCGTCCTTGCCAATGAAGCAGACCTGCTTGGCGTTGGCATCCTGCCCCTTCAGGCAGAACTTGGTCCACGGCGCATAGATCAGCTGCGGCATCTCCTGCTGAGCCTGGGCCTGAGGCTGGCCGCCGGCGGGAGGAGTGGCAGGGGCCTGGGCGGCCGGAGCGGGAGCCTTGGGAGCGGCAGCCGGAGCCTTCGCCTTCGGCGCTTGAGCCTGCGCAACCGAAGGAGCGAAGGAAACGGCCAGCGCGGTGACCGCGAGCAGCGCGACAAGCCGCCCACGCGGCCCAACCGACGAGGCCAAGTCACGGAAATTCATTGCGGAAAACCCTTTCTGAACGGCAGCGCCCGAGACCGCCAAAGGCGCCACACCAAGCCGTTGAAGCGGCTGTCTCCTCAGGAAATGAGGCGGTTAAGTGACAGGCGTTGCCGCCTTCACTCAATCGCCCGCCTTCTTAACGCGGTGCGCGGAAGAATCAATGCCGCGAGACCATGTCGAAGCCGCGGTCTAGCGCTGGCGAGCCTGTGGTAAAAGCCCCTTGTGACCTGTTCCGAATCAAATGCTTGCGCCCCGATCCTGATGCTGCAGCGAATATTCAGTGCGGCCGCGAGATGGGCCGCCGTGATCCTGGCATTGTTGCCCGCGGTCTACACCCCCACGGCGAACGCAGCAGAAACTGCGGCGATCGCCATGCATGGTCACCCGGCCTTGCCGGCCGACTTCGACCACATGCCCTATGCGAATCCCGACGCGCCCAAGGGCGGTCGTCTGGTCTGGGGACTGCTCGGCACCTTCGATAGCCTGAACCCGTTCATCGTCCGCGGCATCGCGGTGCAGCAAATCCGCAGCTATGTGGTCGAGAGCCTGCTCACTCGCGGCAATGACGAGCCGTTCACGCTGTATGGCCTGCTGGCGAAATCCGTCGGGACAGACGAGAACAGGACCTATGTCACCTTCCGGCTCGACCCGCGTGCCCGCTTCTCCGACGGCAGCCCGGTGCTCGCCGAGGACGTGGCGTTCTCCTTTGCGCTGCTGCGCGATCACGGCCGCCCCAACCACCGGCAGTTCTACGGCAAGGTCGCCAGGGCCGACCTGCTCGACCCGCTGACCATCCGGTTCGATTTCGGCGGAGCCGAGGACCGCGAGCTGCCGCTGATCCTCGGCCTGATGCCCATTCTGGCGAAGCACGCGACGGACGTGGCGAGCTTCGAGGACACGACGATGACCGCGCCGCTTGGGTCAGGCCCGTATCGTGTCACCGCGGTGCAGCCGGGATCCAGCGTCACCCTCACCCGCAATCCGGACTATTGGGGACGCGACCTGCCGGTCAACCGCGGATTGTGGAACTTCGACGAGATCAGGCTCGATTACTACCGCGAGTCCAATGGACAGTTCGAAGCCTTCAAACGCGGGCTGTACGACTTCCGCGTCGAGACCGAGCCGCTGCGCTGGCACGACGGCTACGACTTCCCGGCCGCGCGCAATGGCGAGGTCATCCGCGACAGCTTCACCTCGGGGATGCCTCAGCCCTCGCAGTTCCTGGTGTTCAACACGCGGCGGCCGGTGTTCGCCGACGTGAAGGTGCGCCGTGCGCTGACGCTGCTGTTCGATTTCGAATGGATCAACCGCAACTACTTCTTCGGGCTGTACCGCCGCAGCGGTGGCTATTTCGCCGGATCCGAGCTTTCGGCCTATGGACGTCCAGCCGATGCGGCCGAGCTCGATCTGTTGAAGCCGTACGCCGCGCAGATCCCCCCCGATATCATGGACGGCAGCTACCGCCTGCCGATCACCGACGGGTCCGGCCGCGACCGCGCAACGCTGAAGGCGGCGCTCGATCTGCTTGGCGAGGCCGGCTATGGCTTCGACGGGACGGTCTTGCGGTATCGGACGACGCGGGCCCCCCTCGCCTTCGAGATCCTGGTCACGACGCGCGACCAGGAGCGTATTGCGCTGGCTTACGCCGGCAGTCTCAAGCGGGCCGGCATCAATGCGTCCGTCAGGGTCGTCGATCCCGTGCAGTTCGACCAGCGCCGCCTGAGCTTCGAGTTCGACATGATCCAGAACCGCTGGGACCAGTCGCTGTCTCCCGGCAACGAGCAGGCGTTCTATTGGGGCAGCGAGGCCGCCGACCGCACCGGAACCCGCAACTACATGGGCGCCAAGGACCCGGCGATCGACGCCATGATCGCGGCGCTGTTGCGCGCCCGCGACAGGCCGGAATTTATCTCGACGGTTCGCGCATTGGACCGTACCCTGATGGCGGGGTTCTACGCTATTCCAGTGCTCAATGCCGCCGAGGAATGGATCGCGCGGTGGAATCGTATAGAACGGCCAGAGAGGACAGCTTTGACGGGAGCGCTCCCGGAGAGCTGGTGGCAGCGGCCGGAGCCGGCACGGAAGTGACCAATCGGGGCAATTGGTCGTGGCCGGGTCCGTGAAAGTACGGGGCAACAGGTGAATCAGGCCAATACGTCGCCGACGCTCGACGCGTTGTTTCAACGCATCCTGGCGCGCAAGCCGGATGCGGTTGCGCTGGTCGATCCGATCAACAAGCAGCGCGTCACCGGGCGACCGCCGATGCGCCTGACCTATGCCGAAGCCGATCGCGTGATCTCGGCGCTGGCCGCGCACTTCGTCGACGCCGGCCTGCCGGCTCATTCGGTGATCGCGGTCCAACTGCCCAACACGATCGAGTTCGTGCTGACGGTGCTGGCCGCGCATCGCGCCGGCCTCGTGGTCGCCGTATTCCCGCTGCTGTGGCGTCAGTCGGAGCTCGTGGCGGCGCTGAACCGCACCAGCGCGCGCGCCATCGTCACGATGTCGAAGATCGACGGCGTGATTCACTCCGATCTCGCGATGAATGCGGCGGCGGAGGCGTTCTCGATCCGCCACGTCTGCGGCTTCGGCTCCGATCTGCCCGAGGGGATGTATTCGCTGGACCAGTCGATCGCAAAACCCTCGCGCTCGACGCGCGGGCTCATGCCGGACGGCCGCAAGGCCGCGATCGTCTCCTTCGACGTGACCGCCGACGGCTTCCGCGCCGTGCCGCGCACCCATTTGAGCCTGATCGCCGGTGGGCTCGCCGTCTCGCTCGAGAGCGATCTGCCGCAGGGCGTGAACATGATGTCGGCCTTCCTGCCGTCGTCATTCGCCGGCCTCGCCGCCTCGGTCGTGACATGGCTGTTGTCCGGCGGCACCCTTGCGCTGCACCACCCGTTCGACGCCGACGCGCTGGAACAGCAGCTCGCGGAGCTGGCCTGCGATACGCTGGTCGCCCCGGCTCAACTCGCCTTGCGTCTCGACGAGGGCAATCTGGCCGCGCGGCTGCCGAACCTGCGCTATGTGCTCGGCCTGTGGCGCGCGCCCGAGCAGGTGGCGTCGAGCGCATCGTGGAAGACGCGCGACATCGAGATGACCGACGTCTATCTGTTCGGCGAAGCCGGACTGTTCGCCGTGCGCCGCACCGCGGCCGATGGCAGTCCCGGGCCGGTCAAGCCGGGCCGCCAGGGCGCGCCGCGCGAACAGCCGGGCTCGTCGATCGCCGGCGAGATCCTGGTGACGCCGAAGGGCACGCTCGGACTGCGTGGGCCCATGGTCGTGTTGGCCGCCTACGCGCCGCCGCAACCGCCGAGCGACTCGCTGATGCCGGCAGCGCCGCGCGACTACGTCGACACCGAATACGCCGTGCGCCTCGACCGCGCCCAGGACACGATCTCGATCACGGCGCCGCCGGCCGGCGTGATGGCCGTTGGCGGCTACCGCTTCCTCGCCCAGGATCTGCACGAATGGTCGAGGCGGCTGGGCCAGGGCGCGCTGCTCACCGCTCTGCCCGACCGTCTCAGCGGTCACCGCCTCGCGGGCCGCGCGATGGACAATGCGCGCGCGCGGGAAGCGCTCGCCGAGCTGGGACTCAATCCGCTGATGGTCGAGGCCTTCCGCGACCGCGCCGGCTCGGGCGGCTGATCCTGCCGTCCGGACAGCTACGGAACCGTCATGTTTGGAACAGTGTTGACGCTGCGTTAACGGGAGGGACCTAGGATCGCGATGTAACGTCAGCGTATCCTGAGTTCCCTGGATGTCCCCACAAGGCCCGCTTCTCATCGTCTCCTCGTCCACGCGGCCTTCGCTGAGTGCGGCCCTCGCGGTGGCGCAAATTCTCCCCTCCGTCGAGACGCGCTGGGCTGATGCGATCAGCATGATGTCCAAGGTTCAGCCGGCCGCGGTCGTTGCCGTCGTCGAGGATGCTGATGCAACCGAGCTTGCGGCGTTCTCGCGTCATGTCGGCGCGCGCAAGCCGTACGTGCCGCTGATCGCCATCGCACCCGGCGGCGCTATCCTGCCCGACCACGCCATTCCCTTGCATGGCAGCGACAATCACGAGCGGCTGCTGGCGCGGCTGCGCGCGGCGTTGCGCGTCCGCACGCTGCACACCACCGTGCTACGCCGTCTCGATGAGAAGAAAGCACCCGACGCCACATTGCCGGAAACAGATCCGCTCGATGACGCGACCGTGCTGCTGCTCGGCCGCGGCAGCTCCCTGCCCGGCCTGTCGGTCGCGCTCGGCGAACGCATGGCGGTCGTCGGCGCGCTGAGCATCGAAGCCGCCGCCAAACATCTGTCGAGCCGCGACATCGACGGCATCGTGCTCGGCGAAGGGTTTTCGCCGCGCGTGGTCGATGCGTTCCTCGCGGTGCTCGCCGAGGACACCCGCTTCCGCAACCTTGCCGTCGTCGTCACTGCCAACCAGCCGGCGCCGCTGCAGGAACTCGCCAATCTCGAGATCATCGCCGGCGCTCCCGCGCACATCGCGGCCAGCGCGCTGCCCTTGATCCGCCAGCACGCCTTCGAAGCCCGCCTCAACCGCACGCTGCGCGCCATCGAAGCCGGCGGCATGCTCGACCCGCAGACCGGCCTGCTCACCCGGAACGCCTTTGCGCGCGACTTTGCCACCGCCGTCAGCCAGACCCAGAAGAGCGGCGGCAGCCTGGCGGTGGCCCGCTTCGCCTTCGATCCGGTCAATCCGCGCGCCCAGTATGACGGCGCCCGCATCATCAGCCGCCTGATGCGGCGGATGGATTTCGGCACCCACGAGGACAACGGCTCCGTCGTCGTCGTGTTTGCCGAGACGGATCTGCGCTCGGCCCACGCCATCGCCCGCCGCCTCTCCAGCGTGATGCGCCACACCTCGCACGGCAAACGCGACACGCGCACAGAGCCTTCGGTCACCGTCGCCGCGCTGCAGCCGGGCGACACCGCGCGCACCTTGCTGGCCCGCGTCTACGGCGAGGCGCAACGCGCGGCTTCATAGAACGATGTTGCCTGCGTCACGGGCGTCATTGCGAGTGACCTGCCACCGAAGTTTCATCCAGTAGCATTTAGAGTCCTGTTGGGTTTTACGCCGAGTGGCGTGGGTGCAGCAACGGGCGATTGGCGGAGCTGGTGGTGGTTGCGCATCCGATCGCCCGTTGCGGTGAGATTGGCCGCATAGGCCGCAAACTCCTAGGGGCAGGTCACTACAACAAAGTATATAACGTCAGATCTGAGCCCTTCGTCTGGACCAAGAAAAAGGCCCGGCAACGCCGCTTCAAAGACCGCCGTATCACCGAGCTATGATTCCGGGTACCAGGTCCGCTTACGCACGCCAGTTGAAACGGTCTCGTGTGCACGCACATGGGTGCAGATCGTGATAACGAGCGCAAGCCGGCTGCACTGCCAGTCAGCGCCGAGCGCGGCGCTAGTGGGTGACGTCACGTTGACCGACAATAATGCCGCTACGCTGGCAAACATCACGCACGCCGCGATCAGCACCGCTCCCTTGTGGGTCCTTGGGTGGGAAATCATGGCCTTGGCTCCTGTACGATGGCCGGAAGAATAAAGGGCAGGCTCCACAGTCCTTGTGAACTAATTCACGACCTGACCCACAGTTTTCGCTGGTGGCCCGAAGGCGTGCGCGATTGCTGGCGCTGGATCAGCGCCGCAGCCGGACTCGCGCGCCGGAGCAAACAGAATCTTTGTTCGGCCACCTCGTCGGCCCGAGGCGGGCGGCGTGGACGGAATGTCAACGCCGAGCGCCTTGGCTGTCTTGAGATTGACGACCAGCTCAAACCTGGTTGTCTGCTCGACGGGCTTCGCGTCCGGCTGCTGCCTCGGCTTGATCTTGATCAAGTTCAGCAGCGTCGCCGCCACGATCATCACCAGGACGCCACCAACACTGAGCGCGATCTGCATCGTCAGCCCCTCCGAGATGCCGAGCAGCGCCAGGCGGCTGGCGAACGTCAGCAGAACGCCGAGGCAGTAGATTGGCAGCGAATTCTGGCCACAGAGAATGGCGCCGCGCATCACCGGCGTCGTCAGCCCTCGCCAATTGCGAGGCACTAACCATACCACCAAAACCGCAAGGGCCAAGAAATGCAGCAGTCGCAACGGATCGAGATTAGATTTGTCCATCGGGTAAAGCAGCGTCAGCAGCGCCTGCGGGAGCAGCGCTTCCAGCGGTTTGATGCTCCAGCTCAATGCGATGATGAGGCTGAACACCAGATAGAGAGCGGCAGCCACAAGCGCGGTGCGTGAGGTCACCCATGGCCGGGCTCTCTTGTCTTCGATCATCCACCACACGCCAAGCACGACCAGCAGCTGCCAAGCCAGCGGATTGAAGGCCCAGTGGCCGTTCGGCCATGCCGGGATGGTCCATCCGAAGACGTGCACCAGTGCGTAAAGCAACAGCGACGCGCCGAGCGTTGCGTTCGGCGCTCGCAGCAGCAGCCACAGCAGCGGCGCGAACAAAAGGTGATAAAGCACGAAGAGCGGCAAGACGTCGGTGTTGACGGGGCAGTATTGCAGGATCGCCGCGTGCGCGAGCGTCACGCCCGGCTGTTCCAACAGAATGCGCGTATTGCTCTCGTCGGCAAGATGGCCGCCGCCTGCGAGGTGAACCATGATGGCGCAGGCGAGCGTGAGCAGCAGAAATGCGACATAAATATCCCAGCTTCGCCACAGCGTCCGGCCGATCACGCCGGTCCACCCCCCGCAGCGCCATGCCTTGCCGTAGGCCAACGTGCAGCTTACGCCCGACACGAACATGAACACTTCCGCGGCATCGCTGAAGCCGTAGTTCCGCAGTGTCAGCCAGCTCCCGATGTTGTTGGGGACATGATCAAGAAAGATGCACCAGAGCGCGATGCCGCGGCAGGCATCAATGCGCAAATCGCGGCCGTAGCCTTTCAGCTCCGGCAACGCGCCTACCGATGGCTTCAGGTCGGCAGTTCGATCATGCATCTGATTGCCCCGTCCGGCGTACGAGCACGCTTCAAGAGGGACCGAATTTGACAGAAAGTCACCGCCGCGCTGCCGGATCGTGACAACGCCGCAATCTAGATTTGCTTCACGCCGACCCCGGCCACCAAAGCTATTACGATAATGATCATATGGCGGCTGGCGGCGCTTGGTAGAACCTGCTGGCGCGTGAGGCTGTCCGTTTGACGATCATCGTTCAAACGGCAGAGCGCGTAAATCAGCCGGAGGTCCACAGAGAGAGGTTCCTAGGTCCTATGATCAAGGTACCGTACAGATCTCGGCATCAATCACCTTTGCCTACAGGCGAAGGAGACCCTGAGTCCCACGACTTTCGTGGTCCGTACTCGCGCTCCTACCGTGCGGTGACTACAATTACACCACACAACGGCATTCGGCTCCTACCTTGAGTGCCCGGCGGCGCACCGCTGGTTGGGCCAAGGATGATGGTGGATAGACGGTATCGAGAGCCAGTCTTCCGCCAGCTTCTTCCTCGCCAAAGACCCGAAGGTGGGTGTATGTTTTTTGAGTTGGATCTCCGTGCAATGGGATGACGGAGAGCTTTTATGAAAGTTCTTATTGTCGACGACCATGCATTAATCCGCGAGGCGTTGCACGCTGTCGTGAAACAACTGAAGCGAGACTCCGTCATTTTTGAAGCTTCGAACGGCCGTGAGGCAGTGCACATAGTCGAGGAACATCCTGACATCAGCCTCATTTTGCTTGATATCAATTTGCCTGATCGAGATGGCTTCTCTGTCCTCCGCGAACTGCGTGACCGCTATGCGACCATTGCTATCGTCATTCTCTCGTCCTCGGATGATCAAGATACAGTCAAGCGTGCCTTCAAACTTGGCGCTCTGGGTTTCATCCCGAAAACTACCGAACGTGAGGTCATGCTCAACGCCATCAAGTTAGTGTTCTCTGGCGGCATTTACATTCCCTCGGAGATACTTGAGGAACCAACGTCTCCGCGGCCTGCAAATAAGCTAGCGACGCGGGACTCTCCCAAGGGTCTCGGGTTGACCGATCGGCAGATTGAAGTGCTTGCGCTCCTGATGAAGGGAAAAAGCAACAAGATCATTGCCAAGACCCTCGATATGGCCGTGCCGACCGTGAAGAACCACATCACGGTCGTTCTCAAGGCACTCAATGTAACGAGTCGCACCGAGGCAGTAATAGAAGTAGGAAAAATGGGCTGGGACTTGTCGCCGAAATCTGATTCATAACGCCGCCCCGGTGTCTCTCCGATCGCCTTGATCCCTCAAGAACTCGTGCATGACAGCGCGGAGCCGCATTGGGTCGACAGGTTTGTGCAGCAAAATGTACCCTCTGTCCTTAGCGTCACGTAATGGTTCGGGTGCCGTATCGCCGCTGGTGAGGATAGCTGGAATTGACGAGCCAAACGCCGCACTAATTTGTTCAATTGCTCGGATACCGGTCTTTCCGCTGGCAAGATGATAGTCCGAGATTATAAGATCGAGGCGTTGTTGGCGCTCAGCCAGTCGGATGAGCGCAGCTTCGTCGGATCCGGCGGTAAGGACGGAGTATCCCCATTTGCCAAGCAATCCGCCCGTCTCCTCTCGCACAATTGGAGCATCGGCAATAACAAGAATTACCTTACCTTCGACCGCTGCGGGGCGAGGTGAGTCGACGGGCTCAGTGGACCTGACGCATTTATCGGCCATCGGAATCAGGATTGAGAATCGCGAACCTCGGCCCACAGTCGAAGCTAAGTCGACTTGATGGTTGAGAAGTACGCGAAGCCTGTCGACAATAGCCAGGCCGAGCCCCAGGCCGCCGTACCGGTTCCGTTCTGGGCCGGGTAGTTGAAAAAACTCGCCAAAGATATTCTGCTTCTGATCCTCAGGAATGCCGGGACCGCTATCCCATACTTCGATACGCAACATTTCACCGCGCCGACGACATCCGACGATGATCCCGCCCCGTGACGTATAGCGCACAGCATTGGATACCAGATTGAGCAGTATGCGTTCGAGCAGCATGGCGTCGCTCCGCACCCAGGCGTCACTTCGCCGAACGCGTAGACGCAAGCCTTTTTCTCGCGTTGCCTGATCAAACCTAGTCTCAATTGTTTGCAACAGGCGCGCGATCGGGAATTCGGTAATTTTGGGTGTAAGGATTCCAGCATCGAGCCTGGAAATATCCAGGAGCGAGTTGAACATTTCATCCATTTCTTTGCGCGTTGCATCGATCCGCTCGATCGTCTTTGTCCTTTCCCCCGATTTGAGCGGCGTGCGCAGCTGTGCAACGAACAGGCCTAGTGCATGTAATGGCTGCCGCAAATCATGGCTTGCCATGGCAAGAAAGCGCGATTTTGCTGCATTGGCGAGCTCCAGCTCTTGCGTACGCTCAGCGACCTTCCGTTCGAGTTCCATCTGCGCGTGGCGCAGACTTTCCTCCGCTTTCTTGCGCACCTCGACGTCGGCGCTCAGTAGCAAGCTTGGAACGGCAATACTGATCAAAAACATCAATACTAGCAGGAATGAAACGTTGAGATCCACGGTCGTGAAGGGGCCGCCGCCCGTGAGCGTCCCCCAAATCGTGATCCCCGCAAGCACCAGCGCAACCGTTGCGGTGTCACGTGGACCGCGGCGCAGCGCCGCCCACAACATTGGCAGGATCGCGAGAAAACCCAATGGATTTCGGCTCGGCGTTTGCTCGATCAGGGGGCTGAAAGCAATGAGTCCAACAGCCGCCGCTGTTGCGAGGACGCCGACCGTCTCCAAAAATTCCTTGCGGTTGAAAGCATGGTAGGGGCTTGATGCCCAAAGCACGATAACGGGGGCAATGACCAGCGCGCCGGTCACATCTCCCAGCCACCATGTGACCCAGGCGTTTGCGAAATTCGTCCGTTCGATGTACCCGGCGGTTGCCAGGCTGGACAGTCCAATGCTGGCGCTGATCGGTGTCGCGATCACGAGGCAAATCAAGGTAAACTTCGCGACAGAATATGGCGTCGAAAACGTATTACATCCGCTCGACCATCGATTGATTAGGTAAGCGCCAACAACCGCTTCAAGAGAGTTACCGGTCGCAATCGCAATCGCGGTGGCAACCGAGCCGGCGGTCGTCGCATTGGCGATCACCGCCGCCGTGAAAATTGCGGGCCAAGTCCGATATCCCCACAACAGCACCGCCGCCAGCGCGACACCTGTCGGTGGCCAAATTGGCGTTGCACTGGGATGAATAGAGGCGAGAGCAAGGCCACCTTTTGCCAGGGCGAAATAGATCAGTCCAATTGCGACCAGACCGCCGGCATAGCTAATGCCTCGGCGGAAATTTATCTCCGGCGATAGTGATCGTGGATCGGACATCGTCGATGCCTGAACTAGGCAGTTGGATCGCCCCCCACAACTGACCTTTGATCTTCTTGAAGATCTGCGAAACTGATCTCGTTGATAAAAATCTGTGAAACATTAATCCTCTTTAGGGACTCGTGCGACCATCTCAAGGTTGCACACGCGTTCGAGCCGGACTTAGCTAGCGCTCGCATGATGCCGATACCGGCGAGCATCGCAGGCCCGCCCTGTTCTGCAACTGACCTGCCACCGAAGTTTCATCCGGTAGGATTTAGAGTCCTGTTGGGTTTGACGCCGAGTGGCGCGGGTGCAGCAACGGGCGATTGGCGGAGCTGGTCGGGGTTGCGCAGCCGTTCGCCCGTTGCGGGGAGGTTGGCGGCTGAAGAATGGCGGCGGCCTTGCCGTCGCGCGCTTCGCCTTCGATCACGTCAACCCCCGCGCCCAATATGACGGCGCGCGCATCATCAGCCGGCTGATGCGCCGGATGGATTTCGGGACCCACGAGGACAACGGCTCGGTCGTGGTCGTGTTCGCCGAGACCGATCTGCGTTCGGCCATGCGATCGTGCGGCGGCTGTCGAGCCGTGATGCGCCATACCTCGCATGGCAAGCGCAACGCGCGCATGGAGACGGCGGTGACCGTCGCCGCGCTGTAGCAGGGCGACACCGCACGCACGCTGCTGGCCCGGGTCTATGGCGAGCCGCAGCGCGCGGCGTCGTGAAGCCCACTAGTAAGCCTGCCTCAGGCAAGCACTTCAATTCCGATGAGCCGCCCATCCGCATCGAGATCCAGGATTATGTCGGCGCCAACGTATGAAAGAAGGTCAGACAATGGTACTTGCCTGGCAGAGCACCCCTTTGTTCCTGACCCGGGATGCTCAGGCAACATCAGATACGCCACGTTCGGATCGTCTGCACTGATGCGAAGTGCGATGTTACGTTGCGTCATCGACATCTCCCAAGCAGGCGCATCAACGTCCGTAAGGTGGGTACACGCGCATGCACGATCTCGCCATATGTGAGCGCAAGACGGCGCCGTGCCCGCCATCGCAAGAAATTAGCCGAGCGTACCATAAATTGTAAGGGATCGCTTCCAGCAAGTCCAAGACACGGCGTGTGCGCGTGGCTCGCATATCCTGACTTCGGTCGTCAGATCTCATCGGCTTGGCCACGATCTCAACCGAACACTGGCATCTTCAGATCGCGCATTTGCCCCACTCGTCTGATGCTATCACCCTTAGTTCGGGGGCGTCTGACGAAGCGAAGGATGGCGCGATGCAAAACCGACAATCTCGCGATGAGACCGACTGGATCAGCGTGATCGCGATCGTCTCAGTCTTCACGATCGCCAGCCTTGCGTTGCATTTCGGCTGGATGCTTCGCTAACGCTCCATTGCGCTACGCCGCCTTCTTCTTCTCCGCGAGCTCCGCCAGGTCCTTCAGAATATCCGTGGTCCCGGCCAGCCGCTCTTCCAGCGTCTCCCAGACCTGCAGGAACACGACCTTCATGTCCGGGCGGACCTTGGCGGCCTGGCCGTGACGCTTGATGAAGGCGACGAGGCGGTCCGGATAGGCAAAACTGTTGTCGCGGAAGGCGATGACGGCGCCCTTCGGGCCGGCATCGACCTTCTCGACATTGGCGCGGCGGCAGTAGTTCTTGATCGCGGCGACCTTGAACAGATAGCGCGTCTCGTCCGGCAGCTTGCCGAAGCGATCGCGCAATTCGGCGGCGAAGTTCTCGATCTCGTCGTCGGTCTCGAGATCGGCGAGCCGGCGGTACAGCGACAGCCGCACGGAGAGGTCGGAGACGTAGTCCTCGGGGATCAGCACGGGCATGCCGATCGT
Organism: Bradyrhizobium sp. SZCCHNRI1029; assembly: GCF_032487555.1. Taxonomy (NCBI): domain Bacteria; kingdom Pseudomonadati; phylum Pseudomonadota; class Alphaproteobacteria; order Hyphomicrobiales; family Nitrobacteraceae; genus Bradyrhizobium; species Bradyrhizobium sp. SZCCHNRI1029. The sequence goes on from NZ_JAUEUK010000001.1 coordinate 121,943, forward strand.
GATCTGCGGCGACCAGCGGTCGACCGTCGGCTCGGTGATGCCGGCCTTGAGGTTCTCGATCGCCTCCTCCAGCATCGACTGATAGAGCTCGAAGCCGACCTCCCTGATGTGGCCGGACTGTTCGTCGCCCAGCAGATTGCCGGCGCCGCGGATGTCGAGGTCGTGGCTGGCGAGCTGGAAGCCGGCCCCCAGCGTCTCCAGCGACTGCAGCACGCCCAGGCGCTTTTCGGCCAGTGGGCTGATCTTGTGCGTCGACGGCAGGGTGAACAGCGCATAAGCGCGCAGCTTGGAGCGGCCGACGCGGCCGCGCAGCTGATAGAGCTGGGCAAGGCCGAACATGTCGGCACGGTGCACGATCAGCGTGTTGGCGCGGGGAATGTCGAGGCCGGATTCGACGATCGTGGTCGACAGCAGGATGTCGAACTTGCCGTCGTAGAATGCGCCGATGATGTCCTCGATCACGGTCGGCGCCATCTGGCCGTGCGCGACCGCGACCTTCATCTCCGGCACGGTCTTGTCGAGGAACTCCTTGACCTCGGCGAGATCGTCGATGCGCGGCACCACGTAGAACGCCTGGCCACCGCGATAGCGCTCGCGTAAGAGCGCCTCGCGGATCATCACGGGATCATGCGGCGCGACGAAGGTGCGAACGGCGAGACGATCGACTGGCGGCGAGGCGATGATCGACAACTCGCGCACACCGGTGAGAGCGAGCTGCAAGGTGCGCGGGATCGGCGTTGCCGACAGGGTCAGCACATGCACCTCGGCGCGCAGCTGCTTGAGCCGCTCCTTGTGGCTGACGCCGAAATGCTGCTCCTCGTCGACGATGACGAGGCCGAGATCGCGGAACTTGATCGCCTTGCCGAGCAGCGCATGGGTGCCGACGACGATGTCGACCGAGCCGTCGGCGAGGCCCTTCTTGACCTGATTGAGCTCCTTGGTGCTGACCAGCCGCGACGCCTGTGCGACGTTGACCGGAAAGCCCTTGAAGCGCTCAGCGAAAGTCTTTGCATGCTGGCGCGCGAGCAGCGTGGTCGGCACGACGACGGCGACCTGCTTGCCGTCGAGCGCGACCGCGAACGCGGCCCGCAACGCCACCTCGGTCTTGCCGAAACCGACGTCGCCGCAGACCAGCCGGTCCATCGGACGTCCCGCTTCGAGATCGGCGAGCGTCGCCTGGATCGCAGCGAGCTGATCCTCGGTCTCGTCATAGGGGAAGCGCGCGCAGAACTCGTCATAGAGGCCGGCCTGCACCGGCAGCTTCGGCGCCTCGTGCAGCATGCGTTCGGCGGCGATCTTGATCAGCTCGCCGGCCATCTCGCGGATTCGGTTCTTGAGCTTGGCCTTGCGTGTTTGCCAGCCGGAGCCGCCGAGCTTGTCGAGCTCGACATTGGTCTGGTCGGAACCGTAGCGCGACAACAGCTCGATGTTCTCGACCGGCAGATACAGCTTCGTTTCGCCGGCGTAGCGCAGCTCGAGACAGTCATGCGGCGCGCCGGCGACCTCGAGCGTCTGCAGCCCGACGAAGCGGCCGATGCCGTGATCGACATGAACGACGATGTCGCCGATCGCGAGGCTCGTCACCTCCGAGATGAAATTGTCGAGCTTGCGGCTCGCCCGGCGCGGCCGCACCAGGCGGTCGCCGAGAATGTCCTGCTCGGAGATGACCGCGATCTGATCGGTCTCGAAGCCGGTCTCGAGACCGAGCACCGCGAGCATGGTCTCGTTGCGCGGCGTCGCCTGCACCACGCGCCAGGTGTTGACGCTGGTGACATGGATCAGCTTGTGATCCTTCAGCATGCTCGCCATGCGGTCGCGCGAGCCTTCGCTCCACAGCGCGATCACGACCTTCTTGCGCACCGATTGCAGCGCTTGCACGTGCGCCACCACGGCCTCGAATACGTTGACGGCGGAATCGTTGCGCTCGGGCGCGAAGTTGCGGCCCTGTCGCGCGCCGATGTCGACGACGTTGGCGCTCTCCGGCACCGCGAACGGAGTGACACGCGCCAGCGGGACGGCGGCGAGCCGCTCGGCCCATTCGGAGGACGTCAGATAGAGGCGGTCGACCGTCAGCGGCTTGTAGATCGCCCCGCCGCCGGGATGCTCCATCGCCTCGCGGCGCGCGTCGTAATAATCGATGATCTGCTTGAAGCGCTCGCGCGCGGCATCCTCGCCCTGCGGCTCGATCACGATGGGTGTGTTCGGCAGATAGTCGAACAAGGTCTCCATCTTGTCGTGGAACAGCGGCAGCCAGTGCTCCATGCCCGGATAGCGGCGGCCTTCGCTGACGGCCTCGTACAGCGCATCGTCGCGCTCCGGCGCGCCGAACTCGGCGACATAGCCCATGCGGAAGCGGCGGATGGTGTCGGTGACGAGCTGGAATTCGGAAACGGGCACGAGGTCGAGCGAGCGCATGTCGAGCAGGGTGCGCTGGGTCTCGGCGTCGAAGGTGCGGATCGATTCCAGGCTATCGCCGAAAAAGTCGAAGCGCACGGGCTGGTCGAGGCCGGCCGGGAACAGGTCGAGGATGCCGCCACGCACGGCATATTCGCCGCTTTCGCGGACGGTCGACGAGCGGTGGTAGCCATTGTGCTCAAGCCAGGCGATCACCGAATCCATCGGCACGACATGGCCCGGAGCGACCGACAGCGCCTGCCCCGCCATGGTGTCGCGCGAGGGGACGCGCTGCACGATGGCGTTGACGGTGGTCAGCACGATCAGCGGCTTGTCGCTGCCGGCGAGGCGCGACAGCCGTGCGAGCGTGGTCACGCGCTGGGCGAGGATGCCGCCATGTGGCGAGACGCGGTCATAGGGCTGGCAGTCCCAGGCCGGGAACTGCATCACCGGCAGATCCGGCGCGAAGAAGTCGAGCGCTCGCGCCAGCTGCTGCATCCGGTTGCCGTCGCGGCAGACCACGGCGAGGCTCACCGCCGGCGGCTTCGGCTTGGCCGCGGTGGCGCGCGCGAGGTCGGAGACGACGAGGCCTTCGGCGCCTTCCGCGACGTTGGCGAGCGTGAGCGCGCGCCCCGGCGCGAGGTGCTCGGCGGGCGACTTGACCGGGCTCTTCATCAATCGGCGCCCACCGCGCGGAACGCCTTGATGCGCTCGAACAGCGCCGGAGTCTGCTCCGGCGGCAGCGGCCGGGCGCCGGTGACCGCGGCATAGAAGTCCGGGTCGGGGACTTCGAGCAGTTGCTCAAGCTCGGCCAGCTCGCCTTCGCTGAGGGCGCCGATCTCGGCGTCGGCAAAGCGGCCGAGGATCAGATCCATCTCGCGGGTGCCGCGATGCCAGCAGCGGAACAGGAGCCGCTTGCGGCGGTCGTCAAGGCCTTGGCTCGATCGGGTCGTTCCGGTCATCGCGACATCCTGCTGTTCAACGCCAAAAGCCCGGACGGTGCCGGGCGCGGTTGATATAGCGGTGCACAGCGCCCCTGTCAGCCCCTCCCGGGCTGCAGAACCGGCATGCCCGGCACCTCGAACCTGAGAAAAAGACGTGGATGTCTCGGCATTCGCGGCTATTCCGGCTCCCAAACGGCTTTAAGTGTTCGCTCCATGCGCCCCAGCATCCTCAATCCTCTGTTTGCGCCGGTCACGACCCTGTCGGGGGTCGGACCGAAGCAGGACAAGCTGCTGCGCTACCTGCTCGGCTGCACCGAGACGCCGCGGCTGGTCGACCTGCTGCTGCATCTGCCGGCCAGCGTGATCGACCGCCGCAACCGGCCGAAGGTCCGCGACGTCGAGGTCGGAACCGTGGTGACGCTCGAAGTCACGGTCGACCGCCACCGTCCCTCGCGCAACGCGCGCGCGCCATACCTCGTTTACGCCAGCGACGAGACCGGTGACGTCGTGCTGACGTTCTTCCGGCCCAAGGGCGACTACATCGAGAAGATGCTTCCGGTCGGCGCCAAGCGCTACGTCTCCGGCACCGTGCAGATGTATGACGGCGTGCCGCAGATCGTGCATCCCGACCGCATCCTGGACGAGGCCGGCTTCGCCAAGCTCTCGGGCATCGATCCGGTCTATCCGCTGACCGAAGGCTTGGCGCTCGGCTCGCTGCGGCGGGCGATCGCTGTGGCGCTGACCAAGCTGCCTGAGCTGCCGGAATGGATCAGTCCGGAGGTGCTCCGACGCTGCAACTTCCCCTCGCTGAAGGAGGCGCTGACGCGGGTGCACGTCCCGCAGGAGCTGACCGACATCCTGCCGGAGAACCCGTTCTGGTCGCGGCTGGCCTTCGATGAGCTGCTCGCCGGCCAATTGGCACTGGCCCTGGTGCGGGCGCAACTGCGCCGGCCCGCGGGCAACCGCCATGCCGGCGACGGCCGGCTGCGCCGCAAGATCATCGACGCCCTGCCCTATGCGCTGACGAACTCGCAAGCCGAGGCGATGGCCGCGATTGCCGCCGATCTCGAAAAGCCGGTGCGGATGCTGCGGCTGCTGCAGGGCGACGTCGGCTCCGGCAAGACGGTGGTGGCGTTGCTGGCGGCGGCCGCCGTGGCCGAGGCCGGCAAGCAGGCCGCGCTGATGGCGCCGACCGAGATTCTGGCGCGCCAGCACGCCAAGACCATCGCGCCGCTCGCCGCGCGCGCCGGCATGAACGTGGTCATCCTGACCGGACGCGAGAAGGGCAAGGAACGCCGCGACATCCTCGCCCGGCTCGAAGCCGGTGAGATCGACATCCTCATCGGCACGCACGCGCTGATCCAGGACGACGTGATCTTCAAGTCGCTGGCGCTCGCCATCGTCGACGAGCAGCATCGCTTCGGTGTGCGCGAGCGGCTGGCGCTGACCTCGAAGGGCGAGGCCGTCGACGTGCTGGTGCTGTCGGCGACGCCGATCCCGCGCACCCTCGTGCTGACCTATTTCGGCGACATGGACATTTCCGAGCTGCGCGAGAAGCCGGCCGGTCGGCAGCCGATCGACACCCGCGCGGTGGCCGACACCAGGCTCGGCGAGGTCGTCGACGCCGTCGGCCGCGCGCTCGATGCCGGCAAGCTGGTGTACTGGATCTGCCCGCTGGTCGAGGAATCCGAGGCCGAGGGCATCGATCATCTCACCAACGCGACGGATCGCTTCGAGAGCCTGCGCGAGCGCTTCGGCGACAAGGTCGGCCTCGTCCACGGCAAGATGAAGGGCAGCGAGAAGGACGACGTCATGGGGCGGTTCGCGGCCCATGAGCTGCGCCTGCTGGTTGCGACCACCGTGGTCGAGGTCGGCGTCGACGTGCCGGCGGCCAGCATCATGGTGATCGAGAACGCCGAGCGCTTCGGCCTGGCGCAGTTGCACCAGCTGCGCGGCAGGATCGGCCGCGGCTCGGAAGCCTCGACCTGCATCCTGCTCTATCACGAACCGCTCGGGCCGATGTCGAAGGCCCGCCTCGCCGTGATCCGAGAGACCACAGACGGGTTCCGCATCGCCGAGGAGGATCTCAAGCTGCGTGGCGAAGGCGACGTGCTCGGCATCCGCCAGAGCGGCCTGCCCGGCTACCGCATCGCGCGGCCCGAGGTGCATGCCCAACTGATCACCCAGGCCCGCGACGAGGCGCTGCGGATACTCAAGGAAGACCCGAAGCTGAAGGGCCCGCGCAGCGATGCGCTGCGCTGCCTGCTGTATCTCTACGAGCGCGACGAGGCGATCCCGCTGCTGACGGCGGGTTGATCAGCAGAAGGTGCATCAACAAACTCACCTGTCGTCCCGGCCTTGAGCCTGGACCCATAACCCCAGGGAGCAGTTTGAGGCAGGGTGGCGATTGGCTTTTTCGCACCTCACAACCGCCGCGGAGTATGGGTCCGGGTCTGCGCCACGATGGGCTATCGCGCGTCGTGGCTCGCACGGGACGACGAGCTGAAATCGTCTACTTCGTTTTGCAACTCTCGGCGAACGCCACCAGCTGCGCCGCGTCGGTGCCCTCGCCCTGCACGTCCGCCGCAATGTGCTCGAACAACCGCGCAAAGCCCTCGTAGATCAGAGCAGCCGGATGATCCTCGCCGAGGAACCCCGCGATCTCGCGCATTTCGGCGACCCAGCGATAGGCCTTCGGCAGCATGTCCGGCAGTGCGTTGGCGAGACGGGCCTGGACGTGCGGCAGGCTCAGCGCCAGCTCGTCGCGCAGCGCGTCGGCTGCGCCGGCGCGGGTGGCGGCCAGCACCATCGCGGCGCCGAGCCCTGTCAGTCCCTTGTTGATGCCGGCATAGGCCATCTTCAGCGCCGAAGCCGCGCCGATCGGCCCTTCGATCCGGCGCAGATCGAGCCCGAGTTCGCCCAACGCGGCGACATCGGCGGACGCCTCGCCGCTCACATAGAAGGCCGGTCCCTTCGTGCCGGGCTTCGGCGGCAGACCGATGATGGCGGCGTCGACCAGGCGCGCGCCCGACGACAGCACGATGTCCTCGATGGTCCGGATGGTCTCGACGTTGACGGCGTTGCAGTCGACGATGATGGGCTTCTTCGAATTCCGGTTGATGACCGTCGCGAGCTGCTCCGCCAGCGCCACAGCCTCGCCCGGCGGCACGATCGACAGGATGATGTCGGCATTGGCGATCTCGGCGTCGCTGGCGCCGACCATGCCGGATGCGGCCGCCCTCGCCCGCGTCGCCGCGCTGCGCTCCTCGAGCGACGTCAGGACCTTGCAGCCGTGCTCCACGAGACGGGCGGCGATGGCGCTGCCCATGGCGCCGGGCGCGATGACGGCAATGCTGGGAGGCATGATGACGCTCCGATTCCAACGATGGTCTCGAAGACTATGCGCACCCCATGACAAAATTGAAGGCACGAAAACGAAGGGCAGCCCTTCCGGGCTGCCCTCGCCTTGGCCGCAACGTCAACGCTCCCCTCAGAGCCCCCGAGAACGCTGACCGCCGCGGCAGACCTCAGAACGCAATCTTCAAGCCTCCGCTGCCGAAGAAATCGTCGCCACCCGTGCGTCCGATCGTGCGCGACACGTTCACCGTCAGCGCCACATTGCTCCAGAACGGCGCCACGACGCCGGCGCTCACCCGGCCGTAGACGTTGTGCGAGGTGCCGTTCGGAACCGTCCAGTTATTGACGATGACGGGCGCCGAGGTCGCGTTGTACTGAATCAGGCGGCCGTTGCCGATGATGTCGTCATCGAGCGTCAGGTTCAGGTACGGATTGATGACGTTGCCCTGCACCTGGAACGGGGTGCGCAGCTGCACGCCGACGCTGCCGATCAGGGTCTCGGCGGTCTGCGAGCCGACCGCGAGCGTGAGCGCAGGATCGCCGGTCTCAGTGAAGCCGTCGACGCGGGCGCGGGCATAGGTCAGCCCGCCGATCGGGCCGAGCTTCGCCCCGCCTGCATCGAACAGGTAACCGGCTTTGCCGGCCGCGACGAAGGTGGTGCCGCCGGGATTGGAGGTGATGGTGTCGACCACGCCCGGCCGCGTGTTGCGATAGTCCTGATGGCCGATCGTCGCCAGGCCCTCGGCAAACAGGCTGCTGCTGGCCCAGGCCCCGTAGAGGCCGAACTGATAGGAGTTGGCATCCGTGGTGCCGGCGCTGTTGAACAGCCTCGCCTTTGGATTGGAATAGTCGAAGGCGGTACCGATCATGGTGTTCGCCGACAGCCGGTACTCGACGCCAATGGTGCCGCCGATGCTGTCGAGATTGAAGCCGTTCGAGGCGGCGCTGCCCTGGCGGTCGCTGACGCCACCATTGCCCTGCATGTAGAACGACCATGGACTGACCGGCGCGAGCGGCGGCGCCTTGGTGTAGGGCGGGCGGCCCATTGCCCCATAGGCGTTCATCGTCGACGGAGCAAAGCCCGCGGTCTCGCGGAACATGTCGAGCTTGCCGAACAGGGTCGAGGCGAAGCCCATCGCGGTGATCGACCCCACCTCGCCTTGCGGCGCGAAGGTCAGCGGCGCGTTGAGGCGGTTGACGATGTACTGCCCCAGCACCTCGAAGCCGTGTGACGTCAGGTGCACGCCATCGACGTAGAACAGATACTGGTTCTGCAGCGCAGGATTGCCGATGCAGGCGATCGGACAGGAGCCGACATTGGTGAAGCCATAGCGCGACGGATTGGCCTGGATCAGCGTGCCGATCAGTCCGGTGTCGACGTACTCGACACGCACGCCCGAGCGCGCGACGCCAGCGAGCGACTGCTGCATGAGGCTGTTGTAGGTCGTGCTGTAGGCCTTGCCGGCCGGGGCATTGGCGTTGCCAACGGCCTCCGGCAAGGTGCTGACATCGCCGGCCGTGAACACGATACTGCGCGCGCCGTCCCCGACCAGCGCGTTGATGCCGGCCATGGCCTGCTGGGCCGTGACGGCCGCGGCCGTCGGCGCGCCAGCGAGCGAGCCGCCGGCGCGGTAATAGGCCCGCGCATCGTTGCCGCCGACCGAGATCTCGACCAGGTCTGTCGACGAGATCCTGCCGGAGAAGCCCGTCAGTCCGCTCCATTCCTGGAAGAAGCCGGGAATGCCCGGCGCCACCACGTTGGTATCGCCCGCCATGGCGCCGCCGATCGCGTAGTTGAGCTGGGGAATGCCGAGCAGCGCCGAGGTCGTGTCGACGAAATTCGTGCCGCCGCTGAAGCGACCGGTGGGATAGAGCGGCAGCTTGCCGGCGCCGCCGGTGAAGGTCCAGAGATTGCCCGTGTCGGCGTAGCTGTCGCCAAAAGCCTGAATGCGCGTATAGGTGGTCTGGGCCGCTGCCGGCGCGGTCAGTTGCAGGGACGCCGCGGACAGCGCGACCGCACACAACGATGTCGTCCTACTCACAGGCATCCTACGCGCCTCCCCAACGCCCTACTTTTGTTTGCCCGATGTTTCCATGGTGACCATTCGAAACACCACCGCCCGCTGGTTGTAGGAACGACGACATCCGTGGCTGTGCTTTCCGCGCATCATCATGCAGTGCAAAGCGCCGCGATGCGCACGTTTGCCCGCTGGGCGGACCGGACCGCCACCGACCATGCTCACGAAGGCTGCTGACAGAATCTGGCAGAGGGCTCGGCTAGTCGTGTGGCTGAAGCGCCGCAACCGGCGCCGCCACCGGAGAGACGATGATGCCCGACTTCAATTTTCTTATCCTCTATGTCGACAACCCGCCGAGGAGCGCGGCCTTCTATGCGGATCTGCTCGGGCGGCCCGCGGTCGAACAATCGCCGACGTTCGCCATGCTGCCGCTGCGCGAGGGCGTCATGCTGGGCTTGTGGTCGCGGCACACGGTCGAGCCGCCAGCGACGGGCGCCGCAGGCTTCGGCGAGGTCGCGTTCGCGGTCGGCGATGCCGGCGAGGTCCAGCGGCTGCACGACGACTGGAAGGCGCGCGGACTTTCGATCGCGCAGGCGCCGACACGGATGGATTTCGGAACGACGTTCGTCGCGCTCGATCCGGACGGGCATCGCCTGCGCGTGTTCGTTGCGCAGGATGCGGCCTAGCTCTTCCGCGGTGGCTGGCCTTTCGCGCCAGTCGGCCTTTCAGCCTAGTCCGCCTTGGCCGGCTCGGGCTCGCGGTGCGGCGCTGGTTGCGCGGGTGTGTTGGCGAGGCGCGCGGCGTTGGCCATGTTGGCCAGCGCCGCGACCTTTTTCTGCTGGTCCGATCCCGGCTGCACCACGCCGCAGGACATGATCAGCGTCGCCGCGTCCTCGGCGCTCATGTCGACCTCGATGATCTTGCTCCGCGGCAGATAGAAGAAGAAGCCGGTGGTGGGGTTCGGTGCGCACGGCAAGAACACCGAGATCTGCTCGTCGTCACCGGGCAGCCGGCTCGAAATCTCCGCGCTCGGCGGCTGCGAGATCAGGACGATCGACCACATGCCGGGCGAGGGAAACTCGACCAGCCCGACACGGCGCAGGCTCGATCCCTTGCCCGAGAACAGCGTTTCGAACACCTGCTTGAGGCCGCGATAGATCGCGCGCACCGCCGGGATGCGGCCGAGCAGCCGCTCGCCGAGGTCGACCAGGGTGCGGCCGATCAGGTTGGCCGTCAGGAAGCCGAGCAGCGTCAGTCCGATCACGGCCACGATCAGGCCGGAGCCGGGCACGCCGAACGGCAGATAGGTCTCCGGACGATAGACCAGCGGCACGAACGGCCGGACCAGCCCGTCCACCCAGGTCACGAACCACCAGGTGATGTAGAGCGTGATGGCAACGGGACCGGCGACGACGAGGCCGGTCAGGAAATAGTTGCGAAACCGGAACATCAGCCCATGGTGGGGCGTCTCGGCCGGAGCATCGGCCAAGGGATCGGTCTCAGGCGGCAGGTCGTCGCGGGAACTCATGCGAACTTCCGGGTCGGATCAAATCTCACCTAGGGGTCTTAGCAGATTTTTGAAGGGCGAAGGCCCTCTTTCCGACACATGCGCGCTTTGCCGCTGACCTGTGGCCCGGCAGCCGGGCACCAAGTCAACGCGCAAGGCGTCGATTTCAATCCCTGCTGCGGCGAGGAGCCACTCAAAAGGGCAAACGCGCTGCCCTAGGCGCTACGCAGCGGCAGGGCCAGGCCGACCGCCACGAAGATGCCGCCGCAGACCTGGTTGAAGCGCCGCCCGACCCGGGCGAGCCATGGACGAACCTGGGCCGCCGCGCTGGCAATGGCGCATTCGGTGACAAACTCGGTCACCGTATAGGTGACGGCCACGACGGCGAACTGCACCGCCAGGCTGCGATCGGGGTCGATGAACTGTGGCAGCAGGGCGCTGAAGAACAGCAGGCATTTCGGGTTGGTCGCCGCGGTCAGGAAGCCCTGGCGGAACAGCACGTGCGAGCGGGCCGCCACGATCTGGCCGGTCAGATCGACGCCCACCGGCGGCGCGAACCATAGCTTGATCCCGAGCCAGGCGAGATAGAGTCCGCCAACCCACTTCAGGACCACAAGCCAGGTGATCGACGATTGCACCAGCGCACCGATGCCGAACATGCACAGCGCGATGACGAGGATGAAGCCGATCAGGCCGCCCGCGATCGTGAACAATGTCCTGCGGCCGCCATGCAGCGCCCCGTGGGTCAAGGCGAGCAGACCGTTCGGCCCGGGCGTCAGGGAGATGCCCACCGACGTGACGAAGAACAGCAGCCAGGTGTTGAGGGCCATCGGGATCCCTATCCGGAAGCGGACCGGCCGATCCGCTGCCGGGGTCGTCGCGACATGCTGATGTCGGATTGTGGATCCGATGACAAGCGCGTCGTCGGTAAAATCAGGGCTGCGCCAAATCCGGCAATTAACTCCGGGCCATGCCCCGGCTCGTCCCGCCTGCGCGGCCGAAGCCGCTTCGGCGAGGCGACGGCCCGGGCATCCACGTCGTTCTCAGCGCGCCGGAGAACGTGAATGGCCGGGACGAGCCCGGCCATGACGATGTGACGAGAGCGAGGCATGAGCCCACAAGGTGCTGGCTCCAGCAGCGAAGCATCCCAGGCGACGTCGCCGCCTACTCCACCGTGACCGACTTGGCGAGATTGCGCGGCTGGTCGACGTCCGTCCCCATCACCACGGCGGTGTGATAGGCCAGGAGCTGGACCGGGATGGCGTAGACGATCGGCGTGAACGTCGCGGCCATGTCCGGCATGATGATCGTGACCAGCGAGTCCACGGTCGCCTCCTCGGCGCCCTTGGCATCGGTCATCAGGATGATCTTGCCGCCGCGCGCGGCGACCTCCTGCATGTTCGACACCGTCTTCTCGAACACGCGATCATAGGGCGCAATGACGACGACCGGCATGGTCTCGTCGATCAGCGCGATCGGGCCATGCTTGAGCTCACCGGCGGCATAGCCCTCGGCATGGATGTAGGAGATCTCCTTCAGCTTCAGCGCGCCTTCCAGCGCCAGCGGATAGGAGGTGCCGCGGCCGAGATACAGCACGTCCTTCGACTTGGCGATCTCGCGCGCGAGCTTCTCGATCTGCGGCTCGACCGTCAGCGCCGCCGCAATCAGCCGCGGCACCTCGACGAGGCCGTGCACCAGCTTGGCCTCGTCGGCCTCAGAGAGCTCGCCGCGGCCGCGGCCGGCGGCAATCGCCAGCGCCGCCAGCACCATCAGCTGGCAGGTGAAGGCCTTGGTCGAGGCGACGCCGATCTCGGGGCCCGCAAGCGTCGGCATCACGATCTCGCTCTCGCGCGCGATCGTCGAGGTCGGGACGTTGACGACGGAGAGCGTATGGACGCCCTGCGACTTGGCGTAGCGCAGCGCCGCCAGGGTGTCGGCGGTCTCGCCGGATTGCGAGATGAAGATGGCGAGATCGCCCTTGCGCAGCGGCGCCTCGCGGTAGCGGAACTCGGAGGCGACGTCGAGCTCGACCGGCACCCGCGCGAAGCGCTCGAACCAGTATTTGGCGACGAAGCCGGCGTAGCTTGCGGTGCCGCAGGCGGTGATCGAGATGCGCTGGATATCTTTGAAGTCGAACGGCAGCCGCGCCGGCAGCATCACGCGCTCGGTGCCCATGTCGACGTAGCGTGCCAAGGTGTGGCCGACGACCTCCGGCTGCTCGTGGATTTCCTTGGCCATGAAATGGCGATAGTTGGCCTTGTCGACCAGGAACGACGACGCGCCGGATTTCAGCACCTCGCGCTTCACCACCGCGCCCGTTGCATCGTGGATGATGCCGGCGTCGCGGGTGATCTCGACCCAGTCGCCGTCATCGAGATAGCTGATCGTATCGGTGAACGGCGCCAGCGCGATCGCGTCCGAGCCCAGGAACATCTCGCCGTCGCCATAGCCCATCGCCAGCGGCGAGCCCTTGCGGGCGCCGATCAGGAGATTGCCGTGGCCCTTGAACAGGAACGCCAGCGCGAACGCGCCCTTCAACTGCGGCAGCGACGCAGCCACGGCCTGTTGCGGGGTGTGGCCCTTCAGCAGATAGGAATTGACCAGATGGACGACGGTCTCGGTGTCGGTCTCGGATGCGAATTTGGCGCCCTGCTTTTCGAGCTCGGCCCGTAGTTCGCGAAAATTCTCGATGATGCCGTTATGCACCACGGCAACGTTGTCAGTCGCATGCGGATGCGCGTTGCTCTCGGTCGGTTTGCCGTGGGTGGCCCAGCGGGTGTGACCGATGCCGGCGTGTCCCTTCAGCGGCTGCTGCTCGAGCCGCTTCTCGAGGTTCTTCAGCTTGCCCTCGGCGCGCCGCCGGTCCAGATGATCGCCCTCGAGCGTGGCGACGCCCGCGGAATCGTAGCCGCGATATTCGAGACGTTTCAGGGAATCGACGAGATGCGCAGCAACCGGCCCGCGTCCCAGGATCCCGATGATTCCGCACATCAGCGCCAGTCCCCAAATCGTCGAGAGAGATTCAAAAGCGTGGCATTGTCTTAACGAAAACGGCGCGCTTTCAGGATTCAATAATTATTGCGGATTGCGACAGGGTTAAGTGGGAGCCCTAACCGAGGGCCTGCAGGCAACTCCGGTTCGATGCGGAGGTCCAGTTCGGAGCGCACTTAACGCCAGGTCAACGCTTTTGCGCAGAGACTGTCGCGTCGGAGAGGACGCCATGACCTATAGCCGCCGCCCAACTGATCCCAAGGGCACCAGCCCGCTGAGCCTGTCGCATCCGACGTCCGGGAGCCATCTGGCGCACTGGCCGCCGCCGACCTTGAGCAACGAGCTCAAGCCGATGCCTATCAAGCACCGTACCAACGAGCCGGTCAAGCACGCCACCCGCCGCGGCTGGCGTTTGACACGTGCGATGTTCGCCGAGTTCCAGGACGACGAAGGCTGATGTTTCAGCTCACTTCTTGTGGCGTTGCTTGGCATTCCGAAAGCGCGCCGCGGCGCCTTCGCGCGTCGTTTGCGGGCTGCGCTCCAGCGCCAGCGCATCGTCGGGCACGTCGCGCGTGATCACCGAGCCTGAGCCGATATAGGCGCGCGCGCCGATGTTGATCGGCGCCACCAGCGAGGTGTTGGTGCCGATGAAGGCGCCCTCGCCGATGTTCGTCTTGTGCTTGTTGAAGCCGTCATAGTTGCAGGTGATGGTGCCGGCACCGATGTTGGAATTGGCGCCGACATGGGCGTCGCCGATATAGGACAGGTGATTGACCTTCACGCCCGCCTCCAGCACTGCGGCCTTGGCCTCGACGAAATTGCCGATCTTGGCGCCTTCGCCGAGCGACGTACCGGGCCGCAGCCGCGCGAACGGCCCGAGCAGGCTGTTGCGGCCGAGCTTGGATTGCACGATGTGCGAGAACGAATGCACCACCGCGCCGTCGCCGATCGACACGCCGGGGCCGATCACGACGAACGGCTCGATAGTCACGTCCTTGCCGAACGTCGTATCCGCGGCGAGATAGACGGTCTCCGGCGCGATCAGCGTCACGCCCGCATCCATCGCCGCGCGGCGCAACCGGGTCTGCATCACGGCCTCGGCCTCGGCGAGCTGCGCCTTGGTGTTGATGCCGCGCACTTCGTCTTCAGACGTCTCGATCACGACCGCGTCGAGCCCCTGCTCGCGCGCGATCGCCACCGCGTCAACGAGATAATACTCGCCCTTGCTGTTGGCGTTGCCGATCCGGTCGAGGATCGCGAGCGCGCGACGGCCGTCCATCGCCATCACGCCGGCGTTGCACAGCGTGATCGCCCGCTCCGCTTCGCTCGCATCGGCCTGTTCGCGGATCGCGACCAGCTTCGATCCGTCGAGCAGCAGGCGTCCGTAGCCGGTCGGATCGGCGGCGCGAAAGCCGAGCACGGCGAGCGCTGCGCCCTGCGCCAGCGCCGCCCGCAGCCGCGCGAACGTCTCGGCCGTGATCAGCGGCGTGTCGCCGAATGCGACCAGCAGATCGTCTGCGCCGCGCGCGATCGCCTGCCGCGCCGCCAGCACCGCATGCGCCGTCCCCAGCCGGTCGCGCTGGACGAAGATATCCGCATCCGGGCGCAGGCGCCTGGCTTCCTTCTCGACCGCGTCGTGCCCCGGCCCCACCACCACCGCGATGCTGGCGCCATCCCCATGCGGCGCCGCCGCCAGGACGTGCGCGAGCAGTGATTCGCCGGCGATGGGATGCAACACCTTGGGCACGCTCGTGCGCATCCGGGTGCCCTCGCCTGCCGCAAGCACGATGGTCAGACTGGATCGAGCGGTCATGAAACACCTGGGATGAAGGGAGCGCATAGGTCGCGCTGTCATAATGCGTTTTCTGCGCGGGGCAAGCCGCACCGGCTCAAGCCCCTGGTGGTTTTCCTGTTAATGTTCGCTTCGTGATTCGATTAAGGCAGGTTCATGGCTAGGGACTCCCGCAAATCCGCCGGCACGAATGGAGCTGAGAAGACGGGCGCGACTCTGTCCGGACTGTTTGCTGACGAGAACGAGTTCGATCGCCGCGCGCTGTGGCGGCTCGGCTGGTGGGGGGCTGGCGCCGTCGGCGCCGTCGGCCTGGCCGTTTTCACCAATCAGGCCGCACAGGGATGGCGGCAGGACCGTGTTTCCGCGGCCGATCTGTCGCGCCAGGCGCAACTGCTGCAGTCGCTGGCCCGTGAGACCCAGGGCGAGGCGCGCCAGCTCGGCGCGGCCATCGAGACGCTCAACACCGATCGCGACCGGCTGTACGCGCGCGTGACGGTGCTCGAGCAGGGATTGGACTCGGTGACCGGCGCGCTGGCCAAGCAGAGCGCCCAGGCGACCGCGAATCCCGCCCCCGGCAGCAAGGCGCCCCCCGCGCCACAGATCGCTGCCGTCGAGTCCCAGGCCCCGGTGGCGGCCCCGTCGGGTTCCCCGCCACCCGGCCCCTTGCCCGCATACGCGAACGCGTCGCCGTTCATGCCGGTTCCCAACGGGGCGGCCGGAACCAGTCCGGCTCAGCCGAGTACCCCGCCGGCTGCCGCGAGCGCCGACAAGACGAAACAGGAGCAGGCCAAGCCGATGTCGGCCGGGCTATCGGGGGCTTCGTCATCGCCGGTCTCTTCCGCCCCTTCGCCGACACCGTCAGCCTCGTCCGCATCGCCGGCTGCGACCGGTTCCAAGCCGACTGGTGGTGCCTCGGACCCGGCCGGCAAGCCGGCCGAGACCGACAAGCTCGCAAGAGCCGAACCCGCAGAGGCCGCCGGCGCCAAGGGCAGTGACAGCACCGACGCCGCGGTCACGGCGGTCCAGAAGACCGAATTCGCCGTCGATCTCGGCGGAGCCAACTCGCTCGGCGGCCTGCGGGCGCTGTGGCGGGATCTCGTGAAGACCCATGCCGACCTCGCCCTGCTCAGGCCGATCATCATCCTGAAGGAAGGCCGGAGCGGTCCAGGTATGCAACTGCGGCTCGGCGCCGGCCCATTGGGCGACGCGGCGACGGCGGCGAAGATCTGCGCGGTCCTCGCCGAGAGCCAGCGCGCTTGCGAGACCACCGTCTATGACGGCCAACGCCTCGCGGTCCGCGAGGAGCCGGAGGCGGCCAAGCCGGCCGCGCCCGCGGCTGCCGCCCAGAAGCCGGTGCAGCGCCGGCGCACGTATCAGCCACAGGCCCAGCAGCAGCGTCACGGCAAGCGCGAGGAGCCGCCGGCCGCGGCCGCGCCGGCACCGCCGCCGGCAGAGGCGCCCAAGCCCGAACAGCCGTCGGCGCTGTCGTCGTTCTTCCGCCGCTCCTGAGGCTCGAATCGACGTGCGGCCAAAGCCGGTTGGGACGGATTGTGAAAGCAGTCCGCGAACCGGCTTTGCGGCTTGTCCGCACGTCCTTTCCGCAGCATAGTCCCGCGCATGAAAAAGACCCCGTTCCGCCTCTCGCCCTATCAGGTGCAATGGCTCCTGATCATAGGCTTCGTCACCGTCGGCTATGCCCTCTATCTGCGCTATCTGGCGATCGAGCTGTCGAGCGTCGCGCTCGCCTGCGACGCCGGCCTGCAGACGCTGGCCTGCAAGAGCCGGGCGGTTGCGACCACGCTGTTCAAGAATTCGGTGTTCGGCGCCACGGCGCTGGTGATCGCAGTGCTGCACGTGATGCGGCCGTCGATCGTGCTGCTGACCGGCGGGCTGATCGCCGCTGGCCTCGGCATCGTGCTCTACAACATCGTGCTGTCGGGACTGGCGATCGGCCTGCTCATCCTCGGCTTTGCGCGGCCCGCGCCCGCCACAGCGTGAACGCCAGCAGCAGATACATCGCGCAGGTCCACATCGCCTGCCAGTTGTCGCGGCCCTCGTTGTAGATCACGTAGACCGAGGAGATCGCGAGCAGGCCGGCGAAGCTGGCCTCGGCGATCGGCCGGGGACCCTGCGCCGGACGATTGCCGAGCAGCATCGCGAACGGCACCACCGCCATGGTCAGGCTGGCGAACGGGAAATCGCGGTAGCGCGGGTCGAACACGAAGCCGAGCGCCGTCTCGGCCGCAATCAGCACCGTCACGACGAGGACCAGGCCCAGCAGGTAGGTGATCTTCAACTGCTTGCGGCCGTCATTCGGTCCGAGCAGGTCGAGGAAGGTCGGCAACGGCCGCCCGGCCATCGTCGCATTGGCGCTGAGGATCGGCGCCAGGACGCCGGCCGCGAGCAGCGCCCCCCAATGCAGCCAGCCGCCGGCACCGAGGCTCTCATAGAACATCTTGTCCGCGGCCATGCCGAACAGCACGCCCGCTGTCGTCGCGGAGAACCCGACCCCGATCCAGGCCGAGACGTGCGGCGGCCAGGGCCGGCGCCGCACCGTCAGCCACCCGGCCAGGAACACCACGAACGACAGGATCATGCCGCCGCCCATCTGCAGCTTCCACAGCGGATAGTTGCTGACGGGCTCGCCCGGCGGATATTTCAGCGCCCGCGTATCGTCGCTGATCAGGCCCCAATAGCCGCCGACCGTGCCTTCGAGCTTGCGCTTCCACGGCTGGTCATAGGCCTCGATCAGGTTGACGCGGAAGTTCTCGCGCTTGGCGAGGCTGAGGATCTCCGACACCACGCGGGCCTGGTTGGCCCGCGACGGCAGCGCGCCCTCGCGCATGCGCCCCTCGCTCGGCCAGCCGGTCTCGCCGATCAGGATCTCCTTCCCCGGAAAGGCGACGCCGACCTGCTGGCGGATGGCGTCGACATGGGAGGCGGCGAATTTCGCGCGCACCGGGATGTCCTCCCAGTACGGCAGGATATGAACCGTGACGAAGTCGACGATGTCGTAGAGCTCGCGGTTGCGCAGCCAGAACTCCCAGACGTCGGCATAGGTGACGGGAATCGTGACCTGCGCCTTGACGCCGCGGATGGTCGCGGCCAGATCGGCTGATGTCATCTCGCCGCGCAGCAGCACCTCGTTGCCGACCACGACGGCCGTGATCACCTTCGGATAGCGCTTGATCAGGTCGACCGCGACGCCGATCTGCTGCTGGTTCTTCAGCTTGTTGGAGCCGAGCCAGATACCCTGGATCACCTTGATGCCGACGCGGGCGGCGATTCCCGGCACCTGGTCGAGACCGTTCTCGATCGAATAGGTGCGCACGCATTCGGAGATCTTGGCGAGCTGCACCAGGTCCTGCTCGATCTGCTCGGCGTCGATATGGGTGGTCGGATCCAGCGGGCTCTGCTGGCCGCGGAACGGCGCATAGGACACGCACTGCAGCTTCGAAGCTGGTTCGATCGGCGCGCGCGCGAGCATGATCGGCTGGGCCAGCCACCACCACGCGGCGGCGATGACACCCAAGGATATGAGCAGAAGCGCCAGCGGCGTAGGAAGGGATTTCAGTTCCGTGTCTCCAGGCAGGGTGGTGTCGATTACCCGGTCGGCGGCGATCTGCCAAGTAGGCGATCGGGCCCTCCGGCGCTCCCGGCGTACCCGCTCCACATCGCCCTTTTACGATGACGCGAGAAAGTTGGTACGTTGCTGGACAAAATCCGAGATTCCGGTCATTGGGAATCCCGGTTGGCCCCGGCCGTCGCAACGTCGCAACCCAGATTGGGCCCCTGCGCAAGCGCCCGTTAGGAACGCTCTGCGACAGTCGGAATCAATCTCCCGCCGCAATCGGGGCTGATTTGATCGGCATCAACACTGCGTCCGTCAGGGGACGGCACGAAGGCAACAATCGGGGAATTTATGGGTCGACGCGTGCTCCACTCCAAGTTTTCGGTTTCGCGCCTGTCGGCGGCTCTGGGCCTCGTGCTCCTCATCGGCGCGCCCGGCGCGCTCGCCCAGAGCGGCAGCGACCATCCCCAGGACCAAAAGCCGCAGGCGGCCAATCCGGCCGACGTGTCGAAGGAGAACCAGCGCAAGGCCGACGAATTCACCGAAGCGTCCCAGGCGCTCAGTGGCGGCCCGGCCGGCAATCCCGAATGCGTCTGGCTCGGCCGCCGCGTCGTCCAGTTGATGTACAACGACGACCTCGATACCGCCTTCCGCCACCTTGATCTCTATGACCGGTTCGGCTGCCCCGGCGGCCACGTTCAGGCCGCCTTCCGCTGCCTGACGCGCTTCATCCCGCAGATCGATCCGAAGATGCCGAACTCGCTGAACAACCACGTCCACGGCTGCTGGATCAATCCGGACGCCAAGCCGCAGGTGGCTGCGGCGCCTGCGCCGGGCCCGGCCTCGACCCCGGCCGCGCAGGCTTCGCCAGCGCCGACGCAGCAGCCCGCTCCCCAGGCATCGCCCTCGCCCGCGCAGCCTCCGGCGAAGTGACCGGCGCCTGAAGGCAGGCGGGACGCACGATCCCGACGACCAGGCGCCATGCGCGGCTGCGGCATGACAGCGCTCCGATCACGTGGCAGGATACGGCCGAGATACGATCGAGGTCCTCGACGCGCGCCTGAGCCTCGCCCCGGTTCAGGCACCGTTCAGCAGGATTGGGCTCTGTTGGGATGACATATGATGTCGCGGCCTTCGGCTGTGACGGCGTGAGAATGATCGCCTTCGCCGCTCGTCGTCGGACGTCGCCCGCGAACGTGATCCCGGTAGCATCGGATACCCGAGATGGAACGGCGATCGACCGCTCCGCTTCACCGCTGACTTGATCCTAGGAATGGTTGCCCCTCCAATGCGTGCCGTTGTCGCCGTCCTGCTCCTCGTCACCGCTGTGCACGCCGCCCTCTGGGGACTGCTGCAGGACAAACAGGAGGCCCCCAGTTTTACCGGCCTGCTGCAGAGCGTCTCCTACGATCCGCATGAAGGAACCGGGGCTCCCGGCGCCAACACCGTGGCCTCGCCGGAACGCATCCGCGCCGACATGAAGAAGCTCGCCACGATGACGCGGGCCATCCGGCTCTACTCGTCTACCGGCGGCCTCGAGATAGTGCCGCCGCTGGCGGCGGAGGCGGGGCTGAAGGTGATGCTCGGCGCTTGGATCGACAAGGATCCAGACCGCAACGAGCGCGAGATCCAGTCGGCCATCACCCTGGCCCGCCGCAACAGCAACGTCATCGGCATCGTGGTTGGCAACGAGACCATCCTCACGGCGACCCAGAAGGTCGATGAGCTGATCGAGAAGATCAAGCGCGTGAAGAAGTCGGTCAACGTGCCCGTCACCACCGGCGACGTCTGGAACACCTGGCGCGACAACCCCGAGCTCGCGGCTAATGTCGACTTCATCGCCGCGCACGTCCTGCCCTATTGGGAATTCTTCACCGACGACCAGGCCGTCGATCAGGCGGT
This sequence comes from Bradyrhizobium sp. SZCCHNRI1029, assembly GCF_032487555.1. Lineage (NCBI taxonomy): Bacteria > Pseudomonadati > Pseudomonadota > Alphaproteobacteria > Hyphomicrobiales > Nitrobacteraceae > Bradyrhizobium > Bradyrhizobium sp. SZCCHNRI1029. The sequence goes on from NZ_JAUEUK010000001.1 coordinate 142,419, forward strand.
GGATCGCTATCAGCTCCTGAAGAAGCAGTTCCCCGGCAAGCGCATCATGATCGCCGAGTTCGGCTGGCCGAGCCAGGGCTACAGCCGCAGCGGCGACAACCGCGGGCCCGCCGTGCCCGGCCCGCTCCGGCAGGCGAAGGTGCTGCGCAATTTTCTGGCCCAGGCCGCCTCGATCGGCATGGAATACAACATCGTCGAGGCGATCGATCAGCCCTGGAAATATTTCGAAGGCGGCGTCGGCCCGTACTGGGGCGTCCTCAACGCCGCGCGCGAGGCGAAATTCGCCTGGACCGGCCCGATCGTGAATCCCGACTATTGGCAGCTCGCGACCATCGCGCTCCTGGTCGGCGTGCTCTTGTCGCTGCCGATCGTGCGGCTGCGCCAGCCGACCGTGCTGCAGGCGATGATGCTCGCCATCACGGCACATGGCGTCGGCGCCTGGGTCTCCAACGTCTTCGCCTATTGGAACGTGCACTATTTCGTCTGGGGCTCGACCTTCGCGCTGACGCTCGGCCTGATCCTCCTGGTTCCCCTGATCCTCATCGCGATGGCCCGCATCGAGGAGATCGCCGCGATCGCCTTCGGCCGCGAGCCGCGGCGCCTCTTGACCCGCGACAAGGTCGCGCAAGAGCGCGCCGCGATGCCCGAGGGCTACTGCCCCAAGGTGTCGATCCACGTGCCGGCCTATTTCGAGCCGGTCGACATGATGAAGCAGACGCTCGATGCGCTGGCCCGCCTCGACTACCCGAACTACGAGGTCGTGTGCATCATCAACAACACGCCCGACCCGGCGTTCTGGCAGCCGATCCAGGATCACTGCCGCATGCTCGGCGAGCGCTTCAAGTTCATCAACGCCGAGAAGGTCAAGGGCTTCAAGGCCGGCGCGCTGCGCATCGCGATGGAGCGCACCGCTGTCGATGCCGAGATCATCGGCATCATCGACGCCGACTATGTCGTGACGCCGGACTGGCTCTCCGACCTCGTGCCGGCCTTCGCCGACCCCGCCGTCGGCTTGGTGCAGGCGCCGCAGGAGCATCGCGACGAGCACCTGTCGCTGATGCACTACATCATGAACGGCGAGTACGCCGGCTTCTTCGACATCGGCATGGTTCAGCGCAACGAGGAGAACGCGATCATCGTGCACGGCACGATGTGCCTGATCCGGCGCGCGGCGATGGACATGGCCGGCGGCTGGTCGAGCGACACGATCTGCGAGGACACCGATCTCGGCCTCGCGATCCAGGAGCTCGGCTGGCAGACCCACTACACCAACACCCGCTACGGCCAGGGCCTCCTGCCCGATACCTACGAGGCGTTCAAGAAGCAGCGCCATCGCTGGGCCTATGGCGGCTTCCAGATCGTCAAGAAGCACTGGCGCCGCTTCCTGCCCGGCCACAGCCGGCTGACCACGGACCAGAAGCGCGAGTTCTCGCTCGGCTGGCTCAACTGGCTCGGTGCCGAGAGCCTCGGCGTCGTGGTCGCGATCCTCAACCTGATCTGGACGCCGATCGTGGCCTTCGCCGGCATCGCCATTCCCGACAAGATCCTGACCATCCCGATCCTCGCCGCCTTCGTGGTCTCGCTTGCCCACTTCCTGATCCTCTACCGGCTGCGGGTGGCGGTGAAGCCGTGGCAGATGCTGGGCGCGATGGTCGCGGCGATGTCAGTGCAATGGACGGTCAGCCGCGCCGTGGCGCAGGGCCTGATCACCGAGCACCTGGCGTTCGCCCGCACGTCCAAAGGCGGCCTGTCGCGGATGTCGATCGAGTTCCAGGCGTTCTGGGAGGCCGTGATCGGCGCCCTGCTCCTGATCGGCGCCACCATCCTGATCGTGACCAACACGCTTGCCATCACCGAGCTCTACATCTTCGCCGCCGTCCTGATCCTGGAGAGCCTGCCGTTCCTCTCAGCGGTCGCCATCGCGCTGCTGGAGATGTCCCGCATCAACTCCTTCGAGTTCTGGCGCCACGCCACCGTCCGCACCGCCGAGCTGATCGGCCTGCGCCCGGTCTGGGTGCCCGAGCTGGCCGGGCCCGGAATGCAACCGGCGCCGCTGAGCGCGGCGGCAACGAAGGCGGCGGATAAGGCGTAGCGCCGAGCGAGGCCTGCGGAAACGTAGGCCGCGTAGCCCGGATGAGCGGACGCCTGGGCCCGAGGGGGCGCAGGCGGCAGCGACATCCGGGGTCATCGCGACGGCCCGTGAGCCCCCGCAGGTCGCCTCCGCCGCCGCTCTCTCGAGCGCCGACGGCGTCTCATGACGGCGCCTCATGGCGGGCTACGGCACCGTCATCGCCGCGCCCGAAACGATCGTCGATCTCCCGTGGTTTCCCCCGCCCGCCCTATTGACCGGAACGGACCCACCCCCTACACAGCGCCCACGACAGCATGCGGCCCAAGGTCGGGGTTTTTTGCCGCCCCGATCTCATGCCGCAGTGAACCACGGCCACGCCTAAAGCGTTCCGATGGGGACCTGCCGACGATCCGGACAGTGACGGCCCTGCCGTCGCACCGCTTCTTGGAAGCGAGCGCGTAGCTCAGCCGGTAGAGCACGTGACTTTTAATCATGGGGTCCCGGGTTCGAGTCCCGGCGCGCTCACCAAGATCCCGAACGATCGAATAGTCAGCCTGGCAGACGCCTCCCTTGGCCACGTCGGCACATCGGTAAGACGATGCGTGGCCTGGATCGCCCGTAAGCGGCAGCCTGAATGCGTCTCGATCGGAACTCGATTTCATACTCGATGAGTCGAACGCCCTCGATCCTCACGCGGCTTTGGATCCTCAGTCATTCCCTTGGCTACGATGCTCGCGCGAAGCTGGCGGGACGTCTCCATGATCTCTTCCACCAAGGCGATGTCACGAAGAAGCTGCCCAATCACCGCGCGTCAGCTCGATCATGTCGGCACCTCCGCGTCTGCCGGAATTGCAGTCTGCGCAACCAGGGTGCTAAGGTCGACAACCAAAGGTATCGCAAGTCATTTTCATCGAATTCCAGTAAGGCCTTTTTGGCTAGGCGTTCGCGCCAGTGGAGCCAGCATGTCTGCAAGCTATGGCGCCGTGATCAACCGGCTGCTCAACGGCGTCGGCTTCCAACTCATTCGCCAATCGACGCTCCATCAGCTGGTCTCGTCGGCCCGCAATGCCAGCGAGCAGGACAACGAAGCAGGACCGAACGACGCCGCCGAACTCGATCCCGCGCGATTGGGCAACGAAGGTGAGGATCAAGTCCCACCGGATTCGCAAGCCAGCGAACCGACCGAGACGGTATCGGCCAGCTATCTCCAGAACCTGCAGCGCGAGAGTTTGGCGCTTCGTGAGATGTCGACCGAGCTCATCAAACTCAAGCTGCAACTGGCCGGAGCGAACGACGGCACCAACTCGAGCGAGCCCTCGACTCCGGACGTTGCCGGCCCCCGGCTCTACACACCCGTATACGACTACGCCGGACTGCGAACCGATCCCGCGATCGTGCACAACCATGACTTCATGCGGGATCCCGGCTTCGTCGCCGCCTACGAACGAGGCGCCGCCGCCGAGGGCTATGAGCCTCGCTATTTCTGGCGGACGCATGTTGCACTGTGGTGCGCCAGCATCGGCGTCAGCCTTGGCGGCGATTTCGTCGAATGCGGCGTCTGTCGCGGCATGCTCAGCTCTTCGATCATGCACTATCTCGACTGGAACAACCTCCAACGTCGATTTTTTCTGTTTGATACGTTTACCGGTGTCGACGAGCGCCTCGTCACCGATGAGGAGGTCGCAAGCGGCAACCTCGGCTACTTCAGAGAGATGTACAAGACCGACATCTATGAGGATACCGTTCGCAACTTCTCCGAATACAACAACGTCGAAATCATTCGTGGCAGTGTCCCATCGAGCCTGTCGACCGTCGACATCAATGCCGTCGCTTATCTCTCGATCGACATGAACAACGTCACGCCCGAGATCGCGGCCATCGACCACTTCTGGAGCAAGCTCCAGCCCGGCGCCCCGGTTCTGCTCGACGATTATGGTTTCGTCCGCTACGAAGCCCAGAAGCGTGCATTCGACGCTTGGGCCTCTCAGCATGGCGTCGCCATTCTCGCGCTTCCCACAGGGCAAGGCCTGATCATCAAGCCGCCACCGGCGCCGGGGGCTGTACGCCGGAAGCGGCGCTTCATAGCTCCATTTTTGTGCACCGCCACCGTGAAGCGGTTTTTTGGGATGACGACGGCGTAAGGTTGTCCACATGCCGACTGGCTAGTTCGGCCAATCCAAGGCACAATCGAGCGTTGCAGTCCTTGATTTATTGAATTCGGGAAGTACGGTGACGGTGCACAATATTAGCCGTCGCCTTTCCCGAGGGGGCACCGATCGTTCAACTTGGTGCTCCGTCTTCGTAGTCCAGGGATATTTCGGCGCGTCATTTTTTCTGTATAGACAGCAGCCGTTTCTTTGATTTTGTGCACTCGCATTTGGCATCGCCGCTGATAGAGCTACAGTAGCAATCCGCTCTTTCGCCAGGATCGCAGCTAGTGCTACAGCTGCTTCCATTCGAGCACGACTGACTGCATGACTTTCCTTTTGGCGTAGGTGTGCTCACCTGCTTGTTGCTTTGCTGGGCCAGAATCCAAGTTTCAGCACGACTATTGACCGGCTCAGCCGCCGCTGTAATAGTCAGTGTCGCCGGCAGCAGCAGGATTGCGACGAGCATCATTCCAAAAGTACGCACTTTCGCCCCCGAGAGAATATACGAATTCCACCACCCACCATTTATTCGGCTTGCAGTTGCATCATTGATAGAGATCAAACTTCGATATCATCTTGATTTCAAATTCTCGTTACGGCAGACCAGAGCTTTCCATTAGTAAGCGACGACCGAAGTCCGGAATTACGGTGACAGTGCTGGACTGCCCCCCTGAAGTGAGACACGATAATCTCGGTGACAGAGCGGTTGCCACAACGTGCTATCGTGCTTTGTTTTGCGCGAACGCGGCTTCGAACTCAAGAGGCGATCGGTAGCCGAGCGCCGAGTGCAGGCGTCGCTTGTTGTAGACGTCCGCGATGAAGCGATCGATCCGGCGACGAGCGTCTTTGATGTCGGAGAACGCCTTGCCGTTAACCTCTTCGGCCTTGAGCGTCTTCATGAAGCTTTCAGCCTTGGCGTTGTCGAACGGGTTTCCAGGTCTGCTCATGCTGATCGTGATGTCACGATCCGCCAAGATCTGGCGATAGGCGATCGAGGCGTACTGCACGCCGCGATCTGAGTGATGGATCAGGCTGCCGCGCTCGGGCTTGCGGGTCTCGGTTGCCTTTTCCAATGCCGAGATTGCGAGCGAGGCATCGAGCGTGCTCTCGAATGCCCAGCCAACCGCCTTGCGCGAGAACCCGTCGAGTATGACCGCGAGGTAGGCGAAGGTCGTGGCGAGATGGACGTAGGTGATGTCCGCGACCCAGATCTGGTCAGGAGCGGACGGCACCAAGCCACGCACGAGGTTCGGTACGACAACAATGTCCCTTGGCCGCTCTGCCAGCGGCTTCAGGAATGGCACCTTACGCTGCGCGAGAAGATTATCCTCGCGCATGAGTCTAAGCACTTTCTTGGCATTGACGACCATGCCTTTGCGCCTGATGGTGGCTGTCACGCGCCGGTAGCCGTAGAACGGATGCTTGAGGCAAATGCGTTGGATCTGGTCGCGCAACTCGCAGTCGGCCACCTCACGACTGCGTCTGTTGAGATGCCGGTAATAGGTCGCGCGCGGCAGACCGGCCAAGCGGCAGAGCCGTTGCACATCGGCATTGGAGTCCGTCGTCTCCGACGTCATGGCTTGGACGACTTCGACGATGCGGGTGCGGGTTTGCCTTGCGCTACCGGCCGCTCCAATGCGCGCAAGGCTTGCCGAAAAAAATCGAGATCCATCTGCTGGCGGCCGACCAGCCGTTCGAGTTCGACGATGCGGGCATTCGCCAGCGCCAGTGCGGACCGCTTGTCGTCGTAGGTTGCTGGAGCTTTGAGCTTCCGGGGGCCGGGCTTCGGTCCCGGCTTGCGGTTTAAGCCGTCGGGCCCTTGCGCCTTCCAGGCCTTGATCCAGTCGTGCAGGATCTTGCGCGATATCCCAAGCTCTCGCGCCACAGGCAGAACGCCTTCGCCTCGCTCGACACGCTTGATCGCCTTCAGCTTGTAAGCCGTCGGAACTGACGCTTCTTCCCTCTTGCTGCCACAGGTCATCCTCGGAATGCCTGTCACCGAGATTATCGTGTCTCACTTCAGGGGGGCAGTCCAGCACTGTCACCGTAATCCAATGAGGGGGATCAGCGCGAGGGCTCTCATGGCGTGAATGCCTGGCATTGATGTCGCTCCGCAGCATGGCGCCGGCGCGGGGATCGAACGCACTGTCGCCGCACCAACCGGCGATGTCATCACGATTCCGGGCCGGCATGTCCCGTTGATCTGAATGTCCTGACCATTCGGGCGACACCAGGGCGCACGAGGCAACCGGCGAAGATCCCCAGCAGGGCGGCGCCGGCGAGTTGATGATCCCATCGCGCCCCGGCATGCCCCATCGCGTTGACGAGCACCTTGTAGGCGATCAGGAACAGGACGGCGCTGAAGACAAATCGGCGCAAGAATTCTGACCAACGAGAAGAGTGTTCCGAACACCACGCCAACCAGAATGGCGGGCCAATAGGTCGTCAGCCATTCCGACATTCTGCTTCTCCGACCGAGTGCTTCTTGGAGCGGCCAGATTACGGTGACAGTGCACTAAACTTCCATCGACGTCAGGTAACGCGGCCGCACTGCCTTAGCCCCTCACCCGCTCACCGCAAACCCAAGCACCAGCTGCTTCGGGCTCTGCTTGAATTCCTTGATCACCGCGGCCCGGACCTTCTCCGACAGCTCCGACAGCGGCTTGGCGGTGTAGAGCTTGGGGAAGGTCACCATGACCGACGTCAGCGTGCCGTTGTTCCAGTTGAAGCCGACTGCGGGACGCACGCCGGTTTCGGCGAGGAGGTCGGCTTCGACAGCCCGGCTGTAGGCAAGTCCGTTTTGAACGGCGTCGACCATCCCGCAGCCGGCGAGGCATGCGATCAGGGGGATCAGCGCGAGGGCTCTCATGGTCGTCCACTCCAGGGTTCAGTATCCGGCGACGCGCCGTCGCCACGCGTGGCGCCTGCCGAGGTTGCAGCGGCCGGCCAGCATGAAATGCGGCCACGGCCGGATCATGGCGCGACGGCGCAACGTTTTCCAGCGTGACGCGCCGGGACAGGTTAGACGGGCGTGAGCCATCCATGAAGGCGGACAATCGTCAGGCATTGGCGTGCATGGTGCTGATCGCTGTCCTGATGGTCGCGCTCCTGTCGGCCAAGTATCAAGTATGACGACTGCCGGTGGCGCGGACAGTCTGAGACCGAGTGCTTGCGGCAGGCCCGGGGACTGCCTCCGGTCGGGCGGCCTTGAGCGAGAATTCCGGTGCGCTAAATTGACCTCGCTACTTGGCGCGGCAGTTTCATGCACTGTCACCGCAACCGTAACCGCCAATGACGAAAGATCCGTCCCTTACCTGCCGGGGGCAGCATCGGCCTCCAGCACGACCTTCGCCACGGGATAACGCCAGTCGTTCTTCGTGTTGTCGGCGGCCGCATCGATGCCTGCCACGATGACCGCACCAAGGATCCCGCCGTTGACGCCGCTGGCCAGACGAGCCTGGCGCGTCGCATCGAACGGCGCGACCGTGATCATCCGCTTTTGATAGCCGGGCTTTTGGCAGGTCACGGCAAGCGTGCTCGACTGTCCGCGATAGAGCGGCACGCGCACCTTCGCGGGGCTCGTCATGGTTGCGCTGAAACCGGTGGCTTCCAGTGAGCAGGAGGCCCCGGCCATCTCGACCTCGCCTCCTCCGCCGGGATTGTGAAAAGTCCGCACCTCCACGAGCTGGTCACCCGCGAACTCGGGCACGCTTGCGTCGGTTCGGCGCTTCGGCTCGTAGACGTCGATTCCTCGGCTGCCCGTGCTGGACCTGATGTCGGTCACATTGTTGACCGCAAGCGGCGCAGCACACCCGCCAAGGCACGCCCCTCCAAGGATGGCCACCCAGGTGGCCATCCAACGCAAATAGTCCATTTGAGCCCCCACAGCACCCCTACTGTTGTTGACTAGCGGTAGCAGGGGCCGATCTGGGGAACAATAGCCGCAACCTTAGGGGGAATAGAGCGACTATCAAAAACCGATGACGTTGCCGACAGGACACAGTCGCTGTCGTCCCCCAGCATCAAATACGTCGGTGGTCATGTATCAGACGATCGCCAGCGGCGGGAATTCAGGGTCATCAACATGACGCGGTTGCTCCGCCACGACCTTCCTCGCGATCAATGCCAAGGCGGCGCGTTCGGTACCCGCGCAGGTTGCGGTGACCGGTGGGCATTCCCGGATCATGGCGCGACGGCGCTGCGCTTTCCAGCAACATGTGCTGTGAGGATGCGCGGACAAACTTATTTCATCAGGCCGCTCAACACGATCACCCCTGTCCAGTCCGCTTCTGAAAAATATTCCTCTTCCATTTTTCCGAAATTCATGATTGACTGTCCCCATCCCGTGCTCCTCGAGAGGGGCGGATCGCGATCGTCACGGACGTTGGGCGCGGGATGCGGTGGCCGCAGGCGGGTCGCAGCGTGCTTGAGGCGCGCGGACGAACGACTCCTTGCGGACGCGAAATCGCGTGGTCCTGGCGCCCCGAAGCTGGCGCCAAGTCCTGGGGGTGATGATCCCCGAGGGCGACGGTGGCTATCAAGCCGGACACCGGGGAGATCGCGTATAAGCGTGAAGACCATCGCGCGGGGAATGCCGGGTTGATCCGGCTGAACCTGTGGTGACTGCCGCCTGCTTTTTCTTCTGCAGGCGGGCCATGGGTGAGGCCCTCACCCGGCATTCCCCGCGCCCTCTGTTTCATGGGGGCGAGACGACCGGCACAGCTCGGGCGCGCAAGGCGTTGCGATGACGGTCGAACACGTCCCCTGCCCCGCCCCCCCCCCCCTGCAACGTGATGAGGTTCAGATGATCAGGCCGATCGATCGTCATGCGGCGGGACTGAGCGACGTCGCCCGTTGCGTCCCTGCGGTGCGGACGCGCGCGGCTTGCAATCACCGGCTGCCGGGAGTGCGCGCACGAACAGCAACAAGATCTTACATGGCGACATCCGACCTGCGCAAAAGCGCCGCGTCCGCGGCGTGTGTTCGCATGTGTGGCCGCACCCGATCGAACCGATGGCGATCGTCGCGGTGCAGTCGCGATCGCGTCAACCGTATCGTGAGGAAGTCCCGATGTCGTCACCCGCGCCAACAGGACGGCGGGCCATGCTCGTCCTGCTCGCCGTTCTCCTCCTCGGCAACATCGCCGCCATCATCGCCTGGCCGTCGCATTGCGGCACGAGCCCACGGCTCACGATCGGCGGGGTCATGCTCGCCGGCTGCGGCGAGGCCGACGCCGCCGGCCCTCGCCTCGAGGCGATGCAGCGGCCGCATCGGGCGTCCGAGCCGGTTGAAATGGCGAGGGCTCCCTGACATCGTGGCCATCACCCGTGTTCAGCGATCGGCAGCCCGCCGAGATCGAGCGCGGCGATGCGCCGAGGCTGCTGCCGCGCCTTGCGGGCTGATGCGCCTCGTCTCGCCCAAGGAGCTTTCCCGATGTCCACCGCCTTCCTCTTGACCTCGCTGATCGTGGTGGCCTCGCCCGGCACCGGCGTGCTCTACACGCTCGCGGTGGCGCTGACGAAGGGATCGCGGATGAGCGTCGCCGCGGCGTTCGGCTGCACGCTCGGCATCATCCCGGCGATGCTCGCTGCGATCATCGGGCTTGCCGCCGTGCTGCACACCAGCGCGCTGGCCTTCGCCGCGCTGAAATGGTGTGGCGTTGCGTATCTCTTGTACATGGCCTGGCAGACGCTCGGTGAGCGTGGCGCGCGCTCGGTGGAGGCCAAGGATGACGCGAAGGACGCGGCGCGCTCGGCCGGGCGCGTGGTGCTGACCGGCTTTTTGATCAACATCCTCAATCCCAAGCTGTCGATCTTCTTCCTCGCCTTCCTGCCGCAGTTCATCGCCGCGGACGACGCGCATCCGCTCGCCGCCATGCTCAAGCTGTCGGGCACGTTCATGGCGATGACGTTCGCGGTGTTCGTGGTCTACGGGCTGTTCGCGGCAGCGGTGCGCGATCGCGTCGTCAGCCGCCCCCGGGTGATGGCGTGGCTGCGCCGGGCGTTCGCCAGCGGCTTCGCCCTGCTCGGCGCGCGGCTGGCGCTGAGCGAGCGCTGAGGGCTCCCGCGACCGGATGAGACAGTCGCATATGGGAACATCGTCAGCCACACGACTTGGTGTCGATTTGTTACTCGTCATGGCCGGGACAAGCCCGGGCATGACGTCGCGGAGGGAGCCGAACATGAACTTGCAGATGCGCGGTCGCTGCCCGCCATGCGGCCTGGCCCCAAAAAGCGAGACCCGCCTGAAGCCATCGGCTCCAGGCGGGTCTCTTTACTAATCAGTCAGCCAAGCTCAGCCGAACTGGTTCATCGTGTTGTGCGCGCCGCCGGCCTTCAGGGCCTTCTCGCCAGCAAAGTACTCCTTGTGGTCGTCGCCGATGTCGGAGCCGGCCATGTTCTGGTGCTTGACGCAGGCGATGCCCTGGCGGATCTCGGCGCGCTGGACGTTCTTGACGTAGCCCAGCATGCCCTGCTCGCCGAAGTACTCGCGGGCGAGGTTGTCGGTCGAGAGCGCGGCCGTGTGGTAGGTCGGCAGCGTGATCAGGTGGTGGAAGATGCCGGCGCGCTTGGCCGAATCCGCCTGGAAGGTGCGGATGCGCTCGTCGGCTTCCTTCGCCAGCGGGGTGTCGTCGTACTCCGCCTTCATCAGCTCGGCGCGGTTGTACTTGCTGACGTCCTGGCCCGCCTCCTTCATCGCGTCATAGACCTGCCAACGGAAGTTGAGGGTCCAGTTGAACGACGGCGAGTTGTTGTAGGCCAGCTTGGCGTTCGGGATCACCTTGCGGATGCGGTCGACCATCTTGGCGATCTGCTCGATATGCGGCTTCTCGGTCTCGATCCACAACAGGTCGGCGCCGTTCTGCAGCGAGGTGATGCAGTCGAGCACGCAGCGGTCCTCACCGGTGCCGGGACGGAACTGGTAGAGGTTGGAGGGCAGCCGCTTCGGACGCAGCATCTTGCCGTCGCGGTTGATGATGACGTCGCCGTTGCGGGCGTTCTCGGGCGTGACCTCCTCGCAGTCGAGGAAGCTGTTGTACTGGTCGCCGAGATCGCCGGGCTGGCTAGAGAAGGCGATCTGCTGCGTCAGGCCGGCGCCGAGCGAGTCGGTGCGGGTGACGATGATGCCGTCCTCGACGCCGAGCTCCAGGAAGGCGTGGCGGCAGGCGCGGATCTTGGCCAGGAAGACGTCATGCGGCACGGTGACCTTGCCGTCCTGATGGCCGCACTGCTTCTCGTCAGAGACTTGGTTCTCGATCTGCAGCGCGCAGGCGCCCGCCTCGATCATCTTCTTGGCGAGCAGATACGTCGCCTCGGCATTGCCGAAGCCGGCGTCGATGTCGGCGATCACAGGGACGACGTGGGTCTGGAAGCCGTCGATCTTGGCGATGATCTCGGTCTCCTTCGCCTTGTCGCCGGCCTTGCGGGCCGCGTCGAGGCTGCGGAACAGGTCATTGAGCTCGCGCGAGTCGGCCTGGCGCAGGAAGGTGTAGAGCTCCTCGATCAGCGCGGGCACCGAGGTCTTCTCATGCATCGACTGGTCCGGCAGCGGGCCGAACTCGGAGCGCAGCGCCGCGATCATCCAGCCCGAGAGATAGAGGTAGCGGCGGTCGGTCTTGCCGAAATGCTTCTTGATCGAGATCAGCTTCTGCTGCGCGATGAAGCCATGCCAGCAGCCCAGCGACTGGGTGTACTTGGTGCTATCATTGTCATAGGCGGCCATGTCGGCGCGCATCACGGCCGCGGTGTAGCGGGCGACGTCGAGGCCGGTCCTGAAGCGGTTCTGCAGGCGCATGCGCGCCACGGCTTCGGCGGTGACGCCGTTCCAGGTCGGGTTGGTCTCGAGCAGCGCACGCGCCGCCTCGACCTCGGCCTGGTAGGACGAGGGGCCCTGGAGAGCCTGGTCGTTCAGTCCACGCGGTTGAAAGTTCATGTCCGTGATCCCTTGGTTAAGGACAACCTGGGACCTGTTGTAAGCACCCGGCGCCGGCGGACCAGACATTGCGCGGAAAACTTGTCACACTTTACAAACTTCTCGTGTATAGCTGTAAGGGGATTACAAGACCGGAATTTGGCCATGACCACCGCCACGGCACGATCGATCTTCATGGGCCCGCGCCTGCGCCGGCTCCGGCGCGAGCTCGGCCTGACCCAGGCCGACATGGCCGCGGACCTCGAAATCTCAGCGCCTTACGTGGCGCTCTTGGAGCGGAACCAGAGGCCGGTGACGGCCGACATGCTGCTGCGGCTGGCGCGGACCTACAAGATCGACCTTGCCGATCTCGCCGGCGACGGCGGGGCCGACCACACCGCGCGGATGCAGTCGGTCCTCAAGGACCCGATGTTCTCCGACATCGACATCCCCGCGCTGGAGATCAGCGATCTCGCCGTCAGCTATCCCGGCATGACCGAGGCGTTCCTGCGCCTCTACACGGCGTATCGCGAGGAGCAGCTCGCGCTGGCCGAGCAGCGCGCTCCGGTGCCGGCCGGCAGCGCGCCCCGCGTTGGCAATGACGGCTTCGACGCCAACGATCCCGTCGCCGATGTCCGCCGCTTCCTCGCCGCCCGCCGCAACAACTTTGCCCAGCTCGACGATGCCGCCGAGCGGCTGGCGCAGGCCATCTTCCAGGGGGCGCCGACGGGGGCTCCGCAGGTCTCCGCCGGGCCGGCCGGCTTCATCGAGCGCTTTCGCGTCCGGCATAATCTCCAGGTCCGCTACATGCCGCCGAACGTGATGCTTGGCTCGCTCAGGCGGCTCGACCTGCACCGCCGGCAATTGCTGATCGAGGACTCGCTGGACAGCGCGAGCCTGAAATTCGAGCTCGCCCGGCAGCTCGCTTATCTCGAGCTCGACACCGAAATCGGCGCGGCACTCGAGGATGGCAAGTTCGCCAGCAAGACCGCCGAGCTGCTGGCGCGCCGCGCGCTCGCGGCCTACGCGGCGGCTGCGATCATCATGCCCTATTCGATCTTCGCCAAAGCCGTCGATGCCAGGGCCTACGATCTCGAGGCGCTGGCGCGGCAGTTCGGCACCAGCTTCGAGCAGACGGCGCATCGCGTCACCACCCTGCAGAAGCCGGGCGCGGAACGGATCCCGTTCTTCCTGATCCGCGTCGATCCCGCCGGCAACGTGTCGAAGCTGCTCGACGGCGCCGGCTTCCCGTTCGCCCGGCATGGCGGCGCCTGCCCGCTGTGGTCGGTGCACGGCATCTTCAAGACGCCGCGCCAGATCGTGACGCAATGGCTGGAGCTGCCCGACGGCCGCCGGTTCTTCTCGATCGCCCGCACCGTGACCGCCGGCGGCGGCTCCTATGGCGCGGTGCGCGTCGAGCGGGCGATTGCGGTCGGCTGCGCCGCCGAGCATGCGGGGCAGCTGATCTATACCCGCGACGGCCACGGGCCTGATGCCGACGCGCCGACCCCGATCGGCGTTGCCTGCCGGGTCTGCCACCGGCCGAAATGCGCGGCACGCTCCGCGCCGCCGATCGGGCGCGAGATCCTGCCGGACGATTTCCGGACGTCGTCGGTTCCGTTCGGGTTTTCGGCGGATTGAGCAGGGGATGGTCGTGGAACCAGGAACTGGTCGGTATGCCTGGCCGCGGGCGATAATCCATCGGATCGGGCTGCAAATCGTCCCGGGACGCCTGGGCCCTTGACGGAACAGCCATAAACCGGACAAAGATTGCGCCAAAATGTCGCGGCGGAGGTTGGCCATGAGATACGTCGACGGCGTTGTGATGTTCCTCAGCCTGTGGCTGCTGGCATCGATGGTTCTGGACGCCGTGACGCCGCCCGAGCTGAACTTCTACATGATCGGCCCGATCATTGCGCCGGCCGCGATCATCACCGGCTTCCTGTACTGGCTCCGCATCCCCTCCCGCGACTTCGTGCTGGCGTCCGCAGCCATCTGGATGGTCTGCGAGATGACGATGGAGATGGTCACCCCCAAGCCGCTGTCGCCGCTGCTGGCGGTGGCCGCCGTCGCGCCGCTGCTGGTGGCCGGCATCCTCCTGCACGTCCAGCACTGGCGCCAATCGCGCGGCCGCTTGCCACCGCCCGCTTCGACGCCGACGACCAATCTGCCAGGCTCCTCCAACGCGATGTCGAGCCGGCGGCCGTTCTGAGCCGCGCGACGCCGCGGCAATGGCGGATAGCGTGCAGATTTTCCGTTGTTCTACGGGATCGAATGTTTACGAGGAAATCAGAAACCCCCTCTTAAGTTCCGCGGGTCCATCTGTAGCCGACACACCAGCCGCACGGGGACCATGCTGAACGAACTTCTCGTGATCGAAGATGCCGACGTTCATCTGTCGATCCTGCGCAAGATCGCCGTGCAGGCAGGCTTTGCGACGACCGGCGTGAACTCGGTCGACGGCGCGATGAGCGTGCTGCGCCGGCGCAATTTCGAATGCATCACGCTCGACCTGAATCTCGGCGAGCGCTCCGGCACCGAGGTGTTGCAGCTGTTGGCGGACATCAAATCCCGCACCCCGGTGCTGATCATCAGCGGCTCCGACGATCAGACCCGCGACGTCACGGTCCGCGCCGGCAAGATCCTCGGCCTGAATGTCTATCCGCCGTTCTCCAAGCCGGTCGACCTCGCTTTGCTCCGACAGACGCTGCGCCAGATCGCCGCCGACACCGACCGGCAGCGCCTCGTCAAAGCCAGCATCCGCTAGCCCGAACGCACGCTCGTTTTCCCGCTTGATCCAGATCAAGGCGCCATACCTCTGCCGCTTGTTGGCTGCAGAGGGGCGAGCGGAAATGAGATGCGATGACGGCAGCGAATTCGGCCAGCGAAGCAGAAGCAGTTGTGAACGAGGCGACGCCCTATGAGCTCGTCGGCGGCGAAGCCGGCGTGCGCCGTCTGGCGGAGCGCTTTTACACCATCATGGACCAGGAGCCCGGCGCCAGCCGCATCCGCGCGATGCACGACGCCGATCTCGGTCCGATCAAGCAGTTGCTGTTCGAATTTCTCAGTGGATGGCTGGGCGGGCCAGCGCTTTATTTCGAGCGGGCCGAACATCGCTGCATCATGTCCGCGCACCGTCCGTATCCGATCGGCGACGCCGAGCGCGACGAGTGGATGACATGCATGCGCCGCGCGATGTTCGATTGCGACATCACCGGCGACATGTATGCGTTGCTGGATCAAGCGTTCCTGCGGATGGCGAATGCGTTCCGGAGCCGCAAGGCGAGCTGACAGGAACGCCCGTCAGCCCGACTTGGTGGCGGCCTCCCGCGCCAGACGCTCGGCCCTGAGCCGCTCGCGGTTGGCGTAAAAGGCCCGCTGGGCCGCCTCGTGATCGCGCATGGCCTGCTCGGCATCAGCCCTGCGGGTGGCGTCACGCGCCCGACGCTCTTCCGGCGTGAGGACGCGAGGCTGTCTGTCTGTGCTATCGTAAGGCATGGGCAGATAACGCCCAAGCGGCCGGGATGTTCCCAGCATACGATGGTTCAGTCCGACTTTCGTGGAAACAGCTGGTCGCGGATGTAGCGCGACGTCGGCGTCAGGCTGAGTCCGTAGGGCTTTTGCCACACCGCGCGGTCGATCTCCTTCTTGTCTCCGATCTCCAGGCGCCCTTTGGCATGCTTGGCGATGAAGATGGCGTCGCTCATCTTGCGACCCGAGCGCTTGTTTTTGGCGGTGACTTCCTTCCATAGCCGCAGCCGGCCGAGCTTGAGCTTGGGAAGCTCCTCCTTGATTTCGCGCTTCAGGCAGTCCTTCGCCGTCTCCTGCGCGCGTTTGCGGCCACCCGGAAACATCCAGCGCCCGTCGGCCCGGCGCCGGACCAGGAGAACCCTTCCGCCCTTGGCGGCAACCAGCTTGGACGCCTTGGTCATGGCCCCGGAGCTCTCACCTCTCGAACAGTGACGAACAATGAAGTGGAGTCTATCAAGATTCGCTCCAACTCCCGCTCCGGAGCTTTGCGGAGATTCGGCCAGAGCTCCGCAGCGGCCAACCAAGCTCACTGCAGCGCTCCGACCGTCGGCAGCGCTCAGTAGCAGGAGCGCGGATCGACCGCCACATACTCTCCCGACGGATATCGATAGTAGCAATTGCCCTGCGACAGATAGTAGCCTGGTCGCGCCGCAGCCGTAGCGCCGGCGATCGCGCCGGTGGCACCACCAAGCACGGCGCCCGCCGCGGCACCGCCCGCCTTGCCGGTGAGGATACCGCCGAGCACCCCGCCGATGATCGCGCCCCCGAGCGCGCTGGCGCCCGGATCGACTTCGGCCGGAGGCGGCGCCGGCTCGTAGGCAACCGGCGGGGGCGCCTCGTAGGCCGCCGACGGCGCATAGACCACATCGTCAGCATAGTCCTCCGACACGTAGGTCGGCGGCCCTTCCATGGGCTCGGGATAATAGTACCAGACGCCGCCGACGTCCCACCACCAGCCCGGGCGGCCGTTGTGAACCTCGTGCCGCCATCGGCCACCCTCCCAGCCGACGCGGCCGCGATAAGACTGCCCACCATAGTCGCGCACCGCGACCCGGCCGTGCGCATAACGCGCATCCGGTCCCCGCCCGGCCATCGCCGGACCAGGGCCCGGGCCGTGGCCCGCTGCGAAGCCCTGACCGGCTCCCGGCGGACGTCCCTGAGGGCCAACGGCAGCCCGCGGCGGTGCGCCCGGCTGTGCTCCCTGCGGCTGGCCGGCCATGGGGCCGGCTTGCCGCGGGATCTGGACATGGGGCTGGCCGGCCGGTTGCCCACCCTGGGTCGGCGCTTGGCGAATGACACCCGGCGGGCGGGCCTGGGGCGAATGCCCGGCGCCAGGACCAGCCTGGTCCTGGGTTTGCGCCCAGGCTTGGGCGGGGATCACGACCGCGGTCAGGATCGCGATCGCGGGCAGCCACCGTGTGCTCTGGTTGGACAACGTCATTCTCCCCTACCCTTGATCGCCCGCCGTCTGCGCTGGTTGCCGCGCACGCGGGGTGTGATGCGGATTGATGATCCCGGATCGCCGGCTTCGGCGTGGATGGTCCGGACACACCATAGTTTGCGCGACAAACGGGTAAAATCCCGACGATTTTGCGGCCAAGTCAACCTGCTGCCGTCAACCTGCTGCCGTCAGGTTAACCGAGACGCCGGCTGATTCGCCGCTCCGATCATGCAAACTCGCCGGCGCGGCCTTGCCGATCCGGTACGGGCAGATCGGCGGTCACCGGTCGGGCACGATCACATTGCAGTTGGTTCGTCCCGACATCAGGCAGTCCTGCATCCGGCTTGCGGAGGTCAGGCTGCGGGCCAGCCACAAGCCGAAGGCCACGACGAGCGCCGCGAACACGAGTGCCGCCACGGCGCCACGTCTATCCGGCCCCTGCGTACTCATCGCCGGTGCGCCTAGGCGGCACGCAGGCCAGCGGCCTCACCGTGCGGTTGCTGCTGCTGGCGCGATGCCGGCGAGATCGATTCGATCCGGGTACAGCTCGTCACCCAGAACAGCTGCCCGCATTCCCATTCGGAACCCAGCACACCGGCCGAAACGGGCCTCGGGCGGGCGAGGACCGCCGTCATCACGCATGCGCTGACCACGAGAGCGACGAGCGCGAGGCCGAGCGCCATGCGCCCGCGGCGAACAGAGGTCATGCCGGTCAACTCCGTTGGATGTCGCACCCGGGCGGTGCGCTGGTGCCCGCGAGGCGTGAAGCGACTCACGGCCGGCCGACCTGCGTCAGCGACGGGGATGGTTACATAGCCTCCGGCGAGCGCCATGCAAGCGCCAGGCAGGACGGATGTGGAGGAGCGGCGATAAAGCATTTGTCATCGACGCATGCGATCCTATACACACGGGCTCGCGTCGGCCTCCGCTCGTGTTCACGAACTCGTGGAAGAATTGCCTGGCGGCGCGTGCAGCCCCTGACCGACCACACCCTGATCGAACACCCAAATAGCGAAGTGACGACGTCTCCATGAGAGGATTCAAGGAACCTGGATTTGCCGATCGGCAGAAGGCCGCGCAGCAGGCCCGCCAGAGCATCGTGCAGAAGTTCAAATCGCAGCCGGGACCGGACGATCCCGAAGTCGTGAAGCGACGGCAGGAGCGCGAGGCCGCCGCCACCCGCCGCGAGCAGCAGCGATTGGAGCGCGAGGCCGCCAAGGCTGAGCAACAGCGTCTCGAGGAAGAGGCCAAGGCCGCCGAGAGTGCCCGGCTTGCGCGCGAGGCGGAAGAAGAAGCCGCCCGCTTGGCCGAGATGGAAGCTGAGCAGAAGGCGAAGCGTGATGCGCGCTACGCCGCGCGCAAGGCCCGTGGAAAGAAGAAGTAAGCAGCGACGCCGCCGCCACGAGACCTGCGTGTCGTCGCGTCCGGCATCGCGCGACTCCTCAATTCATCGGCGATGGGACTGATACGGTCGTCCCATCGCACGATGCCGTGCGAGACGAGCTAGTTCTTCTTCATCATGCCGTCGTCCTTCTTCATCCCGTCCTTGGACATGGCATCGTCCTTCTTCATGGCGTCTTTCGCCATCGAGTCCTTCTTCATGCCGTCGTGGGACATCGCGCCCTTTTTCATCCCATCGTCCTTGCTCATCTTGTCCTCCGCGAAGGCCGCCGGCGCGACGGCCACGTTGAACGCGAGGGCGGCAGCGGAGATACCGAGGATGAGGCGGCTACGATTGGTCATGATGATCGCTCCTTCGTATGACGGGGTTCGACGGCGACGGACGCGCCGTTCTTGGATATCGACGTTCCGATGAAGGCGATTGTTACGAGCGCGGGCGAGAATTTTGTTCGATCAAATTTGACTCGAATGCGTCCCGTTCCGGAATCGAGGACACAATTTTGCCCGGCAAGATCATGTTAGTACAACCGCGCAAGGGATTCACAGGCCGGTACGTGCGCCGCAGCAATATGTCGCTTCCCATGCATTTGGCCTCGAACGAACTGTCTAGTTCGGCTAGAGGTAAGCTCGACAGATTGGCTGGTATAAGTCACGCCAACGAACCGGGTCGGGAACCCAACCAGAAGTTGTTCAGGGGAAATCTCATGCTCACACGCCGTCATGTCATCGCATCCGCGCTCGCTGCGCCGGCCATGCTGCGTTTTGGAACCGGTACGGCCCACGCAGCAACGACGCTGAAGATCTCTCACCAGTTTCCCGGCGGCACCATTGACAAGGGCGATTTCCGCGACCGGCTCTGCCGGGTGTTCTCCGAAGAGGTTGCGAAGCGCTCCGGCGGCGAGATCGCGACCGAGATCTATCCCAACTCCTCGCTCATCAAGACCGTCGCGCAGTTCTCGGCCATGCGGAAGGGCGCGCTCGACATCAGCCTCTATCCGATGCCTTACGCCGGCGGCGAAGTGCCTGAGACCAACATCGCGCTGATGCCGGGTCTGGTCACGACCTACGACCAGGGCATGCGCTGGAAGAATGAGCCGGTCGGCAAGACGCTGAGCGATTTTCTGGCCGACAAGGGCATCATCCTGCTGACCTGGGTCTGGCAGGCGGGCGGCGTTGCCAGCCGATCGCGGCCGCTGGTGACGCCGGAGGACGCCAAGGGCATGAAGGTGCGCGGCGGCTCGCGCGAGATGGACATGGTGCTGCAGACCGCCGGCGCCTCGGTGCTGTCGGTGCCATCGAACGAAATCTACACCGCGATGCAGACCGGCGCCTGCGATGCCGGCATCACCTCGTCGACCAGCCTGATCTCGTTCCGCCTGGAGGAAGTGTCGAAGGCCCTGACCTCCGGCGCCAAGGCGTCGTACTGGTTCATGCTCGAGCCGCTGATGATGTCCAAGGCCTCGTTCGACAAGCTGCCGAAGAACCAGCAGGACATCCTCCTGGCGGTCGGCGCGGAGATGGAGGCGTTCGGGCGCAAGGGCGCGCAGGACGACGACATCGAAGTTGCCAAGGTCTACGAAAAGGCGGGCGCGAAGGTTGTGGAGCTCGATGTCCAGACCGTCAACAAATGGCGCGACATTGCCCGTGACACGGCCTGGAAGGACTATGGCGGCAAGTCTGCGAACTGCGCCAAGCTCCTCAAGCTCGCTTCCGACGTCGCGGCCTGATTGATGCACGCGCCCGTTATCGATACCGAGGCCACGACAGCCATCGGCGCCAGCGGTCCGCTGGCGCCGCTCCAGCGTGTTGTCTCGCTGCTCAATCGCATCATCGTGGTTCTGGCCGCGTTCGCACTGGTCGCGGCCTGCCTCATCCTGAGCTACAGCGTGGCGGGCCGTGCACTGTTCAAGGCCGCCAACTACTGGCAGGACGAAGCCGCCGTGTTCTTGCTCGTCGGCGCCACCTTCATGACTGCGGCCTATGTGCAGGAGCATCGCGGCCACGTCAGCATCGAAGCCTTCGTTGGGCTGATGTCGCCGCTCGCCAACAAGATCAGGCTCTGGCTGGTCGACGTCGCGAGCTTTTTGTTTTGTGCCTTCTTCACTTGGAAATCCTGGACCCTGACACATGAGGCCTGGGTCGATGGTCAGGTCTCGAATTCGATGTGGTCGCCGCCGCTGGCGATTCCTTACGGCCTGATGGCCGCCGGGATGACCCTGCTGTGCCTGCAGATGCTGCTGCAGATCGTGGCTCCGCTGACCGGAGCGCGTCGATGAGCGTGTTCGGGATTGGGGTTGCCTACGGACTCTCGACCCTGTTTGCGATGTTCGCGGGCATGCCGATCGCGTTCGCGCTCGGCGCCGTGGCCGTCGTGTTCATGGCCATCTACATGCCTGCCGCGTCGCTCGATACGGTCACGCAGAACGTCTACGAGGAAATGGCGTCGATCACGCTGCTGTCGATCCCGCTGTTCATCCTCAAGGGCGCGGCGATCGGCCGCTCCCGCGCAGGCCAGGACCTCTACTCGGCGCTGCATGCGTGGCTGCATCGCGTGCCCGGCGGATTGGGCGTCGCCAACGTGTTCGCCTGCGCGCTGTTCGCGGCGATGGCGGGATCATCCCCCGCGACCTGCTCGGCGATCGGCTCGGCCGGAATTCCCGAGATGCGCAAGCGCGGCTATTCCGGGGGCTTCGCCGCCGGCATCATCGCGGCCGGCGGCACGCTCGGCATTCTGCTGCCGCCCTCGATTACGATGATCCTGTTCGCGATCGCGGCGGAGAAATCGCTGGGACGGCTGTTCCTGGCCGGTATCGGCCCCGGGCTGCTGCTGGTGACCCTGTTCGGCGTCTATTCGGTGGTGCGCTTCCGGCAGGAATATGCGCGCGCGAAAGCCGTCTATGAGAAATCGGGCGCGTGGTCGGACATCCTGACCAAGGACGATTTTACGATGGCGCAGCGCTTCTCCGTGCTGCCACGCGTGATTCCGTTCGTGCTGCTGCTGACCGGCGTCATGGTCGCGCTCTATGGCGGCCTCGCCACGCCATCGGAAACAGCCGGTCTCGGCGGTATCCTCGCGCTCGTGCTGATCGCGATCATCTACCGCGTCTGGAGCCCGGCCGATCTCGCGCCCATCATGAAGGCGACGCTGCGCGAATCGACCATGCTGATGCTGATCATCGGCATGTCGCTGCTGTACTCCTACGTGATGAGCTACCTGCACATCTCGCAGTCGGTGGCGGAGTCCATCGTGGCGATGCACCTGCCGCGCTGGGAACTGTTGTTCGCGATCCTGCTGATGGTGGTCGTGCTCGGCTTCTTCCTGCCGCCGGTATCGATCATCCTGATGACTGCCCCGATCATCCTGCCGCCTCTGCGGGCAGCAAACTTCGACATCATCTGGTTCGGCGTGGTGATGACGATCGTGATGGAGATGGGCCTGATTCACCCGCCGGTGGGTCTGAACATCTTCGTCATCAGGAACGTCGCGCCGGACATCCCGCTGCGCGAGGTGATCTGGGGCACGCTGCCGTTCGTCCTGCTGATGATGGCCGCCGTGCTGCTGCTCTGCTTCGTGCCGCAGATCTCGACGGCGCTGCCGGATCTCGTGATGGGGCCGGATCTGAGCCGCTGACGCGGCCCGTGAATGGCGAATAGGCATTAGCGAATAGGGATCTAGCGAGTGGGCCCCCTATTCGCTACTCGCCATTCGCTATTCGCCTGTTCTTCGCGTTCAGCGCCGCTGCAACACGGCTGACGGGTGGCCGACCGAGCAGCCGGCTCATGTCGTTGGTGGCGGCCAGCAGTTTCGTCATGTCGACGCCGGTGCGGATGCCCATGCCTTCGAGCATGTAGACGACGTCCTCGGTCGCGACGTTGCCAGTCGCGCCCGGCGCAAACGGGCAGCCGCCGAGGCCGCCGGCCGCGGCATCGATGACGCGGACGCCCTCCTCCATGCCCGCATAGAGATTGGCCAGCGCCTGGCCGTAGGTGTCGTGGAAATGCATCGCCAGATGCGTCACCGGCACATCGTCGCAGACGGCGCGCAGCATCTGCTTGGCCTTGAGCGGCGTCCCGACACCGATCGTGTCACCCAGCGAGACCTCGTAGCAGCCCAGATCCCACAGCGCCTTGGCTACGCCGGCTACGGCCTGCGGCTTGATCTCACCTTCATAGGGACAGCCAAGCGCGCAGGAGACGTAGCCGCGCACCTTGATGCCGTCGGTCCTGGCGTGGGCGATCACCGGCTTGAAGCGCTCCAGCGACTCCGCGATCGAACAGTTGATGTTGGCGCGGGAGAAGCTCTCGGAGGCCGCAGTGAACACGGAAATCACCCTGGCGCCGGCGGCGCGCGCGGCCTCATAGCCCTTCACATTGGGCACCAGCACATGGAATTCGCCGGGCAGTGCAGCCACGCTGCGCATGACCTCGTCCGAGCCCACCATCTGCGGGATCGCCTTGGGCGAGACGAAGGCGCCGACCTCGACCGTGGTCAGGCCCGCCGCGACCAGCGCGCGGATGAAGGCGATGCGATCGGCGACGCTGATCGACATCTTCTCGTTCTGCAGGCCGTCCCGCGGGCCCATTTCGATGATGCGCACGCTCTCGCTCATGCCGACCTCTTCGGTTCGAGGATCAGGCGGACGGTTCGAGGTCCGCCAGTTCGACGCCTTCCTGCACGATGTCGCCGACCTTGCACTTGATCGCCTTGAGCCGGCCTGCGAACGGCGCCCGCAGGGTCTGCTCCATCTTCATGACTTCGAGCGTCAGGATCGCCGCACCCTTCTCCAGGACGGCGCCTTCCTGCGCAAGCAGCGCCACGACGGTCCCCGGCAACGGCGCCACGATCTTGTCCTCGCCGGCCTGCTCCTCGTCGTCACCGCCGAACGGATCGATCCAATGCAGATCGAAACGGCCGTTGCGGGTCCGCAGGTACAGCTCATGGCCCTCGATGACGGCCACCACATGGGATTTGACGCCGTCGCACACAAGGTCGAAGCCGCCGTCATCAGTCGGAAGTGCCGAGAACGAGGTCTCACGGCCCTCGATCGACAGGCGCTGCACGCTGGGACCATAGGCCAGCGTGGCGGTCCGCGGTTCATTCCCAGCGCTTTGGCGGAACGAGAACACGCGCTGCCGCAGCCCCACCGGCATCCAACCGGATGCGCGCCACGGCGAGCCTTGCTCCTTGGCCGCAGTCTGCTCGCCGATGAGAATGGCCGCGACGGCTGCACTGAGCTCGAGGTCGCCGGCCACCGCCCCCGACGGGGTCAGATGTGTCAGATGGCGCTCGATGAAACCGGTGTCGATCGCGTTCGCCACGACGTCGGGATGCGTTAGCAGCGACGACAGGAACGGGATGTTGCTGACGATACCTCGGACGTCGGTGTCCTCAAGGCCGCGGTTGAGCCGCTCGATCGCGACCTCGCGGGTCGGCGCCCAGGCGATCATCTTGGCGAGCATCGCGTCGTAATAGGGCGAGACCACATCGCTCTCGCGATAGCCGGCATCGATGCGCAGGCCGCCGGTTTCAGCGGGAAGCCGCCAGGTCTTGATCGTGCCGACCGAGGGCATGAAATTCTTGGCGGGATTCTCCGCGTAGACGCGTGCCTCGATGGCATGGCCATGCAAGCGGATCTGGTCCTGCGTCAGCGGCAGCGCGTCGCCGAAGGCGACGCGCAACTGCCATTCGACGAGATCGACGCCGGTGATCAACTCGGTGACGGGATGCTCGACCTGCAGGCGCGTGTTCATCTCTATGAAGAACACGTCGCGGCCGTCGGAGACGAACTCGATGGTGCCCGCCCCGACATAGTTGACCGCGCCGGCCGCGCGACGCGCCGCGGCGCAGACCGTCTCCCGCTGCTCCGGCGTCAGCGTCGGCGACGGCGCCTCCTCGATCACCTTCTGGTGCCGACGCTGCAAGGTGCATTCGCGCTCGAACAGCGACACCAGATTGCCGTGGCTGTCGCCGATGATCTGCACCTCGATGTGGCGCGGGTTCTGGACGAATTTCTCGATCAGCACACGGTCGTCGCCAAACGCCGCCTTGGCCTCGCGCTTGGCGCTGGTGACGGCATCAGCGAGATCGCCGGCTGCATTGACCACGCGCATGCCGCGGCCGCCGCCACCGGCGGAGGCCTTGATCAGAACGGGAAAGCCGATCCGCGCGGCTTCATTGGCGAGCGTCGCCTCGTCCTGCGCCTCGCCGTGATAGCCGGGCACCAGCGGCACGCCGGCCTGCTCCATCAGGAATTTGGAGCCGGACTTGGAACCCATCGCGGTGATCATCGCGGCCGTCGGCCCGACGAACACCAGGCCCGCGTCGAGACAGGTCTGCGCGAATTCGGCGCTCTCGGACAGGAAGCCATAGCCGGGATGAACCGCCTCGGCGCCTGTCTGCCTCGCAGCCTCGATCAAGCGCTCGATGTTAAGATAGGAATCGCGGGCGCGTGCGGGGCCGAGCAGCACCGCCTCGTCGGCGAGCGCGACATGCAGCGCGTTTCGATCCGCCTCGGAGTAGACCGCGACGGTCTTCAATCCCATCGCGCGTGCCGTGCGGATGACGCGCACGGCGATCTCGCCGCGGTTGGCGATCAGGAGCTTGCGAAAACGACGATACAATCCGGGACGAGCCATGATCACATCCTGAACAGGCCGAATTTGGTCGGCTCGACCGGGGCATTGGCGGCGGCAGACAATCCGAGCCCGAGCACAAGGCGGGTATCGGCGGGATCGATCACGCCGTCGTCCCACAGCCGCGCCGTCGCGTAGTAGGGATTGCCCTGGGCCTCGTATTGCGCACGGATGGGGCTGCGGAATTTCTCTTCCTCTTCCGCAGGCCAGCTCTCGCCCTTGGCCTCGATGCCGTCGCGGCGGACCTGGCTCAGCACCATCGCGGCCTGCTCGCCGCCCATCACCGAGATGCGCGCGTTCGGCCACATCCAGAGGAAACGCGGCGCATAGGCGCGGCCGCACATGCCGTAATTGCCGGCGCCGTAGGAGCCGCCGATCACCACGGTGAACTTGGGAACCGACGCGGTCGCGACCGCAGTCACCAGCTTGGCGCCGTCACGGGCGATACCGCCGGCCTCGTATTTCTTGCCGACCATGAAGCCGGTGATGTTCTGCAGGAACACCAGCGGAATGTTGCGCTGGCAGCACAGTTCGATGAAATGCGCACCCTTCAGCGAGCTCTCGCTGAACAGGATGCCGTTGTTGGCGATGATGCCGACCGGATGACCCCAGATGTGGGCGAAGCCGCACACCAGCGTCTGGCCGTAGAGCTTCTTGAACTCGTCGAACTCCGAGCCGTCGACCACCCGCGCGATGATGTCGCGCACGTCGAACGGCTTGCGGCCGTCGACCGGCACGACGCCGTAGATCTCTTCCGCCGCATAGCGCGGCTCGCGCACCTCGCGCATATTCAGCGCGCTGCGCGCGCCCGGCGGCTTCAGCGTGCCGACGATGCGACGCGCGATACCGATCGCATGGGCGTCGTTCTGTGCGTAGTGATCGGTGACGCCCGACTGGCGTGAATGCACGTCGGCGCCGCCCAGTTCCTCGGCCGTGACGACCTCGCCGGTCGCCGCCTTCACCAGCGGCGGGCCGCCAAGAAAAATCGTGCCCTGATTGCGCACGATGATGCTCTCGTCCGACATCGCCGGCACATAGGCGCCGCCGGCGGTGCACGAGCCCATCACGATCGCGATCTGCGGGATGCCTTGCGCCGACATCTGCGCCTGATTGTAGAAGATGCGGCCGAAATGCCGCTCGTCCGGGAAGATCTCGTCCTGCAGCGGCAGGAACGCGCCCCCGGAATCGACCATGTAGACGCAAGGAAGGTTGTTCTGCCGCGCGATGTCCTGGGCGCGCAGGTGCTTCTTCACCGTCATCGGGTAGTAGGTGCCGCCCTTGATGGTGGCGTCGTTGGCGACGACGACGCATTCGCGGCCGGCAATGCGGCCGATGCCGGTGACGATGCTCGCCGAATGGACGTCGCCGCCATAGAGCCCGTGCGCGGCCAATGGCGACAGCTCCAGGAACGCCGTTCCAGGGTCGAGCAGCAGGTCCACACGCTGACGCGCCAGCATCTTGCCGCGCGACAGATGCCGCTTGCGCGAGGCCTCGCCGCCGCCCTCGGCGACCTGCCCCAGCTTCGTCCTGAGGTCGGCGACCAGCGCGCGCATGGCGTCGGCATTGCGGGCGAAATCGGAGGACGATGGATCGATCGTGGAGTGAAGCGTCATGACCGGCGTCTTCGTTGCGAGGCTGGAGGGGGAAGCCGTGGGAGCACGCGTCAGAGCGGTCGCGGCCGTTCAGGCCGCTGAGAGCCCGGGTGTACCATCTTTGCCCGCATGCTGTCCTCCCTGCCCGTCGGCGGCCCGGTCTGCGGCCGTCCGTCCTTCTCGAATTAAACGATCATACGTTTTTAAATTCTATTCTCAAGCGGATTGTTGTAGGGTCCGGGGCGAGCAGCATTTGCTTGAGACCACGGAATTTTCAGACTTCACTACGGGCCCCTCCCGTGGCGGATCCGCCGCGATCGGCACCGGGACGGTCCAGCGAGGACGAGATGGCGCGCACGATCGGGTCACATGGTCCGACGACGATGGAGGCGATCCGCAAGGCCGGCCTGCGGCTGATCTTCCAGCACGGCTATGAGGCCATGAGCCTCCGCCAGCTCGCCGCCGAGGTCGGCATCCAGCCAGGCTCGCTCTACAATCACATCAGCACCAAGCAGGAGCTGCTGGCGGAGCTGATCCAGGACCACATCAACAATCTCCTGCGCGAGCTCGACCAAGCGCTGCGCGACACCCATGGCCCCGTCGAACGCCTGCGGGCGTTCGTCGCCTTCCACGTCAGCTATCACATGACCCGGAAGCGCGAGGTCTTCATCGCCAATTCGGAGCTGCGCAGCCTCGATCCCCGCAACTATGAGGCGGTGGTGGCGCTGCGCGGCGCCTATGAGCGCCGGCTGGCCGACATCCTCGGCGACGGTGTGGCGCAAGGCGTGTTCGACGTCGACGACATCCAGGTCGCGACCTTTGCCATCATCGCGCTCCTGACCGGGCTGTGCAGCTGGTACCGTCCTGGCGGCCGGCTCACCAGGGAGGCGATCATCGCGGCCCACGAGAAGCTCGTGCTCTCCGGCGTCATGCCGCGCACCGTCGGGACCGATCAGGCCGGCGGTGGCCGGCCTGATCACCCGATCGGCTGAACGGGCCGCGCCGATGGCTGGCAGCCCGGAGCTCGACGCGATCGATCGCAGGATCCTGGCGGAGCTCCAGGCGGATGGCCGGATCCGCATGAACGAGCTCGCCGACCGGGTGGGGATCTCGCATCCGAACTGCCTGCGCCGGGTGCGGACGCTGCGCAGCAGCGGCGTGATCAAGTCCATCCGCGCCAGCGTCGATGAACGGTCGCTGGGCTATGAGGTGGTCGCGTTCGTGTCGATTCAGCTCGACAGCCAGCACCAGACGGCGCTGGAATCGTTCGAGGCCGCGATCGTGACGTTGCCCTGGGTCCAGCAATGCTGGCGGCTGTCGGGAGATGCGGATTTTCTGCTGAAATGCGTGTCGACCGGGGTCGAAGGCATGAGCCGCCAGCTCCGCCAGTTCGCCGCCCTGCCCGGCGTCCGGGCCATCAGGAGCTTCCCGGTGCTCGGCCTGTCCAAGGACGCGCCGCTGCCCATCCCCGGCGGGCCGCCTCAAACAGGGTGAACGGACGACGGCCGGGCCGGCCCCTCAATGCGTCCAGGGCTCGCCGCGGCGGAACGAGAAATTGTCGGCATAGGCGATCTGCCGCTTCACCGGCTCCTTCGGCTCGATCACCTGATAGGGAATGCCCTTGCGCTCGCAATAGGCGATCGCCTCGTCCTTGGTGTCGAAGCGCAAGGTGACCTGCTGCTTCATGTCCGAGGAGGACGTCCAGCCCATCAGCGGCTCGACCGAACGCGGCTGCTCCGGCTCATAATCCAACTGCCAGTCCCGGGTCTTGGCCTTGCCCGATTGCATCGCGTTCTTGGCGGGCTTGAAAATGCGTGCGGTCATGGCTGGAAGAGCCCCTGGAAGCTGCGTCGTCATGCGTTTGGCGGAAACGGCCGGGATGGGGTACAGGCAAGCGTCGGCACGGAACGGTGATTCCCATCCTGGACATGACCGTCTATCGTGCCCCGTATAGTCATTCTGCCGTCCCGTGACAATCTCGGTCGACTGCCACGGCGCCTCTGCTCCCCGAACGCTTTCCATTCAAAACAGTGCGTTGAAGCGGCCATGAAAATCAATGCCACGCTGCCCGAGCGAGGGCGCGACCTTCGGCTCGACCTGTTTCGCGGAATCGCCAACTGGGCGATCTTTCTCGATCACATCCCGGACAATGTGGTGAACTGGATCACCACGCGGAATTACGGCTTCAGCGACGCCGCCGACCTGTTCGTGTTCATCTCCGGCTATACCGCCTCGTTCGTCTATGCGCGCATGATGATCGACCGCGGCTTCATCGTCGGCGCCACCCGGCTGTTCAAGCGGGTGTGGCAGCTCTACGTCGCCCACATCGTGCTGTTCGTGATTTATATCGTGGCCATCAGCTATCTGGCGACGCGGTTCGGCGTCTCCGAGATCATCGACGAGTTCAACGTCGCAGGCCTCGTCGACCACGCCAGCGATACGCTGGCCCAGGGACTGATCCTGAAGTTCAAGCCGGTCAATCTCGACGTGCTGCCGCTCTACATCGTGCTGATGGGCTTCTTCCCGCCGGTGCTGTGGATGATGCTGCGCCAGCCCGACCTGACCATGATCGCCTCGATCGTGCTCTGGCTCGTGGCGCGACAGATGGGCTGGAATTTCGCGGCCTATCCGGCGGGCACCTGGTACTTCAATCCGTATTGCTGGCAGGTGCTGTTCGTGTTCGGCTCGTGGTGCGCGCTCGGCGGTGCCCGCCGCTCGATGGGCATCATCATGGCGCCGGCCACGCTGTATTTCTGCATCGCCTATATGGTGCTCGCCCTGGTCATGACGATGGCCGGCCGCTTCCCCGAGCTCGGATCGATGTTTCCGAACTGGCTCTATTCGGCCTTCAATCCCAACGACAAGACCAATCTCGCGCCGTACCGCTTCCTGCATTTCGTGGTGATCGTCATTTTGGTCATCCGGTTCGTGCCGAAGGAATGGCCGGGCCTGGAGTGGAAGGCGTTCGATCCCCTCATCGTCTGCGGCCAACAGTCGCTGGCGGTGTTCTGCGTCGGCGTGTTCCTGTCCTTCATCGGCCACTTCACCCTGATGCTGAGCTCAGGTTCGCTGCTGGCGCAGATCCTCGTCAGCGCGGCGGGCATCGCGATCATGACCACCGTGGCCTACTACATCTCCTGGTCGAAGCGGCAGGACAAGCCGCTGCCGAAGCCGCCTGCGCCGAAGTAAACCCCGCACATCATGGGCGCGGGGGGTGGTCCCCGCGTCCGTTGACCTGCATCAAGCCGGCCACGATCGGGCTCGCTAAGGTTTGCTTCACAACGAGTGCCGCCTTCCGCGGCGGGCGTTCCCTAGCGAACGCGCAAGGCCGCCACGCGGCGATTTGCTGACAAGGACCAGAATATGCCGACCCATTTCCATGCCGTCGTGTGGCTCGATCACAGCGAGGCCAAGGTGTTCCATATCGGACTGACCGGTGCCGACGAGTTGACGCTGCATCCACACCTGCAGACCAAGCACCTGCACCACAAGGCCAACGAGATCGGCAGCGGCCACGCGGCGCCCGACAAGAATTTCCTCGAGGAGGTCGCGCACGCGCTCGATGACGCCGGCGAGATCCTGATCATCGGCCCGGCCGGCGCCAAGACCGAGCTTGCCAAGTACCTGCACGAGAAGCATCCTGCGGTCGGAAAGCGCATCGTCGGCGTCGAAGCTGCCGATCACCCGACCGATCGCCAGATCGTCGCCTATGCCAAACAGCACTTCAAGATGGCTCCGCCCCGCGTGGCGACGGGTACTGCCGGCTAAGTATAGCCTTTCTCCCGTCGCAGGGTCCGTTCGATCATGGACATGCTGACGCCGGACCGATCCAACGCCATTGCTGCCCCGCCGGCCGTCGATCGCGGCCGGCGTCGTTTTCCGTGGCGCGGCCTGCTCTCGATCATCCTGCTGTTCGGCGCGCTGGCCGGGCTTGCCGCATGGTGGGTGCGTGGACCGCTGATCGCGACCGCCCGCATCACCCGCGGCACGGCGGCCGAGATCGTGTATGCGACCGGCGCGGTGGAGCCTGAGACGTGGTCGCGGAGCACGCCCCTGGTCCGCGGCCGCATCGTCGAGCGCTGCCGCTGCGAGGGTAAGCTGGTCAAGGCCGGCGACGTGCTGGCGCGGCTCGACGACAAGGAGGCGCTGGCCACCTTGAACGATCTGCGCGCACAGGAGGAATTCCAGCGCCTCGAATTCGAGCGGCAGACGCAGCTACTGGCACGCGGCGCGGCCACCTCGCAAGCGTACCAGCGCTCCGAAAGCGATCTTGCCCGCATCCGCGCCCAGATCGCGGCCCAGACCCAGCGCCTCGACTACTTCAAGCTGGTGGCGCCGATGGACGGCGTCGTCCTCAAGGAGGACGGCGAGGTCGGCGACATGGTCGATCCCGGCACCATCCTCTACCGCGTCGGCCTGGAGAAGCCGCTCTGGGTCGTCGCCGACGTCAACGAGGAGGACATCCCCCGTGTCCAGGTCGGGCAGAAGGCGCTGCTGCGCGCCGATGCGTTCGGCAACCAGGCCCTGCCCGGGACGGTGAAGCAGATCACGCCGGCGGGTGATCCCGTGGCCAAGACGTTCCGCGTGCGGATCGGCTTGCCCGACAACACGCCGCTGCGCGTCGGCATGAGCGTCGAGGCCAACATCGTCAGCCGCGAGACGGGCGACACGCTGCTCGCGCCGGCCAATGCCGTCGTCAACAACAGCCTCATGGTGATCGATGGCGGCCGTGTGCACCGGCGCGCGGTGCGGATCGGCATCCGCGGCTCCGCGGCGGTCGAGATCCTCGACGGCGCCCGCGAGGGCGAGCTGGTCGCGGCGCCGGCGACGGCCGACATCAAGGACGGCGAGCGGATTCGCGTGATCGAGCCCGAGACGTCCGTGCCATGAGCCTCGTCCTGACCATCGCCTGGACCCATGTGCGCCACCGCGCCCGCCAGACGCTGGTCGCGATCGCCGGCGTCATGACCGGCGTGGCGTTTTCGGTGATGATGGCGGCGATGATGGAGGGCTCCCAGGACGACTTCATCCGCACGCTGGTCGACGCGCTGCCGCACATTTCGATCACCGACGAGCTGCGCCAGCCGACCCGCCAGCCGGCCGACCAAGTCTATGCGGCGGCCGAATATCATCGATTGACCCCGAATATCCGCCGCCCTGGCATCAAGAACCCGATGGCCACCATCGCCTCGCTGCAGGGCTGGGTGCCGGGCGCGCTGACGGCGTCGGTGCAGTCCAAGGCCGTGCTGCGCTTCGCCGGCCGCAACCTGACGGTCGCAATCATCGGCATCGATCCGCGCACGGAGGGCCAAGTCTCGACGCTGGCGAGCCACATGCGGCAGGGCAACCTCAATTCGCTGTACCGGTCCTCGCATGCGATCCTGCTCGGCGACCGGCTCGCGGCCAAGATCGGCGCGCGGGTGAACTCCAACATCACCCTCGCCTCGGCCCAGGGCATCAGCATGAACGCGACCGTCGTCGGCATCTTCCATTCCGGCTTCCGCGGCACCGACGAGACCACCGGCTACGTGCTGCTGCGCACCGCGCAGATCCTGGAGCGCCAGACCGGGATCATCAACGAGATCCGCGTCCGCACCAACGATCCGATGCAGGCGCGCCTGATCAGCGAGCGCATCGGCGAGCAGACCGGCTACAAGGCGGTCTCCTGGCAGGAGGCGCAGGAGGACCTGCTGGCGGCGATCACGCTGCGCAACGTGCTGATGTACACCATCGTCGGCGCCATCCTGCTGGTCGCGAGCTTCGGCACCTACAACATCATCTCGACCATCACCCACGAGAAGACCCGCGACATCGCCATCCTCAAGTCGCTCGGCTTCCGCGACCGCACGGTCCGCACCATCTTCATCGTCGAGGCGCTGTTCATCGGCCTGACCGGTGCCGCCCTCGGCTGGGCGCTCGGCTACCTGCTTACCCGCGGGCTGGCCTCGCTCGAGTTCAAGACGCCGTTCTCCGACTACAATCATCTGCCCGTGCTGTATTCGCTGAAGCACTATCTGCTGGCGGGCGCGGTCGCGCTGATCTCCAGCGCGGTCGCCGGCTACTTTCCGGCCCGCGCCGCGGCGCGGTTGCATCCGGTCGACATCATCCGGGGGGCGACGTGAGCCCGCCCCTGATCGAGGCGCGGCAAGTGACGAAGGTGCTGCCTGGCGAGGTGCCGGTGACGCTGGTCGCCGACATCGATCTCGTGATCCATCCGCGCGAGCTCATCGCCATCACCGGACCGTCGGGCTCGGGCAAATCCTCCCTGCTCTACCTGCTTGGCCTGCTCGACCTGCCGAGCCAAGGCGACGTGCTGATCGACGGCCGCTCGACGACCGGCATGAGCGAGGATGAGCGCGCCGAGGTGCGGCTGTCGCGGCTCGGCTTCGTCTTCCAGTTTCATTTCCTGCTGCCGGAATTCTCGATCACCGAGAACGTCGCGCTGCCGATGCGCGCGCTGGCACGGCTGTCGCCGCGCGCCATCACCCAGCGTGCCGAGGAGCTGCTGGCGTCGCTTGGGCTGGCCGAGCATCTGCGCAAGACGCCGGACAAATTGTCGGGCGGCCAGCGCCAGCGCGTGGCGGTGGCGCGCGCGCTCGCCAACGATCCGCCGGTGATCCTCGCCGACGAGCCGACCGGTAGCCTCGACACCGCCGCGACCGCGCAGGTGTTCGGCATCCTGCGCGATCTGGTCACGCTGCGCGGCAAGACTGTCGTCGCGGTCACGCACGACCTCAACCTCGCCGCTCAGATGCAACGGCGCGTGCACATCATCGACGGCCGGCTGGCGCAGGACGAGTTGGCGCGCTGATCCACCCGCCGCGACCTCGGCACGGTCGACGCGCGAACCGCCTCCTGCGCCTGATTTGATTTAGCGCAAAGACGCGAGATTTCGATTCAGAGGATGCTGACGACCAGCGGATGTTCCTTCCCCGGATTCACCCGCACACTTCGGATGCTCCCGGGTTTTGCCGCTGCGGGAGCATCCGAATTTTTTTGGCCAGGCGCGCTCGCGGTCGCTCGTGCCGATTGACGGCTGGCGTCTGGCGGCCTGGCCGAAATCCTTCTCGCTATCGTGAGCGTCGAGCCGGAGTTCGCACCAGCAATTGGCCTCACCTGGGAAGCCGCGCCGCTGCGGAGATGGTCGGGGCAGCTGGATTCGAACCAACGACCTGCAGTACCCAAAACGCTTAATGTGCGGAAAATTGACGAAACGGTACGAAGATGTACGAAGGTTATCTCTTTGAAAATGCGGAACTTTGCTTCTCACATCCTCGTACATCATCGTACCGTTAATTTCGCAAAAAGGGTTCTGAGAACCCTGGGACGAATCCTGCCAGAACCCTTCCTGTAGCTAAGCAGGGCGAACGTAGACCCAATGGTATCCTTCTAACGGTACGCTTCCGCGAGCACCCCTAGCGTATTTATCAAAGCCGACAACTCGTAGGTTCCCATTTCAATGCTCTGATCGCCGTGCACGATTGCGTTCCTTACGCGAATCATTTGGCGAAGCGCACGGCCGGTTCCGCTATCTACGTGCCCCTGACTGACGAGCCATTCAACGATTGCACTTGGAATCATTGGCTCTAATGAGAACTCCTCGCTTTCGATCCGTAAACCCCGAGCGATGGCCTCTAAGGCGGCCCACCCCATCACAACAGCGGCCCGGACAAATCCGGCACTCGCCAACTGACGAACCTCGTCGACCAGCAAGCTCACTTCACCCTTAGTGGGTCTTCTGTACGCGGTTCTTGGAAAGTCGCCGCCGTAGTAGACCTCAAACTTCCAATTAGGTTGTCTTGCGACCAACTGAGCAATTCGCGATAGGCTTTTCTGCGACGCCGGGCTTCGAGCCGCTTTAACTTCGATTACGACCGACTCCCGTTCAGAGATTGCGAGCGCATCAGGTGTGTAACCCTGTAAGAATGGCGGCACGAGATCGCGAGCTGGATGCGCAATGAACGTAAAACCTCTCTGCTCATAGCGACTGCGTAAGGTGCGCAGTATGTCCGCCTCACGCTTTTCAGTGTCCGTTGTCATGTGATCACTTGTCCGAGCTGGCTTCGTTGTCGACGCGAATGTACACGACGGGTCGATCGGTTTCGACCGCTGACGCCAACCGCGGAGTTGGATCTTCGAACTGGAACGACCTATCGCTCTCGAACTTCTCAACCCATACTCGTTGCACTTGGTTGTCGTCCACGTAAATCCTTGGCATCAGCGAGTCGAGGATCGGCTTCACAATGTTGTCAATGTCGCCATACATTGGGCCGTCAGGAAAGTACAATATAGTGACCCGAATGGGCGATTGGGTGGCCCAGCCGGCAGGATCTAAGACGTTGTTGATCTCGGCTCGGATATCGTTCTTCCAGGCGTCCCTCGACCGCGCACTTGCCTGCAAGGATAGAGGAACGGCTTCGAGCACCAGCTCGATTGGAAACGAGGGATCCATCTCATCGGAAAGCTCGAGATTGATCTCATCGACCACTACAGGCTTTCGCACGGCGAATTTGCTCATTATGCTTGCCGCAAAGGAGCGACACCTACCGATCACGAGCATCAGCACCAAGGGCCTCATCGTAAGCCGTGCATTCGATTGCGCTTCACCGGGAAACTTTAGCGTTCCGCGCTCCTAGCCTCTTTTCGACATAGAGCAACAACCTTTTCCGTAAATGGCTGCGTGCGAACATTGTCGCGATTGAAGTTTCCGGTAGCCGCTTTTTCAACGATTGCGGCGGCCTTTGCGCATAGGTCATCGGCTTTCGCATTGTCCCAAAGTATCTTTTGTATGCGGTCACAATAGCGCTGCATCTCATGTGCGTTCATGCGCGGGAGCACAGTCGGATTTGCCAACAATCTCATGGCGAGCAGAATATGAAAGCGAGCCGCTTTCAGTTTGGGATCGAGGCGCTGGGTTCTAAAGTTTACGTCCAACTTGTAGAGACTGAATGCTGAAACGTAATACGGCTCGAGACGTTGTCCCTTTGCAAATATCTCCTTTCCGATTGTCTCTCGCAGAGATTGATAGCTTCGGGTAGTTTGGTGCGGCACGCCCATAAACATCGCGCCAACAGCCCTCACCAAATTTCGGTGAGCCACAATCCTAGTCGCATGGACGGTTTGAAGTCGGGAATATTGACCGGACCTCCTTTCGTAGTAGAGCCTGTGCGCATCTGGTAGCGTCAGAAAATAATCTTCAAGCTGCTCGGCAAAATCGGTAAGCGCAAAAAATTGATCATCTTCAACCTTCGTTTGCCTATTTGTACCGCGGATGATGGATTTGATAACGTTCTCGTCTTGCGTGGCAACGATCCGAAGCGGAATTAATAGAGAGCTATCGGCTGAGTCATGACAATCGAATAGGATGTGCGTTGTCTGGCATCCATTGACGATCTGGAAATCCTCAATGTGAAAGCGGTCTCGTCTCAGTGCTCGTAGCGTTCGCGCAATCATGGTGATGCC
The DNA here is from genome assembly GCF_032487555.1 of Bradyrhizobium sp. SZCCHNRI1029. NCBI lineage: Bacteria > Pseudomonadati > Pseudomonadota > Alphaproteobacteria > Hyphomicrobiales > Nitrobacteraceae > Bradyrhizobium > Bradyrhizobium sp. SZCCHNRI1029. The sequence continues at coordinate 178,611 of NZ_JAUEUK010000001.1, forward strand.
GTTGTTCATAATCACGAAGCGGTCTTTGTGGTCCGACATCACCGTTTCGCGAATTTCGTCGTTCACGGGAGCCGTGTAGTCCTGCCAATCTCTGACATTTTCATAGAAGATGCTGCCTAGTAACTCCCCTTCATCATCACTTACAATCGACAGAAAATCATCCAGCGTGATGAAACCGATATATGCTTCCGTTACGCCATTTATCTCCGGCAGCAGTGTTCTGTTCGGAAAATTGAACTCCGCGCTAACGGCATTTTTTGTCTGCCGATAGAGCTGCTGGAGCTGCTCGGCACCCACGCAATTTATTGACACATCCCTAAATATCTTCAGCGAACGCAGATCCGCCTCGATAGCAGTACGACGCGCTTCCAAGTCATGGTCGTTCTGCCAAGTACCAGTAGTCACAAAGTATAGGCGGCATATTGGATTGCCCGGACGAAATTTGGTGCCGCTCTTGTAAAGTGCATCCATGATCTCGGCTGCATTCTTGATCGCGTCGTTGCGGGCCAATTTCGGCTTCGACTCAAAGAAGTCTTTCACGCCAAAGCCGAAGTCGCTCAGCTTTTTTCCGTCAAAGCCCGCTCCGCGATCTGCCTGTACAAAGATGAAGGAAACATCGAAGTGGCCACTCAAGTCCGCGTGCTCGGCCAGCCCCTCCACGTCCACGATCAGTGAGCCGTTCACTAGGATCGCGATCGCATCAATACCGGTATCCCCTGAACCGCCTGTGTGGATTTCGTCGGTTAAAAAGGTCTCGCCGTTATAATGGCGGCGAACGGCTACGAACGACGCGAAATGCTCGAATTTTTTGTCTGCTGCCAATCCAGTCAATTCATGCTCAACAACGAAATCAGCTAAAAATGAATCTGTTACCCTATCCATTTGCGCCCCTCACTAGAGTTTACGGAGGATGCTCTTTGAGGTGGTAGCCAAGCAAGCGGCTATCCGTTTAGCGAGGTAGAAATCCCCGACTTTGAGAAAGACGCCTTCACCCCGTTCTTGAAAGGGGTCTCATTTAGCCTTTGCGCGGCGTCCACCGGATAGCGGTTTTGGCGGCCGCTCCCCTCGTACTGGCACTCGAAAGAGATCGGAAATTGGGATCGAAAGCGCTGCCGCAAGCCTATCGAGCACGGATACCGTCGGATTCTCGATGCCTCGCTCCAAGCTGCTCACATACGTGCGGTCCACTTGGGCGTCGACGGCGAGCTTCTCCTGCGAGAGCCCGCGATCGACGCGATGCCGCCGCAAATTCCAAGCTACGAGTCGCCGACCGTCCATCCAGCGATGCGAACATTTCGCTGTTTATAAAACCACGGTCCATAGTCGACATATTTTGTAAGTTGGGGTTCTCTGTCAGCATCGTCGATACTGAATCTAATGATTGGAAAGATCAGGGAGATGAATGTGACAAACGAGAAAGAGGCTGATCAGGTGCCCTCCTTGCGACCGATGATATCGATAGCGGAAGTGCTTGAGCGGATCCCAATCTGCAGAACAACGCTCGACAAAATGGTCAAAGAAGGCGCCTTTCCGAAGCCTTACCATCTCACTCCGATGAAGCTGCGCTTCCTTCTCGACGAGGTCATCGAGTGGCAGCAAAGACTGATTGGCGAGGCCGGAGGTGCAAAACAGCAGCGTTAGGGTTCTGAAAGGGTTCTGGAGAACTGGAGGTCCAAATAACACCTCCGTAAGCTATTTATTTTATTAGTGTTTTGGTCGGGGCAGCTGGATTCGAACCAACGACCTGCAGTACCCAAAACTGCCGCGCTACCAGGCTGCGCTATACCCCGATGGTCTCAAGGACAATTGTCCTCGAGGACCCGTCACTACACGGTCGCGGCCTCCGCAGCAAGACTGCGGCCCGTCCGTGAAGATGGAGCCGGCATGAAAAACGGCCCCAGGAAACGCCGTTCCGGGGCCGTCAAATGCGGTGGTCGCAGGAAGCATCCGCTCAGTGCGAGGACGATGCCGGCGAGCCCGTCTCGGGGTGGATCTCGGCCGCCATCATGCCCTTGGAGCCGGGCCCGTAGCGGACCAGCACCCATTGACCGGGGCGCAGCTCGGTCATGCCGTAGCGGCGCAGGGTCTCCATGTGGACGAAGATGTCCGGGCTCCCTTCCCCGCAGGTCACGAAGCCGAAGCCGCGCAGCCGGTTGAACCACTTGACCTGGGCTCGCTCCAGCCCGCTGGTCGGCGTGACCGTCACATGGGTGCGCGGCGGCAGCATCTGTGCCGGATGGATCGCCGTCGACTCGTCCATCGAGACGATGCGGAAGGCCTGGTAGCCCTTGGAGCGCTGCACGCACTCCACCACCAGGCGAGCACCTTCATAGGCGGTCTGGTAGCCGTCGCGCCTGAGCACCGTGACGTGCAGCAGCACGTCCGGCCAGCCATTGTCGGGAACGATGAAACCGTATCCCTTCGAGGCGTCGAACCATTTGATGACACCGCTGATTTCGACGAGGTTCTCGCCAAGACCGGTCATCGCATCGATTGCCGAGTCGCGCGCGACGCCGGTTTGATATTCCGCCCCGAGCCGGGTTGGTGTCGATACACCAACGACCGGCACCCCAAGCTTCTTGGACTCAAATCCGTCCGACCCCATAACCCCGGACCTCACATATGAATTGTGAGCCGCCACCCCTGCAACGGCGCCCTCATACACGTGCTCACCACCTATACCCACGATGAGTCACGCGAATCTCTCGAATCAAAGATAACATTCCCTCGTGCCGCGCATAGATAAAAATCGGTTTCAGTGAGGCATATGAACAGAGATGCCGACAAAAATGCATCAATTTCCGTTCAATTACGGACGAACGATCCGAGTACTTCGCCGATGTCGTGGTGGATAACGAGGTCTGCAACGTCGTCCTGATCGGTCGGTTCCCGGTTGATGATCACGAGTTGCGCGCCAGCCCGCTTTGCCATCAATGGAAAGCCCGCGGCCGGCCACACAACCAGCGATGAGCCGATCGCGACGAACAGATCGCAGTGCTGCGCGAGTTCGCTGGCACGCTGCATTTCATGCTCGGGCATCGACTGACCAAAGGATACCGTCGCGGTCTTCACCGGCTCCGCGCATTCGGGGCAATCCGGCGCGGCACCGTCGGCCTCGAAGCGCTCGCGCACCCAGTTGAGCTCATAGCGCTGCCCGCATCCGATGCATCGCGCGTAGGTGGTGTTGCCGTGCAGCTCGATGACGTGATCCGGGGCGAAACCGGAGTCCTGGTGCAGGTTGTCGATGTTCTGAGTGATGACGGCCGGAATTTCCCCCGCACGGTAGAGCGACGAAAGCGCCAGGTGGCCGCGGCCGGGCCGCGCCGCGGCAAACGTCTCCTGCATCGCGAAGCGCCGCCGCCAAGCCTCGTCCCGCGCCTCCTGGCTGGCGACGAATTCGTCGAAATGGATCGGCCGGTTGCGCGTCCATAGACCGCCGGGAGAACGGAAATCCGGAATGCCCGTCTCGGTCGATATTCCAGCACCGGTGAAGGGGACGATCACCCGCGCCGCAGCGATCATGTCTCCCAGGCGGTTCACCCCGTCGTGCAGATCGGATGCAATCATCAGCGGCGGCCCCGAAGCATGAAACCTCGCATCATCATTGTCCTCCCTTCATAGCACGGCAAGCTGGCCCCCGCCTCTGGGCGTGTCCGGCTCGGCTGCGTCGTTGCGCCACTCCGCATCCACCGGAACCGGTCGTGAACGACGCAACTGCAAGCAAAGCGAGTCAGATTGTTTCGTGTCTACCGGAAGACGTTGGCGTTGCTCGCCTTCCGTCCCCAGCAAAACGCGCGAGCCGCCTGCAGCCGGGGCCGACCGTCCGCAATCACGCCCCAATCGGACATCCACATCGCGCCAGCGATTCGCCAGGAAGTTTGTCACGCGTCTCAGGGCGAGGCTCGCCGGATAGCGACCGGAGCAGAGAGGATCCGTGAGGCAGAACGAGACGCAGGACGACCGCCGCGCGAAGGAGCGCGCCGACATCACCGCAAGGATTGCACGGTTCAAGTCGACCCAGGAGAAGTTCGCGCGCGAACGCGAGGAATATGCCCGCTTGGCGTGGAAGAAGGCGCAGCGCGGCGAGGCCGCGGAATAGCAGGGATGAAAAAAGAGCCCGGAGGCTTTCGCCGTCCGGGCTCTCCTTGTCACGACTGGCGCTTACCAGTGATGACGCCAGTGGTGGTAGCGATGATAGTACGGTCCGCCGTAATAGGCATACGGCCCGGGCGCGTAGACGTAACGCGGGCCGTAGTCGTAGTAGTCGTAGCCGTAGCCCGGACCATAGTAATACGGGTGCGAGGCCGCGATCGCGCCGGCAGTCAACGCTCCCGCCGCGAGGCCGAATGCGAGACCCGGGCCGATGCCGCGCGCCTGTGCCGGTGCGGGTGCCGCGAGTGCGGTGATGGCGACGGCGCCCGCGGTCGCCAGAACAGCCAATGTCTTTCTCATGATCGAATGTCCTCCAATTCCCATGCGTCCAAACAACGCAGATGCGGGGGAGTTGGTTGCAGCCCGGCTCACCGCCGCGCGCGTTGGAACCGTGACCGTCGCCACACGTTCACCGCCATGAGGGAAATCCCCGATGGCATCCTGGCTGGAACTTCTGTTCAACATCATCGGCTATGGCGGATTCGTCGTGCTTGCGTCCTGTCATCCCAGGACCGAGGCGGCCGGTGCGGCGCCTGAAATAGCTGCGGACGACAGAGCGGATCTGACCGGCGAGCGCCGCTGAAGCCGAGCTTTGCGGGCGAGCGCCGGGCCTTCATCCACAGCCGATCCAACGCTTATCCACAGCTCCTCGCCTGGGCCCTTCGGATCGCGGATCAACGGCTTGCTGCGCCATATCCACCGGCTTCTCCCCAGCGCGCGCGACGGCGCTCCCGCGCAGGCCGGAGGGCGTACGGGCCGGTCAATCTTCCCGCAAAGACCTTTGAACCTTCCTGCGCCTCCCCGAGACACATCAGTACTGGGGATTTCAGGGCCCAGTTTCGAGGGTGGCGCCACGCGACGAAGATATTCCGTCGCGCTGGCGCTGCTGTCGTTTTTCGGGCCCCCCGCGGTGCCAACCTTCGCGGTCCGGGGACGCCGGCGCTTCGGCGACCGCAACACTCAGCCGCGCTGCAACCACACAGCCCGCAACGAAAAAGGCCTCCTTTTCAGGAGGCCTTTGACGTGATCACGACCGTGACTGACGGTTCAGATCAGGCAACCGCGTCCTTGGCGGCCTTGACCGGACGGGCGCGCACGATCTTGCGGGCCGGCTTGGCCTTGAACATCATCTCTTCGCCGGTGAAGGGGTTGGTGCCCTTGCGCGCCTTCACGGCGGGCTTCTTGACGACGACGAACTTGGCGAAGCCCGGCACCAGGAACACGCCGTTCTTCTTCAGCTCCTTGTGGCCGACGTCGGTGAGCGTCTCCATGACGTTCTTGACGTCGCGCTTGGACAGCTCGGTCGAGGTCGCAATCTTCTCGATCAGTTGCGACTTGGAAAGTTGGGTAGCCATCGTATCTCCTTGTGATTGATACCGGTGAATGACGTGACGACTGCGCGGCTATCAGCGCATTGCTGCGCAGACTGGTCGGGGCTTTCTGGCTGCATTGCACAGCCGGGACTTCAGTCGTCTAGTGGCGTATCACCCCGCGATTTTCGGGATTCTCCTGCATTTCAAGGGGCCCCGAAGCACCCACAGCGGCGCCAAAATTCCAACGGAGCGCGCAGAAGTCAAGCTGCGATGGCGATCGAACGGAGCAAGCGATTCATTTTCCCCTATATTTCCAGGCATTTTCGACGGTCCTGCGTGATTTTGGCCGCACATTGCAGGGGAAACATGCTGAAATCCCTGCATGCGGTCGCATCGCGCTCGTTCATCCATGCCGCGAATCACTGCCAAAACAGCGATTCGCTGGCATACGGAGGGGCTCTCGCAACACCGCGCAGCCCCGTCGAATGCGTCGTCGCGCGCACCGCACATCCGAGCGAGCCGGCGCCGCCGCAGCATCAGGCTCGATACACGGGCGGGCGAATTGCTGCTATGGATCGGCGTCCGCAGGCGGCCGTTGACCATCCGCTTCGAGTTCAGGGAGAGAAGACACGATGCGTTATCTCCACACCATGCTGCGCGTGCGCAATCTCGACGCCGCGCTCAAATTCTATTCCGATGCGCTCGGCCTCAAGGAGGTGCGCCGGATCGACAACGACAAGGGTCGCTTCACACTGGTGTTTCTCTGCGCACCCGAAGATGAATACCTGCTGAAGAGCCTGCCGCCGACGCGTGGCGCCCCGCTGGTCGAGCTCACCTACAATTGGGACGAGGAGAGCTATGGCGAGGACCGCTTCTTCGGCCATCTCGCCTATGAGGTCGACGACATCTACGCCACCTGCGACCGGCTGATGAAGCTCGGCATTACCATCAACCGGCCGCCGCGCGACGGCAACATGGCCTTCATCCGCTCGCCCGATCTGCACTCGATCGAGCTGTTGCAGAAGGGCGAGCCGAAGGCGCCGGCCGAGCCCTGGCTGTCGATGCCGAACACCGGACATTGGTGAGTCATTCGCCTTCATGATCCAGCCGGAACATCGTGGCCACCCTCGCGTTGTCGCTCCGATTGATGGAGAGGATTCGAGGAGGCCGAGATGGGTCGAGGAATTCTACTGTGGTTGTTGGGCGTGCCGATTCCGGTGATCATTCTGCTGTGGCTGTTCTTCGGCCACTGATCGCCGCGAACGACGCGTTCGACGGAAAAGCCCCGCTTCGAGCGGGGCTTTTTTGCGTAACATTCGCTAGCAATGCCGCTCGCCCAGACAGGAGCCGGACGTGTCCGCCGACAACAGACTGACGATCTGGGGCCGCCCCAATTCGGTGAACGTGCAGAAGGTGCTGTGGTGTCTCGCCGAGCTCGATGTCGCTTATGACCGTATCGACGCGGGCATGCAGTTCGGCCGCAACAACGAAGCGGATTATCTCGCGATGAATCCGAACGGCCGCATCCCGACGCTGGTCGAGGGCGATTTCGTGCTGTGGGAGAGCAACGCGATCATGCGCTATCTCTGCCTCGCCCATGGCGATGGCACGCCGCTTTATCCAACGACACCGCGGCACCGCGCCGCAGTGGAGCGCTGGCTGGACTGGACGCTGTCGACGGTGCAGCCGATCGAGCGTCCGCTGTTCTGGGGATTGGTGCGAACGCCGGCGGAGCAGCGCGACATGGCCGCCTTGCAGAAGGCGGCCGACGACGCCGCGGCGATGTGGCGCATCCTCGACACGCATCTGGCCACGCGCAGCCATGTCGAGGCCGAGCGCTTCACGCTCGCCGACATCGCGCTCGGCGCCTATGCCCGGCGCTGGTTCGGAGTCGAAGGTGTCGTCAAGCCGGAGCTGCCGAACCTCGCGCGCTGGTACGGACAGATCGCGCAACGCCCGGCCTTCATCCGCCACATCGCGCCGCCGCTGTCGTGAGCAGCTCAGCGGCTGGTCGAGGTGCCCATCTCGACGCGCAGGGCGCCGCCGACCTTCACGCAGGTATCGGTTCCCTCGACGCGTACGAAGTTGGCGCCGTAGGACGCGCAGGGATTGCTGATGGCGGCGCCTGAACGGGGTGCGGCCTTATTCGGTCCAGCCGCCTTCGGCCCGGGAAGCGATGGCGCAAGAAGCGACGACCCCGGCGAGCCAGCGGCTGCCACGGTCACGGCGGCGAGCACCGCGAGGGCGCCCAGGATGAGAGATCGACACATGCCGCTTGTTAGCGCGTCTGCCGCAGCGAAGCGACACCGGCCGCCTACTTGCCGATGAACTTGACGCCGACCGAGGCGCCGCGGCGCCACACCACCTGGCACTGGCGGCCCGTTCTTGCGTCGCGCGCGAAGGCGAGCCGGATGGTCGCCGGCAGCGCCGCCGCGTCCTGCAGGGTCAGCTTGGCGCCGGCGCTGGAAATGTCCTGAACCAGGCAATGGCGCACGGCGAACCCGCCATCCAGCGTGATCCACGCCGGCTGCTTCATCGATTTGCGGGCTTCCCGCTTCTTGGGCGCGGCCATCATCCTGCTCCTGCTTCGCCCGCTGCAGTACGGCAAGGACCCTAATGGACGGTTGACCGGACCACGTACTCGCCTGCGGTGCATGAGCGCAGACCTCGCGCCGACCGCATCTCGACACGGACCGTGGATTTCAAGATCGGGGGATGGGTAAGGAAAGCCGGCGCGGAGTGGCGCTCCCTAGCGGAATCGAACCGCTCTCTCCACCGTGAAAGGGTGGCGTCCTAACCGATAGACGAAGGGAGCAATACACACGATGCCAGAGGGCACGAGGCCCCGGTGCCATCGCCGCTTGCACGTTTCGGTAAAACCTTCAGCAAATCAGTCGCTTGAGGCGGTGACCTGCGAGGTCGGCTGAACCACCGACGGTGATTCCGTGCCGCGCGCCGAACGTATAGAGGCGTTTCGCCGGCCGGGCAAGCCACCCCTCGGCGGTCTTTCCGCGCCTCCTCCAGCCATGCTCAACGCGCCGCAAACAGCGGGGAGATGCCGTCCGTGTCGATGTAGACCACGCCCTCCTCGACCTTGACCGGATATTGCGCCAGCGCGCTCTCCGGCGGGTGGAGCGGCGTACCGGTGAAAGCATCCCACGTCCAATTGTGCACGGGGCAACTGAGCACGCGGCCGTCGAAGCCGGCCTCCTCCATCGGCGCCGCCGTGTGCGGGCAGACGCCCTGGAACGCTTTGAGCTCGCCATTGTCGGGCCAGGCAAGGATGACGAGCTGGGCGTCGGCGATGACGAGGCGCATGCCGCCTTCGTCGATGGTGTCGGCCTTGCAGACGCGGGTGAACATTCGCTGGCCTCATGCTCCATTGCGACCATCGCAATCGAAGGACCACGAGCAAAACTCGTTCCGCGGACCGCGCTGTGCCCGCGAGCCCGACAAGACCAAGCCCGACAAGACCGTGGCACCCTTCTTGCTGCCCTTCCCGGCATCTCTCGTCGAACGAGCCATCGTGTCGCAAAGGCGACAGACCGCTCGGCGGCGAGTTGCGGCGGAGTGCGACATGACCGACATGACCGAGCTGAGAACACGCAAGGAGCCGCTCAATCTCGCCATCGTGCATGTCGATCCCGACGCCTTCATCGCCAACCTCATGGCTTGGCTCGAGATCACCACCTTCATCAAGGCGCAGCGCGCCGGCGAGGCCGCGGTGCCTGCCGACGGCAAGACACCCGCATTGTCGGCGGCGCAATTGCAGAACGGCGGCGTCCACGAGGTCGGCAACGACGCGCTGTTCGCCTTCGCGATGACGGCGTCGCTGAAGGGCGACAAGGCCGCGGTCGACAAGGTCGAGACCGCCTTGCTCGATGGCATGGGCAAGGATTTTCCCGGCTCGTTCGCGCTGTGGCACTTCCGCGCCACGATCGATGCGCCGACCACGCTCGACGATTTCGTCGGCCAGGCCGGCAAGAAGATGCTGACAGGCGATCTGCCGCCACCGCCGCTGCGCGCCAAGGAATATTGGAGCGCCGGACTGCGCTTCTTCGAGAAGGCGCGCAAGTCGAACTTCGTCCACGAGATCATGTATCCGCTGGCGAAATGGACGCGGGCGCGCTGGACCGAGACGGCGGAGAAAGGCGTCGCCTTTCTGCATCACATCGAGGACAACGTCCCGGTGCTGCGCGAGGTGCTGGAGGAGCCGCGCAACGACCAGGCGTTCATCGCCAATGTCCTGCTGAAGCTCGCGCCTGCCGTCGATATGGAGTTGAACGAGGAATATCAGGGCTTCCTGCGCTCGCTGGCGCGGCGCAACTGACGCAAGGGTGCGGTGTCATTCCAGCCGACCCGCCCACGCAAAAAGGCCGGCGGGCGTTACGCCGCCGGCCTCTTTTCGCGACTGCCGGCTCCGGCCGTCCGGTTCCGTCGCATTCCTGGGGTATGCGAACAGGGTCGCGCGATCTGGTTAATGATAGGTTAACGCGCGTATACCGGAATAACCACGATCATGAACTACAACCATGATCCCGGGTTTGCGTTCCGGCCATGAACCAGCGCGGGGACCAGCGAGCGGCGAGATCGGACAAGACCGTCAGCTCAGTTGCAAGGCGCGCTTCGTCTCACGGCGCAGCGCCTGCTCCTGGCAGCCCGACAGCCGGACGAGTTCCTGGGGATACATGTCATAGCCATGGCTGCCAAAGGCACTCTGCTGCGCCATCGGGACCTGCGCAGGCGTTCGGGCCGCATCTGCCCCTGCCCCTGCATTCGACGAACCTCGGACCGGATCGAGCCCAGTGTTCAAAGCGGCCATAGCCAGCTCCGCGAAAGAGTGCCTGCCCCGACTGGAACTATAGTCCACCGGTCGCGGGGCGCAATTGGGCAAAACGCCATCAGCCGGCGGTGGCGCGCGCCTGCTCCGCCTCATGTTCCCAGCGCAGGATGGTCCGCTCGAGATTGTGGAATTTCTCGGCGACGTCGCCGTCGAACAGCGGGTCCTTGCGGTCCGACATGCGGGCGTCGATATCGGCCCAATCCTCCGCCTGAAGGGCGCGCAGCGCCGCCGGAAACAGCAGGGTCTCCTCCTTGCGCAGATGCTCGCGCTGGCTGTCGATGAACTCATGCACGGCGGCGTGGAAGCTCTCGCGCAGGATCTCCTGGTCCGACAGCACCGCGTTCACGGCGTCGGCAAAGCCGCGCAGCCGCTGCGCCTCGGTCTCGTGCTCGTCGTCGACGTCGCCATAGGCTGCGGCCGCGGCAGGGTCGCGTTCGCGCAGCTTGCCGAAGATCATCTCCTCCTTGGGATGATGACAGCGCTGCGGATAGTCCTCGAAATAGGCGATGATGCTCTGCAGGATGTCGTAGTCCGGCCGCCGATTGTGATCGAACAGCTCCAATTCGTGCTCGAGCACCGAGAGAAGCTTCTCGAGATTCTCGTGCTCCTGCAGCAGCGCTTCGATGATCCTTGCCATGGCCGCCCTCGCCTGTGCGCCGGCTGGGCCTTGCCGAACCGGCATTTTCCCTGAACGCAACAGACTACGCCCGCGCGAGCGCGGGCGGCATTGCGGCAGATCAAACTGACAGACCGATGTGACAGGTCAGCGGAAACGGCTCACTCCGCGGCCAGCGCCTGCGGCGCCCGCGCAAGGCCGAGCCGGTCCCAGACGTCGACCAGCGCCTCGGCCAGGGCGTCGATCAGGCCGTCATCATGGTAAGGCGATGGCGTGATGCGCAGCCGCTCCAGGCCGCGCGGCACGGTCGGATAGTTGATCGGCTGGATGTAGATGCCGTGCTCGGACAACAGCAGGTCGGACGCCGTCTTGCACTTCTCGGGATCGCCGACATGCACCGGCACGATGTGGGTGTCGGACGGCATGACCGGCAGGCCCGAGGCGTTCAGCACGGCCTTGAGCCGCGCCGCCCGGTCCTGGTGCCGGTCACGCTCCCACTGCGAGGTCTTGAGATGGCGGATCGCGGCGGTCGCGGCGGCGCAAACCGGCGGCGGCAAGGCGGTGGTGAAGATGAAGCCCGGTGCATAGGAGCGGACGGCGTCGATCAGATTGGCATTGGCGGCGATGTAGCCGCCGAGGCAGCCGAAGGCCTTGGCGAGCGTGCCCTCGAGGATGTCGATGCGGGCCATCACGCCGTCGCGCTCGGCGATGCCGCCGCCGCGCGGGCCGTACATGCCGACCGCATGGACCTCGTCGACGTATGTGAGCGCGCCATAACGCTCGGCGAGATCGCAGATCCGGTGCAAGGGCGCGACATCCCCATCCATCGAATACAGGCTCTCGCAGACGATCAGCTTGGGACGGTCGGGATCGGCCGCCCGCAGCAGCTCTTCGAGATGGGCGAGGTCGTTGTGCCGCCAGACCTGCTTCTCGCTCCCGGCCTTGCGGACGCCCTCGATCATCGAATTGTGGTTGAGCGCGTCCGACAGCAGCAGGCAGTTCGGCAGCAGTTTTGCAATGGTCGAGATGCCGGTCTCGTTGGAGACGTAGCCCGAGGTGAACACCAGCGCGGCTTCCTTGCCGTGGAGATCGGCAAGCTCGCGCTCGAGCTCGATCAGCGGATGGTTGGTGCCGGCGATGTTGCGGGTGCCGCCGGCGCCGGTGCCCATGCGCGCGGCGACGTCGACCATGGCGCCGATCACCTTCGGATGCTGGCCCATGCCGAGATAGTCATTGGAGCACCAGATCACGACATCCTTTGGCCCCTCCGGCGAATGCCAGATCGCGCGGGGGAAGCGGCCGGCGAGGCGCTCCAGATCGGCGAAGACGCGATAGCGCCGTTCCTGGTGCAACTGGTCGAGGGCACGGTCGAAATAGCTGTCGTAGTTCATCACCTGATCCGTCCTTCCCCTGCCCGCGTCCCGAACCTGCGTTCCGGCGCGCCCTTGGAGGCCTGTTCGGGGTCGGACCAAAGCGCAATCCGTCGCGTCCTTCGTTGATCCAGATCAGGGATCGCGCACGATGCCGGGCATCCGGATGCCGCTCGCCGCGGTCCGCGACGCCCCCCCGGAGGCGTTCAGGCGCGCAGCGGATTCTCCGCATCGGCAACCTCGAGCCGCAGCGGCGCACCGGTGTCGAGGAAGGCGGACAGAGCTGCCTCGTACGGCGCGGGGTCGAGACCGCGCGCGGAGAGCCATTGCGGCTCGTAATAGGTTTGGCGATAGCGCTCCCCGGAATCGCAGATCAGCGTGACCAGTGAGCCGCTCTGTCCATCCTGCCGCATCTCGGCCGCCAGCCGGCAGAGCGCCAGGAAGTTGGTCCCGGTCGAGCCGCCGACCGGCCGGCGCAGCCGCCGCGTCAGGACGTTCATCGCCGCGACCGAGGCGGCATCCGGCACCTTCATCATGCGATCCACGACCCCCGGCACGAAGGATGGCTCGCAGCGCGGACGGCCGACGCCCTCGATCAGCGACGGCCGTTCGCACGTCCGGGCGCTGTCGCCGTTGCAGAAGGCGTCGAAGAAGGCCGAATGCTCGACATCGGCGACGCACAGCCGCGTCGGGTGCCGGCGGTAGCGCAGATAGCGGCCGATCGTCGCCGACGTGCCGCCGGTGCCCGCGCCCATCACGATCCATTCCGGCAGCGGACGGCGCTCGCCCTGCAACTGGTTGAAGATCGACTCGGCGATGTTGTTGTTGCCGCGCCAGTCGGTAGCGCGCTCGGCGAAGGTGAACTGGTCCATGTAATGGCCGCCGAGCCGGCTCGCGAGCGCGGCCGCCTCGGCATAGAGAAACCGGCCGTCATCGATGAGATGGCAATTGCCGCCGTAATGCGTGATCGCGGCGATCTTCTCTTCCGAGGTGGTGCGCGGCATCACCGCGTAGAACGGCACGCCGATCATCTGCGCGAAATAGGCTTCCGATACCGCTGTCGACCCGGAGGAGGCCTCGACCACGGGCGTGCCTTCCCGGATGTGGCCGTTGCAAAGCGCATAGAGAAACAGCGATCGAGCCAGCCGATGCTTGAGGCTCCCGGTCGGGTGGGTCGATTCGTCCTTCAGGTAGATGTCGATGCCGGCGAGCGCGGGCACGATCAGCCGGATCAAGTGCGTGTCGGCGGTCCGGCACTGGTCGGCCTCGATGGCCGCCACGGCGTCGTCGACCCAGCCACGGCGATAGCGTGGACCACAGGCTCTGTCGGAAGCTGACCAAGACGGCGAATTCATCGCGGCAACCGACCATGATCCCTTCGCCGCATCAAGCCCGCCCGGCCGCCCATGCCGAGCAAGCTGGGGGCAAATGGCAGTTCGGCGCCGGCTGCCGCGCCTTGGCACCGCAACGGAGCGAAAGGGCTTCGCGTTTGCGCCAGCGAAAAACGCTCGCATCGCTTGCAACTCATGGAATGCACGCGCGAATTTCGGAAGAATTTTTGAATGACGGCGAGAATGGTCAAATATTTGCACGCTTTTGCGGCCAAGCTGGGCATCATCGAATGGCACGACCGAGTCGAGCCTGCATCACGGGCGACCCAAGCCTGCTCCGAGGGGCACCATGAGAGTTCTTTCGATTGTTCTGGTTGCGTGCGCGATCAGTCAGGCCGCTTTCGCTGAAGGTCTGGAATGCCGGCGTGTGGCCGACCCGACACCACGATTGAGCTGCGTGGAAACGCCGACGACCGCCCAGGCGCCAACCACCTCCCGCACCGACGCCTGGACCCCGGTCGAACCGCGCCAGGAGGCCCCGGTGCGCGGCGGCGATGCGACGGCGCCGAGAGCCTCCCGGCCCCGTTGAGACCAGCCGGGCGGCAGCCGACGGCGGCTGCACTCGGCCCTGCAGCGGTCCCTCCCCCAATCGAGCCCCCGGACGGGGTTCTTTCCCTTGAAGGGCGGCTCATTCTGCCGACATGTAGATCTTGCCGTGCGGCCACGGACCGATGTCAAATCCATTCTCCGCGCGGGTGGTGGAGGGTCGGTTCGGCCCCGCCGCATTGGATGATCGGAGACCATGGCTTACTTGCCATCGCAAATGAACCTTCTCGAAGCCCTCGCGACCGTGATCGGCACCGCCGCGATCGCGCCCGCGCTGCTGATCCTCTGGCTGGTGGTCGCCGCCGGTGACAATTCAGGCCCTCCGCTCAAGATCTGGACCGCCTTCCTGCTCGGGGCAGCCAGCGTGCTCCTGCTCGGCATTATCAGGACGCCGTTCCAGCATGTCGGGCTGACATTGGAGAATCCCTGGATCGCCCAGGCGGTCCGGGCCCTTTTTGGCGTCGCCTTGCCGGAAGAGCTCGCCAAGGTCGCGGTGATCGCCGCGCTGTGGTCGCGGCGCCGGCAGGTCGGCAATGCCATGGACACGGTATTCTACGGTGCCGCCGTCGGGCTCGGCTTCGCGGCTTACGAGAACCTGGCTTATCTCGTCCAGCATGCCGAGATGTGGCGCTCGCTGGCGGTGCTGCGCAGCGTGCTCACCGTGCCGTTTCATGGCGCGCTCGGCATCATTGCCGGTGCCTATCTCGCGATCGCCCGCACCAGTACGGCGCTTGGCGCCAACCGCCACAATCGCGAAGGGGCGCGGCTGTCGAGCTGGGCGCTGGTGCTGGCCGCACCCGTGATGCTGCATGCGGCCTTCGACTATCCATTGCTGTTGCTGCAGCGGGCATCGACCCTCGACACCGCCGCGCGCCTCTGGCTCGGCGGCATCAGCGTGCTGATCGGGTTCTCGTCGATCGCCCTTGCCGTGCGGCTGGTGCGCCGCGTCGCCCATCACCACACGCCGCGCACCGAGGTGGCGCGGGCAAGGCTGAGCCAGCTGCGCAGGATGTGGGCGCTGCTCCTGCTCGGCGGCGCCGCCGGCTTCGTCGGGCTCGGATTCGTGCTGACCTCCATCCGGCATTGGCTGCTCAACCCTGACCGCAATGTCGCCGCGGTTCTGGTTCCCCTCGGTCTCACCGCGATCATCGTCGGGATGGCCCTTCTGATTGTCACAACGACGATCTATGTTTTCGGTCGCAACCGGATTCGGACGACGGCATAATCCCGGCATCGCGGGGCCGGCAGAGCAACCAAATGCGCATTGCGCGCTTGTCCGGGCCGCAGGTCCTCACCATGTGCGTGGGCAGGCGGCCGCGGCGTTAAGCGCGTGAGCTTGCCCGGAGTGACGATCATGACCCTTCCCCAGGATACGATTCCGCCCGAGCTCGAGCGCATGAAGTCGCAGATGGGCGCAGCCGTGCGCGCGCATTGGAAGGCCTTCCTGATCGAGGGCATCCTGCTCGCCGTTCTCGGCCTGCTCGCGATGATCCTCACCCCGCTGGCAAGCCTCGCGGTCACGATCTTCCTCGGCTGGATGTTCCTGATCTCGGGCATCGCGGGACTCGCGCTCACCTTCTGGGCCCGCGGCATGCCCGGCTTCTGGTGGTCGCTGTTGTCGGCAGTGCTCGCCATCGTCGCCGGAGTCATCCTGGTGGCGCAGCCGGTCCAGGGGACGGTGACGCTAACGATCGTGATCGGCGTCTATTTTCTCGCAGAAGGCGTCGCCACCATCATGTATGCGCTGGAGCACCGCCGCGAGCTGTCCGGGCGCTGGTCGTGGCTGGCAATCTCGGGCGTGGTCGACATCGCGATCGCCGGCATCATCATTTCCGGTCTGCCCGGCACGGCGTTGTGGGCGATCGGTCTGCTGGTCGGCATCAACCTGCTGTTCGGCGGGCTGTCGATGATCGGCATGGCGCTCGCCGCGCGCAACGGTTGACGCCGGAGGGCTCGATTTTCGGGATGACAAGCGGCCGCGCGGCCGCTATAGGATGGGCATGATCAACGCCGCCACCAGCTTTTATTGGTACTTTAGCTACGACAGCTCGCTGGCGGCGGGAGGATCGCGCTCAATCTGACACATTGCAGCAAGATATCCGAACGAGCCGCCAGACCTGGCGGCTTTTTTATTGCCGGCAGGTGCCCACCCAAGAGACCCAGGAGCCCGCCGTGCTGAGCACCACAGACGATCTTCGTATCAAGGAAATCAAGGAATTGAGCCTGCCGGCGGAGGTGATGGGTGAAATCCCCCGCACCCTCACCGCCACCCGTGTGGTGATGGCCGCCCGCAATGCGATCCATGCCATCCTGACCGGCAGCGACGACCGCCTGCTGGTCATCGTCGGCCCCTGCTCCATCCACGATCCCGACGCGGCGGTCGACTACGCCGGCCGCCTCGCCGCCTTGCGCGAGCGCCTCGCCGACCGCCTCGAAATCGTGATGCGGGTCTATTTCGAGAAGCCGCGCACGACCGTCGGCTGGAAAGGCCTGATCAACGATCCCGGCCTCGACAATTCCTTCGACATCAACAAGGGCCTGCGGCTCGCGCGCAGCGTGCTGTCCGCCGTCAACAATCTCGGCCTGCCGGCGGGATGCGAATTCCTCGACATGACGACGCCGCAGTACATCGCCGACCTCGTCGCCTGGGCCGCGATCGGCGCGCGCACCACCGAGAGCCAGATCCACCGCGAGCTGGCCTCCGGCCTGTCGTGCCCGGTCGGCTTCAAGAACGGCACCGACGGCAACATCCGCATCGCCGCTGATGCGGTCAAATCCGCGGCCCACCCGCACCATTTCATGGCGGTGACCAAGGGCGGCCGTTCGGGGATTGCGGCCACAACCGGCAACGAGGACTGCCACATCATCCTGCGCGGCGGCAGCGGCCCCAATTACGACGCCGCCCATGTCGAGCAGGCCGCGGCCGAGCTGATCAAGTCCGGACTGCCGGCGCGGCTGATGATCGACACCAGCCATGCTAATTCGAGCAAGAAGCCGGAGAACCAGCCGCTGGTCGCCGCCGACGTCGGCCGCCAGCTCGCCGCAGGCGAGCAGCGCATCATGGGCGTGATGATCGAGAGTCACCTCATCGCGGGACGCCAGGACGTCAAGCCGGGCGTGGCACTGACCTACGGCCAGAGCATCACCGACGGCTGTATCGGCTGGGACACGACGGTGGAGGTGCTGGAGCAGCTCGCCGAAGCCGTCGCCGCCCGGCGTGCGGCGCTTCGCAACTCCCCGCGTGAGCGCTCGGCGTAACACTCACGACCGATCAAGCGGCGCGCGTCGGGCGCGCCGCAGATCGCGCTCAGCAGCCGCGGCAGATGCCCTTGATCTTGCGATCGAGCTCGCGGTCTTCCTTGGTCGTGCCGCTCATCGAATTGTCCTCGGCCTGCTCGGCCTTCGGCAGGTCGCTGGGGCGCACCTGACGATGGCCGACCGGCGCCTGCGGCGGCATGCCGCTCTTCGATCCGGTGCCGGCGGAGGAGCCGCTGCCGCTCTGCGCCAGCGCGATGCCATCGGTGACGGCCATCAGGAGCCCCATCGCGATCGCAAATTTCTTCATGTTGCTCCTCCGTGTCAGCGGAATCGGCAGGACACTTCATCCCGCGGCGGGCGGATAGAGGTGCGCCTCACCGCAATAGTCAATCACACGATAGCGCGTTTGCGCAGCTGCCGCATGATCCTGCTCAACAGTTTCATCCGCAGTGAGGTATTGCGGCCCCACCGGCGCCTTGCCGTAGCCGCCGGGGATGTCGAGCACGTAGTCGGGCTGGCACAGGCCGGACACCCGGCCGCGTAGCGTTCGAATCAGCGCCTGCCCTTGCGCCAGCGTGGTGCGCAGATGCGCCGTGCCCGGCGCGAGGTCGCCATGGTGCAGGTAATACGGCTTGATGCGGGTCTCGACGAAGCCGCGCATCAGCGCCTCCAGGGTCGCCGCGTCATCATTGACGCCGCGCAGCAGCACCGACTGGCTGACCATGGGAATGCCGGCCTCGATCAGCCGCGCGCAGGCCGCGCGCACCGGCGGACTCAATTCGCGCGGATGATTGGCATGCAGCGCGATCCAGGTCGTTGCGCCCGGCGCCTTCAGCGCGTCAACCAGCGCCGGCGTGATGCGCTGGGGATCGGCGACCGGCAAACGGGTGTGGATACGGACGATCCTGACGTGATCGATGCCGGCGAGATCGGCCATGATCTCCTTCAGCCGCCGCGGCGACAGCATCAGCGGATCGCCGCCGGTGAGGATCACCTCCCAGATCTCGTCATGTGCGCGGATGTAGTCGAGCGCCGCGCGATAGGCCTCCTCCGACAGCGCATTGTCCTTGCCGGGCCCGACCATCTCGCGACGGAAGCAGAAGCGGCAATAGACCGCGCAGACATGCACCAGCTTGAGCAGCACCCGATCGGGATAGCGGTGCACGATGCCCGGCACCGGCGCATGCGAATCGTCGCCGATCGGATCGCCGCGCTCGCCAGGCGCGGCCTTCAGCTCATCCGTGCTGGGCACGAACTGGCGCGCAATCGGATCATTCGGATCGTCGACGTCGATCAGGTCGGCGAGATGCGTCGTCACCGCCACGGCATAGCGCTGCGCCACGCGCGCCAGCGCCGGCTGGTCCGCCGCGTCAGCCAAGCCCTGCGCGACGAGATCCTCGGCGCTGCGCAACGTGGTCGGACGTTCGATCCTGTTCATCGCTCACCTGCCGGCGGCGTCCACACCACCTGATCGATCCTGGTGGCGCCGGCCGCCAGCATCACCAGGCGGTCGAAGCCGAGCGCCACGCCGCTCGCCTGCGGCATCGCGGCCACGGCGGCGAGGAAGTCCTCGTCGAGCGGATAGCGCTCGCCATAGCGGCGCTCCTTCTCGGCCATCTCCTGCTCGAAGCGGCGGCGCTGCTCGGCGGCGTCGGTGAGCTCGCCGAAGCCGTTGGCGAGCTCGACGCCGCAGGCATAGACCTCGAACCGCTCGGCGACGCGGGGGTCGGCCGCCACCCGCGCCAGCGCGGCCTCCGGCGCCGGATATTCATGGAGCACCGTGAGCCGACCCTGCCCGAGATGCGGCTCGACATGCTCGACCAGCACCTTGCTGAACAGGTCCGACCAGGTGTCGTCGTCGCTGATCCGGATCTTGCCGGCGGCGGCCTGGGCCAGCGCCCCACGGTCGCCCGCACCGTCGCGGATGGTCGCGAGCAGGTCGATCCCGGCATGGCGCGCGAACGCGCCGGCAACCGTCAGCAGCTCTGGCTCGGCGAAGGGATCCGCGGTGCGGCCACGGAAGGCGAACCGCCGGATTCCGGTCGCCTGAGCCGCATGGGCGATCACCACGACCGTGTCGGCCATGATCGCGTCGTAGGGCACCTCCGCCCGATACCATTCCAGCATGGTGAATTCCGGCAGATGCAGGTCGCCGCGCTCGCGGTCGCGGAACACGCGGGCGAACTCGAAGATCCGCCGCTCCCCGGCCGCCAGCAGCTTCTTGCAGGCGAATTCCGGCGAGGTTCGAAAATACCGCCGGTGCCGGGTCCCGTCCGGCGCCGTCAGGTCGGTGCGCGGTGCGTGCAGATGGGTCTCGTTGCCCGGCGACACCTGCAGGATGCCGGTCTCGACCTCGGTAAACCCCTGCTCGTCGAACCAGGCCCGCAACGCCCTGGTGATGGCGGTCCGGGCGAGCAGGAACGGCCTGACATCGGCGTGCCGCTGCGGCGACCACCACGGCGAAGGCGCGGGCTCCCGGGACATCAGGAGGTCGCCCGTTCGGGCCGCAAAAGACTGGCAACCCCGGACAAAATCAGTATGTTGCCGCCCGAAACCGCATTCCGCGTCGCGTGGCGCCCCGGCTTGGTCCGGCGCCCCCTTTTCAGTGTCAGGAAAACAGCTTTGAAAGTCATCGCCAGCTCTATTCGCAAGGGTAACGTCATTGAGCAAGATGGAAAGCTCTATGTCGTCGTGACCGCCGAGAACATCCATCCCGGCAAGGGCACCCCGGTCAGCCAGATCGAAATGCGCCGAATCAGCGACGGCGTGAAGATCTCCGAGCGCTTCAAGACCACCGACCAGGTCGAGAAGGCGACGATCGAGGAGCGCAACTTCACGTACCTCTACGAGGATGCCGACGGCTTCCACTTCATGAACCCGGAGACCTACGACCAGGTCCAGGTGCCGAAGGACGTGGTCGGCAACCAGGCCGCCTATCTCCAGGAGAACATGACGGTCAAGCTGTCGATGCACGACGTGGTCCCGGTGGCGATCACGCTGCCGCAGCGCGTCACGCTCGAGGTCGTCGAGACCGAGCCGGTCACCAAGGGCCAGACCGCGTCGTCGTCCTACAAGCCGGCGGTGCTCTCCAACGGCGTTCGCACCGGCGTGCCGGCGCACATCACGGTTGGCACCCGCATCGTCGTCATGACCGAGGACGGCTCCTACTGCGAGCGCGCCAAGGACTGAGGCATCTCGAGGATCTGACGCCGGGGGGCGCGGGGGGATTTGGGGGCACGGATCATCACACTCATCGCCGCCCTGGCGGCGATCATCACGCTGGCCGCGCCGTCCACGATGCGCGCGGCCGATGACTTTGCTCCGCCCGCCCTCACCATCAACCGCGCCGACTGGCGCGCCGCGTTGGACCAGCTCCGCTCCGAACTCAACGCGGCGCCCGAGGTCGCTGCCGACTTCGCTCTGTCCGCGCACCGGAGCAGCGTTTCGGCCGGCGATGCGCGGCGCAGGCCAGCGCTGGTCCAGCTCAACGGCGTGACCTCGACCATCTTCACGGGGATCGGACGCAGTCCGGTCCCCGTTTTGCTGCCGTTCGACGCCACATCCTATCTTGCTGCGCGCCGCAGCGCCGCCATCGCGGCGCGCGATCTGCCGCGCTATCAGGCCGACTTCCAGACCGACCTGTTCGATGCCGGCCCGTCGGGCTACGACGCCGTGTTCTCGCTGCCGCCGGAGATGACCTCCGGCCTGCCGCCGCGCGTCTTCGCCAAGCCGGTCGAGATCCAGATCACCGGCTCGCTCCTCACCTACGAGGTCGCCGATCCCGCCGGCGGCAAGGGCGAAGGCGTCAAGGCGCTGTCAGCGCAATATCCCGATCTGCGCCGCTTCATCCGCGAGGGCTATGTCCGCTACGCCTTCACGCGTTTCGGCGTGCCCTATGTGGTCTCGATCCAGTGCCTGGACAGCGCGCCGCGGCCGCGCCGGCTCGCCTGCCGCGAGGCCTATCCCATCGCCGAGCGCTTCCTCAAGGCGCTCCGCATCGCCGGCGGACAGCCGTCGCGAATCCCGCCGGAGATCGCGCCGCTCGCCGCCGAGCGCCCGCTCACGCTGGATGCCGATTTCACCTATCGGCCTGTCGGCGACATCGTCGCCAACAGCGGCGGACGCGGCCGGAGCGGGCGGCCCGACCGCACCGTCTATTCGCAGATCCGCTATCCGCTGGATGCGCCGGCCTATGTGCATTCGCAGTCGTTCGGCCGCCGGCGCGCGAGCGACAAGTTCGACCAGCCATGGAGCCAGTATCCCTGGCGCGACAATTTCTGCGAGGCGCGCAGCTTCAACGTCGGCCAGTGCGCCAGCGGCTTCGGCCATCAGGGCCAGGATCTCAGGCCGGGCGCCTGCCCGGTGCGCCGCGACGGCGCCGACGGCTGCAACCCGTGGCGGCAGCGCGTGCTCGCCGTGCGCGACGGCGTCGTGATCCGCTCGACCCGGCAGCAGGCGGTGACGGTGCAGGTCAACAGCGGCACCGAGCACATCCGCTTCCGCTACATGCACATGAACCCCGCGGCGATGGATGCCGACGGCCTGCTCAACGGCCGCAGCCTTCGCGAGGGCGAGCCGATCGGCGTGGTCTCGAACTATCTCGACCATCCCAACGGCACCACGCGCCATCTGCATTTCGACGTCCAGTTGTTCACGCGCGACGGCTGGATCTGGGTCAATCCCTACGTGACGCTGATCACAGCCTATGAGCGCCTGATCGGCGGCCGCGGCCGCGAGGTCGGGCTGGAGGAGATCGCCGCGTCGCCGCCGTCGACGACCGGCGCACTCGGATCCTCACCGCTCGGACCAGCGGCCGACGCCGCCGCAGGGCGCGACCGGAACTGATCGCCGGCGGGCCCGGAACCGAGACCCACCGCTCCGGGTTGTCTGTCAGGAGGATCGCAGATGATGACAGCCAACCCGCATCGCAGAGCCGGACCCGCGCTCGTTTCAACCGCGATTGCGCTGCTCTGCGTGGGCGCGCTGACGATGCTGGTGCGCGACCGCTGGCATCCGCCGGAAATCAAGTCCGCCGAGGCGGCACGGCATTCGATGACCGGCCAGGTCGCCCGCGCCGCCGGCGCGCGCGTGATGCCGACCGACCCCAGCCTCGCGGTCGAGCCGAAGCCGGAAGGTCCCCAGCGGGCGCAGCCGGCGAATCCGTTTTGAGCGCAGCCCCCTTGCTGATTGGTTCGAGCTGACTGCAAGCGGCATGTGTCTCTTGCAACTCCAAGGAGACGGCCAAGGAGCAAGGAGTCACGCCGACCACTTGTCCTCTTCGCGGCGGTGCTCCTCGGCGTTGAGACGATCCGCAATCTCTTGCGCCATCGCCTCGTTCTTCGTCGTTGCGATCGGCTTGCCGTCCTGGCGCTGCACGCGCTCCTTGTCGGCTTCCAGCGGAAAATCCTCCGGCTTGAGCGGTTCGTCCGTCCCGGTCATGCGCGCCTCCTCTGCCTCCCGCGTACAATCCGCCGGGCCGTGCTGCGGTTCCGGACAACTCACGAAGCCGCCCGCACCGGCCGCTCCGCCGGCGTCCAGCGGAAGGCGACGCCATAGCGATTCCAGAGATTGATCACGCCGACCGCCGACGTCAGGAACACCAGCTCCGTTTCCGAGAATTCGGCCCGGGCCTGAGCATAGACCTCGTCGCTGACGCCGCCCTGCAGCGTGGTCAGCGCCTCGGTGAACGCCAGCGCCGCGCGCTCGCGGGCCGAGAATTGCGGCGCCTCGCGCCACACCACGACGAGATTGATCTTGTCGGCGGACACGCCGAGCTTCTCGGCCAGCAGCACATGATGCTGCACGCAGAATGCGCAGCCGTTGATCTGCGACGCCCTGATCTTGACGAGTTCGAGCAACTGCTTGTCGAGGCCGGCCTTCGCCGCCTGCTGACTCACCGCAAGGATGGCATCGTAAAGCTCCGGCGCCTGGCTCCGGAACGCGGTGTACTCGCTTCGCGCATGTGACATGGGCCTGTCTCTCGTGTTATCAGATGTCTGACAACTTATCAGGGCTCTGATGATATGCGCAAGGCACCGGAATTGACGACCGCGCGAGCGCCGCGAAAGGCCGGCCCCGCGCGTCGGCCCAGGAGTCAAACCCGGACTCGACCCAGGACGGCGGCCCGCCCGCCATCGCCCGGCGAGGGCAAGCGCGGCGAGGATGGCTACCTCGCCTATCTGCTGCGCCAGGCGCAGGCCGCGGCGCGGCTGTCGCTCGACCGCGCGCTCATCCCAACCGGGCTGACCCATCCGCAATTCGTGGTGCTGACGATGCTGAAGGCCTATCCCGGGCTGTCCGGCGCCGACCTCGCCCGCGTCGCGCTGCTGACGCCGCAGACCGTCAACGTGATCATCGGCAATCTCGAACGCGACGGCGCCATCGAGCGCACGCCGCATCCCGTCCATGGTCGGATGCTGCGATGGAGCCTGACGCGCCGCGGGCTGGCGCTGCTGGCCAAGGCGCGCCGGCAGGCCACCATCATCGAGCGCAGGCTGGCCCGCGGCTTGAAACGGAGCGAGCTCGCGACCATCCGCCGCTGGCTGGCGCACGTCGCGGCCGACCTCCACGGCGCCTAGCCGGTTCCCGCCGCTCCCAAGGCTTTGCCGCGCCCCGCCCTGACCGGGTAGACTGGCGCCATGACCCAGCCCGATTCCATGACCCGCCGCGCCTTGCTCCGCTCCGGCTTTGGCGCTGCCGCGCTGCTCGTCCCCGCGCTGCCAGCGGCGGCTGCCCCAGCCGAATTCGAGACCTGGCGCGACGGCTTTCGCGCCCGCGCGCTTGCCAAGGGCATCTCGCAGGCCACCTGGACCCGCGTCATGGCACGGCTCGAGCCCGACATGACCGTGTTCAAGGAGATGCGCAACCAGCCGGAGTTCAAGGAGCAGCTCTGGCAATACATCAACCGTCGCGTCTCCGACTGGCGCGTCATCAACGGCAAGATCGCGCTGCAGAAGAACGAGGCGCTGTTCGCGCGCATCGAGAAGGATTTCGGCGTCGAGCGCGGCACGCTTCTCGCGCTGTGGGGCGTCGAGTCAGCGTTCGGCGATCCCCTGGTGCAGCAGAACCACATGCGCCCGGTGTTTCCGGCGCTCGCCGCGCTCGCCTGGAACGAGCCGCGGCGCAAGGCCTATTGGGAGACCGAGCTCACCAATGCGCTGAAGATCGTCGACCGCGGCTGGAGCACGCCGGAGGAGATGCGCGGCTCCTGGGCCGGCGCCATGGGTCACACGCAATGGATGCCCGAGGTCTGGCTCAATGTCGGCTTCGACTATGACGGCGACGGCAAGATCAACCCGTTCGGCCGGCCCGACGACGCGCTCGGCTCGACCGCGCGCTATCTCGTCAACCGCGGCAAATATCACCGCGGCGAGCACTGGGGCTACGAGGTGCGCGCGCCTGGCAACATGTCGGGCAGTCGCAGCTATGCGGCGTGGCAGGCGGCCGGCGTCACCCGCGCCGACGGCCAGCCGTTCCCGCAGCCCGATGCGTCAGCGCAGCTCTGGATCCCGGTCGCAGGCGGCCCCGCCTTCCTGCTCGGCCCGAACTTCTACTCGGTGAAGTCCTACAATCCGGCCATGAGCTACGCGCTCGCGATCTGCCATCTCGGCGACCGCATCCTGGGGGCACCGCCGTTCCTGCAGCCCTTCCCCGGCTCCGAGCGCGCGCTGACCTTGGCCGAGGTGCAGGAGATGCAGAAGCGCCTGACCGCAGCCGGCTTCGACACCGGCGGCACCGACGGCCGCGTCGGCAACGACACCATGAAAGCGATCCGCGACTTCCAGGCCAAGGCCGGCCTCCAGCCGGCCGACGGCTATGGCGGGCTCAAGGTGCTGGCGAAGCTGCGGCAAGGCGGCTGACGGCCGTCCGCGCGGGTCGGATCGCGCATACGTGCTTACCGCTCGCCGCACGAATTCATCGGGATCAGGAACCTATCGACCGGAGTGAGCAATGACGATGATCGTGGCCGAGCGCACCTACCGGAATGTGGCGACAGGCAACGATGTCGCCGCGCGGGTGTTCCCGCCCGAACGGGTCGACGACTTCGAGTGGCGCTGCAGGATTGCCATCGAGGGGTTGGAGAGCCCCGTCGACAAGTGGATCAGCGGTGTCGACTCGTTTCAGTCGCTGTGTCTGGGGCTGAAACTCCTCTGCAGGCTGCTTACGGAGGACGAGGGGAGCCTCGCCTTCCTCAATGGAGACCCCGGTGACGTCGATGTCCCGCTGATCGCAGACTGCTGCTTTCCGCAAACGCGGACCGAGGCTTTGCGCTTCATCACCGAGCGCGACCGCGAGCTGCTCGACGCCCTGCCTGGTCCGATCCCGTCGGTGCCGCCGGAAAATGTACCCGAGACGAAATTGACCGAGGTCGTCGCCGAGCGTGTGCTGCGCGATGTGACGACGGACACCGCCGTCGTCGCCAGACTGTCCGCGCCCAGACGGGCCGGACCGAGATCCTGGTACTGTGACATTGAAATTCGCGGCTTGGGCAACCCGTTCGAAATGGCCATCTCCGGCGTGGATTCGTTCCAGGCCTTGTATCTGGGCCTTTACCGGATCTGCGTCCATCTGGAGAAGCACGAGCATCACCTGGCCGATGCCGTGGACGGCGCACCGGCGGGAGACGCCAATCTTCCCTTCATCTCGTTCTGTCCGCCCGAGGCGAAGCAAGAGGTCCATCGCGACATGCGCGACAAGCTCACGACGGAGGCCCGGCCGTAGCGACGGCGCGGAGTACGACGACCACTGGTCATTGTTCGCGATGACGGAGGGCTGAGGGCCTCCTCGATTGCGGCCACGGTCACACCTTGGCCGCCCACACGCCGGCTAGACTTCGGTGCCCTAGCTCTGGGCGGCGAATACGAATTGCGGGGATTGTTTGCAGGTTCCGTGAACTACACCATGGGAACTCAAACTTCATAGGACAGTCGTATTGTCCAACTGGACACAATTTACCCATTCTTTTGATCTGATTTCGAGCATCTGACGGCATGTTTATCAGTATGCGTGTGTACATCAACTAACAACGGAGCGACGCCATGCGTGTCGCGTTGATCCTCATCGTCATGGCAACCATGACGTCTCCATCGCAAGCGTCTCCTTCGTGTATGAACAAGAGCGAGGCGCGTCATCACTTCGGTTCGGTGCATATTTACTGGCATGGCTCAAACCACTGTTGGGACGCCACACCAATGACGAGGCGCCGCCACATAGCGAGAGTTGAACGCCAAACTGCCGAGCGCAAGCTGCAGAAGGAGCAGCCGCCGCATTGGCGCGACGCGCGATCGGAAATGTTGGCCGCCGCCCGGCCGTTTGAGCCGAGCACTGAATCAGACGACCCGCCCGAGACGACGATGACCAGATCCAACTGGTCAGCGCGGTGGATCGATGTCGCGCAAGTTGGTCCAGTGTCTCTACCCCAGAGCCTCCCCGCCTCCATACCCGCAGCGTCAAATTCCAAACATCAGGCCGAATCCGGCGCGGAGTCTTATGGCGTCGCCCTGATCGTTGTAGGCTCAATGTTGCTGCTTATCGTTGTCGTCGGATTCATGTTCCGACCTGGCGATACGCGCATAGGAGTGATGTTCGCGGCCGTGCACCGCCGAATGTACTCTTGAGTTCGTGGCCGCTCGCAAGTTCTCTCCGACCACGACACGCTGCCACCGACTGGATCACGATTTGGCCGTCGCCTCGCGGTGGCCGGACCTCGACGCCCGCGCCTTGGGCTGCGACGCGCTCGCCGCCTTCACGCGGATGCGCACCGAGCCGCCGCCCTTGGACTGTTCCTCGATCTCGAAGCCGCCCGTCTTGCGCACGAGGTCGCTGAGCTTGCGGCAGCCATAGGTGCGTGGATCGAAGTCGGAGACCAGGTTGGAGAGCTGCTTGCCGACCTCGCCGAGCGCGACCCAGCCGTCCTCGCTCTCCATCTGCGTGATGACCTTCTTGATCATCGGCGTCGCCGCGCTGATCGGCAGCAGCGACTTCGGCGCCGCAGCGCTGTCCGCGTCCTTGCTGCTCGCCGCGTCGCTGCGCAAATTCTCCGTGTAGATGAACCTGCGGCAGGCCTGCCGAAAGCTCTCCGGCGTCTTCTGCTCGCCGAAGCCGAACACGTCGATGCCCTGCTCGCGGATGCGCGCCGCCAGCCGGGTGAAGTCGCTGTCGGACGACACCAGGCAGAAGCCGTCGAAGCGTCCGCTATGCAACAGGTCCATCGCATCGATCACCAGCGTGATGTCGGAGGCGTTCTTGCCGGTCGTGTAGGCGAACTGCTGCTGCGGCACGATCGCGTGGCGCGCCAGCGTATCGGCCCACGGCCTCGAGCGCGGGCTGGAGAAGTCGCCATAGATCCGGCGCACGCTCGCCTCGCCGATCTTGGCGATCTCCTCGAACAGCCCGTCGACGATCTTGGCGGAGGCATTGTCGGCGTCGATCAGGACGGCCAGACGCGGCGAGCGGGGTTCGGACGGCATCAGATGGTCCTTGAGTAGGCCTTGGTCTCATTCCTTATACGCGGGCCGACGTCCATTCGAATGATTTTCTTGAGGCGAATGACGGGACTCGCGATGCGCGACAGGGCGCGGCCACGCGAGGCGCGGCGTGCAGAGGCCACAGAGATATGCGCTGCTGCGCCCCCCACCATTCGTATACGAACAAATTCCGGGTTCCCGGCCTGTTCTGGCGATCGTTTTCACCTTCCCTTAATTTGGGTCGCACAACGATGCGCTCACCCAACGATGGGATCTGCGGCAGATGATCAAGGAAGGCACTTATTCGGCCTGGTTCAGGACCCCCAAAGGCCAGGGAACCGGGATCGTCGAGCTGGTGGGCGGCAAGGTGTGCGGCGGCGACACCGTGCTGAGCTATGCCGGAAGCTACGAGGCCCATGGCGATCGTTTCACCGCCATCATCAGGACGAAGCGCCATGCCCCGGGACAGCCGTCGTTGTTCGGCCCGGACGAGCTGACGCTCAGCCTCGAAGGATGCTGCAGAGGCACGCCCGTCACGTGCACCGGTTATGCCGCGGAAGCACCCGACGTGCCGTTCGAGGCGTTGCTGCTGTTCTCGGCGTCCGACGACGCCCCATCTCCGCCCGCGCCCCGGCCGACGGCAAAATTCAGTCCCGATCATCTGCCGAAGCCGTCCTGGCGCTAGCATCCGACGCGATTGACGTCATCCTTTCCCCTGGGAACCGAACGCCTACGCGGTCGCAGCGGCAGCTTGCGTTCGGCCACGATCCGCACCGGCGGAAACACGACGCAATCAATCGCATCGGAGGTTGATCGCCAGGGCCATCGACGTCCTGCTCAAGGAACCGACGCGCTGATCTTGCCGACGAGATCGAGGAAGCGCTGCGTTCGGACGCCTGTCCGATTCACGGCCAGATCGACCAGCTCGACGACCACCAGGTGCTTCGAGGGAACGACCACGATCTGCTGTCCGCCGTAGCCGGAGGCAAAATAGCCGCTGATGCCGGATCGGACGCTGCTGAAGGTCCACCAGAGATAGCCGTAACCCCGTCCGGGCTGCTCGGTGTCCGAGAGACGGCTGGTCGATTCCGTCACCCATGTCGGCGGGATCAGTTGAGCCCCATTCCAGCGTCCGCCGTTCAGGAACAGCAGGCCAAACCTCGCCAGGTCTCGCGCGCTCATCCGAAACACATAGGCCGGATGCGACGAGGAGGCTTCCTTCACGTACACGCCGTCTGCGGCGGAGAAATCCTCCATCCCGATCGGCCGGCCGATCCGTCTGTCGAAGCTTGCGAACACGTCGTCGACGGACTGCCGATAGATCGTGCCGAGCGCGTTGAAATCCCAGTTGTTGTAGTACCAGAAACTGCCCGGCGGATGGCTCTCGCGCGCCGGCCGCCTCTGCTTCATCTGCCCCGTCTCATAGGACGCGAGATGATAGACCCCGGAGCGCGCCATCAGTAGCTGACGCACAGTCGCGGTCTGCTCGGCCGGCGAAAGCCCCGGCGGAACGTCGTCGATCTCGAGCGCGGCAAGCGTGCTGTCGAGGTTGATCCGGCCGGCTTCGACGGCGATGCCATACAACGCGCTGAGCAGACTCTTGCGCACGGACCGGACATTGACCTTCGCACCGAGATCGCCGAACGAGGCAACAATGTCGTCGTCCCTCACGACCATGATCGCTGTCGGCTTCTGTTCGACCGCAAACTCCTGCACCTCGCGTGCGATCGGTGCAGACCAGGGCGTCTCGTCCGGGCTTGCCGTCCGCCAATGCAGTCCCGGCTCGGCCTGAGCCCAGGACCAACCCATCGCAAGGATTGCCAGCACGGCAAGCGGACGTCGCATTGGCACGTTCATTCCCGTCTCGACAAAACCGATGTCGAGAATGCTAGAGCAAGACCGACGGACGGTACAGAGGTCACCGGCCATCGATGTCTCTGTCTGCATGGCCGCGGATCTCCACCGCTCGATGACGCAACATGCCCCGTTGCAATTTTTTTATTTTCACCCGCAGCATCAGCCAGATGGCCGCCGCAGCCAGCCCCGCCCTCAAACTTTCCGCTTGCTTTTGTTCCGAAAATCGGAAATAACATCCGCATCCCGTCCTCATGAGAGGGACGTTTCGCGATCGTCATGAACGTGGAGGGCGGGATGCGGTGGCCGCGATCGTGTTGCAGCGTGCTCGATGTACGCGGACGAACGGCAGGTTGCGGACGTGAAATCGCGTGGTCCTGGCGCCCCGATGCTGGCGCCAAGCTCTTGGGAGATGATGATCCCGGGGGCGACGGTGGCTAACAAGCCGGACACCGGGGAGATCGCGTATAAGCGTTAAGACCTCCGCGCAGGGAATGCCGGTTGAAACGGCTTTGCCTGTGGTGACTGCCGCCTGCTTTTTGTTTGCAGGCGGGCCATGGGTGAGGCCTTCACCCGGCATTCCCTGCGCCCTCTTTCATCGGGAGGGTCCTTGACGATGCATCACTCGGGCGCGATGGCGCGGCGGGATGTGAAATCATGCGCGCATTATGGGAAGCGCGACGGCCGTCATACTCCGATGTCGTCCCGGCCTCCGCGCCGGGACCCATACCTACCGGGAGCAGTTCGAGGCACGATCGAGGTGGGCATCTCGTTCTCACAACAACGGCTGCGGCATATGGGTCAGGATCGGCGCTTCGACGACGCACGCAGCTTGTCCGGGACGACTCGTCGATGTTGCTCTACCTGATCATCGCCGGCCCATGGTCCGGCACGGCGACATCGAGCACGCGCAGCTGCACGCGCTCGACACCCTGGTAGCGGTCGACGGTGAGGGTGCCGGCGACGTGCAGGATCTGGCCGCGATGCTGAACCAGGGCGTTGCCGAGCTTCTGGCCCACGCTGCGGAATGCGATCGCATTCACGGCGGCGCCGTCGCCGGATTTGAAGCGCAGCTTGAGATGCGCCTGCCCGACCTCGTCGGCGTAAACCAGCTGATGCGACGGCAGCGCCACGATGGGCTCGGGATTGCCGCTGCCGAAGGGACCGGCGCGATTGAGCGTCGCGACCAGCTCGGGTGTCGCGGCGCGCGCGCTGATGGCGCCGTCGATCAGGATCTCGTTGACGTGACGTGCGTCGGCGACGTCGGCGGCGAGCGCGCTTTCGAGAAAGGCGCGAAACTCGGCCAACCGCTCCTTGCGCAAGGTGACGCCGGCGGCCATCGCGTGCCCGCCGCCCTTCATCAGGATGCCCTGCTCCACGGCGTGGCGGACGGCCTTGCCAAGATCGACGCCCGGAATCGAGCGGCCCGACCCGGTGCCGATGCCGCCCGGCTCGAGCGCGATCGCAAACGCCGGCCGGGCAAACTTTTCCTTGAGCCTGGATGCGACCAGCCCGACCACGCCGGGATGCCAGCCTTCGGATGCGGTCACGATGACGGCGCCCTTGTCCTCCAGCCCGAGCGAGGCCAGCGCCTCCGCTTCGGCCTGCGCTTCGGCCTGCTGCTCGATGATCCGGCGCTCGCTGTTGAGCCGATCGAGCTCGGCGGCGATGCGCGCGGCTTCGGAGATATCGCTTTCCAGGAGCAGGCGCACGCCGAGATCGGCGCGGCCGATGCGCCCGCCGGCATTGATGCGCGGTCCCAGCATGAAGCCGAGATGCCAGGCTTCGGGCGGACCGTTGAGCCGGGCGACATCCATCAGCGCGGTGTGCCCGACATGGTCGCGCCGGCGCATCGCGATCAGGCCCTTGGCGACGAAGGCGCGGTTGAGCGCGATCAGCGGCGCGACGTCGGCGACGGTGCCGAGCGCGACGTGATGCAGCATGCTGAGCAGATCCGGCTCCGGGCGCGTGCTGCTCCAGAAGCCGCGGCCGCGCAGCTCGCGATTGACCGCAACCAGCGTGACCAGCGTCAGCCCGACCGCGGCGAGATAGCCGAGGCCGGAAAGATCATCCGGCCGGTTCGGATTGACCAGCGCCTCGACCTCCGGCAGCTCCTCGCCGCATTGATGGTGATCGATCACCACCACGGACATGCCGAGCCGCCGCGCCTCCGCCAGCGGCTCGAGGCTGGTGGTGCCGCAGTCGACCGTCACGAGCAGCGTCGCGCCCTTGCCGGCGAGCGCCCGGATGGCGTCGACGTTCGGGCCGTAGCCTTCGAAGATGCGGTCGGGAATGTGGATCAGCGGATCGAGCCCGCAATGGCGCAGATGCCAGGCGAGCAGCGCCGCCGAGGTCGCGCCGTCGACATCGTAGTCGCCGAAGATCGCGACCTTCTCGCCCTTGACCACGGCGTCGGCAATGCGCTGCGCCGCCGCCTCCATCTGCGTCACCGTGAACGGATCCGGCATCAGCTTGCGGATGGTCGGATCGAGGAAGTCGTTGACCGCGTCGATCTCGACGTCACGCCCGGCGAGCACGCGCGCTAGCATCTCGGGCAACTGATAGCGCTGCACCATCGCAAGCGCGCGCGCCGCGCCGCGCGCATCCAGCCGGTCGCGCCACAATTTGTTGGTCAGCGACAGCCGCACGCCCAGGAACGCCTGCGGGGCGCTCAGGGGCAGTGCAAGGGCGGATGGTGCCATGATGCGCGGGGCCTCGCTTGCAGCGCAGCGATTCGAAATGGACGCAGTCGAATCTACAGCAACTGGCCTGCCTCAGCAGGTTCCATCCATGAAACCCACCAGAATCGTCCCAGAACTTGGCGGAACTCACAGGAAATCAGGGAAATGCCGCCATATACGGCTGGTTGCCTAAAATTAGAGCTGCGTTCGATGGAGTGCATTAAACAGCCATTAGGCGAACTCCGTAACATTTCAATCAATTATTACGTCCGATTTGTCCGCCCTCTTCGTGCCGACCAGGAGGCGCGGCAACATGGAGTTCATTGCCGATGCTGACCGCGCCCGAGTTGAAGACGCAGCCCTCCGCCGCTCCGGCACAAACGACTCCCAAGGATGACGAGACCGACGTCTCGGCGCTGATCGCGCGGCTCACCGGCGAGGTCAATCAGATCGCCTGCGAGAAGACCAAATCGATCCAGCAGATCACCAACCAGATGAAGATGCTGGCGCTGAACGCGCTGATCGAGAGCTCGCGGGTGGGCGCGCAAGGCGCAGGCTTCGCCGTGGTGGCCCAGGAGGTGCGCGCCGTCGGCCAACTCGTCGAGACCATCGCGCGCGAGCTGGAGGGCCAGCTCACGACGCGCACCGGCAATCTGAAGAGCTCGATCGAGCGCATGACCGAACGCGCCCGCGGCGAGCGCATGGTCGATCTGGCGCTGAACGCGATCGAACTGATCGACCGCAATCTGTATGAGCGGACCTGCGACGTCCGCTGGTGGGCGACCGACTCCGCCGTGGTCGATTGCGCCGCCGCGCCCGATGCCGCCCGCGTCACGCACGTCTCCGAACGGCTCGCGGTGATTCTCTCCGCCTACACCGTCTATCTCGATCTGTGGCTGTGCGATCCGAGCGGCAAGGTGATCGCCAACGGCCGCGCCGACCGCTTCAACGTCGTCGGCCAGAGCGTCGCCGACACCAAATGGTTTCGCGAGGCGCGGGGCTTGCGCTCGGGCGACGACTACGTCGCCGGCGACGTCGAGTGCCAGCCGCTGCTCGGCAACGCCCAGGTCGCGACCTATTGCGCCTCGGTGCGCGAGGACGGCAAGGCGCATGGCAAGCCGCTTGGCGTGCTCGCGATCCATTTCGATTGGGAAGCGCAGGCGCGCGCGATCGTCCAGGGCGTGCGCGTCAGCGAGAGCGACAAGGCCCGCGTGCTGCTGGTGGATTCCAATCTGCGCGTGATCGCATCCTCGGACGGTCAGGGCATTCTCAGCGAGCGCGTTTCACTGAAGCTCGATGGCAAGCGCAGTGGCTTCTATCAGGACATC
Organism: Bradyrhizobium sp. SZCCHNRI1029; assembly: GCF_032487555.1. Lineage (NCBI taxonomy): Bacteria > Pseudomonadati > Pseudomonadota > Alphaproteobacteria > Hyphomicrobiales > Nitrobacteraceae > Bradyrhizobium > Bradyrhizobium sp. SZCCHNRI1029. The sequence goes on from NZ_JAUEUK010000001.1 coordinate 212,429, forward strand.
TCCGGGCGCATGGTCGCGTTCCACGCCACGCCCGGTTACGAGACCTACAAGGGGCTCGGCTGGTATGGCGTGATCGTGTCGGGCGCGTGAGGCAGGGCGATCAGCAGCCGAGCCGGTCGGCGATGCCGTTGAAATCATCGGCGACGATGTCCCAGGCGCCGGTGGCGTCGAAGTCGCGGCTCTGCAGCGGGCCGTATTCGGTGGGGCGGGCGACGAAGGCGGTCTTCAGTCCGTAGCGTTGCGCCGCCTCGAGATCATTGTTGTGCGCGGCGACCATCATCACCTCGCCGGGCGCAAGACCGAGCAGACGCGCGGCGCCGAGATAGGTTTCGGGGTCGGGCTTGTAGTGCGCGAACAGCTCGGCGGAGAGCACGAGGTCCCAGGGCAGACCCGCGAACTTCGCCATGTTGGTGAGCAGCGCGACGTTGCCGTTGGAGAGCGGCGCGATGATGTATTTGGACTTCAGCCGGGTCAGCCCGGCGACGCTGTCGGCCCACGGATGCAGCCGGTGCCAGCCACGGGTGAGATGATCGAGATCGGCTTCGGTCAAGCCGGTGATGCCGAGCTGGGCGACGAGCGTCTCCAGCGAGCGCCGGTGCAGCACGTCGAGGATGACGTAGCCGCGCTCCGGATGCCTGCGGACCTCGTCCATCGAGCCGACATAGAGCCCGCGCCAGCCATCGACCAGCGCGGTCCAGTCGCCCTGGATGCCGCGGGTCTTCGACCACGCGGTGAAGTCGTTGATCAGGCTGGTGCGCCAGTCGACGACGGTGCCGAACACATCGAACACCAGCGCCTTGACCATGGACAGGTCGGACATGCTGAGTCGCTCTCCAATTTCGTCATTCCGGATGCGCGCACAGCGCGCAGACCCGGAATCTCGCGCCACGATCTCGAGATTCCGGGGTCACGCTCCGCGTGCCCCGGAACGACTGTGCTGGATCAGTCGAGGTGGAACTTCGCCAACTGGCGATGCTCCGCGCGGATGTAGCGCACCGTGCCGGTGACCGAGCGCATCACGACGGTCTCGGTCTCGATCACGCCGTCCTTGCGGAACTTGACGCCGGAGAGCAGCGAGCCGGTAGTGACGCCGGTGGCCGCGAACAGACAGTCGCCGCGGGCCATGTCCTCGATGCCGTAGATCATCTTGGGATCACCGACGCCCATCTTGTGGGCGCGCTCGCGCTTCTCCTCGGTGTCGAGGATCAGGCGGCACTGCATCTGGCCGCCAATGCAGCGCAGCGCCACCGCGGCCAGCACGCCTTCCGGCGCGCCGCCGGTGCCGAGATACATGTCGACGCCGGTGTTGTCGGGATCGGCACAGTGGATCACGCCGGCGACGTCGCCGTCAGTGATCAGGCGCACCGCAGCGCCGGTCGAGCGGACGCCCTGAATGATGTCAGCGTGGCGCGGACGGTCGAGCACCAGCACCGTGATCGCGCCGGGCTCGACGCCCTTGGCCTTGGCGAGCCGTCGCACGTTGTCGGCCGGCGTCGCGTCGATGTCGACGACGCCCTTGGCGTAGCCGGGGCCGACCGCGATCTTCTGCATGTAGACGTCGGGGGCATGCAGCAGCGTGCCGCCATCGGCCATCGCCATGGTTGCGATCGCGCCCGGCATGTTCTTGGCGCACAAGGTCGTCCCCTCGAGCGGGTCGACCGCGATGTCGACCTTGGGCCCGGCATTGAGGCCGACCTTCTCGCCGATATAGAGCATGGGCGCCTCGTCACGCTCGCCCTCGCCGATCACGACCGTGCCCTCGATCGGCAGCTTGTTGAGCTCGCGGCGCATCGCATCCACGGCCGCCTGGTCGGCCGGCTTTTCCTGGCCGTGGCCGCGCAACCGCGCCGCCGACACCGCCGCCCGTTCGGTCACGCGCACCAGCTCCAGCGTCAGGATGCGCTCGAGCAGCAATTGTTGCGGGACAGAAATCTGCGTCGACATCGATCAACTCCTCAAGACGTCAAGGCGGACATCCGCCATCAAAATCTACCGCTCGCACGCCGCCCCCCTGGGCGGCATCCGGGTCAGGCGGTCGGCACGAACGGCCGCTCCCCGCCTGTCTATTCTCCCGGTTTGAGCATGAACCTATACCAAACGCCACGCGTTTGTTTGAGCAGGGACAAGTGGTTCCCTGGGCATCATGCGCTAGTTCTTCTCGATCCGGATCACCTGCGGCTTGCCGCTGATGACCTTGTCGCGCTGCACCGCCTGGAGCGCGCGATGCACGGCGTCCTCGTGTGTCGCATAGGTGATCAAGATGACCGGCACCGGCGCAGACTTGCCGGCCGTCTTCGCCGGCTCGCTGCCATTGGGATGGCGCTGCACGATCGATTCGATCGAGATCTTCTGCTCGGCGAGCCGGGTGGCGATGGTCGCGGCCGTGCCGGCGTGGTCACGCGCCATCAGGCGGATGTAATAGCCACCCTCGTGCCGCTCCATCGGCGCCTTCTCGGTCGCCTGCAGCCTGTCGACCGGACGCCCGAACGGCGCGGCGCGGATGCCGCGCGCGACGTCGGCAATGTCGGCGACGACGGCGGACGCCGTCGCGGCGCCCCCTGCTCCCGGACCGACCAGCGTGATCGGCGGGATACCGTCGCCGTCGATCGTGACCGCGTTGGTGACGCCCATCACCTGGGCGATCGAGGAGGATTTCGGCACCATCGTCGGGTGCACCCGCTGCTCGATGCCCTTGGCGGTGCGCACGGCAACGCCAAGCAGCTTGACGCGGTAGCCGAGCTCCGCCGCCGCGCGCAGGTCCTCCGGCGCGATCGAGGAGATGCCTTCGACATAGACCGAGTTCTGCGCCACCTGGGTGCCGAAGGCGAGGCTCGCCAGGATCGCGAGCTTCTGCGCGGTGTCGTGGCCATGGATGTCGAACGACGGATCGGCCTCGGCATAGCCGAGACGCTGGGCGTCCTTCAGACATTCGTCGAACGACAGCCCCTCCTGCTCCATCCGAGTCAGGATGTAGTTGCAGGTGCCGTTGAGGATGCCATAGACGCGGCTGATGCCGGTGCCGGTGAGTCCTTCGCGCAGGGTCTTGACCACCGGAATGGCCGCGCCGACGGCGGCTTCGAAGTTCAGCGCACCGCCATGCTTCTCGGCCGCCTTGGCGAGCTTCAGGCCGTGCTTGGCGATCAGCGCCTTGTTGGCCGTCACCACCGACTTGCCGGCCTTGAGAGCGGTGTCGATCGCCGACAGCGCGGGATCGCCGGCACCGCCCATCAGCTCGACCAGGCAGTCGATTTCGGGATCGCTCGCCAGCGCGATCGGATCCTTGGCCCATTTGATCCCGGACAGATCGATGCCGCGCTTCTTGGCCTTCGACCGCGCCGTCACGGCGACGACCTTCACCGGGCGCCCCGTGCGTTCGGTGAGCACGCGTCCCTCACGCTCGATGAGACGAACGACCTCGACACCCACGGTGCCGAGGCCCGCGATGCCCACTCTCAGGGGTGCGACCATGGAATCAAAGAACCTGTCGAAAGGAAAGTACGGGAGTTCTCAGCGCCGGTTGGCGATGGGAACGACGTTGTGCAACGTTTCGATCCCGCTTTCAAGGAAGCGGCGGACGCCGCGCGCGGCCTGCCGGATGCGCTGCTCGTTCTCGACCATCGCGATGCGGACATAGCCTTCGCCATGCTCGCCGAAGCCGACGCCCGGCGACACCGCGACGCCGGACTTCTCGACCATGAGCGTCGCGAACTGCATGCTGCCGAGGCTCTTGAACTTCTCTGGCAAAGGCGCCCAGGCGAACATCGACGCCTCAGGCGACGGAATCTCCCAGCCGGCCCGGCCGAACGCCTCGACCAGCGTGTCGCGGCGCTTGCGGTAGACGTCGCGCATCTCGCGAATGCAGTCGTCGGGACCGTTCAGGGCAGCCGTGGCCGCGACCTGCACCGGCGTGAACGCGCCGTAGTCGAGATAGGATTTCACGCGCGCGAGCGCCGCGATGATGCGCTCGTTGCCGACGGCAAAGCCCATGCGCCAACCGGCCATCGAATAGGTCTTCGACATCGAGGTGAACTCGACCGCGACATCCATCGCGCCAGGCACCTGCAGCACCGACGGCGGCGGGTTCTTGTCGTCGAAATACACCTCGGCATAAGCGAGGTCCGACAGGATCAGGATCTCGTGCTTCTTCGCGAATGCGACGAGGTCGCGATAGAAGTCGAGGCTCGCGACATAGGCGGTCGGGTTGCTCGGATAGCAGACGATCAGCGCAAGCGGCTTCGGGATGGAATGAATGATCGCGCGCTCGGCCGCCTCGAAGAACTGCGGCGTCGGCTCGGACGGCACCGACCGGATCACGCCGCCCGCCATCAGGAAGCCGAAGGCATGGATCGGATAGCTCGGATTCGGGCAGAGAATGACGTCGCCCGGCGCGGTGATCGCCTGCGCGACGTTGGCAAAGCCTTCCTTGGAGCCGAGCGTCGCCACGATCTGGGTGTCGGGATTGAGCTTCACCCCGAAACGGCGATCGTAATAGGCTGCCTGCGCCCGGCGCAGTCCGACGATGCCGCGCGAGGCCGAATAGCGGTCGGTCCGCGGCTTGCCCAGGGTCTCTCTGAGCTTCTCCAGCACGTGCGGCGGCGCCGGCAGATCCGGATTGCCCATGCCGAGATCGATGATGTCGGCCCCGGCGTTCCGCGCGGCCGCCTTGGCCCGGTTGACTTGCTCGAACACGTAAGGCGGCAGACGGCGGATGCGATAGAAATCTTCCATGGGTCTCTCGGCTCCGGCAACCGGGGGCGGATTCGCCAGCAGAGCTGGCGCCGCGGCGGCGCACGCCATGCCTTGAAACCGGTGCTGGATCAGGAGCTTAGCACGGGCTCGCGGCTTGGCTGGCAACGACACGCGGAGGTGTTGATTCCGGTTGTTTTATCATGGCCGCCGCGCCGCGCCAGACAATTACGCCGCTCCGGGCGTCCGATCGCCCAGCCCTTGTCCCTGGCCGATCATTTGGGCCTGGTGCTGGTGCCCGCCGAGGCTTGGCGGTCGCGCGCCGCGAGCAGCTCCTTTTCGATCTTGTCGCGCTCCTGCGGCGAGATGATCGGCGCATCGCGGTCGCGCGGCACGTCGTTGACGGGCAGATACCCGCCCGGCTCCTTGGGCCGGGCGATCGCATCCGCGTCGAGCGAAGGCATGTCCGCTATTGGACTGGAGCACCCGGCAAGCGCGAGCGCGCCGAACACAACGAGCCCCGCAACAAGGGCGCGCCGTCCCGAACTCCAGCCTCGCCCCTGCGTCCCCACGCGCACGTCCCTCAGCCCCCAACTTCCAGTCGACGGTCCCCGGCCCGACCGCAACGCGGCGCATTTTGCCGCAGCACAACCAATTGTCACTCGAAACGTGACCGGCTTGAACAGGAATTTCATCCAGCTACGTGATCATGATGTCGGAAGCGAGAGATTTTTTCGCAGCGCAACAATCAGAAATCGAATTTGCCGCAAACTCGCGGATTATTGATCTCGCTCGGTGACGAAACGGTCCCGACGCGATAGTGTGATCCAGCCATGACCGACGTTCAGAACAGCAGCAATCCAGAAAAAACATTCGATGCGGAAGCGTTCGCGATGAACATCGCGAAAGCCATGGAAAGCAGCGGCAAGGCGCTCTCGGCCTACCTGAAGCCGCGCGAGACGGGCGAAGTTCAGGACCGGCCACCAACCGAATTGACCGAAGTCGTCAAATCCTTCACCGCCGTCGCCGACTACTGGCTGTCGGACAAGGATCGCGCCAGCGACATCCAGACCAAGATCGCCAAGGGCTATCTCGATTTGTGGGGCTCGGCCGCGCGCCGTCTCGCCGGCGAAGACGTACCCCCGGCCATTTCGCCCTCCCCGCGCGACAAGCGCTTCGCCGATCCGGAATGGAAGTCGAACCAGTTCTTCGATTTCGTGATGCAGGCCTATCTGCTGACGACGCAGTGGGCGCAGGACCTTGTCCACAATGCCGAGGGCCTCGATCCGCACACGCGCAAGAAGGCCGAGTTCTACGTCAACCAGATCACCAATGCGCTGGCGCCCTCGAATTTCGTCCTGACCAATCCGGAGGTGCTGCGGCAGACGGTAGCGTCGAGCGGCGATAATCTTGTGCGTGGCATGCAGATGCTCGCGGAGGACATCGAGGCCGGCAAGGGCTCGCTGAAGATCCGCCAGTCCGACCCGGCCAATCTCGAGGTCGGCGTCAACATGGCGACGACGCCGGGCAAGGTGATCTTCCAGAACGAGATGATGCAGCTGATCCAGTACGCGCCGTCGACGGAGAGCGTGCTGCGGACGCCGCTCCTGATCGTGCCGCCCTGGATCAACAAGTTCTACATCCTCGATCTGCGCCCGGAGAAATCCTTCATCAAATGGTGCGTCGATCAGGGCCTGACGGTGTTCGTGATCTCCTGGGTCAATCCCGACAAGTCGCTCGGGACCAAGACCTGGGAGGACTACATGAAGGAAGGCCCGCTCACCGCGATGGACGTCATCGAGAAGGTGACGGGCGAGATGAAGGTGCACACGCTCGGCTATTGCGTCGGCGGAACCATGCTCGCGACGACGCTCGCCTGGCTGGCCGACAAGCGCCGCCAGCGCGTGACCTCGGCGACCTTCCTCGCCGCACAGGTCGACTTCACCCATGCCGGTGATCTCCTGGTGTTCGTCGACGAGACCCAGATCTCGGCGCTGGAGCGCGACATGCAGGCCTCGGGCGTGCTCGAGGGCAGCAAGATGGCGATGGCCTTCAACATGCTGCGCTCGAACGACCTGATCTGGTCCTATGTCGTCAACAACTACCTGAAGGGCCAGCCGCCGCAGGCATTCGACCTGCTGCACTGGAACTCGGACGCCACGCGGATGTCGGCGGCGAACCATTCCTACTACCTGCGCAACTGCTATCTGGAGAACCGGCTGACGCAGGGCACGATGGTGCTGGACAACACGCTGCTGGATCTCTCCAAGGTGAAGGTGCCGGTCTACAACCTCGCCACCCGCGAGGACCACATCGCGCCGGCCGACTCCGTGCTGTACGGATCGCAATTTTTCGGCGGTCCGGTGAAGTACGTGCTTTCGGGCTCGGGCCACATCGCCGGCGTCGTCAATCCGCCCTCCTCCGGCAAGTATCAGTACTGGACCAATGACCAGATCCACGACATCTCGCTGAAGGACTGGATGAAGGGCGCGCTGGAGCACAAGGGCTCGTGGTGGCCGGACTGGCGCGAATGGCTGAGCCAGCTCGATCCGGAGGAGGTTCCCGCGCGCGGCGTCGGCAGCGAGGCCTATCCACCGCTCGAGGATGCGCCGGGCTCCTATGTCCGCGTCCGCGCATAGCGCGATCCGCCGCGATTGACTATAAACGCTCCGTCCCGCCGGGACGGGACGGGAATCAGTTGAGGGGATCTCGATGACGCGCGAACTGTTCTGGCTGACGCTCACGGTCATTCTGACCGGCCTGCTGTGGGTTCCCTACATCCTGAACCGCTGCCAGGTCCGCGGCCTGACGGGCGCGATGGCCAACCCCTCCCGCAACGACAAGCCGCACGCGCCGTGGGCGACCCGGCTGATGTTCGCGCACGACAACGCGGTCGAGAACCTCGTGATCTTCGCGCCGCTGGTGCTGATCCTCAACGCGATCGACTATTCGACCAAATGGACCGTGCTCGCCTGCGCGGTCTATTTCTGGTCGCGCGTCGCCCACGTCATCGTCTACGCGATCGGCCTGCCCGTATTTCGCACCCTTGCGTTCGTCGTCGGCTTCATCGCCCAGGCCGTCCTGGCGCTCGCGATCTTCGGCTGGCTCTAGGCCTATCGGCTAGGGAAGATTGTCCCGCAGGAAGATATCGATGCGGATGCGCTCCTGATCGGGGCTGATCGGCTCGCCCGAGCAATGCGCGAGCAGGACGCGCGCAGCCGAGCGCGCCTCGTGGCCGGGATCCTGGTTGATGATGGCGTCGCACGTGCCGCGGACCAGGAACCGCCTGGTGTGCTGGGTCAGCTCATGGGTGATCCAGACCACCTCCCGGGCGCGGCCGGATGCCTCGAGCGCATCGGCGATGCCACGGTTGCCGGCGCCACAACAGTAGATGCCGCGCAGATCCGGATGGCGCGCGAGCAGCGCGGCGGTCAGCTCCCGCGTGCGCTCGCTCTCATCGCGGCCTTCGATGGCCGGAAGCGCGAGCAGGTTCGGGTACTCGCTGGACAGGATCTGGTGAAAGCCGAATTGCCGCTCGGCGTGATCGCGCAGCGACAATGATCCCGCGATCACGGCAACCGTCCCCTCGCGACCGCCGAGATAGCGCCCCATCAGCGTGGCCGCCGTCCGTCCCGCGGCAGGGTTGTCGATGCCGACGTAGTGCAGGCGGCGCGAGCTCGGGGCGTCCGAGACCAGGGTCACCACCGCGACGCCGCGCGCGGTGAGCTCGTCGATCGCGGCGCGCACTCTGGGGTGATCGAGCGCGATGACCGCAACGCCCTGATAGGCCGGCGACAGGTTCTCCAGCGCACCGGCCAGCACGTCAGGATCGAACACGTCGACGTGGAGGATATCGATGAAGCCGCGCTGACCGGCCAGCCACTCTGCCGTGCGCTGGACCTGCTCGGTCAGGATGGTCATGAAGCTGTTGCCACCGGTCGGCAGCACGAAGGCAAAGCGGAAGCTCTGGCCGCGCGCGAGCCGTGCCGCTGCGACGTCGGCGCGATAACCCAGCTTGGCAACAGCGGCCTCCACCCGGGCAACGGTCTTGGCACGCACGCCCTCGCGCCGGTTGATGACGCGGTCGACGGTGGCGAGCGACACGCCCGCCGTCCGCGCGACGTCCTCCAGCGTGGCCCGGACCGGTAACGGGTTCGCGTCAGCCGTCACTCGCGCGCCGCCCATAGCATGCCGCGGGTCATCAACGTCCGGATCTCCGGCACGTCGAGCTCGTAGGCACGGTGGCCGAGCGAGGAATAGAATACCCTGCCCGCGCCGTAACGCTTCTTCCAGACCACCGGCATCACCACCCCCTCGATCCATGGGGCGTGCTCTCCGGTGAAGGTCGTGGTCGCCAACACCTCGTTGGCCGGATCGACGTGCATGTAATACTGCTCGGAACGGTGCTCGAAACTTGTCAGGCCCTTCATGATGGGATCGTCCGGCCTGGTCAAGTCGACCCGGTAGTCGATGATGTTGCCGGGATGGGCGACCCATTGCCCGCCGCACAGGAACTGGTAGTCGACCGAATCGCGGAAGGCATCGCACATGCCGCCATGATGGCCGGCGAGCCCAACGCCGCTGCGCACCGCCGCGCAGAGGTTGAGCGCTTCCGCCTTCTCGATCTTGGACATCGTGTAGATCGGGATGATCAGCGACAGATCGTGGATCGCAGGATCTGCGAACGCGGCCGTCGTGGTCTCGATCCGCACCTCGAAGCCTTCCGCCTTGAGCCAGCCGCGGATCATCGAGGCACAGAGATCGGGGTCATGTCCTGGCCAGCCGCCCCATACAATCATTGCCTTGCGCATGTCTCTGTCCTCAGTCGATCTGTCCGGTGTCGCGTCCAACAGGCAACATCGCCGGCCGCTCCACGCGGCTCTCGATCTTGACCCGCCGCCCTTCGCTTGCGGAGGTCTGGAACGCCTCCATGACCTCCAGCACGTGGAAGGCGAGCGCACCGCTGGCCCGATGCGGCCGGTCGTTCAGGATCGCGGTCGCCATATCGGCCACGCCGATGGAGCGGAACTCGCCGTCGACGTGACCATGCGTCAACGGCATCGTCTGCCAGTCGCCGCCGGTCTTGGCGACCTGCACCTCGCCGCCGAAGCGGTTGGGGTCCGGCACCAGCATGCTGCCCTCGGCGCCATAGATCTCGATGGGCGCGTGCCGGTGCTTCGGAACGTCGAAACTCATGGTGACCGAGACCACCGCCCCGCTCTCGAACTCGAGCGTGCCCGCGACGTGGGTCGCGACCTCGACCGGGATCAGCGTGCCGTTCATCGGCTGGCTGGTGACCAGGCGTTCGGATCTCGGGCGCGCGGTCGAGCCCATCACGCTCGCGACCGGGCCAAGCAACTGCACCAGATCGGTGATGTAGTATGGGCCCATGTCGAGCATCGGGCCGCCGCCGCGCAGGTAATAGAAGCCCGGCGCCGGATGCCAGCGCTCATGGCCGGGACAGCCGAAGAACGCGCTGCCCGCGACAGGCGTGCCGATCGCGCCGTCGTCGATCAGCTTGCGCGCGGTCTGGTGGCCGCCGCCGAGGAACGTGTCGGGCGCGCAGCCGACCCGCAGGTTCTTCTGCGCGGCAAGCTCGATCACCTTGCGGGCTTCCGCGACGTCGATTCCGAGCGGCTTCTCGGAATGAACGTGCTTGCCGGCATTCAGCACGGCGAGACTGACGTCGGTATGGGCGAGCGGCACGGTGAGATTGATGACGATCTCGACGTCATCGCGCTTCAGCAATTGATCGACCCGCATCGCCGGCAGGCCGAAGGCTGCGCCCTGTCGCTCGGCTGCGTCGCTGCGCATGTCGGCGAGCGCCTTGATGTCCAGAACGGGGAAGCGCTGGGCCGCCTTCAGATAGGCGGTGCTGATGTTGCCGCAGCCGATGATGCCGATGCCGACTTTTCTCATTGGGGTCTCCGTGAGGTCCCGTTCATCCCTTGACCGCGCCCGACGTCAGGCCGGCAACGATGTGCTTCTGCGCCAGGAGGAAGAGGATGATCGTTGGCAGGATGGTCAGGGTGATGAAGGCGAGGATCAGGTGCCACTCGGACGAATACTCGCCCTGATAGACCATGATGCCGAGCGGCCATGGATACAGCGCATCGGTGTTGAGCATCACCAGCGGCAGCAGATAGGCGTTCCAGCTGTTGACGAAGGTAATGGTGCCGACCGTCGCCAGGATCGGGCGCGACAATGGCAACGTCACGTAGCGGAAGAATTTGATATAGCTGCAGCCGTCGACCAGCGCGGCCTCGAGCAGCTCGTAGGGGATGTCCTTGAAGAAGCGGCGCAGCAACAGCACGCTCATGGCGAGGCTGAAGGCGACCTGCGGCAGCGCGACGCCGAAATAGGTGTCGAGCAGCCCGAGATCGCGCACCTTGATGAACAGCGGCAACACCGCGGTCGCCGCCGGAAACAGCAGGCCGAGCGTCAAATAGCTCAGCAGCATCGAGCTGCCGTAGAATCGGACATGGGCAAAGGTGAAGGCCGCCATCGACGCGACGATGAGAGTCAGAACGACCGTCAGCGTGGAGATGATCAGCGAATTGCGCAGGAGCTGCCAGTAGCGCCCGGAGAACAGGATATCGGCATAGTTCTGCCACGCCCAGTGCTGCGGCAGGCCGAACGGATTGACGCGCAATTCCCCGAGCGACTTGAAGCCACCGAGCAGCGTCGCAAGCAGCGGCACCAGCACGAAGATGGCGACGATCGCGAGGAAAACCGTCTTGAACAGCACGGCGGGATCGAATGGTGCCCGGGTCGTCTCCACCTTATTCATCGCGCATGAACCATCGCTTGTAGGTGAAGGCAAAGGTGACGCAGATCACGAACAGGATGACGCCGATGGCGCTGCCATAGCCCACCCGCATCCGGGAGATGCCGTTGTTGTAGAGAAAGCTCACCATTGTATTCGAGGAGTCGGCGGGCCCTCCGCGCGTCAGCGGCATCACCAGGTCGAACAGCTGCAGCGAGCCGACGATGGCGAAGAACACCGAGAGCCGAATCGTCGGGTAGAGCAAGGGAATGACGATGTGGCGCAGGCTCTGCGACCGCGTCGCACCGTCGATCCGGGCGGCCTCGATCAGGCTCTTGTCGATGCTCTGCAGCGCGGCGATGAACAGCATCATGTGGAAGCCGAAATACTTCCAGACGATCACGATCAGCACCGCCAGCATCGCCGTGTCGGTCGAGGCCAGCAGATGCGGCGGCTCGGCGCCGAAGCTGCGCCAGATCGACGCGACCAGGCCATAATCGCCGTCATAGACGAAGCTGAAGATCAGCCCGGTCGCGATCTCGGCGAGGATATAGGGCATGAAGAACAGCATCCGCAGCGCCACCGCGCCGCGGAACCGCTCCGCGAGCATCAGGGCCAGCGTCAGCGCCAGCGGCAACTGGACACACAGCGAGACCGCAATGATCAGGCCGTTGTTGCGCAGCGCGAGCCAGAACGCGCGCGTCTCCAGCACGAAACGATAGTTGTCAAAGCCGATCCAATGGGTCGGCCTGCCGAACCCATTCCAGTTGAAGCCCGAGTACCAGGCGGCCTCGCCGATCGGCAGCACCACGAAGAGCGTGAACAGCAGCAGCGCAGGCGGCAGGAACAGGATCAGGACGGTGAAGCGGCCGTCCCAGCTCGGGCCGCCCACCGCGCGCGTGGAGAGCGATGCCGGCGATACACCCATCGCCGGCGAACTCGCGATCGGACGTGCCACGTCAGTTGCCCTGCTTCCGCGCTGCCTCGATCGCCTTGGCAGCCTCCTGCGGACTCATGCTGCCGCCGGCTATCTCCGCGGAGACATCGTTGACGACGCGACCGACGGAGGGGCCGAGGCTCTGGTCATAGAAGTTCTGGTGATAGTTCGATTTGGCCAGATTGGACGCGATCAGCTTCATGAAGGAATTGTTGAGGCCGGCGTCCGCGCCCTGCACCACCGGGATGATGAAATTTCCCGCCGCCAACCGTGTCTGGACGTCCTTGGAGATGAAGTACTTCAGGAAATCGACGGCTTCCTTGGGCGAGCCCTTGGTGACCAACCAGCCGGTGATGCCGCCGAGCGTATCCGTCGGCGCGCCCTTGCCGCCTTGCACGACCGGAAAATCGAACCAGCAGATCTTGTCTTCGCTCAAGCCGACCTTGTCGGCGGCGAGCGCCCGCTGCAGATTGTAGACGGAGCTGATCGCGAGCGTCATCGCCGCCTTGCCATCGCCGAAATATCCGACGGCCTGCGGGTTCTTGAAGCCAAGAAAGCCATTCTGGAATGGCTGGAGATCGACGAGCTGCTTGAACAGCTCGCCTGATTTGACGAAGGTGTCGCCGGCAAAGCCGCCATTCTCGCCGCGCAGCGCCGCGTCGAATGCCGGCTTGCCGCCGATCCGCACCGCAAGATGCGTCCAGTAGAAATGCAGCGGCCATTTGTCGGCGCCGCCGACCACGATCGGGGTCACGCCGGCCGCCTTCAACGTCTTCACGGCGCTCAGCAGATCGTCCCAGCTCTTGATCGCCGTGGGATCGACCTTGGCCTTGGCCATCAGCTCCTTGTTGCAGACGAAGCCGACCTGCGACAGCGAGATCGGAAGGCCGTAGACGTGGCCGCCATCGGTGAATGCCGCGAGCGCCGCCGGAGTCACGCTGTCGCTGTAGCCTTTCACCTGCTCGGTGATGTCCTCGAGCACGCCAGCCTCGATCTGCGCCTTCAGGACACCGCCAGCCCAGCTATAGATGATGTTCGGCCGGTCCTTGGACTGCAGGATGGTCGGCAGCTTGGCCTTGCAGGCCTCGTTTTCGAGGAACTGCATCTCGATCTTGACGCCCGGATGCGACGCCTCATAAGCGCGGGCCACCTCCTCCCAGATCTTCACCTGGGCTGGATTGACCTCGATATGCAGCCATTTCACGGTGGTATCGGCGCTCGCGACGGTGGCCCAGAGCAGGCATGCGGCAGCGGCGAGTCCCAGCTTCGCGAGCAGTCTCATCACAATCCTCCCAACCGTCTTCTTTGTTGCGGTAATCCTGTCCTCATTTTTTGAGGTACGCAACTAAAAAACTGACCTGACAACCTCAGACGATGAGCGTCGCGCGTGCGACCGGAATGACGTGCCTCACTCCGCGCGCGTGAGTTCCATTCGACCGCGTGAGCAGGTCGTGGCGCAAAGAAGCGAGAAAGGTGCAGATAAGGCAGCAAGCACCGCGTCGGCGGAGGCGTGTTGCTGCAATGCAATGGACGTCCACGACCTCGCTGCGCGAGGCCGCTGGCGGCCTCAGCCGTCGAGAGCGTCGATCAGCGTTTCGTCGACCAACGGACGCAGGCTGAAATCGTCCTTCAGCCGCGTGCGTCCATACCAGTCGAGCAAGGTGACCTCCTTGCCGAGATAGCGCTGCATCGCCAGGCCGAACAGCGGATTGTCCTTGTTGGCGATCGCAAAGCTCTTGCGGTCGAGATCGCGGTCACGCTGATAGACGGCCTCGATCTCATCCAGGAAGCGGGAGAGCATGCTTTTCAGTCGCGCCTCCACCTCATTCACCGCGGCCAGATCGACACCTGCTTCGACCAAGTGGCCTTTGACGTCGTCCAGCTCTTCATTGAGCGCCAGCCAGGCGATGTCGCGCTCGCGCAGGAACGACAGGCTGCGATGGATGCGCAGGTACCAGGGGCACTTGATCTTGACCATGTCGCCATTGGCGAACTGGATGACGTAGCCTTCCCTGCCCTCCATGTCGGCCAGCGAGTCAATGGCGGCGGCAAGCGACAGCCCGTCGAACCGATGCACCAGCGGAACGCCGTGGCCGGCGACCAGGTCATGAACGGCATGACCGCTGTCCAGCATGACATATTGGCCGGTGACGTTGTCGCGCACATGCAGCAGCCGCAGCTCGGGCTGCTCCTGCGCGACGACGATCCGCGCATCCGGATGGGTCAGCTCGAAGATCGCGGTCATGCCGGCGCTCGCGACCTCCTTGGCGAAGGCGTTGATGTGGGCGTGCTCTGGCTGGTCCAGCAGCCCTGCAGCCAAATGGACCACATCCGAGTTGAAAGACTTTTTCGACCGCCACTTCAGCTGGCCCTCGACCCAGGCGGTCGCGACCATGCTGCCGTCGAGCTTGTCGTAGATCGCGACGATGTCGTCACGCGACAGCAGCCGGTCCGGCGCCAGCCATTCCTTCTCCCCGACGTTGAAGAACTTGTGCAGCGGCCGCGAAACGATGTGGCCGGAGCGGTCGAACGCGATGCCGCGGCACTCCAGCGCCTCCGGCGAGTCGAAGGTCTTGGAGTCCATGAACAGATAGCAGCCGAGCGTGATGCCGTTGGGCTGGGAGAGGAAACGAATCTCCTTCTTCCCAGCGACCGCAGGCTCGACGTCGGAGATGTGCCGAATGGTCTTGAACATCGTTGACGTTCCACAATCCGTATCGTTGGGAGGCGCGCTCAGGTGCAGCGCGCCTTGAAATTTGCGGCGACAAGCTTCGCCATCACGTCGTTGAGATGCGCCTGGTCGCGCGTCTCGATCACCAGCTCGAGCAGGGTCGCCTTGGCCGGCAGGTCCGAGAACGTTCGCTGATGCGACACCTCGATGATGTTGGCGCCGGCATCGGCGAGCAGCGTCGACACGGCAGCGAGTTGTCCGGGACGATCGACGATGTCGATCGACAGCTGCGTCAGCCGCCCCTCGCGAGCGAGCTCGCGGGTGAGCACCGAGGCGATCAGTCGGGTGTCGATGTTGCCGCCGCTCAGCACCAGGCCGACATTGCGGCCGGCAAACTGCGCGGGATGCGCGAGCACTGCGGCGAGACCGACGGCGCCGGCGCCTTCGACCACTGTCTTCTCGATCGAGATCAGCGTGGCGAGCGCACGCTCGATCTGCGCCTCGTTGACCAGCAGGATATCGTCGACGAGATGGCGGATGATCTCGGTCGTGATCCGGCCCGGCGATTTCACCGCGATGCCCTCGGCGAGCGTGTCGCCGCGCATCGGCAGCTGACTGCTGCGGATGGCGTTGTACATCGACGGATAGAGTTCGGCCTGAACGCCGACGATGCGCAAGCCCGGCTTGATTGCGCGCGCCGCGACCGCCATGCCGGAGATCAGCCCGCCGCCGCCGATCGGCACCACGAGCGTATCGAGCTCGGGGACCACCGCGAGCATCTCCAGCGCCACCGTGCCCTGCCCTGCGATGATCAGTGGATCGTCGTAAGGATGGATCATGGTCATGCCGTGCGCCGCGCCGTGCTCCCTGGCGAACGCGCCCGCCTCCTCCAAGGTGGCGCCGGAAATCACGACCTCGGCGCCGTGCCGCTTGGTGTTCTCCACCTTCACCATCGGCGTGCCCACCGGCATCACGATGGTCGCGGGAATGCCGAGACGCCGCGCGTTATACGCGACGCCCTGCGCGTGGTTGCCGGCCGACATCGCGATCACGCCGCGTTCGCGCTGCTCGGCGGACAGCGCATTCAGCCGGTTCAGCGCGCCGCGCTCCTTGAACGACGACGTGAACTGCAGGTTCTCGAATTTCAGCCAGACGTTGCAGCCGCAGATCTCGCCGAGCGTCCGGCTCTGGTTGCAGGCCGTCGCGAGCACGGCGCCACCGATGGTCTCGGCGGCGGCCCGCACATCGTTGGCGGTGACGGGCAGCGCGTTCAGATCAGTGGCGGTCATGGGTCTGCCCATCCCTCAGCGTGCGTCATTGCACGCGATGCCGGCGGCGCGCCGACCTCGCATGATGTTGCCGATCGTGCCGGCGCGTCTGCGGCCGGACGATCCAGATCGGTCTCAGCTCCCGAGATCGGGCAGTCCGAGCATCAGCCGCATGTTCTGCACGGCCGCGCCCGAGGCGCCCTTGCCGAGATTGTCGAGCCGCGCCACCAGCACCGCCTGGTGATGCTGGTCGCTGGCGAAGACGTAGAGCTCGAGCTTGTTCGTCTCGTTCAGCGCCTCCGGCTCGAGCCGGCCGCTCTTGGCCGCCGCGCCATCGAGCGGCATCACCGAGACGTATTTGCTGCCGGCATAATGCTTCGTCAGGGCCGCCTGCAGGTCCGAGCCTGACGGCTTGCCCGGCAGTGTGTCGAGTTGCAGCGGCACGGAGACCAGCATGCCCTGCCGGTAGTTGCCGACGGAGGGAATGAAGATCGGCCGCCGGGTCAGCCGCGAATAGAGCTGCAGCTCAGGCAGATGCTTGTGCTCGAGGCCGAGACCGTACAGCTCGAAGTTCGGCGCGGTGCCATTCTCAAAGGCCGCGATCATCGTCTTGCCGCCGCCGGAATAGCCGCTCACCGCGTTCACCGTGACCGGATAGTCCTGCGGCATCAGTCGGGCATCGACCAGCGGCCGCAGCAGCGCGATGCCGCCGGTGGGATAACAGCCGGGATTGGAGACCTTGCGCGCATTCCGGATCTTGTCGGCCTGGTCGGCGGCGAGCTCGGGAAAGCCATAGGCCCAGTCCGGCGCGACCCGGTATGCGGTCGACGCGTCCAGCACCTTCGGCGCAGAGCTGCCCATGCCGTCGATCAGCGCCACCGTCTCCTTGGCCGCATCGTCCGGCAGGCAAAGGATGACGAGATCGACCTCGGCCATCAGCGCCCGCTTGGCCGCCGGATCCTTGCGCTTGTCCTCGGCGATCGTCTTCACGACGATGTCCGGCTGGTGCCGGAGACGCTCGGCGATTCCCAGGCCGGTCGTTCCCGAGCCGCCGTCGACGAACACGGCGCGTGTCGCAGTCCCGGAGGCGGCGTGAGCTTTCGGCACGTTGCTGTCGATCACGGTCATGACACGCTCCTTAGGTCTGGGTTTCGCCGGCAAAGGCCTGGGGCCGCGCCTGCCGCATGAGAGAGGAAATCTGTTGCGAGCCGATGTCGGGCTGCTCGCCGAGCCTCGTCGCGATCGTCGCGTAGTCGGCCTCGGACTTGTGCTGGTTGAGCTTGAAGCTGCCTTCGACCTGGTCGATCGTCATGACGATGCCCACAATCGCCTTGCGCATCGCCTCGAGGCGTCCCGCCGTCATCTTGTCCGAGGTCCAGGGCTTCTTCGGCAGCAGCCGCTGCTCGAACTTCGCACTGACCTCATCCGTCTGCCGCGCGAGCTCGGCCTCCGACAAGATCCGCGCCGTACCGGTCAGATGCACGGCCTGATAGAGCCAGGTCGGCACCTGGTCGGGCGACACATACCAATCGGCGGAGACGTAAGCATCGGCGCCGCTGACGGCCAACAGCCAGGGCGTCGTACCGTCGGCGATCCTTGCCAGCGGATTGCCGCGCGCGACATGGAAGAACGCCTGCGGCGTGCCATCGTTCAAGGCGCCCAGGTGAAACGGTACCGGTGACGCGATCGGCTTTGTGCCGTCCCACGCGCAGACCATGCCGAAGCCGCGCGCGTCAGCGAAGCCGAGGCTCGCGGCGCGATCGGGCTTGAAGGGCGGTGGCGTGTACATCGGAAACTCCTGCTGGACGAAGGAGCCGCCTGATCAATCGCGCTGCAAGGAGAAAGTCTGCCGCGGGATCGGATCCGGCGGCAGGGGCTGTGATCTAGACGCAGATCATCGCCCGTACCGCGGAGGTACGACGGCGCATTTCGGCGATCATGTGGGTCGCTGCGTTGATCATGGGGGCAGGCCTATAAGGCTGCCGGGTTCCTGCGTCAAGCTCGCAAGTCGGCCCGGCGCGTTCAGGGCTGGCGTCAGACCGCATGCCACAGCCATTCCATGATGCGCCCGATGATGTCGCCGAACAGCAGCAGCACCGCCGACCACACCAGCGCCGACACGAAGTTGGCGATCTGGAACACCATGTAGGGCATCTCGAAAATGCCCGCCGCCAGCGGCACCGATGCGCGCAACGGGCCAAAGAACCGGCCGATGAAGATGCTCGGCACGCCCCAATCGCGCACGAAGGCCTCGCCGCGCGGCAGCAGCTCCGGGTAGCGCGACAGCGGCCACATCTGGGCGACGCGGTCCTTGTAGCGGTAGCCGAACCAGTAGGAGACCCAGTCGCCGAGCGCGGCGCCGATGCCCCCGGCCAGCCATATCGGCCAGAAGCTGATCCCGGTGGCGCCGATCAGGGCGCCGATCGCGACCAGGGCGCCCCAGGCGGGAATCAGGAGCGAGACGAAGGCCAGGGACTCGCCAAAGGCAAGCAGCAGGACGATCGGAGCAGCCCAGGCCTGATGGTCGCGCACGAAGTCGGCAACCGCGCGGCCAAAATCTTCCATCTGCTCGACGCCTTTCTGCTCCGCGGCGCTTAAGTGCTTGAAGGCCTTCGCGGTTCCATGGCGCAGACTGGTACGCCACCGAACCCGCCCACTTCAAGTCACAACAACCGGCTGAACCGCGTGAACAGCGGCGATCCAGCGTTCGGAACCGGCCAAGACGTGGCGGGCCGGTGAACGTCGTTGTTTCCCGGGGTCATTGTTTTATGCCGGTCCATGGCATAGTCAGGCCCAACGATTCGTTCCATCTTGCGCACACGCAACATCAGATTCCATGGGTAAGCCGTTGAAATCAGCTGCAAAAGCCAAGGCCAAGGGCGTCACGGACCCGTTGGCGGCGTTCGCCGCCAAGGGCAAGGCTCCGGCCAAGCCAGCCGCCCGCTCGGTGGGTGCCGAGGGCGATTACACTGCCCGTGACATCGAGGTCCTCGAGGGCCTGGAGCCGGTGCGGCGCCGCCCCGGCATGTATATCGGCGGCACCGACGAAAAGGCGCTGCACCACCTGTTCGCCGAGGTCATCGACAACTCGATGGACGAGGCGCTGGCCGGCCACGCCACCTTCATCGAGGTCGAGCTCGACGCCGAAGGCTTCCTCACCGTGACCGACAACGGCCGCGGCATTCCTATCGATCCCCATCCCAAATTTCCGAAGAAGTCGGCGCTCGAGATCATCATGTGCACGCTGCACGCGGGCGGCAAGTTCGATTCCAAGGTCTACGAGACCTCGGGCGGCCTGCACGGCGTCGGCATCTCCGTGGTGAACGCGCTGTCGACCCGGCTCGAGGTCGAGGTCGCCCGCAACCAGAAGCTCTACCGCATGGTGTTCGAACGCGGACATCCCAAGGGCAAGCTCGAGGAGGTCGGCAAGGTCGCCAACCGGCGCGGCACACGGGTGCGTTTCCAACCCGACCCGACCATCTTCGGCGCCAAGGCGACGTTCAAGCCGCAGCGCCTGTTCAAGATGGCGCGCTCGAAAGCCTATCTGTTCGGCGGCGTCGAGATCCGCTGGAAGTGCGATCCGTCGCTGCTGAAGGGCATCGAGGACGTCCAGGCCGAGGCGACGTTCCATTTCCCCGGCGGTCTGAAGGACTACCTGGCCGCAGCGATCCATGCCGACACGCTGGTCCATCCGGATATCTTCGCCGGCAAGTCGGGCCGCACCGGTGGCCATGGCGGCTGCGAATGGGCGGTCGCCTGGACCGCCGATGCCGACGGCTTCCTGTCCTCCTACTGCAACACGATTCCGACGCCGGACGGCGGCACGCACGAATCCGGCATCCGCAGCGCGCTTCTGCGCGGCCTGAAGGACCACGCCGAGCGCGTCGGCCAGGGCAAGCGATCGGCCAACATCACCTCCGAGGACATCATGGCGGGCGCCGCCATCATGCTCTCGGTGTTCGTGCGCGAGCCGGAATTCCAGGGCCAGACCAAGGACCGCCTCGCCACGGCAGAGGCCCAGCGCATCGTCGAGCAGGCCGTCAAGGACCCGTTCGACCACTGGCTGTCCGGCAATCCGGTGCAGGCCAACCGGCTGCTCGATTTCGTCATCGAGCGCGCCGAGGAACGCATCCGCCGCCGGCAGGAGAAGGAGACGGCGCGCAAGACCGCGACCAAGAAGCTGCGTCTGCCGGGCAAGCTCGCCGACTGCACCGACGCCGGCACCGAAGGCTCCGAGCTGTTCATCGTCGAGGGCGATTCGGCCGGCGGCAGCGCCAAGCAGGCGCGCGACCGCAAGAAGCAAGCGGTGCTGCCGCTGCGCGGCAAGATCCTCAACGTCGCCTCCGCCGGCAAGGACAAGCTGACCGCCAACGCCCAGCTCGCCGATCTCGTGATGGCGATCGGCGCCGGCACCGGCACGTCGTATCGCGAGGAGGATCTGCGCTACCAGCGCATCATCATCATGACCGATGCCGACGTCGACGGCGCCCACATCGCCTCGCTGCTGATCACCTTCTTCTACCGGCAGATGCGGCCGCTGATCGACGAGGGGCATCTCTACCTCGCCGTGCCGCCGCTCTACCGGCTCACCCATGGCAGCAAGACGTTCTATGCGCGCGACGATGCCCATCGGGACGAGCTCCTGAAGCGCGAGTTCAATGCCAACGCCAAGGTCGAGATCGGCCGCTTCAAAGGTCTAGGCGAGATGATGCCGGCCCAGCTCAAGGAAACCACCATGGATCCGGCCAAGCGCACCCTGCTGCGCGTGGTTCTGCTGGCCGAGGATCGCGACGGCACCGCCGACTCGGTCGAGCGGCTGATGGGGACCAAGGCAGAGGCCCGCTTCGCCTTCATTTCGGAAAAGGCCGAATTCGCCAGCGACGAGCTGCTCGACGTCTAGCTTTTGACCCGATTTCACGCCTCGATTGCAGGTTCCATTGGCTCGCGCGAGCCTGCAATCGACCTTTCCAATCAGAGGGTTACGAGAATCCCGAGCATCCCGCAGCGCACTTTCCCCTCCGGTGTGCTCAACCTGCAACAGCTTTTGGGCACCAATCGGCTATAGTTCGGGCACATCTGGCGAGGGAATCGCCGCCGCAACCCGGCACCTGCGACACGACGATCTTGGGGAATTGGATATGAAGAAGTTTTTGCTTGCTGCCACTGCGCTGGTTGCGATCACGGGTGCCGCCTCAGCTGCTGATCTGGCGGCTCGCCCCTACGTGAAGGCTCCGATGATGCCGGTGGCGCCGAGCTGGACCGGCTTCTACATCTTCGGTGGCGCCGGCGGCGGTATCTGGGATGCCGACTCGCACACCAACTTCAACGGCGTGCCGGTGACGATCGATCAGCGCGTCGGCGGCGACGGCTTCCTCGGCACGGTCGGTGCAGGCTATGACTGGCAGGTCAATCCGACCTGGGTCTTCGGCGTGTTCGCTGATGGCCAGTTCGGCAGCCTGCGTGGCACCTTGCAGGATCAGTTCGCTGCCCTGACCGGCCGCATCAAGATGGAAACCGCCTGGGCCGCTGGCGCCCGCGTCGGTTACTTGGTTGCGCCGAACGTGCTGTCCTACGTCAACGCGGGCTACTCCGGTTCGCACTGGTCGGGCACCGGCCTGACCACCCTCACGGGCGCGGCGTCCGGCTTCCACACCGACTCGTTCAACCGCAACGGCTGGTTCGTCGGCGGCGGCGTCGAGAACAACCTGAACATCTTCGGCATCTCCGCGCCGGGCTGGTTCATGAAGACCGAATATCGTGCTGCCTATTACGACCGCAAGGACATCGCGGTCCGCACCGATGTCGGCAACCTCGTGACGACCGACTCGGTCAGCTTCAAGCCGTGGGTGCAGACCATCAGCACCTCGCTGGTCTACCGCTTCAACTGGACCGGCCCGGTCGTCAAGTACTGAGCCGAACGCACTCGGTCTTTCAATAATTCTGCGAAAAGCCCCGGTTGATCCGGGGCTTTTTGTTTTTGGCTCGGATATTGGCGGCTGGAGCCGCTGGTCATCTGCCGCGCCGGCCGCTAGCCTCCTCGTCACAAAACTTCACAAAAAAGACGGCAGCAGCGTTTCCGATGCTGTGACGCGGTCGACGAGGGAGGACATGGTCATGCGGAAATTCCTGATGATCGGCGGCCTGCTTCTGCTCGCCATCGGCCTGCTCTGGGTCGGTCAGGGCACCGGGGTGGTGGCATGGCCGCGGACGAGCTTCATGATCAACCAGCTGCAATGGGCCGGCTATGGCGTCGGCATGGGTGCACTCGGCCTGGTGATGATCTGGCAGGGCACCTGCTGACGTCTGACAACAACGACATGGAGACACGACATGGCGGGCCGTTTCGACCTGAGTGGCAAGGTTGCGATCGTGACGGGAGGCAACGGCGGAATCGGCTTGGGGATGGCGCGCGGGCTTGCCGATGCCGGCGCCGACATTGCCGTGGTCGGCCGCAACGAAACCAAGTCACGGGCGGCGGTGGCTGATCTCGCCGGTCGCGGCGGCCGTGCCATCACCGTCACAGCCGACGTCAGCGACAAGGACGACGTCGCCGCCATGGTCGCGCGCGTGACCAGCGAGCTCGGTCGCATCGACATCCTCATCAACAATGCCGGCATGAGCATCCGCAAGCCACCGCACGTGCTCGAGCTGGAGGAGTGGCAGCAGGTGATCGACACCAATCTAACCAGCGCGTTCCTGTGCTCGAAGGCCGCCTACCCGGCCCTCAAGGCGAACGGCGGCGGCAAGATCATCAACATCGGCTCGATGCTGTCGATCTTCGGCGCCAGCTTCGCGCCGGCCTATGCGGCCAGCAAGGGCGGCATCGTGCAGTACACGCGCGCCTGTGCCTGCGCCTGGGCGCCCGACAACATCCAGGTCAACGCGATCTTGCCGGGCTGGATCGACACCGACCTGACGCGCGCGGCGCGCAGCCAGATCGACGGCCTGCACGACCGCGTGCTGGCGCGCACGCCCGCGGCACGGTGGGGCGACATCGACGACTTCGCCGGCATCGCGACGTTCCTGAGCTCGCCGGCCTCGGACTTCGTCACCGGCACAGCCATTCCCGTCGATGGTGGCTATTCGATCATGGCCTAGCCGAGGCCTCAGCGTCGAAAGCTCTTGATCTCGGAGACGCTGCCGTCGCGATAGGTCAACTCCACCGAGACGAACTTCGTCGCTGGCGGCAGCTTCAAATAGGGCGTGGCGTTGGAGGGAATCGCAATGGGATCGCGCATGTCGCAGCCGGGCATGTTGAGGACCTTGTCCGGCACCGCCGTGTCGATGCCGATGCGGACCTCGCGGATGGCGCAGCGATACGACATCAGGTGCGTGTAGTAGACCAGGAGACCGTTGAACTCGCGGAACGACAGCCAGCTCGTCGCGGTCATGTCGAGGATCTTGCGCTGGTCATGCACCAGCGCGGCCTCCGGCTCGAAGCGGATCGGGAACGGTCCCTGCATCTCGCCGGATGCATCGACATAGCGGACCTGGATTGTGCCCGCGGGCGCATCCGCCGGCAGCTGGATCGAGGGATTGGGCATGCGCTTGCGCGTGCGCGGATCGAGCACGTCCATGAAGCCGGTCTCGCGAAACTCTCCTGCCTCACCCATGCGCCAGGAAATGCCGAGCGTCGGATCGGCGATCGAGAACGTGACGGTCCAGCCGCCATTGTGGCGCGAGAACATCGCAATCGGTGCGTTCAGGCTCTCGTTCGCCGGCGGAATGCGCGGCGCCGAGACGGGAGGCAGCGCCGCCAGCTTCTGCTGCGGCTCGGCCGGCTTGTCGGCTGCAGCCGGCCCCTTCGCCATGCCGTTGAGAAAGACATCGTCGACCATCTGGTCGAAATAGACCGGAATCTGCTTGTGCCGCACGGTCTCGGCGAGCTCGCTGACCAGCCGGCGCGTGCGTTGCGCCACCTGCACCAGATTGACGCCGGGCTGCGTCAGCTCCTTGGCGAAGGTGCGCGTGAACACCGAGTTTGGATTGACGTCATCGTTGGAGAGCCGGTCGAGCGCGGTCTGGCGCGGACCGGCCGAGAACACTGAGAATACGCCTTCCGGCAACTGCGTCATCGGCGCCAGGCCACCCCCGCCCGCCACCGCGCGCGTGCCCGAGCGCTCGAACGGATTGTTGCGGCAGGCGTCGAACACCAGGATCGAGGTGCGCGCCTTCTTGTTCTGCAGCCGCTCGATGACGCGGTCCGCGAGGATCGAGGCGTCGCGTACCAGCTCTTCCTGGCCTTCGGTGGCCGCGGGCACGTCGGTCGGCAACAGGAAGTTCTGACCGGCGATTTCGAAGCCGTGACCGGCATAGAAGAAGAACGCGGTGTCGCCCGGCTCGACGGCGTTGTCGAACGCCAGCAGTGTCTGGCTGAACTGCTGGCGATTGAGATTCTCCGCGACCATGACATTGAAGCCGAGTTGCTTCAGCGTGTCGCCCATCGTCCGCGCGTCGTTGACGGCCTTCTGCAGCTTCGGCACGAAGCGGTAGTCGTTGTTGCCGATCACGAGCGCAATGCGCTTCTCGGCACGCGCGGCGGCCGGCGCCAGAACCACTGCCAGCATCGCCAGCCCGCACGCCAGCCACGTCCGCATCGATCTCATCGTTCGTCCCTGCCCTCATCGCGTGGGCTGCCGCCCTCGGATAGTCGACGGCACCGCGCCACCGGTTCATGCCCGGCGGCACACGCGGCTGCTCCCCTGCCGAACACACGCCGCAATTCCATCGACAATTCGACCAGAGCGCTTTCCGCGACCGGCCGTAGGAAGCTTCGGAGCACCCGAATACGACAGCTCGACGACAGGTTGCCTGCAAATAATGCAAAAACATTAAGCTTTTTCGGTACTTCGCTCCCCTCTTCCATTGACTTTGCAGAATTCGCCCCTATCTTCCGGAGCAGCGCGGCCGGATCGCATCCGATTCCTGAGAGATTGACCGCGGGTCGGCGTTAGTCAGAAAACCCCCAGCTTCGTTAGAGCATGCCGTTTCGGGGTTGAGCGCGACCACAGCCTTTTACCCTCGATTCCTAACGGCGGCGTCGAATAGAGGCCCCGTCGCCTATCGGCGCGTGACATAGAGGCTCGATGTCTTTTTCCAATCTCGGCTTGTCCGACAAGGTGTTGGCTGCAGTTGCGGCCACTGGTTACACCACCCCGACCCCCATTCAGGAACAGGCGATTCCTCATGTGCTGGCGCGCCGCGACGTGCTCGGCATCGCCCAGACCGGCACCGGCAAGACCGCCGCTTTCGTCCTGCCGATGCTCACGATCCTCGAGAAGGGCCGCGCCCGCGCCCGAATGCCGCGCACCCTGATCCTGGAGCCGACCCGTGAGCTGGCCGCCCAGGTCAAAGAGAACTTCGATCGCTACGGCGCCGGACAGAAGCTCAACGTCGCCCTGTTGATCGGTGGCGTCTCCTTCGGCGACCAGGACGCCAAGCTGACTCGCGGGGTCGACGTGCTGATCGCCACGCCAGGCCGACTGCTCGATCATACGGAACGCGGCGGATTGCTGCTCACGGGCGTGGAACTCCTGGTCATCGACGAAGCCGACCGCATGCTCGACATGGGTTTCATCCCCGACATCGAGCGCATCTGCAAGCTCGTCCCCTTCACCCGCCAGACCCTGTTCTTCACCGCGACCATGCCGCCGGAAATCCGGCGCATCACCGAAACCTTCCTGCACAACCCGCAGAAGGTCGAGGTCTCCAAGCCGGCCACGACCGCCGTTACCGTGACCCAGTTGCAGGTCCCATCCGGACGCGAGGCGCATCAGAAGCGCGAGGTGCTGCGCAGGCTGTTGCGGAACGCCAAGGATCTCAACAACGCGATCATCTTCTGCAACCGCAAGCGCGACGTCGCCATCGTTCACAAGTCGCTGCAGAAGCACGGCTTCAGTGTTGGCGCCCTGCACGGCGACATGGACCAGTCGGCCCGCACCGCTGCGCTCGATCAATTCCGCAAGGGCGAACTGCCCTTGCTCGTCGCCTCCGACGTCGCCGCACGCGGCCTCGACATTCCCGAAGTCAGCCACGTCTTCAATTTCGACGTGCCGCATCATTCCGACGACTACGTTCACCGCATTGGCCGTACCGGCCGCGCCGGACGGACCGGCACGGCAATCTCGATCGTGGCCCCGGCCGACCAGAAGTCGATGGTCGCCATCGAGAAGCTGATCGGACAGGGCATTCCGACGATCGAGGGTGACTACGAAGTGCAGGAGTCCTCGGGCGACGAGGATACGCGTGAGCGACGTCCGCGTGACGCCGCGCGTCGCGGCAGCCGCGGCAAGGCCCGGGAGCGCGATGCGGCCCCGCGCGAGCGTGATCCAGCCCCGCGGGAGCGCGAGCCGCGCGCGGCAGCTCCGCGCGCCGCACAGGCAAATTCTCCGCGGCCTGCGCCGAGCGCTCGCAAGGAACAGCCTCGCAACGAACAGCCTCGCAATGAAGCGCGGCGGCCGCGGCGCGACCACGACAACGAGCCCGCCGATCACTCACATCTGCCCGCCTTCCTGCTTCGCCCGGTGCGGGCACCGCTTCCCTGAGCGCGGGCACAAGATTCCGGGCTGCCCCCCATGCGGTCGCCCGGAACATCAGCCGCTGCATTCGTAGACCTGACTTAAGTCGACAGCGCTGAGCTCTCGGCGAGGCGTGCGTCGAGCGAACAGTTCCAGCTCGCGTCAGCAGTTTCCGGCAGCATCCTATGTAGCTCATTGAACATATGAGCTGCCGTTCCCGTATCCACGGCGCGGCGCATCCGGGACTCTACGGCCGTATTTACCCCTGGTTCACAAACGTCCTTTAGCTTGGCCGGCATTGTTTATTTCATTGCTGTGACGACGACGGCGACGCGGGCGATTGGGGGGAACCTGTGGTGGTCAATGCGCTTGACGAGCACGAACGCACGATAGGCTTTGCCGAAGTCGCGCTCAGCCAGATCAGAACGCTCCGCCATTCGGCCAATCCGCGCAATTACGAGGTCTGGTACGTCTACGCGACGGGCTACAACGCACCGCTGAACGAGATCATCAACGAGACGCTTTCGCGCAACGGCAAGCTGTCGCAGTCCGATCTCGATCAGCTCTACGACTCCTACCTCGCGCAGCTCAAGACGTCGGATCGCATCGACAAGGTCGGCGCGCGCGTCGTCGGCGAGATCGACGACCTGGTGAACATGCTCACCGATGCTCTCGGCAGGACGGCGAGCTACGATGCGAGCCTCGCGGGCGCCGATCAACGACTCGCGTCGGCCACCAGCCGCGAGCAACTGGTCGACATCATCGAGGCGCTGGCCCATTCGACCAAGCAGATGCGCGAAACCAACCGGATCCTCGAAGAGCGGCTGACGCTGTCCAAGGACGAGATCAGCGGGCTGCAGCACAGCCTGGAGGTAATTCGGGCCGAGAGCCTGACCGATCCCCTCACCGGCCTCGGCAATCGCAAATATTTCGACCGGATGATCGAGACGACGGTGCAGTCGGGGCTCGCGACCGAGCAGCCGCTGTCGCTGTTGATGTTCGACATCGACCACTTCAAGTCCTTCAACGATTCCTACGGACATCTCACCGGAGACCAGGTGCTGCGCCTGGTCGGGATGACCCTGAAGCACGCCATCAAGGGCCAGGATATCGCAGCGCGCTATGGCGGCGAGGAGTTCGCCGTCGTGCTGCCCAACACCTCGCTACAGCACGCGCTGACGGTGGCCGATCACATCCGCCGCGCCGTCACGGCAAAGGAGCTCAAGAAGAAATCGACGGGAGAGATTCTCGGACGTGTGACCATCTCGGTCGGCGTATCCGTGCTGCGGGCCGGCGATGACACCGACGCCCTGATCGAGCGCGCGGACGCCTGCCTCTATGCCGCCAAGCGCAACGGCCGCAACAAGGTGGTATGCGAGAACGATCCCGAATACGCGACGACGACGCGAGGTCAGGTCGCCTGACGGCAAGGTCGCCAGCGACGCATATGGAGCATCAGCGTGCTCGCGATGATGCTGCGCGCGACGTCTGCCGGCCCCGCGCCACTGTCGCGCTGCGTGTTTTGCGACCGGCGGGACCCTTGTCTGCGCTCTTGTCAACGCTCTTGGCCACCTTTCCCGTCTTGGCCGGCTTGGTCTTTTTCACTGCCGGCCTGGTTGGTCCAGGCTTCGCCCCACCCCGGGTCGGGACCAGTCCGTTGCCCCGCGCCGCCCGCTTCTTGCTGGTCCGCTTGCTCAAGGCCGCCCTCTGGGCCGCTGCGAATGCATCTCTCGCCCAGACCGCGAACTCGTCGGTGTCATCGAACAGATGTGCCGGCACCTGCCAATACGACCGCACCGTCATGGTCCGCGCGCGGGTCTCGTAGGAAAACGGCTTGGATCCGGCCTCCTCGAATCTGGCAAAGCTGGTTTCGTCAGCACGGAGATAAAGGCCGCTGCGCAGCGCGAGCGCGAAGTTGATGCCGTCGGCGGAGATGCCGAAGCCGGAGAACATCCGCCGGATCGTGACCGGACCGAAGCCGGCGAACAGATCGATCAGGAATTCGCGGTCCATCGCGCCAGCTCCCGCCAACACCCCACTTGCTCGCCCGGAGTTTTCGGTCGGGAAGGTGGCGCGTGTCAATGTCCGGAACGCGACAGCTCCGGAGCCGCACTGGCTGGAAGCGGACGATCAGACCTCGGCCGGCTTGAGCTGCACCGACTCGCCGCAGCCGCAGGCACTGATCTGGTTCGGATTGTTGAAGACGAACTGGGCCTGCATCTTGTCAGCCTGATAGTCCATCTCGGTGCCGAGCAGAAACAGCACGGCCTTGGGATCGACCAGGATCTTGACGCCCTTGTCCTCGACGACCTCGTCGGTCGGCCGGATATCATGGGCATACTCGACCGTGTAGGACTGACCGGCGCAGCCGCCATTCTTGACACCGACACGCAATCCGATGATCTCGGACTCGGCGCGATCGGTGAGCTCACGGATGCGCTTGGCCGCCGCATCGGTGAGCCGCATCACCTGCGGGCGGGGCCGCGGCTTGGGCTTGGCAACAGGCGCTGTCGAATTCGTCGTGCTGGTCATGGCGTCATCCCGGCGGGGTATGTGATCCGCCCTTACTATTCAAACTTCGTGCCCGCTCGTCTCACCACATGTTCAGGACGAGCCGGGCCTCGTCGCTCATCCGGTCCGGCGTCCATTGCGGCTCCCAGACGATGCTGACGTTGACGACGCCGACACCCGGGACGCTCGCGATCGCGTTCTCCACCATCGTCGGCAGCTCGCCGGCCGCCGGACAGTTCGGCGTCGTCAGCGTCATCATGACGTCGACGCTGCGGTCGTCCTTGATGTCGACCTTGTAGATCAGGCCGAGCTCGTAGATGTCGGCCGGGATCTCCGGATCGAACACCGTCTTCAGCGCCGCGATGATCTCGCTGGAGAGCCGCTCGGTCTCCTCCGGCGGCAGCGCCGAATGCGTTTCGACGGACTGAGTTTTGACGTCGGCCGTGTCGGTCATGCAAACAATTCCCGCGCCTTGATCAATGCCTGTGCAAGCTGATCGACCTCTTCCCTCGTATTGTACATGCCAAACGAGGCCCTGCAGGTCGCCGTGACGTTGAATCTCTCCAAAAGCGGCATCACGCAGTGCGTGCCCGCACGCACCGCGACGCCCTGCCGATCGATCACGGTCGCGATGTCATGGGCATGCGCCCCCTTCATCTCGAACGAGATCACAGGGCCCTTGCCCTTGGCGGTGCCGATCAGCCGCAGCGAGTTGATCTCACGCAGCCGATCCTGGGCATAGGTGAGCAGGTCGTGCTCATGCGCGGCGATGCGCTCCTTGCCGACCGAGTTGACGTAATCGATCGCGGCGCCGAGCCCGACCGCCTCGACGATCATCGGGGTGCCAGCCTCGAACTTGTGCGGCGGATCGCCATAAGTGACCCAGTCGCGCGCAACCTCGCGGATCATCTCGCCGCCGCCATTGTAGGGGCGCATGGCAACGAGGTGGTCGTACTTGGCGTAGAGCACGCCGATGCCGGTCGGCCCGTACAGCTTGTGGCCGGTGAAGACGTAGAAGTCGCAGTCGATGTCCTGGACGTCGATGGCGAGATGCACGGCGGCCTGGCTGCCATCGACCAGCACCGGAATGCCGCGCGCATGCGCAATGCGCACGACCTCCTTCACCGGGACCAGCGTGCCGAGCATGTTCGACATCTGGGTGATAGCGACCAGCTTGGTTTTCGGCGTGAGCAGCTTCTCGAACTCGTCGATCAGGAAATTGCCGTCGTCGTCGACCGGAGCCCACTTGATCACCGCGCCCTGGCGCTCGCGCAAGAAGTGCCAGGGCACGATGTTGGAATGGTGCTCCATGATCGAGAGCACGATCTCGTCGCCCTCGCCGATGTTCGGTCCGCCCCACGACGACGCCACGAGATTGATCGCCTCGGTCGCGTTGCGGGTGAAGATGATCTCCTCGCTGCGCCGTGCATTGAGAAAGCGCGTGACCCGCTCGCGGCCGCCCTCATAGGCCTCGGTCGCGGCGTTGGCGAGATAGTGCAGGCCACGATGCACGTTGGCGTATTCGCTGGTGTAGGCCTGCGTCATGCGATCGAGCACCGCGCGCGGCTTCTGCGCCGACGCCGCGTTGTCGAGGTAGACGAGCTTCTTGCCGTAGACCTGCAGCGCCAGCGCAGGAAAATCCTCGCGGATGCGGGCGACGTCGTAGGATCCGTTGGAGACGGCGGGATGCGTGCTCATGCGCGCGCCTCCATCCAGTCCTGGGCGGCTGCAATGACGCGCTCGCGCAGAGCATCGTCCTCGATCGCTTCGATCGCCTCGCCGACGAAGGCCTGGATCAGCAGCGCCTGGGCCTGCTTCTCCGGCAGGCCGCGGGCCTGCAAATAGAACAACAGGCTGTCGTCGAGCGCGCCGGCAGTGGCGCCGTGGCCGCAGGAGACGTCGTCGGCGAATATCTCGAGCTCCGGCTTGCTGTCGGCCTCGGCCTCGTCGGACAGCAGGAGCGCACGGGTCATCATCTTGCCGTCGGTCTTCTGCGCGTGGGGGCGGACGACGATGCGGCCCTGGAACACGGAATGAGCACGATCGTCGAGCACCGCGCGGAAGTTTTCGCGGCTGGTGCAGCCCGGCACCGCGTGATCGACGACGAGCGTCAGGTCGCCATGCTGCTTGTCACGCAGCAGGTTGACGCCGTTGACGATCAGCTCGCTGCCTTCGCCCTTGAAAGTAATGAAGCCCTGCAGACGACTGACGGCGCCGCCTGTCGCCATGTTGAAGAGATTGAGTTTCGACCGCGCACCGACCTCGTACTTGGCTGAAGTGATGTTAACGGCGTCCCTGGCATCGCGCATCAGACGAATGGTGGACAGCGCAGCGTCATCACCGAGGGAGACGACCACGGCGTCATTGGCCTGATAGCCTGAGGCACCATCGGCGGCGATCGCGCTTTCGATCAAGGTGGCCTGCGCGCCGTTCCCCACCGAAAGATGTGAGCGACTGGCACGCGATGCTTGCGATGCTGTCGCGATGTGAATGATCTGCAGCGGATGCGAGAGCTTTGCACCGTCCGCCACGGAGATCAGGACTCCGTCGGTCGCAAGCGCCCCGTTCAACAGGACCATCGCATCGTTGACGGTCGTCTCCAGCAGCCGCTCGCTGCCGGCGCTCTGCAGCGCCTCGCGAAGCGTGCGAACCTTGACACCATCCTCGGAGGCCGAAATATCCGAGAGCTCCGCCACGAACACGCCGTCGACCAGCACCAGCTTCCGAGCACCGTCGACGGCAACAGAAGCCAGCACGGCCTTAGCCCGCGCCAGCGCCGCCGCATCCGGCGCGCCTGCCAGCGGCAGCACCTCGCGCATCAGCGCACGCAGATCGGTGTACTTCCATTCCTCGATACGACGGTGCGGCAGGCCTGTGCGCTCGAAAGCCGAGAAGGCTTCGCGCCGGATATCGGCCACCTTGCCGGTGCCGGGCAGACGGCCCCAAGCGGCAGAGAGCAAGCTGCTCGCCGCCGGACCGCTGTCGTTCTTGACCAAAGCTACGTTCATCACAGATCCATTCACGCGAGGCTCAGGCCGCGTCTTCGAACTGGGCGTAACCGGACGCCTCCAGCTCGAGCGCGAGCTCCTTGCCGCCGCTCTTCACGACGCGGCCCTTCGACATCACATGAACGACGTCGGGGACGATGTAGTTCAGCAGCCGCTGATAGTGGGTGATCACGATCATCGAGCGCTCCGGCGAGCGCAGCGCGTTGACGCCGTCGGCGGCGATGCGCAGCGCGTCGATGTCGAGGCCGGAATCCATCTCGTCGAGGATGCAGAGCGACGGCTGAAACAGGGCCATCTGCAGCACCTCGTTGCGCTTCTTCTCGCCGCCGGAAAAGCCGACATTGACGCCGCGCTTGAGCATGTCCTGCGGAATGCTGAGCGATTTCGAGATCTCGCGCACCTTCCTGAGGAAGTCCGGCGTCGAATACTCCTCCTCGCCGCGCGCCTTGCGCTGCGCATTCAGCGCGGTGCGCAGGAAGGTCATGGTGGCGACGCCGGGGATCTCGACCGGATACTGGAACGCCAGGAACACGCCCTTGGCGGCACGCTCGTCCGGCGCCATGGCAAGCAGATCCTCGCCCTTGAACAGGATCTCACCGCCGGTCACCTCATAGCCCGGCTTGCCGGCGATGACGTGGGACAGCGTCGACTTGCCGGAGCCGTTCGGCCCCATGATCGCGTGCACCTTGCCGGCGTCGATCGACAGCGTCAGGCCGTGGAGAATCTCACGCTCCTCGACGCGGACCTGCAGGTTGTTGATTTCGAGTAGTGCCATGATCTGTTTCCGCTCAACGCTTGCCCTGGCGCCACCGATTCCATCGGGTTCCGAGGGCGTATGATATCGATGTCAGCACGAGCGGGCCGCGCCGCGGCCCCGCTGCAATGTGGCCTCAGCCGACCGAACCTTCGAGGCTGATCGAGATCAGCTTCTGCGCCTCGACCGCGAACTCCATCGGGAGCTGCTGCAGCACGTCCTTGACGAAGCCGTTGACGACGAGCCCGACCGCCTCCTCCTGCGAAAGACCGCGCTGGATGCAGTAGAACAGCACGTCCTCGGAGATCTTGGACGTGGTCGCCTCGTGCTCGAAGGTGGCCGAGGAATTCTTGGCCTCGATATACGGCACGGTATGCGCGCCGCATTTGTCGCCGATCAGCAACGAATCGCAGGCGGTGAAGTTGCGCGCGCCGGTGGCTTTGCGATGCGCCGTGACGAGACCGCGATAGGTGTTCTGCGAGCGGCCTGCGGCGATGCCCTTGGAGATGATCCGGCTGGTCGTGTTCTTGCCGAGATGGATCATCTTGGTGCCGCTATCGACCTGCTGATAGCCGTTCGAGATCGCGATCGAATAGAACTCACCGCGCGAATTGTCGCCGCGCAGGATGCAGCTCGGATATTTCCAGGTGATCGCCGATCCCGTCTCGACCTGGGTCCAGGAGATCTTGGAATTGTCGCCGCGGCAGTCGCCACGCTTGGTGACGAAATTATAGATGCCGCCCTTGCCTTCCGAATTGCCCGGATACCAGTTCTGCACCGTCGAGTACTTGATCTCGGCGTCGTCATGCGCGATCAGCTCGACCACGGCGGCATGCAGCTGGTTCTCGTCGCGCTGCGGCGCCGTGCAGCCTTCGAGGTAGCTTACGTAGGCGCCCTTGTCGGCGATGATCAGCGTGCGCTCGAACTGGCCGGTGTTGCGCTCGTTGATGCGGAAGTAGGTCGACAGCTCCATCGGGCAGCGCACGCCCGGCGGCACGTAGACGAACGAGCCGTCGGAGAACACCGCCGAATTCAAGGTCGCGTAGAAATTGTCGGACGTCGGCACCACGCTGCCGAGATATTTCTGTACGAGCTCGGGATGCTCGCGGATGGCTTCCGAGATCGGCATGAAGATCACGCCGGCCTTCCTCAGCTCCTCCTTGAACGTCGTCGCCACCGACACCGAATCGAACACGGCGTCGACCGCGATCTTGCGCGTCTCGGGGCTGCCGGCGCCGGGCACCGGCTCGACGCCTTCGAGGATCGCGACCTCGCGCAAGGGAATGCCGAGCTTCTCATAGGTCTTCAGGATCTCCGGATCGATCTCGTCGATCGAGGAGAGCTGCTTCTTCGGCTTCGGCGCCGAGTAGTAGTAGAGATCCTGGAAATCGATCTTCGGATAGTCGACGCGCGCCCAGGTCGGCTCGGTCATGGTCAGCCACCGGCGATAGGCCTCAAGGCGCCATTCGAGCATCCAGGCGGGCTCGTTCTTCTTGCCCGAGATGAAGCGGACGGTGTCTTCGGAAAGCCCCTTCGGAGCCTTCTCGGATTCGATGACGGTCTCGAACCCATAGCGATATTGGTCGACGTCGATCCGCCTGACGCGGTCGACCGTCTCTTGTACGGCTGGCATTCAATCCTCCGCTCGCGGTTTCAAGGACCGCGGTGGACACGTTCTGGAACCGTCTTACGACGTTTCCTCGACGAAATCACGCCCTTAGAATCACTCAAGCACGGTTTCGTCGCCACCTTTAAGTAGGGTCAATGACAGCTTTCGCCAAGCCTGCAGGCCGCGATCGACGTCCGCCTCCGTCGTGGACCAGCCCAGACTGAGGCGCACCGCTCCCTGGGCCGCTGCGGAACTGGCGCCCATCGCTTCCAGGACATGGGAGGGCTGGACCTTGCCGGACGAGCAGGCCGAGCCGGAAGACACCGCGATTCCTTCGAGATCGAACCCGATCACGGCCGTCTCGGCCTTCAGCCCCGGCGCCGTGAACAGCGTCGTGTTCGGAAGCCGCGCCGCTTCGGAGGAAAATACCGTCACGCCAGCGGTTTGACGAAGGCCCGTTTCCAGCCGGTCGCGCAGCGCCGTGATCCGGGGCAGGTCGACCTCGAGCTCAGCCAGGGCAGCACCGGCCGCGGCGCCAAATCCGGCAATTCCTGCCACGTTTTCGGTTCCAGCCCGGCGACCGCGCTCCTGGCCGCCACCGCGGAGAACCGGAATCGGCTCCTCCACACCAGCGCCCAGAACCAGCGCGCCGACGCCCTTGGGTCCGCCGATCTTGTGCGCAGAGATGGTTACAAGGTCTGCGCCCATCTCTTTGATATCGAAGGGTATTTTTCCAAATGCCTGGACCGCGTCGACCTGCAGCAGGCCGCCCGCCTGGTGCACGATCTCAGCAACTTTCGAAGCCGGTTGAAGCACCCCGGTCTCGTTGTTGGCGGCCATGACGGATACCAGCGCCGGCGGCCCTCCGGCCAGCAGGGCTTCCAGGCGGCCGAGATCGACCACGCCGGAGGAGTCGACCGGGATCGTCTGCACCGCTGATGGCGCGAACCGGCCGCCGGCCAGCACCGAGGCATGCTCGACCGCCGACACCAGCAGCCGCTCGACCGGGCCGGCCGGCGCGCGCAGGCCGGGGCTCAAGGCGAGCACATTGGCCTCGGTTCCGCCGGAGGTGAACACCACGCGGCGCGCGACGGTGCCGAGCCCCCGGGCGATCACCTCGCGGGCCTCCTCCGTCAGCCGCCGCGCCTTGCGGCCTTCGGCGTGAACCGACGAGGGATTGCCGACCAGATCCATGGCGGCGAGAATCGCCGCGCGCGCTTGCGGTCGCAGCGGGGTCGTCGCATTCCAGTCGAGATAGATCCTGTCGGCCATGGCTCGTTCTTATCAACTCGGGTTACGAACGACCATCGCTCGTCCGCGCCATGATGGTGCGCCAAGGCCCGCGTGATATTGTCGGGCGCGAGATTGAGATAGCGGGTCCCGTGCCATGAACAAGCTTGTCGGCTCGATGCTGCGTCCGAATGATCGGACCTTCTACGCGATCATGGCCGGGCTCTCGCTCGGCATCGGCGTCGTCAACGCCCTTTCCGCCGCCCACGATGCCGTCAGGCGGGGCGCGGCCTATGATCTGGAAAAACAGTTGCTGTGGGAGATGACGAGCATTGTCGTCCTCATCCTGCTGGCGCCGCTGCTGGTCGCTACGGTTCGTTCCATCCGGCTGGGTCCGGCTGCCATGGCACGTCACATCGCGCTCGCCGTTGCCGCCGTGGTCGCCTTCTCTTCGCTTCACATGATCGGCATGGTGACGCTGCGCAAGCTGCTGATGTGGACCGCGGGCGGCGCGTACGACTTCCAGCTCTCGCTGGCCACCATCGTGTACGAGTTCCGCAAGGACGTCATGACGGCGCTCCTCATCGGTGCCACGCTCTGGCTGTACGACGGCTATCGCGCGAGCGCTGTCCGAGAGCCGACACGGCGATCCGAGCCGCCTGCCCCTGCCACGCTCTGGCTGCGCGACGGCGCGAGCCGCATCCGCATCTCGCCGGCCGACATCCTGTGGGTCGCCGCGGCTGGCAACTACGTCGAATATGCCATGGCCGACGGCAGGCGACATCTGATCCGCGGCACCTTGTCGGCCGCCGAGGTCGAGCTCGCTCGCTTCGCGCTCGTCCGCATCCACCGCGGCCGGCTGGTCAACATGGCCCGGGTCGCCGCGCTTTCGGTCCTGCCAACGGGCGATTTCGGCCTGACCTTCGACAACGGACAATCCGCGCAGGGCAGCCGCCGCTATCGCAGCGCCGTTGCGCAGCTGGAGCAGACGGCGTCGCTGCGCTGAACGGCCGGGCTGCAGACGAAAACGCCAGTATTTTCATCGAATTGCAGGCGCATTCGGATCACGTTCCGCGACCGCTTCGCCCCGCCACTGTATCGGCAGCCCGGCCTGCATCCCTGCCGCAGCCGCCTTGCCGGGCGTTGAAAATCCTTGCTTTTTGCCCCGCGCTCCATGCTAGAAGGCCAACTTCCAGTCACGCCAGCGCTGCTCCGTCCAAGCGAACGGATGGCGCTCGATCACCACTTTTCCTGCTGAACTCGTCGGCGAGGCGCCAGATGAAGCATGGACGAAGTCGGTCGACGCTCTGCCAAGGATTCTCTGATGCCTGAAGTCATCTTCAACGGTCCGGCCGGCCGCCTCGAAGGCCGTTACCATCCGGCGAAGCAGAAGAACGCGCCGATCGCGATGATCCTGCATCCGCATCCGCAGTTCCACGGCACGATGAACCATCAGATCGTGTACCAGTGCTACTATGCCTTCGCGCATCGCGGCTTTTCGGTGCTGCGCTTCAATTTCCGCGGCGTCGGCCGCAGCCAGGGTTCGTTCGATCACGGCACCGGCGAGCTGTCCGATGCGGCCTCCGCGCTCGATTGGGCGCAGACCATCAACCCCGAAGCTCGCGCCTGCTGGGTCGCCGGCTTCTCGTTCGGCGCCTGGATCGGCATGCAGCTCCTGATGCGCCGCCCGGAGGTCGAGGGCTTCATCTCGATCGCGCCGCCCGCCAACCTCTACGACTTCTCGTTCTTGGCGCCCTGCCCGTCCTCGGGCCTGATCGTGCACGGCGAGCGCGATGCGGTGGTGCCGCCCAAGGACGTCAACACGCTGGTCGAGAAGCTGAAGACGCAGAAGGGCATCGTGATCGACCAGCAGGTCATCCCCGGCGCCAACCACTTCTTCGACGGCAAGCTCGAGCCGCTGATGGAAACCATCACCGCCTATCTCGACATGCGCCTCGCCAATGTGAGGTGAGGTTGCGTCATCACCCGCGAAAGAAAGCGGGTGATCCAGTACGCCGCGGCTTCTCGGCTGATCATCAGCGTCTCGGAATACTGGATCGCCCGGTCAAGCCGGGCGATGGCACTGTGAGTGGCGTGAACGCTCGGTACGACAACAACGTTCCTACGCCGCCTGCTTCAACAAATACGCATCGTGCCGCGCGAGGAACGCGCGCAGCAGCTGCGGATAGTCGGCGCTGACCGCCGTCCTCACGCTCGGCCGCTGCGCGAGCCGATCGCGCCACGCCCGAACCTTCGGCGTGGACGCAAAGATGCCGAGATCGCCGTAGCCATCGAACACATCGAAGTAGCGGAAGATCGGCGCGAAGACGGCGTCGACTAGGCTGAAGCGGACGCCATCGAAATACGGCCCCTCGCCCAACGCAGCCTCAACGCGGACGAACTTCGCCGTCAGCGCCTCGCGCTTGGCCGCGAACACCGCGGCATCCTGCGTCGTCTCCAGGCCCCAGAGATCGCCGAGGATCGCTGAACCGAACTCCATCCAGGTGCGATGCTGCGCACGCGCGAGCGCGCCCTCGGGATGCAGCCGCGCGCCGGCTTGCGTGTCCTCGATGTACTCGCAGATCACGTTGCTCTCGAACAGCGCCACCTCGCCTTGCGCCGTCGGCACGACCAGCACCGGCACCTTGCCGAGCGGCGATATCTTCAGGAACCAGTCGGGCTTGTTGGCGAGATCGATGTCGATCCGCTCGAATGCGACGCCCTTCTCGGTGAGCGCGATGACGGCGCGTTGCACATAGGGGCAGAGCTTGTGGCTGATCAGCTTCAGGGCAGGCGCCATGACATCCTCGGCAGTTTGATGCAGATGCATCAAACTAGATGCATGCGCATGGAACTGTCAAGGTCCATGCAGATGCATGGATCATGGCCGCGCGATCACTCCGCCGGTCATCGGAAACGGCACGCCGGTGGTGGTGGGATAGCTCAGCGGCAGGCCCTTCATGCCGCGGACCGCCAGGAAGCCGAACGCCTGGGCCTCGATGGCGTCCGCCGACCAGCCCAGCGCATCGGCCGATTCGACGCTCGCCGGCGCGACACGCTCCCGTAGCATCCGCATCATGGTATGGTTGCGGGCGCCGCCGCCGCAGACGATCCAGCTCGCCGGCGGCTTCGGCAGCAGCGGGACGATGCGGGCAATCGCTGCGGCCGTGAACGCCGTCAGGGTCGCGGCCCCGTCCGCCGGCTTCACATCGCCCAGCTTCAGCGCGGCAAAATCATTGCGGTCGAGAGATTTCGGCGGCGGCAGCGCGAAGAAGGGCATTTCCAGCGCACTGGTGATCCAGGCCTCGTCCGGGTTGCCCTGCTCCGCCACGCGGCCATCCTGATCGAATGCCTGTCCCGTGGTCCGGTGCATGAAATCGTCGAGCAGCGCATTACCGGGACCGGTGTCGCAGGCGATCAGCACGTCGTCGCCGTCGATATAGGTGATGTTGGAGACGCCGCCGATATTGACCACGGCGATCGGCCCCGCGCGCGACAGCGACTGCGCCAGGGCGCGGTGATAGACGGGTACGAACGGCGCGCCCTGCCCGCCGAAATCGACGTCGGCGGCGCGGAAATCGTGCATCACCGGGATGTGGACGGACTTGGCAAGCACGGCCGCGTCGCCGATCTGCACGGTCAGGCGGCGCTCGGGGCGGTGCAGCACGGTCTGGCCGTGGAAGCCGATGATGTCGATGTCCTCGGGCTTGAGCCGGTGCTGCGCCAGGAACGCGGCGACCGCCTCGGCATGCGCCACCGTCACGACGCGCTCGGCGTCGCGCACCCGTCCGGGGCGCGCATCGCGCCGCTCGATCTGCACCGCATCGGCGAGCGCCTCGCGCAGCAGGCTGCGCTCCGCGGCGCTATAGGCCCGGTAGCCCGAGGGACCGAGGCTCTTGATCTGCCGCCCATCGGTCTCGATCAGGGCCACGTCCACCCCGTCGAGCGAGGTGCCACTCATGAGGCCAAGTGCGGTCAGAATCATTGCAGTCGAACCTGAAAACCCTGCCCTGCTTGCCAAGTACGGCCGATTTGAGGTCCCGCCCAGGCCGTGCACATGCTTGTACAAGCCCGGCGCATCTTATAATGCCACAACGCCCGTATCCGTGGCATGTGCCTCCCGCACGTCCCCGCGACAAGCGGTCAATACCGTAAACAAATGCTCAGAGTCGCCGACAATGACTGGCTTCAAGTCTGATTTCCTGAACGTGCTGCAGAGCCGCGGGTTCATTCATCAGTGCTCGGATTTCGAGGGGCTGGATGCCCTCGCCGCCAAGGGCCAGGCGACCGCCTATGTCGGCTACGACTGCACCGCACGCTCGCTGCACATCGGCAACTTCCTGACCATGATGATGCTGTATTGGCTGCAGCAGACCGGGAACAAGCCGATCACCCTGATGGGCGGCGGCACCACCATGGTCGGCGATCCCTCCGGCAAGGACGAGACGCGGGCGATGCGCACGGTCGAGGAGATCGAGGCCAACAAGGCGTCGATCCGCGGCGTGTTCGCCAAGGTGCTGCGCTACGGCAATGGCGCCACCGATGCCATCATGCTCGACAATGCCGAATGGCTGACGAAGCTGAACTGGATCGAGATGCTGCGCGACATTGGCCGGCATTTCTCGGTCAACCGCATGCTGACCATGGACTCCGTCAAGCTGCGGCTCGAGCGCGAGCAGGAGATGAGCTTCATCGAGTTCAACTACATGGTCTGCCAGGCCTACGACTTCGTCGAGCTGGCGCGCCGCACCGGCTGCCGGTTGCAGATGGGCGGCTCCGACCAGTGGGGCAACATCGTCAACGGCGTCGAGCTCGGACGCCGCATGGGCACCGAGCAGCTCTTCGCGCTGACCACGCCGCTCTTGACCACCGCATCCGGCGCCAAGATGGGCAAGACCGCGCAGGGCGCGATCTGGCTCAACGCCGACCAGTGCAGCCCGTATGACTTCTGGCAGTACTGGCGCAACACCGAGGACGCCGACGTCGTCAAGTTCCTCAAGCTGTTCACGACGCTGCCGCTGTCCGAGATCGAGAAGCTCGGTGCACTGCAGGGCGCCGAGATCAACGAGGCCAAGAAGGCACTGGCCGATGCGGCCACCACCTTGCTGCATGGCGAAGAGGCGGCACGCACCGCTGCCGAGACCGCCCGCCGCACCTTCGAGGAAGGCGCCATCGCCGAGAACCTGCCGACGGTCGAGGTGCCGCAGGCCGAGCTCGACGCGGGCCTTGGCGTGCTCAACGCCTTCGTCAAGGCCGGCCTCGTCGGCTCCAACGGCGAGGCGCGGCGGCAGATCAAGGGCGGTGGCCTGCGCGTCAACGACATTGCGGTCACCGACGAGAAGATGGCGCTGACGCCGGCTGCACTGACCAGCGAGGGCGTGATCAAGCTGTCGCTGGGCAAGAAGCGCCACGTGCTGGTCAGGCCTGCATAGCCGCATTCGCTTTTGCCTGCTTGTCAGGGAAGGCCGAAAGGCGCTCCCTCAGGGCATGACGATCAGCGCGCCGCGAGAGCCTGCGCAAGCCGAGGAAATTCCGACAGCTCCACCACGAGTGCGCATGGCGTTCGTGGTGCTGGGTCTCTGCTTTGCGCTATCGGTGATTGGCCGCGGGCTGGGAGAAAGCTTCACCGTCTTTCTCAAGCCGATCTCCGACAGCTTCGGCTGGGACCGTTCCGAAGTCGTCTCGATCTATTCACTGACGGCGCTCGCCGGCGGCCTCGCCGCACCGCTGATCGGGCGGCTGTTCGATCACTCCGGACCACGCGCCGTGTATGCGCTCGGCCTCCTGCTGCTTGGTTCCGCCTTCACGGCCGCGGCGCACGCGCAGGCGCTGTGGCAGTTCCAGATCAGCATCGGCCTGTGCGTCGGCATCGGCATCGCGCTGATCGGCAACGTCCCCAACTCGATCCTGCTGGGCCGCTGGTTCGGCAAGAAGCTGCCGACCGCGATGGCAGTGATCTATTCCGCCACCGGCGCCGGCGTGCTGATCCTGCTGCCGGGCTCGCAACTGCTGATCGACGCGATCGGGTGGCGCAGCACATATCAGGCGTTCGGCGCCGCCACCTTCATCCTGCTGGTGCCGCTGGCGCTGCTGCCCTGGCGGCTGTTTGCCGCCGGCGCGCCCCACATCACCAGGCCCATCGCCGACGAACTCGCCGGCGATGCCTGGACCTTGTCGCGGGCGCTGCGCCATCACGCCTTCTGGGCGTTGTTCTCGACCTTCTTCTTCACCGCCGTTGGCATGTATGCGATCGCGCCGCAGGTCGTCGCCTATCTGATCGATGCCGGCTTTGCGCCGCTGCAGGCCGCCACCGCCTGGGGCTTCTCGGGCGTGGTGCTGCTGTTCGGCATGCTCGGCGTCTCGGCCCTCGACGGGCTGATCGGCCGGCGGCCGTCGGTGCTGTTCTCCTACGCCGTATCGATCGCAGGAATCCTGATGCTGTGGGCGCTGCAATTCTCGCCGAACATCTTCCTGCTCACCGGCTTCGTCGTCTGCTTCGGCAGCATGATCGGCTCGCGCGGGCCGCTCCTGTCGGCGACCGCGATGAAGATCTTCCGCGGCAGGCGGCTTGGCACCATCTACGGCACGATCACGATCGGCAGCGGGCTCGGATCGGCACTGGGATCATGGAGCGGCGGCGTCATCCACGATCTCACCCACGGCTATGATGCCGTCATTCTGCTCGCGCTCGTGAGCGTCGTCATCGGCATGATCCCGTTCCTGGTCGTTCCGGCACTTCGCACGTAGTTGGCCCGCGGTCCAAGC
Source organism: Bradyrhizobium sp. SZCCHNRI1029 (assembly GCF_032487555.1). Taxonomy (NCBI): domain Bacteria; kingdom Pseudomonadati; phylum Pseudomonadota; class Alphaproteobacteria; order Hyphomicrobiales; family Nitrobacteraceae; genus Bradyrhizobium; species Bradyrhizobium sp. SZCCHNRI1029. The sequence continues at coordinate 255,151 of NZ_JAUEUK010000001.1, forward strand.
ACGATGTGCTTGCGCGCTCCGACAGCCGCCCGTCCACATAGTGGACGGCGCACAACAACCACGCGTTCATGATTAGTAGGCTGCTTGATGATAGTTATTTCGGCAAGGACGCGCCGTCGAAAGCGCGCGCCATACCGACGGGATCGTCCGCGCCCTGGCCGATGGCGCCAAGCAGATCGAGCACGTCGCCGAGCTGATCTCGAGCATCGCGGGCCAGACCAACCTGCTGGCGCTCAACGCCACGATCGAGGCCGCGCGCGCCGGCGAAGCCGGGCGCGGCTTTGCCGTGGTCGCGGCGGAGGTGAAGAGCCTGGCCAGCCAGACCGGCACAGGCCACGCAGGAGATCGGCGACCGCATCGCCCGGATCCAGAACGCGACGTGGGAAGCGGTCGGCGCGCTCGACGGCATCACCCTGACCATCGAGGAGGTGTCCGCGATCGCGGCCACGATCGGATCGGCGATCGAGGAACAGGGACCGGCCACCGCGGAGATCGCGCGCAACGTCACCCAGACCGCGCAGGCCACCCGCGAGGTCACCGCCAACATCGGCGGCGTCTCGACGGCGGCCAATGAGACCTGGAGCGCCGCCGGCCACCTGCTGATCGCGGCCGGCAACCTCTCCAAGCAGGCCGAGCAGCTCTCCAGCGAGGTCGACACCTTCCTTGCTGGCGTCAGAGCGGCCTGAACCGCATCGATCGGTTCGTTGACGTCGCCGAACGCCGGCGGCCGGCAACGTCAATTGTTCGGCGGCAGCTCCGCCGGCGGGTATGGCTGCTTGCCGGTGTTGAAGTCCATGATCTTGCGCGTCACGCCCGGCAGCATGGCCGAGATCGGGTTGATGCGCACCACAGGCTGGCTTGGCGTGCCCACAACTTCATAGGTCACGCCGAACAGACCTTCATTGCTGCCGCCGAGGAACAGCCCGACGATAGGGATCTGGTTGAACATGTTGTTCAGCCCGTACAGCGGCACGATCGTGCCCGAAGCCCGGACCTGGTTGACGTTGTAGTCGATGCTGCCCTCGATGGTCAGGCCGAGCGTCGGTCCCTTGACGACGCCGTCGCGGATCGAGAGCAGCCCGTTCTGCCGCGTGAACTCCGCGCGCAGCATGGTGAAGGCGATGCCTTGCGAGGCGCCCTGTGCTGCGCCGGAGGCGGCGCGATCCAGCGCCTGCTCACCCCTGACGGTGAAGTTGCGAACGATCGCCAGGCCTTCCTTTGGGCTGGAGTCGGCCGTCGGCGGCTCCATCGCCAGTTCCAGCTCGCCGCCAGCCATCTTGGAATAGGTGTCGGCGAAGCGCAGCAGCGCGCCGGCATCGTTGGTTACGAGATAGATCACCTCGCGGCCCTGGCGACGCGCGCGAGGATCGGCGCTCGGCGCCTCGCGGCCGACGCGGATGTCGGCGGTGACGGGCGTGTCGCGGCCGACCTTGCCGGTCAAATTGAAGCTCTTGAAGGCGCCGCCGCGCCTGGAGAACTTGAGGTCGACGCTGCGCAGCGCCTCGCCGTTGAAGCCGGCAACGGCGCCGAGCTTGACCTCGGCGTCGAAGTCGAGGTTGGAGCGTGCCTTGTTCTTGTCGGCGTCCTTGTTGGTGCCCGAGATCGCCGACTTCAGGAAGCCGCGGCCGTCGAACACGTCGCCGCGCATCGACAGCTTCAGCACGCCGTCCTGGCCGCGCTCGGCCTTGAGCTGCGTCTTGTCGCCTTCCGACGGCGAATAGGTCGGGAAGTTGGCGTTCATCAGGTCGCCGTTCTGGTCGACTTCCAGCGAGCCCTTGATGGAGACGCCGCCGCCTTCGATGTTGATGTCCTCGAAGCGTGTCGATTGCTGCTTGGCGACAACGTTGAAGGTGGCCTTGCCGGATTTGCCCGGATTCTTCACCCAGCCCGGCAGCAGGTTGTCGAGCTTGAGCTGGGTCAGATCGGCCTCGACGCCGATGCGGCTGTCGCGATCGCTGGAGCCGGCGATCTTGCCATTGAGCTTGAGCGGCACGTTGCCGGTGATCGCAGTGCCCAGATCCATGCCGAGCCGGGCCCGGCTGGCATCGTCGAGGATCGCCTGCATCTTGATGTCGGCGTCGCCTTCCGTCGGCTTGCGATAGTCGAGCGTGGCCGGCTGGCCGTTGATCTTGACGTCGCCCTTCACCTGATAGCCGGCGGTGTTGGCCACGATCTTGAGCGTGTTGGCCTCGAGCTTCTGGTTCATCACCAGTTTGTCGGCGGCAAAGCCATTGAGATCGGCCGTGACCGCGTAGCTGGTGTCGGCCTTGGTCAGTTCGCCCTTGACCGGCATCGCGAGATTGACGCTGGCCTGGAACGTTCCCTTGGTCTGGTTGGGATCGATCGGCATCGACGACAGATCGTTGAGCCGGTCGGAGGCGAGGATTTCGGCGGCAGCGGCGACCTGCCCTTCGACGCGCATGCGTACCCGCGACGGCGACGGCTTCGGCGCCATGTCCGGTACTTCGAACACGACGTCGGAGAAGTTGAGCTTGCGCCCGGCCGGCGTATCCGCGACGCCCTGCCCGATCGTCACCGTCGCGGTGCGGCCGGTGACATGCGCCTTCACGTCGGCATCGCGCACCGACGGCAGGCCGTCGACCGGATGCACGGTGACATTGGTGGCGACGATGTTGACGTCGAGACCATCGTCGGGAATCGGCGGCCCCTTGCGCGGCAGGTTGCGCGTCGGCGAATTGACGGCGACGTCGATCCGCTGCACCGAGCCGCGCTCGATGCGCTCGATGATCCAGGCCCGCACCTCCGGCACGATCAGCGCCGGCCAGATCCGTTTCATCGCCAGCGCGGGCATCGGCGTCGCCGCGAAGCCGAGCTTCAGCCGCGGCTCGCCGGCATACTCGACGCTGCCGGTGCCGGCGACGCCGATTTCGCCGTTGGACACCTCGGCCTGGGTCAGCAGCACGCGCTTGCCCTCGGTGTCGAAGCGGAAGTTGATCGAGATGCGGTTGAAGATCAGCGGGGGCTCGTTTTCGATGGCGCCGAGCAGAATGGTGCCGCCGTTGAGACCCAGCCGCCAGTCGTTTGCGGTGTCGTTCGGAGGCTCGAGATTGGCGTTGAGCGTGATGCGGTTGGCGCCCGAGATCACCTTCAACGGCGCGATCAGCACGCGGCGCCCGGCGTCCCATTCCATGCTGATCTCGGCGGAGTCGATCGCCATCGGATAGTCGGGCGTATCGGTGTCGATGATCTTGCCCGCGCCGATGTTGATCTTGCCGCGCAGATAGGTCGGCAGCCCGTCGCGCGCGAGCTCGCCCTTGATCTCGCCGGTCATGGGCAGGTCCGCCATGTAGGTGAGATCCTTGAGCCGCATCGCCAGCAGGATGTTGCTGGTGGAGACCTTGTCGGCCTTGATGTCCACCGTGCGCACGCCGTTGGCCTGGGGCCCGACCAGGATGCGCAGCTGCCACGGCTTGGCGCCCTCTTCGCCGAGGCTCAGCGCCACCCCGCCGCCGGACGGCCGGCGCAAGCTGAGGCTGATGTTCTCGAACGTCCATTTGTTGCCGCGCTGCTGGTCGTCGACGATCAGCACGCCGTTCTTCAACCCGATCTCGTTCAGGTTCTGGCCATCGAGCCCGGTGAGGCTGAGGCTGTCGAGCCAGTCCAGGCCGGCGAGCAGGCCGTTCGGCGCAGCGGTCGCGGGCACAGTCGACATGGCCGGCGGTGCTGGCTGCGAGCCGGCCTGCGGTCCCGGTGCGTTGGGCGGTGGCGCGGCCTGTCCCGGTCGCGGGAATGTCGGCGGCAGGCCGGCATCGCGCTTGGAGGCGACGCCCGTTGCCAGCGGCTTGGTGGTCTCCCCCGTCGACACCGTGACGGTGCCGTCCGGGGTGATGCGAATCGCGAGCTCGGCGTCGACCAGCTTGAGGCTCTCGGCACGCAGCTGGCCCATCAGCAGCGCGGCGCCGGACAGCCGCACCTCGGCCTTGGGCGCGCTGGCGACGATGGCGTGATCCTGATCGCGCACGATGATGTCGCGGATCCGGACCGCGATCCTGATCCGGCCGGCACGCTCGATCTGGGTGCCGCCGACCTCGACGGTGTTGCCGTGGCCGATATTGTCCTCGATCGCCGCCGCGAGCCACGGCGTCGCCAGATCGAGGCTGATCGGGCCCGCACCGAGCCGCAGCCACAGGCCGGCGAAGCCGAGCCCGACGAGCAGCATGAGCGATGCCAGCGTGATGACGACCCGCTTGGCCACGCGGCCGCCCGGCAGACGCGGACGCGCCCAGCCGAATCGACCGGTGCTCCCGCCCGAATCGGGCCGCGACAACAGGCGCCGGGCGCGCTGCCCGACCGTCTCGTCGTGCTCGGCGGCAGCCTCATACTGGTCGGCCACATCCCAGTCGGCCTCATCCCACTGCTGGCCCTGGGTGTCCGCTTGCAGATGGGGCCGGTGGGGTGATGTCTGTCTTGCCATTGCCTCTCGGTGCCGGCCCCTCGTGTCCGAAACATTCGTGCCAACCTGGCCTCGGCCAGGTTGGTCGCCGGTGTGGCCCCGCCCGTTCACGCAGCGCGCGTGCTCACTGCCGGCAGGACTCGATGCCCCAAATGATCCCGTCACGCTTCGGCGGGTGCTGTCAACACGCCGCTGGCGCTTCGCCGGCGGCGCGGACGACGCGCGACATCCTCGTCACTATACCCCGCCGCCGTCAGGTTTGCCCACCTGCTCGCGCCAGCGGACCGGCGCCTCTCCACCGCCGGACGAATTCTGTGGCGGGGACGTCTGATCCGGAGACGGTACGAGAGTCGTCATTGCACTGTGCTCAACTGCGCTGGTGCTCACGCCTGCTGGTAGCCATGATCTTCGCTTCATCGCAAGAGGCGCAATCCCCTGCGCGCCGCGAAGCACGGATTCCAGATCGATCCCGGGACACCGGACAAGAACCGAGATACTTTCATTTTTGAGCCGCCGAAAGCGACGAAAGGAAGGCGTATGTCAAAGGAATCACAAAAGAAATCCTCCAACCCGGCGTCCTACGGGGCGATTGACGGGAACCGGCTCGCCACCGCGGCCAAGAAGGCCACCAAGAAGACGGCCAAACCGGCAGTGACGAAAGCCGCCAAGACGACCTCCGCAAAGACCGCGACGTCCAAAGCCGCGACCACCAAAACGGGAGCTGCGAAGGCCGGGCCCAGGACGCCAGCCACCACTGGAACGGGCCTCGCCGAGGGCGTCAAGGCACCCGCGTTCAAGCTGCCGCGCGATGGCGGCGGAACCGTTTCGCTGGCCGATTACGGCGGCCAGAAGCTCGTGCTGTTCTTCTATCCCAAGGCCAATACGCCCGGCTGCACCAAGGAGGCGATCGACTTCACCCGCCTGTCGAAGGACTTCGCGGCCGCCGGCGCCGCAGTGCTCGGCGTCTCCGCCGATTCGGTCAAGGCGCAGGACAATTTCCGCGACAAGCACGATCTCGCCGTGCCCCTGATCTCGGACGAGACACATGAGATGCTGGAGGCCTACGGCGCCTGGGGCGAGAAGTCGCTCTATGGCCGCAAGTTTCTCGGCATCATCCGAAGCACCGTCTTGATCGGCGCCGACGGCCGCGTCGCCAAAGTGTGGCGCAACGTCAAGGTCGACGGCCATGCCGACGCGGTGCTCGCGGCGGCGCGCGCGCTCTGAGAACGCACCTGACGGCGTTGGCGGAAAATTAACCATGCAGGGGTCAAATCGCTCCCGTAAATGACGCCGCTGGAACGACGATCTCCGGCCGGCGCGGGAGTGCCGATGTCGCATCGTTCCGGCCATCACGCCGAATATCCCCAGCACCATTCTCATGACCGTGGGCACGCCCATCACCATCGGCGCGCCCCCGTCAGCCATCCGGCGCCGGTCGCGGCCGCGTCGCAGAGCGACTACACGCTGGTGCATGCCGGCAAGCAGGTGCGCATCGGCCCGGTGGTATTCTGGATCGTGGTCGGCACCGTCAGCCTGCTCGGGCTGTGGTCGGCGGCGACCGCGACCTATTTCGCGTTTCGCGACGACGTGCTGACGCGGCTGATCGCGCGCCAGGCCGAGATGCAATACGCCTATGAGGACCGCATCGCCGAGCTACGCGCCAAGGTCGATCGCGCCACCAGCCGGCAATTGCTCGACCAGGAGCAATTCGACCAGAAGCTCGACCAGATCCTGAAGCGCCAGAGCGCGCTTGAAGGCCGCGCCACCGCGCTCGGCAGCATGCCCGACATCACCGGCTCGATCCGCGCCCCGGCGCGCGCGCCTGTCTCCATCGAGCCGCCGTCGGCGCCAGCCACGCCCAAGCCGTCGCCGATCAGCGACACCGTGATCTTCACCGCGCCGCCGGACCGCGAGGCTCGGCTCGAATCGCGCAGCCCCGTGATGGCCAACGCGCAGCCGAACCCATCGACCAAGCTCGCCGGCGTCGACAACGTGCTGACGCGGCTGACGCGCTCGCTCGACCAGGTCGAGGCGCGGCAGATCGCGATGCTGTCCTCGGCCGAGGAGACGCTGGAATCGAAGCTGCGCCGGATGCGCGGCGTCATCACCGATCTCGGCCTCGACATGGGTCAGCTCGAAGCCGCGGCGCCGAAGGGCGGCATGGGCGGCCCATTCGTGCCGGTCAAGCTCGGCGCCGAATCCGGTCCGTTCGAGCGCCAGCTCTACCGCATCAGCATCACCCGCGCCCAGGTCGAGAAGATGAACCGCACGCTGTCGCTGGTGCCTTATCGCAAGCCGGTGATCGGCGAGGTCGAGTTCACCTCCGGCTTCGGCGAGCGCTCCGATCCGTTCCTCGGCCGCCCAGCCATGCACACCGGCCTCGACTTCCGCGCCGCCACCGGCGATCCGGTCCGCGTCACCGCCAACGGCAAGGTGGTCAACGCCGGCTGGGCCGGCGGCTACGGCCGCATGGTCGAGGTTGATCACGGCAACGGCCTCTCCACCCGCTACGGCCATCTCTCCGAGATCAACGTCAAGATCGGCCAGCATGTGAAGATCGGCGACATCATCGGCGAGGTCGGCTCGACCGGCCGCTCGACCGGCCCGCATCTGCACTACGAGACCCGCATCGACGGCGAAGCCGTCGACCCGCAGAAATTCCTGCGCGCCGGCGTCCGGCTGAGCGCGGGCTAGGTCAGTCAGCTCACATCAAGTTGGTGCGGTGCAGCGCCCCGCGGGGGCGCTCCGGAGCCGGGCCTATCGCCTGGCCGGGAGCATGAAGACCTGCCCCGGATAGATCAGATCGGGACTTCGGATCTGCTCCCGGTTTGCCTTGTAGATGACCGCGTAGCGCGTGCCGCCCCCAAGCAGGCGGCGGCTGATGTGCCACAAGCTATCGCCGCGGGCGACCGTTACCGTCGTCATCTTCGGCTCGCCTCTGGCAGAGGGCACGATCGCCTCACGCGGGTTGCCTGCAGCCGCGACCAGCGTGGACTGAGCGGCCGCGCGTGCCTTGGCCGTCTCGGCCCCCGCAACAACCGAGGACAGCGATGCAGTCGTCGCGTCGTCGGGCAGGCTCAACGGGACCTCGGCGCGCGCCTGGACGGAGCCGGATGCCGGATCGACCTCGTCGAGCCTGATCCGGTCTTTGCCCGCCCGGCTGACGTCCTTGCCGATCGCGATGCTGAGACGTCCGTCGGCACCCGCCACCGTCGATGAGATCAGGCGATCGTTCAAATAAAGCCTCACCGTCGCGCCCGGACGCGCCCGGCCGTTGACGCGCAGGACGCCATTCGTCTCGTGATCCACCGCGTCCACCGCCAGCGCCTGCGGGATCGCGCCGGCCGGCTTCGACAGAACGCGCGTCGGCTCATCCGGCGACAGCAGAGCCACCGTGGCCTGCTGCCGCCCGGCCTCGACGTTCACCGCCACGCTCTGCTTCGACGTCACCTCGTGTCCGTCGGCGAGCTTCGATCGCAGGGTCAGATCGTAGGTTCCGGCAGGGAGACGGGGCGGCACCATGGCGAACTGTCCGGCCCGGTCGGCAACGACGCGGTCATGAACCTCGCCGTTGCGCAGCAGTTCCACGGTGGCGCCGGGCGCCGCGCGCCCGGCGACGACGGCGTCACCCGAAGGAGCGACGTTGACGACATCGAACGCCGGACCATCGCTTTCGGCGCCCGACTGTGGAACCAGCGGGCCCAGCGCGTCGGCAAGACCACTCGCCTGCTGCTGCATCGTCGCAAGCGGGCTTGCGCCGCGACCATGGTCCGCGGCGGACGGCGCTTGCTCGGCGGTCGGAACCGATGCGGACTGCCCCGGCGCTTCGGCCGCCGGGATTGCCGCTCCGCTCGCGGCCGTTTTGTCCCGCCCGATAATCGGGACGTCACGGATCAGCGTGGGATCGAACACGACGACCAGCGCTGCCGCCGGGACCACGAGGGCCGCGACCCCAAGAATGATCCGGATCACCGGCTTGCCGCTCATGATCATGCCTTGGTCCATTGCTGGTCGCGTCGATCGCGCGTGTGTCGAGCCATACCATCCGGTCCGGCGAAACACCATTGCAGCCGGGCGGGCACGACACCGGACAATTCCGGGATACCGGCCGCCGAGGCCGCCCATGGCTGGCCCGGCCGCGCCCGGACCCGGCCGGCTCACGCCGCGCCGAGCGCGTCGACAAAGCGCGACAAATCTTCCCCCAACTCGCCCGGCTCCTCGAGGCCGATGCTGAGCCGCACCAGCACATCCTTGAGCGCCTTGCGCAAGGCCAGATCCTTCACCGTGATCGCGCCGAGCAGCAGGTCGGAATGGTCGCCGACCGACGGGCACGAGACAACATCCGGTCATTTGCGCGACGCGCGTGCCCTGCTCCGGCCTTCGGACGCAATCTGCGCCGCGCATTCGGCGAACACCTGGCGCAGGAATTTGTGGCTGGGGTCCTGATCCCTGAACGAGGGCCAGATCATGGACTCGTTCAGGCGCGGAATCTCGAACGGGAAGCCGACGAACTTCACGGGATAATGCAGCGCCAGATCCTGCGCGAGCAGCCGATGCAGTGTCGCGATCCGGTCCGTCCCGCACAACATCCTGGGCAGCAGGCAGTAGGAATCGACCGTACAGGCAATCCTTCGCGGCCGGCCGGCGCGCGGGAAGAACAATTCCTCGAACGAGAAGGAGCCGGCTTCGCCGAGGCGGACGTTGACGTGATCGGCCGCGAAATAATCGTCCTCGGACAGCTTGCCGCGCCGCAACGGCCGCTCCCGGCACATCATGCAGACATGATCGTCCGACAGCAGATGCGTCTGCGGATGCGCTATCCGTGATGCATACTGCTCGGGCAATATCAGCAGGTCGATGTCGCCGAGCCCGAACACCTGCTCGACATGCTTGGGCAGATGCGCGATCTCGAGCTGGAATCCGCTCGCGCGCTGCGCGAGCGCGATCGCCACTCGCGACACCAGCACATAGGTCGCGTAGTCGGATGCACAGATTCGGAACGTGCGGCTGATCGTCGAGGGATCGAAGTCCGGCCTCGTGCTGATCGCGGCGCGCGCACGAACGAGCGTGTCCTTGACCGGCTCGACCAGCGCCTGGGCGAGCGGCGTCAGCTCGAACTGCCGTCCGACCTGGGTCAACAACTCGTCCTCGAAGAACTCGCGCAGACGCGCCAGCGCGGCGCTGGTCGCGGATTGACCGAGCCGGAGGCGATCCGCAGCCCGCGTGACGTTGCGCTCGTCGAGCAGCGCGTCGAGCGCCACCAGCAGATTGAGATCGAACCTGTCCAGCCGCATCGCAGCGCGCTCCCTTCCCCTGGACTTGTCACTTGGTATCGATCGTATCGATGACGATGCGCAATTCAATCGATTTTGCCGGATCACGGGTTCGACCTAGCGTGTGCTCGGACCAGCGTCGGCAGAGGGCGCGAAAGCCCGGGCCAAGGGGCCCCCCGCGACTGGTCCGTTCACGGGGAGGGAAACATGAGCCGATCGAGCTCGGGTGGAGTCGTGCTCGCCACGTGCCACGTGGCCGGCATGCTGGACCTGGTGGCGCTGCCGGTCTGGGTCGGAACGTTCATCGAATTCTACGGTCTGTCGCCCGCGCAGGCGGGTGCGACCGTCACCAGCTTCCTGGCGGGCATCGTGCTCGCGAGCCTGGTGACCGCGCGATCGTTCACGCGGCTCGACGCGCGCAGCATCGTGGTCGGCGGCTTCATCGTGGCCGCTGCGGCGTTCGGCTATCTCGCCGGCAGGCCGCCAGAGCTGGTGCCATTCTGGGTTCTGCCGATCATCCACGCCATCGCGGGCCTCGCAGCCGGTGCCGCCTTGTCGATGACGCACGGCACGATGGGCCGTACCGACAATCCGCACCGCCTGTTCGGCCTCGCCAATGTCGCGCTCGCCGTCTTCAGCGTCGCCTTCTTCGCCACCGTGCCGGCCCTGATCCATGCGATCAGCCCGCGCCTGCTGTTCGCGGTGTTCGCAGCCAGCATGGCGGTCGCGGCGCTCCTGGCCTCTCTCGGCTTCCCGCGCTCCGTCGCCGCCGCCGAGACCGGCGGCGAGATGCTGCACGCGATGCCCGGCCGAGCCTGGCTGATCATCGCCGTCGTGATCTGCCTCGCCTTCAACCAGTCGCTCGTTTTCTCCTTCCTGGAGCGCATCGGCCATCACAAGGGGCTGTCGCAGGACGACGTCACCAAGGTTCTGATCGCCGTCGGCTTCATCAACCTGCTTCCCGGCGCGCTGGCGGCGGCCCTGCAACGACGCCTGTCGCCGATCGCGATCGGCATTGCCGGCCCGCTGCTGCAGGCCATGCTGGCTTTCGTGATCGTCAATGCCCAGGGCTTCTCGACCTACGCGGCCTTTGCGATCCCCTACGTCTCGATCGTGATCTTCACCCACACGTTCCTGTTCGGACTGCTGTCGCAGATCGACCCGAGCCGGCGCGCAGTCGCGGCGACACCGGCGATGATGATGATCGGATCGGCCGCGGGACCCGCCGTCGCCGGCGCGATCGTGGAGAGCCTGGGCTACGGCGGCCTGAGCTACGTGGCCGGAACGATATCCACGCTCGCCGTCGTCCTGATGCTGACCTTCAAGGCACGCACCGCCGCATCACCGGCCATGCTGCGCTCCGCCTGAGCCCCCTGCCCCCAAGGAGAGTCCCATGAACAAACACGTCACGCAGCACAACGGCCTGGAGTTTCCGCAGGATATCGTGTTCTCCGGCTATGCAGCTCCGGTGCGGATCGAAGGCGAGGTGCACGACCTCGAGGTGATCGGCCGCATTCCGGCGGGGCTGGAAGGCGTCTACTACCGCAACAGCGCCGACCACACCTACCCGCCTCTGCTGGGCAAGGACATCTTCCTCAACGGCGACGGCATGGTGCACATGGTCCGCATCCAGAACGGTCATGCCGATCTGGCGATGCGCTACGTCCGTACCCGCAAGTTCCTGATCGAGCGGCAGGCGCGCAAGGCGCTGTTCGGCGCCTATCGCAATCCGTTCACCGATTCACCCGAGGTGGCGGGCGAGGATGCCAACACCGCCAACACCTCGGTGATGTGGCACCATGGCAAGCTCTATGCCCTGAAGGAATCCGGCCGCCCCTACGAGCTCGATCCGGTCACGCTGGAGACCCGTGGCGAGACCGATTTCGGCGGCCAGCTCCGGAGCCGCACCTTCACCGCCCATCCCAAGATGGACCCGCTCACCGGCGAGTGCATCGCGTTCGCCTATAATTGCGAGGGCACGGCCAGCAATGACATCGAGCTCTACACCATCGCGCCGGACGGCGAGTTCACCCGCACCGAGCGCTTTACCGCGCCCTACTGCTCGATGGTCCACGACTTCCTGGTATCACGCAACTACATCGCCTTCGTGATCTGCCCGATGGTCTGCGACTGGGATCGCGTCAGGAAGGGCGAGCCCTATTGGCATTGGGACAGCCACAGGCAGACCCATGTCGCCGTGATCCCGCGCCGGCAGGGCGTGGCCGGCATCCGCTGGTTCACCGCGCCGAAGCTCGCGATGCAGACCCACACCTTCAACGCCTGGGAGCACGGCAGCCGCCTGGTGCTCGACCAGTTCGTCACGGAGTCCGGCTGGCTCAGCCAGTTCCCGGACATCCGCGATCCCGAGGCCAAGGAGCTGCCGCCCTTCGGCGAACGTTGGACGATCGATCTGTCGAGTGCATCTGGCGCCATCGACATCTCGCGCTTCATCGGACACATCGGCGAGATGCCGGTCATCGACCAGCGCTTCGCGATGGCCCGCGTCCGGCACTTCTGGTTCGGCACCAACAATCCCAAGCTCGGCCCGATGCTGCCCTTCGGCCCCAAGGGACCGCCCTTCACCTGCCTCGGACATTTCGACGAGGAGACAGGCAAGCTCGACTTCTACTACGCCGGCCCCGAGAGCTCGCCCGAGGAGCCATGCTTCGTTCCCCGCAGCGCGCACGCAGCCGAGGGCGACGGCTGGCTGCTCAGCATCGTCGGACGGCGGGCGGAGAACCGCACCGATCTCGTCATCCTCGACGCACGCAATCTGTCGGCCGGCCCCATTGCGACAATCCGCTTCCCGTGCCGGGTGCACGAGGGTTTCCACGGCATCTGGGTGAACGCCGACGTCCTTTAACGCATCCGGCCACCGGAGGCGCCAGCCGCGGATCCGCCAGCGCCTCGCGCTGAACGACAAACACTCCAATGACAAAGAGCCTCGCAGCAGGCCTGTCACAACCGGGGAAACACCATGATACGTCTGTACGGCTCGATGCACTCGCGCGCGCATCGCTGCGCCTGGATGCTGAAGGAGCTCGCGCTCGACTTCGAGCACGTTCCGACCGGCTTCACCGACGGCAGCACCCACACGCCGGACTTCCTGAAGATCAATCCCAACGGACGCGTGCCCGCGTTCGTCTCCGACGAGATCCGCCTGTTCGAGTCGCTCGCGATCAACCTTCATTTGGCGCGCCGCTACCGCAGCGACCTTTCTCCGGCCACCCTGGAAGAAGACGCGCTCGTCACCCAGTGGAGCTTCTGGGTCGTGACCGAGATCGAGAAGCCCCTGCTTCTCGCCGCAGCCAATCGCGTCCTGTTCGATGCCGACAAGCGCGATGCCGACGAGCTCGGGATCGCGCTCACCAAGCTCGGCCGTCCGCTGGCGGTCCTCGATCGGCATCTCACCGAGAGGCCCTATCTCGTCAGCGGCCGCTTCACCGTGGCCGACCTGAATGTCGCCGCCGTCATGACGCTGGCCCGGCTCGGCACGCTCGACATGTCACCATGGCCCCATGTCGACCGCTGGCTCGATCGCTGCCTGGAACGGCCGGCCGCTGCGGACTGGAAGACGATCAGTTTCCGCGTTCCGCGGCCCGAGAACCCTCTCGGCATCCTCGCGATGTTCGTCTGAGGCACTATCGCAGATTGAATGAGGAACCGCACATCATGCTGATGCTCGCCGACGCAGTGATCATCATCGACGCCGCGCTGCGCGAAGCGCGTGCGAAGAACCTCGCGCCGCTCGCGGTCGCCGTGCTCGATCCAGGCGGACACCTGATCGCCTATCAGCGCGAGGACGGCGCCGGCATCGTCCGCTTCGACATCGCCTTCAGCAAGGCCTTCGGCTCGCTCGGCATGGGCTTCGGATCACGCGAGCTGAGCCGTCGCGCCGGCAACATGCCGACATTCTTCACGATGCTATCAGCCACGACCGGCGGCCGCCTCGTCGCCTCGCCCGGCGGCGTCCTGGTGCTCGGACCGGACAGGCAGGTGCTCGGCGCCGTCGGCATCTCCGGCGATCTCGGCGACAATGACGAAGCCTGCGCGATCGCCGGCATCGCCGCGGCGGGCTTTCGAACGGAAGAGCCGCCCGGCGCGTGAACCGGTGAAGAACGGCCAAGCGGACCGCCGAAACGGTCCACGCGGCTGATCATCGCTTGGCCGGGAGCACGAAGACGTGGCCGGCCCCACCGCGGGCGGGTGCCCATCATTCGGCTGAAGGGGAGGACCACGCCCGGCAGCAACTCCCTCATCCGAATTCTCCCACGCGATTTTGTTATTTCTTTTTTCCAGAAATCATGTATGATCCCCCCATCCTGCCCTCTCTGCGAGGGGCGTACGCGTCGTCACGGACGTTGGGGCGGGATGCGGTGGACGCGGGCTGCGATGCACGACGGGCATGGCGGTCGCGGACGATGAAGTCGCGTGGTCCTGGCGCCCCGATGCTGGCGCCAAGTTCGTGCCGGTGCAGATGCGCTGGCGCGGATGACGGGGGCAAGAAAGCCGGTCCCCGGGGAGATCGCGTATAAGTTGTTAAAACCATCGCGCAGGGAATGCCGGTTACGGCTTTGCCTGTGGTACCTGCCGCCTGCATTCTTCTCGCAGGCGGGCCATGGGTGAGGCCTTCACCCGGCATTCCCTGCACCCTCGCGTCGAGGGGGCGCTGCCGAAGACCCCGGGTGCACCGCGCCGCGGGAGCTCTTTCTGCACGCTGAATCACATACTTGCGCGCGAGAGCGAGCATTCCATACAAATTGCAACCTTTATGAGCAGTGCGTAGTCGTACGGTGCCTAGGTTTTACGCAACTTTTAAGGAGTCGGCGCCTTCTAAGCGGTGATCTGAAACTCTGCATCCAGTGTCCGCATGCAGGTGGGACAATTTGGAGTCATACCGTGCGCAAAAATCTGCCTGTCACCCACAACGAATACCCGATCACCGACGAGACGCTGATCGTCTCGCGCACCGATCTGAAGGGCAAGCTGACCTACTTCAACGACCAGTTCGTCGATGCCGCCGGCTTCACCCCCGACGAGCTGATGGGCCAGCCGCACAACATCATCCGCCACCCCGACATGCCGGAGGCCGCATTCGCCAATCTCTGGGACACGCTGAAGCAAGGCAAGCCGTGGGCCGGCGCCGTCAAGAACCGCCGCAAGAACGGTGACTTCTACTGGGTACTGGCGAGCGCATCCCCCATCCGCGAGAACGGCCGGATCACGGGCTACACCTCCATCCGCACCAAGCTGCCGGCCGAGCAGCGCGCCGAGGCCGAGAAGGTCTACGGGCTGTTGAATCAGAACAAGGCGCAGGGCTACGCGATCAGCGCGGGCGTCATCCGCCGCCGCTCGGTGTTCGACCGCCTGTCGCTCTTCACGGGTACGCTCAGGGCGCGCCTGACGACCTTGGCCGCGGTGCTGGGCGTGTTCATGCTGATCATCGGCGCGGCCGGCCTGCTGTCGACCCGCTCCACCAACGTCGCCATGAAGTCGCTGTACGAGGATCGCACGATCCCGCTGGCGCAATTGCTCGAGATCAACGATCGCACCTTGCAGAACATGTCGTCGCAACAGTCTGCGGCGGCGAACGGCAAGGCCGGAAAACCGATCGACGGCATCAGGGCGCTGGTGGACGGAAACAGCGCCAGGATCACCAAGGTCTGGGCCGACTACATGGCGAGCTACCTGACGCCGGAGGAGAAGATCGTCGCCGATGCCTTCGCGATCAAGCGCAAGGCCTATCTGGAGGAAGGCATCAGGCCGGGATTGGCTCTGCTCGAGCAGGGCAAGTTCGACGAGGCGAGCCAGCATATCGCCACCAAGGGGCATGATCTGTTCGAGGCCGCCAAGCACGAACTCGACAAGCTCGTTCAGATCCAGGTGAAGGAAGGCAAGGCGCTCTACGAGGAGGCCGAGAGACAATATCTGGTGGTGCTCGCGATCATTTCTGTGATGATCCTGGCCGGTATCGGAATCGGCGCTACGTTCAGCCTGCAGAGCATCCGCGCGGTGCTGCGGCCGCTCAAGGTGCTCAACGACGCCATGCAGAACATCACCGCCGGCAAGCTCGACAACCGCATTCCGGTGGAGCGCGACGACGAGCTCGGCGAGGCGCTGCGCAACCTGCAGACCGTGCAGGCGATCGTCCGTTTCAACAGCGAGGAAGTGAAGGCCGTGCAGCACTCGGCCGAGGTCAAGCGCAAGGCCGGAATGAACAAGCTCGCCAGCGAATTCGAAAACGCGATCGGCGGCATCGTGCAGACGGTGTCCTCGGCCTCGTCGCAGCTCGAGACGTCCGCCGGCACGCTGACCTCGACCGCGACGCGCTCGCAGGAGCTCGCCACCACCGTGGCCGCCGCGTCCGAGCAGGCCGCGACGAACGTGCAGTCGGTCGCCTCGGCCACCGAGGAACTGACCTCGTCGGTGACCGAGATCAGCCGCCAGGTGCAGGAATCGGCGCGCATCGCCAACGGCGCCGTCGATCAGGCGCGCACCACCAACGACCGCGTCAACGAGCTCTCGAAGGCAGCCGCGAGGATCGGCGACGTGGTCGAGCTGATCAACACCATCGCCGGCCAGACCAACCTGCTGGCGCTGAACGCCACCATCGAGGCGGCGCGCGCCGGCGATGCCGGCCGCGGCTTCGCCGTGGTCGCGTCCGAGGTCAAGGCGCTCGCCGAGCAGACCTCGAAGGCCACCGGTGAGATCGCCCAGCAGATCTCGGGCATCCAGGCAGCGACACAGGAATCGGTGTCGGCGATCCGCGAGATCAGCAGGACGATCGAGCGGCTGTCGGAAATCTCCTCGACCATCGCCGCCGCCGTCGAGCAGCAGGGCGCGGCGACGCAGGAGATCTCGCGCAACATCCAGGAAGCGTCGCGCGGCACCACCGAGGTCAACACCAACATCGTCGACGTCCAGCGCGGCGCCTCGCAGACCGGCTCTGCTTCGGGCAACGTGCTGTCGGCGGCGCAGTCGCTGTCGCGGGAGAGCGACCGGCTGCGGCAGGAGGTCGACCGATTTCTCGGCAACGTGCGGGCGGCCTGAGCCGCCCCGCGCTCACCGCCCGGTCAGCCGGATCGGGCGGCCCTGACTGATGAAGGCGTAATGGCCGGCGCCGATGCCGCCGACCATCAGCGCCTCGACGACGGGCTCGGCAATCTCACCGGTCGCGGCCCAGTCGATGACGAAATTGGCGCCGGTGCCGCCGCGGGTGTCCTTGATGGGCACGAAGACCTCGACGGTCGCGAACGGCCTCAAGGCGACGGGCTCGCGCAGATGCGCCTCCACCAGCGTGCCGGCCGTATCGTAATAGTTGATGCGCCGGACGATCAGCGGCCGCTGCTCGGAGGCGTTGTGGATGCTCAGCGTCACCGAGAAATCGGCCTGGACCCGGCCCGGGGTCATCGCGACGCTGGAATAGACGGGGACATAGACGGCGCCCGTGACCGTGACGGGCTCCGCCGGAACTGGCGTCAGCGAGCTCGCGAAACCGGTGGTCACGTCGTCGGCGGCCTGCGCCGCGCCGGCCGCAACAGCTGCGATGAGCAGCAGCGCGAATGCGCCCGTCCGGATGTGACAGATTGCGGGTTTCCTTGCGCGGCGGCACGACATAAGTTGCCGCCTTGGGGGTTGCTTCATGCATGAACTGATCGGCGACATCACGCTCTGCATCCTGTTTGCGTGGGTGCTTGGACTGGCGGCACATAGATGGCGCCAGCCCTCGATTCTCGCTTATCTGGTCGCGGGCTTCGCCATTGGCCCCTTCGGCACCGGCTGGGTCAAGTCCCAGGAGTCGATTTCGGTGATCTCCGAGCTCGGCCTGATCTTCATGCTGTTCATGATCGGGCTCGAGATCGACCTCAAGAAGATCATCCGTGCCGGCCCGGTGATTCTGATCGCTGGTGGGGTCCAACTGCTCGGGGGTGCCGCGCTCGGCATCCTGTTCTTCGTCGCGATCGGCATGCGGATGGGCGCCGAGAGCTACGACGCACTCTATCTCTGCGTCGCCTGCGCGCTGTCCTCGACCGTCATCATCGTCAAGGTGCTGTACGAGAAGCGCGAGCTCGACACCCTGCCCGGCCGCATCACGCTCGGCGTGCTCGTGCTGCAGGACGTGTTCGCGATCCTGTTCCTGGCGGTGCAGCCGAGCCTCGACGACCTCCATGTCAGCGTGATCCTGCTGTCGTTCGCCCGCGCCGGCACACTGGTCGCGATCGCCCTGCTCCTCAGCCGCTACGTCTTGCCGCCGGTGTTCCATCGCATCGCGCGTACTCCGGAGCTGATCCTGCTCGGCGCGCTGGCCTGGTGCTTCCTGATCGGCGAGATCGCTGAAAGGCTGCACCTGTCGCGCGAGATGGGCTCGCTGGTCGCGGGCGTCTCGCTATCAACCTTCCCCTACGCGCTCGACGTCACCGCCAAGGTCACCACGTTGCGCGATTTCTTCATCACGCTGTTCTTCGTCGCGCTCGGCATGACCATCCCGATCCCGACGATGTCCGTGGTGGGGCTGGCGCTCGTGATCGCGCTGTTCACGGTGGCGAGCCGGCTGCTCACGACGTTCACACCGCTCTACATGATGCGGCAGGGCCTGCGTGCCAGCCTGCTGCCGGCGCTCAACCTCGCCCAGATCAGCGAATTCTCGCTGGTGGTGATCCAGACCGGCGCCGCCGCCGGGCACCTCAAGAACGGCACGTCGAGCGCGGCGTCCTTTGCCTTCGTGCTGCTCGCGGTGCTCTCGACCTTCGTCATCGTGCGCTCCGATCCGATTGCGCGGCGAAGCATCCCGCTGCTCAAGCGGATCGGTCTGCGCGACCTCGATGCAAGCAAGGATGGCGAGGCCGGTCATGAGGGCGGACACGGCGCCGGACGGCCGATCGTTCTCCTCGGATTCTTCCGCACGGCAAGCGCCCTGCTCAGCGAGATCGAGCGCAACGAGCCGGCGCTGCTGGAGCAGATCGGCGTGGTCGATTTCAACCCGGTCGTATTCCGAACCTTGTCCGATCGCGGCATCCAGGTGACCTATGGCGACATCAGCAACGTCGACACGCTGATTCATGCGGGGGTGGGCCAGGCCGAGCTGATCATCCTGAGCATCCCGGATTCGCTGCTCAAGGGTGCCAATAACGAAAAGCTGGTGCGCCATGTCCGCAGCATCAATGCAACGGCCAAGATCATCGCGACCGCCGACCTGCTCGCCGACGTCAACGACCTCTACGCTGCCGGCGCCGACTACGTGACCGTGCCGCGGCTCAGCGATGCGCAGGTGCTGCTCAACCTGATCCAGGACGTCAGCGCCGGGCTCCTCTCCGAGCGCCGCAGCCAGGCGGAGACGATGCTCGCCGACCGCCGCGAGGTGCTGCCATGAGCCCGGCACGCATCCATCTCCCACAGAACCTGCGATCCTGCTGGACTTGAATCATGGCAAACACGAGCGTTCACGTCGTCGATCACCCGCTGGTCCAGCACAAGCTCTCCTTGATGCGCGAGCGTGACCGCTCGACCAAGGGCTTCCGTGAGCTGTTGAACGAGATCGGCATGCTGCTAGCCTACGAGGTCACGCGCGACCTGCCGCTCGAGCTGGTCGACATCGAAACGCCGATCGCGCCGATGAAGGCGCCGAAGATCGCCGGCAAGAAGCTGACGCTTGCGCCAATCCTGCGCGCCGGCGTCGGCTTCCTCGACGGCATGCTGGCGCTGATGCCGTCCGCGCGCATCGCCCATATCGGACTCTACCGCGATCCCAACACGCTGCAGGCCATCGAGTACTACTTCAAGGCGCCGCAGGACCTGAGCGACCGCACGGTGATCCTGATGGACCCGATGCTCGCGACCGGCAACTCCGCCTGCGCGGCTGCCGAGCTGCTCAAGACGCGCGGCGCCCGCGACATCCGTTTCGTCTGCCTGCTGGCGGCACCGGAAGGCATCGCCAAGTTCGAGAAGGAGCATCCGGACATCCCGATCTGGACCGCGGCGATCGACGAGAAGCTGAATGACCACGCCTACATCGTGCCCGGTCTGGGCGATGCCGGCGATCGGATGTTCGGCACGAAGTGATGGTGCGCGTGCAGTTCAGCAGGACGGTCGCGGTGAAGGGCGAATGACGCTGAAGATGCGACCGTCGATCACCAGCAGCGCACTCCCGATCACCAGCGCACCGCTGATCTCTCCCAACGAGATACTTTCACCGAGCACCAGCGACCCGAGCAGGATCGTCGTCAACGGGATCAACAACGTCACCAGCATCACGTTGGTCGCCCCGGAGCGGCGCAGGATTTGGAAGAACACGATATAGGCGAACGCCGTCGACAGCGCCGCAAGGCTTATGACCGCGACCCAGGTCTGCAGTCCGGGAAGCGGGAGACGCCAGGGCTGGTCGACCGCGCCGGCGACCATCAGCATCATCACGCTGGACGCCGAGAGCTGGAAGGTGGCGGTTGCAAGCGGCGGCGAATGGGCGAGATGGCGGCGCACCAGCAGCGCGGCGATGCCGTAGCTGAGCGACGCGCCAAGACCGAACAGAATGCCGTAGCCGCCTGCCGAGCCGCCGAGCCCCGGTCCGCCCCGCAGGATCACGACCCCGACGAGGCCGACGACCAGACCCGCTGCCCGCCGGGCCGACAGCCTTTCCTCTCCCGCGGCGGCCATCACCACGATTGTGAACAGCGGCGTCGTCGCATTGAGGACGGCAGCAAGGCCGGAGGTGATGAACGTCTGGCCGATCACGATCAGGCAGAACGGCACGACATTGTTGAACAGCGCCACGGCAAGGAACGGCAGCCAGCCGACAACCCCCTTGGGAAAGCCGAGCCCGCGCAGTCGCGCCACCGGCAGCAGAATCGCCGCCGCCAGCACGATGCGTAGCAGCACCAGCGTCAGCGGGGGCAGTTCCTTCAAGGCGAGGCCGTTGAAGATGAACGATCCGCTCCACAGCAGCGAGAGCAGGCCGAGCAGCGACCAGTCCCGCGCGTCCATGCTCTCGTTCTGGGATGTCATCGCCGCAAGCCGCTGTTTCATCTGCGCGAGCCTTGCAGGCGAAGACTCGCGCCGTCCACCCGCTTTCCGTTGGTGTGTCTACGGCATGGATCTCGGCCGCGACACCAGCTCGATCATGCGGCCTTCGTCCTCATCCGGCATCGCCGCCTTCGCCCGCGCATAGGCATCGACGGCTGCCTGGGCCATGATGGGACGCTCACCAAGCAGCTGCTCGGCGAGCTGCAGCGCATAGGCTGCATCCTTGTGACGGAGCGCCGCGGTGAAGCTTGCATCGGCGAAGTTGCGCGCGATCATGCGCGGCGCGTGGCGCAGAACCTGGGGGCTCGCCGCGACGCCGCTCTGGATCGCCTCCAGCACGAGCTTCATGTCGAGGCCGGCCTGCTCGGCGATTGCGAGCCCCTCCGCAAGACCTGCGATCTGCATCGCGCCAAGCAGGTTGTTGATCAGCTTGTAGACTGTCCCGGCGCCCACGGGCCCGAAATGGCGAATGGCCGAGCCGATCGGCGCCAGATACGGCCGCGCGCGGTCGAGATCGGCAGCGTCGGCACCGACCAGCAAGGTCAGCTTGCCGCTCGCGGCCGCGTCGGGCAGCCCGGTCACCGGGCAGTCGAGATAGGTCACGCCGCGCGCATCCAGCTCGCGCGACAGACGCAGCGCATGGTCGCGCGATACGGTCGAGCATTCGATCGCGATCGTGCCGACCCGCATGGTGGCCGCGGCGCCATCCGGCCCGAGCCAAACCGCGCGCGAGGCGTCGTCATCAGCCACCATCGTAACGACCGCATCGGCATCGATTGCCGCATCAGCTGGCGAGGTCGACCAGCGCGCGCCGCGCGCGATCAGATCCTCCGCCTTCGCCCGGCTGCGATTCCAGACCGCCACGGAATAGCCTGCGTCGAGATAACGACCGGCCATACCATGGCCCATGCGCCCGAGCCCGATGAAGGCAACGCGCGCCACGCTCAATCGACGTCCTCGATCGCAGCGCCTGGCGTCGTGCCGAACGCGCGCTGCGCCAGCGTCGCCGCCATGAACTCGTCGAGATCGCCATCGAGCACGCCGGCGGTGTCGGACGTCTGCACGCCCGTGCGCAGATCCTTCACCATCTGATACGGCTGCAGCACGTAGGAGCGGATCTGGTGGCCCCAACCGATCTCGGTCTTGGCCGCCTGGTCGGCCGCCGCTTTCTCCTCGCGCTTCTTCAGCTCGATCTCATAGAGACGTGCGCGCAGCATGTCCCAGGCCTGGGCGCGGTTCTTGTGCTGTGACCGGCCAGCCTGACAGACCACCGCAACGCCGGTTGGGATGTGCGTCAGCCGGACCGCCGATTCGGTCTTGTTGACGTGCTGGCCGCCGGCGCCACCGGACCGCATGGTGTCGACGCGGACATCGGACTCCTTGATGTCGATCTTGATGCTGTCGTCGATGACCGGGAAGATCTGCACCGAAGAGAACGAGGTGTGGCGGCGTGCATTCGAATCGAACGGAGAGATTCGGACCAAGCGATGCACGCCAGCTTCAGTCTTCAGCCAACCATAGGCATTATGCCCGGAGATCTGGATGGTCGCCGACTTGATGCCGGCCTCTTCGCCCAACGATTCTTCGAGATACTCGATCTTGAAACCGTGCTTCTCGGCCCATCGGGCGTACATGCGCAGCAGCATCTGCGCCCAGTCCTGGCTCTCGGTGCCGCCGGCGCCGGCATGGACCTCGAGATAGGTGTCGAACTTGTCGGCCTCGCCGGACAGGAGCGCCTCGAGCTCGCGCCGCGCGACCTCCTTCTTCAGCTCCTTCAGCGCATTCTCGGCTTCGGTGACGACACCGGGATCGTTCTCGGCCTCGCCAAGCTCGATCATCTCGATATTGTCGCTGAGCTCACGTTCGACCTTGCCAATGCCGGTGAGCGAATCCTCCAGCGAGGTCCGCTCCTGCATCAGCCGCTGAGCTTTTTGGGGGTCGTTCCAGAGATTGGGGTCTTCGGCGAGCTTGTTCAGCTCGGCCAGCCTTGCCGTCGATGTCTCGACGTCAAAGATGCCTCCTCAGCAGCCCGACCGACTGCTTGATCTCTTCTACGATTTTCTCGATTTCCGCGCGCATGTCGCTCTCTTCAGGCCACGGCTCGAAGCGCCGCAGCATCGTCTGTCACAGGGGATGTAACGGCGCTCGGCGCAAAGCGCAATCGCTCTGCACCGCACCGGCATCAGTTTCAGCCGGCCCAATGCCTAATAGAGGCTTCCCGTGCCTGGACGGATGATGAAGCTGCCAGCATCAGGCTGGCCGCCGCTCTGCGACGGCATCACGCGTCCATCGGCGTCGGCGACACCGATGACCGAGTAGTTGTCCGGCGGCGCCGTACCAGGTTTGAACGCTTCCATGATCGTGCGGCCGCCGTCGCCAGGGCTCGCGCGCATGCCAGTCTTGGCATCGACACGGACCAGCTTGATGCCGGCCGGGATCTTGAAGGGCGTGGCCGGCTTGTCGGCCAGCGCGAGCTTCATGAAGTCTTTTGCGATCGGCGCGGCCAGATGACCGCCGGTCGCAGCATTACCCCTACCGAGCGGCCGGGGCTTGTCGTAACCCATGTAGATGGCGACGGCGAGGTCCGGCGAGAAGCCGACGAACCATGCGTCCTTGGCCTCGTTGGTGGTGCCGGTCTTGCCGGCGATCGGCTTGCCGACCTCCTTCAGCACGGTCGCCGTGCCCGCCTGCACCACGCCCTCGAGCATCGAGGTGATCTGGTAGGCCGTCATCGTATCCAGAACCTGCTCCCGGCGGTCGACCAGCTGCGGCTCGCTCTGGTTCTTCCAGCCGTCCGGTGCGTCGCAGCCGCGGCACTCGCGGGCATCATGCTTGAAGATGGTGTGGCCGTAGCGGTCCTGGATGCGGTCGATCAAGGTCGGCTTCACCCGACGGCCGCCATTGGCGATCATCGAATAGGCCGTGACCATGCGCATGGCCGTGGTTTCGCCGGCGCCGAGGGCGTAGGACAGGTAATTCGGCAGCTCGTCATAGACTCCGAACCGCTTGGCGTATTCGGAAATCAGCGGCATGCCGACGTCCTGCGCGAGACGCACGGTCACCGTGTTCAGCGACAGACGCAGCGCGTTGCGCAAGGTCGTGGGCCCGAGATATTTGCCGTTCGAGAAGTTGTCGGGGCGCCAGACCTGCCCGCCCTGCCCCTGGTCGATCTCGATTGGTGCGTCGACGACCTGGGTCGACGGCGTATAGCCGTTGTCGAGCGCCGAAGAATAGACGATCGGCTTGAATGACGATCCGGGCTGCCGGTAGGCCTGTGTTGCGCGGTTGAACTGGCTCTGGTCGAAGGAGAAGCCGCCGACCATCGCGAGCACACGGCCGGTGTTCGGGTCCATGGCAACCATCGCGCCGGACACTTCGGGCAGTTGCTCGAGGCGATACTGGCCTTCGACCGGATTGCCTTCCTTGTACAGCGGATCGGCATAGATCACGTCGCCCGGCTGCAGCACCTGGGCGACCGACGTCGGCACCTTGCCACGGCCATTGGCCGTCGCAGCCCGCGCCCATTTCACGCCGTCAAGCGTGATCAGGCCAGTCTGGCGTTCCTTGCTGACGGCGCCGCCGAGTTCGCGCGGCGGCTGGAAGCCGATGCGGGCGGACTGGTCGCTGGTCTCGAGCACCACGGCCATCCGCCACGGTGAGATGTCCGAGAGCGATTTGATGTCGGCGAGCTTCACCCCCCAATCGCCCGAAGTATCGAGCTTGGAGACAGGCCCGCGATAGCCCTGCTCCTGGTCGTACCTCACGAGTCCGGCGACCATGGCCTTGCGCGCCATGACCTGAATCTTCGGATCGAGCGTCGTCCGGACGGACAGGCCGCCTTCGTAGAGCTTCTTCTCGCCATAGCGCTCGAAGATGTCGCGGCGAACTTCCTCGGCGAAATATTCACCCGCAAAGATGTGGGCGCCGGTGTTGCGGCTCGCGATCGTCAGCGGATCCTTGCGCGCCTTGTCGGCGTCGGCCTGCTTGATCCAGCCGTTCTCGAGCAGACGATCGACGACGTAGTTGCGGCGCTCGATGGCGCGGTCGCGATTCCGGATCGGATGCAGGCTGCCCGGCATCTTCGGCAGCGCGGCGAGATAGGACGCCTCCGCCACGGTGAGCTCGTTCACCGACTTGTCGAAATAGACCAGCGACGCCGCGGCGATGCCATAGGCGCCCGAGCCGAGATAGATCTCGTTGAGATAGAGCTCGAGAATCTTGTCCTTCGAGTAGGTGCGCTCGATGCGCATCGCCAGCAGCGCTTCCTTGATCTTGCGGGCGAACGACACCTCGTTGGTCAACAGGAAGTTCTTGGCGACCTGCTGGGTGATGGTGGAGGCGCCCTGCGGACGGCGATTGGAGCCGAAGTTCTGGGCGTAGACCACGGCGGCGCGCGCCATGCCGGTGAAATCGATGCCGCCATGCTCGTAGAAGTTCTTGTCCTCGGCGGCGAGGAAGGCGTTGATCACGAGCTTGGGAACCGCCTGGATCGGCAGGTACAGCCGGCGCTCCCGGGCATATTCACCGACCAGCGAGCCGTCGACCGCGTGCACGCGCGTCATCACCGGCGGCTCATAATCCTGCAACTGGGAGTAGTCAGGCAGGTCCTTGGAAAAATGCCAGATCAGGCCGGCCGCTGCTGCCACACCGACCAGGAACAAGACGGTACCGGCCGCGAACAGGAAGCCCAAAAACCGCACCAGAAAGCGCATCGGCGAATATCCGTTCCAACTCTTGTTTCGTCTCTCGGCTCGGACGCGGCGCACCCACAGGCGCTACCGCCAAAAATCACACGGTCGGCTGCAATGCCGCATGACCCATGCCAGAGAAACGCATGGTCAAGCCTATCAGCGGTCAAGCCTATCACAAGTCTGCCGAGAAGGAATCCTCACTGATTCCGGGTGCCTCGCAGCACGTTTATACGGATGTTGCTGTGGCCAAACTAGGGCTTTGCGCGTACCGCCGCCGGCTTGTCCGGCCTCTCGGGGCCCGCGTTGGCGATGCGCTTGGCCAGAAAGGCATCGATCGCCCGCGCCATTGCGTCCGCCGTGCGCGACCGCCATGCGTCGGAGACCAGGTTCCCCATATCGCCCTTATTGGAGACATAGCCGAGTTCGACCAGCACGGATGGCACGTCGGGCGCCTTGAGCACGCGGAAACCGGCCGATTTCAGCGGGCGCTTATGCATATGCACCGCCGTCTTCATGTCGTTCATCAGCACACGGGCGAACCTGTTGGAAAACGTGCGGGTTTCCCGGCGGGCCAGATCGATCAGGATGTCGGCGACGTCGGCCGGCTCCTCGGTCAGATTGACCCCGCCGATCTGGTCGGCCCGGTTCTCGGCCTCGGCCAGCCGTTCCGCCTCGACGTCAGACGCCTTGTCCGACAGCGTATAGATGGTCGCGCCCTGCGCAGTGCCCTCACCTCGCGGCAGCGCATCGGCGTGGATGGAGACGAACAGAGCCGCCGACTGCTTCTGGGCGATGCGGACCCGGTCTCCAAGCGGGATGAAGGTGTCGTCGTCGCGAGTCATGATCACGCGGAACTTGCCCGACCGTTCCAGCCGGTCGCGCAGCGCCTGGCCGAAGGCGAGCACCAGATTCTTCTCCGGCACCTCGCCGCCCTGGGTGCCGTAGTCGATACCACCATGACCGGGGTCGATCACGACCACGG
Source organism: Bradyrhizobium sp. SZCCHNRI1029 (assembly GCF_032487555.1). Taxonomy (NCBI): domain Bacteria; kingdom Pseudomonadati; phylum Pseudomonadota; class Alphaproteobacteria; order Hyphomicrobiales; family Nitrobacteraceae; genus Bradyrhizobium; species Bradyrhizobium sp. SZCCHNRI1029. Next base: position 281,527 of record NZ_JAUEUK010000001.1, read on the forward strand.
GCCGGGTGTCCGGCGGACCATCCGTCGGAGGGGGAGCGATGGCGACCGTCGTCGGCGGCGGCCGGACTGCCGGCGCAGGGTTTCCTGCGACCGCGACCGACGCCGTCGCGGACCCCGAATCGGCAGGCCTCGACGCAAGACGGCTGTCGCTGCCGATGGCGCGGGCGAAGGTCGCCTCGTCGACCTCCTCCAGTTCGAGCACCAGCCGCGGCGGCTGACCGTTGGCGGCATCCAGCACCGTGGAGTTGGCGATTCGAGCCGGGCCGGTGAGATCGAAGACGATGCGGGACCCACCGGGCATCACCATCCCATAGCGGAACGCCTTCACCAAACCACGGCCGCTGGTCCCGGCTCCAGTGGGCAGATGAAAGCTGACCTGGGGCAGGTCGACGACGACGCGATAGGGTTCGCTGAGCAGGAAGGTTCGAAACGGCACCGTCCGGTCGAGATCGAGCACGAATCGGGTCTGTCGGGAATCGCCGGCGACCCGTGCGTCGGTGGCGATGGGGAACCCGGGCCCGACCACGGCAGGCGGCACCTGGCCGACCGGCCCGCTCTGGGCGCGGGCCGGAATGACCGCCGCACATAACATTTGCGTGACGCACAGCGACGCGCATCCCAGCAAGGAAAGGTAATTCGCCCGGCCAATTGCCAAATCGATGCCTCCGCGGGATCGTCTTACCGCAACCAATCCCAGGGGTTAACCGCCAAATTTTGTCATTTTCGTTAAAGGCCACCGATTGTTGCGGTTCCGCGACGCTTCGCTTGCGCGACCTGACCATTCCTCGTATGTACGAAGGGCTGAAGGCTAATCCTTACTGCCGGTTGTGTCGCGTTCAACCTCCGGTGAAACGCCGGAAGCTTCGTGATCGGGGTGCTCGATATCGGGTCCTCGGTCGTTGCGAAGAGTCCAGCGCCTTTCCGACGCTCCATCAAAGCCTGCGCGATCCCGCGCGGCCGCAACGGAGAGCCGGTCACGAGCCGAGTGGCGCCTGTCAGGGCGCCTCCTCGCAGAGACCGCCCGGGCACCAGGTCGGACACGGTATAGCCTGATACCGCACCCGTGACAGGGTGGGTATTCGATCCAGGCAAGCGTTTCGGCGCAATCTGGCCTTCGGCAACAGAGAAGGCGGCACCCGCTGCCGCCCACATATTCCAGACGGGCCGACGCTTGATGCGCCAGACTGAGTTGCCAACCATGACCAGCGGACGATCCGCGCCGATGCGGGGCCAGACCCCCGTCCGGCCAATCGCCCCGCCGGCATCAGGGTTGGCGCGGCGCGACCAGCTGCGTTTAGGCCTTCCCCTCACCCCCGAATCAGGTGGACCGTCGCGTCATCCGACAGCGCGCCACGCGCTCGCGGCCAATCGCGCCCGTCGCCTCCAAGAGTTCCAATATGCCCAACAAGATGTTGATCGATGCTACCCACCCGGAAGAGACCCGGGTCGTTGTCGTCCGCGGCAACCGCGTCGAGGAATTTGATTTCGAAACGGCCCAACGCAAGCAGCTCCGCGGCAACATCTACCTGGCCAAGGTTACCCGGGTCGAGCCCTCGCTGCAGGCCGCCTTCGTCGAGTATGGCGGCAACCGCCACGGCTTCCTGGCCTTCAGCGAAATCCATCCGGACTACTATCAGATCCCGGTCGCCGACCGGCAGGCTCTGATCGAGGCCGAGGAGCGCGCGCACCGCGAAGCCGAAGAGGAAAGCGAGAACCGCTCCAACCGCCGCCGCAACCGGCACCGCAGTTCACGGCGCCGCGGCAGCGGCGAACGGGTCCAGAGCGAGATCGTCGAGGTCGCCGAGGCGGGCCTCCCTGCCCCGACCGAAGGGCACGAGGCCGACCACGAGGCGCAAGACCACCACGCCTATGCGCAGGACGATCAGCCGCACGCCGACGCGACCGCTCCCAGCGAGGCGCAGGGCTTCTCCGAAGGCCCGGTCGAGGCTCAAGGTCGGGACGCCTCGGGCGAAGCTCGGCAGGGCGCAGCCGACGAATCGCGCGAGCATGCCGACCGTCAGCCTGATGCCGTTGCCGCGCAGGACCATGACGCTGCTACCGAGCAGCCCTCCGGCGAAGCTGCGGAGGCCGCGAGCGCGCAGACCGGCGGCTCGCACGCTGCCGAGGCGGCCAGCCCGGCTGTCGCGGCAGACGAGCATGACCATGAGCACCACGGTCACGACGAGCATCATGACGGCGAGCACGAACATGATGAGCACGAACATCACGAATACCACCATCATGAGCATGATCACGATGAGCACGACGACGATGACGTCGCTGCCGTGGGCGAACATGCTGATCACGGCGTCACCATCGTGCCCGGCGACGAGAACGGCTCCGACACCGCGTCCGGCGACCATGAGGACGACGAGGACGACGGCGAGGAGATCGAGGAAGAGCTCGTCGAATCCGTCGGCGGCGATGACGTGCTGGAGGAAGTGCCGGAGCGCACCTTCCGTCCGCGCCGGCAGTACAAGATCCAGGAAGTCATCAAGCGCCGCCAGGTGATGCTGGTGCAGGTCGTGAAGGAGGAGCGCGGCAACAAGGGCGCGGCGCTGACGACCTATCTGTCGCTGGCCGGCCGCTATGCCGTGCTGATGCCCAACACGGCGCGCGGTGGCGGCATCAGCCGCAAGATCACCTCGGCGCAGGACCGCTCGCGCCTGAAGGAAGTGGTGCAGGACCTCGACGTGCCCGAGGGCATGGGCGTGATCCTGCGCACCGCCGGCGCCAACCGCACCAAGCCCGAGATCAAGCGCGACTTCGAATATCTGCTGCGTCTCTGGGAAACGGTCCGCGACATGACCCTGAAGTCGCAGGCCCCGACCCTCGTGTATGAGGAAGGCTCGCTGATCAAGCGCTCGCTGCGCGACCTCTACAACAAGGAGATCGACGAGATCCTCGTGGCCGGCGAAGACGGCTACCGCGAGGCGCACGATTTCATGAAGATGCTGATGCCGACCAATGTCCGGGCGGTGAAGCAGTATCGCGACGGCCAGCCGCTGTTCTCCCGGATGGGCGTCGAGAGCCAGCTCGACGCGATGTTCTCGCCGACCGTGCAGCTGCGCTCAGGCGGCTATATCGTGCTCAACCAGACCGAGGCGCTGGTCTCGATCGACGTGAACTCCGGCCGCGCCACGCGCGAGCATCACATCGAGGACACAGCGCTCAAGACCAATATGGAGGCGGCCGAGGAAGTGGCGCGGCAGCTCCGTTTGCGCGACCTAGCCGGGCTGATCGTCATCGACTTCATCGACATGGACGAGAAGCGCAACAACCGCTCCGTGGAACGCAAGCTGTCGGACTGCCTGCGGCAGGATCGCGCGCGCATCCAGGTCGGCCGGATCTCGCATTTCGGCCTTCTGGAGATGTCGCGGCAGCGCATCCGGGCCAGCGTGCTCGAAAGCTCGACCGAGCCGTGCGCGCATTGCGGCGGCACCGGTCACGTGCGCTCGGTGTCCTCGGTGGCGCTGCAGCTGCTGCGCAGCCTCGAAGAGACGCTGATGAAGGGCGCGACCCACAATCTCGTGGTCCGCACCCGCACCGAGGTGGCGCTCTACGTGCTCAATCACAAGCGCGGCCATCTGCGTGACCTCGAGAACAGCTTCAAGGTCTCGCTCGCCGTCATCGCCGATCCGAGCGTGAGCGGCCAGCAATCCTTCATCATCGATCGGGGCGAGCAGGTGCACACGCTCGAGGCCGCCAAGGCGCTGCTCGCCGCGCAGGCCTCTGCCCCGCCGCTGGCGGCCGAGGAAATCTACGACGAGGAAGAACCGTTCGACATCGAGACGGAATCCGAGGTCGAGACCGAGGAGACCGAAGGCCTGTCCGAGGACGCAGCCGACGGCAGCGCAGCCGAAGGCGAGCGGGACGGCGCGCGCCGCAAGCGGCGACGGCGCCGGCGTGGCCGCGGCAGCGAGGCCCGCGAGGGCGCGCTCCCAGAAGGCACGGCCGGACTGCAGCCCGCCGAGCCGGGCTCTGCCGCCGAGCAGTCAGCCGAGGACGCCGACGGCGAAGACGACGAGTCGGAGGAACAGCCTGCGTTCGCACAAGGCGAGCAGACGGATCAGCCTGGCGGCGAGCGGCGTCCGCGCCGGCGTGGACGCCGCGGCGGTCGTCGTCGGCGCGGTGGCGCGGAAGAAGGTCTCGCCGCGTCGATCGGCGACGAGCTCGCGCCGGCTTCGGCATCGGAGGCAGAAGCCGCCGTGGCCGATTTCGACGGCAATGGCGCTTCCCACCACGACGAGGAAGAGCCGGCAGAACCTGCGGCGCCGGTCCATGCGTCGGCCGCAACCGAGGCAGATGAGTCCGTCGCTGGCGCCTCCGTGCCCATGCCACAGGCTGCTCCGGGACAGCCCGAAGTGCAGCAGACCGAGGCTCCGAAGACGGAATCCGAGAAGACCCCACGCCGTTCGACGGTTCGCGAGAAGGTCAGCTTCCTTACCGAGCCGAGGCCGGAGGGCGCGGTTTCAGCCGTCAACGTCGCCGAGAGCAGCGCACCCACTCCGGCTGTCGACGTCGCGGCGTCCGGACCGGTTGCCTCCGAGCCGGCGGCCACCGATTCCTCGTCCCCTGCGGCGCCGCGCCGGGCCGGCTGGTGGTCCCGCCGTTTCGGTGGCGGGCAGTAAACCCCCACTCTCCGACGCTTCAATGCAAAACGCCCGGCCAGATTGGCCGGGCGTTTTTCATATGGCGTTCTTCGTATGGCGATCGTTCTTGACCGTGACGACCGGAGGCCGCTCAGCCGGTCGTCACGGCCGTCTCGACATCCGACGGATCGATCTGCTGATTGAGCCGTCGCTGCAGGAGATCATGGTCGAGTTCGTCTTCGCGCCACGAGACGAACACGGCGGCGATGCCGTTGCCGATGATGTTGGTCAGTGCACGCGGCTCGCGCGCCCTAGCCTAACCAGCGCGCGATCCGGGCCACCGCCTCACGCATGTCCTCGGCCGAACGCGCATAGGAAAAGCGCACGAAGCTGCGGCCGTGGATCGGATCGAAGTCGACGCCCGGCGTGGCCGCCACATGGGTCTCCTCCAGCATCCGCTTGGCGAAGTCGTAACTGTCGGAGGTGAAGTCGGACACGTCGGCATAGAGGTAGAAGGCGCCGTCGGCCGGCAGGAACCGGGTCAGGCCGGCCCTCGGGAAACCCTCGATCAGGATGTGCCGGTTCTCCTGGTAACCGTGCTTGATGGCCTCCATTTCGGTTCGGCCGTCGAACGCCGCTTCCGCCGCGATCTGCGACAGGGTCGGAACCGAGATCGCGAGGTTCTGTTGCAGACGCTCGATCGGCCGCACCAGCGCATCTGGCACCACCATCCAGCCGATGCGCCAGCCCGTCATGCAGAAGTACTTCGAGAACGAGTTGATGATCAGGGCCTCGCGCGACAGCTCCGCCGCCGTCACCGCCGGAAACGCGTAGTCCAGACCGTGATAGATCTCGTCGGAGATGAAGCGGATGCCGGCGTCGCGTGCGGCTGCGATGACACCGCCCAGCGCCTCACGCGACATCATGGTGCCGGTCGGATTGGCGGGACTTGCCACCAGCACACCCTTCAGCGGCGTCTTGCGGTGCGCGGCGAGCAGCGCTTCGCCGGTCAGGGCGTGACGGTTCTCCGCCGTGGTCTCGATCAGCACCGGCTCGCAGCCCAGCGCCGTCAGGATATGGCGATAGGGCGGATAGCCCGGCACGGTCACGGCCACGCGGTCGCCGGGCTCGAACATGGCCAGGAACGCCAGGATGAATCCGGCCGAGGATCCCGTCGTGATCACGATTCGCGCCGGATCGACCTCGCAAGCGTGCGTCTCACGATAGTGCCGCGCGATTCGCTGTCGCAGCGACAGCAGACCGAGCGCCGAGGTGTAGTCGATGCGGGCCTGATCGAGCGCGGCATGCGCGGCCGCAATGGCCGCTCGTGGCGCAGGCGCCGCCGGTTGGCCGACCTCCATGTGGATGACATGTCCACCGCCCGCCTCGATCCGCTCGGCCGCAGCCATCACGTCCATCACCATGAACGGCGGAACATTGCTGCGCGCGGACGGCGCCGTCAGGTCGGCGATCCGCTGTTCCAATGTCGGTATCACTGTCGCATCCACCATCGATATCTGCTATTGACCCCGGCTGTTCGGACCCGCTCCGTGAACCGGTCGGGGTCAGCCCATGGGCCTCGTTCGCCGCAGATGAGCCGCATTCCGCCGTTTGGTGGGCAATAGCCCGTCTCGCGCCTCGCGCCAATTGCAAAGATCGCCTGATGTCGCTCCGTATCGTGCTTCGCAAGAAACTGTCCGGCGGGCTTGCCGCGGTCGTCGCGGCGGCCGTGACGCTGGCGCCGGTCGCGCCTGCGTCGGCGCAGCAAGGCAAGGGACCGCCGATCCTGCGCGACACCGAGACCGAGGTGCTGCTGCGTGAATATACCCGGCCGATCCTGCGCGTCGCCGGGCTCGAAAAGCAGAACATCCAGATGGTCATCATCAACGATGCGTCCTTCAACGCGTTCGTTGCCGACGGCCGCCGCATCTTCGTCAATTACGGCGCCATCCTGCAGTCGGAAAATCCGAACCAACTGATCGGCGTTCTCGCGCACGAGACCGGCCATCTCGCCGGCGGCCATCTCGCCAAGCTGCGCCAACAGCTCGCCACCGCCCAGACCCAGATGATCATCGCCACCATTCTCGGCGCCGGCGCCCTCGCGGTCGGCGCGCGCGGCGGCGGCAGCGGCCTTGCCAATGCCGGCGCCGCGACGCTGTCGGCCCCGGGCGAGGTCATCCGCCGATCGCTGTTGTCGTATCAGCGTCAGCAGGAGGAGAACGCCGACCGTGCGGGGGTGAAATTCCTCACTGCGACGGCGCAATCGCCGAAGGGCATGTACGAGACGTTCAAGCGCTTCACCAATGAGAGCCTGTTCGCCGCGCGCGGCGCCGACCCCTATCTGCAATCACATCCGATGCCGGCCGATCGCGTCGAGGCGCTCGAGGGCCTCGCGCGCCAAAGCCCCTATTGGGACAAGAAGGACGACCCCGCATTGCAGCTCCGTCACGACATGGTCCGTGCCAAGATCTCGGCCTTCATGGAACGGCCGGACACGGTGGCACGGCGCTATCCATTGTCGGACACCGGCCTGCCCGCCCGCTACGCCAGGGCAATCTCCACCTACCTGCATGGCGACCTGCGCAGCGCCCTGAGCCAGATCGATGCCCTGATCCAGGTGCAACCCAACAACGCCTATTTCTACGAGGTCCGCGGCCAGGCCCTGCTGGAGGGCGGCCGCCCCACTGAGGCGATCGCCCCGCTGCGCAAGGCGGTGCACCTGTCCAATAACGCCCCGCTCATCGAGATGTTACTTGGTCAGGCCTTGGTGGCATCCGAGAACAAGGCCTACACTGACGAGGCGATCTCGATCTTGCGCGCGGCGGTCGCGCGCGAATCCGAGGCGCCGCTCGGCTATTCCCAGCTCGCGATGGCCTACGGTCGCAAGGGCGATTATGCGGAGGCGGATCTCGCCTCGGCGCAGGCCGCCTTCCTGCGTGGCGACAACAAGACGGCGCGCGAGCTTGCCTCGCGTGCAAAAACCCGCTTCGCGGTCGGCTCGCCGGGCTGGGTCAGGGCCGACGACATCGTCATGGCAAAGCCGCTTTCCGGCCAGTAGGTGTCGGACAGCGGAGTTGGCGCCCGCTGAAGTTTTGAACTACTGCTATCATCCGATCCAGAATATCAAAATACCGTCACGACCATCGACAAGGACCCGATCATTTGACCCAGAGGACCTCCTTCATGCCGTCAGTCCGCACGCTCATTCCCGCGATGTTGCTCGCGCTTTCGCTCTGCGGCGTGCCTCAGCTCGCGTCGGCGGAGAGCTTCTCCGACAGCCAGCGGGGCGAGATCGAGACCATCGTCCGAAACTACCTGATCGCGCATCCCGAGGTGCTCGAAGAGGCGATGGCCGAGCTGCAGAAGCGCCAGACGGCAGCCGAGGCGGCCAAGCACGAGGCCAGCGTCAGCAAGAACGCCGAGACCATCTTCAACTCGCCGCGCGGCGTCGTGCTCGGCAACAAGGATGGCGACGTCACCTTCGTCGAGTTCTTCGATTACAATTGCGGCTACTGCAAGCGCGCGATGGCCGACATGATGGAGCTGATGAAGAGCGACCCGAAGCTGAAGGTCGTGCTCAAGGAATTTCCCGTGCTGAGCCAGGGCTCCGTCGAGGCCGCGCAGGTCGCGGTTGCCGTTCGCATGCAGGCCCCGCAGAAATATCTCGACTTCCACCAGAAACTGCTGGGCGGCCGCGGCCAAGCCGACAAGGCCCATGCGCTCGCGGTCGCCAAGGATCTCGGGCTCGACATGGCGCGCGTCGAGAAGGACATGGCGAGCCCCGAGGCCAAGGCGACGATCGAGGAAAACTTCAAGCTCGCCGAGGAGATGGGCATGAACGGGACGCCGAGCTACGTGATCGGCAAGCAGGTCGTGATCGGCGCCGTCGGCGTCGAGGGCCTGCGCGAGAAGATCAGCGCGGCCCGCTGCGGCAAGGCGAGCTGCTGAGCATCTCTGCCAAAGCGTCTCGCCATCACGGGATCAATCGAAGGCCGGCTGTCTCAGCCGGCCTTCTGCTTTTGCCGTGAGCCGGTGGCGAAGCGGCAGCCGGGTGGCGGCAGCGCCCTCGCCTATCCCTTCAGCTTCATGCCGAGCCGGGTTCGAAGTGCCTCGCGGATGTGCCCGCGTGCAATCGCCTCGGCCCGATCGGGATCGCGGATCGCGATCGCTTCGATCAGCTCACCATGCTCGGCCGCGGCTGTTGCTGCACGTCCTTCGGCCGCAAACGTCGTGGTTCCCAGCAGCGCTGTCGCGACATGCATGTCCTCGAGGGCGGCATCGAGGTAGCGGTTGCGCGCCGCGCGCTGGATCGCACCGTGCATTAGCCGGTTCAGCCGCGCGAGCTCGGCGGCGTCGTCCCCCCCGCTGACAAAGCGTGCATGAATGTCGCGGAGCGCCGCGATCTCGGCCGACACGGCATACTGCGCGGCGAGCCGGGCCGCGGCGCCTTCGAGAATTTCCCGCATCGCGTACAGCTCGAGGACTTCATTCTCGTCGAGACTGCGCACGATCAGGCCGCGTCCACCAGCCGGCTGCACCCACCCCTTGGCCACCAGCTTGCCGAAAGCCTCACGGACCGGCGTCCGGCTGACGTTCAGCTTCTGGGCGACCTCGTCCTCACGCAGCCGATCGCCGGAGCGATAGAAGCCGTTCTCCAGCGCATGGCACAGCGCACGAAATACCGCTTCGCCGAGAGAGACGTTGTCACGATCGATGGTGAGCGATGGCGCTTCCGAGGACATGGGGGTCACGATTTCACAATCTCGTTGCGAACAACAGCCTATCTTGCATATTTTTGTATACAATGGCATACCAATTCTATGCCTACTGCAGCCTTTACTTCCGTACCATCCATCATCGCTTGGCCGACGGCTGGCATGCGGAGGGGTGGCTGTGTGGACCAAACCCGGTCCAGGCCCCGCCGCCTTGCGTCCGCGAGGGCCTGCAATGACTGATCAGAGCGATATCGCCGACCATCCCCTGACCTACGACGTCGTCGTGGTTGGCGGCGGCAACGCAGCCCTCTGCGCCGCCATTGCGGCACGGCGCGCCGGGGCCTCGGTCATCGTGCTGGAGGCTGCCTCCAAGTTCTATCGCGGTGGCAATACGCGCCACACCCGCAACATGCGCTGCGCCCATGACGCGGCGACCGCGACGTTGAGTGGCCCCTACACCGAGGACGAGTTCTGGGACGATCTCCTGCGCGTCACCGAAGGCCAGACCAACGAACAACTGGCGCGCCTGATGATCCGCGAGTCCAAGGACATGCTCGACTGGATCGTCGCACAGGGCGTGCGTTTCCAGCCGTCGCTCGGCGGGACGCTGAGCTTAGGGCGGACCAACTCGTTCTTCCTGGGCGGCGGCCGGGCCATGCTCAATGCGTTGTATCTCACCGCCGAGCGGCTCGGCGTCGACGTGCTGTATGAGGCGGAGGTCGTCGGGCTCGACATCGATGAGACCCGTTTCGACGCTGCGATCATCCGGCAGCGTGACGCCAGGACGCGGATCTGCGGCAAGGCGCTGGTTGCGGCAGCGGGCGGCTTCGAAGCCAACATCGACAGGCTGGTCGAGGGCTGGGGCGAGATCGCGCGCAACTTCCTGATCCGCGGCACGCCCAACAATCGCGGCACGGTGCTCGACATGCTGCTCGGCGCCGGCGTCGACAGCATCGGCGATCCGACCCAGTGCCACGCGGTGGCGATCGATGCGCGCGCACCAAAATATGACGGCGGCATCATCACGCGGCTCGACTGCGTCGTGTTCGGCATCGTCGTCAACAACAACGCTGAGCGATTCTACGACGAAGGCGAGGACGTCTGGCCGAAGCGCTACGCGATCTGGGGACGCTTGGTTGCCGCTCAGCCGGACCAGATCGCCTACATCATCTTCGACGCGAAATCGGCGAACCTGTTCATGCCGTCGCTCTACCCCGCGATCGAGGCGGCCAGCATCACCGAGCTCGCTGGCAGGCTCGGCCTCGATCCGGACAAGCTGACCGCCACCGTCGCGCATTTCAACGCATCGGTGCGCGACGGACAATTCAATCCCGACATCCTCGACGATTGCCGCACCGAGAACCTGACGCCGCCGAAATCGCATTGGGCGCGCCGCATCGATAGCGGCCCCTACTACGCCTATCCGGTTCGGCCCGGCATTACCTTCACCTATCTCGGCGTGCGGGTCGATCACGCCGCAAAGATGCTGATGAAGTCCGGCGGTCCCGCCGACAACATGTACGCCGCAGGCGAGATCATGGCCGGCAACGTGCTCGGCCGCGGCTATGCGGCAGGAATCGGCATGACGATCGGCAGCGTGTTCGGGCGTATCGCCGGCCAGGGAGCAGCGACACATGCAGCGCAGTGAGGCGTTGACCGAGGCGGATCGGCTGATGACGATCTGCAATTCCTGCCGCTATTGCGAGGGACTCTGCGCCGTATTTCCGGCAATGGAGATGCGCCGCGCCTTCACCGGCGGCGACCTCAACTATCTCGCCAATCTCTGCCATGCCTGCGGGGCCTGCTACGTCGACTGCCAGTTCTCCCCCCCGCACGAGTTCGACGTCCGCGTCCCCTCCGTTCTGGCCCGGGTGCGGCACGAGAGCTATGCCGACTATGCCTGGCCGCACGCGCTGGCGCCGCTGTTCAGGCGCAATGGTCTCGCGGTGTCGCTCATCGCGGTGGTCAGCATGGCCGCGTTCATCGTCGGCATCGTGGCCTTCAACGATCCCGCCGCGGTGTTTGCAAGCCGGCACGGCCCCGGCTCGTTCTACGCGCTCATGCCCCACAACGCGATGGCGCTGTTGTTCGGCGCCGCCTTCCTGTGGGCCATCATCGCCTTCATCATGGGCGCTCGGGCGTTCTGGAATGATATCGGCGAGCCGAGCTCGACCTTGACGCGCTCACGTCCACTGCTGCGCGCCGTTCGCGACGCAGCCAGCCTGCGCTATCTCGATGGCGGCGGCGTCGGCTGCTACAACGAGGACGAGCGGCCACGCGACACCCGGCGGTTCTATCACCATCTGACGTTCTGGGGCTTCATGCTCTGCGTCGCATCGACCAGCGTCGCGACGCTCTATCACTATCTTCTGCACCGTGAGGCGCCCTATCCGTTGTGGGACCTGCCGGTCGTGCTCGGCACGCTGGGCGGATTGGGCATCGTGGTCGGTCCGCTCGGACTCTACACCGCCAAGCGCAGGCGTGAGCCTGCGATGATGGATGCGGGCAGTCGCGCCATGGATGTCGCGTTCCTGGCGATGCTCGTCCTTACCGGCGCAACCGGGCTCGCCCTCCTCTTGCTACGCGAGACCAGCACGATGGGCCTGCTGCTCGCGCTCCATCTCGGTGCGGTGTTCGCGCTCTTCATCACGATGCCCTACGGCAAGTTCGTGCACGGCCTCTATCGATTCTTGGCGCTCGTCCGCTACGCGCGCGAACGTCACGGCGCGTAGCTCATGCGAAGTCGCCGGCGACACGCAACGGATCACTGTTGTCGTCATGCAGCATTCATGACCCTGAGCATCCGTTCATAAAGTTGCGATCTGCGACATTTTTCCGGAACGATCAGCGACGCACGGAACGACTCCTACCTCCTGCCGTTGTCGGCGCGGGCAGTGCAAATACGAGGAGGATAGAGGATGACCAATCGCTTGATGGTATCAGTTGCTGCAATCGCGCTCCTGGCGGGTGCAGGTTTTGCTCATGCGCAAGGTACCGGCGGTGCGGGCGGCGCAGCTGGACAGTCCGGCGGCGCAGCCATGCAGGGCGGTGCGACCGGTGGTGCTGCCGGCGGAGCATCGAGCGGTGGCATGAACGCGCCCGGCGGCGCGATGCATCGCGACAGCGGCTCGCCTGCGTCCGACATGCGCTCCAGTCAGTCCGAGCAGAAGCCCGGTGCGACCAAGGGCCAGCGCGCCGAGGAAGGCATGAAGGGTCCGAATGCCAAGGGCGCGACCTCCGAGACCGACAAGGCCGGCTCCAAGAACATGAAGGCCGAGGGTCGCGACAGCAAGAGCGGCACCAGCACGAACGCCGAAACCAAGACCGGCAGCGACCGGTCGCAGACCACCACCGGACAGGCCGGCGCCGGCGCCAAGCTCACCACCGAGCAGCGCACCAAGATCACCAGCGTGATCCGCAGCCAGCGCGTCGAGCCGGTGACCAACGTGAACTTCAACATCTCGGTCGGCACCCGGGTGCCGCGCGACGTTCACTTCCACCGGCTCCCGGCGGAAGTCGTGACGATCTATCCGGAATGGCGCGGATACGACTTCATCCTGGTTCGTGAGCAGATCATCGTGATCGATCCCCGCACCTACGAGATCGTCGCAGTTCTCGACGCCTGATCCCGACCAGGCAGGCGATGAGGACATGGGGCGGGCAGCAATGCCCGCCCCATTCTATTGCGCAAAGAGCACGTAAGGGCGATCACACGCAGCCCGTGCAGCCCGGTGGACAAACCTGGTTAACCAGCAATTTCGTACACTTAAGACGGTTTTTTCGTCTGACGGACCAAGCCTCGGGCAGCCGGCCCGGCTGCCGAAAGGCTTCCCCTTGGCGGCTTTGTTACCTATAACGCCGCCCACTGCCGCCACACCGCCGGGATGGGAATGGCCGACGCCGCGCACAACACGATCTATGTCCTCAACGGACCCAACCTCAACCTGTTGGGCACCCGCGAGCCGGAGACCTATGGCCATGCCACCCTGGCAGACGTCGAACGCCTCTGCGTCGAGACGGCCGCCCGCTTCGGCCTGACGGCGGAGTGCCGGCAGTCGAACCATGAGGGTGTGCTCGTGGATTGCATCCATGAGGCCCGCAGCCGCGGTGCGGTCGGAATCATCCTCAATGCCGGCGCCTACTCTCATACCTCCATTGCCTTGCACGACGCGCTGATGGGGGTGAAGATTCCCGCCGTCGAAGTGCACATCAGCAACATTCACGCCCGCGAGAGCTTCCGGCACCATTCTTTCACCGCGAAGGCCGCGTTTGCCTCGATCTGCGGCTTCGGCATCGACGGCTACCGGCTGGCGATCACCGGCCTCGCCGCCAAGATCGGCGCCAAAGCCGTCACGCAGACCGACATCTAGCGCAAGCCTGACGTCACAGTCCTCACGCACCCAACGTTCCGGATCAGATCATGGCGCCCCAGCCCGACGACAAGACCATCGCGAAATCCGAAGACAGCCAGCTCATTCGCGAGCTCGCAGCGCTGCTGGATGAGACCAGCCTGACCGAGATCGAGCTGGAGCGTGCCGGCCTTCGCATCCGCGTTGCCCGCAACGTGACCGTTGCGGCGGCCGTCCATTCGGCCATCGGAACGGCCGCCGCTGGCGTTCCCGTGGTCGCAGCCGCCACCGCGGCAGCCGCCGGCGCAGACTTGTCCAAACATCCCGGCGTGGTGCCCTCGCCCATGGTCGGCACCGCCTACTGGGCGCCCGAGCCCGGCGCCAAGCCGTTCGTCGAGGTCGGCTCCAAGGTGTCCGTCGGTCAGACCCTGATGATCATCGAGGCGATGAAGACGATGAACCAGATTCCGTCACCGCGCGCCGGGACGGTGACGCAGATCCTGGTCGAGGACGGCCAGCCCGTGGAGTACGGCGAGCCGCTCGTCATCATCGAATAAGCGCGACTAGCGGACGGCGAAAGCGAATGGTCCACCATTCCATGTTCGCCGCTCACTACTCGCCACTCGCGCCCGAGGCACCATGTTCGACAAGATCCTCATCGCCAATCGCGGCGAAATCGCCCTTCGCATCCTCAGGGCCTGCAAGGAGCTCGGTATCTCCACCGTCGCGGTGCATTCCACCGCCGACGCCGATGCGATGCATGTCCGCCTCGCCGACGAAAGCGTCTGCATCGGGCCGCCGCCGTCGAAGGACAGCTATCTCAACATTCCCGCCCTGCTCGCCGCCTGCGAGATCACCGGCGCCGACGCCGTGCATCCCGGCTACGGCTTCCTGTCGGAGAACGCGCGCTTCGCCGAGATTCTCGCGGACCACAATCTGCATTTCATCGGGCCGAAGGCGGAGCACATCCGCCTGATGGGCGACAAGATCGAGGCCAAGAAGACGGCCAAGCGGCTGGGCATTCCCGTCGTTCCAGGCTCAGATGGCGCTGTCACTCCGGACCACGACGCGATGGCGATCGCCAAGGAGATCGGCTTCCCGGTGCTGGTCAAGGCAGCCGCCGGCGGCGGCGGCCGCGGCATGAAGGTCGCCCACACCGAGGCCGACCTGCAGCTGGCGCTGACCACAGCGGCCAACGAGGCGAGATCAGCGTTCGGCGACGCCTCGGTCTATCTGGAGAAGTATCTGCAGAAGCCGCGCCACATCGAGATCCAGGTGCTCGGCGACGGCCGCGGCGGCGCCATCCATCTCGGCGAGCGCGACTGCTCGTTGCAGCGGCGCCATCAGAAGGTCTGGGAGGAAGGCCCCTCCCCGGTGCTTGACGCAGCGGCCCGGGCCAAGATCGGCAACACCGTCGCCAAGGCGATGCAGGAGCTGAAATACATCGGCGTCGGCACCATCGAATTCCTCTACGAGGACGGCGAATTCTATTTCATCGAGATGAATACCCGCATCCAGGTCGAGCATCCCGTCACGGAGATGATCACCGGCATCGACCTCGTGCTGGAGCAGATCCGCATCGCCGCCGGCGGCGACCTGCCGATGACCCAGGACCAGGTTGTCATCAACGGCCACTCCATCGAGTGCCGCGTCAATGCGGAAAACCCTGTCACCTTCCGGCCCTCGCCGGGCAAGATCCTGCAGTACCACCCGCCTGGCGGCCTCGGCGTCCGCATCGATTCCGCCGTGTATCAGGGCTACGTGATTCCGCCCTATTACGACTCGCTGGTCGGCAAGCTGATCGTCCACGGCAAGACGCGGGTCGAGTGCCTGATGCGGCTGCGGCGCGCGCTGGACGAGATGGTCGTCGACGGCATCGAGACCACCCTGCCGCTGTTCAGGGCCCTTGTCCGCGAGCCGGCCATCATCGATGGCGACTATCACATCCACTGGCTCGAACAGTACCTCGCTGGCCAGAAGGCGGAGTGAGCGGCTAACCGCAAAATTCCACTGACGCGCCGGAACCCTTCAGCCCGCACTGCGTTCTGCTCTTTCGGCGGTTCCGCTGAGGGGGCAGGTATTTCAATTGGCATGCGAGTGAGCGGTGGCGCCTGAGATTGGACAAAGGCGCACGCTGGGACAAATCCTGCTGCTGTCGGCGGGATTCCTGGTGCTGGTCGTCGTCAGCACGGCCTCGGTGCTGCTCGTCAACAAGGCCCGCAAAGACAACGCCTGGGTGGTGCATACCATCGAGGCGGAGAACCAGATCAACGCGCTGCTGCTCGAGGTCCGCCGGGCCGAGAGCGGCGCCCGCGCCTACCTGCTGACCCAGGATAATACGTTTCTGACCGATCACGACGCCGCCGTCACCGCGATCGCGCCGGTGCTCGACAAGCTCGGAACACTCGTGGCCGACAATCCTGCCCAGGTCGAGCTGCTCCGCCAGGTCCGCGCCGAAATCGACACCCGCCTCGGCCAGTTCAGGCGCGAGAAGGAGCTGGCCGCGCAGGGTGACCTCGCCGCCGCCGCCGCGCTCGTACGGAGCGCCGCTTCCGGCAACACCAGCATCAACATCCGCGATCTCGCCAATCGCATGCGGCTGGAGGAAGAGCGGCTGTTCGTGCTGCGCACCGCCAATGCCGACCGCAGCCAGCAGCTGGCGACCGTCGTGACGGTGACTGGCTCGGCCCTGGTCGTCCTGCTCGCGATCATCTCGGTGCTCCTTGTGCGCCGCTCGGCCAGCGCGCGCGACGAGGCCGAGGCCAGGCTGCGCGAGAGCAACCTCAACCTCGAAGCCACCGTCGACGAGCGCACCGCGGACCTGCGCGAGGCCAATGAGGAGATCCAGCGCTTCGCCTATATCGTGAGCCACGACCTGCGCTCGCCGCTCGTCAACATCATGGGCTTCACCAGCGAGCTCGACGAGCTGCGCAACGACATCTTCCGGCGGATCGCGACGCTGGCGCGGGCGGCCTCCGACGCGCCGCCGCCGGCGGAAGGCGCTGAGCCCGAGCTCGAAGGCGCCGACCAGCAGCTGTCGGAGGATTTCAGCGAGGCGCTCGGCTTCATCAAATCCTCGATCGCCAAGATGGACCGGCTGATCACGGCCATCCTCAACCTGACCCGCGAGGGCCGCCGCGAGTTCGTGCCGGTGCGGATCGATACCCGCGAGCTGATCGAGGGCATCGTCTCGACGCTGGCGCATCAGGCTGCGGAAACCGACACCACCATCCGCGTGGAACCGTTGCCGGCCATCGTCAGCGACCGCCTGGCGCTGGAGCAGATCTTCTCCAACCTGATCGACAACGCCATCAAATATCTCAAGCCGGGCGTTCCCGGCGACATCGCCATTCGCGCCCGTACCAAGCTCGGTTTTGCCATCTTCGAGGTTACGGACAACGGCCGGGGGATTGATCCCAGGGATCATCAACGTATCTTTGATCTGTTCCGTCGCGCCGGGACCCAGGACCGTCCGGGTCAGGGGATTGGATTGGCGCATGTCCGCGCGCTGGTGCGTCGGCTCGGCGGAACCATGTCGGTCGCGTCGGAGCTCGACCAGGGCAGCACGTTCACCATCACGCTCCCGATCAACTGGAACGCCTCAAACCGGAACTCAGACCGATGACCATGCCCGTGACGATCATCATGATCGAGGACGACGAAGGCCACGCCCGCCTGATCGAGCGCAATATCCGCCGGTCCGGCGTCAACAACGAGATCAAGCCGTTCACCAATGG
Organism: Bradyrhizobium sp. SZCCHNRI1029; assembly: GCF_032487555.1. Taxonomy (NCBI): domain Bacteria; kingdom Pseudomonadati; phylum Pseudomonadota; class Alphaproteobacteria; order Hyphomicrobiales; family Nitrobacteraceae; genus Bradyrhizobium; species Bradyrhizobium sp. SZCCHNRI1029. The sequence goes on from NZ_JAUEUK010000001.1 coordinate 298,920, forward strand.
TACAGATGCCGTGAAGTATCTGCTGGGTGCTGACGGCACCGGCCTCGATCACAAGGGGCACGCATTGCTGATCCTGCTCGACCTGAACCTGCCGGACATGACCGGCATCGACATCCTCAAGATGGTCAAGCAGAACAGTTTCCTGAAGAGCGCGCCGGTGGTCATCCTCACCACGACGGATGACTCGCAGGAGATCAAGCGCTGCTACGAACTCGGCTGCAACGTCTACATCACCAAGCCGGTCAACTACGAAAGCTTCGCCAACGCCATTCGCCAACTCGGCCTGTTCTTCTCCGTCATCCAGGTTCCGCCCGCCGCATGAGCTCCGCCGCCCCCACGCTGCTCTATATCGACGACGACGCAGCGCTGGCGCGGCTGGTCGAGCGCGGGCTCAAGCGATTGGGCTTCACGGTGGAACACGCCGCCGACGGCAGCGCGGGCTTGCAGCGGCTGGAGCGCGGCGGCATCGACGTCGTGGCGCTCGACCAGTACATGCCAGGCTTCGACGGACTCGAGACGCTGGAGCGCATCATGGCGCTGCCCGAACCGCCGCCGGTGGTGTTCGTCACCGCCTCACAGGATTCCAAGATCGCGGTCACGGCCCTGAAGGCCGGCGCGGCCGACTACCTCGTCAAGGACGTGCAGGGCGAGTTCATTCCCCTGCTGCAGGTCGCGGCCGAAGGCGCGGTGCGCCAGGCCCGGCTGCAGAAGGCCCGCGACGAGGCGGAGGCGGAAGTGCGGGCGTCACGCGACCGCTACGCGGCGCTGGCGGCCGAGCGCGAGGTCCTGCTGCGCGAGGTCAATCACCGCGTCGGCAATTCGCTGCAGATCATCGCCTCGCTGCTGCATCTTCAGGCCAACTCCAGCACCCAGGACGACGTCAAGGCCGCGCTCACCAATGCAATGGGCCGCGTCGCCGCCGTAGCGCAGGTGCATCGCCGCCTCTACACGTCTCAGGATCTCAAGAGCGTGCTGCTCAACCAGTATCTGGATTCGCTGCTCGACGACCTGCGCCGCTCGGCGGAGGGCAACCGGATGTCGCGGCTGACCCTGAAGGCGGAACCGGTCGAGATCGACCCGGATCGCGCGGTCGCGATCGGCATCGTCGTCAACGAGCTGGTCATGAACGCGGTCAAATACGCCTACCCCGATGGGCCGGGCCCGATCCATGTCGAGCTGAAGCTTGCAGGTGAGGACATCGTGCTGTCGATCGCCGACAACGGCGTCGGCCTCAACGCAACCAGCGATCCGCGCTCGACCGGCATGGGCCAGCGCATCGTCAGCGCCATGGCGACCAAGCTCGACGCCACCGTCGGCCCCGATCCGAGCCATGCCGGCACCAGGATCGTGGTCCGCTTCCGCCTCGAAAAAGATGCTCCCAAGCCCGCGGCTGCCGCGGTCGGCTGAGCCGACGCAGCCGGCACGCAACCATCGCGCGCCCGGCATCGGCCTGCTATGCTGATCCCATGAATACGCGCGACTCTGCAGCGTCCGAGATTACGCCCGAGGTCCTGCTGCGTGCCTATGCCTGCGGCATCTTCCCGATGGCCGAAAGTGCCGACGACCCGACCTTGTTCTGGGTCGAGCCGGAGCTGCGCGGCGTCATTCCGCTCGACGGCTTTCGCGTCGCCTCGCGCCTTGCGCGCACGGTCCGGTCGGACGCCTTCGCCGTGACCGTGAACCAGGCGTTCAAGGCGGTGATGGATGGCTGCGCCGAGCCGCAGCCTGGCCGCGAGGACACCTGGATCAACAGGCGTATCCGCGAACTCTACACCGGCCTCCACGCGCTTGGCCATTGCCACAGCGTCGAATGCTGGCAGGATGGCGAGCTGGTGGGCGGCCTCTACGGCGTCAGCCTGGGCCGCGCCTTCTTCGGCGAGAGCATGTTTCACCGCACCCGCGACGCCTCGAAGGTCGCGCTCGTGCATCTCGTCGCGCGGCTGATCGCCGGGGGCTTCGAGCTGCTCGACACCCAATACGTCACCGAGCACCTCAAGACCTTCGGCGCCGTCGAGATCCCGCGCCGGCGCTACACCGTGCTGCTCGAAAAGGCCCTGAGGGGGCCGGCCGCCAATTTCGCCAGGCTGGCGGTTGATCGGCCGATCTCGGGCACCGAGGCACTCGCGATCATCGCAGCGCGCGGCTGAGCGAGGTTATCTGAACACTCCGCCGAACGGTCCACCCGCCTGGGGCGGCGGCGGTGGTGGCGGCACCTGCTGGGTCTGATTCTGCTGCGGCGGCGATGGCGGCCTGGGCGCCGCCTGCCGCTGCTGCGGCGGACGCTTTTGCGCAGGCTGCGGCGCCGCGGCCGGCTTCTGATCCGGCGCGGCGGCGCTGACGACCGTGGTCTGCGGCTCTTTGCAGTCAACCAGCCAGATGTCGTAGATCGGGTGCTCGACGCCGTGCAGACCGGGGCTGGCCGCGAACATCCAGCCCGAGAAGATGCGCTTCACCTCGCCCTGCAAGGTGATCTCGTCGACCTGCACGAACGCGTCGGTGTTGGCGGCCTCGGTGGCTGGCCTCGTGTAGCAGGCGTCGGTCTTTACCCGGAGCGCCCCGAACTGCACGGTCTCGCCGATATCCTCGTCGAAATTGATGATGCGGCCGGTGATCTTGTCGAGCCCGGAGAAGCTCGCCTTCTTGTTGACGATCTTCTGCGCCGGCGGTTCGGTCACGACCTCGTCGCCCGGCTGGATGGTGGCCGGGGTCTGCGGTACCGCGCCGTTCGGCGGGATCGCTGCATTCTGGGGTGCGCCGCGTGGCGGGGCCTGCCGCTGACCAGGCGCAGCCCCCGGCTGGCCGGGTGGCGGCACGGCCGCAACCGGAGGATTGTTCTGTGGCAGGATCGTCGTTCCCGGCGGCGGCGCCAGCGGCTGGGATTGGACCGGACCCGGCAGGGCGGCGCCCTGCCCTGGCGGCGGACGGGTTGGCGCCGGCAGCACCCGGCCCTGCGGCAGCTCCGGGATCTCCTCCTCTTCCTCAGGAGGCGGAATCGGCTCGCCACGGCGCGGAATGTTGCCCGGCGGGCGCGGAACGGGATCGGAGAAAATGGTACCGATCTGCGCGCGCGCCGGCACGGACAGCGTGAGGGATGTGGCGGCCAGCAATGCCGCGATACCGGTCAGGACGATTGTTCGGTGCATCTCGCGCGGCTTTATCAGGCGAATCGGGGTTCGGGACAATCAAATCGCGTCATGACCCATCCGCCGCTCTCGATCAGCCCTCCCGTTAACATGTCGAATACGGCGGGGGAAGGGCGAGCTGCCAGCACTCCGCGTGCTGGTCAGCCGGTTCTTCCAATGAGATAGTCGTGATCAAGAGCCGGATCGGAACCGGCGCCAAAGGGAAGGAAATCGATGTCTGATTCGATCCGTCTCGACGGCCGAGTGGCCGTCGTTACCGGCGCGGCCGGCGTCATCGGCGCCGCGACCATGCGGCTGCTGGCCGCGCGCGGGGCCCGCATCGTCGCCGTGGACCGGCGCGAGGCCGATCTCGCCGCCGCGACGGCCGCCCTGCCGGCGAGCGCCGAGGCGCTCGCCGTGGCCGCCGACGTCACCAACGAGGACCAGGTCGCGGCTTATGTGCGACAAGCGTGCGATCGGTTCGGCACCATCGACGTGTTCTTCAACAATGCCGGCATCGAAGGCGAGATCAAGCCGATCACCGCATATCCGCTGGAGGCGTTCCGTCGCGTGCTCGACGTCAACGTCGTCGGCGTCTTCCTCGGCCTCAAGCACGTGCTGCCGGTGATGCTGAAGCAGAACCGCGGCTCGATCATCAACACCGCCTCGATCGCAGGCCTGATCGGCTCGCCGCAGATCGCCGTCTACAGCGCCAGCAAGCACGCGGTCATCGGCCTGACCAAGAGCGCGTCCTGGGAGTGCACCGGCACCAATGTCCGTGTGAACTGCATCTGCCCCGGGCTGATCGAGAGCCGCATGCTGAGCGCGATCATCGAAGGGCGCAGCGGCGCCGCGGTTCCGGCCGACAAGGTGGTCGATCGCGTCCCCGCGCGCCGGCTCGGCCAGGGCGCGGAGGTCGCCTCGATCGTCGCCTTCCTCGCCTCCGACGATGCCAGCTACGTCTCCGGCGCGGCCTACACCGTCGATGGCGGCCGCACCGCCGCCTGACGTCCCTTCAACTTGACCGTCTTTCAACCCGACAGGTTTTTGCAATGCCCGTGCAACTCGATGCCGATGCCGCTGCCGTCTACAAAGCATTTCAGGAGGCCGGTCGGCCGGCCTATGAGACGCTGACACCACAGGAGGCGCGGGACTACTATCTGGCCGCGCGCGTCGTGAGCAATCCCGAGCCGCCCGAGCTTGCGGACGTCAAGGACCTCGCCATCCCTGCCCCGCATGGCACAATCCCGGCACGGCTCTATCGGCCAAGGACGGTGCGGCAGAACAACGGTCTTGCACCAGGATTGGTGTTCTATCACGGCGGCGGCTGGGTGATCGGCAATCTGGAGTCGCATGACGTGGTCTGCCGCGCGCTGGCGCACGAAGGCGAACTGATCGTGATCTCGGTCGACTACCGCCTCGCGCCCGAGCACAAGTTTCCGGCCGCGGTCGACGACGCCGCCGCGGCCATACGATGGATCGCCGACAATGCCGCCGCGCTCGGCATCGATGCCGCCAGGCTCAGCGTCGGCGGCGATTCCGCCGGCGGCAATCTCGCCGCCGTCGTCGCGCTCTTGGCGCGTGACGGCAAGGGCCCGAAGCTCTCAGGCCAGGTGCTGATCTATCCGGCCACCGACTTTTCGATGAGCCATCCCTCGCACAGCGAGCCCGAGACCAGCGTGCTGCTGACGCATTCGGTGATCCGCTGGTTTCGCGACCATTATCTCAACAGTGCCGCCGACATCCACGATTGGCGGGCCTCCCCGGCGAAGGCGGAAACCCTAGCCGGGCTACCGCCCGCCTATGTGCTCACGGCCGGCGCCGATCCGCTGCGCGACGAGGGCGACGACTACGCGCGCCGCTTGCGCGAGGCCGGCGTGCCGGTGACGCATCGCAACCATCCCGGCCAATTCCACGGCTTCTTTACGATGGGCAAGCTGCTCGACCAGGCCAATGTCGCCGCACGCGACATCGGCGCCTGGCTGAAGCAGCTCGACCGGCCCGGCGGCATCTGAGCGTTACCGCGCTGAGCTCAGAACGCACCGACCCGCGAGTTCGCGGGTCGTGCTCACATGCGGCCGAAGTCGTCGCGTGTGAGATCGGCTTGCTCGCGCTCGAGCAGCAGCTACATCCCGCGCAAGCCGGCCGGGACGACTGGACAGCTCACATTTCATTCCTCGCAGCAGGAGACTCCCACATGAAGACCGTGAACCTCGCCGACAAGCTGAGCCAATTCTCAGGCCATTGGGACCCGCACGTGGTCGCGGACTACAACGATAATGACGTGATGGTCGTGAAGTTCATGGGAGAATTCCCGTTCCACAAGCATGACACGACGGATGACTTCTTCCTGGTCCTGGAAGGCGAGATGGAGATGGACATTCAGGGGCAGCCGTCGCGGACGGTGAAGGCCGGCGAGTTGTTCGTCGTCCCCAAAGGGGTCGTCCACCGGCCGCGCGCGGCCAAGGAGGTCAAGGTGCTCCTGATCGAACCCAAGGGCGAACCGAACTCCGGCGACTCCGACCGGGTGCCCGCGCCCAAGCCGCGCATCTGACTCGCCGGAAGGCGTCAGACCTTCGGGCCTCCGCGAGCTTGAGATATCATTCAGAGCGGACAGGTGAGCAGGATAAACATGGAGCCAACTCTGGAGATTGCGCTGGCTTGGTTCCAGCCCGAAGAGTGGGAGGACATCAGGCGGATCTGCCCGGATCTGCACGACACTTATGAAGAATGGCTGGCCAGCGCTCAGGAGGTCATCGACACGATCGGCAGTCGCCCGGACGAGCGGATCGTGAAAGTGATCCTGACCGCGGCCGAGCTTCGGAAATGGCAACGTGCGACAGGCCGCAAAGTCGATGGCAGGGTTCGCTCACAGCTTGCCGCCAGGCGCGCGCGCAAGATCCGCAACGAGTCCCCACATCCGGCTCCCGAGCCCCGTTCTGGCTCAGAAGGCAGTCGCTGACGCTTGTCGCTCAGTTCGCTCAGGCGGGCCACGGCAAGTTCTGAGGGCGCAACGGCCGCCCATGCAGCGAACGAAGCGGAGCATCGCCGAAATGTCCGCTGTTCTTGCGCTGCAACCGAGATAGTGTCCCGTCGCCCGCAAGGACGGCTTATGGCCGTCTGGCAGGCCCCTCCTCCAATAGGATCGCCCCGATGTTCGACCGCTTGACCCGCCAGCCCGAGGATCCCCTGCTCGCTCTGATCGGCATCTTCAAGGCTGACCCGAGAGCCGACAAGGTCGATCTCGGCGTCGGCGTGTATCGCGACGAGGCCGGCCATTCGCCGATCTTCCGCGCTGTGAAAGCTGCGGAGCGCATCATCTGGGAGAGCCAGGACAGCAAGAGCTATGTGGCGCCGGAAGGCGACCAGCTCTTCCTCGACCTGTTGTGGTCGCTCGTCGGCGGCCCCGCGCCCTCGGTCCATGCCGCAGGCGTGCAGACCCCGGGCGGCTCGGGTGCGCTCCGCCTCGCCGCCGATTTGATCCGCCAGGCCGGCACCGGCAAGATCTGGCTCGGACTGCCGAGCTGGCCCAACCACGCCGGCATCTTCGCCGCGGCGGGGCTCGAGGTCGAGACCTATCCCTACTTCGACGTTCCGTCGCAGACGCTGCAGTTCGACCGCATGCTGGAGGCGCTGCAGCGCGCCGCGCCCGGCGACGCCGTCCTGATCCACGCCTCCTGCCACAACCCGACCGGCGCCCCGCTCAGCACCGAGGACTTTGCGCGCATCACCGCCGTGATGGCCGCGCGTGGCCTCGTGCCGCTGATCGACTCCGCTTATCAGGGTTTTGGCGCCGGTCTCGAGGGCGATGCCGCCGGCCTGCGGGCAATGGTCGCGGCCGTGCCCGAGGCGCTGCTGGCGGTGTCCTGCTCGAAGTCCTTCGGACTCTACCGCGAGCGGACCGGCGCGCTCTACGCCGTCGCCTCGGCACAGGCCGCAGCCGAGACCGCGCGCTCCAATCTCGTCTCCATCGCCCGCACCAGCTATTCGATGCCGCCCGACCATGGCTCGGCGATCGTCAAGACGATTCTCGACACGCCGGACCTCTATGCCGACTGGAGCAGCGAGCTCGAGACGATGCGCCAGCGCCTCGCCGCGCTGCGCCGCTCTTTTGCCGAGGCGCTCGGCGGGCGCTGGTCCAACACGATCGCGATCGGCGTCCAGGAAGGCATGTTCTCGCTGCTGCCGGTGACGCCGGCCGAGGTCATGACTTTGCGCGAAAAGCACGGCGTGTACATGCCGACCTCGGGCCGCATCAACATTGCAGGCCTGAAGCTCGCCGACGTCGCGCGCGTTGCCGGCCTGTTCAAGTCGCTTTGAAACATCGCCTGCAAGGATCAAGGCCGTGACAGAGATCGTCGCTCAGGAGCGGCACAAGCTCTACGAGGACGCGATGGCGCTGACGCTGGGCACGCTGTTCGTGTCGCTCGGCATGCTGATCTACAGCAAGACGGTGCTGCTGGTCGGCAGCACCGCCGGTCTGTCGCTGCTGTTGAGCTACATCAGCGGCTATGGTTTCGGCGTCAGCTTCTTCCTGATCAATCTGCCGTTCTATGCGTTGGCCGTCCGGCGCATGGGCTGGCCGTTCACGATCCGCACCTTTGTCGCGGTCGGGCTCGTCGCCCTGTTCTCACGGCTGACGACGTCATGGATCGACATCAGCCATATCGATCCGATCTATGCCACCGTAATCGGCGCCGGCCTGACCGGGACCGGCCTGTTGATGCTGTTCCGGCATCGCACCGGGCTTGGCGGGATCAACATTCTGGCGCTGTATCTGCAGGAGCACTGGAAGATCCGCGCCGGCTATTTCCAGCTCGCCGTCGATTTCCTCATCATGATCGCCGCATTCTTCGTCATCCCCGTGAACCGGCTGGCGCTGTCGATCCTCGGCATCGTGATCGTCAACGTCATCATCGCGATCAACCACAAGCCGGGGCGCTATATGGCGCTGAGCTGAACGGCCGAGCTCCAAGCGCACGGTCGATCTGCGCTCGGATAGCCCCACCGTGACACGCGCCGGATGCCGCACGAGTGCGCTGCACCTTGCCAGACGGCGCATTCCGTGGGATGAAAGCTCTGGTATGCCAGCAACCGAGGCAATGGGTTACCGCATCCGTCCGCTCCTGCCGGACGCCTGACGGACTCGTCGGTACGGCTGGATCGCCAACAAGAAACGCGAACGCAAAATCTCGAACCGATCTCTGGGGACGACCAAGGTATGGCACGCAACATTCTGATTCTCGGGGCCTCCTACGGCTCCCTCCTCGGCACCAAGCTGCTGATGGCCGGCCACAACGTGACGCTGGTCTGCCGCAAGAAGACAGCCGAGCTGATCAACCGCGACGGCACGGAAGTCCGCATCAAGCTGCGCGACGAGCCGGCGCATCGCTCGATCTTCTCGCGCGACCTGCCGGGCAAGCTCGACGCGGCCACGCCCGATAGCGTCGACCTGTCGCGCTACGACCTGGTCGGTCTTGCGATGCAGGAGCCGCAGTACACCAACCACACCATTCGCGTGCTGATGGTGAAGATCGCCGAGGCCAAGCTGCCGTGCCTCTCGATCATGAACATGCCGCCGCTGCCCTATCTCAAGCGCATCCCGGCGCTCGCCAACGTCGACCTCGACGAGGCCTACACCAATCCCGCGGTGTGGGAACGCTTCACGCCCGGGCTGGTCACGCTGTGCTCGCCGGATCCGCAGGCCTTCCGTCCGCCGGAGGAAGCCGCCAACGTGCTGCATGTCGGCCTGCCGACCAACTTCAAGGCCGCCGCGTTCGAGGACGAGACGCACAACGCGCTGCTCCGCGAGCTGGAGCGCGACATCGACGCGGTCAGGCTCGACGGCCAGGACGTGCCCGTGAAGCTGAAGGTGTTCGACTCGCTGTTCGTGCCGCTGGCGAAGTGGTCGATGCTGCTCACCGGCAACTACCGCTGCATCACCCGCGGTGAACCGCAGGCGATCCGCGATGCCGTTCATGGCAATCTCGCCCAGTCGAAATCGATCTACGAGCATGTCGATGCCATCGCCCGCAAGCTCGGCGCCGATCCGAGCGACCAGGTGCCGTTCGAGAAATACGCCAAGGCGGCCGAGAGCCTGCTCAAGCCGTCGTCGGCCGCGCGCGCCGTCGCCGCGGGCGCGCCGTTCATCGAACGCGTCGACCTTCTGGTGAAGCTGATCTCGCAGCAGCTCGGCATGCCCAACCCCGAGATCGAGCAGACGGTGCAGACGGTCGACTTCAAGCTCAACGAGAAGATCGTGGTCGGCGGCTCCAGCGCGCAGTGATGCGCAGGCGCCGACATCGTCCGTAACCAGATGTGACTTTGCATGAACGCGCGGCCGACGCATGGTTCGCGCGTTCATTGATTCCCATCGTTCGGAATGAAGATGCCGTCCTTCGGGCCTCTCGCTTTTCCTCTGCAGGCCCTGAGCTGGCTCGGCAATCAGGGCACCCGCGCCATCGTCGCGGTTCTGCTGGCGGCAATCGCCGTGCCGCCGCTGGGCGAGCTGGCGCGGCCCTACGTCACACAGGCGATCTTCCTGCTGCTCTGCATCTCCTTCATGCGCGTCGACGTCGCGATGCTAACAGCGCATCTGCGCCGCCCGCTGCTGGTGGTGGCCGCGACCGCATGGACCACGATCGCCGTGCCGACGCTGGTCGGCACGATTGGGCGCATCGCCGGCGTCGATGCCACCGCGCCCGACCTGTATCTCGCGCTGATGCTGCAGGGGACGGCCTCGCCGATGATGGCCTCGCCCGCACTCGCCGCGCTGATGGGGCTCGACGCGACGCTGGTTCTCATCACGCTGGTGACCTCGACCGCGCTGGTGCCGCTGACGGCGCCGCTGTTCGCCTATGTGTTTTTGGGCGAGACATTGTCACTGTCTCCGGCCGCGCTCGGGCTGAAGCTCGCCGCCATCCTTGCGGGCGCCCTGGCGGCGGCCGCCGCGATCCGCCTTGCCCTCGGCATCGCGACGATCCGCCGCCACCGCGCGCCGATCGACGGCGTCAACGTCCTCATCCTGTTCGTGTTCGCGTCCGCCATCATGGCCCATTTCCTGGCCGACCTGGCCGCCAGCCCGTTCCGCATGCTGGGACTGGCGCTGCTCGCCTTCACCGTGTTCTTCCTGTTGCTTGGTACCACGGTGCTGCTGTTTCGCGGCGCGGGGCGCGAACGCGCGATGGCGCTCGGCATGATGGTGTCGCTACGCAACATGGGGCTGATGCTCGCGGCGACCGAGGGCGCGATCCCCGGCACCACCTGGCTGTATTTCGCGATGAGCCAGTTCCCGATCCACCTTGCGCCGCAACTGTTGCGCCCGCTCGCCGAGCGCCTGCGTCCAAAGCCGCTTCCACCGGGCGGGACCGATCACGGCTTGATCAATCCTGCATCGGAATGAGGCAGAGCAGCAACGGCATGCGGCCGCTCCGGCATGACGCGACGGCCAGCCGCTTACTATCAAGGCCGACATGGTTGTTGCTGGCGTGCAAGGCCGGCGCTACGCTCCGTGCCTGTTGGTGCAGGAGGATTATGTGACCACGTCAGACGATCAGAAAATTTCCGAAGACCGCCGCGATGCGCTGCGCTACGCGCTCGCCATCGGCTCCGGTGCCGCGCTTGCGTCCGCCATGACGACGACGCCCGCCTCGGCGCAAGCGGCCGACAACACGCTCGACCGCGTCCGCGCCAACAAGGTGCTGCGCATCGCCGTGCTGCCGGGCGAGCTGCCCTATTTCAACAAGGATCTTGCCACCGGCACCTGGTCGGGCTTCTCGATCGAGATGGCCAACGACATCGCCAAGCTGCTCGACGTGAAGCTCGAATATGTCGAGTCGACCTACGGCAATTCGGTGCTCGACCTGCAGGCCGGCAAGATCGATCTCGGCTTCGCCCTCAACCCGACGCCGCAGCGCGCGCTGGTCATCGACTTCTGCGGCACGGTGTTCCCGCATCCGTTCGGCGCCATGCTGAAGAAGGGCATGGAAGCGAAGACCTGGGCCGACATCAACAAGCCGGAAGTGAAGATCGCCGTCGACGTCGGCTCGGCCAACGAGGCGGTGGCGCGGCGCTTTGCTCCCAACGCCACGATCAAGTCGCTCAAGTCGCGCGACGAAGTGATGCTGGAGATGGCCTCGGGCCGCGTCGACGTCGTCGTCAACGCACTGATCCTGGGCCTCACCGCAATCGCCAAGAACCCCAATCTCGGCTCCTACAAGATCCTGCAGTCGCCCTCGGTCGCGATCCCCTCCAGCATGGGCGTGCGCCGCGAGGCCGACAAGCGCTGGCGCGACTTCCTCGCGGTGTGGATCGACTACAACCGCGGCATCGGCCAGATGCGCGAATGGTTCGTCAAGGGCCTGGGGCTGGCCGGCGTCAAGGCCGAGGACGTGCCGGTCGAGGTGAACATCTAAGCGAAGCCACGCTCTCTCCGAGCGTCATTGCGAGGAGCGCAGCGACGAAGCAATCCAGGACCGTTCGTGCCGCCCTGGATTGCTTCGCTTCGCTCGCAATGACGGAGGCATTCGATGATGTATCGCCTCACGCCTTGTCGTACGTCATGCCGCGCTCGAAGCGGCGGCCCAGGAGCGTCGCCGGAAACAGGATCGCGAAATAGATCAGCGCGATGATGGTGTAGACCTCGAGCGGCCGGTAAGTATCGGCGTTGATCAAGGTCGCGTTGTAGACGAGATCGGGCACCGCGATCACCGACACCAGCGAGGTGTTCTTCAACTGCGTCACCGACTGGTTGACGTAGGGCGCGAGCATCGGCTTCAAGGCCTGCGGCAGGATCACGAGCCGCATCATCCGCCACGGACGCAGGCCCAGCGCGCGCGCCGCATCCCATTGCCCGCGCGGCACGCTCTCGATGCTGCCGCGCACGATCTCGGCATAGAACGCCCCGGCATAGAGCGACAGCACGGTGACCGCGGCGACATGCGCCGGAATGTTGACGCCGATCACCACCGGGAACGCGTAGTAGAACCAGATGATCTGCACCAGCAGCGGGGTGCAGCGGAACAGCTCGATATAGCCGATCAGCAGCCAGTCGATCACGACCGGACGGCGCAGCCTGACGATGCCGACGACGAGCCCGATCACCGAGCCGAGCAGGATGGTGCCGAGCGTGTACGCCATGGTCCAGCCGAGCCCCAGCCAGAACAGATGGCTGTACTTGGCGAGGATGGCGAAATCCCAGGTATAGTTCATCGCAGCTCCGGCGTGACGCGGTCGCGGCCCCTCACAGATACCGGCTCGGAGCAAAGGCGGAGACGTCGAACGACGGCGCCTCGCCCGTGATCATCGCGGCGATCGCCGCGCCCGTGGCCGGCCCCGTGGTGAAACCGATATGCTGATTGCCGAATGCAAGCCACAGGCCGGAATGGCGCGGCGCCGGCCCGATCATCGGCAGCGAATCCGGCAAGGTCGGCCGCGCGCCGCGCCATGGCTGGGCCACGGCCTCGCCGAACTCGACCACGCCGCGCGCCAGCGGGACGACCTGCTCGAGCTGGGCGAAATTCGACGGCGCATCGCGATCGGTCAGCTCGACGCCGGAGGTGACGCGCACGCCGTTCTCCATCGGCGTCATCAGGAAGCTGCCCTCGGCGTCGTGGATCGGACGGTGCAGCATGCGCTCCGGATTGGGCGTGAACTCCTGGTGATAGCCGCGCTCGAACGCCATCGGCACCCGGTAGCCGAGCGACCTGAGAATGTCCGGCGACCAGGGACCGAGCGCAACCACGACATGACGGGCGCGAATCTCGCCGTCGCCGAGCACGACACGCCAGCCGTCACCGTCGGACAGCACCGCCCTGATCTCGGACTGCCGCAGCACGCCGCCCGCGCCCTCGAACATCCGCGCATAGGCTTTCGTCACATTGCCGGGCGAGTCGACCGACGCGGTCTGGCTGTGCAGCAGTCCCACTTTGTAGACCGGCAGCATATTGGGCTCGAGCGCGGAAATGCCCTGGCGGTCGAGCAACTCGCTCTTGATGCCGTATTCGGCCAGGAGAGCCTGCTCCGCCTTGGCCGCTCCGACAGCGTCGCTGCGCCACGCCTTGAGCCAGCCGGTCTCGCGGATCCGCTGCGGCTCGCCGGCGCGAACGATCCAGTCGCGATGCAGTTTCAGCGACGCGCCGATCAGGCCATGCAGCGCGGTGGCGCGCGGCTTGACGCGGGACTCCACGGCATTGGCGAGAAAGCGCAGCACCCATTCGACATTGCGCAGCGTCCATGCCGGATCCCAGCGCAGCGCCGCGCTCTTGTTGCCGAGATAGGACGGCAGGGCCTTGAACAGCGAGGGCTTGTTGAGCGGAAGGATCGAACCGGAGGAGAGAATGCCGGCATTGCCGTACGATGTCTCCTCGCCCGGCGCCTTGCGGTCGACCAGCACCACCGAGAGCCCGCGCTCCCGGATGGCGTAGGCGGAGGAGACGCCGACGATCCCCGCTCCCAGCACGACCACGTCGGCTGTCTGCTGCATACGCTCCATCGTCTCTCGATCCATCTGCTGCTTACATCAGGGTCAGGCCGCCATCGACCGGCAGCACCGCGCCGGTGACGTGGCCGGCGTCTTTCGACAGCAGGAAGGTCACGGCCGCGGCGATGTCGTCGGGCTCGGCGAGGCGCTGTTGCGGATTGGCCGCCGCCGCCGTCTGCCACGCGGCCGGATCGAGCGAGCCGAGCCGTCCCGCATCCTTGCGCGTATAGCCGGGCACGACGACATTCGCGGTGCCGCCGCACGCAGCCAGCTCGATGGCGAGGCATTTCACCAGCGCCTCCAGCGCCGCCTTGGCGGCGGCCGAGGCCGGGAAGGTGCCGCCCGGCACGAAGCGGTGCGCGACGAAGCTGGAGATCGCGACCACGCGCGCATGGGTGCTCTGCACGAGGTCAGGGAGCGCGGCGCTGGCGAGCTCATGAAATGCCGCTGGCATCACTGCGAGTGAGCGGTCGAGCCCGTCGCGCGGCAGATCGCGAAAGCTGCGGCGGTCGGCAAAGCCGGCAGCATGCACCACCGCGTCGATCCGGCCGAACCGCGTTCGTGCCGCAGCCGCCAGCTCGGTGGCAACGCCCTGCCTGGCCAGATCGCCGCAATGAAACTCGGCTTCGGCGCCGGCCTCCCGGCACGCCGCGGCGACGTCCCGCAGACGCGCGAGACCTGCTTCGTCAGCCCCCTGCCCGTGCAGCATCAAGGCCTGCCCCGGTGCGGCCACGCGGCGCGCCACCGCAGCGCCGATGCCGGCCCCGCTGCCGGTGATGATGGTGACACGCATCGCGCCTCGTCTACCCCTCGGTTTCGCGGGGCGGACTATAGGTCTCACACCTGCCGATGCCAACACGCGGACGGACATGCGCCGATGTCCGTCGCGCGGGACTTCTTGCGCCTCAGACGTTCAGAACGTCCAGGTCGAACGGCTGAGTTCGCCGCTCAGCACTTGGCGCCGACTTTGCACTTGTTGGTCGACTGTGAAATCGTGCCGCCCTTGCCGCTGCAGGTGGCGGCATAGGCATTCACGCAGGCGACCTTCGCGGATGTGCAGCCCGCATGATCGTTCTTCACGCAGATCGTCTCGCTATAGGTCTCGATCGTGCTGCCGCCTTTCTTGCAGACGCACATTCCGGTGACTTCGGCTTTGGCCGCAAAAGCGCTGTCGACACTGCCGACCGCGGCAGCAGCAAACAAAATCAGGGACAGAAATACGCGCATCGTATCCTCCATGGACAAAGTGGCAATGCGCGTACTATGCGCGCTTCGCGCATGTCACACAACTTTAAATTGTATCAACTGCCATCGAGAATCGTCGCCCGCCGCCGCTCGTCCACTGATCCAGGTCAGGCGGTGAGGCGTGCCGCGCGCCGCAGGGCCTGCGGCGGCTGGCCGAAGGCGCGAATGAAGGCGCGGCGCATCCGCTCAGGATCGCGAAAGCCGGTCGCCTCGGCCACCAGCTCGATCGGCTGATGCGAAGCCTGCACGCGATCGCGCGCCACCTCCAGCCTGAGACGCTCGATCGCCTTCGACGGCGTCGTGCCGGTCTCGGCCACGAAGGCGCGGGTGAAATGCCGCGTGCTCATGCCGGCACGCTCGGCAAGGTCGTCGACCGTCAGCGGCGCATCGAGATGCTCGCGCGCCCAGGTCAGGAGCTCGGCGAAGCGGCCGCTCGGCGCCTTCAGCTCCAGCAGCGAGGAGAACTGCGACTGCCCGCCGCTGCGGCGATGATACAGCACGAGCTGACGTGCGGTCTTCTGCGCGATCTCCTCGCCGTGATCGTCGGCGACCATGGCGAGTGCGAGATCGATGCCGGCAGTGATCCCAGCCGAGCTCCAGACATTGCCGTCGCGGACGTAGATGCTGTCAGGCTCGAGCTTCACTTGGGGGTAGGCGCGCAGGAACTGCCGCGTGCGCTGCCAATGCGTGGTCGCGCGCCGCCCGTCCAGCAGGCCCGCTTCGGCCAGCACGAAGGCGCCGGAACAGATGCTGGCAAGCCGGGTGCCGCGCTGCGCGACCTTACGAACGAAGTTCAGCGTGCATGCGTTGCGGCTCGCAGCTTCCACGCCCTCGCCGCCGGCGATCAGCAGCGTGGTCAGCGCCGACACCGGACCGAATTTCCGCGCCAGCATTTCGGCCCCTGACGACGACCGCACGGGTCCGGGCGTGGCGGCGACGACCCTGATCGATGGCGCGGCGCGCGCATAACGCGAAGCGATCTCGAACACCGAGATCGGTCCGGCGGCGTCGAGCAACTGAAAATCGGGGTAGATGAGCACGCCGATCATGGTGGATGACTCCGTGAGCCCAAGTCCGTGAGCCCAAGTGTGAAATCCCAAGCCCGTCCGGAAACGAGGGAACTTTGGCATATGCGCCATCCAGCGGACCATGCAGAATGCCCGCCGTCAAGCACCACACCTGCGAGCACCGCCATGGCCCAACCGCTCTCGATCGCTCTCGTCCTGTTTCCACATCTGACCCAGCTCGATCTCACCGGTCCGGTGCAGGTGTTCTCCAGCGTGCCGGGGGCGACACTGCATCTGGCGTGGAAGAGGATCGAGCCGATTCCGACCGACTCGGTCCTCACACTGATGCCGACCACCACCTTCGCTGACTGTCCGCAGGCGGACGTGATCTGCATTCCCGGCGGCTTCGGCGTCGACGCCATCCTCGATGACGCCGAGGTCATCGGCTTCATCCGCCGCCAGGCCGAAGGAGCCAGGTACGTCACCTCGGTGTGCACGGGCTCGCTCGCGCTCGGCGCCGCCGGCCTGCTGGATGGCTATCGCGCGGCAACCCATTGGAGCGCGCGCGAGTGCCTGCCGCTGTTCGGAGCAACCGCCAGCACCGAGCGCGTCTGCATCGACCGCAACCGGATCACCGGCGGCGGCGTCACGGCCGGCATCGACTTCGCGCTGACCCTGGTGGCGCAGTTGGTCGATCGTCAGACAGCGGAGGCAATCCAGCTCAGACTCGAATACAATCCGGCGCCCCCTTTCACCGCTGGATCCCCCGACACGGCGCCGCCCGAGGTGGTGTCACGGATGCTGGAGCGGATCGCACCGTTCCGGAAGCGGCGAATCGAGGCGGCGGAGCATGCGGCGGCCGCCCTCAAGACCAACCCGGCGTAGCGCAGGCTTGGCAGGCTCCCGAAAGTAAAGAGGCCGCCCGGAGCTCGGGGTGGCCTTTTCCGATCGGGTCATCTCGAGCGAAATCGAATCAGCCGCCAGGAGTCCAGGGCTGATAATCACCGGTGGCCTTTGGCCTGCGACCGCTGCCCAAGGTCGAGCCGGCCGGGCGATACGCCAGCACAGTCCCCGTCAGGTTCGGCTCATGCGGCTTTTCCCACTCGCGCGGCTTGTAGCCCTCCTGAGTCGGCGGCACGTCGACCATATGATGCATCCAGCCGTGCCATTCGGGCGGAATACGGCTGGCTTCGGCCAGGCCGTTATAGATCACCCAGCGCCGCTCGAAATGCAGCACCGGGTCGATCTTGCCGCCGGCAGTCCGATAATAGCGGTTGCCCTGTGCATCCTGCCCCACGAGCTCGCCGAAGCGCCAGGTCCACAATTGCGTGCCGAAAGTCTGGCCGTTCCACCACGTGAAGAGCTTGAGAAAGAACTGTTTCATGGGCTTGGGGCCGGTTCTGTGAAGGTCCCGGTTCTGATGCCACCCCGCCCGCATCTTGTCCAGTGTTGCACCGCTCCGCCCGCGACGATGTATCGGTTCGCGGCGGGGAACGACATCCGCGGCCTGCGGTTAGGTCACTTTCCCCCCTGATGGAGCGATAGCGATGACCAGACTGAAGAGATGGAGCACTGCGGCGGCAGTGGCGCTGATTCTGCCGCTGGCGGCAGCGACGACGAGCTTTGCCCAGGGTCCCGGCGGCGGTCGTGGTCCGGGCGGCGGTGGTGGTGCCGCCATCGGCGGGGGCGGTGGCGCGGCCATCGGTGGTGGCGGCGGCGGAGCGATCGGCGGCGGCGGACGCGGCGGCTTTGCGGCCGGCCCGGGTGGCGCCGGGATGAGCGGCGGCAGCTTCGCCGGACGCGCAGCCGTTGGCGGCGCAGCGCTGGCGGGTCGCGGTCCGGCGGCCGGCGCCAACGTCGCCGTCAACACGGGTGGCGGCCGCGGCAACTGGAGCGGCGGCAATTGGAGTGGCGGCGGCTGGCAGGGCGGTCACCGTGGCGGCTGGCATCACCGCGGCGGCGGCTTCTGGCCGGGTGTCGGCGTTGGCGTCGGGATCGGATTGGGCAGCAGCTATGCCTACTACAACGATCCGTATTATTACGGGCCCGACTATTACTCCGACTACTCGTACTATGACGACTCCGCGCCTGTCGCCATCGTTGGAACCGAAGGCGTCGACCCGAGCTACTGCGCACGCAGGTACCGCTCGTATGATCCGGCTTCGGGAACCTATCTCGGTTATGATGGCTTTCGCCATCCATGTCCGTAAGAGTCTGACATAGTAGCTGCGACAACAGAGGGCGGCGAGACTATGCTCGCCGCCTTTTTCGTGCCGTATTGTTGTTTGTTCTGTGTCTAATGCGCCACGTTGCAGGCCGATTTTCGCCCATATTCCAAAATGTGCCCCGCGACGTGCAGATGATCGTCCCGTTTCGGTCCAATATTGTTTGAGCTCGTGATTCTGCCCGTTTGGCCGCTTCGCAGGCTTGGTTGATATCAGTTGATGGACACATGGATTTTCGCGGGACTCGCGCAGTGCAAACGCCGCGGGTGAGCAGCTTGGACCTGCCGCCCGCGAACGCGCCAAGAACTTCGAACAAGGAGGCGCGCCTTGCCGACATATCTTCACTGCTTGGACGCAGCTGCATCGAAACTCGGATGCATGGGGCTGGCCGCGATGATCCCCGGCCCAGCTGGCGGACATGTCGATGATTGAGAAACGCAGATGACCTATCAGCGCCTCGCATTGGGGCTCGGTCTTGGAACGCTGCTGGCGATCGGGGCCGCGTCCACGGCGCTCGACATCAAGTCGCGCCACGACGCGGCCTGGGTGAATTCATCGCTCGACATCCTGCAGAAGACCTCCGATCTGCGTCTGCTGCTACGCGAAGCGGAAGCGACCTCTCGCGGCTACGCACTCGTCGGTGACGATCAATTCAGGACGGAGTTTGCCGATGTCAGCACGAGAATTCCGGTCGCCATGGCCGAGCTGCGGCGCGCCGTGGCCGACAATCCCGAACCGCTGAAGCTTCTGACCGAGACCGAAGCCCTGATTGTCCGCAGGGTCGAGCTCGCTGCGGAGCTGATCCGGTTGCACGCCGCCTCGGATCGTGCGGGGCTCGAAGCCCTCAGAAGCCGCGCCGAAGGGCCGGCGACCATGAGCGAGATCACGGCCCATCTCGACCGTTTCGTTGCCGATCAGCGCAAGCTGCTGACGCAGCGTTCGATGACGTCGAAATCCACCGGATCGCTGCTGCTCACGATCGACCTGTGCGGTCTCGCGCTGCTGCTGATCATCGCCTTCTACCTCATCCGGCGGACCTATCTCCACGATCGTGCGCTGCGCGCGTCGCTGGTCCGCTCCGAAGCCGAGGCCAACTCGCTGGCGGAAAAGGCCGAGCAACAGCATCTCGACCTGATCGCCGCCCATGAGAAGCTGCGCCATTCCGCCGAGATCCTGCAGAACACGTTCAACAGCATGGCAGAGGGTGTGCTCGTCATCGATGCCACCGACACCGTGGTATTCTCGAACCCCGCGGTCGAACATCTGCTCGGCTACAGCCCGGAAAAGAATCTGGCCGACGTCCGCGCGCGCCTCCGCGTCTACGAAAGCGACGGCGTGACGCCTGTCGCAGCACACGACCTGCCGACGCCGCGAGCGTTGCGGGGCGAGAGCTTCGACCGCCGCGAGCTGATCGTCTACCGGCCCGACCGGGACGAGACGCTGCGGCTGATGATCTCCGGCCGCCCGCTGCGCGACGCCGCGGGCGGCATTACCGGCGCGGCGATGGTCTATCACGACATCACCACGGCGCACGAGACCGAGCGGCTGCTGCAGCAGGCGCAGAAGCTGGATGCGATCGGCAAGCTCACCGGCGGCGTCGCACACGACTTCAACAACATGCTGACGATCATTACCGGCACCATCGAAACGCTGGCCGACGAGGTGAAGGACCGCCCCGCCGCCGCGGCGACCGCGGCGCTGATCGGACAGGCGGCAGACCGCTGCACCGAGCTGATCCGGCATCTGCTCGCCTTCGCCCGCAAGCAGCCGCTGCATCCGCGCGACAGCGACGTCAACAGCACGATTCTCGACATCGCAAAGCTGCTGCGTCCGACGCTCGGCGAGCAGATCGAGATCAACTCGATCCTCGAAGAGGAGACGCTGATCACGCACATCGATTCGGCGCAGCTCGCCAACTCGCTGGTCAACATGGCGATCAACGCCCGCGACGCGATGCCCAATGGCGGCAAGCTGCTGCTGGAATCGCGCAGGGTGGAGCTCGATGAGGCCTATGCCTCAGCCAACGCCGGCGTGACGCCCGGCCCCTATGTCATGGTCGCCGTCAGCGACACGGGTACTGGCATGTTGCCGGAGGTCCGCGACCGCGCCTTCGAACCCTTCTTCACGACGAAGGAAGCCGGCAAGGGCTCCGGCCTCGGCCTCAGCATGGTCTACGGCTTCGTCAAGCAATCCGGCGGCCACATCAAGATCTACAGCGAGGAAGGACGGGGCACCACGATCCGGCTCTACATCCCTGTGCCCAAGGGACAGGCTGCGAGCCCTGCTCCGCCCGAGCCCCCGCCGCCGCGCGGCGAGGAGACCATCTTCATCGTCGAGGACGATCCACTGGTGCAGGACTTCGTCGTCTCACAGTTGCAGAGCCTCGGCTACAAGACCATCACCGCATCGACCGGGGTCGAGGCGCTGGCCAAGATCGACTCCGGCCAAAGCTTCGATCTCCTGTTCACCGACGTCATCATGCCCGGCGGCGTCAACGGCAAGGAGCTCGCCGAGGAGGCGCTGCGGCAGCGGCCCGGCACCAAGGTGCTGTACACGTCCGGCTATACCGACAATGCGATGGTCGAGCACGGTCGCCTCGACCAGGCTGCGCTGCTGCTCACCAAGCCCTATCGCAAGTCGGAGCTCGCCAAGATGGTGCGGCTGGCGCTGGCAGGCCCCGTGGATGACGCCTTGGCCGATGATGCCTTGGCCGAGAACGCCTTTTCCGAGGACGCGCCGACGCGCGCTCACTTCTCCTGACTTGACCATCGCGCAGATCGGAACTGCGATCGTCACGGAGCTGGGCGCCACAAATTCCAATGGAAACCTACCCCATGCAATTGGCAGGACGCGACGGCATCCCGCGCCATTGGAGGCCACCGATGATCCGCCGGCGGGTGGTGATCGGGCTTGGCCTTGGAACCCTGCTCGCGATCGGCGCCGCGTCGACGGGACTGGACATCAAGGCGCGCAACGATACCGCCCTGGTCGAGCACACGATGGAGGTGCTGGAGAAATCCTCCGAGCTCCGCGCCCTGCTGCGACAGTCAGAAGCCGCCTCGCGCGGCTTCGCATTGTCCGGAGCCGACCGGTTCATCGCAGAGTTTCAGGCGACGAGTGGACTTATTCCTGCGGCCTGGGCGGACCTGCGAGAGCTCGTCCGGGACAATTCCTCGCAGAGCGAGCGGCTGCGATCGATTTATGGCATCGTGCAGCGGCGTATTCAGCTTGCCGGCGAACTGATCCGTCGCCACGCGGCGAACGATCGCGACGGCCCGGAGGCGCTGGCGGCGAGCGCGGCCGGTCCGGCGGCGATGACGACGATCAACCAGGCGCTCGACGCCTTTACCGATGAGGAGCGCCGGCTGCTGGCGGACCGCGCCACGATCTCGCGACGAACCGGATCCTGGCTGCTGGCGATCGACCTCGCCGGCGTCGGCCTGCTGCTCCTGATGTCGGCCTATCTCGTCCGGCGCGCTCATCTTTCCGACCGGGCGCTGCGCTCGTCCCTCACCCGGTCACGGGAGACCGCGACCTCGCTGGAAGCCCAGGCCGTGCAGCAGCGCAGCGATCTCGCCGCCGCCTATGACGCGCTGCGCCGCTTCTCCGCCATTCTCACGAACACCTTCAACAGCATGGCCGAGGGCGTCCTCGTCGTCGATCCCGAAGGCACGATCATGCTGTCGAACCAGGCGATGGGACGTTTCCTGGGAACGAATGTGGGCAAGACCTTCGCCGAGATGCAGGCTGCCAACCAGTTCTACGAGAGCGACGCCGTCACCCGCATCGTCGACGAGGAGCTCCCGATCGCGCGCGCCTTGTGCGGGCTGTCGTTCGACCGCCGCGAGGTCGTGGTCAAGCCGACCGACGGCCGGCCGCAGTTTCGCCTGATGGTCAGCGGGCGGCCGCTGCGCAATTCCGCAGGCGCGATCAGTGGCGCCGCGCTGGTGTATCACGACGTCACCGACGTGCACGAGACCGAGCGCCTACTGCAGCAGGCGCAGAAGCTCGATGCCATCGGCAAGCTCACCGGCGGCGTCGCGCACGACTTCAACAACATGCTGACGATCATCACCGGGTCGATCGAGGTCCTGATCGACGCGGTGCAGGACCGGCCGGCGGCGGCCGAGTTCGCAGCCCTGATCGGCAGGGCCACCGATCGCTGCACCGAGCTGATCCGGCATCTGCTCGCCTTCGCCCGCAAGCAGCCGCTGCGTCCGCGCGACATCGACGTCAACGCCACGGTGGAGGACATCGCCAAGCTGCTGCGGCCGACCCTCGGCGAGCAGGTCGAGATCAGGACCGTTCTCGCCGACGAGGATCTCATCGCCCATGTCGATTCCGCGCAGCTCGCGAACGCGCTGGTCAACATGGCGATCAACGCGCGCGATGCGATGCCCGATGGCGGCAGGCTGCTGCTGGAGACGGCGAAGACCACGCTCGACGCGGCCCATGCAGCGGCCAATCCCGGCATCGTGCCCGGTTCCTACGTCATGGTCGCGGTCAGCGACACCGGCAGCGGCATGCCGCTGGAGGTGAAGGACCGCGCCTTCGAGCCGTTCTTCACCACCAAGGATGCCGGCAAGGGCTCCGGCCTCGGCCTCAGCATGGTCTATGGCTTCGTCAGGCAGTCCGGCGGCCACGTCAAGCTTCAGAGCGAGCAGAACCGCGGCACGACGATCCGGCTCTATCTGCCGGCGGCGCAGGCGACGCAGCAGATCGAGACGGAGCACGAGCAGGCGCTGCCGCATGGCCGCGAGACGATCCTGGTGGTCGAGGACGATCCGCTGGTGCGCGACTTCGTGCTCGCCCAGTTGCAGGGCCTCGGCTACACCACCCTCGTCGCCTCGCAGGCCTCGGAGGCGCTGGCGATCGCCGCGCGGAACCAGCCCTTCGACCTGCTGTTCACCGACGTCATCATGCCCGGCGGCATCAGCGGCCGGCAGCTCGCCGAAACCATCATGACCACGCGCCCCGCGCTCCCAGTGCTCTACACCTCCGGCTATACCGGCGATGAGATGGTCGAGAATCGGCAGCTCGTGCCGGACGCGCTGCTGCTGACCAAGCCGTATCGCCGCGCCGAGCTCGCGCAGATGGTGCGGCGGGCGCTGGACGGCAAGCCGGCGGCCGGCTGGCGTTAGCCGCGGGTCGCCATCGCCACCGCGGCCAGCGTGAAGGCCAGCGCGGCCACCTGCCCTGCCCCGAGCGGCTCGCGCAGCGCGATCGCGGAGGCCAGGACGCCGATCACCGGCACCGCCATGGTGCCGATCGCCGCCACCGAGGCCGGCAGCCGCGACAGCGCCGCGAACCAGGCGACATAGGCGACGCAGAACTGGATCACGGTGGAATAGAACATCAGCGCCCAGTCGAGCTGATCCAGCTTCGTCCAGTCGGAATGCTCGACCGCGAAGCCCACGAGCACGATCGGCACGCAGCCGATGCCGATCTGCCAGGCCGCCGCCGACAGCGGCGGCAGCCTGATCGGGAGCTTCTTGGCCATGACCGTGCCGAGCGCGAAGCCGAACGCGCCGCCGAGCACCATCAGGATGCCCGGCAGCTTGTCGCGGCTGGCGGTGAGCCCGTTGCTGCCCATGATCGAAGCCAGCCCCGCGAACGCCAGCACCAGCGCGAGCACGCGCAACAGCGTCGGCCGCTCGCCGAGGATCGGCCAGGCCAAGAGCGAGGCCCACACCGGCATGGTGTAGGCGATCAGTGCCGCCTCGCTCGCCGGCAGCCACAGCAGCGCCAGCCCCATCAGCACCATCCAGGCGGTGACGTTGAGCATCCCGGCCAGGATCAGCCGCGGCCAGACCTCCCGCGGCACGGCGAGGCTCTGGCTGCGGATGACGGCCAGCAGCGCCAACAACAGCGCGCCCACCACCCCGGTGGTGCCGCGCAGAGTGAGCGGCGGCAGCACGCCGACCAGATGCTTGGTGACCGGCCAGTTGAAGCCCCAGCCGAGCGAGGTGATGGCGAGGAACATCAGCCCGGCGGGCGTGATCCGCCCGCTGGCCACTGGCTTGTCTGTCATGGAATCACCGGCGCCGTCCGTGGGAGGATGAGCTTGCCGGCGTTTTCCCGGCCACACCAGGGATTGTGGGGCATGCCTGCCCCGCGAACGCTCCGTAGGCGCCCGTGAGTCCCGCCGATGCAAGCGAAACACGTCGTCCGCACGCGAATAAATCTGGCCCTGTGAACAGCGGGACGAAGCCCTGTGGACAGCCTGCGACACAAATTTTTTCGGTTTCGAATCCGCGAGGACTCGCCGATAGTTACGGCCATCACGATACCGGCACACGCCCTGGTTATCCCGTACTTTCCCCCATATTTAGTGTTTGGTTAGGGAACCCCCACTAGTCCTTGACGCGGGAAGCGGAGTCGTCCTAGCTTCCGGCCCGGTTCGGCGCACAGTCATGTTTCGGGTCTGGCCGGCCGCTTCCCTTGAGAGGGTTCGAAGACGACCACGCCGCCGTCGCCACGGCAGCGGGCGTGGGTCGCCGTCTGCCCTGTGGACCATCGCTGCGCCGCCGCGCCCCAACGGGGAACCCACTAGATGTGGGGGCCTCCCCTGCAGGGACGACGGAGCGGAACGGCGGGAGTGACGCGTTGAGAACGGACGGTGCGGGCAGCGGACGGGCTGCACGCCCCGCGCAGGAAGACGGGGCGAGACGCCGGACAACGGCGCAAGGCCTTCGCCTTCGAGGCTGAACAGATGCGGACCGGGCAACCGGTTGAACTGCGGCGGCAGACGAATTTTCCGGCAGCGTCCGGGGACTTCCAGCCGCCGCCCTTGGATGCAATGATCCCGGCCGCCAACAACGCGGTCCGGCAAGAACTATTGGGGCTCGCGATGCGGATTGAACGGCGCAACACCACCGAAGGACAGTCGCCCTATGCAGGGATCGACTTCCGCCTGACCACGTCCGAGATCAAGAATCCGGATGGCTCCGTGGTGTTCCGGCTCGAGAATGTCGAGGTCCCCGAGTTCTGGTCGCAGGTCGCCTCCGACGTGCTGGCGCAGAAGTATTTCCGCAAGGCCGGCGTTGCCGCCAAGTTGAAGAAGGTCGAGGAAGAGAGCGTGCCGTCTTGGCTGTGGCGCTCGGTGCCCGACACCGAGGCGCTGGCTGCGCTGCCTGAGAACGAGCGCTACGGCAGCGAGCGCTCGGCCAAGCAGGTGTTCGACCGTCTCGCCGGCTGCTGGACCTATTGGGGCTGGAAGGGCAACTACTTCTCCTCGGAAGCGGACGCGCAGGCGTTCTACGACGAGCTCCGCGTCATGCTCGCCAAGCAGATGGTCGCGCCGAACTCGCCGCAATGGTTCAACACCGGCCTGCACTGGGCCTACGGCATCGACGGCCCCGGCCAGGGCCACTATTACGTCGACTACAAGACCGGCAAGCTGACCAAGTCGAAGTCGTCCTACGAGCATCCGCAGCCGCACGCCTGCTTCATCCAGGGCGTCGAGGACGACCTCGTCAATGACGGCGGCATCATGGACCTGTGGGTGCGCGAGGCGCGCCTGTTCAAATACGGCTCCGGCACCGGCTCCAACTTCTCGCGGCTGCGCGGCGAAGGCGAGCGGCTGTCGGGCGGCGGCCGCTCGTCCGGCCTGATGAGCTTCCTCAAGATCGGCGACCGCGCCGCCGGCGCGATCAAGTCGGGCGGCACCACGCGCCGCGCCGCCAAGATGGTGGTGGTCGACGCCGACCATCCGGACATCGAGGCCTATATCGACTGGAAGGTGAAGGAGGAGCAGAAGGTTGCCGCGCTCGTCACCGGCTCCAAGATCAACCAGAAGCACCTCAAGGCCGTGATGAAGGCCTGCGTCAATTGCGAGGGCTCGGGCGACGACTGCTTCGATCCCGAGAAGAACCCGGCACTGCGTCGCGAGATCAAGCTCGCGCGCCGCGCGCTGGTGCCCGACAACTACATCAAGCGGGTGATCCAGTTCGCCAAGCAGGGCTACAAGGACATCGACTTCCCGATCTACGACACGGACTGGGATTCCGAGGCGTATCTGACCGTCTCCGGCCAGAACTCCAACAACTCGGTGTCGCTGAAGGACGACTTCCTCCGCGCGGTCGAGACCGACGGCGACTGGAGCCTGATCGGCCGCACCAACAAGAAGGTCGTCAAGACGCTGAAGGCCAGGGACCTCTGGGAGAAGATCGGCCACGCCGCCTGGGCCTCGGCCGATCCCGGCCTGCACTTCAACACCACGATGAACGACTGGCACACCTGCAAGGCGTCCGGCGACATCCGCGCGTCCAATCCGTGCTCGGAATACATGTTCCTGGACGACACCGCGTGCAACCTGGCCTCGGCCAACCTGCTGACGTTCTACAACACCGAAACGAAGCACTTCGACGTCGGCGCCTACGAGCATCTCTGCCGGCTCTGGACGGTCGTGCTCGAGATCTCCGTGCTGATGGCGCAGTTCCCGTCGAAGGCGATCGCCGAGCTGTCCTACGAGTTCCGCACGCTGGGCCTGGGCTATGCCAATATCGGCGGCCTGCTGATGACCATGGGCCTGTCCTACGACTCCAAGGAAGGCCGCGCGCTGTGCGGCGCGCTCTCGGCCATCATGACCGGCATCGCCTACAAGACCTCCGCCGAGATGGCCGGCGAGCTCGGATCCTTCCCCGGCTACAAGAAGAACGCCGCGCACATGCTGCGCGTCATCCGCAACCATCGCCGCGCCGCGCGCGGCGAGGCGACCGGCTATGAGGCGCTCTCGGTCGCCCCGGTGCCGCTCGACCACGCCCACTGCCCGCAGGTCTCGCTGGTCAGCCACGCCATCCAGGCCTGGGACGACGCGCTCGCGCTCGGCGAGACCAACGGCTATCGCAACGCCCAAGTCACCGTGGTCGCCCCCACCGGCACCATCGGCCTGGTGATGGATTGCGACACCACCGGCATCGAGCCTGATTTCGCGCTGGTGAAGTTCAAGAAGCTGGCCGGCGGCGGCTACTTCAAGATCATCAACCGCGCCGTGCCCGCGGCCCTGCGCGTGCTCGGCTATCGCGAGAGCGAGATCGCCGAGATCGAGGCCTATGCGGTCGGTCACGGCTCGCTGTCGAACGCCCCCGGCGTCAACGCCACCACGTTGAAGGCCAAGGGCTTCACCGACGAGGCCATCGCCAAGGTCGAGAAGGCGCTGCCGACCGCGTTCGACATCAAGTTCGTGTTCAACAAGTGGACGCTCGGCGAGGACTTCATCGTCAAGCAGCTCGGCGTCACCACCGATGCGATCGCCGCCCCCACCTTCGACCTGCTCACCGCGATCGGCTTCACCAAGCGCGAGATCGAGGCCGCCAACGTGCACATCTGCGGCGCGATGACGGTCGAGGGCGCGCCGCATCTGAAGGCCGAGCATTATTCGGTGTTCGACTGCGCCAATCCCTGCGGCAAGATCGGCAAGCGCTACCTCTCGGTCGAGAGCCACATCCGCATGATGGCGGCAGCACAGCCGTTCATCTCGGGCGCGATCTCCAAGACCATCAACATGCCGAACGACGCCACGGTCGAGGACTGCAAGGCGGCGTATCTGCTGTCCTGGAAGCTCGCGCTGAAGGCCAACGCGCTCTACCGCGACGGCTCGAAGCTGTCGCAGCCGCTCAACTCGCAGCTCATCGCCGACGATGACGACGAGGACGATGCGGTCGAGTCCTTCTACGACAAGCCGATGGCGGCGCGCGCCACGCAGGTCTCGGAGAAGATCGTCGAGAAGCTGGTCGAGCGCATCGTGGTGATGCGCGAGCGCGAGAAGATGCCGGATCGCCGCAAGGGCTACACCCAGAAGGCGGTCGTCGGCGGCCACAAGGTCTACCTGCGCACCGGCGAGTATGATGACGGCCGCCTCGGCGAGATCTTCATCGACATGCACAAGGAGGGCGCGGCGCTGCGCTCCTTCATCAACAACTTCGCCATCGCGGTGTCGCTGGGCCTCCAGTACGGCGTGCCGCTGGAGGAGTATGTCGACGCCTTCACCTTCACCCGCTTCGAGCCGGCCGGCCCGGTGCAGGGCAACGACTCGATCAAGTATGCGACGTCGATCCTCGACTACGTGTTCCGCGAGCTCGCCGTCAGCTACATGTCGCGCTTCGACCTCGCCCATGTCGATCCGTCCGAGAGCAATTTCGACGCGCTCGGCCGCGGTGTCGACGAAGGCAAGCCGTCGGAGGACGGCCCGAGCCAGCAAGCCGCGAAATACGTCTCGCGCGGCCTGACCCGCTCCCGCACCGACAACCTCGTCGTGATGCGCGGCGGCTCGTCGTCACCCTCCCCTGCAGGGGGAGGGTCGATCGGAAGCTCCGCTTCCGATCGGGGTGGGGTGAATCTCACCGCCCTCTCCCACGCCCGCGCCGGCGACTCCCTCGACGGCGCCACCGCCCTGAAGCAGGAGCCGCAGCACGACCTCTCGCCCACCGAGAAGCTCGAGGCGCTGCAATGGAGCAAGGCCGGCACGGCGACCACCCAAGTCGCCTCCAAGGCCGAACGCCGCGCCGAAGCCAAGGCCAAGGGCTACGAAGGCGAGATGTGCTCGGAGTGCGGCAACTTCACGCTGGTGCGGAATGGCACGTGCATGAAGTGCGATACGTGCGGAAGCACGACGGGGTGTTCGTGAGGCAGCACGATCAGGTACAATGAAAAAGCTCACCCCAACCTGAAGCAGGGCTTAACACAAGAGAAAGGGCGAGATATTCTCGCCCTTTCTTGGCAATATTAATTCTTAACACCTTGGTTCGAATCTGATTCCGGGCAGTGAGATATCGCCCTCATGACATCTCCCGACTCAAATCCGTTGGCCCCTCCAAAAGCGGCAGACTTTAAAGCGGCAATTCTGAAGCATGGGCTCGAAGCCGCCGCATCAACACACCTAATGGAGCGCGTTCCATTTGTATTTGACGATGATTGGGAGCTCTATCGCACTTGGAAAAGAAAGCTCGCAAAGTTAATTGAAGTAGATCCATTAAACATAACGGTGATAGGAAGCGGCAGCATCGGGTTCAGTCTCAATCCACGCAAAGACTTCAGAGCATTTTCGCCCCAGTCGGACATCGATGTTGCCGTAATATCTGACTATCACTTCTCAATCGCTTGGCGCGCCCTAAGGTCTCTGAAGCTTCCAGATGTTCGCACACATAGGGACCGCGAAGCCGTCAAAGAACATCGGACAAACTACATCTATTGGGGAGTGATCGCTACAGACAAAGTGCTCCCCTATTTGCCCTTCGTCCGCACGTGGACCGAAGCGGTTTCCGCAATGTCTGGGGAGCGCCCCACCGAAGAGCGCGACATCAAACTGCGTCTTTACAGGGACTACGACGCGCTTCGAGCTTATCACATGAATGGCCTCGAAACACTTTCAGCAACGCTTATGGCCCTCTAATGGACAAGAACCTACTTTCGTCAACCACGCACAATGTGGCTTGGCTGAACAAACGATATCAAGCAGAGGAACTGCAACTTCGTCCGCCATTTCAAAGGAATCCGGTTTGGACTGAAAAACAGAAGTCATACCTTATAGACAGCATCTTGCATGGCTATCCAATTCCCGAACTCTACATGCAGGAATACACCGACGCACAAGGGAATGACGTATACGTCGTGGTAGACGGCCAACAACGCGTTCGAGCGTGTCTCGAGTTCATCCGCGGCGGCTATACGCTCTCGGGCGAGGATAGCCCTAATTGGGCTGATATGGCATTCGACGACCTTAGCGAAGACGAGCGCAAACGAATATACAACTACAATTTCGTTGTTCGCACCCTTCCGGAAATACCAGAAGAAGAATTGCGCTCGATCTTTAGCCGCCTCAATCGCCATGTTGTCGCGCTCAATAAGCAGGAACTTCGACACGCAACTTATTGGGGTGAATTCATCCACTCCGTTGAAAAGATCTCTGACAATGAAGCCTGGGCGGAAATCGGCGTATTTACGCCCAACGACGTCCGGCGCATGATCGACATCGAGTATGTGAGCGAGCTCGCAGTTGGATTTCTGCACGGCCTCCAGAACAAGAAGGAGACACTTGATCGCTGGTACGAGGCCTACGAAAGAGAGTTTCCTGACCGCCGAAAAATGGAAAAGGCCTTCAACAGCACGCTGATCGAACTTTCGGAAGTATTGCCCACCATCAACAAGACACGATGGAAGAAAAAATCCGACTTCTACACTCTATTCCTCCTTTTTTCGGAACACTCGCAGAAATTCCCGCTTCCGGAAGCAAAGAGACGGCGGCTTCAAAAACTTCTCGAGAAATTTGCTTCTGATGTCGACTCGTACCTGAGAGAGCCAAATCCCAGAACTCCACGATCGATCAGAGACTATTGTGAGGCTGTCGAGCGCGCGGCATCTGATTTGGCTCGAAGGAAAACTAGGCGACAAGAATTGGCGAAGCTAATTGAGCCAATTCTAGCCTAAGCACTCCTCGCATCAGCACTATCCAACAGAGCGGCGGACACTAGAAGCGCAAGGACCAAATGAATCGATAAATAACTTGACAGCAGAGGAGGTTCTCA
Organism: Bradyrhizobium sp. SZCCHNRI1029; assembly: GCF_032487555.1. NCBI lineage: Bacteria > Pseudomonadati > Pseudomonadota > Alphaproteobacteria > Hyphomicrobiales > Nitrobacteraceae > Bradyrhizobium > Bradyrhizobium sp. SZCCHNRI1029. The sequence continues at coordinate 329,523 of NZ_JAUEUK010000001.1, forward strand.
TGGGCGGCGGCTGGCGGGAATTGATCGGTCAATACAGATGCGAATGCGGCGCATTGTATAAGAAAATCTCGACCACAACTCCATTTCCGGACACGGACTACGAAGATTGCCAAATTTGCGGCCGCCGTATGGATAGCTGGATAAACTCGACGAGCTTCAGATCCTACGAATTGATTAGCAGCCCTGAATGATTCCGGCAGGTCAAATAGACCGGATGACTTCGGCAGATTATACAGGCGTGCGGATTTGCCAGCGTAGGGCGGATTAGCGGAGCGTCAACCGCCGCTTGACCGGAGCGGCGCGTTACGCTTCGCTAGCGCGCCCTACGCAGCGAGCCCTGGGCTCCACCTCCCTGCCCCACATGCACCTCCACATCTTCTCCGATCTCCACGCCGACGTGGCCGACATCAAGCCGATCGAGGCGCTGCCCGGGGTCGATGTGGTGGTCGTCGCCGGCGATGTTGGCGAGGGGGCGGTGAACGGGTTTGCGCGGCTGCGCGAGATCGTGGCGGAGGACGTGCCGATCGTCATGGTGATGGGCAACCATGAATATTATCACCGCACCTACCCTGAGGAGCTGAAGCTGGCGCGGGCCGAGGCGGCGCGGTTCGGCGTGCATCTGCTGGAGAACGAGGCGGTCGTGCTCGCGGGCGTGCGCTTTTGCGGGCGCCACGCTGTGGACCGACTATGCGATCTTCGGCCCCGACAGCGAGGCGGAGGCCATGGCCGCCTGCGGGGACACGATGCACGACCATCGCTGCATCATCTGGCAGGACGAGCCGTGGCTGCGGTTCACGCCGCGGGAGGCGCTCGGCCTGCACCTGACATCGCGCACCTGGCTCGCGGGCCTCTTGGAGACGCCGTTCGACGGCCCGACCATCGTCGTCACCCACCACGCCCCCGGCTGGGGCTCAGTCGCCGAGCGCTACCGCAACGACCGCGTCACCGCCGCCTACGCCTCCGATCTCTCGGCGCTAATCCTGGCCACCCAGCCGGCGCTGTGGGTCCACGGCCACATCCACACGCCCTCGGACTATTCGATCGGCGCCACCCGCGTGATCTGCAACCCGCACGGCTATGGCCGCGAGAACCCGGATTTCGATCCGGAGCTGGTGGTGGAGGTGTAGTCGCCTGCTCGGCGTGGCTGGGCAGGCTCTCTCTTCCGTCATTCCGGGGCGCGCGAAGCGCGAGCCCGGAATCCATAAGCACGAGCGGCTATGAGTTGCGAGATGCAGGCCGCGGCGATGTGTGCCCAGCCCCGCGGCCTGTGAGTATGGATTCCGGGCTCGCGCTTCGCGCGCCCCGGAATGACGTGGGGAGAGAACACGCACCCTTCTACTGGCTCGGCCTCCGGCGCTACTTGAAGCACACCGCCTTGTCGCCCGCCGCGAACGAATTCCCCGGCATCGGCCGCAGCGGGAGTTACAGTGACGCTGCACTTTACTCGATCTGTTTGCGCTCGAACGTCCTCACCCACTCCCGCTGATCTTCCGTATCCGGCACGCGCACGCCGCGTGCGGCGGCGATCCGGTCGAAGGCCTCAGCTCCATCAATGCTCAGCCGAATCATCACGCAGGCCGCGATGACGGCGGAGCGGCCGATGCCGGCGCGGCAATGGATCAGGACCGTCTGGCCGTCCGTCAGCCGCGCGGCGACGTCGTGCGCGAGCTGCAACGCTACGCTGCGGCTCTCAGGAAGACCACGGTCGGGGATCGGAAATGACACGAAGGCCATGCCGTGTGACTGGCACAGCGCGGCCTCGCGCTGAAGGCCGAGGTCATGAACCTCAGCCGGCTCCAGCAGGCTGACGACGACGGCGATGCCCTCGCCCACCCAGGCCGCGATGTCCTCCGCCAGCCAGTCCTCCGCCCTCGGCCGCGCCGCGATGGCGAGGCAGCCGGCGGTGGGCAGGTCGATCCGGTGCAGGCGGGACATGGTGATGGTCCTGTCATGAATGAGCGTTCGTAACCCGGATGAGCGAGAGCGACATCCGGGATCGCGGCTGCCGAGACGGATGCACTCTCAGGCCGCCCGAACATCATACCGCGTCTGCTACTCGATCCCCAGGATTTCCCGGTGCAGCGGAACGATCGCCGACACGCCGCTGTTTACTACGAACCCAACAACGAAGGAGGTTCGTTCATGAAGATGGCAATCGTCTTGACGGCGGCTCTGTTCGCCGCTTCGCCCGTGTTCGCCGCAGAGACCGGCGCAAGTTCGCACGGCGCGTCGAAGAAGGCGCCCGGTCAGCAGATGCAGCGTAGCAAGACGTCGACGGCGCCCGGCGCTTCGGAGTACGCGCCCGGTCATCAGAGCAACACCGCCGCCGGCCCGGGGCATTCCGAGAGCGCTCCCGGCCAACGCATGACGACCACCGGCTCCAGCACGCATAGGAAGTAGTGGGCGCGCGAACGGGATACGATCCCGCTTCTCGGCCCCCCTTTCGCTTGAAGACACAGAAAAGCCGTAAGCCTCTCAGTTCATCTTCCAGACATCCGAGGGAGTCACATGCGCAAAGCGATCCTCATCTTGGCAACATCGATTTCAACCGCGCTGATCGTGCCCGCCAGCGCGTTGCCTCGCGCTCCCCTTCAGGTCGATCGCGGCGCATCTGATCTCATCGAGGTGAGAGGCGGTCATGGCCATGGTCATGGTCATGGCTGGGGCCGCGGAGGCGGTCACCGGGCCTTCGGCTGGAGTCGCGGCCGAAAGGTGGGTTGGCGCGGTCATCACTGTCCGCCGGGCCACTGGAAGAAGGGATGGTGCTGATCAGCCGGACCAGGAGCGTTAGCAAGCGTAGGGCGGATGAGCGGAGCGTAATCCGCCGCTCGACCAGATCGGCGCGTTACGCTTCGCTAACGCGCCCTACGCAGCGAGCCCTGGGCTCCACCTCCCTGCCCGCCATGAACCTCCACATCGTGGCGTGCCGATCGTCATGGTGATGGGCAACCATGAATTTGATCACCGCACCTTTCCCGAAGAGCTGAAGCTGGCGCGCGCCGAGGCGGCGCGGTTCGGCGTGCATCTCCTAGAAGACGAGGCGGTCGTGCTCGCGGGTGTGCGCTTTGCCGGCGCCACGCTGTGGACACAGCCACGCGCTTCCCGCGCGCTTTGGTTGACCTGCATCAACAGGGTCGAAGTGAATCCGCATCAAGCTGTCATCGTCAGAGAAGCGGAGGCAGTATCATGGCCGACTCGCAAGCATCTCTCGTCCCATCCCACGACGCGCCCGATCCGCACCGTCAAATCGATTCAGCCGCTTGGGCCGTATTCTTCATCTGGCTCGGCGTGGTCATGCTCGCAGGGCTTCCCTGGGGCTGGTTCCTGGTGGGCGTCGGCATCCTCATCCTGGGCGCACAGATGGTGCGGACGCAACGGAGCCTAAAGGTCGACAGGTTCGGCGTGGTCATCGGGGTCATCATTCTTGCGGCCGGCCTGTGGGATCTTCTTGCCTTGCCGTTGCCGCTCATGCCGATGATCCTGATCGTGCTGGGCGGATATCTGCTCTGGAAGACGCTCTCGACGACGGAATCCCCCTAAACGGCGCACGAAACATCAGCAGGCTCGGATGAGCGGGATAGCCCTTAGGGTACGGGCGGTTCGCAATGGTGGGCACGCGCCGCCTTGCGGCGGCGCTTTGCCCGCCCTGCGGCGCTACTTGAAACACACCGACTTGTCGTTCGGGTCGAACGAATTGCCCGGCATCGGCCGCAGCGGGGTCAGCTTGGGGTTGGCGGCCAGCAGCCGCTTCGCATAGGCGCCCAGCGCGGCGTTCATCGTGTTCAGGCGGTCCTGGGCGTCGGTGCGTTGCAGCGGCAGGGTGACCACGCCAGAGTTGTAGACCTCCGCCCGCGACCATTGCTGGCCCTGCACGATGCGGCCGACGAGGCGCGACTTCAAATCGGCGGCGCTGTCACCGGCCGCGCTCTTGGCCCCGACGACATCAGGCGGCAGCAGACTGGGGTTGACGATCCAGCCGCGCGGCTTGGCGACGGTGTTGCCGAACAGGATCAGCTCGTCGACGGTGTTGTTCAGCGCTACGTAGTCGCGCAGCGGCAGGCTGGCGTCGCCGGTGCCGGTCTCCTGGACGTGGCTCGCCAGATGCGGGCCGGTGGCGCAATAGGTGCCGAAGCTGAGCTTGATGCTGCCGGAGCTCATGGCCATGTAGCTGCCGACATCCGAGCCGCCCGGCGGCGACGGCGCGTCGTCGCCGCAGAAGGTGCCGTGCGACGAGGCATCCTGCAGGGAGTGCAGATAGAGCCCGATCCGGGCGATCTGCACCGGCACCGGCGGCTTCCTGGGGTCGTCGAACAGCACGCCGGTCGTCTTGCTCTTGTCGTCCAGCCAGGATTTGAGCTGGGTGTAGTCGACGACGCCGTTGCTGTTGTCGAGCACCTTCGGTCCCGAGGTGATGTTGAGGGCCGGCCCGATGGCGTAGTTCTCCAGCAGCGGCACGTTGCCGCTGATCGGCACGTTCGCCAGGCATTGCGGGCCGCTGAAGTTCGAGGAGCCGTTCGGCACCGTGTATCCGGCGGTGCACAGCAGGCCCGGGCCGTCGTCGGGCTTCATCGCCCATTGCCGGAGATCGTACAGCGTGCCCTGATAGACGCTGTCGATGGTGATGGGATAGCCGGGGGGCGGATAGTGGAACGGATACACCGCCTGCACGCCGCTGGCGCCGTGCACGTCGGTGCCCTGCCCATTCGGCGAGAAGTTCAGGAGATAATGATAGAGCGGCCCGTCGGTGGTGTTGTTGGTGCGCTGGAAGCCGTTGAACTTGGCGGTGATGTAGCTGGCGCCGGAATTGGTCGATGTCGCCTGCCCGCCGCACTGATCGATCGGCGCATATTGCGCGTAGTCGGAATTCTCGTTGTAGGCGGCGATCCAATACGCCACGTCGGCGCGATAGCCGAGCGCCTGGGCGATGAAATAGGTGGAGTCGGCGTGGACCATGCTGCGGCCGGGCGGGATGACGGCGAACTGCACCGCCTCGAGCAGGCAGCCCCGGTTGAGCGCCTCCGCCGGATTGCGGCACGCGCTGGCCGGCGCGAGACAATTCCTCAAGCCGTCCTTCACGCGCGGGATGCAGATGTCCTCCAGGAACGCCTGCGCGGGGTGCGGCGCGGTCAGGCCCCAGCCGAGAACGGACGATCCCACGACGACGGAGAGGGTCGACAATGCAAAGCCAATGCGCATGAAAAACTCCTTGGTGATTGAAATCCAGCCGGTCGGGACTGAACGATGGCCAAACGCCACGCCTCTCAAGCCACGCGAAACGCTGCGTGAGGCTTGCCTCGCGGATTCGGCGAGGATGATTTGTCCCCATCTCGATCAAAATATCAACCTATAGTTGTTATAACAAATGCATCGCTTTCGCAAAGATGGCGCGCTGCTTGGCCCGCCGGCGGCTCGCCGTTGACGCAGGTCTTTCAGACTCGCATCATCACGCCCTGATGTATCGCGATGTCACCGAGCCGCCGTCGGAGGTGCGCTATCGCTGCCCGTGCTGCCGCTTCCTCACTCTGGGTGAGCGCGGCGGGTTCGAGATCTGCCCGGTCTGCTATTGGGAGCACGACGGCCAGGACGACCACGATGCCGACCTCGTCCGTGGTGGTCCCAATGGAGCGCTGTCGCTGACCGAGGCACGCGCCAATTTCAAGACCCACGGCGCCTCGGAGGCGGCGCATCGTGCGTGCGTCCGTCTCCCCCGGCGGACGACGAGCGCTAGCTCGTCGCACGATGCGGGACCGTCATCGGCCCGACGGGAGACGCCGGATGTTGTCATCGCTGGATGCCACCACGCCAGCATAGCGATCGCAGGCGAGCACCAAGCGCCAGCGTCATGTCGCAGGGAACGAGCCGTTCAGCTCGCTCCGTCTCGTTTGCCATGAGCGTCGTTCTTCTCGCGCTGAGGAGAGATCTTCCAGTCGCGACCTGCCTTACGGTGGTCCCAATCGATGCCGGGTCCCATCCGATGCAGCGTGTGCTGCTTCTGACGTTCGCTGGTCGACTGCCCCTTCTCTCTTGCCGGCACGCCTGAACTCGCTTTGGTCTCCGCGGGATTGGGGGAAGGTTTTCCTTGCCCCTGAGCGAACAAGGGATTGAGGCTGACTGACGCCAGCAAGACGATCATGAAGGCAAAAGTACGCATGGAACGGCTCTCCCTTTGCATGTCACATCGACCATCCGGCCGCGACCTCGACAGGAGCACTCTGAAGGTCGCGGGCAGCTGCGGATTGATCTGGATCAGATATCCCGCGGGACCAGGCAATCGCGGCTCGCCGGAGCGGATTGACCAGCGATGGATGGAACATGCCTTTGCCTGAGCCGTTCCTGGCTGAAGTGCGGATCGCGGCTGTTTACAGAGCAGACAGATGACCAAGTTTGCGAAGGGCGACCACGTCTCCTGGAACTCGGAGGCCGGCCGCGTGACCGGACGCATCGTCGCGGTGCATGTGCGCGACTTCGACTACAAGGGCTATCGTCACCGCGCCAGCAAGGACTCTCCGCAATACGAGATCAAGAGCGACAAGAGCGAGCACATCGCCGCTCACAAGGAGAGCGCCTTGACCAGGGTGAGCGGCAATGAGGCTCGCGGTTCGCAGGGATGACCGAGCACTCACCCGCCAAGACCGCAATGACACGGGCGCGCGACGCGCTTCCCGTCTTCACCATCGGGCACTCCACGCGGACGATCGCCGAGTTCGTCACGCTGTTGCGGGCCGGCGAGGTTCAGCTCGTCGTCGATATCAGGCGCATCCCGCGCTCGCGGACCAACCCGCAGTACAATTCGGAGGTGCTGCCGGCCGAGCTCGCGCGCCATCAGATCGGCCATCTGCGCATTGCCGAGCTCGGCGGCCTGCGCAAGACGAGCGGCATTTCACCGGACACGAACGGCTTCTGGACCAACAAGAGCTTCCATCATTACGCTGACTACGCCCTGTCCGATGACTTCCGGCGCGGCTTCGATCGCCTGCTGACCGTGTCGGCCGCGCAACGCACGGCCATCATGTGCGCGGAGGCGGTGTGGTGGCGCTGTCATCGTCGCATCGTCGCCGACTACCTGATCGATGCCGGCCGCGCCGTGTATCATCTCATGGGCCACGACGAGGTTCGTGCGGCGACGTTATCTGAGGGTGCGGTGCGAGCCGGCGACAAATTGACCTATCCCGGCTCGAACAACGAATGACACGCAACTCGCGGCGCAGCCGACGCGCTCCGCAGGCTAGGTCTCCTCCTCCATCGTCACCGCGACGGCGCCGATGGCCGACAGCCGCACCTTGTCGCCTTCGACCTCGGCGACGAGACCCTTGTCGATGAAGTGATGATGCCCCTTGTGGCTGCCCTCGCCGCTGTCCTTCCTGGTCAGCTTGATGCGGTTGCCGTCGACGCGGTCGACGGTGCCGACATGCACGCCGTCGGCGCCGATGACTTCCATGTGTTCCCTGATGTCCTGCATGACGCGTCTCCTTCGTGGCTGATGATGGGTCTGAAACGGCCTCAACCGGCGGGGTGCCCGAACTGTTCCGTCCGCGCACGGAGCCGTCGGGCGGATCAGCGCAGCGTGATCCGCCCTTCCTCCGCAGGCGGCGGTTACGGCTGCGCCAAACCCCGCCCTACGGACTCTCGTCATTGCGAGGAGCCGAAGGCGACGAAGCAATCCAGGGCGGCATGAGAATTCTGGAGTGCTGCGGATCCTGCCACGGGCTGCGCCTCGGCGCGGACCCGTCGGCTCGCAATGACGCAAAAACCCGCCTGCGCCGACAAAGCTATTTCATCAGCGGCCTCAAGCTGATCTGGCCTGTCCAGTCCTTCGGTGAAAAATAAATCACTTTCGCTTTTTCAAAAATCATGATTGTCTACGCCCATCCCGGCCCGCCGAGAGGGGCGCATCGCGATCGTCACGAGACGTGGGCCGGAGATGCGGTGGCTGTGAGTGTGCCGCAGCGGGCTTGAGGCCCGCCGACGAACGGCACGCTTGCGGACGTGAAGACGCGTGGTCCTGGCGCCCCGAAGCTGGCGCCAAGTGCGGTGGTGATGATGATCGCGCCGTGCGACGGTGGCTAACAAGCCGGACACCGGGGAGATCGCGACATAAGCGTGAAAACCATCGCGCGGGGAATGCCGGGATGCCTCGGCTGAACCTGTGGTGACTGCCGCCTGCTTATCTTCTGCAGGCGGGCCATGGGTGCGGCCAGCGCCCGGCATTCCCCGCGCCCTCTCCCTTCAGAGGGCCAACGACCGGCAAGGCTCGGGCGCCATCTGCGTCGCGGGATCGCGCCCGCTTGGCGATGCTACGCCTTGCGCACGGTGCCGAGGAAGCCCTCCACCGCCACGCGGAAACGATCGGCATCCGTCGACATGCGGCGGACGGAGTCGACCATCGCCGCGCCCGCATTGCCGGTCTGGCGGTTGAGGGCTGCGACCGAGCCGATCGTGTCGGTCACGGCGCGGGTGCCCTGGGCGGCATGCTGGAAGTTGCGCGAGATCTCGGTGGTGGCGGCGCGCTGCTCTTCGACCGCCGCGGCGATCGCCGTCATCTTCTCGTCGATGCTGGAGATGTTGTGGCTGATGGCGCGGATCGCCTCGACCGACTCGCCGGTGGCGGCCTGGATCTCGGCGATCTGGCGGGTGATGTCGTCGGTGGCGGTCGCCGTCTGCGCCGCGAGGTTCTTGACCTCGCCGGCGACCACGGCGAAGCCGCGGCCGGCTTCGCCGGCGCGCGCCGCCTCGATGGTCGCGTTGAGCGCCAGCAGGTTGGTCTGCGCGGCGATCGCGGTGATCATCTTGACCACCTCGCCGATGCGGTTGGCGGCGCGGTCGAGCATCTCGACGGTGGCGTTGGTCTGCGCCGCCTTCTCCACCGCCTGGCGCGCATCGGCCGCGGAGGCCTGCACCTGGGCCGCGATCTCGGAGACCGACGCGGTCAGCTCCTCGGTGGCGGCGGCGATGGTCTCGAGATTGGTTGTCGCGGTCTCCGCGGCGCTGGCGACCGCGGCCGTCTGCTCGGTGGACTCATCGACCAGCTTGCGGACCTCGCCGGCGCTGGAATCGAGCTGGCCGGTCGAGTTGCCCATGCTGACGATGACCGCCTGCACGGTGTCGTCGAAGCTCTTGCAGGCGCTGTCGATCGCCTGCGAGCGCTCCAGCCGGCGGCCCTGGTCGAGCTCGCGCTCGCGCGACAGCTGCTCGGCGGTGGCGGCGCTCTCGCGCAGGCCCTCGAGGGCGGCAGCCATGGCGCCGAACTCGTCGGCATGAGCGAACTGCGGCACCGGCGTCTGGTAGTCGCGCTGGCCGATGCGCTGGATCGCCTGCATCAGGACGCCGACCGGGCGCATCAGGCGGACGCGCACCGCGCGCAGCGCCAGGCCGGCCACCACGAGCGCGGTGATGAAGGCGAGCGACTGGACGATCAGGCTGCTCAGCGCCGCGGTCTTGATCTCCTCGGCGCGCGCGATCGAGCCGTCGAGCGCGGTCATGCCGATGGCGATGATGCCGGCGAACGGGCCCTGGCAGAACGCGTTCCATTCCGGCGCCGGCATCGCCGGCTTGCCGCTGCCGTCAAACCCCTTGGCGAGCTGGTCCATGCGCTGATGCGCGGCCTCGACCTCGGCGCGCGAGGTCTTCACGGCCCCGGCGAGCCCGGTGCTGCCGCCCCCCGCCAAGAGGTCGTCGAGCCCGGACCAGCCGGCCGCGACGGTGCCGCGCCATTGCGCGATCGCGCCCTTCTGGGTGTCGTCGAGCGGCTTGGAGGCGTTGATGTTGGGACGCAGCGCCGAGCATTGCAGGCCATAGCGGTCGCGGACCTGCCAGGCCAGCCGCCGCGCCTGCACCATCTTGGCGATCGCCGGATCGGTCATCCAGGCGCGGTTCGAGACGGCGAGCGAGGCAGCGTTGGCGACGTCCAGCGTCTTGGTCATTGCCTGGTACCAGGCCTGCGTACGCGCCAGCACGCGTTCGGAGCGCGGCTTCGCGGCTTCATCGAACAGCAGCTTGAACTGCGGAACCGTGGCGTCCCAGCTCGATTTCAACCCGGCCATGAGGTCGTCGCGCTCGGGCATGTCGACGCCGGCGAGCGCGGCGACGATGCCGTCATAGCCCTTGGCCTCGATGCCCTGATATTCGGTGAGCTTGGCGCGCGGATCGTCCTCGCTCAGCAGCACGCTCTGGATGTCGCCGCGGTGGGCGCGCATGACCAGGACGTTCTGGAAGATCGCCTTGTCGGCCGCGGTCAATTGCTCGGTCGCGACGCTCTCGCGATAGCGGCCCGCGGCGCCGCTCATCAGGATCGCCGTGGACACCAGGATGCCCGCCGCCAGCACCGACAACAGCACCATCAGCAGAGTACTGACCGATTTCTTCATCACGCCCCGCCCCACACCAGAAAGTGGCAGGATGACGCGATTGCACAAATTCTTCCTTAACCATGGACCGGCACACCGGCGGCCGAGGTAATCAGTTGCCGAAATCCCCTGCCCCACGCCAACAAAAAATGCGCAAGCCGCAACGCGGCAGCCGCTGGCGCGCGCTGCGGCGCGATGCGAAGCGAATCGCAGGGCGCGGTGCGCAGTGGCTGGGCCGGACGGTGGGCGCGGCGCCGCGATGGATCAAGATCGCCTGCGGCGCCTTGGTGCTGCTCGTGACCTTCGCGCTGGTCAATCTGGCCTATCACGTCCTGCGCAAGCCGACCGAGCTGTTCGTGGTGACGGGTCATTCGCTCGACAAGGAGCCGGAAGAGACTTGGCGCCAATATGGCGCGCTGTTCCGTGAGAGCTCGACACGATCGATCACGCCGGAGCTGCTCGCCGCCCTGGCGCAGACCGAGAGCTCGGGCAATCCGGTGGCGCGCACCTATTGGCGCTGGCGCTTCGCATGGAATCCGTTCGCGCTGTATCAGCCGGCGTCCAGCGCCGTCGGCTTGTTCCAGATGACCGACGGCGCCTTTGCCGACGCCGCACGGTTCTGCATCCGGGATCACGAGGTGGTCAGCGACGGCTGTGGGTCACCGAGCCTGTACGTCCGCGCATGGCCGGCGCATGCGGTGGCGCTCACGGTGATCTCGCTCGACCGCCAGGTCGCTGCCGTGCTCGCGCGGCAGCCTGGCGCCAAGCCGAGCGCGCAGCAGCGGCAGGATCTCGCGGCCGTCATTCATCTGTGCGGCGCCGGGCCGGCGGCCGGGTTCGCGCGCCGTGGCTTCAAGCCGGCGGATGGCGAGCGCTGCGGCGACCATTCGGTCGCCGGTTATCTCGGCCGCGTCAATGCGATGAAGAAGCAGTTTCAGAAGCTCTCGGCGGCGGAGCAGAGCTAGCGCATGGCGCCCGCTCGGCAACATCGCAGCCCGCCCGGTTCCGCGTTAAGCACGTCGGATTCACTGATGTGGGCAAAGCGCGCCCGTTAAGACATTGGCAACGAACTGCCGCGCATTTTCTCCGTCCCATTAGTACAGGAGTCACCATGTCAGAGATCGGCATTCCCGGCGCGCGCATCCGGTCCTTCATCGAGCGGATCGAGCACCTCGATGGCGAATTGGCGGAGCTGAACGAGCAGAAGAAGGAAGTGTTCGCCGAGGCCAAGGGCGAAGGCTTCGACGTCAAGATCCTGAAGGAGATCATCAAGCTCAGGAAGCAGGACCAGGACGAGCGCGACGAGCACGAGACGCTGCTCGACACCTATCTCCGGGCGATGGAAGCGGCCGAGACCGGGCCGGCCAGCAAAACCCCCGAGCGCAAGGCGGCGTGACGCTGCCGACCGACGATGGCGGCGCGCAGCCCATCTGCGCCGCGCGCTGCCCTCCCCGGGATTTTCCTTGCCCGGTTCCATCCGAGCCTCTAACGCTGCGCTACGCTTCTGCCCGCGCCCGAGGATGAGATGACCGACGCAATGACCTGCCCGCAATGCCGCTCCGAGCACGCCTATCAGGACGGCGCGCTATGGGTCTGTCCCGAATGCGGCCATGAATGGAGCGGCGACGCCGCCGTTGCGGCATCGGCCGGCGACGACGCCAGCATCCGCGACGCCAACGGCAACGTTCTGGCCGACGGTGACAGCGTCATCGTCATCAAGGACCTGAAAGTGAAGGGATCGTCGTCGGTGGTGAAGGGCGGCACCAAGGTGCGCAACATCCGCCTGCAGGAGGCGAGCGACGGCCACAACATCGCCTGCAAGATCGACGGCATCGGCCAGATGAACCTGAAGTCGGAGTTCGTGCGCAAGGCGTAGAGCCTAGTGCTCCCGGAACATTCGCGACGCCATGGCGTTCGGATCAACAACGGGAGGATGGCCATGCTGACGGACGACCAGATCGCGACGCTTTCGGATATCGGCCAGGCGATCGCCTTCTCGCCCGACCGGCAGGACGAACTCGATGGACTGATCCGCGAAGGTTATGTCGCCAAGGACGGCGACATCTACGAGCTGACGGCGAAGGGTCAGAAGATCCTGACCGATCGAGGTGCCGGATTGAACGAGGCCTGACGGACCGGAGGCTCGCAGCACCGGGCATCGGGGCGTCGGTATCAGCGCCACCGGAAAGTCTGGCATCCGGCCAAATATCATGCGGGGAATCGGCGGTTCGTCTGCAGACACCCTTGCGAATCGAACTCTGATTCACCCAATGAACGGCGATATTCCGCCCGAAGACCGAAAACAACGTCCGCGGGCGCCGCAGGACTGCGCAGGCGCTGCCTGTTATTTGACGCAACAGGTCCGGCTCAGGCCCGGCACTCAGGCCGAACAGCACAACACGGGCAAATCGCCAATTGATCGAGCAGCAAACGCAGGCCGGTTGCCCAACGCTGCGTGATCCAAGCAGTGAATCCGTCACGCTTCTGTGGTCATGAAGTGACACCCGTAGCAATCCGTTCCGTAGCAGCACGGCGTGGATTCATAACTTGGCATGAACTCTGCTTTCCCGATCCTGACCGGGTCCCACTCTTTGGAGGCAGAATCAACGTGCTCGTCACTCTCGTCGCAATGCTATGCAACGGCCAGCTCTGCATGGAGAAGGTCGTCACCAACAGCGAGATGTCCGGCATCACGATGACATCCTGCGCCGTCAGCGCGCAGATCGGAATCGCAGACTGGATGTCCAAGGGTCCCTATCACGAGTGGCATCTGCAGAGTTACAAGTGTGTCGCCGGCAAGTACGTGCCGAAGACCAACGCCTGATCCGCTTTGTCCGTCCGGCTGGCGCCCGGATATCCGGGGCCGGCCGGCCAGGCGGAAGAGCTCTGCACTGCTGTCGAATGTTCGACCCCAGTCGCGTCGCATTCGGGACATGCGCAGCAAAAAACGCTGCCGTCAGCGTGCAAACGCGCCCTGAATCGGCGAATTCGATGCGCAATGGCGCTGGCCCGCTTCGTGCAACGCCCCTCAGCGACAATGAGGGATGACGTCATGCCGTTCTACAGCTTCCATTGCGCAGCCTGCGCAGAGGATATCGAGTTGCTGATCGGGATTTCTGAAAGGCCGGTCTGTCCGACCTGCGGCAGTCGCAAGCTGACCCGCCTGCCCTCGCTACCGGCGCCGCCAGCGCGCAGCCCCGGCCTGATCAAGGCGGCGCGCAGCCAGGCAGCACGCGAGGGGCACCTCAGCAACTACAGCCGCGCCGAACGGAAGAAGCGCTGACCCGGCCGCGGCCGCCGGCCCTCGGCCTCAGTCCGATGTGATCTGCACGTCGGGCACGTCATCCTCGGGATCGTCGATGTCGAGGCCGTCCTCCTCGTCCAGATCGATCCCGGAGAGGCAGATGTCACCGTCGTCGATCACAAGCTCGACTGGAGCCAACGTCCGGCCCTGACAGGGCCCGATGAAGCATTGTCCGGTATCGAGGTCGAACTGCGCACCATGCTCGCCACAAACGAGGAAATTGCCTTCCTCGTCCATGAACTCGCCCGGGTGCTTGTCGAGGCGGGCGCCCTGATGCGGGCAGGCATTCTCGAAGCCATAGAAATTGTTGCCCTTGCGCGTGACCAGGATCGGCCAAGGCTTGGCGCTGCCGTCGGGCTCGCGGCGCTGGAGAACGAAGCCCCGCGCCGCGCCATCGTCCACCTCATAGGTCGCGCAGATCGCAAACAGCGTGCTCATCATCCGCCTCTTCTCGCCTCGCCCGGCGTTCTTGGCGCATCCGCGACATCACAGGCGCGCTGAAGAGGGTCGCAGCAAGCAGCATGCCAGCCAGTGCCTGACAGGCAGATCGCGGGCCTCAGACCGCTCGCATGCCGAGGCGGCCGATCCCGGGAAATTTCAGCGCCGGCCGACGCAGATCGACGCCGAGAACTCCCCCGAAGAAGTTCAGCTCGACGCCCTCGATCCACCCGACGGTGACACCGAGATAGCCGCCGAGCGATACGAACAGACCGGTCCCGGAGGCCGTGCGCCCCCACCAGCCGTCAAAGGGGAAGTCCTTGCCGATTGCGGTTGGCGGCAGCACGGCGTTCAGCTCAGGAACCGCGTTCAGCGCCGCCTGCACGAAGGTGTTCGAATTCGGCCCCGGCCAGGCGTTGTAGTCGCCATAGGCGCGGAAGCGGTAGTTCTCGATCACGCTGCGGATCCTCGGGATCACCCGCTCGGCTTCATCGCCGTCGACGGCCAGCACTGTCTCCGGCAATGCACCGAACCAGCGACCATCGGGCGCGAAGCCATCGACCCGGATCGGCTCACCCCACGCGGTGTAGTCGTAGCGGGTGTAGCGCGGGCCGCCCTTCTCCTTCACGACGATCCAGGTGTGGACCGCGAAGATGCCACGCCAACGCACCGTGCGCGCAGCGAATACGCGCACCATCGCGTCGGCATGCTGCGCCGGCGATGGCAGCAGGCCCGCGCTCGAACGGTCCGCAGTCTGCCAGCTGCCGCGACGATCGCCGCGCAGATAGTTCGCGGCCGACAGCGAGATGGGCACGAAGATGAGCAGGAGGAAAGCGAGCACGGGCTTTTTCACGATGGGCGAGAACAATGGAGGCACCGAGGAGTGACAGCCATGTAGTCATCGCGCCCGCCCTCGCCAGCGCCGGCCGGCACGCCACCTTCACAATCCGGACACCAGGGCAGCGCTGATGACTCAGTGCCGACGGAAACCACCGTCCGGGCCGGAACGCCCGCCGCCGCCGCGAGGGCCACTGACGCCGACACGCGCAGCGCCCATGGCGGGGCCGCCCCCGATATGCGCCAAGCCGATTTGCGGCGAAGTCCCGATCATGCGCATGCCGCCCATCTGCGCGCGGGCGCTCTGCGGCGCACCGCTGCTTCGGCTCATCAATGGCTGCACCATGGGTGGCGTTGCAGCTCGAGCGGGAGCACCAGCCACGACCGGAGGTGCGCCGGGGCCGGCGGCAGTCGCAGGCGGCACACGACCTTGCATGCCCGAAGGCGGGCCGGATCGTTGGCCCGTGCCGGCGACCGCGCCCGCTCCGCCGCCAGGCTGGATCATCCCGCCGGGACCACGACCCGGCATCCCCGGGGTCATGCCAGGCTGAGGCGGATTTTGCGCCATGACCGGCGGATGGCGATGCCAGTAGCGGTTCCAGAACGCGTGCCGATGATACCAAGGCCGTCCGAAATAGAAGCTGCTCCAATAGGTGGTCAGCGTGAAGCCGACAGTCGGCACGTACTCGACATATTCGGGCAGGTAGACGTACTGCTCACGATACAGATAGGCGAGCGTCCGCGCCGCGACCCAGCCGCGTTCGCCTCCGAAGCTGACATCGCACCATGCGCCGCCTTGAATGCAGCCATGGATGGTGATCCTGGCGCCGACTGGAATGCGCTCGACGACGGGAAAACCGGGGCCGGGTCCTGCGCGCATGGTGGCCGCGGTGCGCACCAGGCCCGGCGCGGCCACCGCCAGCGAGGCGGGCGTGACAATCAACAGCGCAGCAACAAGACACGGTCTGAGTTTCACCACGGGCGCCCTCCTGTCTGTTTGCCCGAGCGAGCTCGGGCGCGAGACTCTCGCGCCCCGCATGCGCGGCTCAGGCATCCGGTCCACGGGGATGGTGGCAGACTATCGCGGCAACCTCACGGCGCTCCGTTGTCGGAGAGGAGTTGCGCTGCTCCACCGAGAGCACGGCGAAATGCCTCGTCGAACGTCACGCCACGGAATTGCCACCGATCCTGCTTGCCAGCGCGATCGAGGCGCCATTGCGTGACCCAGCCCAGTTCGGCATCGTCCCAGGTGAGATCGC
Organism: Bradyrhizobium sp. SZCCHNRI1029; assembly: GCF_032487555.1. NCBI lineage: Bacteria > Pseudomonadati > Pseudomonadota > Alphaproteobacteria > Hyphomicrobiales > Nitrobacteraceae > Bradyrhizobium > Bradyrhizobium sp. SZCCHNRI1029. The sequence continues at coordinate 345,704 of NZ_JAUEUK010000001.1, forward strand.
CAAAGAGCATGACATCAGCGCCGGGAAACCACGACGCAACCGCCGCGGGCTGGACATCGTTCAACTTGGTCCGCTCAATGGCGGCCTTCGAGACCTCGGAGGCGCTTGGCAGAGCGATCTCGAGTCCACGCTTGACGGCCGCTGCGCGCAGCGCGTCGCGCTGCAGATCGGACCTCCGGTCGTCGGATGCAACGAAGAAAGTACGACCGCCCGACGTCATCGCCACGATCACGGCAATCGACGGGCGCGGCGCCGGCCACGGCTTGATGTTCAAGCTCGCAAGCAACTGATCGATCCGCGCGCGATCGAATGACACAGTCAAGTCATATGGACGGTCGCGCGTGCCCTGCTCGTCGTGCTTCGGCTTGCCCGACATCTGATCGTGATAATCGAAGCCGGTGACGAACTCCGCTGCCCGCGCCTCGAGTGGCGCGAGCCTTGCGTCGTTCCTGAGCTGAAATGCACCGGACACCTTGATCAGCACGTCTTCCAGACATGCTGCAAATGCCGCCCGGCGATTGTCCTCGCCCTGACCGGTCACGACCGTCTGCGCCTGGTACAGGTCGGTCGGAGCCGCATTCGCAATAGTGCAGGCCCCGACGACCATCATCGCCCAGAGCCCGAGACGCCATACGCCCCAACCGCGGAGAGCACCGCACTGCCTCATCGCGCCCTCGATCCGGCTATGTCGGCTATTTCTGCCGGTCGAGCTTGACGATCGTCGGTGTGGCGGCGTCGGACGTCGAGAACGTCACGCGATCGCCGGCGTGGATGTTCTCGATCATGGCATTGTCCTTGATCTTGAACTCCTGGGCCGCTCCGGCCGTGTTGGCACCGACGGTCCCGTTGGGAACGCGCTTGATCGCGATCGTGCCGTTGAGACGGTTGATCCCCGTGACCATGCCCGCCGTGTCTTGCTCCGCTGCCAGAGCGGGCCAAGTCCCCGCAAACAGGGCGACCGTCGCCAGAGTAATGCCAACTGCTCTCATCGCTGTTCTCCTGCCTTGCTTCTCGCGGCAAACAAAACACCACGAATTCTTTGGTTCCCGGAACCTTCAGCTTCGTCGCTGACGACTTTGGGCCGTCTAACGCGCCACAATCAATGCGCCGTGCAGCCCGTTTGTCGCCCCCAAGCACTACGCCTACATAAAACATGCTGATCGTCTCCGCCGCTGTGGACGACGCGCGCTCGACCGGGCGCAATCGCGAACCTTCTTCGACCGACACGGCTCGGCCACCCTCATGTAGTGATTTGCACGGATTTGTCATCAGACCAGCGCGTGATCAAAGTTTTCCTGCACTCGCAGTATCGACGCCCCGTAACGCCGAATTCATCAATGCGTCAGGATGCGCCTTGACAGCACAGGCAGCCGGGAGGACGATAACAGCGTCGTCCAATCTCGGTGGCCGTTCCTGACGACGCCGCGATGTCCGAACGACAACAAACCATCTGATTGCAGGGAGGTTCTATGACTCCACCTCCGTACCAGATCCGCTGAGTGCGACGGGACTCGCTTCGGACCATCGCATAGCGGCAAATCACGAACGGCACGCCGGGTCGCGGCTTAGTGGGCTGCATCAGCGAGGCATGGCCCCTTGCCCGCCCGGCGCTGTGCCGTCCATCTGGATCACTTCAGCGCGAGCTTTGTAGCTATCTGCGGCTCGAGGCCCGATACTCGGGTTGATACTGCCCAACGCGAACATTGGAACGTGTGATCAGTCGATCGCGTGCAGCGATCAGTTGACCAATGGCAGCCGAGATACCCGCTCGCGGCATCGCCGCATTCCCAATGTCCCCGACCAATATCCCCGAACGAAATCCTTCATCGCCTGATGCACGGCGGGTGCAGGCGTCACCCGCCGCCGAAGCAATCTGCCGCAGCTACTTGCTGTAGTCGTAGAAGCCCTTGCCGGTCTTGCGGCCGAGCTGGCCTGCGGCCACCATCTCCTTCAGCAACGGCGCCGGCCGATACTTCGGATCGTTGAAGCCGTTGTAGAACACCTCCATCACCGACAGCATCGTGTCGAGACCGATCAGATCGGCCAGCGCCAGCGGACCGATGGGGTGATTGCAGCCGAGCTTCATGCCCTCGTCGATGTCGGCCGCGGTCGCAATGCCTTCCGAATACGCGAAGATCGCCTCGTTGATCATCGGGCACAGGATGCGGTTTACGGCAAAGCCCGGGCTGTTCTTCGCGGTGATCGCGACCTTGCCGATCCGCTTGGCGAAATCGGCGGCGGCCGCATGGGTCGCATCCGAGGTCTGCAGGCCGCGGATCAGTTCGAGCAGCGCCATCATCGGCACCGGATTGAAGAAGTGCATGCCGATGAAGCGGTCGGGCCGGTCGGTGGCGGTGGCCAGCTTGGTGATCGAGATCGAGGAGGTGTTGGTCGCGATCAGCGCCTCGGGTTTCAGACCGGCACAGAGGTCCTTGAGGATCTTGAGCTTCAACTCCTCGTTCTCCGTGGCGGCCTCGATGACCAGGTCGCAGTTCGACAGCTTCGCCTTGTCGGCGGTGCCGGTGATGAGCGACAACGCCCTGTCCTTGTCGGCGGTCGTCATCTTCTCCTTCTTGACCAGGCGATCGAGGCTGGAGCCCACCGTCGCCAGCCCGCGCGCCACGGCCTGCTCCGAGACGTCGACCATGACGACCGGAACGCCCGCGGCGGCGCACACCTGCGCGATGCCGTTGCCCATGGTGCCTGCTCCGATGATGCCGACCGTCTGAATCATTGCCGCTTCCTCTCAGTCTCGTATCCGCGGGGACCGCCCCGTCCTGCGCAGTTGCTTAACAGGCTATCGGCCGGCCGGGTAGACCCAAGGCGGCGGGCTGAGAAGGGGCCGGCTGCCCCGCGGTTCGACGGCACCGGGAGCGAACGGTCGCCCCGGGGTCCAAACGAAGAGCCGGCAGACAACCGGCACGGCGCCCAGCCAGAGCCAGCCGCCCGCACCCGCGCCGACGGCGCCGCGCAACGACGCGGCCGGCGACAGCGCGCGCGGCACCGGTCCGCTGAACAGGACCGCTGACCGACACGCCGGCACGGGCGCCCGGGCGGCGGCGGCCGTCGCGTGACGTTGCGTGAGCGCCACGCCAAATCCGTCGGTGTCATCGGAACACCTGTTGAGGCCGACGGTTCTCCACGCTGCAACAGGTCCAATCGAGGAGACCGCCGTGGCGACCGCCGAAACCACCCGACCATCCCCGGAGCCAACGGCGCAGATCGCACGGCATCCGATCCATCCGATGCTGGTGCCGTTCCCTATCGTCTGCTTCATCGGAGCGTTCGTCACCGACATCGCCTATTGGCGGACCGCTGAAATCATGTGGGCGGATATCTCCGCCTGGCTGCTGCTGGTCGGACTGATCATGGGCGTGCTGGCCGGCATCGCCGGGCTCATCGACTTCCTTGGCAATCGGCTGATCCGGTCGCAGGCACCGGCCTGGCCGCACATGGCCGGCAACCTCATCGCCCTGGTGCTGGCCTTCTTCAACAACTTGGTCCATTCACGCGATGCCTGGACCTCGGTCGTGCCGACCGGCCTCATCCTGTCGCTCGTCACGGTGCTGATCCTGCCCGTCACCGGCTGGCTCGGTTGGTCGCTCGTGTATCGTCACAGGGTGGGAGTCGCACGATGACGCCGTCCGGCTCCTCCCGCCTCGCGCCTCTGCTCACAGCCCTCCTGCTCGGAATATCCGCGCTTGGTCTCACCGCGTGCAACGAAGGCGGCGATCCGAACGCCGAGATCGGCGCCAACGTCAAGCTGCCCGCATTGACGCAATACCTGTTGCCGCCGATGAACGTCGCCACGGTGGTCGGCTGGAAACAGGGCGAGACTCCCAAAGTCGCGCCGGGCCTGAAGATCGAGGCGCTCGCGACCGGCCTGCAGCATCCGCGCTCGCTCTACACGCTGCCGGACGGCGACGTCCTGGTGGTGGAATCGAAAGCGCCGCCCCCGCCGCCGGCGAAACGGCCGAAGGATCTCGTGATGGCCCTCGTCGAATCCTGGGCCACGTCGGGCGGCAACACCGGAGCGAGCAACCGCGTCACATTGTTGCACGACGCCAATGGCGATGGCATTCCCGAGCAGCAGAGCCTGTTCATCGACCATCTCAATTCGCCGTTCGGGATCGCTCTGGTCGGCAACGATCTCTACATCGCCAACACCGACGCCATCGTTCGATATCCCTACACGCCGGGCGAAACCCAGATGAAGGATGCGGGCACGACGCTTGCCGCGCTGCCGGGCGGCCCGATCGATCATCACTGGACCAAGAGCCTGGTGGCGAGCCCCGACGGCCGGTTGCTCTATGTGGGCGTCGGCTCCAACAGCAACATCACCGAGAACGGCATCGAGGCCGAGAAGAACCGTGCCGCCATTCTCGAGGTGGATCGCACCACGGGACGCTGGCGGGTATTCGCGAGCGGCCTGCGCAATCCGAACGGATTGAGCTTCGAGCCGCAGAGCGGCGCGCTGTGGACGGTCGTGAACGAGCGTGACGAGATCGGTCCGGACCTCGTGCCCGACTACATGACCTCGGTGAAGGACGGCGGCTTCTATGGCTGGCCATACAGCTATTACGGCCAGCATGTCGATCCCCGCGTGCAGCCGCAGCGGCCGGACCTGGTCGAAAAGGCCATCGTCCCGGACTACGCGCTCAGCTCGCATGTCGCGCCGCTCGGCATGACGTTCTACACCGCCAGCGCACTGCCGCAGGCCTATCGCGGCGGCGCGTTCGTCGGCGAGCACGGCAGCTGGAACCGCACGCCGTTGAACGGCTACAAGGTGGTCTACGTCCCCTTCGATGGCGGCAAGCCGAACGGCGAAGCCCAGGACGTCGTGACCGGCTTCCTCAATGATCGGAACGAGGCGCGCGGCCGGCCGGTCGGTCTCGCCGTGGACAAGACCGGCGCCCTGCTGATTGCCGACGATGTCGGCAATACGGTCTGGCGCGTCACGGCATCCGGCGGCTGACGGCCTTCAGCCGAATGACGCGAAGAATGGAGGACGATATGGGATTGGCTCAATACGCCATCGTTGCGGTCGGCGATCATTGGAGCGTGCTGCATGACGGCAACGCCCATGGCGACTACGCGACCAAAGAGGCTGCGTTCGAATCCGCTGCATCAGCTGCGACGCTGGCCATCAAGCAAGGCCACGAGGTGCATCTCAGCGTTCCGGGCAATGACCCCGATCGCTCGAACAACTAATCAGCACCACAACACTCATCGCGGGTTCCGACGAGACCTCCAGGGATAGTGAAGTGCACGCTAACGTGTGTTAGCGACAGCCCCTCGGCAGGGCAGCAGACTCATGTTCGGAGGATCAACAGGAGTTTCGCCATGAAGGTCACCCGGAACCGGCGCAAGCAGACGGTGTCGTTCCGCCAGCGGCTGCAGCAGGCTGCAGCCGCTGCCCGCGAGGCGGCAGCACGTCTTCCCGCAGGCCCCGAACGCGACATCATGCTGAAGAAGGCGATGCAGGCGGAGACGGCGGCGCATATCAACGAGCTGTTGAGCGCGCCGGTGCTGCACGCCGCGGAGCGCTAGACCACGCACCGTATCGTCTGCTGCGGCTTTGAAAGGAACCCGAACGCCATCACGACGCTTTGCTTTCGAGGTCTTGTCTCGGCGAGAGGACGATGATGGCCCGGGTCGTGATAGGCACATCGGGATGGCACTACGAGTCCTGGCGCGGCGCGTTCTTTCCGCCGGGACTGCTGATCAGACATCGGCTGCCCTACTACGCCAGCCAGTTCGAGACCACCGAGCTGAATGGCGTGTTCTACAGGACACCGACGGAAGCTGCCGTCCGCGGCTGGCGCGATCAGACCGGGCCCGATTTCGTTTTCGCATGGAAGGCCTCCAAGTTCATCACGCATTGGAAGCGCCTGTCTGCGCGCTCGGTCAACAGCATCGCGCTGATGGAGAGCCGGCTGTCGCTGCTCGGCGACAAGGCCGGCCCCGTGCTGTTCCAGCTGCCGCCGCAATTCGAAGCGAATCCAGAACGGCTCGAGTCGTTTCTGCCGCTGCTGCCGACGCACCGGCGCTACAGCTTCGAATTCCGTCACCCGAGCTGGTACACACCGGCCATCATGCGCCTGCTGAGGGATGCGAACATCTCGCTCTGCCTGTCGGACCATCACGACGCGCCGGCGCCGTGGAGGCGCACCGCCGATTTCGTCTATGTGCGCGGCCATGGTCCGGGCGGCCGCTACAAGGACAACTATCCGGACGCGACACTCGAGGCCTGGGCCAAGCGCATGCGCGCCTGGGCGTCGCACGGCATCGACGTCTACGTCTATTTCGACAACGACCAGAAGAGCGCGGCACCCGCCGACGCTCTGCGGCTACGCCGGCTGCTCGCGGCGTCTTCTCACCGGGCACGCCGCGCAGCGCGCGCCAGCTCGTCGGAACATCGTGCACATCTCTCGGTTTAGGTCTGCAACCAACGAGAGGAACGCTCCGCGCGACGCACACTCATCACGCTCGGCTGCCTGGTGGCGGCGGGCCCTGCCCTCGCCCAATCAGTCGGCGAAAAGACCGGGGTGAATTCGGCGCTCGGCATTGCGCCGATCACCGAGGACTTCGTGAAGCAGGTCGCCATCAGCGACATGTTCGAACTGCAAATTGAACCAGTTCGGCGAGCAGAAGGGCAACGGGCAGGAGAAGAGCTTCGCCGCGCAGATCGTCAAGGATCACCAAGACTTCGACCGGGCTGAAGAGCATGGTCGAGAGCGGCAAGGTCAAGGTCCAACTGCCCGCCGTTCTCGACAGCGCGCATCAGAGCAAGCTCGACAAGCTGAAGGCAGCGAGCGGCAAGGACTTCAGCTCGGATTTCGACGACATGCAGGTCAGCGCCCACAAGAACGCGGTGTCGCTGTTCGAGCGTTATGCGGAGGGCGGCGACAATCCGGCGCTGAAGGAATGGGCCGGCAAAACCCTGCCGGCCCTGCAGCATCATCTCGAAATGGCGCAGAACCTCGACAAGGGCAAGCGAGCGAACGATATGAGCGCCGGTCCGAGCTGGCCCTCATGATGTTCGGATGCTGTGCCGTGCAGTCCCGTCGTCAGGCGGCGCGGACGGAGGATTGCCGAGTTGATCGATGCTCGACTCGATCCGTACGCGATCGACCTCGATCCGGCCTTGCGGCGCGGTCGACCATCGCGCGCACGTCGGTGAGCTTTGCCTTGGCAGCGCTCAGTCCGTCGAAGATGGCTTGGCTGTCGGAGAGCGTCTCAACGGCCGCTTTCGCTTTGGCGAAGGCGGCGTCGGCCTGCTGCCCGGCCTTGTCGACGGACTTGATCGCTTCGGTTCTGCTCGCGTAGGCGCGATAGTGAGATACCAGCACCTCGCCCCCGAGAACACAGGCAAGCGCCGTGACCGAGAGCATCGATGCCGAAAAGAGCTGACCGACTCGCATTGATGCATTTCCAGTTGCTTGTTTTGATCAACCCAGAAGCCGGAACTAAGGGGGCCTTAACTACACAGGTTTCGCCGAGCGCCAGATCGTCGCGATCACGCATCGGGTCCCGTAATTTCACGGGCTTCGACGGTGATGCCGCATCAGATTTCATGAGAGTTCCACGACAGGGGCGCGAAGGACTGGTCGGACTCGCGCGATGTTGCCCAGCTCCGAGCATGCTGAGGGCAGGAGCATCGCCAAGATGCCGCAGCAGTCCCCGGCCGCGGGCCGCACTTTGGTTCCGCGCGCAGGTGCAGAAAGATCAGCGGTCAACGCGGTATCATGCTAACATAAGTTATTGAAGTCGCACCGAATGGAACCCCAATAAACCAACTCGGGGGAACCACTCTTTGAGTCATCTGGTCCGCAAGCTCGAGAATTTCGTCCGCCTCTCTGCGGCCGACCGCCTGATGCTCAACCGCGCGGCGGCTCAACGGGTAAGGACCTTCGCGCCACGCACCGACATCGCGCGCGAAGGCGAGAAGCCCAAGGACGTGCATCTGATCCTGAACGGCTGGGCCTGCCGCTACAAGCAGCTCGAGGACGGCCGCCGCCAGATCGTCTCGTTCTTCCTGCCTGGCGATATCTGCGATCTCAACATCTTCATCCTGCGCGAGATGGACCATTCGATCGGCACCATCACGCCGGTGTCGATCGCCGACCTGCCGCGCGAGTTCTTCGACGAGATCAGCGCCGGCTATCCGCGCATTGCGACGGCGTTCTGGTGGGAGACGCTGGTCAACGCCGCAATCCAGCGCGAATGGACCATGAATCTCGGGCAACGCACCGCGTCCGAACGCATGGCTCACCTGTTGTGCGAACTGTTCTTCCGGCTGCGGCTGGCGGGCCTGGCCGACGACAGCAGTTGCAGCTTCCCTCTCACCCAGGCAGATCTCGCCGAGGCGACAGGCCTGTCGAAGGTCCACGTCAACCGCACGCTGCAGGAACTGCGCGCCAGCAACCTGATCGTGCTCAAGGGCAAGATGCTGGTACTTCCGGACCTCGAGCGCCTGATGAGCGCCGGCCTGTTCAACGCGAATTACTTGCATTTGGACCGCGAAGGCCGTCAGCTCGACGCGAATGAGTGAGAGGTTCGGAGCGCTGGCGCTTGCGCTATGCTGACCGTGTCGGCACTCTGCCGGGGAAACGGCGATGGTCGAACAGCGCATGGTGGACGGACCCTTCGAGCAGGAGATCGTGCAGCGCCTCGGGCTGATGCCCAACCTGTTCAGGTCGGCGCCGTCGGCGCCTGAGGCGACCCGACAGCTCTGGCAGTTCGCCAAATGCGCCTATCTCGACACCCCGCTTCCGGCCCTTTTCAAGGAGCGGCTCGCCGTCCATCTGTCGCGCCTCAACCGCTCGCCTTATTGTCTGACCCGGCATTTCGGATTTCTGGTCGGATTGGGCAAGCCCGCGGGTGACTCGACGTCTCGCCCGGAGACGATCGATCGGGCGCGTCACCTGCTCGCGCGGCCGCTCGCGGATCCCGCGTGCGCCGCGGCGGCGCTCGACCGGCTTGAACTCGTCCAGCCCCCGCTCGACATCCCGGAGCCGGGCAGCGATGGTGAGGCGGACCTGTTCGAGGCCGCGTCGGTGCTGTTCATGCAGCGTGCTGATTCCGACCGCTCGCGGCGCGCAATCCGACATGCCTTCGGCAACACCAGGTTCGATCTGCTGGCGGCCTTCCTCGCCTATCTGCGCACAGCCCATTTCTGGGCCGATGTACACCTGCTTGCGATCGATTCGGACGTGCTTGCCCTCGCACAGACCGATCCCGAGCTTGCCGTCTGCCTCGGGTGCAGCGAGCTGCCGGAGGCAGGGCCGTCCGCACGGCAGCCGCATTCGAACGGCGGCGATGCCGGCGATCATCGGCTGCGCCGCCTCCTCGAGATCGATTCGGTCGGCGTGCTGTTCTTCGATCATGCAGCCGGCACCCTGATCGACGCCAACGAGGCCTTCTTGGCGATGACAGGCTATTCGCGCCAGGACATCGACAGCGGCGAGCTGACCTGGAAGAGCCTGACACCCCCGGAATGGATGCGCACCTCGAGCGACCAGATCGAGCTGCTGCGGCAGACCGGCCGGATCGGTCCCTATGAGAAGCAGTATTTTCGCAAGGACGGGGAACGCGCCTGGATGATGTTCGCCGGCCGTGACCTCGGCGACGGCACCCTGGTCGGGCTCGCGATGAACATCGACGACCGCAAGCGCACCGAGGCCGCGCTGCGCGACAGCGAGGCGCGCTTCCGCCAGTTCGGCGAAGCATCCTCCGACGTCGTGTGGATCCGCGATGCCGAGACCCTGCGCTGGGAATATCTCAGCCCCGCATTCGAGACGATCTATGGCGTCCCGCGCAGCGCTGTGCTCCGCGGCGACCATCTGGCATCGTGGACCGAGCTCATGCTGCCGGAGGACCGGCCCCGCGCCATCGAGAGCCTCGAGCGCGCCCGGCGTGGCCAGCGCGACAGCCTGGATGTCCGTATCGTCAGCCAGCCGGACGACGTCACGCGCTGGCTGCGCATCCGTAGTTTTCCCATGGTCGACGAGCTGGGACGGGTGCAGCGCATCGGCGGCATCACCCAAGACATCACGGCGCTGGTCTCGGCCTCCGAGCACCAGAAGCTGCTGCTCGCCGAGCTGCAGCACCGCGTCCGCAACATGCTCGCCGTGATCCGCTCGATCATCCGCCGCACGGGCGACTCGAGCGACAGTGTCGAGGATTTCGCCAGTCACCTCGAAGGCCGCATCACAGCGCTGTCGCGCATCCAGGCGGTCGTCACGCGCGATCCCCTCGCCGGTTTCGATCTGGCCGAACTGATCGCCGATGAGCTGCGCGCCGGCGCCGCGCGCGAGGACAGGCAATTCTCGCTGTCGGGCCCCCAGGTGCGACTGAAGCCGAAGGCGGCCGAGAGCATCGGGCTTGCCATGCACGAGCTCGCGACCAATGCGCTGAAATACGGTGCGCTGACAGTGCCGCGGGGCTTCATCAGGATCGAATGGCGGCTCGATGAGCGCGACGCGGCCGACTGGCTGGTCATCGACTGGACCGAGACCGGCATGTCCGGCCGTCCGCTGGGTGCGCAGCGCCAGGGTTTTGGAACCGTGCTGCTGGAACAGATGCTGCCGTACGAGGTCGGTGCCCGCGTTGTCCGGCGCTTCGAACCGAGCGGCCTCTGCTGCGAGATCCGGGTGCCCACGGGCGACATTCTCAAGCGTTGACGGGCCGATCGACGCTTCATTTCGCGGCACCGGTCGGTAACAATGGCCAGGATCTCGCCGGCACGGCGAAACGCCGTCGGCATAGCCTTCGCGGTGCATTCGGGGTATGCTCCGCCTGCGGCCAGAGGTGGAGGTCGCATGGGTCGCGCAACCGCCATGTCTTCGCCTTGGTTGGGGCGGATATGACCAAGTGTCGATGAGAATGGGAATCAGCAGAGCGTCGGCGCGACGGAACGATGATGGGACGTTCCCGAGTATGCGGCTCTGGCCAAGATGGATCACCGTGAACATGCAGATGCGTGGGCACGAGGGACAACCGGTATCCAGGTTCTGTGCTGATGCGGCCGGAGAGGCCGAGCGTTTCGTGGCGCAGTCGTCATCCGACGTTGGTGTCACGAAGCGTCAGTACGATGCAGCGTGAGTACGCGAAGCGTGGGTGCACGAGGCGTTGGTAGGACGACGCATCGGAACAGAGCCGAGCGCCGCCTGCGAGGCGGACGACAACGGAGGACGGAGCGTCAATGCTTGCAACGACGACCAAGGACGGCGATCAGCAGCCTCATGCCGTGATCGATCCCGAGATCGTGCTGGCGGCCCGCGCCGATCGCACTGCCGCCGAAGCGGACAGGCGCAGCTCGCAACGGCCACCGGACGTGCCCTCGCCGAAGATCGACCCTGACTACAGGACGCAGGCGACCAGCGACTTCGCGGTCACCGGAGAGCGCAGCACGTTCGCCACCTGGGCCGTGCGCACCATTCTGGCGGTGCTGTTCGCGGTCGGCAGCGCCGTCGCCGCAGCCGCCTGGCAGAGCTATGGAGACCAGGCCCAGGAGATGATCGCGCATTGGATGCCGCGGATCTCGCTGGCTTCGAACGCCGACAAGGATGCCGCGGCACAGCCCGCCGCGACCGCGCCCCAGCAGGCGGCCGCAGAAGCGCCGGCCGAGGTGCAGGAGCACGCAACGAGCGCGGTTGGCGCGACCTCGCAGGAGCAGGCGCAGTTGCTGCAATCGATGGCCCACGACCTCGCTGCCTTGAGCCAGCAGATCGGCGAGCTGAAGACGAGCCTCGCACAGCTGAAGGCCGGGCAGGAGCAGATGGTCCGCGACATGGCGCGGGTCGCCGAGGCCAAGTCCAGCGACAGGCCCGCCGAGCGGCCGAGCGAGCGGACCGCGGAAGCACGGTCGTTCGATCCGCGCGCCATCGAGCAGACGATCCGGCCGCGCCCGGCCGCGCGCCCTGCAACGGCGGCCGTGACCCCGGCACAGCCTGGTGCGGCAGCACCGCACCGGCCGCGCATGCCGCCGCCGGCCGCAACCAGCATGGCCCCTCCGCCGCCCGCCCCGATGCCGCTGCCGTCGGCGCCGGTCGATCCGGATCAGCCCGTGGTGCGCCCGCCAATGCCGGTGCGCTGAAGGATCCGCACAGGCGCCCGCGCTGGTCCGCGCCGATCGGCGCGGCGGTGATCGATGTCGTCGATCCACTTGTGGCGACGCGGCTTTCCGAGCTAAGGAACTGCGCCTGACAATGCGCATCCCCGAGGGGTTCATGAGCCTGACCGATCCGACCGTCCTGTCCGCCTCCGACCTCGCAGACCGCATCGCGATCCTGCGCGACAACATCCGCCAGATCACCGAGCAGGCCGCCTCGCAGTCGGGTGCCGCGGACGAGGAGCGCAACGCCGACCGCCTCGCGCAGCAGAGCGAGGAGCTCGACGTTCTGCTCAAGGAGCAGGAGCGGCGGCTGAACAAATAGCCGGCGACCCCTTCGATCAATTCGCGCGTGCTGCACTGCGCTCGTTGTTGCCCGCGCTTCGCCCACAGGCTAGCCTCGCCGAAAACAAGCGGGAGGTAGCCAGAGAATGCGAAACGGTCTGCTTTACACGTCAACCCTTGCGGCATTGACCATCGCGGCATTGCTGGCGGCCCTGACACCGGGCAGCGCCGAGCCACGCCACATGTATACGACCATGGTACTGGAGGCGTTCGCCACCAAGGTCGAATGTCCCGGCGTCGATGTCGTCTATCAGGATCTGGTCCAGAAGGCGCAGGACATGAAGATGCCTGACGGCACGACCGAGAAGGTGCGCAAGGCGATCGCCTACATGCACACCGGCGGCAAGATGGGCGAGAAGCAGGACGACGATCTGATGGCGGAGGTGGCCGTCGCCACGCAGGCCATCGACATGGATCAGCGCCGCCTCGGCATGACGAACTGGTGCGAGGAGCAGAAGAAGACGCTGGCCGGCTTCATCCGTCCCAAGGGCTGACCCCGGAGCGGCCTCGGGGCTACCGACGGAGTGGAAAGACCGCACGGCTCGTCGGTCTGCGCACAGCCATAGCGGGCACGGCACAGCCCGGCGGCGGGCAGGAACCCGGATGGCCGCTGCCGCTTGGCCTTGAGCTGCTACGCAGCAGACATCCAGCCCGGAGCGAGCCATGCGCATCGAAACCGCCTTCCTGTTCGACCTCGACGGCACGCTGGTCGACAGCGTCTATCAGCACGTGCTCGCCTGGAAGACGGCGCTGGATGCCGAGAACATCGAGCTCTCGGTCTGGCGCATCCACCGCAAGATCGGCATGAGCGGCGGCCTGTTCACCAACCAGCTGCTGCGCGAGACCGGTTTTGCCATCGAGCCCGAGCGGATCGAGCGGCTGCGGAAAGCGCATGCGGCGGCCTATCAGAAGCTCGGAGGCCAGGTCCGGCCCCTGCCCGGCGCCCGCGAGCTGCTGGGTTTCCTGACCGATGCCGGCATCCCCTGGGCGATCGCGACCAGCGGCAGAATGGAAACGGCGGCCGTCAATCTCGCCGCGCTCGGCGTCGATCCCAAGACCAGCGCCGTCGTGACCCGCGACGAGGTCCGCTACGCCAAGCCTGATCCCGACCTGTTTCTCGCGGCCGCCGCCCGCCTCGACGCGCCGATCGAGCGCGCGGTCGTGATCGGCGACAGCATCTGGGACATGCTTGCCGCAACCCGCTGCCGGGCGCTCGGCGTCGGCCTGTTGAGTGGTGGCTATGGCTCGGAGGAATTGCGCCAGTCCGGCGCCATCCGCGTCTACGAGGACCCGGCCGACCTGCTCGACCACATCGACGAGGTCGGGGGCCGGCGTTGACTCCAGCCAGTCAGCTCTGCGGGCCCGACAGCGAGATGTCGCGTTCGGCGCGGAACACGTTGGCATAGAGGTTGGCGATCCACTGGCGCCCCGTCGATGTCATGTTGAGATAGCGGATCTCGGTCTGGATGTGCGGGGCGACGCTGTTCCAATAAAACTGCGGATAACGATTGACGATGTCGGCCGGTGACTCATAGCCGAGCTGCCGGTTGATGCCGACCTCCTCGAACTCGTGATACAGCGCGTTGGCCTTGCGGATGTAGTTGGGGTCGCCGAGCTGGCCGATCAGGTCGGCGGCGCGCACGATCGACTGCTCCTCGTCGAACTGCTGGCCGGCGAGCGGCGGAAAGCGCGTGCCCTCGATGGCGCGGGCGATGCGGTCCTTGTCCAGCGGCGCCATGCCTTCGATGCGGTTGATCACGTACAGCTTCGAGCGGTCGACGTGATACGGCATCAGGCTGGCATCGGAGGAGCCGCGCGGCAGGCAGATCTTGCGGCCGCCGCGATCGACGACGAAGCCATTGACATCGTCTTCCCTGAACAAGCCGCGGACATAGCCGATGTCGTGAAGCAGGCAGGCCAGGATGACGTGGACGTAGTCGTCCGCCGTCATGTGGCTGTGCAGCGCACGGCCGCGCAGGATCTCGTGGCCGGCCAACGTCACCAGCAAGGTGTGCTCGACGTTGTGATACAGCGCATCGCTGTTGCCGATGCATTCCAGCGCAATGCGCGCAGCTGCCGGAAGCATCTCCGTCAACTGGGTATGAGACGATCCGAAACGGCGTCGCATATAGGAGCTGAGGAAACGCTCCAACGCCGCTGCCGCGAGCTCCGGTAAGGTCATCATCGCCGCTGCCCCGCCTCAGACAGCCCAAACACAACGTCAAAAGACATAACGCCCGAAAACACAATCACGATAACGCGGCTCGTGGCACGACTGAGACGTCACGATGATCCGGCTCGGGACGGCCAGCTTCGCACGGACACGCGCGAGATCGGCCTCCCGGGGGCGTCGAGCACCTTGGCCGACGAGCATAGCCCAGGTCGAGGATATCGGCCACACCCGGACGGGCACACACCGGAAAACTGCGGGCCGAGCGGCTGCACCTGAGCAGCTCAAATTCGATCGCCGCGGCCCGTTCACCTCACGTGACGAGAGAGGCGGAGCGCGACGTGCAGCGCGATCGCTAACGTCCCCGCACCGGCAGCGGCGGCCGCGGCGGTCGTGTCTCACCACGATGGGCCGGGCGCCGCGAAGGGGGACGGCGGGCCGGCGCGGCTGCCGGCGCATCGACCGACTGCAGATAGGTGCTCAAGGCCGACGCGGCGTCGTCGCTGCTGGTGTAGTGCTTCTGCAGGAACAGATAGAGCGTCAGGCGAAAGCGCCCCTTGGCGAGCCCACGTGCCGAGCGATGACAGGTGGCGCAGCTGTCCGCAAACAGCCGCGCACCGGATTTGCCGGCATCGAGATTTTCCGCCCGTGCACCGCTGATGACAATCAGCAGCAGCACGGCCGATCCAACAAGCCTCAGCCGCGCTCCGGCGCGCCTGCGCGCGTGGACGCGCTCAGGCGACATCAGCCTGCGGGCTTTCCTCGGCCTGCGCACCCAGCGCATCGAGATCGACCAGCGCCGGATCGTCGGGCATCGGCTCGCTCTGCTGCTGTCCGCCGCCATGGACGTGCATCAGCGTCTGGACCCGGCGCGCGTTGAGATAGTCGACGTGCTGATGCGCCAGCGCCAGCGGCAGCAGGGCCTTGGGCAGCGCCGTCATGGTGAACGCGGCGACGCGCTTCACCTCCTCGCCCTCGCGCCAGGTCAGCGGGCTCAGCGTATAGATCATCTGACGGTCGGTCTCGGGCGCCGGCAGTTGCCGCGTCTCGGGCGGCGCCAGCAGGGCCACGTTGATGTTGCCGGCCCGCGTGCGGCTTGCGGCGGCGCGCAGCTCCCAGCAGATCAGCTCCGCGGCGGAGAGCACCTCGCGGCGGATGTCGTCGACATCGGACGCGAAACGGCTGGCCTCGCTCAGCGCCGCGCGGCCGCGCGTGACCGCATCGACGAGCGCCGCCGCACCGATTTCGAAGCGAGGAACCGCCTGCTCGATGGCGGTGGCGACGGCCTCGATGTCGTTGGCGGCGCGGTCGCGGTCGCGCTGCGCCACCGCGTCGGCGAAGGCGCGCTCCGCCAGGATGATCTGCTCGTCGCACTCGGCGACGGATGCGCGCAGCGCCTTGGCCTTCTGCTCGACGGCCTGCATCTTGGATTCGGCACGATCGAGCTGCCCGTTGCTGGCGCCGGCTTTGGCAAGCCGCTCCGCGACGACGCGCTTCTCGTCCAGCGCCGCCTCGGCCACGCGGAGACGGTCCGTCAGCCGCTGCCGCGCGGCCTGCTTGTCCTTCAGCGCACGCTCGAAGATCTCGACGGGGCTCAGCTCACGCTTGAAGAAGACCATGGCAATAATCCCTGGACGGCGGGCGCGCCGGCAACGTTGGTCAGCGGCGAATCCACTGCCGAATCATGTTGCCCGATTCTTGCGTGGAAAATGGGTCGGAAACCAGGATGAGATGCGGCACACGTTCCCTTGACGGAACGTATCCACCGCCGGCTGGTGCGGAGCAGAGTCGGCGGATCCGACGGACCGCGCGGCGATATTCGGTAAAATGGAATCCGATGTCAGCTCTGATGCGGACCGCGCATCATCCTCATGGCGTCCGCGATGTGGCGCCATTCGCGGGCCTCCTCGGCCTCGCCACTGGCTTCGCATTGCTGCGCCTTCTGCGCAGCCTGCGCGACGGCCGAGGCGGCGTGCATCTCGAGCATCTGCCGGGCGATCGCGTGGATCTGGACTTCAGACATCATGTCGAGCTCCTGTCGCCGGATCGAATGGTTCGCGACAACTTCCTCTGCGCCGATGCGTTCCGTGAGCTGGATCACTGCACGTCCGGTTCCACCGGCCCAGACTGCGCCCCGTAATTTACCTTACGTGATCAATCCGATTTCGCGCGCGCCGCCACGCTGTTACTTCTGACTGAGATTCGCCGGAGGGCGATTGAGGAGACGGACATGACGCAGGTCTTCTTCCACTGCTCCAATCCCGATGAGTTCCTCGTCGATCGGCGTGGAACCGCGGTCATCGATCTCGCCGAGGCCTGTGATCACGCCGAGCGCGTCATGCAGTCGCTGATCTCGTCCGAGAGCGAGGAGGATTGGCGCGACTGGGTGCTGCACATTTCCGACGATCTCGGCGAGGAAATCATCGCCATGCCATTCACGTCGGTGCTCGGCCCGATGCATTGAACGGAGCTGCGCACTGCGCCCTCCCCGGCGCTGAGACATTGTGTCCGCATTAGGGTTACCGGCTTCCTTACAAGTTCCGCTCCTCGCATTCTTCTCGCCACATTTGTCCGCCATTTCGGCGCTGTTGCGACGGAGGGGACATCTCATGACCAGACTGCTGACGGCCGCGGCCTTGGCGCTGACATTGACGGCATCGGCGGCGATGGCCGACGAGCACCGCGGCGGCGATGCCGCACTGGGCGCCTTGTCGGGCGCCGTCGTATTTGGACCGGTCGGGGCCGTTGCCGGCGCCGTCGTCGGCTATACCGCAGGTCCTTCGATCGCGCGCTCCTGGGGCTTCCGCCGCTCGCGTGCAGCCCGGTCGCAGCAGGTTCGGCGTCCGGTCAGGGACAGCCAGGCTGCGATGACCGAGTCTCAGCAGCAGCCGCAGGCCGCGCCGCGCAGCGCACCCCCGCCTGCACGGACCGTCGCTGTCGCTCCGCCGGCGCCGCGCGGCCCGGTCGCGCCGCCGGTGCAGACACTCGAGTAGACACGCTGGTAAATCAGTAGCCGCGGGCGCGATCGACGACGTTCCGCAACGTCTCTCCGCGCAGCAACCGCCGCGCATTCTCCGCGACCTGCTGCGCGATCACCTCCCAGGAGGCGATCGCCGCCATGTGCGGCGTCACCAGCACGCCCGGCTCGCGCCACAGCGCATGGTCCGCGGGCAACGGCTCATGCGCGAAGACATCGAGCACCGCGCCGCGCAGATGGCCGCTGCGAAGCAGCGCGACCAGATCCTCCGTCACCAGGTGCTCGCCGCGGCTGCACAGGATCAGCGCGGCGCCCTTGGGCAGCCGGCCCAGGCGCCCGGCATCGAGCAGGCCCTCGGTCGAGGCCGTCAGCGGCAGCAAGCAGATCAGGATCTCCGTCTCGCCGAGGAAGGCGTCGAGCGCATCGGCGCCGCCATAGGTCCGCACACCGGCGAGCGCCTTGGGCGAGCGCGACCACGCGCTCACCGCGAACCCCAGCTCGACGAGACGGATCGCCGCCGCAAAGCCGAGCTCGCCGAGACCGAGAATGCCGACCCGGCGGTCCTTCGCGGCGCGCTGCTCGTAACGCCGCCACACGCCGTTGCGCGCATTGCTGACGACGCGATCGAAATCGCGGTGGAAATACAGCGTCCCCCACAGCACGAACTCGGTCATGGCCGCGGAGATATCGGGATCGACGATCCGGCACAGCGGCACGTCCGGCACGGTCGGATCGGACAGGATGTTGTCGACGCCCGCTGCGATCGAATGGATCAGCTTCAGCTTCGGCATCGCCGCCAGCGCGCCGGGCTCCGGCTTCCAGCACACGGCAAGGTCGGCGTCGCGTGCCGCCGACTCCGGCCATGACGCGACGGTCACGCCCGGCAGCTCGCGCGCGAGCAGCGCCTGCATCGGATCCATCAGTCCGGGACGGCTGAGGAGCGCGACCGTGATCATGCCGGCCGCAGTCCGCACCATTGCGCGACGAACATCGCGATCGACAGCGTGGTCTTGCGCACGCTGTCGAGATCGACACGCTCGTCGAACGCGTGCGGACCGATGCCATAGGGCCCGTAGCACAGCGCCGGGATGCCATAGTCGACCTGATAGTAGCGGGTGTCGTTGACCGCCGTAGAGAGCCGCACGTCGAGCGGCTTCTCGAATACCCGTGCATGTACCTCGGCCAGCGCCGCCTCGGCGGCGCTGCCGGGCTCGCACACCGCAGGATCGGCCTGGAAGCCGCTCCACACCAGCTCGACCGGATTCTCCGACAGGAAGCTGTCTGCGGCCTGCGCCTTCGCGAGACACTGCTCGATGCCGGCCATGGCCTGCGCCGGCGTCTCGCCCGGCAGCACGCCCAGCCGGCAATCGAGGTCGCACCAGGCCGGCGTCGAGCTCGCCCAGTCGCCGCCCTTGATGATGCCGACGTTGAACTTGATCGGATCCTTGACCGCAGCGAACCAGGCGTTCGACTTGGCACGCGCGTTGATCTCTTTCGTGTGCTCCTGGAAGGCGCGGATCAGATGCATCGCCGAGAGGATCGCATTGGTGCCGGTCTCGGCATAGGCAACGTGGACCGGCGTGCCGCGGACGCGCAGCCGGAACCAGATGGCGCCGACCTGCGCGCGGGTCAGCGTGTGGCCGGTCGGCTCCGGGATCAGGCAGGCATCCGCCGTGTAGCCGCGCATCAAGGTCGAGAGCGCGCCGTTGCCGGTGCTCTCCTCCTCGGTCACGGTCTCCAGGTGAATGCGTCCGTCCGGCACGAAGCCGGCGGCCTTGATCGCGTCGAGCGCGAAGATCATCGCGGAGACGCCGGCCTTCATGTCCTGCGCGCCGCGGCCGATCATCCAGCCGTCGCGCACGATCCCCTCATAGGGTGGATCGTCCCAGAGATCGGTCGGCCCTTCCGGCACGACGTCGATGTGGCCCTGCAGGATCAGGCTGCGGCCCTTGCCCGCGCCGTCGAGCGTCGCCACCACCTGCTGCGAGCCGTCGAGCGCGATGCTGTCCATCGGCGCCGCCTTGGGATGGCGCATCAGGTCGACATCCTCGAGGCTGAAGCGGTCGACCTGATAGCCGCGGGTCGCGAACTCGCGAGCCAGCCAGTCCTGCGCCGGCGCCTCCTCGCCACGCAGGCTGCGGAACTGGACGAGTTGCTGCAGGAAGGCGACCTGCTTGGCGAAGTTGGCATCGACAGCGGCGGCGAGCCGCTCCATCACGTCATTCGGCACAGCCGCCGCAGCGTCGGTCACGTCTCAAACCTCCAGCCTTCCAGTTCACCTCGGCCACGCGTCAGGCGGCCAGGCACTTCTCCAGGATCGCGAGCCCTTCGTCCACGATCTCGTCGGACGCGGTCAGCGGCACCAGGATGCGGATGGTGCTCGCGGTGACGCCGCAGGACAACAGGATCAGTCCGTTCTCGTGCGCCACGCGGGTCACGCGCTTGGTCATTTCGGAATCCGGCTCGTCGCTGCCGCGCTGCTTCAGGATATCGAATGCAACCATCGCGCCAGGACCGCGCGGCCCGGAAACCGGAACCAGGTTGTTGGCGCGCGAGAAGCGCTCGATCGCCGCGCGCAGCCGCTCGCCGATCGCATTGGCGCGGTCGAGCAGCTTCTCCTGCTCGAACACGTCGAGCACGGCGAGCGCCGCCGCGCAGGCCAGCGGATTGCCGCCATAGGTGCCGCCGAGGCCGCCCGGCTCCGCGGCGTCCATGATTGCGGCACGTCCGATCACGCCGGACAGCGGCATGCCGCCGGCGAGACTCTTGGCGACGCAGATCAGGTCCGGCTGCACGTCGTAGTGCTCCATCGCGAACATCTTGCCGGTTCGGCCGAAGCCGGTCTGCACCTCGTCGGCGATCAGCACGATGCCATTGCTGTCGCAGATGCGGCGCAGGCCGCGCATCAGGTCCGGCGGCGCCTGGTGGAAGCCGCCCTCGCCCTGCACCGGCTCGATGATGATGGCCGCGACCTGCGAGGCGTCGATGTCGGCCTTGAAGATGAAGTTGATGTAGGACAGCGTATCCTCGACCGTCACGTTGCTGCCGGAGATCGGGAACGGCGCGTGCCAGACGCCTGGCAGCGGCGGCCCGAAATGCTTCTTGTACGGCATCACCTTGCCGGTCATCGCATTGGCGAGCGCGGTGCGGCCGTGGAACGCGCCGGTGAAGGCGATGATGCCGCTGCGCCCCGTGGCCGCGCGCGCGATCTTGATGGCGTTCTCGGTCGCCTCCGCGCCGGTCGTCAGCAGGATCGACTTGGCCGGCCCCGAAATCGGCGCCAGCGCGTTGAGCCGCTCGCTCAGCCGCACATACGGCTCGTATTGCAGCACCTGGAAGCAGGTGTGGGTGAAGCGGTCGAGCTGCGCCCGGATCGCGGCAACGACATGCGGATGGCAGTGGCCGGTGTTGAGCACCGCGATGCCGCCGGCAAAGTCGACATAGCGCTTGCCCTCGACGTCCCACACCTCGCTGTTGAGGGCGCGGTCAGCAAACAACGGCGTCGCATAGCTCACGCCCCGGACGACGGCCTCGTGTCGTCGCGCCAGCAGGTCTTCGTTCGCAGCCGAATTCGCAACCATGGCTCAACTCCTCGTGGGAAAATCGAGCCGCAGGCTACGCCGAGAGCCGTCGCGATCAATCAGCTTGTTCCCGACGACAGGTGCCTGCAATGCACCGGACCCAGCGGGACGAGCGCGCAGCTACGCGGCGAGCACATTCTTCAGCCAAGCCCGCAGCGCGACGATCGCGGGCTCGTCCCAGCGCTCCCGCAGCGCGACGAGCTGATAGGCTCCCATGTGGAGTGCCGAGGGGATCACCTCGACCAGCGCACCGCTGCGCAGATCATCGGCGACCAACACCTCGTTGGCGAGCGCGACGCCCTGGCCGAAGCGGGCGGCTTCGATGGCGAGATGCGCGTGCCACAGCCGCTGACCGCGCAACGTGACCGGCTCCCGATACCCCGCCAGCTCGAACCATTGCTCCCATTGCGCGGTGGATTCCTCGTGGATCAGCGAGGCCCTGGCGAGGCCCGGGAGTGTCGCGATCGCCGGAAACCTTGCCAGATAGGCCGGGCTTGCGACCGGGAATACGCGTGGGCGCACCAGCTCCTCAGCGACCAGGCCGCCGCTCCGGTCGACCGCTTCGGCATAGACGATCTCCGCATCCGCTTCGCCGCGCTGCAAATCGGGGTGCGCCAGCGTCGGCTGCAGATTGATGTCCCAGTTGCGCGGCGGGCCGCTCAGCTCGGGCAGCCGCGCCAGCAGGCGGCGATTGGCGAGGCCCGGAATGCACCAGATGTTCAGGGTCGGACGCGCCACGGGCCGCACCGAGATTGTCGCGCGGGCGATGATGTCGAAGGCCTGGCTGACCTCGGCATGAAACTGACGTCCGGCCTCGGTCAGCGCGAGGCCCCGCCCCTCCGCCCGCACCAGCGCCACGCCCAGACTGCGCTGCAGATTTTGCAGATGGCGCGAGACCACGGTGTGGCTGACCGCGAGCTCGTCGCCGGCGGCGCGCACGCTGCCCTTGCGGCCGACGGCCTCGAAGGCACGCAGCGCGATCAGGGAGGGCAATCGGGGTCTCGTCATGCTCGCACAGTTCTCAGCCTGCGCGATCTCCCTCCCGCCCTGAAGCGGAACCGCCGCGATCCGTGATCGCGCGGCTGATGTCGGAGCGCCGGCTGCCATGGCGGCGTCCGTTGTCCGCACAAGGCGTTCCGGGCGGAGCGCCGCATCGCGGTCACGAGGGCGCTTGCGCGCGTCACGCCGCTCTTAGCGTCAGCATTGGCGCAACGCCAGCCCAGAGAAAGCCACGCGCGCGGCCGGGACCTCCGCGGACGTCTTAACGAGGCAGGCCACGTCGCAAACGATCCTTAAGCCTCCCGCCACAGCAGGCGCCATTTGCCTAAAAGTTTCCACAATTCGACTTTGAATCGGGAGTGCTTCGAGCAGGAGAACCCCCAAGATGCGGATCAGCCAAATGATCTACGTCGGTTCGCTGGCAGCCCTCGTCGCGACGGCCGCCCCCGCACTGGCGAAAAGCTCCCAGACGCCCAAGCCGGATGATCAGACCACGTCGTCCCTGCCGTGCCGCGCCTACCAGCAGGCCCCCGACGGAACCTGGATGGAGCGGCCATGTCAGGGCCAGGGCGCAAGCGCCCCGGCGCGTCAGCGCGCGGTCACCAACGGGACCGGCAGCGCCGAACAACGTTAGCGGACCTGGTTCGCGGACTTGGCGTAAGAGCCGGAGCGCTTGCGCTCCGGCCTGCACTGATGCCCGCGCTCAGTAAGGTGGCGCCCGGCGCGCCCGCTGCTCCCTGCCCGCTTCGACCCACCACAAGAGATCGTCGGCAAAACGCGGAAACGCGCGTTCCAGCGATTGGCCGGAATCGCCGGTCGGCCTGCCGTCGGCGGACAGCGCCTGACCGATCGGGCCGACGGCAAGCGTGCTCGACACCACCACCATGCCCATCTCCGACAACGTGCCGTGCCACGCAGTAGCGGCCCGCGCCCCGGAGAGCCGGCCGGCGGAATAGCTCGCGATCGCCGCCGGACGCCAGAACCATTCCTCGAGAAAGTGGTCGGTGAGGTTCTTCAGTCCCGGCTGCATGCCCCAGTTATATTCGCCGGTGACGAACACGAAGCCGTCGGCGGCACGGATCTTGGCCGCAAGCTCGGCCATGGCCGCTGGCGCCTGGCCGGGCGGATATTCCTTGTACATGCGGTCGAGCATCGGCAGGCCGACCGCCCTGGCGTCGATCAGTTCGACGTCCTGGTCCTTGGCGCGCAACCCGTCCACGACGAATTGCGCGAGCCGGATGCCCATCCGGTCGGAGCGATAGGAGCCGTAGAGGACGAGGATGCGGAAGCTCATGGCGCGTCAACTCCTGGCGCGGACGATCCGCGCCAGACTACCACGCCGTCATGTCATGGAGGTCATTATGGTCACGCCGCAGATCGATGGACCGGCGGCGCGTGGTTGCAGAAACGAGGCGAGGCAGGCTCAGCGCGTCACCGTGGCCGACGCGGAGCGCTCGGATGGCCGGCCGAACACGCTGCGGCAGCCGTCGCTGAGGCTGGCGCGCTGCTTCATCATGCAGGCAATGATGCGGTCGCGATCGGGAATCTCCGACGAGCACAACCGGAACACGTCGCCCGTGCACAGCCGCCGCTGGTCGTCCTCCGTGAAGGCATGGCCTGCGCGCGGGCTGGCGACCATCGCCAGCGCAAGCCCTGCCATTGCCACATTCCAATTCCGCATCCTGAACAGATGAGTTCGCATCGCCGTCCCCAATTCGCCCGCTGTTTGTCCGGTTCACCCGCTGCTTTCACTGATGTCGCGAAGCAGTTGCCGCCGCAGAATCAAATGATGACACGTCGCGGCGCGCCTTCAACAAGCGCTCTCGTTCCTGCACCACAATTTTGCGGCCTGTTGCATCTTCGACTCCTTTTGCGCTGCCGGAACCCGTGAGACGCCGCCAAATTGTCATTAGGCGAACGCAATCCGGCCCAGCCGCGCTCACACTCTCACGGCGTAGTGGCGGCGTCCTGATGGTGCTTCGGACCATCAGGTGTCCCGAGTTCAGGTGTGGGAGTCAGGTTCATGGCGTACACGATGGTGGCTGAGCGGGAGCAGCAGACAATCCGCAAGCAGCGCGAAAGCGCCCTCATCGTTCTCGCCAACGCACAGGTGATGGAGGCGGAAGGCTGGCAGGTCGTCATCACCGACGAGGACGGCAACAGCATGCCGCTCGCCGAGTTCGAAGCTGGCATCTCGCAGAAATTTTCGTCCTGGTACAAGGCCAAGCAGCGGCCGGTGGTGCCCACCACCATTCCCGCCCCCAACCTGTTCTCGACGCCGGCCAATGACGATGCCGGGCCGGAGGCCGTCGTGGCCGCCGAACTCGCCGCCGAGCAGGTCGAGACGGCCGAGGTCCAGGAGGCTCCTGTCCAGGAGATCGCCGAGGACGATTTCGAAACGGCCGAGACCGCCAACGCTCCGACGGCCGAGAAGGCCGAGCGCGAGGAGATCGCGCTCGACGCCGCCGAGATGGCCGACTGACGCTGCGGCCGCGCCGCAGCATCAGCGAGAGTCACTCGCCGCCTTCGTAGAACAGCTCCAGCGGCAGCCCGGCCTGGGCCTCGCCGATCCATTCCCGTGCAATGATGTTGGACGGCCCAGCGCGTGCATCGCGGCATGCACGCGAAGACCATCCCCGGTCGTTTCGCGTGGCGCGGATCGAGCGTGCTTCGGCCTGTCGTCGCTTCCTCGCGCGATCAGCGTGCGCCGGGCAACCAACACACATGTTCGCAGCGCGGCTCTCGGTCGATAGGCGATCGACGGGTCCTTCTTCATCAGAAGCGCTGCATCATACCGCTTCGCTACAAAAGTGTTTTGGCAGACAGAGAATGCTTCCCGTCGGGGCATTCAGACGAGCCCAGCATGTTGGGATTGCTAGGCTGGTCGAGGCAGGAGCGCACCGAGTGCGCCTGCTGATTCGCGGGGATACGGTCGGGTATGGACATGGCGCGAGGCGCTACGTCAGTTGACCGGGGACCAGATCGGCCGGCCCGACATACGCCATGTCGATTTGCGCGCGATCGGCGTTGACGCTGGCAACCAGCAAACCCTTCCGTCCGGGATGGAGCGGATTTGCTAGCGTACCTAAGAGCTCATGATCCGGCGACAGAATCTGGCATCCGCCCCCGTTTTGCGCGGTTACGATCCGGACTGGCGATCCGGCTGCTGGGACACGAATGGGACTCATCCATTGAGCGTGATCCGAATACGTCCAGGATTTCCATTCCGACCGATCCCGCGGCTCATAGCCCGATTGAAACGCAATCCATGCTTCATGGCTCGCTTCCGTCGGCCAGTCGGCGGCCTGCGAGTGCTGCGCAACATCGTCGGACAAAAGCCACGTCCGAAGACCACCCGCGTTCTCGAATGTGGCCCCGGTATCGGCCACGGCCTTGATCGCGGCAAGGCGCGAAGTGAACCCGGCTTGCATTAAGATGGCGGCGCTTCGGTTGAGCGTGCCCGTCTCAAGAGCTGCGACGGCGACGCCAAGCTCATAATCGTCGAGGCTTGTGCCATCGGCAAATGTATCGCCCGATGACAATCCTCGAACACGAACCGCTTCCATCGCCCAAGGTAGGCGATAGATCAGCGCCTCCTCAACGAACCGCAAGACGTCGCTATCCTTCTCCGCCAGATCGGCGATCGTTTCACCGAGCAACCAAGCTCGCAACACGTCGCGCCACGCGACCGGCTGTGTCTCCGGCGCGAATGGAGAAATAACGAAGAGGAGTTCCGCCAGGGCTGTGAAAGCCGCAATTGCGTTTTCCGTTTCTCCAAGGAGCACGGCCCCATTTACATTAGCCAGAAGCTGATTAGCTTGAGGCGCGACCTGATCCAGCCGCTTTCCGGTCTCATAGCCGACGCCCGCGAGAAAATAGGAACGTCTCTGCGTGCTATTGGAGCGCGACCAGAGATATTTCGCGCGGCCAACAAGAGCTATCCGGTAGGCGACTTGCCGTGCCTCGTCCCGCCGCGCAAGACGTCGCTCCCAAAGCGAGGATGCGAGAACTTCGTCGAGTTTGGTCTCGACCGCATCATCCGGAATGTCGCTGTCGCCGACAAGACTTAGGATCGCGGTATCCAGCGATGTCAGATAGCGTTCCCAGTCGCGTCGTTCGACGTCTTGTTGCTGAGCTGTCTCGCCGGCGACGGCGGGGAATGACCAGGGCTCGGCATTATTCATCACATATTCGACGAGTTGGTCCATAGGAACGCGTAGGCTCTTTTGCATACGCTGAAGGAGCGTCACAACAAGACGCACAAGTCCGCTTTCCATTTCGCGGCCGCTATCGCCTGCCTTCAACCCATTTCACTGCGCGGCGCGCAAGCTATGCGGCTCAAAGAACGGCAGCAGGACAAGGCCGTCGACATCGACGAAAGCACGTCCCGCGCGACCGATGACGTTTCGAAATTCCGACTGTTCGATCAAATTTTTGTTGCGAATGATGCCATGCATCACGACCGTGGTGGCCGACAAGTTTAGCCCTTGGGCCAAGGTTGGCGATGAAACCGTCACCTTCAGCACACCATCCCGCAGAAGTTTCTCTACCTCTTTCCGAAATGGCGTGGGGAGCGCGCCGTGGTGGATCGCAACGCCGAGATTGAGGCACTTCAGGATGTCGTGGTTCGCCCCCAGCCACTCGGCGCCGATGGCAAGAGCAACGGCAATCTTGTCAGCGTTGCCTCCAATCAAGGATGTGATTAGCCCGTATTTATGGAGGCCGACGATGGCGGTCGCATAAGGTTCGACGGAACGCCGCTCCGGACAATAGATCAGGACTGTCTGCCCATCGCCAGCAAGCTGCCACGTCGTTGCCAGCACCAGCTCGCGGTGGTCGGAAGGAAAGGGCTTCTGGCGTCGCCCGGCCGTCGGCATCCGAACGGGGAAGAAGTGCTCGATAAAGGGGTTTTCGTTTGCGACGTGAATATCCAGCCGCGCGTGGTTTTCGAGCGGATCGTCGTTCCGTCGCCATATCACTTCGCCGAATCGCAATCTAGTCGGACGCCACGCGCTCTTGATCAGGCTGTTTTGGCCATCGCTGCTCAGCCAGGCGACGAAATCCACAAGTTGATCGTTGTCCGGGAGAATAGCCGAGAGGCAAACGATGCGGCGCTCGCGCGCATCGGCGCGCTTCAACAATCGCTGAATCTGGACTTCATAGCGAACCTCCCGTTCCCCAAGTCCGATCATGTGCCCCTCGTCCAGGATGACAAGACCGACATCGTCCAAAAGGGATGGGTCGTTGCGAAGCGCGAAATCGAGCTTTTCGGGGGTGCCGACCACGATGTGCCGGGTGCCGAGCGCATTCGTCTCGAAGTCGCTCGTTCCGATGCTCCCATACAGCGTCGAGATGGTCTTCCCAAGCGGTCCGAATGTTCGGTGAAGGGATGTTTCTGTCTGCGCCGATAAGGCGCGGAGCGGCGTGATGAACACCACCCGCTTTCCCGCGGCAAGGCAACGGAGGATACACAGCTCTGCAATCCGTGTCTTGCCGGCGCTCGTTGGCAGTGACACAATGAGCGCTTGATCTTCGAGTATCGCTCTTGCGGCGGCGTCGAGCTGACTTGGCCAAAGATCGACCTCGGCCCTGGAGCGCCGATGGAGAACTGACACGAACCGCTTCCTGAGATCCGCCCACGCTTCGGAGTCGGACTCGTTAGGGCGGAGTGGAAGGCGCGCATGAAAGCTGGAGGACCAGAAGTCATCGAGCAAGTTTATTGTGAGCCGGTGGGCCCACCATTGCGGCAGGAGATTTACTTCTGCGCATACCGAGAGTCCGATGCCCAGCCGTTCGCGCGCCTGCGCGACGAACTGCGAATCGCCCCGCTCAAGGGCAAAAAGGAAAAGCCCCATGCCTGCGAGAAAATTATCGATGACGGCGGTGGCCAGCGCATCCGCAACATAGGATCCGTCTTCAGGCACCGCCCCCGCTGCAGGCGGCGCTTCATTGAAGCTTGCCTGGAGACGTTCAACGATGTTGGAGTCCGTCCCGGGGCCACCCACGCGCCACGCAACAATGTCCTGTTCGAGGGCGGACAGATCGCGAAGGATGAGGTTGCATAGGCTTCGCTCGATCGGAGAAAACGATGCGTCGCGCTGTCCATGCGTCAATATCGAGAACGCTCGCGCCGAAAAGCGGGCAAGGTGATAGGCCGAGGCGGCGACGACATAATGAAAGCTGTTAGCGGCGTCTTGGCGCGGTCCTCTTAGAAGCATGGACTCCAATGCCATCGCCGAATGTTCAAACGCCTGGCGCGCGATTGTCTCGTCGCCGCCTGCTTCGCGCAATCGAAGCCCCATGCCAAGCAGCGCATACGCGTACGACATCAGATCGTAAGATAGGGAAGCCGCGAAACCCGGCGAACCTGGCGGGAGAGCACCTTCGCGCCAAATCATCGACCGCGCTTCACCCCTGTCCAGCAGGCGACCGCGGAAGCCGGCGCCAACAGCCTGGCGAATGCTGTTCTGCAATTCGTCAATCGTCGTCGCCATTGGCGATCACCGCATCATAGACGTCTTGAATGAATTGGCCGTGGTTCGCGACCTGCAAGCCAACGCTGTATTGTTCAATGGTCCCAGCGTATTTTTGAAGTTCGTTTCGCAAAAGATTAGTGGGGTCGTTCCCCGAAAGCACGAAAAGCATGTGGCAGATTTGGTCAGCCACGATTCCGTCCCTCAGTTGCGCATCGTCGATGATGTCGGAAAGCTCGGTTTCGCCAAGCTCGCGCAGCCTGTCCGCGACAAAGGACAGAGCGTGAGGCGAGGGCAAGCCGCCATCGGCGTTGAGGGATGTTCTTGCTTCAGCAATGACACTGGATTGTAGCGCGGCGCGGCTCTTGGACTCCGCCTTCAAGAACAGGATTGGGCTCTGGTCATCGTCCGGTAGATGGACGGCGAGAATATCGTCTCCACGCATGGCCATTTCGCGATGGTCTTTCCATCGCAGCCGCTTGATAGGCACGGTGAAGACCAATCTTTCTGAAATATATTCTGTGGCGAGTATCTCTCCCAGATCGCCTGATCGGATCCGGCTGCCTTCGGGAAGTTTTTGCTCAATGAATTGGGCCGCTGCACTCTTTCCGAGTCGCCGCAGCAGCTCGGCCATACGCTCTTCCGAAGCATAGTGCGAGGGAACGCAAAGTGCGGTCGCATCGCACCCGACCTCCAGATCGGCTGCCCGGGCTGCCAGTGTAATCAGGCTATGATCGCCGACGCCTTCCTCTGCAACGTCGCACCAGTCTGAGAAGGGCACGATCCCTCCGCCTCATTCTTGTGTTCAATTCTGGATAAGAGGACGGTGCCTACCGCAACCGTTCTGCAAAGACGCTCTTTTTAAGGCGCAACGCAAGGGTGTAACTGCTGGTTTGAGGAGTAGGGTCGGGAAATCCACCGAAAACGTCAGCTATTCCGCAGTGCAGCGCGACTGATAGACTGTTGGTCAGCACAATCTGGTTCGATCGTTGAAAGACTTAGCCGCCTGATTCCGTGTCAGGTCGACAAGCAGTGGGTTTGTTAATCGGTTGGTCAATCTGTCGGGCCGTCTCATCTCGGCCAATAGGTAGACGGCATACGCAACTAACCGGCCCCCTTCGGTACTCCGGCCGCAATCAGTCGTCGGGGTCGTATGCAGCGCGGTTGCTAGACACGCCGCTCGGGTCGGCCGGGTTAGCGGCCACCTGGGCAACGGCAGAACACTTGGCCTGAGCTGTGCGTCTCCATCACGACCGCGAGCTTCTGCGCGTCACCAGGCTTCATCGAACTCGCCTTTCGGACACCATCCGACTGGATCTGCGATCCACCGGTTGACGTCGTTTCGGGCGAATCGAGGCGCATATCCAACTCACGGCGTCGCGCCCAGGGGCTAAATCGACAGCAACGGCGATGCGCGTGAGAACGATTTTCTTCAGGCCCATCAAGCTGATTTGGCCTGTCCAGTCCCGCCGCCAAAAATATTCTGCTTTTCCTAAATCTAATTCAGTGCTTTTGTCGCGCCATCTCCCGCTCGCAGGAGGGGCGGTTCGCGGTCGTCACGGACGTGGAGCGGGAGGAGCGGTGGACGCGATGGCAGCGCAGCGCATCTTTGCGCCGACGAACGCTGACGTCGCGTACGGTCAAGTCGCGTGGTCCTGGCATCCCGACGCTGATGCCCCCACGGTAGCGCGCCCAAAGCGCGTTGTCGTGCACGGTGACCAGAACGCCCGGCGCACCGGGGAGCGCGCGAAGCAGCCGTTAAGATCATCGCGCGGGGAATGCCGGTTGCCCGGCTGAACCTGTGGTGACTGCCGCCTGCTTTTTTTCTGCAGGCGGGCCATGGGTTGCGGCCAGCATCCCGGCATTCCCCGCGCCCTCTGCTGTGCGGAGGGCAAGACGGATGGATCACTCGGGCGCATCAGCGCGGCGAGAACGCGAGGGCGTGCGTGAATGAGACTTCGCAGGACGGTGCTTCAAATCGCTCGGTGTCATTCCGGGGCGCGCGGAGCGCGAGCCTGGAATCCATACGCCGCAGCAGAACTGATGGAGCACGCTGGAGCGACACACCTGGCCGACACGCCCGCTCGTGGTTATGGATGCCGGGCTCGCGCATGCGCGCGCCCCGGCATGACGATGTTGAGAGACCGTGGCGCCACCCACCGCCGTCATGCCCCGCCCCCGGGTCTCGCCTTCGGCGAGCCCGAGGACAGGCTCCGGCGGGACATCCACTACGCCGCGGCCTCTCGATCAATCACGACTGCGGCGGCGTACTGGGTCGCCCGGTCCCGTCTTCGCCCGATGGGCTTCGACGCGGCAACGAGCGCCAGGGCGCGCCGCAGCTTTAGCGGAGGCGGCAAGCCGGGCGATGACACCGAATGTAAAGCAGGCATCAACACGAGCCAGAGGCCGCGGGTGCCCTGGGGGATGATCCAGTCTCACAACAGCTTCGCGCTCACGAACAGCGTTCGCACGGCGTTGGTGGCCTGCACTGTCATGATGGCGTTGTCGGCCGCGGCCTGCAGGGCGGCCATGGCCTGGTCGTGCAGCGACTTGAACTCCATCCACTCGACGGCGTTGAGGCTGGTGAGGAACTGATGGGCCTGCCCGACCGTCGAAATCACGACCGGCTTGCCGTTCACCTTGATGTTGAAGGTAGTACGCAGACGCGTTTCCGAGTTTGCGGGATCAATCATGGGGACCTTCCGGAAGATGCGACGGGCGTCACCGCCGAGGTCGCGCCGAGGCCCAGCAACAAAACGTCACTCGGTCTTTTGCGCGGTCCGCGTCGGGGTGCCAGCCTCGAGCCCGACGACGACAACGAGTCGGTTGAACTCGCCGTCATCATACGCCTTCAGGAAGCGATCGTAATTCTTGATCGAGACGCAGCCGTTCGAATCACCCTCCGGACCCAGCATATAGGGGTGGGTCAGCAATCCGCTCCGGCCGAGCGTCGATCCTTCCACCACGTTCATGCGCAGGGCGCGAACGCCGTGAAACGGTTTTTCGCGCGGCTTCAGGTCATAGGTGGCGGGCGGGGTCGCGCCAACCATGCGCTGATTGACGTGCTCGGGGTCGTCGCGCAGGCTGCCCATGCCGGAATGGGCCTCGAGCCCGATGCCGGACGGCAGATACACCATCTTGGCCTTGATGTCGTACACGGCGGTCTTGTCATAGCCGAGCGCACCGAGATCGATTCCGGATCGGACGATGCCGCTATCCGGACCGAGCGAGGCGAACTTGGTCGGGCTCGGCAACAGGTCGGACAGCTTCTGCAGGATGGAGCGATCGTCGACGCGTCCGACCGCTTCAGGCGCACTGGCCGAAACCAGGCTGGTCGGCAGGTTGGCGACGGACGGGCGCGGGCGCGGCAGCGGCACGCCCGGTGCAGGCATCGTGACGGTATTGCCCTCCGTCAACATCGGCCGCCAATCGCTGTTGCTGGGGTCGCGAGCGCCCGGATCACGCGCTTCCATGCCCTTCACCAGCGCGGCCCGGGCATCGAGCAATTGGCGGTCGATCGCGCCGCGAAGGGCGAAACGGTCGAGCGCGCGAACCGCGTCTTTTTCCGAATAGGCCGTGGCCGAGGCGGAGGCCGGCGCGAAACGTGTTTCGAAGGTCATGGACGGCGCGGCGGCGGCCGGAATCGCCGCGCTCGCAAGCGACGTCTCATCGCTGTTGGCTCCGACCCATGCGGCCGCGCCCGCTGCGACCGCAAGTGCTGCAAGCACGAGTGCGATCGCTTCGGAGCGCCCGAAGCGGCCTTGCGACAACAGAACGTCTACGCTTGCTTCACTGGAAGCCATCACGTCCCCGATATACCCCCCTTTTCGGACCACCCGGGAAAGGTGACCGACCCCAAGGGGTACGATTCGACCCGTCATGACATAGGATGGCAAGAGTGCGGCATAATCTAGACAAACGCCAGTCCGGAGTGATCCGGCGTGAACCGACGCCCAAGCCTCGCACGGGCTGCGCCGCGACCGTCCCAGAAAGCCGATTATATCGATGAATCAGCCGGTTGGAGGAATGTATGAACGCCGAATGGGATGATCTCGGCCGATTTGCCGACGCACAGGATTCGATTTATTCGCGCGTGACCGCCGAACTTGCGGCCGGTGCCAAGCAAAGCCACTGGATGTGGTTCATCTTTCCCCAGGTCGAGGGGCTCGGCAGGTCCGCCATGGCGCAGCGCTACGCGATCCGCTCCCGCGCCGAGGCCGAGGCCTATCTGGCGCATCCCCTGCTCGGCCCGCGACTCGTCGAATGCACCCGACTGGTGCTCGCGGTGCAGGGCAAGTCGCTGCGCGACATTCTGGGTGTTCCGGACGATGCCAAATTCCGCTCCTGCATGACGCTGTTCGATTCGATCAGCCCGAACGGGATCTTCGCGCAGGCGCTCGATCGCTATTGCGACGGTGCGCGCGACCCGGCGACGCTCGCGTTTCTGCAGCACAGCACCGCATGAGCACACGGTTACCGCAGATGCGCATCTCGGCCTCATAGGGCTGACACGGTAATGAACCAACTCTGCCCCGCGGCCGGATTTCGGGTGCCGAGCCCGAACAGGAAACTTGATCGCGCCAAGATTTGCGGGTCCCATCCGCCGCGTTGTTTGTCCCAAGGAGACACACTCATGAAGAAGTTTTTCCTGATTGCCGCGCTCGCGACCTTCGCCGCCGGATCTGCCTTCGCCCAAGACACCTGTGAGACCAAGGCCGTGGGCAAGGACGGCAAGGCGCTCGCCGGCGCCGCCAAGACCTCGTTCATGAAGAAGTGCATGGCCGAGACCTGCGAAACCAAGGCGGTCGGCTCCGACGGCAAGAAGCTCGCCGGCGCGGCCAAGACCAGCTTCATGAAGAAGTGCGAGGCCGGCGGCTGACGCGCTGGCGGCTGACGACACTGGCGCCCCGCCATGATGCTTGGCGGGGCAAGGCCATGCCGGCGGGCTCCATCAGTGCGAAGCGTATCGGCAAGCGACGACGCGGGCGGCGAGCGCCTCGATGTCGAACGGCTTGGTCAGCAGGGCGCAGCACGCCGCCATAGCGCTCGACCCAGCCCTCGGCCGGCACCATCTCGCGGACTTTCTGCCCGATCACGTTCGGATGCCCGCATGCAGGGCGTAGGCCGGATTGGCTTCAACGTGGGCGTAATCGCTCAGCGGGCCCTGCGGACCGTCGAAGAACTCGATGGGCGAGATGGTGGAGAGCTGAGGAGGACCGGCACACTGTTGAACCGAGGGGAACCCGCAGGACACCACTGCATGTCGCCCGCCCTGGCGGGCCCATGCGAGAT
Organism: Bradyrhizobium sp. SZCCHNRI1029; assembly: GCF_032487555.1. Classification (NCBI taxonomy): domain Bacteria; kingdom Pseudomonadati; phylum Pseudomonadota; class Alphaproteobacteria; order Hyphomicrobiales; family Nitrobacteraceae; genus Bradyrhizobium; species Bradyrhizobium sp. SZCCHNRI1029. Next base: position 379,656 of record NZ_JAUEUK010000001.1, read on the forward strand.
CAACATGCTCACCGCATCCGCCCTGCTCTGGACCCGTGTCGCCGCCGGCATCTTCGGCTTTCTCGCCCTCAATTCCGGCTACGGACTCTGGCTTCAGCGCAAGAAGACCAGCGGCGGCCGCGCCTGGCCGGTCGTCGAGGGGGAGATCGTGGCCTCGGCGGTGTCTGTCGCGACGACGCATCGGTCGGCAGATGACACCGATGCCAAGCCTGACATCCGCTACCGCTACGAGGTGTCGGGCAAGAGCTACGAAGGTCGCCGCATCCGTTTCGGCAGCCCGAGCCGCGTCACGCGCCTGCAAGCCGACGAGCTCACCGGCAAATATCCGCAAGGCGCGAAGGTCCGCGTTTTTTACGATCCGAAACGCCCCTCGCAATCGGTGCTCGAGCCTACCAATGCCAGCGGGACGGCGGCGCTTGTGGCGCTGTTCGTCGTGCTGTCGGCCGTGACCGCCGTTTTGGTGGCGCATTCGCTCGCCGGCAAGGTGCTCACGACCGAGGCTGGCGTGCCGCTGTTCGCCTTCCTGATGCCGTTCGCCCTGTTCGGCTTCGGAGCCGTCGCACTCGCCTCCTACTGGAAGCTGCGGCAGGAGCGCCTGGCGAGCCGCTCCTGGCCGACTGCGCCGGGACGCATCACGCGCTCCGGCGTGACGATGGAGATCACACGACGTGAGGACGATCGCGGACGAGAAACGGAAGAGGAGCGCTTCCGGGTCACGATCGAATACAGCTACACGGTGGATGGTCGCTCTTTCCACAGCACGCATTGGAATTGGGGCTGGACCGCGCTGCATTCCGACAGGTCGAGCGCTGAAGCCGTCGCCGCCAAATACCCGGTCAACACCGACGTCACCGTCTACTACGATCCGCTACAACCCGAGACGGCCGTGCTCGATCCCACAAACAAGAGCGGCGTCGCGGCGCCGCTCTGGGCCGGCATCTTCCTGATCGCGATCGGCGCGCTGTTCCTGTTCGTCTTCACCCACGTCCAGATGAGCTAGCCGGGGATGATGCGAACAAAGCGCAAGCAGAGCACGAACGACGAGTATGGCCGCGTCGTCAGCTGCGCAGGCCTGGCGCTTCGTGGCCGCTGCGGGCGACATACTCGGTATAGCCGCCGCCATACTGATGGAGACCGTCAGGGGTCAGCTCGAGCACGCGGTTGGAGAGCGCGGCGAGGAAATGACGATCGTGCGAGACGAACAGCATGGTGCCCTCGAAGTTCGACAGGGCCGCGATCAGCATCTCCTTGGTCGCCATGTCCAGATGGTTGGTCGGCTCGTCCAGCACCAGGAAGTTCGGCGGATCGTAGAGCATCTTGGCCATCACGAGCCGCGCCTTCTCGCCCCCCGACAGCACCCGGCATCTTTTCTCGACGTCGTCGCCGGAGAAGCCGAAGCAGCCCGCCAGTGCCCGCAACGAGCCTTGACCGGCTTGCGGGAACGAATGCTCGAGCGACTCGAACACGGTCTCGTCGCCGTCCAGCAGGTCCATCGCATGCTGCGCGAAGTAGCCCATCTTGACGCTGCCGCCGATCGTCACCGAACCGTCATCGGGCTCCGCGCTACCGGCGACGAGCTTCAACAGGGTCGACTTGCCAGCGCCATTGACGCCCATCACGCACCAGCGCTCGCGGCGCCGGATCATGAAGTCCAGCCCGTCGTAGATGCGGCGGCTGCCGTAGCTCTTGGACACGCTCTTCAGCGCTACCACATCCTCGCCCGAGCGCGGCGCGGGCAGAAAGTCGAACGCCACGGTCTGGCGCCGCTTCGGCGGCTCGACCCGCTCGATCTTGTCGAGCTTCTTGACCCGGCTCTGCACCTGCGCCGCGTGCGAGGCCCGCGCCTTGAAACGCTCGATGAACTTGATCTCCTTGGCGAGCATCGCCTGCTGGCGCTCATATTGCGCCTGCTGCTGCTTCTCGTTCAACGCCCGCTGCTGCTCATAGAAATCGTAGTCGCCGGAATAGGTCGTGAGCTGGCCGGCGTCGATCTCGATCACCTTGTTGATGATGCGGTTGATGAATTCGCGGTCGTGCGAGGTCATCAGCAGCGCGCCCTCATAGCCCTTGAGGAAATGCTCCAGCCAGATCAGGCTCTCGAGATCGAGATGGTTGGACGGCTCGTCGAGCAGCATCACGTCGGGACGCATCAGGAGGATGCGCGCCAGCGCGACGCGCATCTTCCAGCCGCCGGACAACAGGCCGACGTCCTTGTCCATCATCTCCTCGGAGAAGCCGAGGCCGGCCAGCGCCTCGCGGGCGCGGCTGTCGAGCGCGTAGCCGTCGAGCTCCTCGAACCGCGCCAGCACCTCGCCATAGCGCGCGATGATGTCGTCCATCTCGTCGGCGCGGTCCGGATCGGCCATGGCGGCCTCGAGCTCCTTGAGCTCGGCGGCGACCGACGACACCGGCCCGGCGCCGTCCATCACCTCCGCCACCGCGCTGCGGCCGGACATCTCACCGACATCCTGGTTGAAATAACCGATCGAGACGCCGCGATCGATCGAGACCTGCCCCTCGTCGGGCTGCTCGCGGCCTGAGATCATCCGGAACAGCGTCGTCTTGCCGGCCCCGTTGGGGCCGACCAAGCCGATCTTTTCACCGCGCTGGAGCGCGGCGGAGGCTTCGATGAAGAGAATCTGGTGGCCGACTTGCTTGCTGACGTTATCGAGGCGGATCATGAGGGCTCAGGCGGTGGACAGGTTGCCGCCGCTCTTAGTCGATGCGCGGCGCCGGTGGAAGGCGCAATTTGGGCGCCCTCCCCGCACCGTCCGCCCCGCGCCGGTCAGCGGCCTGGAGGCCGAAAATCCTGGTTGCCGAACGGTTTGTCGGTCGGGATGCGGATCGCGACGTAGCCCCGATCCATGGTCGCGTGGCAGGCGTTGCATCCCGACGTCAGCTCGGTCACGGCGGAAGCGAAACGCTTGCCATCCTTGGCGGCGATGGCGTCCGAGATCGACTGGATCGGCTGGCCGAGCGTGGTGACATTGTTCACCGGCAGGCCCGAATAGAAGACCGCGGCGTCGGTCAGGCTCTGCCTCAACTGGGCGAGCTCATAGGACGCGAGATCCCAATTCTTGGACTGTCCCGCGAACCAGAGCTTCGCGTGTCTGACCTGAATCAGATTCATGATGTCGCCGAGCCGCGGCAGATATTGTTCTGCACTGGACTGCGACTGCCCTGCAGCCAGGGAGATGGCCGAACAGGCGATCAGAACGCCTGAAACCCACTTGCGATAGCTCATTCCATGCCCCGCTTCCAAACAAACCGCTACGGAAAGACATACCGCTGCGATCGAAACCGGACTTGCGATTGATCAAGGCCGAGTCGGCCTCCGATCGTTCGAGCCCGCCAAACGAATGATCCGCCGAAGCGGCTGCTCCGGCGGATCATCATATCAGCCCCCGGCCCCGGGGTATTGTGGTCGGCGTCTTAGGCTGCGGCTTTCGCGCCGGTCGGAACCATCGCGATCGTCTTCAGGACCTGAGACGCGATCTGGTAGGGGTCGCCCTGGGAGTTCGGACGGCGGTCCTCCAGATAGCCCTTGTAGGCATTGTTCACGAAGGAATGCGGCACCCGGATCGAGGCGCCACGGTCGGCCACACCCCAGCTGAAGGTGTCGATCGAAGCGGTCTCGTGCTTGCCGGTCAGGCGCATGTGGTTGTCCGGACCATACACGGCGATGTGGTCGGCGCGAGCTTCCTTGAAGGCGTCCATCAGCTTCTCGAAATACTCCTTGCCGCCGACTTCGCGCATGTACTTGGTCGAGAAGTTGCAGTGCATGCCCGAGCCGTTCCAGTCGGTGTCGCCGAGCGGCTTGCAGTGGAACTCGATGTCGATGCCATACTTTTCGGTCAGGCGCAGCATCAGGTAGCGGGCCATCCACATCTGGTCAGCAGCCGTGCGCGAGCCCTTGCCGAACACCTGGAATTCCCACTGGCCCTTCGCCACCTCGGCGTTGATGCCTTCGTGGTTGATGCCGGCCGCGAGGCAGAGGTCGAGATGCTCTTCGACGATCTTGCGGGCGACGTCGCCGACGTTCTTGAAGCCGACGCCCGTGTAGTACGGGCCCTGCGGCGCCGGATAGCCGTATTCCGGGAAGCCGAGCGGACGGCCGTCCTTGTAGAAGAAGTACTCCTGCTCGAAGCCGAACCACGCGTCTGGATCGTCCAGGATGGTGGCGCGGGCGTTCGACGGATGCGGGGTCTTGCCGTCCGGCATCATCACTTCGCACATCACCAGCACACCGTTGGTGCGGGCGGCGTCGGGATACACGGCGACCGGCTTCAACACGCAGTCGGAGCTATGGCCTTCGGCCTGCATCGTCGACGAGCCGTCGAAGCCCCAAAGAGGCAGCTGTTCCAGGGTCGGAAAAGAGGAAAATTCCTTGATCTGTGTCTTGCCGCGCAAATTCGGCACCGGCTTGTAGCCGTCGAGCCAGATGTACTCGAGCTTGTATTTCGTCATTGAGCCTCTCTGTCTTATCGAAAGGTGGGAGCCCAGCAATCGAAGGCTCCCCGCTTACCCGGCCACGATCGGCCAGCGCACTCTTAAGCATGGAATGTGCCAAGTCCCGCGACGTCCCGTCGCATGGACGAAGACCGATCGGGGCCGAGCTGCCGGCCGGTTTTGCACGTCAGGGGTGCGGCAAAGCAGCGCGACCGGGATTGCACGGAGCGCATGGCGGAGCGGAGAGCTTGTCGAAAACCCGCTTGATTCCTTGGCATTTGCGGCGACGCGCAAGAGAGGCCGAACAAGCCGTCAGCAGTTACGGGACATTTTCGAAAAGAGTTGGAGCTCTGTCCGCAACCTTTGGTCCAGCCCAAGTGTTGGTCAGATGAACATTGCTGCTGGGGGAGCACATGCAGAAATGCCTGCAAAACGCGCAACATGTGATTTCGTTTTGATCATGTTGCATTCCCTCCGGGCAGCACTGATATCGACGCTGGTAACCACAACGGAACGAGTCGGGCGCAACCTGATGTGTGGCCGATGGAAGGAGAATGAGGAATGGGCACCAATGTGGACGAGGGATCCGCAAGGATCTACCAATTTCCGCGCGGAGGGCGAGCGGGTCTTGCACCTCGCCAATCCGGATCGCCGCCTGAGCGGCCGATCGCGCCGTCGATCCAGCCGACGATCTACAGCGCGAGCTGGTATCATGACGAGGCGATTCAGGAAGCCAAGCCGGTGTGGGACCGCTGATGTCAGACTGTACCGTGACGCCAGCACGCCTTTGCTGAAGGGTCGGACCGACAAGGTTCCGGCCCTTTTTTCTTGCGCCGCTGTCTGCATGTCTCTCGCCGCTGCTGACGGCCGCCGGCGGGCTCGACGTGCCGGGGTCAAACAGGCCGCCGTCGTGACCCGTTTCATGGTCTTCCCTATCCTGTCGAAGGCTACGCATACGCGTCGCGTCGATGAAACGGCGTTTCACATCGAAGCCCGCATCCCCTAGAATGGGTTGATGTCTGCCCATCCGCTCCGCCATCTCGGCCTTCACGGTGCCAGCAATTTCAGAGATCTCGGCGGATATCCCAGCAGGGACGGCCGGCACGTGCGATGGCGGCAGCTGTTTCGGTCGAACCATCTCGGACAGCTGACCGAGCCCGACGTCGCGGTCCTGCGGGAGCTTGGCGTTCGGACGGCGTTCGATTTCCGCGGTCGCAACGAGCGCGCTGCCGGTCTCTGCACCATCGCCGAGATCACCGTGCATTCCGTGCCGATCGAGCCGAGCGTGGTGCCGGCGCTGCGGGCTCTGGCGACACGAGGACAGCTCACAACCGACCATGCCTTGGAGCTGATGCGCGAGTCCTACCGCAACTACGTCCGCAGCTACACGCCGCGCTTCCGCGCGCTATTCCAGCATGTTCTCAATGAGGACGCCCCGTTGGTGATCCATTGCACGGCCGGCAAGGATCGCACCGGTGTGGCCTGCGCGCTGGTCTTGCACGCGCTCGAGGTTCCGGATGACGCCATCTTGGAAGATTACCTGCTCACGAACCAGCTCTATCGTCGCGAGACTGCAGCTCACCCGGATCTTCCCGCTGATGTCGTCCAGACGATCGGGACAGTCCAGGCCTCGTTCCTGGCAGCTGCGTTCGACGCCATGCGTGATGATTTCGGCGACGTCGACACCTACCTGCGCGACGGTCTCGGCATCGACGGCGCGGCACGGAAGACGCTACAGGAGCGCTATCTCACGCTGTGAGCCTGGGCGGCCCGAATACGCTTGAGCGATCAGGCCGCTTCGATATCGGCTGTCTCGGCGGCTTCCATCGCGTCGAGATCGGCAATCACCTCCTCGAATGCGGAAATCGCCTGTTGAACCGCCGCGATCTGCATCAATTCCCAGCCGGTCACCGGACCTGCACGGTTCTGCAAGGCGACCACCAGATCCCGCCGCTGCTCCTTCAGCTGTACCAGCGGCAAACCATGGTCCGGCAGATGTCTCATCATGTCAAAGCTCCAACGCCCCTCAAGCGGCATAGCGACAGGCTAGCGGGCCGCGCTGGCAATCCACTTACGAAAGTCCGGCTAATTTTATCGATCAGGCCAGCGCGCCGGCGCCGTCATGATGGCGCTGGCCAAAACGTCGCTGATCTTCGCGGTGGCGGCTTCGCTCACATGCAAGCGGTCGCCGTGCCCGTCGTCGAGCGCCGACAACGGAATCTGGCCGGCCTCATGCCAGCTCTTCATCAGATTCCAGCGCCTGAAGACATTGACGTCGGCCGCAGACGTGACCTTCTCGATGCGACGCTGAATGTCCTCGGCACGCGCCAGCCTGCTGGGCACCGTCACGATGGCAGCCGTATATTGCAGGTCCATCACGATGGCATCGATGGCCAGCCCCGCCAGCCATCGAAGGCCGACGCGCAGCGCCGCCTCGACGTCATCGGGACTGTAGACCTCGGGCCTGTAGGCGGCGTTGGTGCCGACCTGCCAGATGACGAGCGAGGGCTGCTCCGCAATCACGTCGCATTCGAAACGCGAGAGCTCCTCCGGGGATTCCTGTCCGCCCACACCCCGATTGAGGACGTCGATCAGGCAGCCGAAATTGGTCTTGCGCAGCGACTGCTCGATCCGGGCCGGAAAAGCGACAATTCCGTTGGTGCCGGCGGTGGAAGATGAGCCAAGCGCCACGATCCGGGTCTTGCGCTGCGCATCCAGACTCTGCCTGAACCGTCTGATCGGACGAGGAAAACCGGTGGAAACGTCGGGAAATTCGAGAGAGCCTGTCGCGGTCATGGTCACCTCTGACGAACCACGCTTTCTGATTGCAATTGCATGCCCCGGCCGCCCGGCCATTGCAACTCATCGGCAGGGCCATAGTATAACGAGCGGCGCTGTGGGGCGCGTCAACGGAGACCAGGGACGGAATGAACGGAGCAGTGATTGTCATTACGGGTGCGCAAGGGGCGCTCGGACGCAGCGTGGCCGATCTCGCGCTCGCACGGGGCGCGCATGTGGCCGGGATCGATCATGCCCAGGCCGAAATCCCGGCGAGTGACGACCGCATCGAGCTCGGAGGCGTCGATCTCTCCGACCCCGAGCAGGCAAAGGTCGCGATCGACTCCGTCGCCGCCCACTTCGGCACTCTGGATGCGCTGATCAACATCGCCGGCGCGTTCGCGTTCGAGACGACTGCCGACGGCGACGATTCCGTCTGGGAGACGATGCATGCGCGAAACCTGATGACCGCGCTGCACGCATCGCGCGCGGCGATTCCGCATCTCGTCCGCTCCAGCACGGGCCGCATCGTCAACATCGGCGCCATGGGCGCGCTCCAGGCCAGTGCCGGCATGGGCCCGTATGCGGCCTCCAAGTCGGGAGTGCATCGCCTGACGGAAGCACTCGCGGCCGAATGGAAGGGCAAGATCACCGTCAACGCCGTCCTGCCGTCGACGATCGATACGCCGGCCAACCGCGCCAGCATGCCCAAGGCCGATTTCGACAAATGGGTGACGCCGCAGGAACTCGCGGAGGTCATTCTGTTTCTAGCCAGCGACGCCGCGAGCGGCGTGACCGGCGCGCTGCTACCGGTTGTCGGCCGGGTGTAGCGAAGCCAGCCGTTCACCCCGACTTGGCGCTGACATCACCGGACTCGGCGGGCTAGACTCGCGCGCGCTCTGAGTCGCACACATCGGACGGCCCCTTGGAAACCGCGCTCTACCTTCCCGTCAAACGCTTCCTCGAAAACCTCGGCTTCTCGGTCAAAGGGGAAATCGGCGGTTGCGACGTGGTGGCGCTCAAGGGCGACGACCCGCCGGTGGTCGTCGTCTGCGAGCTGAAGCAGGTCTTCAACCTGGAACTGCTGCTGCAGGCAGTCGATCGGGCCGGTGCCTGTGACGAGGTGTGGGTTGCGGCGAACCTGTCGGCACGCGGCAAGGGCCGCGAAAGCGACTCCCGCTACCGCAATCTGTGCCGCCGGCTCGGCTTCGGCATGCTGGCCGTGACCTCAGCCGGAGACATCGAAGTGCTGGTGCAGCCGCCCACTACGGCGCCGCGCAAGAACCCCAAGAAACGTTCGCGTCTCGTGATCGAGCATCAGCGGCGCAAGGGCGACCCCGTCGCTGGCGGCTCGACCCGTGCTCCCATCATGACGGCCTATCGGCAGCAGGCGCTGGCCTGCGCCTCGGCGCTGTCGGGCGGGCCGAAACGCGTCCGCGACCTCCGAACGGACATTCCGGATGCGCCGAAGATCTTGCAGCGTAACGTCTATGGTTGGTTCGACCGCGCCGAGCGCGGCGTCTACGTCCTCACGAAAGCCGGGCTCGCGGCCTTGCGCCGCTGGCCCCAGGATATCCACATGACGCAGGCAGCGTTGCCCAATCGCGACATGGTGAACGCATAGCTGGGCTGCCCCGCGGAATATATATTGCAATGCAACAATTCTGCTTCTAGGTATCCCGGACGATTCACGAGGCCCCCATGAGCGAAGATTGGAACACCAAGTACGGTCCGCGTCGCGTCAGGCGTGATCCCCCGACACTGGAAGAAGCGATCTTCGCTGCGTCAGGCATCACCGACGACGTGCAGGCTCAGGCCGAGATCGCGTCGGCGCTGATGGGTCTGCCGCTCGAGCAGGTGCTCCCCGAGGTGAAGAAGGCAGTCCGCGTTGCCGCGCGCACCAACACGCGCGTCATCACGGCCGACCAGGGCACGCAGCAGCGTGCCGTCGTGGTCGAGCGCCGCACCGTGCGCCGCTTCAATTTCGACAAGCGCACCGGCACCTGAACGCCGCCCTCCGGGGCGCATCGGCAATGCAATCAAACGAAAAGGCGCGGCAGCGGTGATCGCTGTCGCGCCTTTGTCGTCGCAGCAACGGCTCGGATCAGGCGGCGCGCTTGTCGCCGTACATCCGGGTCACGAGCTTCCAGCAGGCGCGATTGAGGGTGAAGAACGCGCGCGCTGCCGCGATCGGCGCATCGATCACGAGCTTCGCCAGCTCATCCTGGGGCTGCTCGGTCAGATCGATCGTGCCGGTCGATTCGCCGTGACGGAACGCCAGATGCGCACCGAACTTGGCAGCCAGCGCCCGCATCGCATGGTTCTGCGATCCCGTCGTGACGCGGAGCTTGCGATAGCCCTTCCACCGCGCCTCCGAGATCACGCGCTGGAACAGCAGGCTGCCGACCCCGCGACGACGCACGCAAGCCTCCACGCTGAACGCAATCTCCGGAAGCCCGTCCTCGGACTGCTCCGGCGGATGCAGCTCGGCGGCGCCGCGCACCATGCCATTTTCCATGTAGGCGACGACGATCGTGCCATCGGCCGCACAGCGGGCCGCATAGCGTTCGATGAAACTGTCATCGAGGAAGCCGTTGAATCGATCGTGCCGGCTTTCCGCATCGAGCCGCAACAGATGATCGCGCAGCAACGGCAGTTCTTCGTGCTGGCTGAGGGTCCGCACATAGCCGAAGCCCGGCCGGGGACGAAAAGTATCTACCTGTGACACTGCCTGAGACTCCTCTCGAGAGCCCTCGCACACAGACGTCTTTCCCTAGACAGGAGCTATATTGTGCATCGCAACATTCATTGCAAGCCCCGCGCTCTACGGAGAGAACATGCGGCCATGCAAGGATCGCGTGAGTTAACGATTCGTTTGTGTACGAATCATCACAGCACGAGCTGAGTCTGGGTCACGAGTGCGACCAGCCTGCCGTCGTCGGTCTCGATCCGGGTTTGCCACACCTGGGTGCGGCGGCCGCGATGCACGGGCGTGGCGGTTGCCGTCACCACCGTCCCCTCCTTGGCGCCGCCGATGAAGTTGGTCTTGCTCTCGATCGTCGTGGTGCCCTTGGCGTCCTGCGGCAGGTTGATCACGGTTGCGGCCGCGCCGACCGAATCCGCCAGCGCCATGACGGCGCCGCCATGGATGGTGTGATGCAGAGTGCAGAGATCCGGCCGCACCTGCATTTGCGCCACGACGCGATCGGCGCTGGCCTCGGTGAAGGTCACACCCTTCAATTCCGCGAACGGCATCTTCATCGCATTGATCTTGTCGAGTGGCGTCATGCCTTCCCTCCCCCGTTGATCGGACGACCCGTCTTCGCGGGTCAGCGCCGCATCTGGATGCGCCGGGCTTCGAACCCGAAGCAATGACCTGAGAGGTCATTGCTTCGGTCCGATCGTGCCGCCGCTCAGACCTTCTCGATCCCGCACCACTCCGCGATGAACAGCGCCATGGTCTTGGTCACCTGGCGCAGCGAGTCGAGCTCGACATATTCGTTGAAGCCGTGCATGGCGGCGCCGGTCGCGCCGAAGCAGAGGCTGGGGATGTTGTAGTTGAGCCCGTAGAAGCGGGTATCCGTGAGCGCCGTGAAGACGAGATCCTGGACCTCGCCGCCGTAGACGGCGGTGAAGGCCTTGCCGAACGCCGCCTCCGGCTCGGCCGAATTGGTCAACTCGTAGCCTTCGGACAGGAAGCCCGACCACTCGACGACCGGCGGATTGTTGGAGAGAAAACGATGATCACGCGAAGCCGCGGCGACGCAGGCGAGGATCTCGTTCTGGCAATCCTTGACCGACCAGCCCGGCAGGATGGCGATGCGGCAATCGACGTCGCACCAGGCCGGCACGCTCGAGGCCCAGTCGCCGCCTTTGATGATGCCCGGATTGAAGTTGATCGGATGCGTGAGCGTCCTGAAATGACGATCGCTCTTGGCGCGCTCGTTCCAGTCCGCCTCGAGCTTCTCCAGCGCATGGATCAGATGATAGCTCGCCTGGATCGCATTGGCGCCGACGCCGGCCTCGAACACATGCGCCGGAAAGCCGCGCACCTTCAGGCGGAACCAGATCACGCCCACCTGAGAACGCACCATCTTGCCGCTGGTCGGCTCCGGGATGAAGCAGGCATCCGCGCGGTAGCCGCGCTGCAGGGTCGACAGCGCGCCGACGCCGGTGCTCTCCTCCTCGATGACGGATTGGATGTGAATTCGCGCCGTCGGCTTGAAGCCGGCAGCCTTGATGGCATCGAGCGCATAGAGCGCGCCGATGGTACCGGACTTCATGTCGCAGGCGCCGCGGCCATACATCCGACCGTCGCGGATCACCGGCGAGAACGGCGGCGTCTCCCACATGTCGAGCGGACCGGCCGGCACCACGTCGCAATGGCCCTGCAGGATCAGCGATCGCCCGGCCGACGTCGCCGGCCGGTAGGTTCCGACCACGCTGCGTGCTCTCGAGAAGTCGTGCTCGATCGGGCCGTAGCCGCGCATCTCCTTGAGATCGTCGAGATCGATGTGCCAGTCGTCGACCTCGTAGCCGCGCGCGCGCAGGAGATCGCTGAACATGTCCTGGCACGGCCCTTCGGCGCCGCGGGTCGAGGGGATGGCGACGAAGTCGCTCGTGGTCGCAAGCTGCCGGTCGAAGTCGGCATCGACGGCGTCGACGATGCGCTGCGTAATGTCCTGGGTGATCATGCCTGTCGAGGTTCCAATTGCCGATGACTGCAGCAAATCACAATCTCATGCAGAGTTGCACCGGATTCGCCGCTGCTTTCAGAATCGCAAGGCCGCCCGTACATTCGCGCATACGAAAATGACCGCAACATACTTTGGAATTTAACATGTCGGATCACCGCAATATCCTTTATTTCCTCCTCGGCATTCTCAGCGCGGCGATCATCGTGCTCGGCTACAATTTCTATCAGGCCAAGAAGCAGCCGGAGGGTGTCCAGATCAATATCGGGCCAAACGGACTGAAGATCGAAGGAAAGTGATGCGTTCTCAAATCTCCTCGTTCGCGAATGTCGCAGCGCGCCCTCTCGGCGTCCTCGGTGTCCTGCTTTTGGTTGCCGCACCCGCGCAGGCGCAATATGTCGGGCGCGAGCAGGACATCACCGATCTCCGGCTCGGCCAGCGGGTGCTGGTCGATGACGGCACCTGCCCCGCCGGCCAGGTGAAGGAGGTCTCCGGCTCCAAGATGGCTGAAACCGGTATTGTCCGCACCACGAAATGCGTGCCGCGCTTCGGGCCGAAGAAGAAGTAGCTGACCTCGTTCGATGCGGCTCTCGCCGCCGACCTCCGGCGCGTGACCTTCCGCACAGTCCCACAGCCGCGCATCGACGATGCTCCTGCCCGTGGACAAGCGGGGACGCAGCATGTCGATGTCAGCGGTGCAGGATCACGGCTTCTTCGAAGCGGCCGACCGGCCGCAGCCGGTCAAGGCCGATTTCAGCCGTTACGCCCTGCTCGGCTATCTGTCGATCGCGCTGGTGTTCGGCGGCTTCGGCGTGTGGGCGGCCTATGCGCCGCTCGATCGCGCGGCGATCGCACCGGGCACCGTGTCCGTCTCCGGCGATCACAAGGTGGTTCAGCACCGTGAGGGCGGAATCATCAGGGAGATCCTGGCCAAGGAAACTCACGCCGTGCATCGCGGCGACCTGCTGTTTCGGCTGCAGCCGACCGAGGCCCAGGCCAACACCGACCTCCTTCGCAAGCAGATGGACGCGTCGCTGGCCGAGGAGGCGCGCCTGCTCGCCGAGCGCGGAAATGCGCGGATGATCACGTTTCCCGACACGTTGCTCAACCGCCAGAACGTGCCGGAGGCGGCGCTTGCCATCGCCGACCAGCAGCGGCTGTTCGTCGAGCGCCGCAATGGCCTGATCAGCCAGATCAACATCCTCAACTCGCAGATCGCCCAGCAGCAGCAGGAGTTCGCCGGCCGTGACCGCCAGCGCGCCGCGCTCTCCGCGCAGCTCGCGAGCTTCGAGACGCAGATGAACAATGTGCGCCCGGCGGTCGCCGCAGGCTATTATCCGCGCAACAAGTTCCTCGAGCTGGAACGCGAGCGCGCCCGCGTCGAAGGCGATCTCGGCCAGGCGCAGGCCGACGTCGCGCGGCTGACGCAGACGGCCGCGCAGACGCGCCTGCAGATCGATCAGACGCTGCAGAAGTATCTGACCGAAGTCGGCCAGCAGCTCGACGGCACCCGGGCCAAGCTGTCGGACCTGCGCGAGAAGCTGGTCATCGCCGAGGACGTGCTGCGCCGGGTCGACATCCGCGCCGAGCGCGACGGCATCGTCATGAACATGAAAGTCCACACCGTCGGCGCCGTCGTGAAGCCCGGTGATACGCTCGCCGAGATCGTTCCGGTCGGCGAAGGCGTCGACGTGATGGCGCACGTCTCGCCGCGCGACATCGAGAGCGTCGCCATCGGCCAGAGGGCCGAGGTGCGCTTCTCCAATTTCTCCTCGCGCACGACGCCGACGATCTTCGGCAAGGTCTCGAGCGTCTCGGCGGACGCGATGTCGGACGAGGCGACCAAGCAGAGCTACTATTCGGCGCGCGTCGTGATCGACTATTCGACCATCCCGCCCGAGATCGCCGAGAAGATCCTGCCGGGCATGCAGGCCGACGTCATCATCTCCACGGGAGAGCGCACCGTGCTCGAATATCTGGTCGGCCCGCTGCTCAACACGCTCGCCAAGACGTTCCGTGAGAAATGAGCCGAGAACACCTATGCCGACGGCACCGGTGGCGCGCCCGCGACGACAGCAAGGTCGCGCGCACGCCGCACGCCGATGATGTCCAGCTCGCCGCCCTGTTCCGGATCGGCAAGCCTCTCACGTATCGCTCCATCCAGATCAGCAAGGCCGCCTGCTGCCGCCACGCCACCGGACATCGCGAGCTGCCAACCTCTGGTGTCGGCCAATTCAGCTAGAAGCGCCGGCCACTCCGTCCCGAGCCCGAGCACAGCCACCTGCGACGTGCGTCCAAGGGTCAGTTGCCCGACAACGATGTCGCCAAGGTGAGCACCAATCGCCAGCTCGACGGGCCGACCGATCTCCGCGGCGATCTTTTCGTTGACGCGGTCCATGACCACGTCCATGGCGCCGATCGCCTGCAGCGCATCGCGGCAGCCTTGTTCTGCTCCCTGCTCCTCGCCGAAGACGGCGAGCACGCCATTGCCGAGGAAACGATCGATGCGCCCGGAATGGGCTTCGATCGCCCTGCCAATGGCGCCAAAGATCTCGTTCATCATGAACCCGAGGTCGGATGGCAGCCGGTCGCGCGCAATGGCCGCAAGCGGACGGACGCGGACGTGGACCAGGCATACCGCACGGCGCTCGGCGGTAAGGTGGTCGACGAGGGGCGCCCTCTCCGCTTGATCGCCGCCGAGGAGACGCGTGATCGTCAGCGGCGCCGCCGGACGGATCTGGCAGGCCAGGCGCACATTCGCCGGTGCCGCCAAGTCGGCGAGCATGACGCGCTCCGCGTGGCCGGGCGGTGCCAGCGTCTCCGCACCTTCATCAACGCGGACGCGACAAAGACCGCAGCGGGCACGGCCGCCGCAGTCGGATCGCTGCGAAAGATCGTTGCTGCCGATGATCTCCAGCAGCGTCGGACCGACCGCGGCCCGCACCGTCGCACCACCCGTGAAAGCAATGGCGATCTTCGGCGCCGCGAGGGACGCGACGTGACGGAACACGATGAGCGTCACGCCTGCAACGAGCAGCGCGACGACCGCGATCTGCGCCGAAACCTGCAGCAGGGCGATCCACTTTCCGTCGAGTTCGCTCGGCCAATGGGTGACCTGGCGCATCTGCTCGGCCATACCGGGATTGCCGAGCAACGTGGCGACGGCGCGTCCGGACACCACGAACCCCATCAGCGCCGCCATCGGCACCGCGACGGCGAGAACAACCAGCAGCGGCTGGACGAGGCGGTACCAGCTCCGGAATTTCAGCCAATGATGCAGGCCGACGCAGCCGTGGATCCAGACCAGCAGCAGCAGCGCGGTCTGAATCCAGGCCGCCTTGGGCCACAGCAACGCCAGCGCATAGAGGTAGCCATCCTGAACGCCGAACAGCGCATGAGCCATGTGGGTCTCGATGACATGCGGCAGCAACAGCAGCGGGATCGCAAATCCGGTGGCGATCTGAACAAACTCCCACGAGGACAGCCGCCACGTGCCGCGCTGAACCGTCTTGGCGAACGCCAGCACGACATGCGCGAGCAATGCCGCCGACAGCACGATCATTCCCGGCCACGATCGGGTGACGACCAGTCGCCATTCCTGCACCTCGTCCATCGCCTCGAGGCTGAACAGACCCACCGCATGGTTGAAAAAATGCGTCGCGGCGAACGCAAACAGGACGAGGCCGGACATGAGCCGGATGTTCTGGGACGTTACGGCAGGCATGAGCTCACTGTGATTCAGGCAAGCTGCGAAATCTGAGCACGACTGAACCATCCGGTAGCGGCTGCCACCGGCCAACTCAAGCGCCGGCAGATCAGCCTCGAGCTATGTGAGGTCAGTCACGGTCGACGACGGGTGCCCCAGGCGAAGCTCCCCAGCACCATCGCAAGGGGATCCGACATGACGAGCACCACCCGAAGCCCGCTGGGAACCGCGCTCCGCGCCTGCTTTCCCGCGCTCACCGCGACCTTCGTGCTCAGCCTCTTCATCAATGCGAGCATGCTCGCCTCGCCCCTCTATTCCATGCAGGTCTACGACCGCGTCCTCACCAGCCGCAATCTCGGCACGCTGGTCATGCTGACGCTCATCGTCGGTGTCTTCCTGGTGCTGTATGGCGTCCTCGAATTCGCCCGTTCCGGCGTTTTGGCCCGGGCCGGCGTGCAGTTCGAAGGCACGCTGCGCCACCCGCTGTTCGAGACGATGATGAAGGCGGAGCTGTCGCCGCGGCATCGCTTCGGCCAGCAGATCATCCGTGACGCCGAGACCATCCGCGACTGCATCTCCAGCGGCACCGCCGCCATCGCCTGCGATCTGCCGTGGACGCCGGTGTTCGTCGCGCTGTGCTTTCTGCAGCATGCCTATCTCGGCATCCTCTCGCTGCTCGGCGCGATCGTGCTGTTCTCGCTGGCGCTGCTCACCGAATTCTACACGCGCGCCAGCGTCGAGCGCACCAACGCGCTGGCCAACGAGGCCTCGCGTTTCGTCGCGGCGGCGCTGCGCAATGGCGAGGTCGTGCGCGGCCTCGGCATGGGCGACATCGTCATGGACCGCTGGAGCTGCCGGCAGTCGGCGATGGTCGATGCCCACAGCACCCTCGTCGAGCGTGGCGCCGCGATGCATTCCGTCACCAAGTTCGCGCGCATGGCGGTGCAGACCTCGCTGCTGTGCATCGGCGCCTGGCTCGCGATCGAGCAGCAGATCTCGCCCGGCGCGATGATGGCGACGTCGATCATCATGGGCCGCGCGCTGGCCCCGGTCGAGCAGGTCGTCGGGCAGTGGAAGCGCATCATCGCATTCCGCTCGGCCTACCGCAGGCTGGAGGAGCTGTTCCAGGCCTTGCCGGTCACGGCCGCCCCGACCGCGCTGCCGACGCCGCGCGGCGACATCGACGTCGAGAACGCCGTGGTGTGGCCGCCGGCGGCCGGCCGCCCCTCGGTCAAGGGCGTCAGCTTTTCGCTCAAGGCCGGCGAGAGTCTCGCGATCGTCGGCGCCTCCGCCAGCGGCAAGTCGAGCATGGCGCGCGCCATGGCCGGCGTCTGGCCGCTGCGCGAAGGCGTGATCCGCATCGACGGCGCCGCCTACAGCCAATGGGACCCAAACCGGCTCGGCAAGCATATCGGCTACCTGCCGCAGGACATCGAACTGTTCTCGGGGACCGTCGCCGACAACATCGCCCGGCTTGCGAAGGTCGACGAGGCCGCCGTTGTCGCTGCCGCCAAGGCCGCCGGCGCGCATGAGGTGATCCTGCGCCTGCCCAACGGCTACGACACGCCGATTGGTGAAGGCGGCGTGGCATTGTCCGGCGGCATGCGACAGCGCGTCGGCCTCGCCCGCGCGCTCTACGGCAATCCGCGGCTCCTGATCCTCGACGAGCCGAACTCGAACCTCGACGAGGACGGCGAGCGGGCGCTGGCGCAGGCCATGGCCCAGGCGAAGGCCGCCGGCCGAACCGTGATCGTCGTCACGCACCGCCCGCAGCTTCTGGCGCATGTTGACCGCATCATGGTGATGGCCTTCGGCAAGACGCTGGCATTCGGCCCACGCGACGAGGTCATCGCCAAGATGCGCGGCCAGCGTGTCGTCGTCGCCCACGACCGGGCGACGGCCAGCGCCGCGGCCTGAACGAACCCAGTGCAGATCTCACACCGCAAGGAGCCGGCCATGATCAAGTTCACATCGTCTACGAGGACCCTGCAGCTGGCCTTCGCGACCGCCGTCCTGTTGCCGATCTCGGCTTCGGCGGAGACGCCGATGACCGCGCGGCAGATGCTGGCCCACGCGCAAACTCAAGCCCTCAATGTCCCCAGCGATATCAGGAAGCCCGAGCTGGACCGCAGCGAAAAGATCACCAGCGAGGCCGCCTCCGCAGGCAATGCGGCCATCGCCGCCCCGCTTCCGGTGATCGAACCGCCGGCGCCGATCTCGCCGCCAGCCCCGGCGCTCACCGCACTGGCTGCGCCCGTCCCGGCGCCTGAGGCAGCTTCGTCGCAGACGCGTACCAACTCGCTCACGGCCGCCGCCCCCGTTGCTGAAGCTGCCAAGACGTCGAATCCAATGCTCGCGACACCGCCCGTGGCCGCCACCACCGAAACACGCCCGATGGCACCGGCCGCGACGCCGCCCGTCACGGCCGCAGCTTCACCGGCCCTCGTCCCCGCGACCGCTCCCGTTGCCGCGCCGCCCCAGTCCGGCCTGCCGGCCGCGGCGGCCACCCAGACCACGGGGACGCAACCGGCCGCCTCGTCGTCCGCCGAAAAGCCCGCTCCTGCGGGACATCAGCCAACCCGCGCAAGCGCGGCAGCGGCCCGCCCTGCGCCCAAGCCTACTGCGAGATCGTCGAGACACAGCGACGAGGATGCCATCAGTACCCGGATCTCGCGCATCATGCGCCGGCCGGACGTGCAGTCATTGATGTCGCAATATGGCCTGGACTGACGACGAGCACCGCGGACGATGGACGCTGATCGACATCGGTTCAGGCAGCCAATCAGTTGGCCGGATCGAACATGCACTGCAGCGCGGGCTTCGCGATCTTGGTGAACGTGGGACCGATCTCCGCTCGCTTCGGCGCGGGCACCCAATCGGTCTCGATGGTCGGCACGCCGGTCTCACTGATCCCGCGCAGCAGCGCCTCGCGCAAGTCGGCATCCTCCACCATCGCGGCCGCATGGTCATGCAGGCAGGAGCAGACAGCTTCAGGATGCGTCCACCGGTCGAGCATATGAGGCGCACACTGCCGTACGAACTCGCCGCGCAGATCTGGCAATCGGGTCGTCGTCCGCGCCTCGACGAAGGACCAGAAGAGGCACGGCAGCACGGCAAGCGCCGCAGCATCCAGTCGAAAACGCATGGTGGACCGCTGGTGTTTGTTTTTCGTCATGTCATCCACGCAGGCCGCGACGACACGATTCGCATGCCGCGCACGCTTTCATACCCGCTTCACGTTTCAAGCGGCCTGCGGCACGGGCACAAAATGGTTTCATGGGCCCGCCGCTCCGTTTCATCGCAACCCACCCGACGACACAAAATACAATCAAAACGAGAGTGATCTAAAGCGCCACCTGCTTGGCCGAGCCAGCGCGATCCGGGGCGACCGTCAATCTGCCGATGGAGACCTTCTTAACGACCTAGCGTTAACCGTGGCCGGCAGGGAGAACCTCCCAGATCGCTACGGCGACCCAGCAGCGCGGCGCGTTGGGGGACGACGTTGCTCCCTCAGGGTCACCATGGACAGGCGCTTGCACACACCCAAGCCGAAGGTATCTCGCCGCAGCTCGCTGGCTACGCCGATGGCGCAGCAGCGAACCGAGGGCAATGCCGGCTCGACGCCACAGAGCCTGGTCCGGCTGATCGGCTGCCACGATCCTGCCAAGCACAAATTGCCCAGCGAGGTTTTCGGCAGCCGATCGTCCCTTGGCAGGTCCCTTATTGAATGAAATCACCGCACTTCTGGACTGCGCCGTCATCGGATTTGCCCCAAGGCATGATCGGGACGGAGGAGGTCGAGTTCTTCGGTGAGCCCTCGATCAGCCTGTCCGAGTAAACCATGTAGACCAACACGTTGCGCTTGGCGTCGCAGCCACGAACGATCTGCATCTTCTTGAAGAACAGCGACCGCCGCTGCCGGAACATGTCGTCGGCCTGTTCGAGCTTGCGCTTGAACCTGATCGGGCCGATCTGCCGGCATGCGAGCGAGATGTCGGAGACCTCCTCGGCCAGGCCCAGCCAACCGACATAGCCGCCCTTCTGCGGCACCGTGAAGTGGCAGGCAACGCCCTCGACCTCTGGATCATCAACGCCATAGGTCGCGAGCTTGTCATTCGGGCTGAGCAATTTGAACACGGTCGACCGACGGAAGATCAGATCCGGCTCGTCCGCGGCGTATGCTGAGATCACAGGCGAGGACAATCCGATAAGCAGCAGGCAAGCGAGGGTTTTCAGCCACAGATCAAACCGTTTGGTGGCTCTGAACGACATGTCGGTCTCCGTTATACCGCCGATGCTCGGCATACCGCCCATGTAGGGACACAAATGCCTGCAAGGAAGGCGCTCCAGCCCGTGACCTTCCACTACCCGTTTAACGGGATGTGAGGCTTTTCTGCTACGATTGGAACGAAATCACGCAGGGCAGAAGCCCCAAGCTGGTGAACGCAGACTCCGTCTGCGACACTAAAGACCAGATGGTTCTTGAGGATTTGCCGGAATGCTCTGCGTTCGTGCAGCCGCCAGGGGGCGGTTCTATTGTGCAGCAATCGTTTCAGTTCCGCTTGCCATAGCAGCGACCTCACAGGCTGACGCAGCGTCATATTACTACTGGAACGACGCTCAGCCCGTCACCATTGCTCCGACCATACGCCCGGCCATGCCGCGCAAGCCCAAGGCGCGCCACCTCGACAAGCTGACAAAGACCGAGAAGGAGGCTGCCAAGCCGCAAGGACCGGTCACGATCGCGGTGTCGATCAACAAGCAGCAGCTCAAGGTCTACGACGCAAACGGTCTGTTCGCGGAAGCACCGGTCTCGACCGGCATGAAGGGACATTCCACGCCGTTGGGCGTGTTCAGCGTCATTCAGAAGCAGAAATTCCATCGCTCCAACATCTATAGCGGCGCCCCGATGCCGTTCATGCAGCGCATCACCTGGTCGGGCGTCGCGCTCCATGCGGGCGTGCTGCCCGGCTACCCAGCCTCGCATGGCTGCATCCGCATGCCGGCAAGCTTTGCAACCCGCTTCTATGGCTGGACGCGCATGGGATCCCGGGTCCTGGTCACGCCGAGCGAAGTGGCTCCTGCGAGTTTCTCGCATCCGATGCTCGCTGCCCTGAAGGCACCGCAGCCGAGCGCATCGGTGCAACCCGACGCGACTGCGCCGGCAGCGATCAAGTCGGACAAGGGCGCCGCCGTCACCACCGCGATCACAGTCGCGACGACGGATCTGCGCGCCACGATCGGTCATGCCGAGAGCCCGCGCTCCGGCGAAGGATCGCCCGCCGCGTCGCGCCAGGTGCGGACCGCCGATGCCAGCAACGCCAACGGACTCCCTCCGATGGTCTCGGACGCTTCCCCAAGCGCCGAACCATCGCGCTCGCTCCCGATGGAGGTTCAAAGCGATACTGCCGATCTGAAGCCCAGTGTCGCCGAGATCAAGATTGAGCCCGCGACCGCCGACGCAGAGGCAAGGTCTGCCCCCGGCGACGTGGCTCCGGCGAGCGAGCCCACGAATGTTGCGCAGGTGGCCGCTCCGGCTCTCGAGAAGCCGGCTGAGGCATCGGCGAATGCCGAAGCCACCGGTTCGACCGAACTCAAGCCTGCTGAATCCAAGTCGGTAGAGTCCAAGCCTGCCGACGCCCCGATCGCGGAGCAGCCTGCGTCGCCGCCCACACCGGCGGCAGAGGCACCGGCGAAGCCGGTCGATCCCAACGATCTCGCCAGGGATCAGTCGCGTGTTGCCGCACCGGACAAGCCGATTGCGCCCAAGCCCGAATTGAAGCGCAACAGCCAGATCGCGATCTTCATCAGCCGCAAGGATTCGAAGCTGTACGTGCGGCAGAACTTCGCTCCGGTGTTCAACACCCCGATCACCATCGCACCGGGCGACAAGCCGCTCGGCACCCACGTGTTCACCGCGACGGCTGACAAGGCCGATCCGGCGACGATGCGCTGGTCCGTCGTCTCGCTGCCCTCCTCGGCGCGGAGCACCGCGGCGAACGATGGCACTGCCAGGGCGGTCCGGCGGGGTAAGAAGTCCGCGGGCGCCGATGCCGAGCCGAAACAGGTTGTTCAGCTGAGCAGCGCGGCCGAGGCGCTCGATCGCATCACCATTCCCGCCGATGTCATGGCGTGGCTCGGCGAAGCCCTGTCGACCGGAAGTTCGCTGATCGTGTCCGATCAAGGCATCAATCAGGGCGAAACCGGCGAGGGCACCGAGTTCATCCTTTCGCTGCGCTGACGACCGACGACGTCCCTCTTTCCGCCCCACGGCAGGGGTATCCCCGTGCCGGAACGCAGTCTGATCCAGCGCAACGTGGCGGCCGTTGAAGCAGCGGCCGGTCGAGCGCGGGCACATTCATGCTGACGGGGCTGGCTCTGCTCAGGGAGATTCACATGATCGATCGCAGGATGGTTGTTCTCGGCATTGGCGCCTCGTTGTCGGGTGCGACGCTCACGTCGCAGGCTGCTCGTGCCGACAATGCAGCGAGCAAGATGACCGCCTATCGCTTCTCCTTCCCGGCGCTGGCCGGTGAGCCGATTCGGCTCGCCGATTTCGCGGGCAAACCGGTGCTGGTCGTCAACACGGCCTCCCAGTGCGGCTACACCCCGCAGTACACCGGGCTCCAGAAGCTGTGGAGCGAGTTCCATGAGCGCGGGCTGACGATCATCGCCGTGCCGTCCAACGACTTCAACCAGGAGCCTGGGATCGCCGGCGACATCGCCGAGCAGGCCAACAAAGACTATGGCGTGACCTTCCCGATGACCGCAAAAGCGGTGGTCACCGGTTCCAACGCCCACCCATTCTACCGCTGGGCCGCCGAGGCGCGGCCCAAGGAGACGCCGCGCTGGAACTTTCACAAATATCTGATCGGCCGTGACGGCTACATCGCCGACGTGTTTGCCTCCTCGGTTGAGCCGACGGATACGCGGGTCAAGACCGCAGTTGCCCGGCTGCTGGCGAACGGCTGAGCAACACTCGGCAGGAATGCGGCGGAAGCTGGCAACTTCCCCGTGTTTTTGCCTTGTTTCCTTTTGGCGCCACTCCGGCTGCTGGGCTAATATCCCGGCCGGATGACGGAGCGACTCTCGACGCTGGCGCTCCCGTTGCAACAACCCCGAGGAAACACGATGCGGATTGCAGCAGGATTGGTGTTCGCAAGCTCTTTGGCGGCTTCGCTGTTGACGTCTGGCGCGGCCTGGTCCCAGGCGCAGCGCACGGCGGCGGCGCCGACCCCGGCCGCTGCTGCTCCCGCACCGGCCCCTGTTCCCGCCGTCGCCGCCCAGACGCAGCCGCCGCGCGCGCCCTGCATGAACCCCGATGCGCTCGGCGTCGGCCGCACCGTCGAGATCGATACGACCGGAGGTCCGGGATTCGGCTTCGAGCACTTCAAGGACCTCGACTTCCTGAAGGATCACGAGGTCGTGCTGACCTTCGATGACGGTCCGTGGCCGGAGAACACGCCCAGCGTGCTCAAGGCGCTTGCCGACCAGTGCACCACCGGCATCTTCTTCATCATCGGCAAGCATGCGACCTATTATCCGGAGATCCTGAAGCAGGTCTACAATGCCGGCCATACGGTCGGCACGCACACCTGGTCGCATGCGACGCTGACCAACAAGAAGCTGACCGAGGATCAGCGCAAGGAAGAGATCGAACTCGGCATCAGCGCCGTGAAGTGGGCGCTCGGCGGCAATTCCCCGGCGCCGTTCTTCCGCTTCCCGGCATTGCAGCATCCGCCGGAGATCGTGACCTATCTCGGCACCCGCAACATCGGCATCTTCTCCTGCGATCTCGACTCGTTCGACTTCAAGGCGCGCAATGCCCAGGCGGTGATCGACGTCACCTTCAAGAAGCTCGACAAGCTCGGCAAGGGCATCATCCTGATGCACGACTTCCACAAGCATACCGCCGAGGCCCTGCCCGAGATGCTGCGCCGCCTCAAGGCCGGCGGCTACAAGGTGGTCGCGATGCGCGCCAAGGCGCCGGTGCAGTCGCTGCCGCAATATGACGAGCAGCTCGCCAAGGTCGCGAAGCTTCCGACGGTGAGCCAAAGGCCGGTGTCGAGCGTTGTGACGACAGTGTCCGAATGAGACGGGATTCCTTTCGTCAGTGACCAAGCTTCGTATCGAAGGTTACGTGATCGTGTCGGCCGACGGGATGTTGGCCGACGCGAGCAATGCGATGCCGCCCGCCCTGAAATTTCCCGGCGACGCCGCATTCTTTTCCCAGGCTCTCGATGGCGCCGATCTGATCGTCCACGGCCGCAACTCCTATGAGGACCAGCCGAACTCGCCGAAGCGCCGGCGCATCGTCGTGACCGGGAAGGTGGCGGGACTGGCGCCGGATCCGGAAAAGCCGCTCTCCACCCTTTGGAATCCGGCGGGGGCCTCCTTCGAAGCCGCCTGTGAAGCCGCGGGCGTCAGCTCTGGCACGGTGGCGGTTATCGGCGGTCCCGTCGTGTTCGAGATGTTCATGGACCGCTACGACACCTTCTTCCTGTCAATAGCCCCCCACGTCTCCCTGCCCGGCGGCGCACCGTGCTTTCCCGGCGTCGGTCCCGACCGTTCGCCGCAGCAGGTGCTGACGGCCCACGGCTACACGCCCGCCAATCAGCTGATGCTCGATCCCGCCCACGACGTCAGCGTGACCGCCTGGAAACGCAACGCTGAGAGCTCCCTCTATTAGAGCTCCCTCTAGATGTCTCCATACGCGCTCTGCTCCGGTGCCCTCGGACCCTTGCCATAGCCGAAGATCATGAACAGCGCGCCGATGATCGAGAGGTTCTTCAGCGCGTCGATCAGGGTCTTGGCGTTGTCGGGCGGGGCCTGGTTCCAGAAGTCATGGAAGTAGAAGATGGTCGCGCCGACGAACACGATCATCAGAGCTGCGAAGAAACGCCCGAGAAAGTTGAGCGCGATCATCACGCCGGCGAGCACCTCGAACGCGCCGGCCGCGATCGCCAGGATCTGCGGCATCGGCATCTTGGCAGCGGCCTCGAGCTGCGCCGCATAGGGCGCGAGCATCGTGGGAATCGTGACCTTGGCGGCGATGAGATCGGCGGTGGCGGGAATGCCGAACAGCTTGGTCGCGCCCGTGTAGATGAAGATCACGGCGAACAGAACGCGCCCGAATGTAATGAAACCCGGCATTCTCGCCCTCACGGATCAACTTCAAACGATGTGTCGCCGGCCCACCGGGCCGGATATGTGACGTCGCGAACGCTTTTCAACAATAAAGGCGGGCGGAATACGACCGAAACCGGACGAATTCCGCCACACTTCGATCACGCCAGCAGCGTCACGCGAACAGCGTCGGCTGCGCCCTCCCCGCCCGTTCCTGGGCTTCGACCGCGGCCACCGCTGTCATGTTGAGAATGCCGCGCGCCGTCACCGACGGCGTCAGGATATGCGCCGGCCGCGCCGGACCGATCAGGATCGGCCCCACCGGGACCGCATCCGCCAGCACCTTGATCATCTGATAGGCGACGTTGGCGGCGTCGAGATTCGGCATGATCAGGACGTTGGCCGAGCCTTCGAGATCCGAATGCGGCAAAATCGCCTTGCGCGCGGTCGCCGACAGCGCGGTGTCGCCCTGCATCTCGCCGTCGGCCTCGAGGTCGGGACGATGCTGCTTCAGCAATGCCGTCGCCTGCCGCATCTTGCGCGACGAATCCGTGTCGTAGCCGCCGAAATCCGAGTGCGAGACGAAGGCGATCTTCGGCTTGATGTTGAAACGCGTGACGTGGTTGGCCGCCAGCGAGGCCATCTCTGCGAGTTCCTCGGCCGTGGGATCCGGCCGCACCTGGGTGTCGCCGATGAAATAGGCGCCCTTGCTGGTGATGGTGAGCGCCAGCGCCGCGTAGTCGCTGACCCCCGGCATGAAGCCGATGATCTCACGGACGTGGCGCAGATGGCTCATATAGCGCCCCTCGACGCCGCAGATCATCGCATCCGCCTCACCCCTGACGACAGCGAGCGCCGCAATCACGGTGGCATTCGTGCGCACCACCGTGCGCGCCGCATCCGGCGTCACGCCGCGCCGTCCCGCGACCTCGATATAGCTCTGCACATAGGAGCGGTAGCGCGGATCGTCCTCGGGGTTGATCAGGTCGAAATCACGCCCGGCCTTGATCGACAGGCCGAAGCGCTTGATGCGGGCCTCGACCACGGAAGGACGGCCGACCAGGATCGGCCTCGCCAGCTTCTCCTCCAGTACCACCTGGGTGGCGCGCAACACGCGCTCGTCCTCGCCCTCGGCATAGATCACGCGGACCGGCTGCGTCTTTGCCTTGGCGAACACCGGCTTCATCACCAGGCCGGAGCGGAACGCGAAACGCTCCAGCAGCGCAGTGTACTCGTCGAAATTGGTGATCGGCCGCGTGGCGACGCCGGACTCCATCGCCGCCCTCGCCACCGCCGGCGCAATGCGCAGGATCAGGCGCGGATCGAATGGCGAGGGGATCAACGAGCCCGGACCAAAGCCCTGGGTCTCGCCGGTATCGAAGCCGCGGGACACCGCGTCCGACGGCGGGTCCTGGGCGAGCTGCGCGATCGCATCGACCGCGGCCTGCTTCATCGCCTCGTTGATCGCGGTGGCGCCGACGTCGAGCGCGCCGCGGAAGATGAACGGGAAGCACAGCACGTTGTTGACTTGGTTCGGGAAGTCCGAACGCCCCGTGCAGATCATCGCATCCGGCCGTGCCGCGCGCGCCTCCTCCGGCATGATCTCCGGGTTGGGATTGGCGAGCGCCATGATCAGCGGTTTCTCGGCCATCTGCTTGAGCAGCTCCGGCTTCAGCACGCCGCCGGCGGACAGCCCGAGGAAGATGTCCGCGCCGCCGATCACCTCGGCCAGGGTCCGCTTGTCGGTCTTCTGCGCATAGACCGCCTTCCAGGGATCCATCAGCGTGTTGCGGCCCTCATGGACGACACCGTCGATGTCGCAGACCCAGATGTTCTTGCGCTGCGCGCCCATCGACACCAGCAGGTTGAGGCAGGCGATGGCAGCGGCGCCCGCGCCGGAGGTCACGATCTTGACCTCGGAGAGCTGCTTGCCCGCCAGGGACAGCGCATTCTTGATCGCAGCGCCGACGATGATCGCGGTGCCGTGCTGGTCGTCATGGAAGACCGGGATCTTCATGCGCTCCTTGAGCCGCGCCTCGATCTCGAAGCATTCCGGTCCCTTGATGTCCTCGAGGTTGATGCCGCCGAAGGTCGGCTCCAGCGCCGCGACCGTCTCGACCACCCGGTCGATCGTGTCGGCCGCAATCTCGATGTCGAACACGTCGATCCCGGCGAATTTCTTGAACAGGACCGCCTTACCCTCCATCACCGGCTTGGAGGCCAGCGGGCCAATATTACCGAGCCCGAGCACGGCGGTCCCGTTGGAGACGACGGCCACCAGGTTGGCCCGCGCGGTCAGTGAGGCGGCCTCGGCCGGGTTGCCGGCGATCTCGGTGCACGCAGCGGCAACGCCGGGAGAATAGGCCAGCGCCAGGTCGCGCTGGTTGGCGAGCGGCTTGGTGGCCTGGATCTCCAGCTTGCCGGGCCGCGGCAGGCGGTGATAGGCCAGGGCTGCGGAACGAAGATCTTCAGAATAGGACGACGACATACGTGCTCCAGCGTTTCCGACCCGGATTTTTGGTCTCTTGAGTCTCGGTCAGACGTCGGTTTTTCCGGCCGGTGGAAGCGCATGTGATGCACGTTGGGCGGCTTTCATGCAACATCCGAAACCATGCTCGCCGGCATCCCGGGCCAGCGATTCCCCAGTTCGCAGAAGCACATCCCTACTCCATCGATTTCATTGAGACCATCACCACTTGCTGCCTAAGCCTTGGGCGGAGCACATCAAATGACCCGTATCCTGATTGGAATTGTCACGGCGGTCGCGCTGGCCGTCGCCGGCTTCGTCGGCGTGCCCTGGTACGCCCAGGGCCGCGCCGAGCGCGAGGTCGAGGCAAGCTTTGCCCAGATCCGACAGAGCGGCGCCACGGCGACCCACGGCAAGGTCGCCTTCGACCTGTGGAGCCGCAAGTTGACCATCGCCGACGTCAAGCTCGAATCGGCCGCCCAGCCGCCGGCCAGCGTCACGCTCGGCACCATCACGGCGACCGGGCTGAGCCAGCCTGATTCCGGGCATGTCACGGCCGCCAGCATCGAGATCAGCGACATCGCCATGGCCGGCCAGATCCCCGGCCCCTCGCCGCTCCGTCTGAACTACAAGCTGCCGCAACTGGTGGTGAAGGATTACGCCGGCCCCGCGCGGCTCGCCGCGATCCCGGCCGGTGCGGGTGCACTCGAGACCACCCGCGCGCTTGCCCAACAGCTCGCCACCATCAGCGCCACCTCGGCCACGGTGCCGCGGGTCACCGGCACGATGGAAGGCGGCCCCTCGGTCGGGCCGACCGAGTTCGGCTATTCCGGGCTGGTGGTGGACGACATCAAGGACGGCCGCATCGGCAACTACAAGATCCAGGAGGTCACCTTCAGCACGGCGGCGCAACCGCCGAACGGCAAGGTCGAGACGGTGCGCGGCCGCATGCTCGACATCGTGACCAAGGACATCGACGTCAACGCCATCGTCGCCCTGCTCGCGCCCGAGTCCGCCAATGACGATCGTGTCGTCCGCCTGAGCGGCGTCGCCGGGGCTGGCCTCTACGAGATCACGTCCGATCTCGGCATGCGCATGCGCATCGACAGCCTGACGATGGACGAGTTCGGCGTGCGGCCGTCGCGCATCCAGCTTCCGGCGCTGGTTGCCGCCCTGACGCCGACCTCGCCGCGAACGAGCGCCATGACGCCCGACCTCATCGACAAGGTCGCCAGCATCTATGATGGCGTCCTGTTCAAGAACGTCGAGGTCAAAGGCCTGGCGGTCGAGACGCCCGACGGCCCGGTCAAGGTCGCGCTGACGCGATTCGACCTCGACGACGGCAAGGGCGACGTCGCGTTCGAGGGCTTCGACGGACGGACCCCGAACGGGCCGGTCAAGCTCGGCCGCTTCGCGGTCAAGCGCTTCGACATGGGCGGTATGCTGCGCCAGACCGCCAAATTCGCCGTGCCCGGCGCCAAGCCCGGTGCGGCCGAAGCCATGGCGCTGTTCAAGCTGATCGGCGGCATCGAGCTGAAGGGGCTGACGACCTCCTACAAGGCGAGCACCAAGCCGGTGCAGATCGACAATTTCAGCCTCGACTGGGGCCAGTTCGTCGGTCCCATCCCGACCCAGGCGCACCTGGTGGCCAAGATGGCCGGTCCGCTGGATGCGTCCAATCCGGCGCTGCTGCCGCTCCTCATCGCCGGCATCGACACCGCCGCATTCGACGCCGATCTCGGCCTCGGCTGGACCGAGAGCTCGGGCGCGTTCGCGCTTCAACCCTTCAAGCTCGAGGTCAGCAACCTCATCGCGGCCTCCGCCAATGTCTCGCTGTCGCAGGTGCCGCGCGACGTCTTCACCATCGACCTGCAGCAGGCGACTACCGCGGCGGCGCAGATCGAAGCCAGCGGACTGGAATTGACCTTGCACGATCTCGGCGCGGTCGACCTGCTCGTCGCCAACTACGCGCGCGGTCATGCGATCACGCGCGATGCCGCGCGCAAGGCGCTGGTCGACAGCATCAAGGCGATCGGCGCCCAGGTCGCGGCCGACAACATCGATGTCGCCGGTGCGGTCGACGCCATCGGCCGTTTCGTCCAGACCCCGCGCCAGACCCTCACGCTGAAGCTCTCGCCGCGCGCCAAGGTCCCGGCCCTGCAGCTCGCCCAGCTCATCGCGATCGACCCGCCGAGCGCGCTGGCGCAATTCAAGATCGAGGCGCAGACCGCGCCGTGATGTCTTTCCTGATCTAGGGAGAGAGAGAGGAGTCCGCACTCCTCTCCTCCGTCATTCCGGGGCGCGCACAGCGCGAGCCCGGAATCCATACTCCCGACAATGATTCGCGAAGGAGTCGACGGAGCAGGCATCTCGATCCTTCTCGCACGGTCGTGGTTATGGATTCCGGGCTCGCGCTGTGCGCGCCCCGGAATGACTCGC
Source organism: Bradyrhizobium sp. SZCCHNRI1029 (assembly GCF_032487555.1). NCBI lineage: Bacteria > Pseudomonadati > Pseudomonadota > Alphaproteobacteria > Hyphomicrobiales > Nitrobacteraceae > Bradyrhizobium > Bradyrhizobium sp. SZCCHNRI1029. The sequence continues at coordinate 409,315 of NZ_JAUEUK010000001.1, forward strand.
GGAGGGAGCGTGCTCGTAACCGCCGATGCTGCGCAATGGGACTCGCGCTACGCCATCCATGAACACGGCAAGTCCCGTTCACCCCAAGACGCGCGTCCTCAAGCCCGCGGCGCGATCGCCCGAGTTTGTCCGGTCGTTCGGCCCTCTCATCCGAAGAGGGCGCAGGGAATGCCGGGTGCTGGCCGCAACCCATGGCCCGCCTGCGAAAAAAATGCAGGCGGCAGGTACCACAGGTGCTGCCGATCATCCGGCATTCCCTGCGCGATGGGCTTTTCGGCTGCTTCGCGCTCTCCTCGGGGACCGGCTTGTTTGCCCCCGTCATCCGCGCGATGCCCGAAGGCATCGACGCGAACTTGACACCAGCATCGGGGTGTCAGGACCACGCGACTTGACCGTCTGCACCGTGCCGTTCGTCGACGCGCACTATCAGCACGTTGCGAACACGGTGCAGCCACCGCCTCCCCGCCTCACGCCTCGTGACGACCGCGAACCGTCCCTCTTCATCGAGGCGGGATGGCCGGAAATGTGAAGGTGATTTGCCCGACGGTGCAAGGGGCAAAGCTGCGGCAAACTAACACGACGGGCAATTAGCGCATGGCGGAGTTGCTGGGATTGCCTGTCGGGCAGAGTGCAACGTAGCTACTGCGATCATGTAAGAACCGTGAGAGATGTCGACGCGTATCGCAAGATGTAGGGCTTATGGGCCGGCCTCCCCGCCGGATGCCGTGATCCAAAGAACGCAACATAACAATCGTAGCCGCCGATCTCTTCCTCCAGCCAACAGTGCACGACGACGCCATATTCCGGGACACCATCCTCGACACCATCATAACGGACCGCCGTTCCCGGCAACAGATATCTGTCAGGAGTAGATTGATTGCTGGACATGCGAACTTGTTCTTCCCCAATGCTGTCGTCCAGGCGAACCCGGCCGGGCTTGCACCAAACGGGCTCCATACTCACGGGATTTGGTTGGAGGGCGCGCACACGTCGCTCAAACCTTTCCTCACAAACCCGCTGAGGTGATGGGTCCTGGGTCGGCGCCGCACCGCGCTGTCGCACGGCACGGCTTGCACAGGACGACAGCGGAGGCAGGCCCCTACAGCCGTCTCTCGAAAAACGCCGCCCCCTGTCTGAGTCCGCTTTGCCACGTCCGAAGGATTGCCCTACACATCTCCTCACCCAACAAAGAAATCCGATGCCCGACGTCCCGACCTTCCTTCTATTCCTCTCCGCCGCCCTCGTCATCGCGCTCACGCCCGGCCCCGGTATCTTCTACATCGTGGCGCGCACGCTGGCCGGCGGGCGAAGCGAGGGACTGGCCTCTAGCGTCGGCCTCGGGCTCGGTGGCCTCGTGCACGTGGTCGCCGGTGCGCTCGGGCTGTCGGCGCTGGTGATGGCGAGCGCGGAGGCGTTCACGGTGCTGAAGATCGCGGGCGCGTTCTATCTGATCTGGCTCGGCATGAAGACGTGGCGGGAGGCTCGGGCCGCCCAGCCGGCCGACGTGACGACGACAGGCAGCCGGCGCGCGTTTCGCGAGGGCATCATCGTCGAGGCGCTCAATCCGAAGACGGCGGCGTTCTTCCTCGCCTTCATCCCGCAATTCGTCGATCCCGCCGGCGACGTCGCCGCGCAGTTCGTCGTGCTTGGGCTGATCTCGGTGACGCTCAACACCAGCGTCGACCTGGTCGTGACGTTCTGGGCCGCCAAGGCGCGGCATCGTCTCGCCCGGCGGCCAAGCCTCGTGACGCGGATGCGGCAGGCGTCTGGCGCCGTCATGTGCAGCCTTGGCGGCGCGCTGTTGTTGGCGCGGCGCACGAGCTGACGACCAGACTGGCGCCAAGTCGTCACGTTCATACGCACATTTGCGCGGCGTGCCGGCAGCGCCATGCCGGCGCACACGAGCCGATGCTGCTTTGCGACCACCCCCGCTGAGCTAGTCGCGATAGCGGCAGAACTCGTCGCCATTTTCGTATTCGTAGCAGATCTTGACGCGCCGGTAGGGCCGTTCGCTATCGAAACTGCGCGCGCGACGATCCATATCGTCATCATCGCGTTGCATTCGCGCGTTTCGACCCGTGGTGCGATGGTCCATGTCCTGGTCCATCATGCGGCCCATGCGGTGCTGGCGCATCCGATCCATGTCCATGCGATCCATGCCCATGCGGTCGTCATCGCGCTGTTGTGTCGTCCAGTCGCGGTTCACCCGCGTGTCTTCGGCCCTCTGGCGCTCGCGTTCACGGGCCTGGTCCGACTGCTGGGGCGTGCGTTCCGGCTGCACGGGAACGGCCTGGGTCTGGCTGGTTCCCGGCGTGCTGTCGGCCTGCTGGGCCCACGCGCCTGCGGAGAGGAGACAAGAGGATAGTAACACGACGGTCGCTGCTGCTGGAACGCGCATGGTTCATCCTCCAAGGGAATGCTGTCTAACCGCGCGGGTCAGCGTTGGTTCAAACGACATCGCCTGTTTTGGTGCTGCGCCGCACAGATGACAGCCGGACGCAGAAGCGAGCTGGGCCGGGGCGGCCGCGGGCCGCTCTCTGGCGTCAGCCCGAGATCAGGTCGTGGTTGATTCCACGCCGGCGCCAATATCGCGCACGCAGCCGCGGTGCGATCTGCCACGAGACAATGGCTGACAGCACCACGCTCAGGGCAATCATGACCGGCATTGCGAGCATCGCGTGATTGCTGAGCGGCGTGAGAAGAATCGTCAGAACTCCCGCACCGAACAGCACGGCCTGAACCATCATGAAGACCATCGCCGAAATCTGTGTTCGCATGGACATTGCGGTCGCTCACGGTTGTTGCGCCTGCAAGTCAATGAAGCATCCGTCGAACAGTTCCGGCATGATCTCGAGGCCGGATCCGTGCCGCCCGGCCGCCCGCAAGCCGGCCGGGGGACGTTGTTTGCACTGCGGCGTTGACGGGGGGACGACAAGTTCGGCTGCGTCCCCCCCGCCCGTCATTCCAGCTCGATCGCCTGGTAGGTGCCGGTCTCGTCGAGTGCGGTGCCCCAGATCTTGTGCGAGGCCTGGTGCTCGGCGCGTCCGAACGACAGCTTGCTGCCAAGGCCGAGGTCGATGCTCTGCATCGACTCCAGCGTGTCGACCAGCCGCTCGGTCTCGAGCGGCGTCGTCTGCTTCAGGGCCTGGATCAGGATGCTTGCCGAGATGAAGCCTTCGAGCGAGGTGTAATCCGGCGCTTCGCCGGGGAAGTACTTTTCCAGCGCGGTCTTGTAGTCGAGCACCAAGCTCGAATAGCCGGCGACCGAGGGAACGCCCTGCGTGACGATGACGCCGTTGGTGTATTTCGAGCCGAGCAGCTTCAGCTCGGCCGCGAGCGACGACGATCCGACCGCCGAGATGTTGGCATAGATCAGCCCTGGAACCGCCTCGTGGGTCTTCTCGATGAATTTCGCCGCCGCGCGGTCGGTCGCGATCATGATCACGGCCTTGATCGGCGGCTTGGTCTGCGCCTTCAGCTTGCCGACGGCCTCGTCGACGTCGAGCGTACCGCGCGGGAAACCATAGCGGATGATCGGATCGGTGATGCCGTTCGCGCGGAACGCCTTGGCGACACCGTTGGCGCCGTCGTCGCCATAGGCGTCGTTCTGCGCGAATACGGCGATCTGCTTCGCCGGAATGCGCTTGACCTTCATCAGATAGCGCACGATCGCGGCGGTCTCTTCGGCGTAGCTCGCACGATAGTTGAAGACGTAGCGGTCGGGCGGATCGCGGCGGACGACGGCGGAGCCGCTGTAGGGCGCAAAGAACAGCGCCCGGCGCTCCAGCGCGTAGGGAATCGCCACCGCGTTGTTGGCAGTGCCCATGTTGCCGATATAGCCGAACACCTGATCCTTCTCGTACAGCTGTGTCATGGCGCCGAGCGTCCGCGTGGGATCATAGCCATCGTCGGCAGCGATCAGCCTCAGCTTGCGGCCGTTGATGCCACCGGCATCATTGGCGCGGGCGAACGCGGTCTCGATGCCGAGTTTCATCTGGCGCGCGGACTCCTTGCGGACTCCGGAGAACGGGATGACGGTGCCGAACCGGATCTCGGTGTCGCTGACGCCGTGCGGAAGCGGAGGCGGCAGGTTGGCCGTGGGCTGCGTCGACGCGGCCGCGGTCGACGGCGCCAGCGCGAAGGACAGCGAGGGAGCCGCCGACTGCTGCTGGCTGAGTGACCGCTCAAGCTCTGCCAACTGGCGCTCTGCGGTCTGACAGTTCACCTGCGAGGACGCGACCCGGCCGCGACCCTCGGCGATATAGCTGTTGAAGGTGCGGATGAGCCCATCGCGCTCGCCGCCATTCGAAGAGCCCTGGCGGATCACTTCGCTGAATTGATCGATGATGGTCTGGACGCGCCCCTGGGCGATCTCACGGCACGTCGCGGCCTGGCCGACGACCGGTCCGACGCGGGCGGCGAGATCACGAACGACATCGGGGGAAATCGGGACAGCAGAGGCGGCAGGGACGAAGAGGCAAGTTCCGAGCAGGAGCGCACACCAGCGAACGGTCATTTTGAACTATCCGTCTTCTTGTGATTGGTTGGCTATGTTCACTACATGAGTCAGACAGGCTTCCTATTAAGGACAGGTTGCATGACACCGCAACCGCCATTCGACTGATCGGTGCCGCCTGGAACTCATAGCGGCCCACACCGCTCGATCGCGTTACGCGCCGCGTCGCGCAAGGTGCCGAACTAACAAGCGGCACGAACGATTAGTTCTCAGAATCAACGGTTTGCCGTAGGGGCACGATGACCGCTCTGGCCGGCCGCTCGACCACGTCAGCGCGATGCTCCCGATCGTCCGGCGCTGCCTGGACGCGACCGGAGACCCGGATGAAGTTGTTCGCAGTCTTAACCAGCATTAACGCGAGAACATCAAATGCAGAGCGACGCCTTTAAGGCCGGGTCATCTTGCGCCGCAGTCTCGAGTCACCGGCGACGACATGCCGCAGCTCAGCATCCGATAACGACGAGGTGAGACTGAATTGACGGGAGAAGCGTTCTGACCCGCCGGCCCATCGCTGGCTCGCTGCCGATTTTGGCGATAGCAGCAGATCGCAGCTCATAACAGTGGGAAGAGGTTCGTGATGCCATGGAAGAATACGACGATGGAGTTCGGTGCGATCGCCAAGCTCTTCCACTGGACCGGCGCCGCGGCCTTCATCGCGGCCTATGCCGTCGTGTACTATGTCATCTGGTTCATGGACGACACTTCCCCGGACGCCTTGCCCGTGCTCAACGTCCATTGGGTGCTGGGCATGATCGTCGGCCTGTCCGTCCTGCCTCGCCTGCTGTGGCGGCTCGTCAACGTCCAGCCCGATCAGCCGCATGCATCAGATGCCGAGGCGTGGCTCGCGCACGCCGCGCATTGGGGATTGTACGTGCTGCTGATCCTGATGCCGCTGACCGGCTATATCGGCACCGATGCCGCCACCGACTTCGGAGCGTTCGCGCTGCCGAACTTCCGTGAGACGGCGCTATTCGGCTGGATCGAGACGCGCTGGGGGATCACCTGGGAGGCGTTCGAGCCGCCGGTCGACGCAATCCACCATGTCGTCGGCAAATGGATCGCGTGGATCGTGGTGGCCCTTCACGTCGCGGCCGCGCTGTTTCATCACGTCGTCCGCCGCGACGGCGTCCTGACACGGATGCTGCCGGGCCGTTCGGCCGCGTGAACGATGCGCGACCCGTGACGACCGCTCTGCGATCCCCACACGATCGTCATTGCGAGGAGCCGCAGGCGACGAAGCAATCCAGGGTCCTCGTGCCACCCTGGATTGCTTCGCTGCGCTCGCAATGACCAAGATTCGAGCATCAACCTCAGTCCGCCGAACTACTTGTTCGGCAAGTTGGTCCTGATGTGCAGCTCGCGGAGTTGCTTCGTGCTGGCCTCCGACGGCGCGCCCATCAGCAGGTCCATGGCCTGCTGGTTCATCGGGAACAGCGAGATCTCGCGCAGGTTCGTGGTGCCACAGAGCAGCATCACGATGCGGTCGACGCCGGCGGCCATGCCGCCATGCGGCGGGGCGCCATACTGGAAGGCGCGGTACATGCCGCCGAAGCGGTCGACCACCTCCTGCTCGCCGTAACCTGCGATCTCGAACGCCTTCACCATCGCCGCCGGCTTGTGGTTGCGGATGCCGCCGGAGGCGATCTCGTAGCCGTTGCAGGTGATGTCGTACTGGAACGCCTTGATGGTCAGCGGGTCCTGCGTCTGCAGCGCCTCCAGGCCGCCCTGCGGCATGGAGAACGGGTTGTGCGAGAAGTCGACCTTCTTGTCGTCCTCGTTGTACTCGTACATCGGGAAGTCGACGATCCAGGCCAGCTTGAACTGATCCTTGTCGGACAGGTTCAGCTCATCGGCGACCTTGTTGCGGGCGATGCCTGCGAACTTCCAGAACTTGTCGGGATCGCCGGCGACGAAGAAGGCAGCGTCGCCCTCCTTGGTGCCGAGCTGGCTGCGAATCGCAGCCGTGCGCTCCGGACCGATGTTGTTCGCCAGGGGACCTGCGCCCTCGCCGCCCTCGCGCCACATGATGTAGCCGAGGCCGGGCTGGCCCTCGCCCTGCGCCCACGAGTTCATGCGGTCGCAGAACGCGCGGCTGCCGCCGGATGGCGCCGGGATCGCCCAGACCTGGTTCTTGGGGTCCTCCAGCATGCGCGCGAACACCTTGAAGCCGGAGCCGCGGAAGTGCTCGGAGACGTCGGCCATCTCGATCGGGTTGCGCAGGTCGGGCTTGTCGGAGCCGTATTTGCGGATCGCCTCGGCGAACGGGATGCGCGGCCAGCCCTTGGTCACTGGCTTGCCCTTGGCGAAATCCTCGAACACGCCGGTGATGACCGGCTCCATCGCCGCGAACACATCCTCCTGCTCGACGAAGCTCATCTCGACGTCGAGCTGGTAGAACTCGCCGGGCAGGCGGTCGGCGCGCGGGTCCTCGTCGCGGAAGCACGGCGCGATCTGGAAGTAGCGGTCGAAGCCCGACATCATCAGCAGCTGCTTGTACTGCTGCGGCGCCTGCGGCAGCGCGTAGAACTTGCCGGGATGGATGCGCGACGGCACCAGGAAGTCGCGCGCGCCCTCCGGCGACGACGCGGTCAGGATCGGGGTCTGGAATTCGAAGAAGCCCTGCTCCTTCATGCGCCGGCGCATCGAATCGATGATCGCGCCGCGCGTCATGATGTTCTGGTGCAGCTTCTCGCGGCGCAGATCGAGGAAGCGGTATTTCAGCCGGATGTCCTCAGGATATTCCTGCTCGCCGAACACCGGCAGCGGCAGCTCGTCCGCGGGGCCGAGCACCTCGATGTCGGAGACGTACAGCTCGATCTTGCCGGTCGGCAGATCGTCATTGTCGGTGCTCTTGTTGTCGGCGCCGGCCGGGCGGCGGCGCACCTTGCCCTCCATGCGCACGACCCATTCCGAGCGCAGCTTCTCGGCCAGGCTGAACGCCGGCGAGTCCGGATCGACGACGCATTGGGTGATGCCGTAATGGTCGCGCAGGTCGACGAACAGCACGCCGCCATGGTCGCGGATGCGATGGCACCAGCCGGACAGCCGGACCGTCTCTCCGATGTTGCTCTCGCGGAGCGCGCCGCAGGTGTGGGTCCGGTAGCGATGCATGGTCGTCCTGAATGGTCGTCGTGAGGAGAAGGAATCGGCGCAGCCGCAGGGGCGCGCTCCGAATGCGCGCAGGGTTTAGCCGAGCCGCCCCGGCGCGGCAACCGCAGGAACGGGCCTTTTCGGCTTCGCGCCGGAAAAGGCCGCCCGCCCTGGGCCTCACCGCAACGTCGGCGCCGATGCTGAATTGAGCTGGCGCCGAAACGCTCACCTGACGGCCGTTTGGGCTCGAAAAGCGGCCGCCCCGCGCCTATCTTGGAGCCATGACCGTGCATTTCCCCTTCCAGAACTCCTACGCCACGCTGCCGGACAATTTCTTTGCCCGGGTGGCGCCGACCCCGGTCGCAGCGCCTCGTCTGATCAAGCTGAACCGGCCTCTCGCCGCGGAGCTGGGGCTGAACCCGGCCGAGCTGGAGACGCCGGAGGGCGCCGAGATCCTGGCCGGCAAGACCGTGCCCGAGGGCGCCGAGCCGATCGCGATGGCCTATGCCGGCCACCAGTTCGGGCATTTCGTGCCGCAGCTCGGCGACGGCCGGGCGGTCCTGCTCGGCGAGGTCGTCGACCGCAACGGCGTCCGCCGCGACATCCAGCTGAAGGGCTCCGGCCCGACGCCATTTTCGCGCCGCGGCGATGGCCGCGCGGCGCTGGGGCCGGTCTTGCGCGAATACATCGTCAGCGAGGCGATGGCGGCCCTGGGCATTCCGACGACGCGCTCGCTCGCTGCGGTCGTGACCGGCGAGCAGGTCTATCGCGGCACCGCCCTGCCCGGCGCGGTGCTGACCCGTGTCGCCACCAGCCACATCCGGGTCGGCACGTTCCAGTATTTCGCCGCGCGCCAGGACGTGGACGCCGTGCGCCGGCTCGCCGACCACGTCATCCACCGGCACTATCCGGATCTCGCCGGTACCGAGCGCCCCTACCACGCCCTGCTGGATGCCGTGATCGCCCGCCAGGCCAAGCTGATCGCCGAGTGGCTGCTGGTCGGCTTCATCCATGGCGTCATGAACACCGACAATACCTCGGTGTCCGGCGAAACCATCGACTACGGCCCCTGCGCCTTCATGGACGCCTACGATCCCAAGCAGGTGTTCTCCTCGATCGACGAGTTCGGCCGCTACGCCTTCGCGAACCAGCCGCGCATCGCGATGTGGAACCTGACCCGGCTTGCCGAGTGCCTGTTGCCGCTATTCGGCGACGACAAGGACCAGGCGATCAAGGAGGCCGAGGCTGCGCTCGACGGCTTCGCCACCCAGTTTACGGACGCGCACCAGGCGGGCCTGCGCCGCAAGCTCGGCCTGGCCACGCAGCGCGAGGGCGACCAGCCGCTGGCGCAGGCATTGTTCGACGCGATGGCGGCGGCCCGAGCCGATTTCACGCTGACGTTCCGCCGTCTCAGCGACGCCGCCGGCAGCGGCGATCTCAGCGAGGTCCGCGTCCTGTTCGAGGATCCCACCGGCTTCGACGAGTGGGCCCAGCGCTGGCGCCAGCGCCTGGCGGAGGAACCGCAGACGGCGGCGGAGCGGAGCGCGGCCATGCGCAAGGTCAATCCCGCCTTCATCCCGCGCAACCACCGCATCGAGGCGGTGATCACGGCAGCGGTCGAGAACGACGACTACGCGCCGTTCGAGGAGCTGCATGCGGTGCTGGCCCGGCCCTATGACGACCAGCCGGACCGGGCTGATTATGCCGATCCGCCGCAGCCGGAGGAGCAGGTGTTGCAGACCTTCTGCGGCACCTGACACGCGGTCTTAACCTCGCGTCCACCATCGCCCTGACAGCGCCCGGGCCCTTAAGAAACGATCAACGCAGCCCCGACAAGTTGAACCAACAAGTCGGGGAGGTCTGAGACGTGGACGCGCTGGTGTTCGAATTCATGGGTCTGGCGATGATCGCCTTGTGCCTGATCGTGCTCGCGGTGCCCTCGGCGCGCCGGCCTGCGGGCCGCGTCCGGCATCGCTGACCGGCGCCGGACGCGCCCTATCATCAACCATAGAGCGATCAGCTCGCGTCGCGGTGCTTGCGTTCGGGGCGGATTGGGCCGACAAGCGGACACGAATTCGTCCCGTACCCTTTGCCGACACCCTTGACTTGTCAGCGTTTTCGGACGACGGCGTAAGAGCCTCGTCATGGATCGTTCATGGACTTGATCACCACCACCGCGGACCTCGCAGCCGCCTGCGCCCGCCTCGCCCGCCACCCGGTCGTCACCGTCGATACCGAGTTCCTGCGGGAAACCACCTACTATCCCCTGCTCTGCGTCGTGCAGATGGCGAGCCCGGACGAGGCCGTGGTGATCGATGCGCTGGCCGAGGGCCTCGATCTCAAAGCCTTCTTCGAGCTGATGGCGAACGAGAAGGTCCTCAAGGTCTTCCACGCCGCCCGCCAGGACATCGAGATCATCTGGCACCGCGCCGGCATCGTGCCGCATCCGATCTTCGACACCCAGGTCGCCGCGATGGTGCTGGGGTATGGCGACAGCATCGCCTATGACCAACTGGTCGAACGCATCACCGGCCATCGCCCCGACAAGACCCACCGCTTCACCGACTGGTCGCGCCGGCCGCTGACCAAGGAGCAGGCGCACTACGCCGAGGCCGACGTCACCCATCTGCGCGACGTGTTCGCCGCGCTCGATGCCGATCTGAAGAAGCGCGGGCGCAGTGACTGGGTCAGCGAGGAGATGGAGATCCTGACCTCGCCGAAGACCTACGACTTCCACCCCGAGCGCGCCTGGGAGCGGCTGAAGACCCGCGTCCGCAAGCCGAAGGAATTGGCCGTGTTGATCGAGGTCGCGGCCTGGCGCGAGCAGGAGGCGCAGAGCCGCGACGTGCCGCGCAGCCGCGTGATGAAGGACGACGCGGTCGGCGACATCGCCACCCATGCCCCGACAACGATCGAGAAGCTCGGCAATCTGCGCTCGCTGCCCAAGGGCTTCGAGCGCTCCAAATGGGGCTCCGACATCGTTGCCGCCGTGCAGCGCGGCCTGGCGCGCGATCTCGCCGCCCTGCCCAAGCTGGAAAAGCCGCGCAACAACTCCAACGGTGCTGCGATCGTCGAGCTGCTCAAGGTCCTGCTGCGCATGACCTCGGAACGCCACGCCGTGGCGAGCAAGGTCATCGCCACCGTCGACGATCTCGAGCAGATCGCCGCCGATGACAATGCCGACGTTGCTGCGCTGCAGGGCTGGCGCCGCGAGCTGTTCGGCGAGGCCGCGCTCGCGCTAAAGCACGGCAAGCTCGCACTCGCCATCGAGAAGGGCCGCGTCGTCCGGGTCGACCGGGCCTGATCGGCGTCGCAGCGGCTCTGGCCGGCTGCGTCTTCCCGAGTCTGCCAAGTTGATTGCAGCAGGCGGCACGGGTGGTCATGATGCCGCCCATCATTCGGCGCTGGTCTGCCCCCTCAACTCCGCCTCGATTGTCTGGGACACCTCAACCAGAGCCATCGAAAGGATGTAGGCGCTGGTCGGCAGATTGAGCTGGCGCGCCTTTGCGATGGCTGCCCGGAGGCTGCTCGCCAGCTCTTTGAGCTCTTCCTCTCGGGTCATGTCGTGGTCTCGGTCCTGGAGCTGCCGCGTGAGCAAAGACGATTGCGAACCGCCGGAACAGAGGCTGCTGCGGCTGCTCAGCGAGAATCCGGTCGACCTGCACGTCGTCGAGGCCCTTCGCCTCGTCGTCGCGTTCAACAAGATCAGCGATCCGGCCGATCGCCGTATGATTATCGATCTGGCCGAACGACTCGCCTCAGGATGATACCGCCAATAGCCGCCGCGGTCACACCGCGAGCCGGCCGCCGGCGCCGATAAGCTCGGCGCTGTCGAGGACGCCGGCAAAATTGCCGATCACCTTGGTTACAACCAGCTTGTACAACGCGGCGTCGCCGGCGCAGGCCTGCCGGCAGGCGACGGCGTCTCCGATCACCTGATAGCGGTGACTGCGGTGAAAGCCGTCCACCACCGTCGAGAGGATCGTCTCGTCCAGCGAGAAGCCGAGCAGCACGCAGCGCATGCTGCGCATGTTCGCCATGTACTCGGCGAACCGGGCCGAGCTATAGGCCGAGGGCAGTGGATGCTCGAACGCGAGCTCCCCCGGCGTTGGCTTGAAGTCCGGAAGCCAGTTCGTCAGGTTGGAGGCCGGGTTGAACCAGGCTGCCTGTGCGATCCGCTTGAGATGGACGACCGGCCACAGGTTGTCGCGCCAGAGCGCGATCAACTGCCGGCACAGCGCCATGACGACGTCGCCATCGGCGATCAGATGCCTGCGTCCCTCGGCGAGATATTCGCACTGCAGATCGGCGCAGACGAGAACAGGCGGATCCGCCTCGGTGGCACCGAACAGATCTCGGCCCGTCATCACGGTCTCGCTGCGGCGAAGTCGTGCAAGGGCGACGATGCCGGCCGGCCGGCCGAGAGATCGAGCACACCCGGCCGATCCCAGTCGCCTTCCGGACGAATGATCATGTAGGGATCGCTGTCGAGCGTGATCGCATCGTCGCACGGCTCGAGGTCCAGCACCATCTCCGTGTAGGAGAAGTCGGAGAATGTAAGCTTGCGATTATGGCCGAGCGGCTTGGCGCCGAAATGCGCCCAGAAATCGACGAGACGATCCTGCGCGTGGCCATAGGCCTTCTTGAAGCCCTTTCGCCTGCAATAGTCGAGAGCCTCGCGAACCAGCTTGAACGACAGCCGCGAACGCCGGTACTGATGGCGCACCGCCAGCCGCTCGACCTTGGCGAAGTCGCCGAAGAAGCGCACGCGTACGCATCCCGCCGGCTCCTTGCCGACGAAACCGAGGAAGTGGGCTGCAACCAGATCGTTGCCGTCGAACTCCTCCTCCATGGGACAATCCTGCTCGGTCAGGTAGACCGCCGAGCGGATCGCGGTAACGAGCATGAGGTCATTCGGATCGCGCGCGATGCGCACCGTGATCGCGCGGGGATTTGTCTTTGCCGCCCTGGCCGAACTAATGCTGTGCATCCGCAATGCTCCCTTGTTCGAAACCCTTCATCGACTGGATCGAAGGCGCGATCATCTCGGGCATCCGGTTCCACGGCCGCTGATACCACCAGAGATCGGGCTGAAAGCTCGGCACCGGCGTGAAGCCGAGCGCGCCGAGAAACGCGCGCCCTTCCGGACTCGATGGTTGCGCATAGTAATCGGCGGCGCGAAATCTCGCGCCTTGCAGCGCCTGCGCGACATTGCCGAGACCGATCGCTCCTCGCCCTTGCGCGACGAGCGCCCAGACATAGATGGCGGCTACGTCTTCGTCCGGCCGCGCCAGAAATCTGCGCGGCGGATCATTCAAATTGAACTCATCCAGGAGCAACGCATCGAGGCCTGAGCAGTTGAGATAGAGGAAGGCGATGCCGCCGAGCAGGTTCCTGCCGCGGTAGAGCGCGAAGATCGAGTCCGGATCGTGCCGCAAGAACTCCGCAAGCTCGTGTTCTGAGGCACGAACGCCCGGTATTTCCCGGCGTGCGAGCGCCGTGAGCTCGCCGAGCCGATCGGGCGTGACCGCCTGAGCCGCGACCCGATCCGTCCGCGGCAGCGCGTCGAGCTGATGTCGCAGCGTGAATTCTGTGCTTCCGCGGTGAGGGTTCTGCATCTATGTTTCCAGCTTGGCTTTGATGACGTCATCATACTTGTCGGAGCTGGAGTGTATGCGGCAACATTTGCATCGGGGTGCTGCATCCACGCAGCGCAGGAAGTCTGACGAAACGCTTAACCCCTCATGGGAGGATTTGAGAGCATTTCTGCTCTGTACGCGTCACCGCAGCTTCCGAAACGCGGCGGATGTTCTCGGACTGACCGGCACAACCCTGATGCGCAAGATCGACCGGCTCGAGGAAGAGCTCGGATGCAAGCTCTTCATCCGTGATCAATCCGGCTTGTCGCTCAGTGACGAGGGACGATCGTTGCTGTTCGACGTCGAGCAGATGGAGCGGCTGAGCTTCAACATCTTCCGGCGCGCTTCGCTGTCGACCGACACTCAGGGGTCGGTGCGCGTCGCCGTGACCGAAGGCCCCGGCAATTTCTGGATCCTGCCGCGACTGATCGATTTCCAGAAGACCTATCGCAGGATCACCGTCGATCTGAGCTGCGCGATGCAGCAGGCCGACGTGTCGCGGCTGGAGGCTGACATCTCGATCCAGTTCGAACGGCCGACCAACCCTGACGTGATCGTTGCAAAGCTCGGCCGTCTGCACATCTACGGCTTCGTGTCGGAAGCCTATCGCGACGCGCATGGACTGCCGACATCGCTGGCGGAGCTCAAGGATCATCGCATCATCAAGCAGCACGGCGTGCAGCTCGACGAGACCGGCTATGCGCGCATCCTCGGCTTGGAGTCCCTCGAAGGCATCGTCGGCATCTCAACCAATTCGAGCGTTGCCGTGCTTTACGCGGTCGAGCGCGGCGCCGGCATCGGCTTTCTGCCGACCTCGGCGGTCGCGCTCGGGGCGCCGCTCGTTCCTGTCGATCTCGGCATCAACTACCACATGGATCTGTGGCTGACCTATCACAAGGAGTTTCGCAACTCCGACCGGCACAAGGTCGTCATCGACTGGTTGAAGCGCATCTTCGATCCGAAGGTCCATGCCTGCTTCCGGGACGAGTTCATCCATCCGCTGAATCTCGTGCCGCTGATGGCGCCCGCGCGGGATGTCGTCGGCTTCAACGGCTACGTCGCGCCGAAACCCGTATGAGGAGCTACCATTTGAACTCGACGCCGAGCGTGCCCTGATGCGATTGCAGCAGCGAGCGAAGCTTCGCATCGTAGTTGAGATAGAGGCGTGCCGTTCGATTCAGGGATAGCGACAGTGCCGCGCCGGCGTCGGCGCCGTAGCGGCCCTCGCCAAGGCCCTGCAGCGTGATGCTCTGCGGACCGAGGCTGACGGTCACCGCGCCGAGATTCTGGCTGAAATTGTCGACCAGCTTGCCATAGGCCGAGACGTCGAGGATCTTGCCGTCGACGATGAAGTAGCGGCCGAACTCGGCGCCGACGAGAACGCGGGCGCGCTCCAGCGAGGTACCGCTGACCGACAGCGGATCGAGCCCGCCCGCCTCCTGGAATGCCGCCGTCGTGGCGCGCGTGTATTCGAAGGCAAGCTTCGGAACGATCCGGCTCTCACCGATGCTCCAGTAGTAGTCAAGCTCGCTCAGCACGCCCGTGATGTGGGCGCCGTAGACCGACGTCGCCGTACCGAGGCTGGTGTCGCGCCGCGCACTGATCCCGCCGAAGCCATGGACGACCGCGATCGCCCAGGTCCAGGGTCCCTGGTCGACCGAGGCGTTGAACCCGAACTGTGTGAGATCGAGCGTCGCCGCTTGCAGCGCCAGCGGCAAATCGACCCAGGTCCGGCTCTGGTCGACGGATAGTCCGACATTCACGCCCGGCATGAGACGCATGCCGATACCGGCGACGCCGCCCCAAGTCGTCCTCTTGTCGCCGGCGAAGTCGCCTTGCCCATTGCTGCGGACGGTTACGCCATACATCTCGCCCCAGGTCCGGAACCGAGGCTGTTCCGAAGCCTCCGGCGCGCCGCCGCCGCCGGGATTGCTCCGCTGCAGCCGGGTGACGCCCTGTGTGGCCTGAGTACCGAGGCGTTCGAGGAAGCTCGAGCCGAGATCGAGCACGGTTCGGTCGGCCGAGCGTTCGGAACTGATCGCGCCCGGTGCAGGACTGGGCAGCGGGCTCGGCGTTGGTGTCGGGCTTGCGGCGATGCTCGGCAGGCTGGCCTGCGCGGCGCACGGCGAAGAAGCGGCGACCAAACCGAGCCCGCCGATGAGCAGCATCGCCCCGGATGCGCCGCTGCGCATTCGCCAACCCAGCCTGGCCTGAGACGCCCCGCGCATCGATGCCCCGTTCGCCGCCCGCTCAAATTCGCTTCAATATTGCAGCGATGTTCTGCCCGCAGTTCCCGATCGCGGTCAATGAGGATTGCCATGTCGCGGCTGCCCTGCAAGGATTTGTGGTTCCAGCGCCACAAGCCACGCAGTTGCAGCAGCAGCCGGCGACGCGACGCCGCGACGCGTTCTCATCAGTCCGCCAACCTTGATATCGGCGGAAAATCGTGTTGCAATCTCCCGTACAATCGGATTGGCCGTTCGACTGTGCGTTTCGCGACTTCGGAAATTGAGCAGATCCCGGGAAGCCCGTTTGTGGCGTGGCACGCGCGAGCGTGGCCGCGTCTTTTTTTCGTCTAGACGAGGAGACAGCGATGCCGACCTACAAGGGCAGCGTGAAGTGGTTCAACCCGACCAAGGGATATGGCTTCATCAAACCGGCTGGCGGAGACAAGGACGTGTTCGTCCACATCTCGGCCGTGGAGCGTGCTGGACTGACCACGCTCAACGAGAACCAGACGATCGAATATGATCTGGTGGAGAGCCGCGGCAAGACGTCGGCAGAGAACCTGAAGCTCTCGTGAGCATCGTCCCGGCGGAGGGCGCCACAGCGCGGGTTCGTAAACCAACTCACGAGCTCCGCGTCACGCTCGCTCGCCGCGGATGATCAGACTTCGTCAGCCTTGATGTACCCCGGCCCCGCCGGGGATTTTTTTCGTCCGGCGACAGCTACCGGACGACGGGCCAGATCAGCGCGTGATCGCCCTGCTCCACGGACGACGTCCGGCAGAGATCGCCTTCGAGCCGCACTAGGCCCTTGGCCAGCAGCTTCAGCGCCTCGGGATAGATGCGATGCTCGACGCCGAGAATGCGCGTCGACAGGGTGTCCGGCGTATCGTCGTCCCTGACCACGACCGCGCCCTGCATCACGATCGGACCAGCATCCGTCTCCGGAATGACGAAATGCACGGTGGCGCCTGACAGCTTGACGCCGGCACGCAGCGCCTGGCCGTGCGGATCAAGGCCGGGGAACGACGGCAGCAGCGACGGATGAATGTTCAGCATCCTGCCATACCAGCGCTGCACGAACTCCGCCGTGAACAGGCGCATGAATCCGGCCAGGCAGATGATCTCGATGCCGCGTGCATCGAGCGCCTGCTGCAGTCTGGCTTCGAACCCTGCGCGGTCCTTGCCGAACGGCTTGCTCTCGATGATTTCGATCGCGACGCCGCTTTCCTGCGCTTTCTGCAGTCCGGCCGCATCGGCTCGGTTGGAGATCACGATGGCGACCTCGGCCGGAAAATCCGGCTGCGACGCCGCGTGGATCAGCGCGGCCATGTTCGACCCACGGCCCGAGATCAGGATGGCGACGCGGCGCTTCATCGGCTCACCCGTCTCACAGAGCCAGATCGAGGGCGCCGGTGTAGATCACCCGCTCGTCGCCTGTCGCAGCAACGACCTCGCCGAGCCGTGCGACGTGCTCGCCATTCGCGGTGAACACCTCGATGACGGCATCGACGGCCTCGGCCTTGACGATCGCGATCATGCCGATCCCGCAATTGAAGGTACGCAAGAGCTCGCGCTCTGCAATGCCACCCTGCTCCGCCAGCCATTTGAAGACCGGCAGCACCGGCAGGCCCGTCAGGTCAATCGAGACGCCGAGATGCTTCGGCAGCACGCGCGGAATGTTGTCGGTGAAGCCGCCGCCCGTGATGTGTGCGAGCCCCTTCACCGCACCGGTCTCGCGGATGGCGCGAAGGCACGACTTCACATAGAGCCGGGTCGGCGTCAGCAGCGCCGCGCCGAGAGTCAGGACCGGCGCGAACGGTGCCGGCGCATCGAAGCCGAGGCCGGACTGGGCGACGATCTTGCGCACCAGCGAATAGCCGTTGGAGTGGACGCCGGAGGATGCGAGCCCCAGCACCACGTCACCGGCCGCGATGTCGGGAGACGGCAGCAGCGTCCCACGTTCCGCCGCGCCGACCGCGAAACCGGCAAGATCGTAGTCGCCGTCCTTGTAGAGGCCCGGCATTTCCGCGGTCTCACCGCCGATCAGCGCGCAGCCGGATTCCCGGCAGCCTTCGGCGACACCGGCGACGATCGACGCCGTCGCCTCCGGGTCGAGCTTGCCGCACGCAAAGTAGTCGAGGAAGAACAGCGGCTCGGCACCCTGCACGACGAGATCGTTGACCGACATGGCGACCAGGTCGATGCCGATGCCGCCATGCAGCCCGGTCTCGATCGCGATCTTCACCTTGGTGCCGACGCCGTCGGTTGCCGCGACCAGCACCGGATCCTTGAATCCGGCGGCCTTGAGGTCGAACAGGCCGCCAAAGCCGCCGATCTCGGCATCCGCGCCGGCGCGGGCGGTTGCGCGCACCATGGGCTTGATCAGATCGACCAGACGGTTTCCGGCATCGATATCGACGCCCGAATCTGCATAAGTGAGCCCGTTCTTGCGCTCGGTCATGGTAAAAACCCCTAATCTGGCCGCTGGTTACGTCGGAATCCGGCCGCGCGCAATGGCTCGCAAGGGGCTCGTCCCCATACTATCTAGGAACGGACCGGTTCGCCCTGTTTCGGAATCGGATTGTCTTTTGATCGAGTCGTCGTCGGGACCCGCTGCGTGACCATTCCCCACAGTATCCCCAATCTGATCACGCTGGGTCGAATCCTGCTGGTTCCGATCGTCGTCTGGGCCATTGCGGCCGGCCAGATGGAGATCGCATTTCTGGTCTTCGTGGTCGCGGGGGTGAGCGACGCCGTGGACGGCTTCCTGGCCAAGCGCTTCAACCTGCGGTCCGAGTTGGGAGCGCTGCTCGATCCTCTCGCCGACAAGGCGCTGCTGGTCTCGATCTTCGTCACGCTTGGCATCTGGGGCGCGATCCCGCGTTGGATCGTGATCCTGGTGGTCTCGCGCGACATCATGATCGTCTCGGCGGTGATCGTGTCCTGGCTGTTCGACCGGCCGGTCGCGATGAAGCCATTGATGGTGTCCAAGCTGAACACGGTCGCCCAGGTGGGATTCGCGGCGCTCGTGCTGGCCTCGCTCAGCTTCGGCTTCGAGCCCCAGCCCTACGATGTGGTGCTGATGGTGCTGGTCACCGTCTTTACCCTCGTGTCGGTCGGGCTGTATCTCGTCGACTGGGTGCGCCACATGAGCACCATCGAGGTCCGGTGATCCTCCGCGGAGGGCCCGTCCCGACCTCACGCACCACACGATACGGAGCAATTCGATCTTGGCCGGCCATATCCCCCCTCGTCAGCTGGCCTTCGCGCTGCCGCATGCGGAGAGCCTGACGCGGGACAATTTCTTCGAAGGTCCAGGCAACGCGGCCGGGCTCGCTCTGGTCGACGCCTGGCCGGAATGGCCGGCGCGGACCATGTTCCTGGTCGGCCCCGACGGCTCTGGCAAGAGCCACCTCGCCGCGATCTGGGCCGAGCGGGCTGGCGCCCGATCCCTGTCCGCGCATGCCCTCGAGGCGAGCGTGGTCCCTGGGGCACTCGCCACCGGCGCGCTGGTGCTGGAGGATCTGACGGCCACCGATCTCGACGAGCGAGCGCTGTTTCACCTGCTGAACCTCGCCCGCCAGGACGAGGCCTTCGTGCTGATCACGGCGCGCGAGGCCCCGGCGGCCCTGCCCATCGCCCTGGCCGATCTGAGGTCGCGGCTGCGCGCCGTCCCGGTCGTCACGCTGCTGCCGCCCGACGACCAGCTGTTCCGCGCCTTGATCGTCAAGCTGGCCGCGGACCGGCAACTGGCGATCGACGAGACCGTGGTCAGCTATCTCGCAAGCCACATCGAACGGTCCTACGCGGCCGCCCGCCAGACCGTCGCACTGCTGGACGACGAGTCCCTGCGGCTCGGACGGCCGGTCACCCGGGCGCTGGCGGCGGAGCTGCTCCGCCCGCTTTGACCCGCGACCATCTTGACGGCGGACGGGCACGGAACCCCAATGGTGCCGGCAACGTCATCCCCTGGTTACCCAGATTGGGCTACGGTCGACCGTTCGCGACTGGTTTGCGACTGGATGGATATGGATCGAATTCCGATGGATACCGAGCAAGTTACTGAAATCTCAGAGAAAGAACCGGTCGCCGTGCCGTCCATCGAGATTGCCTCGAGCCCCGAGCGATTCATCAATCGGGAATTGTCCTGGCTTCACTTCAACCGCCGCGTTCTGGAGGAATCGGTCAATCCGCGGCATCCCGCCCTGGAGCGAGTGCGCTTTCTGTCGATTTCCGCCAACAACCTTGATGAATTCTTCATGGTGCGCGTCGCCGGCATCCGCGCCCAGGTCCGCGAGGGCATCGCCGAGCGCAGCCCCGACGGGCTGACGCCGACCGAGCAGCTGAAGCTGATCAACGAGACGGTGTCGCAGCTCGCGATCGACCAGCAGGCGATCTGGCGCGACCTGCGCAAGTTTCTCGGCGAGCTCGGCATCGTGCTCGTCGACGGTCAGGACGTCACCAAGAGCGAGCGCGCCTGGATCGAGGACCACTTCCTCGCCAACATCTTCCCGCTGCTGACGCCACTCGCGATCGATCCGGCGCATCCGTTCCCATTCATCCCGAGCCTCGGCTTCACGGTGGCGCTGCAATTGATCCGCTCCGCCGACGGGCGCCCGATGAACGCCCTCATCCGCATGCCCGGCAAGATCGACCGCTTCATCCGCTTCCCCGGCTCCAAGGATGGCGTGATCCGCCTGATCACCCTGGAACAGGCGACCGGCCTGTTCATCGGCCGGCTGTTTCCCGGCTACACCGTAAAGGGCCAGGGCGCCTTCCGGATCATCCGCGACAGCGAGATCGAGATCGAGGAAGAGGCCGAAGACCTGGTGCGGCTGTTCGAAACCGCGCTGAAGCGGCGCCGTCGCGGCTCGGTGATCCGGCTCGAGATCGAGGCCAACATGCCGGAGGAGCTGCGCCGCTTCGTGCAGAATGCGCTCTCGACCACCGATGACGAGGTGTTCCTGGTCGACGGCGTGCTGGCGATGAACGAGCTGTCGCAACTGACGCGCGTCGACCGGCCCGACCTCGAATTCGCACCCTATGTGCCGCGCCATCCCGAGCGTGTCCGCGACCATGGCGGCGACATCTTCGCCGCCATCCGGCAGAAGGACCTGATCGTCCATCACCCTTACGAGTCGTTCGACGTCGTCGTGCAGTTCCTGCAGCAGGCG
Organism: Bradyrhizobium sp. SZCCHNRI1029; assembly: GCF_032487555.1. Taxonomy (NCBI): domain Bacteria; kingdom Pseudomonadati; phylum Pseudomonadota; class Alphaproteobacteria; order Hyphomicrobiales; family Nitrobacteraceae; genus Bradyrhizobium; species Bradyrhizobium sp. SZCCHNRI1029. The sequence goes on from NZ_JAUEUK010000001.1 coordinate 429,962, forward strand.
GCGCGCGACCCGGACGTCGTCGCGATCAAGCAGACGCTGTACCGCACCTCCAACAACTCGCCTATCGTGCGCACGCTGGTGGAAGCTGCCGAAGCCGGCAAGTCGGTGACGGCGCTGGTCGAGCTCAAGGCGCGTTTCGACGAGGAGGCCAACATCCGCTGGGCCCGCGATCTGGAGCGCGCCGGCGTGCAGGTCGTCTACGGCTTTCTGGAGCTGAAGACGCATGCCAAGCTGTCGATGGTCGTGCGCCGCGAGGGCGGCAGCCTCACCACCTATGTCCACACCGGCACCGGCAACTATCATCCGGTGACGGCGCGCATCTACACCGACCTGTCCTACTTCACATCGGACCCGGTGATCGGCCGCGACGTCACGCGGGTGTTCAACTACATCACCGGCTATGCCGAGCCGATCGACATCGAGAAGATGGCGGTGTCGCCGCTCACGCTTCGCAAGCGCATGATCGAGCACATCCACGGTGAGACCAGCTTCGCCCGCCAGGGCAAGCCGGCCGTGATCTGGATGAAGATGAACTCGCTGGTCGATCCAGACATCATCGACGCGCTGTATGAGGCCTCGCAGGCCGGCGTCTCGATCGAGCTGATCGTGCGCGGCATCTGCTGCCTGCGTCCCGGCCTCCCCGGACTGTCGGAGAACATTCGCGTCAAATCGGTGATCGGCCGCTTCCTCGAGCATGGCCGCATCTACTGCTTTGGTATGGGTCAGGGCCTGCCGAGCGCCAAGGCCGCCGTCTACATCTCCTCGGCCGACATGATGCCGCGCAATCTCGACCGCCGCGTCGAGGTGCTGTGCCCGCTTCAGAACCCCACCGTCCATCAGCAGGTCCTGGAACAGATCATGGTCGCAAACCTGAAGGATACCGAGCAGAGCTGGCAATTGTTGCCGGACGGGTCGTCAACGCGTATGAAGGCCGCGAAGGGCGAGGAGCCGTTCAACCTGCACAATTACTTCATGACGAATCCGAGTCTGTCCGGCCGTGGAAAGTCGCTCAAGGAATCATCGCCGCGCCGGCTCACGCGCCGGAATGAACGCCCTCCTTCATAGGGGCTGTCTGCACCGGGGCCTTCTGCAACGGGACATGCCGTGGTGAAGCGGCCCGGCACGAGGTCCGCCAGCGTCGGTGTCATCGACATCGGCTCGAATTCGGTCCGTCTCGTCGTCTACCAGGCGATGGAACGCAGCCTCGTGACCGTGTTCAACGAGAAGGCGCTGTGCGGGCTCGGTCGCGAGGTCCAGACCACCGGCCTGCTCGCGGCCGATGCCGTCGACAAGGCGCTGACCGCGCTGAAGCGCTTCCGCGCGTTGTGCAAGGTGCAGCGGGTGGGGCAAGTGCATGCCATCGCGACCGCCGCCTGCCGCGATGCTTCGAACGGCGCTGATTTCATCGCCAAGGCCGAGAAGATCTGCGGCGTCCCGATCCAGATCCTCACCGGCCCCGAAGAGGCGCGCTATTCGGCGCTCGGTGTCATCTCCGGCATTCACAAGCCCGACGGCATCGTCGGTGATCTCGGCGGCGGCTCACTTGAGCTGATCGACGTGCGCGGGCACCAGGTCCGCAGCGGCGTCACCCTGCCGCTCGGCAGCCTGGCGCTGCAGGATCTCGCCGAGAAATCGCTGAAGAAGGCGCAGCGGATCGCGAGCGAGGCGCTGACCGACCTGCCGCAACTGCTGGCCGGCCAGAACCGCACCTTCTATGCGGTCGGCGGCACCTGGCGCGCGCTGGCGCGCATCCACATCATCCAGAGCGGCTATCCGCTCGGGGTGATGCACGGCTATGCGATTCCGGCGGCCGATGCGCTGGCCTTCGTGCGCCGGCTGCGTCGTCTCGTCGCCGCCGACATGCTGGCCGACATCGAAGCGATCGCCGAGGCGCGGCGCCCGCTGCTTGCCTATGCTGCGCTGGTGCTCGAGCACATCATCCGCGTCGCCAGGCCGACGACTGTCGTGTTCTCGACCTTCGGCGTGCGCGAGGGCCTGCTCTACTCCAAGCTTCCAGACGCCGAGCGCGCCAAGGACGGGCTGCTCTGCGCGGCGCAGGGCCTCAACGAGCTGTTGTCGCGCTCGGCCCAGCATGCCCGCGAGCTGATCGACTGGACCGACCGCCTGTTCCGCGTGATGCACATGCGCGAGACCGAGGACGAGCGCCGGCTGCGGCACGCCGCCTGCCTGCTGTCCGATATCGGCTGGCGCATGCATCCGGACCATCGCGGCGAGCAGACCTACGGCATCGTTCTGAACGGCAATTTCGGCTCGATCAACCACGAGGGCCGCATCTTCGTCGCGCTGTCGGTGTTCTTCCGCTACGAGGGCCTGCGCGACGAGGCGGCGGCGCCTGCCCTCACCGAGCAGCTGAGCCCGGCCCAGATCGATCGTGCGCGCCTGCTCGGCACCGCGTTTCGGGTCGCGCATCTGATCTCGGCGGCGCGGCCCGGCGTGCTGCCCGCAACGCATTTCCGCACCCAGGATCGCAAGCTGATGCTGGTGTTCGAGCACCAGATGGTCGACCTCGTCGCCGATCGTGTCGGCGGGCGCTTCAAGCAGCTCGCGCGTCTCGTCGGCCGCTCCGGCTCGATCGTGCGCAGCTAGATCCGGATCAGGGCCGCCGAGCGCCGACCGAAATTGCGATCATGCGCTTGGCGATGACGCCATAGACTTTGCGCCAGGCCTGCTCGACCTCATCATTCCAATGCGGACCAAGTCCTTTGGCGAGGCTCCACAATAGTGCTTCGCCGACCACCGGATAGTGCTCAGGCCGGACTCCATAGCGCGCATGATTGCGGCCGAGGATGTCGGTGCTCGACAACAGACCAGTCGTCTGATCGAGGCTGCCGACGAGGACCGCCAGGGTCGCGATGAAGTCCCGTTTCAGCACGTCCATGTCGGCGGGAAACATCGCCCGACATTCCGGCGCGAGCTCGAAGACGCGGTCATAGAACGTCGTCGTCATCTGTGTAGCATTGGCAAATACCAAGTCGAACGACGACTTGACGTGCGCAATCTCATCTGCAGTCAACATGCGCAAGTCCAATTCGAAACAATTCCAATCATGGCCCGATCAGTGGAGCTCGACGTGGTGGTGTCGCGGCGGCGCGAACGGGTTCAAGATTATAAGAAACAGAGGACCGCGCCCTGCGGTACCTGGCAAAGGCGCGGCACCGTGCCGCATCGCTGTCGATTGGCTTGTGATCCTGCCGCGACGATGGCTGGCCGACTCAGTGATCGAAGACGGTAACGGCAACAAACACGACGGCCATCGTGCTTCTCACAGGCCATCGGAGGACGCCGACACGCCAGCCGCCGACCGGCGCCAAGGCCGACTGATCCGTTGGATCGCGCAGACGGCCGCCGATGCGAATGGCGGCCGTCCGCGTCAGCCGACGCCTGGCTCACACCGCGAGGTTCATCCAGACGGATTTCGGCTCCGTGAAGTTGTCCAGCGCGGCCGTGCCGTGCTCGCGGCCCAGTCCGGAGTCACGATCGCCACCCCAAGGCAGCCGCACATCGGTGTAGCCATAGGTGTTGATCCACACGGTGCCAGCGCGCAGGCGCTTGGCGAAGCGATGGACGCGCCCCATGTCGCGGCTCCAGACGCCGGCGGCCAGGCTGTAGGCCGTGCCGTTCGCCATCCGCAGCGCCTCGGCCTCGTCCCTGAACTTGATCACGCTGACCACGGGTCCGAAGATCTCTTCCTGCGAGATCCGCATGTCGTGCGTGACGCCGGCGAAGACGGCGGGGCTGACGAAATAGCCGCGAGCGGCCGCGCGCTGGCCGCCGGTGACGAGCGTGGCGCCTTCGTTGCGTCCGATGTCGACATAGTCGAGGATCGTCTTCATCTGTCGTTCGGAGATGACCGGTCCGAGCGACGTTGCGCGATCGAGCGGATCGCCGATCCGCAGCGCCCGTGCGCGCTCGGTCAGGCGCTCGACCACCTCGTCATACACGCGCTCGTGCACCAGCACCCGCGATCCGGCCGAGCACACCTGCCCGGTGTTGAAGAAGATGCCGCTCGCCGCAGCCTTCGCGGCGGCCTCGATGTTCGCATCGTCGAAGATGATGTTGGCCGACTTGCCGCCGAGCTCGAGCGAGACGCGTTTGAAGTTGCCGGCCGCCGCCTTCATGATGCCGCGGCCGACGCCGGGCGAGCCGGTGAACGTGACCTTGTCGACATCGGGGTGGTTGACCAGCGCCTCGCCGACGGTGCACCCGGGGCCGGTCACGATGTTGAGAACACCGGGCGGCAGTCCGGCTTCGAGCGCGAGCTCCCCGATCCGCAGCGCCGACAGCGACGTCAGCTCGGCGGGCTTCATCACGACGGTGCAGCCGCAGGCCAGCGCCGGCGCTAGCTTCCACATCCCGATCATCAGCGGGAAATTCCACGGCGCGATCGCCGCGACCACGCCGACCGGCTCGCGCACCGTATAGGTCAGCGCATCATCGCGCGTGGAGACGACTTCACCGCTGATCTTGTCGGCCCATCCGGCGTAATAGGTGAGCGTATCGATGGCGGCGGGAAGATCCTGGCGCAGGATCGCCGACACCGGCTTGCCGGCATCGAGGCTTTCGAGCTCGATGATCTCGTCGGCATGGTCGCGCAACAGCTGCGCCCATTTCAGAAGGATCGCGCCGCGCTCCGCCGCACGCATCGTTCGCCACGGCCCTTCGAAGGCCTTGCGGGCCGCGGCGACTGCGAGATCGACATCCTCGGCATTGCCCTCGGCGACCGTCGCAATCGCCTGCTCGGTTGCAGGATTGAGCGACGTGAAGGTGCGTCCCGAAACCGAGGGAACATGCCTGCCGCCGATCAGGAGCTGGAACGGCTTCGTCAGATAGGACGTCCCCCTCGAGCCGCGCTCGTAATCATATGCAATCGACATCATATTTCCTCCGTTTGTTGTATACCAATGAAGGTAAGAACAAATATCTGTTCGTAAATATGATATCTGTTGCCTATGGCCGGCGGTCATATGAAGCCGACTTCACAAGCGGGCACTGATGTTGCGGATCGCGATCGAACCTGTCTGGCGCTTCTACAAGGACGACGGCCCGCAGAGCATCGTCGTGATGCTCCGCGTGCTCAGTGAAATCGGGAGGACGGGCAAGATCACCAGCGCGGCCAGTGACGCGCATCTGTCCTATCGTCACGTCTGGAATCTGATCGAGCAGTGGTCTGAATTCTTCGGCGTGCCGCTGGTCGAGACCCAGCGCGGCAAAGGATCGAAGCTCACGGCGTTCGGCGACAAGCTGGTCTGGGCCGGCGAGCGCATGCAGGCTCGCCTCGGCCCGCAGCTCGACAATCTGGCGCAGGAGCTGGTGACCGAGATCAAGCCGTTCCTGCAGCCGCATCCTGGCGTGATCCGCGTTCACGCCAGCCACGGCTTTGCCGTCGCCAAGCTGCGCGAGCTGTTGGATCGCGAGTCAGGCGTCGGGGTCGATGTCCGCTATGTCAGCAGCCAGCATTCGCTGGCCTCGCTGGCGCAAGGCGAATGCGACCTGTCGGGACTGCATCTGCCGCGCGGCGAGCTGCGTGCCCAGAACATCCAGGCCTGCCGGGATTGGCTCGATCCCAAGCAGGACTGCGTCATCAGCTTCGTGACCCGCGAGATGGGGCTGATGGTCAAGCGCGGCAATCCGCTGTCCATCCGTTCATTGGCCGATCTTGCCGACGGCAGGGCGCGCTTCGTCAATCGCGATCATGATTCCGGCACCCGCCTGTTGTTCGATCAGTTGCTCGCGTCACAAGGCATCGACGAAACCAGCATCAATGGCGCGCAGCAGATCGAGTTCACCCATGCAGCCGTCGCCGCCTATGTCGCGAGCGGCATGGCCGACGTCTGCTTCGGCGTCGAGGCCGCCGCGCGGCAGTTCGGGCTCGACTTCATCCGTATCCTCACCGAGGATTATTTTTTCGCCTGCCATAAATCGTTTCTGGAAACCGACCCGATGCGGCGGGTGCTCGAGGTGATGAAGGGCGACGAATTCCATCGCGCCGTCGCTGCCCTGCCCGGCTACCAGCCAGCCGCCACGGGATCGGTCCACACCGTCCGCGAATTCCTCGATCGGCTGGATGCGGAGTCCTGACGCCGCCCGGTCGGATGCGGCGCGTCCTGACGATCAGCTACGGCAGATCGACGCCGCGCGCCGGCACCGGCTGCAGCTCGCTCTCGGCCTGACGCTGCAGCGCGCGGCCGCGCCAGATCGAGCCGGCGATCAGCACCACACCGGCGCCGATCAGCGACATCAGCGTCTCCATGACATCGACATGGCTCGCGAGATTGGTCTTGCCGGCGAACAGCGCCGAGGTCGCCTCGATGTTGATGAGGACGGTGCCGTCGAGCAGATGGTGCAGCATCGGCTCGATCGCGGGATCGGTCGCGATCACCTCGCCGGCCACCCAGCCGAGCAGCATCGCGCCGAGCCAGACCAGCAGCGGGACCCGATCGAGCACCAGCATGATCAGCGCGGCACCCGCGATGATCAGCGGGATGCTCATGGCAAGGCCGATGATCAGCAGGGACGCCTGGCCGTTGGCGGCCGCAGCCACCGCGATCACGTTGTCGAGGCTCATCACGAGGTCGGCGAGCGCGACGATGCGGACCGCATGCCACAGCGTCGTGCCGGCCGCGATCTCGTCGTTCTCGTCCTCGGGCACCAGCAGCTTGGCGGCGATCACGATCAGTGCCAGCCCGCCGATCAATTTCAGGTATGGCAGCGCCATCAGGGTGGCGACGATGCCGGTAAAGGCGATGCGCAGTGCGACGGCAATGCCGGAGCCGGCCACCATGCCCCAGAAGCGATGCTTGCCGTGCAGGCCGCGGCAGGCGAGCGCGATGACCAGCGCATTGTCGCCCGACAACAGCACATTGATCCAGACGATCTTGCCGAGCGCGAGCCAGAAGCCCGGGCTCTGCAGGTCGGCCTCGAATTGAGCGAGCACATGGCCGAAGCTGGCGGAATCGGCGAGTTGCGATAGCCAGTTCACGGCCGGGCCTTTCAGATAAGTTCAGCGCAGAGCACGAAGGTCGTGCGGCTGAGGGGGCCCTCAGCCGCACGAGGATCGATCAACCGACGATCTCGTTGCCGGAGAAGAACTGCGCGATCTCGATCGCTGCCGTTTCCGCCGCGTCGGAACCGTGCACCGAGTTCTCGCCGATCGACTTCGCATGCAGCTTGCGGATGGTACCGTCGGCCGCCTTCGACGGGTCGGTGGCGCCCATCACGTCGCGGTACTTCAGGATGGCGCCCTCGCCCTCCAGCACCTGGACCACGACCGGGCCGGAGATCATGAAATCGACCAGTTCGCCGAAGAATGGCCGCGCCTTGTGCACGGCATAGAAGGTCTCGGCCTGATCGCGGGTCATGCGGATGCGCTTCTGGGCCACGATCCGCAGGCCGGCCTTCTCGATCAGCGCGTTGATCGCGCCGGTGAGATTACGCTCGGTCGCGTCGGGCTTGATGATCGAAAAGGTGCGCTCAATCGCCATGATATCGTCCTTGGAGGTGCGGGATTTCGGTGAGTTGCGGGCTTATATCGACGCGATCGGCCGACGGCAAGCGACCGGGGCCCCTGCCGGAGCGCGACGCCTTACGACAATTTCACAATTCTGAACATAGTCTGAAGGCTCCGTGCCACCCGTGTTCAGCTCGAAGCTCCTAGGGTGTTGGCATCGGGCGAGGACGAGCCAGCAATACGACCGGTGGCCGCCCTCTCCCAGCCTCATCCGTCGGACAATTTCGGCGCCACCAGCGCTGTCATCCAGGAGACGATCATGTTGCGCAAACTCTCCCTCATCGCGGCGGCCACCGTTGCCCTCGGCGCAGCCGCCCTCGCCCCGACTGCCGCCTCGGCTCACTGGCATGGCGGCTGGCATGGGGGCGGTTGGCACGGAGGCTACGGCGGATGGCACCGTCCGTTCTACGGCCCGCGCTTCTTCGTCGGTGGCCCGGTCTACAGCTACGGCTATGGCGGCTGCTACGTGCGCCGCGTGGTTCCGACCCCGTGGGGACCGCGCTGGCGGTGGATCAACCGCTGCTATTGATACGAGCCTCGGCGCGGCACCCGCCCCCCGCCGCACCGAACTCGCATCGCCCCGGCGTCTCCCCCACGCCGGGGCTTTTTTTGTGCATTTTCAACCTCATTTCGGGGTCTTCCGGTCGGGAGCGGGAAACAAATCGAGCGGTCACGACTTGTTACGGCATCGTCCTGCAACTGCTCGTGGAACTCCCTCATGTCTGGCCGCACCGCCGATTTCAGCGAGGCGCTCGATCGCAAGACCAGCCGGTCGATCTGCGAGGCCGTCGGCGAACGCCTGCAACGCAGCCTGCCGCCGGACGGCTCTCGTCTGCCGGCTCAGCTTGCGGACCTGATGAACGAGTTGCGAAAGCGCGACGAGACCGGGATGAGCCTCTCCGGCCGCTGAGACCGCGACAAAGCGGTTGCCTTTGGCCGCGCGCGCGGTGACAAGGCGCGCATGCTTTCCATCACCGACATCTCCATCCGCCTCGCCGGACGGCTTCTCATCGACCAGAGCTCAGTGCAGATTCCGCCCGGCGCGCGCGTCGGACTGGTCGGCCGCAACGGCACCGGCAAGTCGACCCTGTTCAAGGCGATCCGCGGCGAACTGTCGCTGGAGACCGGCAGCATCACCGTGCCGCCGCGGTGGCGCATCGGCAGCCTGGCCCAGGAAGCCCCGAGCGGGCCCGAAAGCCTGATCGAGGTGGTTCTCCGGGCCGACCTCGAGCGGCATGCGCTGCTGCAGGAGGCCGAGACCGCCCATGACGCACACCGCATCGCCGAGATCCAGACCCGGCTCGTCGACATCGACGCGCATTCCGCCCCGGCGCGCGCGGCCGCTATTCTCAGCGGCCTTGGATTTTCCGCCGCGGATCAGGCGCGAGCCTGCGCCGAGTTCTCCGGCGGCTGGCGCATGCGGGTCGCCCTTGCGGCAACGCTGTTCGCCGCGCCCGACCTGCTCCTGCTGGACGAGCCGACCAACTATCTCGACCTCGAGGGCACGCTGTGGCTCGAGGATCATCTGGCGCATTATCCGCGCACGGTGATCGTGATCAGCCACGACCGCGATCTCCTGGAAACCTCCGTCGACCAGATCCTGCATCTCGACCGTTGCAAGCTCACGCTGTATCGCGGCAGCTACTCCTCCTACGAGGAACAGCGCGCCACCCGCGAGATGCTCGATGCCAAGGCGGTCAAGCGCCAGGAAGCGGAGCGCGCGCGGCTGCAGGCCTTCGTCGAGCGCTTCAAGGCCAAGGCCTCGAAGGCGCGCCAGGCGCAGTCCCGCGTCAAGATGCTGGAGCGGATGAAGCCGATCACCGCGCTCGTCACCCAGGACGTGCACGAGATCACCTTCCCCGCACCGGAGCGACTGCTGTCGCCGCCGATCATCGCGGTCGACAACGCCTCGGTCGGCTACGATCCCGCGCAACCGGTGCTCAACAGAGTCACCTTACGCATCGACAATGACGACCGCGTCGCATTGCTCGGCGCCAACGGCAATGGCAAGTCCACGCTGGTGAAGCTGCTCGCCGGCCGGCTCACACCGTTTTCCGGCAAGGTCACGCGCGCCGACAAGCTGTCGATCGCCTATTTCGCCCAGCACCAGCTCGATGAGCTGGACGAGACCGGATCGCCGTATAGTCACGTGCGCAAGCTGATGGGCGATGCGCCGGAATCGAAAGTGCGCGCGCGCGCCGGCGCGATCGGATTTTCCGGCAAGGCCGCCGACACGCTGGTGAAGAGCCTGTCGGGCGGCGAGAAGGCGCGGCTGCTGCTCGGGCTCGCGACCTTCTTCGGCCCCAACATGATCATCCTGGACGAGCCGACCAACCATCTCGACATCGACAGCCGCGCCGCGCTGGCCGAAGCGATCAACGAATTTCCCGGCGCCGTGATCATGGTGTCGCACGATCGCTATCTGATCGAGGCCTGCGCCGACCGCCTCTGGGTCGTCGCCGACCGCACCGTGAAGACCTATGATGGCGACCTCGATGACTACAGGCGCATGGTCTTGTCGACGCGCAGCACGCCGGCCCGCGACAACGAGCGCTCTCAGGTCGCCGAGAAGACCGAGCGGCCCCGCAGCGATAACAAGCGCAGCGGGCTGAAGCAGAAGATTGCGGCAGCCGAAGCCGAGATCGCCCGCATCACCGAGATCATCGCCAAGATCGACGGCGCGCTGTCGCTGCCCGACATCTTCACGCGCGACCCAAAGCAGGCCGCGCAATTGTCGAAGGCGCGGGCCAATGCCGCCGACGCGCTGGCGCGCGCCGAGGAGCAGTGGCTGGAAGCCAGCACGCTGCATGACGAGGCGGGGAGCTGAAGTGCCCCGAGCCTCGGATCGGCATTCGGCCGAAAGTCGCCGATAGCTCGGCTTTCAGCTGCTTCCAAGTCGAAAGCCTTCGCGGTCGGCGGCTAACACGGCTGAATGCGGGATCGGAGCGAGCGACCGGATCAATTGGTTCGCTGGAACAGGTCGGCACCCGGCAGATTGCCGAGATCACCGTTGGGCTGAATGTAGAAGAGATTCCAATTCGCCCGAAGTTGATTGCCGCCGACTTGGCCTCTCCAACGCGTGATGGAATTGCACTGGGCAAAAGTCACGACCAGCATAACGGCGCTGCCGGCGGATCTGCCGGATACCGGATAGGGAATACCCTGGCATGCGAACCCAGATGCGTTGTTGGTGAATTGCCCTCGCACCTGCCCATCGGTGACTGACCAGATCTCGAGAACCGAGCCTCGTTGATTGGTCCATCTCGACGGCGCCGGCAGGACGTCGGCACGCGCAGCAATCGACGAAACCACGACAATCATGCCTGCGAAAAGATACTTGCTGAAGAACCACTTCATGGCGCGCCTCGCTATGCCCAGAGCTAGAGGTAGCAACGATGACTACATACATCCATAAGATTGAAAGCGCCATTGTAGCAGAATCAAAATTACTCTACTTTTGGTAGCTGACGTTGATGTTTGAGGTTCGATTGAGGCGATTCAGGAGGACGAAACATGAACAAGCAGCTTTACGCTCGACTTGACGGCCTGCTCTACGACGTCTGCGTCAAGGCCGGTCAAAAGGTGAAGACCGGTGAGGTCCTCTACGTCATCGAGGCGGCCAAATCACAGCTGTCGGTGAAAGCTCCCTACTCCGGGACAATCAGTCAGGTCAGGCGCAAAGCGGGCGATACGTTGAACGCGACCGATGTCGTGATGGAGCTGGATGCGGAGGACGCGGCAGCTTAATCGTCGCCGAAGTTCGGAGTCCTCTGCAGATGGATCGGCGACGACGCGCCGTTGTAGACCGTCGCTCGATCCAGCACGCGCTCGGCCTCGGCGGACGGCCAGGATCTTTCGATCTTGGGCCGCTTTCTGTCGAAGGCGCATTGCAGCCCCTCCGGGAGATCCGACCAGAACGGCACGAAGGACAATACGATCAGGGCTCGGTCTTCGCTCGAATTGTTCGCATGGGATGCGTGAAGGAGCCTGCCGTCGCGAACGATGAGATCCCCCTTCCGAACAGCAACATCAACTTCGTCTGGCCTCGTGGAAACCAGCACGTCGTCGACATGCAGAACCCGATCGGGATGTGTCGGCCTGCCCTCGATCAATTCATGTAGATCGTTCTTGCGCCGATGACTGCCGGGAAGCACGCGCAAGCATCCGTTTGCAGCACTCGTGTCGGTCAAATAGTACATGAAATAGAGAATTGGAGGCGTGGCGCCGTAACTCACGGCGCTCGACCAGCCCCACCAATCCTGGTGCCAGTGCAGCCTCGGACACCCGGCCGGCTTGGAGATCAGAAATCCAGCAAAAAAGCGCGCATCCCGGTATCCGGCGCGCTCCAACAATTCATATTGTGCATCGAAGAGAATGATCGGCGCGAAATCGACCGAAAAGTTGACCGAGACAACAAGCCCGAGATGGGGCTCCGCTCTCGCCTCAAGACTGGCCCGAGACTTGATTCGATTGCCGGCCTCCAACAATTCGCGAGGAAGAAAATCACGGCGTACCGCATACCCGGCCTCCTCCAACTCGCGACGGAGGCCGGTTATTTGCATGGCCGCCTCCCGCCGTCAGCTCGTCCGCTTCTTCGCCTTCGGCTTCGCCACCTTCGGCGCCGGTCCCGGATCGGGCGCGCGCTCGACCGAGGTCAGGCGGCCGGAGCTGAACGTGTAGACGCCGGCGCGTGCGCCGCGCAGCCAGGTCACCGTGGCCACGCGCTCGCCGCCATTGCTCGAGATGTTGACGTTGTCGGGTGCACCGATGCCGCGCACCACGTCGCATTCGGTGTGGCCGAGTGCGACGGTGCCGCCGGCAGCCGGCGTCGCGGCGGCGGGATCATTCGCCAGCGCGTTCGCGCCCGCAGCATCGGCCGCAGGCGCCATGCCCGGGCATGCGCCTTCGGCGCTCACAAGATCCTCAGCCGTGACCGGCTTGTCCGGCGTCAGCGGCGGCGCGTCGATCGAGATGTTTCTGATGAACAGGCGCTGCGGCCGGTTGAACCACTCAGCGTCCTTGGACAGGAAATCGGGCGTGCTCGAGCATCCGGCGACGACCGGGGCAAGCACAAGGAACGCCAGAGCGCGCGTCAGCTGTTTGGTGTGGTCTCGCACGATGAACCTTGCTGAATTGCAACCTGTGGACACTCTAACGTGTTGTCCCAACATCACTTTGCGGCACGTTCGTGACTTTGCCAACGCTCTGCCGGTAAATCGGCAGATTATCATTAATCACGCGGCGCTGCCATCATCGGCGCTTCACGGGCCTCCGTATCATTGGCGGCGCTGCCAGCGCCCCCGCTCATCCGCCTGCCAGTAGGTGACCTCGAATCCCCGCGATTTGCAATCGGTCCACGCCGATCTCGCAGCCGCGAGCGCGTCCGCATCATCGCCGTTGAACACGAGCACCATGCGCTCGTAGCTGTGCGAGTCCGATGGCAGCGCCGCGTTATCCACCAGGAAACGGACGTTCGCGCCGTTGGGATTGCTTTCTTCCACCGCGAGCACGATCGGCTGGTCGGCCACATCGGCCACCCGCCAGGTGGCGTGCGGCAGAAACGAATCGTCGCGATAGGTCCACAGATGCGCATCGAGCGCATCCGCGCGCTCCTCCGATGTCGACTGCACCACGACGCGCCAACCGCGCTCGAGCGACTTCTCGAGCAGCGGCGGCAGCACGCCTTCCACGGTCATGTTCTGCAGGTGGTAGAACAGGACTTCGGTCATCGCCCCGCGTCACGCCTTGCCGCCGGATTTGGCTTCGGCTTTGGTGTCGGATCTGGATTCGTAGGAGTCCCACACCAGCCGATCGAGCAGCCGGACGCCATAGCCCGATCCCCAGCTCTGGTTGATCTCCGATTTCGGCGCGCCCATCGCGGTGCCGGCGATGTCGAGATGCGCCCACGGCGTGTCGTTGACGAAGCGCTGCAGGAATTGCGCGGCGGTGATCGAGCCGCCATGGCGTCCGCCGGTATTCTTCATGTCGGCGAACTGCGAATCGATCAGCTTGTCGTATTCGTGGCCGAGCGGCATGCGCCACACCTTCTCACCCGTCTCCTGCCCCGCCTTGAACAGCTTGTCGGCGAGATCATCATTGTTGGTGAAGAGACCGGCATGCTCGGTGCCGAGCGCGACCATGATCGCGCCGGTCAAGGTCGCCAGGTCGATCATGAATTTCGGCTTGAACTTGGTCGCGACGTACCACAGCACGTCGGCGAGCACGAGGCGGCCCTCCGCATCGGTGTTGATGATCTCGATGGTCTGGCCCGACATCGAGGTGACGATGTCGCCCGGACGCTGGGCGTTGCCGTCCGGCATGTTCTCGACCAGGCCGATGGCGCCGATCACGTTGGCCTTGGCCTTGCGTGCGGCGAGTGCATGCATCAGGCCGACCACGCAGGCCGCGCCGCCCATGTCGCCCTTCATGTCCTCCATCGAGCCGGCCGGCTTGATCGAGATGCCGCCGGTATCGAAGCACACGCCCTTGCCGATGAAGGCGACCGGCTGCTCGCCGCGCTTGCCGCCATTGTAGTGCATCACGACGGTGCGGCTCGGCCGTGCCGAGCCCTGGCCGACGCCGAGCAGCGCGCCCATGCCGAGTTTCTTCATCGCGGGCACGTCGAGGATCTCGACGGTGACGCCGAGCTTGCGCAAGGCGGCAGCGCGTTTGGCGAACTCTTCCGGGTAGAGCACGTTCGGCGGCTCGTTGACGAGATCGCGCGCCAGTATCACCCCGTCGGTCACGTGGGATCGCGGCGCGAAGGCCTTCTTGGCCGCCGCGACGTCCGCCACGGCGATCGAGACATTGGCGCTGACGGCGCCCTCCTCGTCCTTCTTCTTGGTCTTGTAACGGTCGAACCGATAGGCCCGCAGCCGGATCCCGGCGGCCAGCGAGCTGACCTGATCCGGCAACAGCGGTCCCGAAGGCAGCTCGGCGAGCACCGCCACCGCTTCAGTTCCGGCGTTCAGCTTTCCGGCTAAAGTCCCGCCGTATTTGAGGAAATCCTTGTCCTTGAGGTCCGAGCCCTTGCCGATGCCGATGACGATCAAGCGCTGAATCTTGATTCCCTCAGGAGCCAGCAGATCCAACACCGCGCCATCCTTGCCCTTGAACCGGGCTGCCCCGGCCGCGCGCTTGATCAGGTCCGAGGCCCCCCCGAGCGCCTTCTCGGTCGCAGCTCCAAGACGCAGGGTGTCATCGCAGAACGCCACCACGATGCCACGCGGGGCGGTCGACAGCGGGACGAAGCCGACCTTGACGGCGTCGGACATCAAGCAATCCTCCAAATTTCGACGTGATGAGCCGCCACGTCCGGCCGAAAACCTCAAGGGCCAGACGCGGATGGCGGCAGTTCGGAACCCAACTTGACAGCAGTATGGCCTGCCCGGACCGCGGCTGCCAAGCGCCGCGTGGCGGGCCAGTCACAATCATGAAATTTTGACCGTATTTTCGGGGCGCCACGCCACAGCCATTTTGTCGACGGATCAACGAGATGGTAATGATATTCACTGCTCTTGGAACGTCACGGCGACAGCGGCCTTGGGGGACCCGTTTCAAGGGGGGCTGCAGCGCTCGTTCCGGGACTGCTGATTGGGGATCGAGCGCAGACGATGGGGTCCATCGACAGGTACATCTTTCGCACGACGCTGGCGTCGTTCGCGCTGGTGTTGGTCAGCCTCACCGGCGTGATCTGGATTACGCAGGCGTTGCGCGGCATCGACCTGATGACCAGCCAGGGCCAGACGATCCTGACCTTCCTTGGCATCACCGGGCTCGTGATTCCCTCCCTGCTCGGCGTCATCGCGCCGATCGCGCTGATGATCGCGGTCTCGCACACGCTGAACAAGCTGGCGACCGATTCGGAGATCATCGTCATGAACGCCGCCGGCATGTCGCCGATCCGGCTGTTCGTGCCGTTCGCCTATGCCACCTGCGCGGTAGCCGTGCTGGTGACGGTGATCGCCGCCTTCTTCGCCCCCGATGGCCTGCGCCGGATCAAGCAGTGGGATGCCGAGATCACCGCCGACGTGCTCGCCAACATCCTACAGCCCGGGCGGTTCGCGCAGCTCGACCAGAACCTGACCATCCGGATCCGCGAGCGCCAGCCCGGCGGTGAGCTGTCCGGCATCCTGATCGACGACCGCCGCGACCCCAAGGAGCGAATCACGATCATCGCCGAGAAGGGCACCGTCGTGAAGAATGCCGACGGCTCGTTCCTGGTGCTGGAGGACGGCAATCTGGAACGCTTCGAGCTCGGCAAGCGCGAGCCGGCGATGGTCGCGTTCGCCCGCTACGCCTTCGACATGTCGAAGTTTTCGAACCAGGGCCGCGACGTCACGCTCGGCATCCGCGAGCGCTATCTGTGGGAACTGATGGCGCCCGCCGAAAACGATCCGATCTACAAGCAGATCCCGGGACAATTCCGCCAGGAATTGCACGACCGCTTCCTGGCGCCGATCTATCCGTTCGCCTTCGCTGCCCTCACCTTCGCATTCCTGGGCGCGCCGCGGACCACACGCCAGAGCCGCAACTTCTCGTTCGGCAGCGCCATTCTCGCCGTGTTCGGCGTCCGCATGGCGGGCTTCGCCTGCTCGGTCATGACCGTGAAGACGCCGATGGCGGCGCTGGTGCAGTACCTCATGCTGTTCGGCGTGCTCGGCCTCAGCATCTGGATCATCATCGGCGGCGTGGTGGTCGAGCCGCCGGCGCGGCTGATGGAAGCCATCAACCGCTCGAACGCGCGGATCGCACGCCTGTTCGGAAGGCCGGCCACCGCATGAGCATGGTCACCAACACGCTCGGGCGCTATTTCGCCGGCCGCTTCCTGGTCTCGGCGGTCGGCGTGTTCGCGAGCATCTTCATCCTGCTCGTGCTCGTCGACTACATCGAGATGGTGCGCAAGACCTCCGGGCTCGCCTCGGCCTCGGCGCTGATGGTGGCGGAGACGTCGCTGTTCCGGGTGCCGCAATTGCTCGAGAAGATGATGCCGTTCTGCGTCCTGATCGGCGCCATGACCTGCTATCTCGCGCTGTCGCGCCGACTCGAACTCGTGGTGGCGCGCGCGGCCGGGGTCTCCGCCTGGCAGTTCATCGCGCCGGCGCTGGCAAGCGCCATCGTGCTCGGGCTAATGGCGACGACCCTCTACAACCCGATGTCGGCAAATCTGCGCGAGCTCTCCAAGCGCATGGAGGCCGAGCTGTTCGGCGCCGCCCCGGGCGGCGGCGTGCAGGACGCGGCCGGCTTCTGGCTCAACCAGATCAACCCCGACGGCTCGGTCATCATCAATGCCGCGCGCAGCGAGCAGCAGGGCGTCCGCCTGACCGGACTGACCCTGTTCCGTTTTGATACGGACAAGCACTTCAAGGAACGAATCGAAGCGCGCGAGGCGACCCTGGAAGAAGGCCGGTGGGTCTTCCGGTCCGTGCGCCGATTCTCCCTCGATGCGCCGCCGGTCGACGAACCGACGTACATTCTTCCGACCAGCCTGACGCCGGCACAGGTCCGAAACAGCTTCTCCACCCCCGAAACTGTGTCGTTTTGGCAACTTCCGACATACATCCGCTCGTCGGAGAGCTCGGGCTTCGCGACCGCGGGGTACAAACTGCAGTATCATAAGCTGATCGCGCAGCCGTTTTTGCTGGCTGCGATGGTCATGCTGGCTGCGTCCGTGTCGCTCAGGTTCTTCCGAATGGGTGGCGTACAGAAAATGGTTTTGAGTGGCGTGGGCGCCGGGTTTCTGCTCTACGTTCTGTCGAAAGTAACTGAAGATTTGAGCAAGGCTGAGTTGATGAATCCGATCGCTGCGGCGTGGCTGCCGGTGTTCGTCGGCGGCCTCACCGGCTTCATGGCCTTGCTCTACCAGGAGGACGGCTAGTGTCGTTCGTTGCCGTCCGTCAGACAGCGCTCGCCGCGCTTCGGCAGCATGCCGTTGCGCGCGTCGGTTGCGCGCGCGTGCGTCGCGCCGGGTCTGGCGTACTTGGATTCGTTATGGCCTGCGGGCTCGGCCTGATGGTCGCTGCTGCGATCGCGGTCGTGGCGCCGACCCCTGCCGTGGCGCAGGGCTTCACCTACAATCCGCGCCCGCCCAAGGCGCCGCCGCCGCGCGTCGCCAACGACAACCAGATGCTGGTGCAGGCGACCGAGGTCGATTACGACTACAACAACTCGCGCGTGTCGGCGGTCGGCAACGTGCAACTGTTCTACAACGGCACCTCGGTCGAGGCCGACCGGGTGATCTACGACCAGAAGACCAAGCGCCTGCATGCGGAAGGCAACATCCGCATGACCGACGCCGACGGCAAGATCACCTACGCCAACAGCCTCGATCTGTCGGACGACTATCGTGACGGCTTCGTCGATTCGCTGCGCGTCGAGACCGAGGATCAGACGCGGATGGCGGCGACCCGCGCCGACCGCTCCAAGGGCAATTACACCGTCTTCGAGAACGGCGTGTACACCGCCTGCGCGCCGTGCAAGGACGATCCGAAGAAGCCGCCGCTGTGGCAGGTCAAGGGTGCGCGCATCATCCACGACCAGACCGAGAAGATGCTGTATTTCGAGAACGCCCAGCTCGAATTCTTCGGCGTTCCCCTGGCCTACATCCCCTACTTCTCGACGCCCGATCCGACCGTGAAGCGCAAGAGCGGCTTCCTGATGCCCGGCGTCACCCAGACCGGCGGCTACGGCTTCGGCGTCGACATCCCCTATTACTGGGCGATCGCGCCGGATTACGACGCGACCTTCACGCCGCGCATCACCTCCAAGCAGGGCGTGCTGCTGCAGACCGAGTTCCGCCAGCGCCTCAGCAATGGCGGCTATCAGGTGCGCCTGTACGGCATCGATCAGCTCGACCGCAACGCCTTCGCCGGCCAGCCGGGCGACCGCCAGTTCCGCGGCGGCGTCGACACCAAGGGCCAGTTCGCGCTCAACGACAAGTGGGTCTGGGGCTGGGACGGCATCCTGCTGTCCGACTACATGTTCCTGTCGGATTACCGGCTGGCGCAGTACCGCGACCCGTTCAACTCGTTCATGAGCCTGCCGACCGAGGCGATCTCGCAGCTGTATTTGACCGGCGTTGGCAGCCGCAGCTTCTTCGACGTCAGGGCGATCCACTATCTGAGCTTCTCGGGCAACCAGCAGACCGTGCCGGTGGTCTATCCGGTGCTGGATTACTCGAACGTGCTGAACTATCCCGTGTTCGGCGGCGAGTTCAGCTACAAGACCAACTTCGTCAATCTGAGCCGCCAGACGGCGGTGTTCGATCCGATCACCACCACGGCCAACACCAACGGCCTGTGCACGACGACATCGGCTGACCCGCTTGCGCGCCTGCCGACGCAGTGCCTGCTGCGCGCCACGCCCGGCACCTACACCCGCCTGACTGCGCAGGCGGAGTGGCGGCGGTCGTTCACGGATCCCTACGGCCAGATCTGGACGCCGTTCGCGATCCTGCGCGCGGATGCGATCAACGCCAACGTCTCGAACCAGCCGGGTGTGGGCAACTTCCTGCAGACCGGCGACACCCAGGCGCTGCGGCTGATGCCGACGGTCGGCCTGGAATATCGCTACCCGTTCATCAACGTTCAGCCGTGGGGCACGACGACGATCGAGCCGATCGCGCAAGTGATCATCCGGCCGAACGAGACCTATGCCGGCCGGCTGCCGAACGAGGACGCCCAGAGCATGGTGTTCGACGCCAGCAACCTGTTCAGCGTCGACAAGTTCTCCGGCTACGACCGCGTCGAGGGCGGCGGGCGCGCCAATGTCGGCGTCCAGGCGACCACGCAGTTCGACCGCGGCGGCACCATCAACGTGCTGTTCGGCCAGTCCTATCACCTGTTCGGGATGAACTCGTTCGCGGTGCAGGACGCCAACAACACCGCCATCGGCTCCGGCCTGGACAAGAACGTCTCGGACTACGTGGCGCGGGTCGACTACTCGCCGAACCGCACTTACACGTTCAGCATGCGCAGCCGGTTCGACCAGCAGACCCTGAACATCCAGCGCTTCGAGGCGGAAGCCAAGGCGAACTTCGACCGCTGGTCGGTGGCCCTGACCTACGGCAACTATGCTGCCGATCCGGCGATCGGTTACCTCACCCGTCGTGAGGGCATCCTGGGCAGCGGCTCGGTCAAGGTGGCACCGAACTGGGTCGTGACGGGCGCCGCGCGGTGGGACCTCGCTGCCAACAAGATCAACCAGTATGTGATCGGCGCGGGCTATGTGGACGACTGTTTCGTGCTGGCCGCCAACTATGTAACGTCGTATAACTATACGGCAGGCACCACTCCACCCGTTCTGAGCCATGCCTATATGCTCCAGATCGGGCTTCGGACGCTTGCCACGACCTCGTCGACGGGAACCGGGGCTGGCGGCCTTCAGTAGTGCGCGCCAGTCTCCGACGGGCCGCTCCGTGGGGTTCGAAAGTCCCTCGTCGGGAGCCGTGGCGCGGCTTCCAGTTGGATCAATAGCGACAGCGAAGCTTGGTCATGACGATCGCGTTCTCTCCTCGCCTTCGGGCCCTGGCCATCTGCACTCTTGCCGCACTCGCCTGCGGCATCGGAACGATGTCGGCTCGCGCCCAGAGCATCGTCGTCATGGTCAATGGCGATCCCATCACCGACTATGACATCGAGCAGCGCACCAAGCTGAACTTCCTGAGCACGCGCAAGCATCAGTCCCGCCAGGAGATCATCGACGAGCTGATCGACGACAAGGTGAAGATCAAGGAAGGCAAGAAGTTCGGCGTCGAGCCGACCGCCTCCGACGTCGACCAATCGTTTGCTGGCATGGGCTCTCGCATGCGGCTCAACCCGGAACAGTTGACCAAATCGCTGGAGAGCCAGGGCGTGCGGCCGGAGACGCTGAAGGCCCGCATCAAGGCGGAGATCGTCTGGAGCAGCCTGGTGCGCGGCCGCTACAAGGAGCGTCTGCTCGTCTCCGACAAGGACGTGGCCGCGGCCGTCGCCGCTGCCGGCGGCGACGGCGATCAGCAGGGCCAGGCGTTCGAGTACAAGATGCAGCCGATCGTGCTGATCGTGTCGAACTCCTCGAACCAGGGCTTGATGGAAGCACGTCACAAGGAGGCGGAAGCGCTGCGCTCACGGGTGCAGACCTGCGCCGAAGCCAACAACATCTTCAAGACGACGGCGAACGCGGTCATCAAGGAGATCGTCGTCAAGACGTCCGCCGACATTCCGCCGAATCTGCGCAAGCTGCTCGATGACACACCGATCGGCCACCTGACTCCGCCGGAAGCGACGCGGCAGGGCATTCAGATGGTGGCGCTCTGCTCGCGGACTCCGACCACGATCGACACGCCGAAGAAGCGCGAGATCAAGGAGCAGATGTACACCAAGAAATACGAGGCCACCTCCAAGGCCTATCTGCAGGAAGTCCGCAAGGCGGCGATGATCGAATATCGCTGATGACGAAGCCGCTCGCGCTGACCCTGGGGGAACCGGCAGGCATTGGCCCCGACATCACCCTGCAGGCGTGGCTGCGCCGCACCGAGCTCGGCCTCCCCGCCTTCTACGTGCGCGGTGATCCTGCCTTCCTGGCTCAGCGCGCCAAGCTGCTCGACCTCCCCGTCACCGTGGACGAGGTTCGTCCCGAACAAGCGGCGCAGGCGTTTGCGACCGCGCTGCCCGTGGTCCCCACCGGGCACGCCGTGACGGCCCCGCCGGGCCGCCCGGACACGACGAGTGCCGAGGCGGCCATCGGCTCGATCCGGGAGGCCGTGGCCGACGTGAGGGCCGGACGCGCCAGCGCCGTCGTGACCAACCCGATCGCCAAGGCCGTGCTCTACCGTGCCGGCTTCTCGCATCCCGGCCATACCGAATTTCTCGCCGAGCTCGCCGCGGATGGCGGAGCCACGCCACAGCCGGTCATGATGCTGTGGTCGCCTGTTCTCGCCGTGGTGCCTGTGACGATCCACGTCGCGTTGCGCGATGCGATCGATCAGCTGACGAGCCCGCTGATCACGTCGACGACGCGAATCGTCGCGGCGAGCCTGCGCCGCTATTTCGGCGTATCGCGGCCGCGCATTGCGATGTCGGGCCTCAATCCGCATGCGGGCGAGGACGGCACGCTCGGCACCGAAGAGGACACGATCATCGCGCCCGCGATCGCAACCTTGCGCAATGCTGGCCTCGACGTGCAGGGACCGCTGCCGGCAGACACGATGTTTCATGAAGCCGCGCGCAAGACCTATGACTGCGCCATCTGCATGTACCACGATCAGGCACTGATCCCGATCAAGACGCTGGCGTTCGACGAGGGCGTCAACGTGACGCTCGGCCTGCCCTTCATCCGCACCTCGCCCGACCACGGCACGGCGTTCGACATTGCCGGCAAGGGCACCGCCAATCCGGCGAGCCTGATCGCGGCGCTCGAGCTCGCGGCGCGCATGGCCAGCCAGTCGTCATGAGCGCGATCGACGACCTCCCGCCGCTGCGCGAGGTCATTCGCGATCATCAGCTGTCGGCTCGCAAGGCGCTCGGCCAGAACTTCCTGCTCGATCTCAATCTCACCGCCCGGATCGCGCGCGCCGCCGGCCCGCTGGAGGACGCCACCGTGGTGGAGATCGGCCCCGGTCCGGGAGGCCTGACGCGGGCGCTGCTCGCGCTCGGCGCGCGCCACGTGATCGCGGTCGAGCACGACGAGCGCGCGATCCCGGCGCTGCAGGCGATCGCCGCGCGCTATCCGGGGCGGCTCGAAATCGTCTGCACCGACGCCCGCACCTTCGACGTCCGGCCCTACCTCGGCAGCACCAAGGCGAAGATCGTCGCCAACCTGCCCTACAACATCGCGACGCACCTCCTGATCGGCTGGCTTTCCGCAGAGCCGTGGCCGCCCTGGTACGACATGATGGTGCTGATGTTTCAGCGCGAGGTCGCCGAGCGCATCGTCGCGCGCGAGAACGAGGACGCCTATGGCCGGCTCGGCGTGCTCGCCAACTGGCGCTGCGAGACCAAGATCCTGTTCGACATCTCGCCATCCGCCTTCGTGCCGCCGCCGAAGGTCACGTCGTCCGTGGTGCGGCTGGTGCCGCGCCCGTCGCCCGAACCCTGCGACCGCCGCGCGCTCGAGCAGGTCGCCGCCGCCGCCTTCGGCCAGCGCCGCAAGATGCTGCGGCAGAGCCTGAAGTCGCTGCCGGCGGATCCCGCGCGGCTCGCGGCCGCCGCAGGCGTCGATCCCACCCGCCGCGCCGAGACCATTCCGGTGTCGGGCTTTGTTGCCATGGCCCGCGAATTGACCAATAGTCGCGACGCGAACAAGTCTTAATCAACAAGCATTTCAGGGAGTTTCATCATGGCGTTGATGCGCCGTCAGTCGCTCGTCAAGTTCGACGCACCGCTGTGCGAAACCATCGTCGAGACGCCGAAGCCGCAAGGCCGGGAAGTTCTGGTTCGCATCGAGCGCTGCGGCCTGTGCCACTCCGACCTGCATATCCAGGACGGCTATGCCGATCTCGGCGGCGGCAAGCGCCTGGACACCACGCGCGGCATGACCCTCCCCTTCACGCTCGGACACGAGATTGCCGGCGTCGTCGATGAGGTCGGACCCGACGTGCCGAAGGAACTGATCGGCGCGCGCCGCGCAGTGTTTCCGTGGATCGGCTGCGGCCAATGCCGCGACTGCGCCAATGGCGACGAGAATTTGTGCGCCAAGCAGCGCTTCCTCGGCGTCTCGATTGACGGCGGCTTCGCCACCCACGTGCTGGTGCCGGATGCGAAGTATCTGCTGGAATACGATCCGCTGCCGGTCAATCAGGCCGCGACGCTGATGTGCTCCGGCGTAACGGCCTATGGCGCGCTCAAGCGCCTCGTGGATCGGCCGCGCCAGCGCAATCTGCTGCTGATCGGACTCGGCGGCGTCGGCATGATGGGCCTGTCGTTCGCGCAGGCGATGTTCAAGCAACCGATCTCGGTGGCCGACCTCTCGGCGGCCGCGCGCGAGACCGCGCTGAAGAATGGCGCCGCGACGGCCTACGATCCGGCCGAGCCGGATGTGATCAAGCGCATCCTCAAGGAGACCGAGGGCGGCTTCGACGAGGTCGTCGATTTCGCCGGCAACGAGAAGTCGATGGCCTTTGCGGTGTCCGTCGTTGCACGCGGCGGCAAGATCGTCGTCTCCGGACTGATGGGCGGCCAGTTCACCCTGCCGATGGTTCAATGGGTGTACAAGCGCATGACCATCGAGGGCTTCATGGTCGGCACGCTGACTGAGGCGCACGAGTTGATGGCGCTCGCGCGCGCCGGCAAGATCAAGCCGCCGCCGATGCGCGAGGAGCCGATGGCTGACGTACAGAAGTGGATCGATGCGCTGCGCGCCGGCCATGTGGTCGGACGTGTGGTGCTGACGAACTGATCCCTCGTCCGTTGCGACATCGCACGCGGCGGCGGTGCTGCACCGCTGCCGCCGTGGCCAATCATTTGTCCACAAACGTAGAGGTTGTCGGCGCCGCGCCTCGGATCCCTGAGGGTGAAAAGTCAGGTCCATCTTCACGGATGTGACCGATTTGGCGCGCTAGCGCGGCCAAAATCGAGACGGGATGCGGATCCTTTTGTGGGAAAAAAGCCGCACTCGGGCACGAAAGGATCGCGACAGAATTAATCCGGAATTGCGGCTCATTGCCACCCAACTTCTCTCCGAGAACGCGCCGTTGCGTAAGCGTATCCGGAGTCTTCAATGGCAAGCCGAACGGCAGGAGTTGCGTTTGCCATTGCAGCCGGAATCGCCGGCACCGTCGTGCTCGTGCTGCCGCGCGTCGTGTTGGCGGCGGAGGAATGTCTGACCGAGCCGACGGGAGAGAAGTCTGACGCGCAACGCTGGTACTATCGTTTCGATCGTGGCACCAATCGGCGTTGCTGGTATCTGAAGGACGCCAACGGCAATACCCGTGACGCCGCGGCACCGATGCGGGCCGCGCAGCAGCCGACTCCCTGGGACTTCGCCCAGCCCGCTCCACCCAAACTGACGCCGAGACGCAGCGATGGCCCGGTCGCTCGCACCAGCGACGCCCTCGCCGAAGCGCCGCAGCCGCGGCTGCGTGCCGATCTCGCCGTGCGGGGCACGCCGAAGCCGCAGAATCTCGCCACGCCGACGACGCTGACGGCATCGGACACCAGCCTGCCGCGCAGCCTCGATAGCTCGCCCTGGCCCTCTGCCCCGCCGCAACAGGCGGACCCGATCGCGGCCGATGCGCCACCACCGGCAATGGCCGACGACGGCAATGCGGAGCCGGACGCGAATGCGGCGCCGACTGCCGACGGGCCGATCATCGCACCCAAGCCGAGCAAGCCCGAAGCGCCCATCCACGTGCTCATGCTCGTGGTCATCGGCGCACTCGCGATTTCAGGACTGCTGGCGAGCGCGCTCTATCGGCTCAGCCGGATGGGACGGCGGCAACGGCGCAACGGCAGCTGGCACGCGGACGCAGTACGGATGCGCCGCAGTCGCATCAAACCACGCTCCAAGGCGCCGCAGGGCGGGATGCGTGCGAACCGCGGCAGCATGCCGGCGGCACCATCCCATCCAGGCGGCAGCCGCGGCTCCCAGCCGGCTTCGGCGCTCGACCTCGCCAGCGCGCGGCTGTCCGCTTCAACGGACCAGATCGACCCCCGTGCGCAGCGACCGGCGCCGTCTCCCCAGCATCAGGATCACCCGGCCGTGGCCGCACGCCGACGCGACCGGGACGCGGCTGCGGAGATGCAACGATCACAATCCACCGACGCAGTATGGCAGGCGGTCGATGAGTTGGTGGATCGCGCAGCAGTGCGCCGGGCCGAGCCTTCCGGGGCACAGATCGCTGCGACCAACGCGCCGCCATCGCCGGTTGCCGCAACTGCCGCATCGCCTGCTGCTCCGGCGCAGGCACAACTGACGGCTGCCCAGATGGCCGCGGCGCAGGCCGCTGCCGCCAAGATTGCAGCAGCCCAGGCGAGCGCCGCCGCTGCAGCCGCCTCGCCGCGCTCGCCGACCTATGCGGCACCGACCGCGCCCGCCGAGCCCTGGCCGGCGGCGCAGCGGGTTGAACCAGCGAATCCCACCCGCATCCAGGCAGCCGCAGCAATGCCGCCAGCCGCCCCGCCACCGGCGCAGGCTGCCGCGACCGCCGCCCCACCTGCCCCTGTCGACGTCAGCGAAATCGTGTCGGCGCTGCGCAAGGCCCGAAGCAGCGATGTCACGTCCCCCTCTGCCGGCGCTCCGATCGACGCCGCCAAGGTGATTGCCGCGCTGCTGGTGTCGCGCGCGGCCAAGCGGCACGCCACGCAACCCGGCGAGGCTAGCGATGATCCGGCTGCAGCGGCCCTCGCTGAGACGGCTCCGCCAACGCAGGCGGACGCTGCACCCCGGACCGCGCAGGCGTCGCAACACCTGACGAACCATCCGCGTGGCGGCCAGCCCGTCGCTCAGCCCGTTCCCGGGACGCCCGATCAGCCTGCCTCCCCGCGCGCGCCGTCAACGGCACCAGCCGATCCAGCGGCCGCACTGATCGAGACGCTTCGCGCGCATGCGGCACGACAACCGGCCCCTCAGCCTGACGATGACATCGCCGTGGGCGGACCCGCGATGATGTCGGAAGCCCCTGCCGCCGAAGACGATGAGCTCGACGATCCTGCGGCGGCGCTGATCAACCTTCTGCAGTCGCGCTTTTCATTGCCCGAAGACGAGCTGGAGGCAGAGCCGCAGCAGGAGGAGTTCTCCGTCGAGGCTCAGCAGGACGTCGCGCACATGCATGATGATCCCGCGGCCCGACTGATGAGTCTCCTGGAATCGCGGTCGTCGATCCCCGCCGCGCTACCTATCGACAGACCGCAGGCGCAGCAGCAGCCACAGCGCCCGTCGCAGCAGCGTCCCCTGTTCGTGCCGACGCCGTTCGAGGATCCGGCGACCCCGCCGCTCGACTTCATTCCGCGGCCTCCGGCGCTGCGGCCGCGGCCGCGCAACATTCAGCAGGATGATGAGCTCGACGGCATCCAGGACATCCTGGCGCGCCTCGGCCGGCGGGCGTAGACGGAAGGCGTTTCAGCTCTCGAGCTGGCGCTGCAGCTCGCGCACGAAGGTCGTCAATCCGGTCCGGCGCTCGCGCTTCAGGCGCTCGGCCTTGAGGATCGACTGCACCTCGGCGAACGCATCGTCCACGTTGCGGTTGATGACGATGTAGTCGTACTCCGCCCAGTGGCTCATCTCGTGGCTGGCGCGGCTCATGCGCCCGCGGATGACCTCGTCGGAGTCCTGCGCGCGCGTGTGGAGACGCTTCTCCAGATCGGCGGCGGACGGCGGCAGGATGAACACGCTGACGACGTCCTGCCGCGCCTTCTCGCGCAGTTGCTGCGTGCCCTGCCAGTCGATGTCGAACAGCACGTCCTGGCCCGCCGACAACGCCGCTTCGACCGGCGCGCGCGGCGTGCCATAGCGATTGTCGAACACGGTGGCCCATTCGAGCAGCTCGTTGCGCTTGGCCATGTCCTCGAAGCGCGCCCGGTCGACGAAGTGATAGTCGCGGCCGTCGACCTCACCAGGCCGCATCGGACGCGTCGTCGCCGAGACCGACATCCGCAGGCCCGACATGCGCTCGATCAGCAGGCGCGACAGCGTCGTCTTGCCTGCCCCCGAAGGCGATGACAGCACGAACATCAGCCCGCGCCGCTCGACCCCATCGAAGCTTCCGTCGTGAGCCGCCATGGATCACTCCAGATTCTGAACCTGTTCGCGAAACTGCTCGACCACGGTCTTCATCTCCAGGCCGATGTTCGTCAGCTCGATGTCGTTCGACTTCGAGCAGGTGGTGTTGACCTCGCGATGGAATTCTTGGGCGAGGAAGTCGAGCCGGCGGCCGACGGGCCCGCCCTTGCCGAGCATCTCGCGCGCCTGCGCGATGTGCGAGGCGATGCGATCGAGTTCTTCGCGCACGTCGGCCTTGGCCGCGATCAGCAGCGCCTCCTGCGCCAGGCGATCGGGATCGAAGCGGTCGGAGGTTTCGAGCAGGGCTGCCACCTGTTCGGCCAGCCGCGCCTTGATCGCCTCGGGCTTGCGGCCCGGCGACGCCTCCGCCCTTTTCGCCAACGCCTCGATTTCGTCGACGCGCTGATTGAGGATCTGACCGAGCGTGTCGCCCTCGCGCCGGCGCATCTCGACGAGATGTTTCAGAGCGGTGTCGAAGCCTGCAATCGCCGCCTCTTTGGCGGCCTTGTCCTCGGCCTCGTCACTCTCCGGCTCGGCCACCTCGATCACGCCCTTGATCGACAGCAGCCCGTCAATGCTCGGTGCGACCGCGTCAATCCTGCCGGCGAGCGAGCTCGCCATCTTCACCACCGCAGCCAGCACGTCCTCGTTGATTCGCACCGTCGACCCGGTCTCGGTGCGCTTGACGGTGAGATTCGCATAGACCGTGCCGCGCGACAGGACTTCCGTTGCGCGCTTCTTGGCGAAGGCCTCGACCTCGTCCCAGCCCTGCGGCAATCGCACCCGGACGTCCAATCCCTTGGCGTTGACCGACTTCAACTCCCACTCGAACGAGTAGGGACCGCTTGCCCCGTGGCTACGGGCAAAGCCGGTCATGCTCGACAGCGCCATTTCGTCCATGTCTCCGGCACATTGGGAACGGGGACAGACTCAACCCCCGCCGAAAGTGCGCGAACCTTACGGCCTTTTGGGCAAATGTTAAGCCCGGTTCTGCGCGGCCGACATGCGTGGGAAATTATTGCTGAACGACCGGCGGGCTCGGCTGCGCCGCCCCCTGACGGGCGCCGTTGCCAGGTGCGGCCCCCGGTGCAACTCCGCCGGTGGCGCGGTTGGCCGGCGGCTTCTTTGCCGCTGCGGGCGCCCGTGGGGTCGCTCCGGCCGCCGGATCGGCCGCGCCACCCGCGACGGCAGGCGGCGCCTCGTCGGGCTCGACGGTGTCGTTCTGGGTCTGCCGCTCCATCGCCCTGAGCTTGGCGACGTTCTTCTGGTGCAGGTCGTAGGTTTCGGTGAAAGCATGGCCGCCGGTGCCGTCGGCGACGAAATAGAGATCGCGCGTGCGCGCCGGATTGGCTGTCGCCTCCAGCGAGGCGCGGCCGGGGTTGGAGATCGGTCCCGGCGGCAGGCCCTCGATCACATAGGTGTTGTAGGGCGACGGCTGGGTGATCTCGCTGCGCTTGATCGGACGGCCCAGCGTGCCCTTGCCGCCGACCAGACCATAGATGATGGTCGGATCGGACTGCAGCTTGATCCTCTGCTTCAGCCGGTTGACGAATACTGCGGCCACCCGGCTGCGCTCGTCGGGCTTGCCGGTCTCCTTCTCGACGATCGAAGCCAGCGTCACCAGCTGCTCCGGCGTCCTGACCGGCAGATCCGGACTACGCCGTTCCCAGATCTCGGCCAACACGCGCTTCTGCGCCTGCTGCATGCGTTGCACGACCTGATCGCGGCTGGTGCCGCGCGGAAACTTGTAGGTCTCCGGCAACAACGTGCCTTCGCGCGGAATCTCGCGGACGCTGCCGGTGAAGATCTCGTTCTCGGACAGGCGGGCCACGATCTGCTCTGACGTCAGGCCCTCGGGCACGGTCACCGAATGCTGCACGACCTTGCCTTCGACGATGACGCCGATCACGTCGCGCAACGATGCATTCTTCTGGAACGCATACTCGCCCGGCTTGAGGTCGGAACTGGCCTTCAGGGCATAGACTCCACCGATGAAGATCCACGGATTGACGTCGATCACACCTTCACGCGCGAGCACGTCGGCAATATCGCGTTTGCCCGCGCGCTGCGGGATGTTGACGACCTTGTCCTCCTGCAGCGGTCCTGCCGCTTCCAGGATCTGCCGTCCATAATAGTAGGCCGCGCCCACGCCGAGCATGGCCAGGATGAGCAAGGTGATGATCGCGTTGCCGACAACCACGAACGGATTGCGGGCGCGGTCGGAGCGGCGCGGCGGCGGCGGCACGCGTTCCGGCTCCAGCGCTGCGCGCGGGCTGCGGGGCGAGATGGGCGGCCGTTCACTCATCGATGCAACCTTCAGTCCTGTCGCTCTCGTCGTGGCCGTGCGCTCCCCAACGCAAGCGACCTGAAGTCCACGCCCATTTAACGATTCGTCATCTCGTCATCGAATACGGCGAAAAGGTGTTTTCGCCGGGCCTCACCGCCATGCGCATCCACTTACCGCATCGGCGCCGAAGGCCGACCTGCGAAAGACACGCGAAGTCTTGGGTTCTAGTGTGGCTGCAGTCGGATATCCGCGTGACCAAGCGACAATCGGCCCGCGCGGCATCCGTCCTTCCGCACTAGGTCACCACGCGCCGTAAAACCACCGACGCGTTGGTGCCGCCGAAACCAAACGAGTTCGACAGTGCCACGTTGATCTCGCGTTTGCGAGGTGCATGCGGCACGAGATCGATCGCGGTTTCCACCGACGGGTTCTCCAGATTGATCGTCGGCGGGGCGATGTTATCCCGAATCGCGAGAATGCTGAAGATGGCTTCGACGGCGCCGGCCGCGCCGAGCAGATGTCCGATCGACGATTTGGTCGACGACATCGAGATCTTCGAAGCGGCATTGCCAAGCAGGCGCTCGACCGCGCCGAGTTCGATCTCGTCGCCGACTTGAGTCGAGGTGCCGTGCGCGTTGATGTAGTCGAGGTCGGCGGCCGTGATACCGGCGCGCTTCAGCGCCGCACTCATGCTGCGAAAACCGCCGTCGCCGTCCGGAGATGGCGAGGTGATGTGATAGGCATCTCCGGAGAGTCCGTAGCCGGAGACCTCGGCGTAGATCCGCGCGCCACGTGCCTTGGCGTGCTCATACTCCTCGAGCACGACCACGCCGGCGCCCTCGCCCATCACGAAGCCGTCGCGGTCCTTATCGTAAGGGCGCGACGCGCGCTCGGGCGTCTCGTTGAATCCGGTCGACAGCGCGCGCGCCGCGCAGAACCCGGCCATGCCAATTCGGCAAATCGGCGATTCGGTGCCGCCGGCGACCATGACATCGGCATCGCCGAGCGCGATCAGGCGGCTGGCGTCGCCGATCGCATGCGCGCCGGTCGAGCACGCAGTGACGACCGAATGATTGGGACCCTTGAGCCCGTGCTCGATCGAGACATAGCCCGAGGCGAGATTGATCAGACGTCCGGGAATGAAGAAGGGCGACACTTTGCGCGGACCGCGCTCCTTCAGGAGGATCGCAGTGTCGGCAATGCCCGAGAGGCCCCCGATGCCGGACCCGATCAGCGTGCCGGTGGCACAGCGGTCCTCTTCCGTCGCAGGATGCCAGTTGGCGTCATCGAGCGCCTGACGCGCCGCAGACATCGCGAAAATGATGAAATCGTCGACCTTGCGCTGGTCCTTCGGCTCCATCCACTGGTCGGCATTGAAGGTGCCGTCGGAGCCATCGCCGCGCGGCACCTGACAGGCCACCTTGGCGGGAAGATCGGAGACCTCGAACGACTCGATCAAGCGCGCACCGCTCTTGCCCTGAAGGATGCGCTGCCAGGTCGTTTCCACACCACAGCCAAGCGGCGAAACCATGCCAAGGCCAGTGACGACAACCCGCCTCATGTTCGTTTCTCCAGACCCGACCTTGAGCGCTTGTGCATCGGCTGACGGCCGTCGCCGCACCTCGGGTCAATTGTTCGAGTAACATGTTCTGGCCGGGCAGCGCGTCCGAATCGTCCATCGCCAGCCGCCAGATGACGGCTCATCACGACGCCGCCAACAGCAAGAAACCGGTCGACCGCACAAGACGGATCGGCCGGTTTCGCGCAACTCTCGCCGGAGCGTCAGCTCTTGGCGTTCTTCTCGAGGAACTTGGTGGCGTCGCCGACGGTCAGGATCGTCTCCGCGGCGTCGTCCGGAATCTCGCACCCGAACTCTTCCTCGAAGGCCATGACGAGCTCGACCGTATCGAGGCTGTCAGCACCGAGGTCGTCAATGAAGCTCGCGTTGTCGACCACTTTCTCGGGCTCGACACCAAGGTGTTCGACCACGATCTTCTTAACCCGCTCGCCAATCTCACTCATCGTTCAAACCTCGTGCTTGTTCCTTTAAGACCCGACCCCCGGATGATCCGCATCACCCCGGCCGCTAAACTTCCTTCGCGATCGCGCAAAACCAGATTTGCCCCGCAGCGCCCCTTTACCGAAATTTGGCGGACGACTTGCGGTCCGAAAACTTCGGAAACGGGGCCACTCACAAACTCCAATCCACACT
Organism: Bradyrhizobium sp. SZCCHNRI1029; assembly: GCF_032487555.1. Lineage (NCBI taxonomy): Bacteria > Pseudomonadati > Pseudomonadota > Alphaproteobacteria > Hyphomicrobiales > Nitrobacteraceae > Bradyrhizobium > Bradyrhizobium sp. SZCCHNRI1029. The sequence continues at coordinate 461,684 of NZ_JAUEUK010000001.1, forward strand.
CTCCATGAGGCCGGTACGCCTCCGATCCAGAGCGCTCAAACAGGAACCCGGATCAGCAGCACCAGCCGACGGAGGCCCGGCGAACGATGGCAGCTCGCCCCGCCAATATACAGGGTTTGGAAATCCTGCAATGGCGTTCTTCGTGCCCCGATCAGCTGCCCGGTTACCATACACGCGAATCATTGACCACACGGCCCGGTATAGTGGTCGCGACGTCTTTTCGCCGCATTCCGAGCCACGGCAGAGCCTAGATCATGGCCATGCCGCCATTGACGTGGATGGTCTGCCCCGTGACATACGCCGCCTCGTTGGAGGCGAGGTACACCGCAGCTGCAGCAATGTCCTCCGGCGTGCCCAACCGCGCCGCCGGCACCTTGGCGAGGATCGACTCGCGCTGCTTCTCGTTCAGAGCGTCGGTCATCGGTGTCTTGATGAAGCCGGGTGCGATGCAGTTGGCGGTCACGCCGCGTTTGGCATATTCGGCGCCGAGCGTCTTGATCATGCCGATGATGCCGGCCTTGGACGCCGTGTAATTGCCCTGCCCCGGATTGCCGGTGACGCCGACGATCGAGGTGATCGCGATGATGCGGCCGAAGCGCTTGCGCATCATCAGCTTGGTGGCGGCACGCGAGAGACGGAATGTCGCGGTCAGGTTGACCTTGATCACCTCGTCCCAATCCTCGTCGCGGAGCTGCACGAACAGGTTGTCGCGGGTGATGCCGGCGTTGGCGACGAGAATGTCGACCTGCCCCATCGCCTGCTCGGCGGCCGGCACCAGCGCCTCGACCTCGGCCGCGTCGGACAGGTTGCAAGGCAGCACATGCACACGGCTGCCCAGCTCGCCGGCGAGGGTCTCGAGCACCTCGCGCCGGGTGCCGGAAACGGCAACGGTCGCCCCCTGGGCATGCAAGGCCTTCGCGATCGCGTTGCCGATGCCGCCGGTCGCGCCGGTCACCAGCGCGGTCCTGCCACTCAGATCGAACATCCAACTCTCCTCAATGCCGCTTCCAAGCGGCCACTTACGACGTTTTCGCCGCGGCCAGCGCATCCTTCGCGGCCACGATATCCGACGGGCCGCCGACGGCGACGCCGACCGCACCATCCGCGATCCGCTTGACCAGGCCGCTGAGCACCTTGCCGGCGCCGATCTCGAAGAACCGTGTCACGCCCTGGCCCGCCATATATGCGATCGATTCGCGCCAGCGCACCGTACCCGTGACCTGCTCGACCAGGCGACGGCGAATCTCGTTGGGATCGCTGATCGGCGCCGCGAGTACGTTCGAGACCAGGGGCGAGGCCGGAGCCTTGATCGTGACCTTGGACAGCGCCTCCGCCATGACGTCCGCCGCCGGCTGCATCAGCTTGCAGTGGAACGGCGCGGAGACCGGCAGCAGCATGGCGCGCTTCGCGCCCTTGGCGCGGGCGATCTCGACGGCGCGATCGACGGCGGCCTTGTTGCCGGACACCACCACCTGGCCGCCGCCATTGTCGTTGGCGGCCTGGCAGACCTCGCCCTGGGCCGCCTCTTCGGCGACCGCTACAGCCGCCTCATAATCCATCCCCAGCAGCGCGGCCATGGCGCCGACGCCCACCGGAACGGCCTTCTGCATGGCAAGCCCACGGGTGCGCAGCAGGCGGGCAGTATCCGCAATCGTCAGGCTGCCGGCGGCGGCCAGCGCCGAGTATTCGCCCAATGAGTGACCTGCGACAAAGGCGGCGTCGCGTCCGACCGAGAATCCGGCTTCGGTTTCCAGCACCCGCAAGGTTGCCATCGAGACCGCCATCAGAGCGGGTTGGGCATTTTCGGTCAGCTGCAGGGTCTCGGCCGGACCTTCCCAAATGATGGTCGTCAGCTTCTCACCGAGGGCGGCATCGACCTCCTCGAACACCGAACGAGCCACCGGGAAGGAGTCGGCGAGCGCCTTGCCCATGCCGACGGCTTGGGACCCCTGCCCCGGAAAAGTGAATGCTGCCGTCATGGCCGCCCCCTGAACGTTCCAAAATCCCTGGAATTGAGTAACTTTGGCCGGAAAGACACTGGCCGGCCCTGTGATGTCAAGCACGTGACGGGCGCAATTCGACCACTTTCCCTTGCCTTGGCCCCGAAAATCGGTATAAGGCGCGCCATCCGTGGATCCCGAGCCGGGAGCTGAACGGACGGTCCCAGCAAACTCACCTTGCTCAACCTTGGGGATTTAACCTCTCCAAGCTGTCCTGGTGACTTTGATGTGGCAGGGCCAGTCGGCCCGTCGTCCCGTGTTCCCGCCTTCTGAGCTGACGTCTGCGAGTCCTTTCCACAAGGTCTCGAAGGGCTTGACGCCGGGATTTGCGCCAACTTGGAAAGGACAGCCATGCCGCTTTACGAGCATGTATTCCTCGCGCGTCAGGACGCGAGCACCCAGCAGGTGGAAGAACTGACGGCTCAGATGACCGGTATCGTCGAAGGTCTCGGCGGTAAGGTCACGAAGTCCGAGAATTGGGGCGTTCGCTCCCTCACCTACCGCATGAACAAGAACCGCAAGGCCCACTTCGTGCTGCTCAACATCGACGCGCCGTCCGCGGCGATCGCCGAGATCGAGCGCCAGGAGCGGATCAGCGAAGACGTGATCCGCTACCTCAGCGTCCGCGTCGACGAGCTCGAGGAAGGCCCGTCGGCGATGATGCGCAAGGCCGATCGCGACCGTGAGCGCGACGACCGCGGCGGTGGCTTCCGTGGTGAGCGCGATGGCGGCGGCTTCCGTGGCGATCGCGGTGACCGTGGCGATCGCGGCCCGCGCCGGCCCCGTGACGAAGAAACTGCGGACGAGGAGTAAGATCAATGGCTGAAGCCCCCGCACGTCGCCCGTTCTTCCGCCGCCGCAAGACCTGCCCGTTCTCCGGGCCGAACGCGCCGAAGATCGACTACAAGGACTCCAAGCTGCTGATGCGCTACGTCTCCGAGCGCGGCAAGATCGTGCCGAGCCGCATCACGGCCGTGTCCGCCAAGAAGCAGCGCGAACTCGCGCGCGCCATCAAGCGCGCCCGCTTCCTCGGCCTGCTGCCTTACGTCATCCGCTGATTGCGGACCTCGGACCGGCGGCCCCGCGCCGCCGGCTCCTTCCGTTGAATTCTCATAAGGCTTCCGGGTCGTCCGGTCGCCGATGGTTGGGGCGAAGGCGCCTCTAACCGCTCGAAGGGAGCGGGACAGCTGATGATCGGAACGCTTCTCATCGCGCTCGCGGCAGGCGCTGCCTCCGCGGTCATGTTCGCCTCGACCGGATCGGGCGTGATGACGGCGCTCGTGCTTGCGCTGCTCGCGCCCGTGCCGCTGCTCGTCGCTGCAATCGCCTGGGGCCGGCTTTGCGCCGTCATCGGCGGTCTCGTAGCAACCGCTTGCGTGCTGGCCATCTTCGGCTTCGATCGCGCTCTCGCCTTTGCCGTCTCCGTGACGCTGCCGGCCTGGTGGCTCGGCCACCTCGTCCTGCTCGGCCGTCCGACGACCAGCCCGTCCGGCCAGGATGGCATCGAATGGTATCCGCCCGGCAACATCCTGCTGTGGATCGCGGTGATCGCAGCGCTGATTGCCGCGTTCTCCTTCGGCACCGACATGACGGCCACCAATCAGGGTCTCAGGCGGCTGCTGTCGCGCGTGCTCAGCAATACCGTCACGTCGACCGATGCGGTCGACATTCCCCGGCTGGTCGAGATCCTGGTCTTCATGGCGCCGCCGATGGCCGCGGTGATCATGACCACGATCCTGTCGCTCAACGTCCTGGCGGCCGCAAAGATCACGGCGATCTCCGGCCGGCTGATGCGCCCATGGCCGCGCCTGCGCGACACCAAGCTGCCGCTGATGACGCTGCCGGCGCTGTTTGCGATCATCGCGTTCTGCTTCCCGGGCGGGCTGATCGGCATGCTGGCGCGAATCGCCGCCGCAGCGCTGCTGACCGCCTATGCGCTCACCGGCTTCGCGGTCCTGCATACGCTGACCTTGCCGCTGCGCACCCGGCCGCTTTGGCTCGGTCTCGCCTACGCGCTGATGCTGACCTTCATCTGGCCGATCCCCATGCTGGCGATGATCGTCCTCGGCCTCGCCGACGCCGCCTTCGACCTCCGTCACCGTTACGGCCCGCGGCAGCCGCCGCCTTTGCCGGTGCCGTAAAAGTTCAATCTCACACCAACCGCTTCCGAACATCACAAGGAGAACATCGATGGAAGTCATTCTGCTGGAACGTGTCGCCAAGCTCGGCCAGATGGGCGAGATCGTGAAGGTCAAGGACGGGTTCGCCCGCAACTTCCTGCTGAAGCGCAAGAAGGCGCTGCGGGCCACCGCCGAGAACAAGGCCAAGTATGAGGGCATGAAGGCCGAGCTCGAGGCCAACAACATCAAGGCCAAGGGCGAGGCGGCCAAGGTCGCCGAGAAGATCGACGGCCGCGACATCGTCATCATCCGCCAGGCCTCCGAATCCGGCCAGCTGTTCGGCTCGGTCTCGGTGCGCGACATCGTCGCCGCCCTCGCCGCCGACGGCATCACCGTGAGCCGGCCGCAGGTCTGGCTCGACGCCCCGATCAAGACGATCGGCAAGCAGACGATCACCATCGCGATCCACCCGGAGGTCGAGACCTCGGTGACCGTGACGGTCGCCCGCAGCGCCGACGAGGCCGAGCGCATCAAGCGCGGCGAGGACATCTCGACCCGCCAGGAGGACCGCGACGCCGCCGCCGAAGCGATTGCCGCCGCCGGCGAGTTCTTCGATCCGGAGGCCCAGGACGAGGGCGCTGCCGGCGAGCCTGCGCAGCAGTAAGCGCGCCAGCCCATTTGCGGAAAAGCCCGGCTCAACGAGCCGGGCTTTTTCATTGTCGTCTCACCGCGAGGGCGAGGACGGAACCGAGGGATCCGACGGCACCGACTGGGTCGTGGCCGGCGCCGGCGTCACCGGCGGGACCGGGTCGGCGCGCAGCGCCGGCGCGGCCTCGCTCGATCTTGCCGGCTCGACCCGCGGCGGCTCGGAGCCGGCAGCGCTGTCCTCGCGCGACGCCGACGGGCGGGTCGCACCGGTCGGCTCGCCGCGCGTCTCCTCCGCAGCCGAGCCCTCCTGGGCCGGCTTCTTGCGCTTGCCGAGCCGGCCCTTCTTCGCGGGCGCGCTGCCCTCGCCGTCGGCCGGCGCAGCGGCTGGATCTGCTGCCGCGTCGGGCTTCGCCTCGGCCGGCGCGGAGCGCTTGGAGTGATGACCCGAACGGCGGCGCGGCTCGCCTGGGCTCGCAGCAGCATCCGCGGCGGCCGGTTTCGCCTCGGGCGGCTCGGTGGCGGCCGACCGGGCGCGGCGCTCGGATCGCGTCTCCTTGCCGGAATGGCCCGTTGATCGCGCATCCGCAGCGCCGTTCGCAATCAGGTAGTTGGCGAGCACGCCGGCCATCTCGGGGCTCGTCGTGTAATGCTGGCGCAGAAACCCGGGCAGCGAGCTGGCCGAGGTGTTCTTGGCCAGGCCGCGCGGCGACTTGTGGCAGACCACGCAGGTCCCGTTGTAGATTTGCGCAGGACTCTTGCCCGCATCGAGATTTTCCTGCGCAACGGCGGCCCCCGCGAAGCCCATGCAGAACACCGCCACCACCGTCGCCAAATTGAGCGCTCGGCCCACCATTCTCATTCTCCAGCTATGGTTTCGCCCACACGGCGCCGCCCCGCGCGACATCCGCTGCCGTGTTTCCTCTCGCTATCAGCCGAACGTGACAGCGGACGTTGCGGTCGCTCCACGCCTTCGACGGCGATCCCTTCAGACCTCGTCCGGCGGTCAGATGCCGGACACCGGCCAAAAGGCCGGCGGCCGCGGCCTTTTTAACGGATTGCGGAGCGAATGAAAGCGCACAGATGTTCCTGCGCCGAGATGTCCATCGATCAATGACGGTTCGGAATATCGGCGTTGTGTTCATGGCAGTGGCGTCGGCTTGTGCCCGCTGGGTAACATAACAACGTGATGATAGGGAACCAATCGGTTCTCAAAGCGTCGAGTGCGACGGCCGGGAAAGTCAGCAACTCACGGGAATAGCTCGTTGGGTGGTGTGGATGGACCGTTTGCTGCGAAGTCTGTTGAGTAGCTTCATTCGCCGTGGGTCGATCAGCTTTACGACCGCCAGCGGCACGTCGTTCAGCTGCGGGGATGGAACCGGCGTCCCCGTGGCGGCACGATTTCTGACTCGTGAAGCCGAGCGCCGGATTCTGGCCAACCCCGAGCTCGCGCTCGGCGAGGTCTATATGGACGGCTCGTTCGTGGTCGAACGAGGAAAGATCGCGGACCTGCTGTCGATCGTGATGAGCCAGCCGGCCGTGGTGCCCGACTGGGCCAGGCCGCAATGGTGGCTGCGCTATCTGATCCGGCACCTGCGCCAGCTCAATATCCGGGCACGCGCTCGCCGCAACGTCGCCCATCATTACGATCTCGATGGGCGGCTGTATTCGCTGTTCCTCGATGCCGACCGGCAATATTCCTGCGCCTATTTCGAGACGCCGGACGCGACGCTGGACGATGCCCAGCTCGCCAAGAAACGTCATCTCGCGGCCAAGCTGCTGATCGGCCGCCGCCATCGCGTCCTCGACATCGGCTGCGGCTGGGGCGGGCTTGGACTTTACCTGGCCGAGATGTGTGATGCCGACGTGACCGGCGTGACCTTGTCGGCCGAGCAGTTGCAGGTTGCCGAGGCCCGCGCGGCCGAACGGCACCTCTCCGCCTCCGCCCGCTTCCTGCTGCAGGATTATCGCGACGTGCCCGGCACGTTCGATCGCATCGTCTCGGTCGGCATGTTCGAGCATGTCGGGGTCGCCTTCTACGACTCCTTCTTTCGCCGCAGCGCCGAGCTGCTCGCGGACGACGGCGTCATGCTGCTGCATTCGATCGCACGCTCCGTGGGCCCTGATGCGACCAATCCCTGGATCGCCAAATACATCTTCCCCGGCGGCTACGTCCCAGCCCTCTCGGAGGTTCTGCCGGCGATCGAGCGCGCCGGGCTCCTCGTCTGCGACATCGAGATCCTGCGCCTGCACTACGCGGAGACCCTGAAGGCGTGGCGCGAACGCTTCATGGCCCGGCGCGACGAGGCCGTGCAGCTCTATGACGAGCGCTTCGCGCGGATGTGGGAGTTCTACCTGGCGGCCGCGGAAATGGGGTTCCGCAAGCAGAACCTGATGAATGTCCAGATCCAGCTGACGAAGCGCCAGGGCGTCGTGCCGATGACGCGCGACTACGTCCACCGTGAGGAGACGCGGCTGCGGGCGCGCGAGCGCGGCAGCCGCCCGGCGCTGCAGATGGCGGGTGAGTAGCGCGCGCGGCCCGCGACGACAGCGGAGGGCGGCGCCAGTGCAATGGTCCTGCAGAGACGGACGGCCGCATTCCCTCGGCTGCGCCGCGCCGGTCTCGACTTCAATTCTGAGATGCTCGGTGGACGACTTACATCCCAAACGCGAGATTATGCCCATCCGACTCAAATTTTCAAACAAATCGTGCGGTCTGTGAACTGGCTCACAGACCCCGGGGAAGCCCGGCCGTAGTGTCCTGGCATGTCCCCGAGCCCCGCCAGAGCCATGTTGGAACCCCAGACCGACTTCAGCACCGACTACGCGCTGATCGCCGCGGGCGTGGGAGCATCCCTGATCGCCCTCCTGTATCTGCTGCTGGTCTGACGCCGGGCGCGGATCCACGCGCGGCCCTGGCACGCCCTGCCGTACCGGCTCTCGTTCCCGCCTCGCCGACGTGTCGAACGATCGCGCCGGTTGATTGCACCGGCGTGTCGCTCGCGCTCGCGCGGCGTTGAGTCCTGTCGGTTCCGTCAAGCGCGGCATCTGGCGAGTCCGGATTCATCCACCAGATTTACCAGACGGTGAATTGCGCTCAGCTTTCGCTTCCGCTTCGCGCGCGACTGGCGCTTTATCCCCTCCCCTTCAAAGCTGCTAAACACGCGGTCATGGCACTTACCGATTCGAACGTTCACAAGCTGGCGTCGGCTGACGCAGCAACGCCGGCCTATCGCAGCGCTCCTCACAACATCGAGGCGGAACAGGGTCTGCTCGGCGCGATCCTGGTCAACAACGACGCGTTCTATCGCGTGTCGGACTTCCTCGAGCCGAAGCATTTCTTCGAGCCGCTGCACCAGACCGTGTTCGAGACCGCGTCCAGCCTGATCCGGATGGGCAAGGTCGCGACGCCCGTGACCTTGAAGACGTTCCTGCCGGCCGACGTCGACATCGGCGGCATGACCGTCGGGCAGTATCTGGCACGGCTCGCGGCCGAAGCGACCACGATCATCAACGCCCAGGACTATGGCCGCACCATCTACGACCTGTCGTTGCGCCGCGACCTGATCGGCATCGGCGAGGACATGGTCAACGTCGCCTATGACGCGCCGGTGGACTTCGCGCCGCGCAACCAGATCGAGGACGCCGAGCGCCGGCTGTACGAGCTCGCGGAGTCCGGCCGCTATGACGGCGGGTTCCAGAAATTCTCCCAGGCGCTGACGACCGCGCTCGACATGGCCGCCAAGGCCTTTCAGCGCGACGGCAAGCTGTCCGGTATCTCCACTGGCCTGCGCGATCTCGACGCCAAGATGGGCGGCCTGCAGCACTCGGACTTGATCATCCTCGCCGGCCGTCCCGGCATGGGCAAGACCTCGCTCGCCACCAACATCGCCTACAACGTCGCCCAGGCCTATGTTCCCGAATTGCAGCCCGATGGCACCTATCGCGCCGCGCAGGGCGGCGTGGTCGGGTTCTTCTCCTGCGAAATGAGCGGCGAGCAGCTCGCCACCCGTATCATCGCCGAGCGCTCCGGCATTCCCTCCAGCCACATCCGCCGTGGCGGCATCACGGAGGCCGATTTCGAGAAGCTGCGCGAATGCTCGATCGAGCTGCAGTCGCTGCCGTTCTATGTCGACGAAACCGGCGGCATCTCGATCGCGCAGGTGATGGCGCGCGCCCGCCGGCTGAAGCGCCAGAAGGGCCTCGACCTGCTGGTGATCGACTACATCCAGCTGCTGTCGGGCTCGGGCAAGCGCGGCAACGACAACCGCGTCCAGGAAATCACCGAGATCACCACCAGCCTGAAGGCGCTGGCGAAGGAGCTCAGCGTTCCGATCATCGCGCTGTCGCAGCTGTCGCGCCAGGTCGAGAACCGCGAGGACAAGCGGCCGCAACTGTCGGACCTGCGTGAATCCGGCTCGATCGAGCAGGACGCCGACGTGGTGCTGTTCGTGTATCGCGGCGAGTATTATCTGGCCGCCAAGGAGCCGCGTCCCGGCACCGAGGAGCACCAGAAGTGGCAGATGGAAATGGATCTGGCGCTCGGCAAGGCCGAGGTGATCATCGGCAAGCAGCGCCACGGCCCGACCGGCACGGTCGAGCTGCACTTCGACGCCTCGGTCACCCGCTTCGGCGACCTCGCCCATGACGGCCTGCCGCCGCAGCACCACGACTATTGACCTGACGCGGTTGAACCGTGACGCCGCGGCGCGTAAAAGCGCCACATGAGTGTTCCCGAACAGAAACCCGCCGAGCAACCTGTCTCGGCGGTCGACGACGCTGTCCCGGCCAGCGCCACCGGCGTGCTGACCATCGATCTCGACGCGCTCGCCGCCAATTGGCGCAAGCTGGAAAAGACCGCAGTGCCGGCCGAATGCGCCGGGGTGATCAAGGCCGACGCCTATGGCTGCGGCATTCCCCAGGTGGCGCGCACGCTCGCCGCGGCCGGCTGCAAGACCTTCTTCGTCGCGACGCTCGCCGAGGCCAAGATCGCCCGCGCGGCCCTGCCCGACACGGCCGCGCTCTACGTGCTCGACGGCTTCTTCCAGAACACCGGCGACGACTACGCCGCGATCAACTGCCGCCCGGTCATCGGCGAGCTCAACGAGCTCGCCGAATGGGACATGTTCTGCCGCCGCACCGGCTGGAAGGGCGGCGCCGCCATCCATGTCGACACCGGCATGAACCGGCTCGGCCTCAGCCCGATCGATGCGCAGGGCATGATCCCGCGCATCCAGACCGGCGACCATGGCATCACGCTGGTGATGAGCCATCTGGCCTCCGCCGAGCAGATCAACAGCCCGACGAACGCGCGCCAGCTCACTGCGTTCCGCGAGGTCGCCAGCGTGTTCATCGGCGTGCCTGCCGCGCTTGCCGCCTCCTCCGGCATCTTCCTCGGCGCCGCCTTCCAGTTCGACATGGTGCGGCCCGGTGCCGCGCTCTACGGCGTCAATCCGACGCCGGAGGCCGACAATCCGATGCAGCCGGTGGCCGAGATCAAGGCGCGCATCGTGCAACTGCGCGATCTCGCGCGCGGCGACACGGTCGGCTATGGCGGCACCTGGACGGCGCGCCGCCCGACAAAGATCGCGATCCTCTCCGCCGGCTATGCCGACGGCTACTTCCGCGCCGCCTCTTCCAACGACGGCACCCGCGGCGCCGACGTCATCATCGCCGGCCAGCGCTGCCCGATCGCAGGGCGCATCTCGATGGACCTGATCGCCGTCGACGTCACCGACCTGCCGCCGAAGGCCGCCCGCCGCGGCCACTTCGCAACCCTGCTCGGCGAAGGCATCACCGTCGACGAGCTCGCGCATCATTTCGGCACCATCGGCTACGAAGTCCTGACCAATCTCGGCCGGCGCTATCATCGCATCTACAAGGGCGGTGCGGCGGCCGCGGAAAGCTGATCGCGCGCAGCAACGCTCTCTGTCTGACGTGCATACAGCTGCTTCCACATCGTCATTGCGAGCGCAGCAATCCAGAGTCCCGCACACCACCCTGAATTGCTTCCGCCTTCGCTCTTCGAGCTACGGCGGACAAGTCGCTGCGCTCGCAATGATGGTGAACTGACATGAGCCATCGGTCTCGCGGCATACAACGCCCGAGGCTTGCATCTCTTTTTCACCCTCTTCGAAAGACGAGGGCGCAGGGAATGCCGGGTGAAGGCCTCACCCATGGCCCGCCTGCAGAAAAAAAGCAGGCGGCAGTCACCACAGGTTCAGCCGGTCAACCGGCATTCCCCGCGCGATGGCTTTACGCCTTATGCGTACTCTCCCCGGGGATCGGCTGTCTTGCCCCCGTGACCGGCGGATCATCACCGCCAGCGTAGCATCAGCGTCGAGATGCCAGGACCATACGTCTTCGACGTGCGTCTCGTGCCGTTCGTCCGCACGGCCTCAAGCCATGCTGCGACCCCAAGCGCCCACCACATCCCACCCCGCGTGTCATGACGATCGCGATACGCCCCTCGTGCCGAGGCGGGACGGAGGGAGTGAAGCATGTTTTTCTGATAAACGGAAGTACAATATTTTTCGCCGAAGGACTGGACAGGGTGAGTCGCGTTGAGATCGTTGATGAATTCCGCGTTTCGGCGCGCCCGTTAGGGCCAAGCTACGCTGGCTAGGGTGCCTGGTCATGACGGATGTCGTTGGCGCGCTTCATCTCTCGCGCCAGATCGTCGACAACCTGCGCCAGGGAGCGGCCATCACTCGCAGTGAGCGACTTCCGCAGCTGCCGCGAACTCCAGAGAATTGCGGCAACGAATATGATGAAGGGAAGCCAGGAGACAATCAGGCTTACATACCATGGAACATCATTAGTCATACCCAGCTTCTTCCCTGCAAATATCTACGAGACCGCCCGGCTCGTTCAGATGAGTCGCGCGACCGGCTACAATCTTCTGTCATTCGCCCGCTTCATCTCATCCGCCAGATCACCGACGATCTGCGCCAGCGAGCGACCATCGCCGGCCGTCAGAGACGTCTGAATCCGACGGGTGCTCCATGCAACGGCCAAGACGAACATGATCAGTGGCAACCAGGCTATGATCAGACTTACGTACCAAGGCACATCGTCATTCACACCCAACCTCCACGCATGGTCTCCGCTCGGCGGACCAGGGGCGAGGCTATGATCTTAATCATTAAAAAGTCGGCTGGATGACAACGAGAATCTGCACAATGAGCACATGTAGCTAGGGGCCATACTTTGGTGAGAGGAAGCGCCTCCGCCTCAGGCGCCCGAGCGCGCGCCACATCGTCATTACGAGCGCAGCGGCGAATCGACGCAATCCAGAATCCCACATGCCACCCTGGATTGCTTCGCTGCGCTCGCAATGACGGGCTGATGGATATCGGCACACGGCTGCGACAGCGCCCGCTGCTGTAGCCCGGATGAGCGCAGCGATATCCGGGGGTCTCACGTGCCGTATCGGAAAACCCGGATGTCGCCGCGCTCATCCGGGCTGCGGGGCTGGTCGCGCAAGAGCGCCATCATTCGATCAAGATGGGCGCTGCGGGTCGGTCGCGGCCGGCGCTCACGCCTTGAAGTAGTCCGGCTGGCCAATGTCGGCGATCAAACCGATCCCGTCCGGTCTCCAGCCCAGGCGCTGCTGTGTCAGGACGCTGGAGGCCGGCATGTCCAGCCCTGCGAACATCGCCAGTGGACCGTAGTAGTCGCCCGCCTCCTCCTTGCTGATCGACACGACCGGCACGTTCAGCGCGCGGCCGATCACCTCGATGACCTCGCGCATGGGGACGCCCTCCTCGCCGACGGCGTGGTAGATCGCGTCTGCAATGCCCTTCTCCAGGGCGAGCCGGTAGAGGCGGGCGACATCCGATCGATGCGCCGCGGCCCAGCGCTCGGTGCCTTCGCCGACATAGGCGGCGCGGCCCTTCTGTCGCGCGAGCTCCACCAGATAGGAGATCAGCCCGGCCCTTCCGGGGGCGCCGTGAACCTGCGGCAGGCGGATCACCATTGCGCGCACGCCGCGCGACGCATAGGCGAGACCCGTCTGCTCGCACACGCGCGGGACATGCGCTGACGACTCGCGCCGCATGTCTTCGGTGACCACCACATTGGCCGCAACGAGCCCCGTTCCGGAGGTGACGATGAACGGCTTGTTCGTGCCCACCAGCACCTCGCCCATGGCGTCGATGGCGGCCTTGTCGATGGCGCCGTTCTCCGCGAATTTCGCGAAGTCGTGGATGAAGGCGAGATGGATCACGCCGTCGGCATCCCTCGCGCCGCGCTTCAGGCTGTCGAGGTCCTGCAGCGAGCCGCGATGAACCTGCGCGCCCAGTTGCTCGAGCGTGCGGACGTTCTCGGCGGAGCGCGCGAGGCCGATGACCTGATGCCCGGCGGCGATCAGCTCCCTGGTGGTTTCAGAGCCGATGAATCCGGCGGCGCCGGTGACGAATACGCGCATGAGACACACTCCCTGTTCAGACCGCCGGGATATTGCTAGGCTGCTCATGCGGGTAAAGTTGTGACTTTATACGGGTATAATCGCTAACAGGATGACGGACGCCAACCCTCTCGGGACCTATCTCAGGGATCGCCGCGCCAAGCTCGATCCGACCACCTTCGGCCTGCCGCTGCAGCGGCGGCGAACGCCGGGGCTTCGGCGCGAAGAGGTGGCGCAACGCGCCAATGTGAGCGCCACCTGGTACACCTGGCTCGAGCAAGGGCGCGGCGGCGCGCCCTCCGCCGACGTGCTGGACCGCATCGCTCGCGCCATGATGCTGACCGACGCCGAGCGCGAGCATCTGTTCCTGCTCGGTCTCGGCCGGCCACCCGAAGCCCGCTATCACGCGATCGACGGCATCTCACCCCGTCTCCAACGCGTGCTCGATACGCTGGAATACAGTCCCGCCTTCGTTCGCACGGCGACATGGGACATCCTCGCCTGGAACAGGGCGGCTGCGGCTGTCCTCACCGACTACAGCACCCTGCCGGAGGGCCAGCGCAATGTTCTGCGCATGATGTTCCACGACAGCCGTGTCCGCGCAGCACAGCCCAACTGGCAGGCCGTGGCGCGCTATGTGGTCGCGTCCTTCCGCGCCGACGTGGCCCGCGCCGGCGCGGCCCGCAATGTCCAATCGCTGGTCGACGAGCTCTGCGCGACGAGCCCGGAATTCGCGGCGATGTGGCGCGACAACGATGTGCAAGGGCGGCACGGTGACGGCGTGAAGGCTCTGGAGCATCCCGTCGCCGGATCGCTCTCGATAGAATTTTCGGGCTTCGCCGTCGATGGCCGGCCCGACCTCACCATGGTGATCTACAATCCCGCGACGCCGGAGGATGCCGACAAGATCCGTGCGCTGGTGACGTCGCGACCGAAGTAGATGCGTGCGCCTCTCGACTCGCGCCGCCGAGAAGCGCGTGGGTTGCCTGACAGGCCGGGCTTTCGTAGGCAGCCTTGGCTGCATCGACGCTGCCGCGTGAACAAAAAGCCGATTGCGAGCTTGGTCATCCGGACCATCCCCACGGCGACGGGCCTCATGAAGATCGCGACCTTCAACATCAACAATGTCCGGCGGCGGCTCCCCAATCTGCTGCGCTGGCTGCGCGCGGCCAAGCCCGACATCGTCTGCCTGCAGGAGCTGAAATGCACCCAGGCCGATTTCCCCGTCGATGCGATCGCCAAGGCCGGCTATGGCGCGGTGTGGCAGGGTCAGAAGACCTGGAACGGCGTCGCGATCCTTGCGCGCAAGGCCGAGCCGGTGCTGACCCGCACCGCCCTGCCCGGCAATCCCAGAGACGAGGAGGCGCGCTACATCGAGGCCGCGGTGCGCGGCCTCGTCGTCGGCTGCCTCTATTTGCCGAACGGCAATCCGCAGCCGGGGCCGAAATTCGACTATAAGCTCGCCTGGTTCAAACGCCTGCAGAAGCACGCGGCTGATTTCATCAAGGACGACCTGCCGGCCGTGCTCGCCGGCGACTACAATGTGGCGCCTGCTACGCTCGACATCTATCCGACGCGATCCTGGGACAAGGACGCGCTGATCCAGCCGAAGAGCCGCGCCGCCTTCAAGGCGCTGGTCGATCAAGGCTGGTGCGACGCGATCCGGATGCTGCATCCGGACGCGCCGATGTTCACGTTCTGGGACTACAAGCGCAACCGCTGGCCGCGCGATGCCGGCCTGCGGCTCGACCACCTGCTGCTGAGCCCGCAACTCGCGCCGCGCCTTGCCAAGGCCGGCGTCGACCGCGCCATCCGCGGCGAGGACGGCGCCAGCGACCACGCGCCGGCCTGGATCGTGCTGAAATAATCCGAAGTCGCGTGTCCGCGTCGGAGCCTCAGCCGCGGTCGGGCCAGGTCTGCTGCAGATTGGTCGCGCGCTCGGGCAGGCCCTCAGTCAGCACCGCCATGCCGCCGCACACCGGCAGATGCACGACGAGGCTCGCGGCATCCGGCACGTTCGGGCGCGGCGTCACGTTCCACAGCATGATCTCCTGGCGCGTGCGGCGGATCTCCTTGAACTCGTAACTATACGTCTCCGAGCCGCGCGGATATTCGCGCCAGAGCTGGCCTTCCTTGCGGAAGCTGCTCTGCGTGCCGTCATAGCGATCGGAATAGGACAGGCAGGCCGGCACGTTCAGCGCCTCGAGCACGGCCGCGCCGACGTTCGACGCCGCGGGAAGGACGCTGTTCACCGCGCCGATCGCGGCGAACACGGTCGTGATCGCGCCGGCGGCCATCGCGAGCCAGCCGGCCTTGGTCGCGGCCGGGCGCGCGGGCGCATTCGCGGCGGACACCTTGGATGCAAGTCCGCGAGGGGACGTCAGATGGAGCTGGGCCATGACGCGTTCTCCGATGGTGCGGCGAGGATGGATGCCCCGCCGGGCTGCATTCATCGGAGATCAGTCTGGCCGATCGCGCTCCCGGCGAATGTGACGCCGATCACAACCTGGAATGATGACCGCCCGGCGCCACACCGGGAGCGCGTGGCGACACGCGCCGTCAATCGCGTCCCGCATCCATGATCGCCTGCGCGAGCCGGCCGGGATCGGAGAAGCACAGCTCATGGCTGCCGGGCACCTGGACCAGCCGGAACAGGCCGAGCTTGCCGGACAGCCGCGGATGCCATGGCAGGCTGTGCGGCAGCGCCGTGTCCTCGGTGCAGTTGATGTAGGATTTCGCGATTGCCATCTCGGCGGGATTGGCGCGCAGCTTGATCTTGTCGGTGAAGGTCTTGTTGGGATGCGGATTGAGCATCTCATAGGTGCGCGTCGCGGTGGCGAGATCGGCGTCGTTGATGAAGGCCTCGCGCCAGACCGGGAACGGCAGCACCACCGAACCGTCGCCGCGCTCCGCAGCGACCGCGTCGAACAGCGCAACATAGTGCGGTGGCACCATGTCGTTGAGGCACTCGCCGTCGTTGGGCACGAACGCATTCCAGTAGACCAGGCGGCGGATGCGCTGAGCGATGCGGTCGGCGACGCCGGTGATGACCATGCCGCCATAGGAGTGCCCCATCAGCACGGCGTCGGTGATGTCATGCTCGGTGAAGTAGTCGCAGATCGAGGCGATCGCCTCGTCGAGTCCGGTGGTCCTTGCGTCGCCGGGGCGGTTGCCGCGGATGGTCGGCAGATGGACGGTGTGGCCGGCGGAGCGAATATGCGCGGCGACCGGCTCGAGCTCGGCGCCGGTATGCCAGGCGCCATGGACCAGGACGTAGGTTGACATGATCACGTTCCTTTGCACGATGGAAGGCGGTGCAAGGACTATGGGCCGGACCGCGCCCGCGGCGCTTGGCTGCAACTGAACCCGATTGGTCTCGGAGTGAACCGATGGGCGCCGAGCCGGAACGGCAGCGGAGCTGGAATACGGCGGCGGTGCGGCCGGAGGAGCAGTTCTCGTATTACCGCGAGGCGATCTGCCAGGCCTTCATGAACTTGACGCCGGAGCCGGCGCGCGGCATCGGATTCGCTGCGGAGGTGCAAAGCATCAGCCTTGGGAGCGGCGCCATCAACCGCGTCAGCTTTCCCGAGCACATCGTACGCCGCTCGCGCACGGACATCGCCGCTTCCACCCAGCGCTGCTTCTATCTCAACCTCAAGCTGGCCGGCCGCTGCACCATCCTGCAGGACGAATGCGATGTCAGCCTGTCCGCCGGTCAGGTCGGCATCTTCGACAGCGATCGCACCTTCGTGCTGCAGCACGATCGCGGGCCGTCGCTCGGCGTGATCTCGTTCCGCGTCCCCGCCGATGCGCTGTGCAGCCGCCTGCCGGCCGAGCCGGACATCGCGCCGACGCGGCTGTCCGACGATCCATGCGTCGGCGCACTGATCGTGGAGACGGCGCGCTCCCTCAACGCCAATGCGCTGCGGCTCGCGCCCGACGATGCGTCGGCGCTGTTCGGCGTGCTGCTCGATCTGGTGGCGCTGAGCCTGGCGCGCCGCGGCCGCCGCGAGACGCATGCGACCACCTCATTTGCCGATGCGACGACCTTGGCGCTACGCCGCGCCATTCACGAGCGGGTGCGCGAGCCCGGCCTGACGGTGGCGACCATCGCATCTGTCGTCGGGATCAGCGAGCGCTATGTGCACAAGCTGCTGGCCCGCGCCGGGACCAGCTTCTCCGACCTGGTGATGGAGCGCCGGCTCGATGGCGCAGCGCGCGATCTGCGCGATCCCGCCCGATGCGGCCGCGACATCGGCCGCATCGCCTTCGACTGGGGCTTTTCGGATCTGTCGCACTTCACGCGCCGCTTCAAGCAGCGCTTCGGCATGCGCCCGCGCGACTGGCGCGCGGAGACCGCGCGTCACTCCGGCTGACCACCGCCTGCGGTCAGCGCGGACTCGGTTCGCGGGCTGCGCCCCACAACCAGATTGCCGCCAGCAGGACCAGCGAGCCGACGAACGCCGCGACGACATCGCGCAGCGAAATGACGATGCTGCCCATGCCTGGAAACAACCCGAACAGGTTGAACAAGACACCACCGATGAGGGCGCCGACGCATCCCAATCCGATGTTGGTGAGGAGCCCGAAACCGGCTCGGCGGCGCTTCACCAGGATTCCGGCAAGGCCGCCACCAATCAAGCCGACGACGAGCCAAGTCCCTGCATGTGCCAGTGTGAACATTCTTCACTCCGTCGGTCTGCCGTCACCCCTCAGCTGGAGCATCACGGCCAGCAAGCAAGATCATGAGAACACATTGCCGAGCGAAGCGAGACCGCCAGTTGCTACACGAAAGCAGCCAGATCAGGGGTCTTGCTCGCAGAGCCACACGAATCGCACGCTTGCAGGTTACATCGATTTCGTTGCCATGAGCTGAACTCTGCACATCGGATGAGTTCGCAACCCACTCGCAAACTGGCGCAGGCCGGCGTCCATGACAAGGTGATGCGGCCCCTGCTTGCTTCGAATTGGCCATTCCGCTTCGGACGTCGCGTACTTCCTCCCGAAATGACAGTCATTCGAATCTAATCGTCTCGAACACGTACGGCTCATGCGAACGCTTCGCACGCGAAGGGCTACGTAGTTCCCCCGAGTTCATATGATCCGCGGAATCAAGAAGAATGCGTTTCCCGCAGAGCGTGTAAGGATGAATGCATGTGCATCGCATGCAACTGGGCAAGATTCCGTGGTTTGCTCCAGCTTGATTTTGGCTCCGTCAACGAGGCCGAGCCGTCACGACGCAGGCTCCTGCAGGCAGGCGCGGCGTTCGCCGCAGCCGGCGTTGCTTCGGTGTCCGCTCCGACGAACGCCGAGGCGCGAACCGGCGGCGGCAAGGCCGACATCGTGTTTCGCAACGGCCCGGTCTACACCGTGAACGGCGGCCGGGAATGGGCCCGCGCGGTCGCCGTCAAGCAAAAGCACATCGTCTATGTCGGCGATGACGCGGGCGTCCGGTCCTTCATCGGCCCGAAGACCCGCGTCGTCGATCTCGCCGGCAGGATGCTGCTGCCCGGCTTCGTGGAAGGACACATCCATCCGATAGCGGGCGCTGTCGTGACTCGGGGTGTCGATCTTCAGTACGACACAAGGGAGGAGATGCTCGACGCCCTGAAGGCCTATCGCGCCAAGCTGGGCCAGGCCGGCATCGTCCGCGGCTTCGGCTGGCGCTATAACGCTTTTCCGCCGACCGGCCCTCGCAAGGAGGATCTCGATCAGATCTGGCCGGACACGCCCGTCTTTCTCGTCGGGATCGATGGCCATTCCGCCTGGGTCAATTCCAAGACGCTGGCGATTGCCAAGGTGACCAAGGCGACCAAGGATCCGTTGCCCGGCTACAGCTACTTCGAGCGGGACCCGGCCTCGGGAGAGCCGACCGGCTATCTGGTCGAGCCACCGGCGATGTTTCCGGTCCTCAACGCGATCTCGCCGTTCACGACCGGCTATATTGCGGACTCGCTCGCACAGTGGCTGCCGAAGGCGTCGGCGGCCGGCATCACCAGCGTGTTCGATGCCGGACTGCTCGTTCTGCCCGAGGAGACAGGCTACGAACTCTATCAGGATCTGGAGCGCAAAGGAAAACTGCCGTTCCGTGTGGTCGGATCGACCTACCACAACAATCCGGCGATCGACCCCGTGCCGATCGCGATGGCCCTGCGTCGACGCTTCAATTCCGAACTGGTGCAGGCGCCCGTTCTCAAGCTCAACATCGACGGCGGCGAAGCCCAACGGACCGCCGCATTGCTGGCCCCCTATAGCGACGATCCGAGCACGAGCGGCGAGACGCTGGTCCCGCCGGAGCAGTTCAAGGACATCGTCCGCCGCGCCGACAGGGCGGGCCTCAATATTCACATCCATTCCTACGGTGATCGCGCCAACCGCCTGTCGCTGGACGCGTTCGAAGCCGCGATCAAGGCCAATCCGCCGCGCGATCGCCGGCACACGCTGGCGCATCTCATATTTGTTTCACCTGACGATCTGCCGCGCTTCGCCAAGCTCGGCGTCACCGCGCAGTTCTCCGCCCAATGGTCGGTGGCGGATGCCTATTGGCAGGGCGTGATGCGGCCGCGCGTCGGCGCGCGCGCCGAGCAGGCGTTTCGCACCGGCTCGATCCTGCGTCACGGCGCCAACATCTCGCTCGGCACCGATTGGCCGGCCGCCGGCTATTACAGCACCTACAAGCCGCTGGATGCGATCGAGATCGCGACCACGCGGCGGGAGTTGAACAAGCCGGATCAGCCGGCTTTGGTGCCGCTCGACGAGCGGATCAGCCTCGAAGAGGCGATCCGCGCCGCCACCATGGGCCCGGCCTATCAGCTCGGGCTCGACCAGAAGGTCGGTTCGATCGAGGTCGGCAAGCTCGCCGATCTGATCGTGCTTGAAAGAAACCTGTTCGAAGTCGCCCCGCACGACATCCACAACACAAAGGTGCTGATGACCGTCATGAACGGTCAGGTCAGGCACGAACAGCGAAGCTGACTCCGGCGACGTCTCGGACCGACACCTTCAGGACCACATCGACATACTCAGACCGATTCCCGGACATGCGGAGGCGTATATGATCAACAGAAGAATGCTCATCAAAGGCGCGGGAGCGGCGTTGGTCGCGTCCGAACTCGGTTTGCCGGCCGCGCGGGCCGAGTCTGCCGATCCGCTCTGCTACGCGTCGGTCGCCGATCTCATCGCCATGTTCCGGGCCCGCAAGGCGTCGCCGGTCGATCTCTTGAAGGCGCAGATCAAGCGGATCGAAGCCTACAACACGAAGGTCAATTGCATCACCTACGAGCATTTCGATCAGGCGCTCAAGGAGGCCAAGCTGTCCGAGGACCGCTATCGGCGCGGCAACCAGAGGCCGCTCGAAGGGATCACGGTAGCCATCAAGGACGAATTCTCCAGGCCGGGCTGGCGGACCACACAGGGCTCGCTCATCTACAAGGACTCGCCGCCGGCAACGGAAAACTCGGCCATCACCGACTTGCTCGAGGCAGCCGGCGCCGTCATGCCGTTCCAGACGACCGTGCCGGAATTCTACCTCTTCCTCGGCGCGTCCACCCGCGCCTGGGGCACGACACGCAATCCATGGAATCTCGAATACTCTCCGGGCGGGTCGTCGGCGGGATCGGGCGCGGCGCTGGCCGCAGGCTTCACGACGCTCGCCATGGGCTCGGACATGGGCGGCTCGATCCGAATTCCCGCCTCGCAATGTGGTCTCTATGGCTTCAGGCCGCCGTTCGGACGCGTGGCCGGTGGGGAAATCCCGTTCGCGACCTCGGGCCCGATGGCGCGGCGCTTCGACGACCTCGTCCGCCTCCAGAACGCGATCGTCGGTCCGTCCGAGCGGATGATGGCCGCGATGCGCCCTCGCCTCGACTATCCCACCCGTTATCCGCGCCTTTCCGGGTGGCGCATCGCCGTGGATTGGGGCGCCGGCATTGCGGACGTCATACCGTCCGTGAAGGCTGCGATGCTGAGAGGCATCGAGGCTCTGCGCGCCGCGGGTTGCACGGTGGACGAAGTCGATTGCGGCTTCACGAAGGCCCACAAGATGGTCTTCATCCGCGGGCTGATGTCGACGTCCATCGGCACTGCGATCGAGATCTCGAATGCGCATCGCGATCAGCTCTCGCCCTACATGACCGAAATGCTCGACCAGGTCGGCCCGGTCGGACCGCGCCAGGCCGAAGAAGCCGAAGAGCTGCTGCAGCGGCTGCACCGCCAGGTCCAGCAGCGCGTGTTCGGCAAGGGGTACCGCATCCTGCTCATGCCGACCATGGCAACGCCTCTTGTCGGGGCCGACATGTTCAAGAGCAAGGAAAACAAGGTGGACCCGTGGGTAGGCACCGGTCTGGGCTTGGCGCTGACGTGGCACTGGAATCTGCTCAACCGCTATCCGGTCGTCGATGTCCCGCTCGGCTTGGTCGAGGACCGCATGCCCTCGGGCATGCAGGTGATCGGCCAGACCTACACCGATCTCGACACGTTCCAGTTCGCGTCCAACTGGTCTCGTCTCCGGCGGTCCCTGTTCGCGGGCGAGCGTTTTCCGACCTTCACGTGATGCAGCGGGGCCACACGGTGCGGGCGCGAGACAGTGGCTGCAAGAGCGGCGCTTCGACAGCGAGGTCGACAAGGACGCCGAGAGCCTTCCGACACGTGGTTCTGTTGCTCCTGATCTCGGCACTCTGCCATGACTCCGGCGCCCTGGCACAGCAGGCCAAGACGCCGTCGCTCGAAGATCTGGCCAAGGCGGCGCAGAACCCGATCGCGGACACGATCAGCGTCGGCCTTGAGAATATCGCTATGCCGAATACGGGCCCGTACCGGCAGACGGCCGACGTCTTCAAGATCGAGCCGGTCATCCCGTTCCAGCTCAATGCCGACTGGAATCTGGTGACGCGCACGACCATTCCCGGCATCGCCCAGATCCGCTTTTCCCCCGAGCAAGGCCGGATCGGCGGGGTCGGCGACATCAACCAGATCTTCGCGCTCACCCCGTCCCATTCGGGCGCCCTCATCTGGGGTGTCGGCCCGACCTTTTCCTATCCGTCGGCGACCGATCCCGCCCTCGGTTCGGGAAAATGGAGCGCAGGTCCGACCATTGTCGCGCTGACCATGCCGGGTCCATGGGTGCTGGGGGTGCTCGCCAGCAACATCTGGTCGTTTGCAGGTCCGAGCGACCGCGCGCCGGTGAACCAGATGATGCTGCAGTACTTCGTGACCTACAACTTCTCCGACGGATCCTACATCAGCTCGAGTCCCATCATCACGGCGAACTGGCTCGCGAAGGGCAATGATCGCTGGGTCGTCCCGATCGGCGTCGGCGTGGGCAAGCTCTTCATGGTCGACAAGCAGCCGATCAATGCCGAGGTGGGCGCGTACTACAATCTGCTGAAACCGGACCAGGCATCGCATTGGCAGTTTCGGGCCAGCCTGGCTTTCCTGTTTCCAAAATGACGCTGCTTGGAACGAGCGGCCTCCGTGGCCGTGAGCAGCAATCCGGTCTGCAATCCTGTCTGAAGGCATTCGATTTGAATTTTCACCATCAGCAAGCATCCAGAGCATCAGTCTGCGTGCGTACGCTCGACGCCTTTGAGGCCGATTTGATCGCGGTCAATCCTGGCGGCCGCGGAGGAACGTAGTTTAGCGTTCGATCAGGGAAGGATGCGGCTCACGCGGAACGCGGGCTTTTCGGAGCAGGACAATGTGCATCGCATGCGGCTCAGCCATCGGTTCGCTGTTCGCGGCGTCGAAGCCGGAGGGCGGCGGACTGACCCGTCGCCAGATGGTTGCAACAACGGCTGCCGCCGCAGCATTCGCGGCCGCGGGCTCGGCTCCGGCTTTTGCCGCCCCCAATCGCACGACCGTGTTTCGCGGCGGGCGCGTCTACACGGTGGAAGACTCGCAGCCCTGGGCGGCGGCCGTCGTCGTCAAGGGCGACAAGATCGTCTATGTCGGCGACGATGCCGGAGCGATGAAGTTTGCCGGACGGGGGGCTGAGGTCATCGACCTCAAGGGCCGCATGCTGATGCCGGGCTTCGTCGAGGCGCATTGGCATCTTTGCACTCTGGCATTTGCCCGCGGCGCCTGGGTCAACGAGGAAGATCCTGAGCGCATCTCCGAGATCCTGCGCGATTACGCCAAGACGCATTCCGACGAGAAGTTCATTCTCGGCTTCGGATGGATCGCGGGCGCGTTTCCCGCCTCGGGTCCCCGCAAGGAACCGCTGGACGCGATCTTCCCCGACCGGCCGGTCCTGCTCGTCAGTTGCGATCTGCACAGCTACTGGGTCAATTCCAAGCTGCTGGAGATGGCCGGCATCACGAGGGACACCCCACGCGACGTCGTGCCCGGCTCCTCCTGGTACGAAAAGGATCCCAATGGCGAGCCGACTGGCTTCATTTCGGAAGTACCCGCGCTGTTCGCGGTACTGAAGACGCTCGAAAAGCACGGCATCGAACCGTTCGGCCTCAAGTCGGCCGCCGCCGCCATCGAGGAATGGCAGCCCAAGCTCGCAGCCGCCGGCATCACCACCCTCTTCGATGCCGGCTTCAGCGCCTGGCCGACCGAGCAGCATCACGGTTTCGACATGCTGGTCGACCTCGAGAGCCGCGGCAAGCTGCTGCAACGCGTGATCGGCAGCCTCTATCACAACGACCCCAACGTCGATCCGCTGCCGATCATTCGGGCCTATCGGAAGCGCTATCGCACTCCGCTGGTCAAGGCCGAGGTGCTCAAGCTGATCGTCGATGGCACCGAGCTGAGCCGCACCGCCTATCTGCTGGATCCCTATGCCGGAAGGCAGGATTGGCGCGGCGAACCATTGTTGCCATCGCCCGTGTTGAATCGAATCCTGCGCGAAGCCCATGCGGAGGGAATCGATACGCACCTTCACGCCGTCGGCGACGCCGCAGTTCGCATGAGCCTGGATGGATACGAAGCCGCGTTCGGCAGGCAGGGCCCCGGCAACCGCCGCCATACCATCTGCCACGCGTTCCTCACCGCGCCCTCGGACATTGCGCGCTTCAGAAAGCTCGGCCTGATTGCGAACACCCAGATCCAGTGGGGCGTGCCGGATACGAGCCAGCGCCGCATCCGCGAGATCTACGGCGAAGAGCGCTGGAGCCGCATGTACAGCTTCAAGACGTTCATCGACCAAGGCGTCACGGTGTCGTTCGGAATGGATGCCCTGGCGACCGGCTCCAAGGTCGTGGTCAAGCCGCTCGAGGCGGTGCAGGCCGGCCATACGCGCCAGGAGCCCGGCAAGCCCGACGGCCTGGTCCATCCGCCCGCTGCCGAACGCCTGAGCCTGCCGCAGCTCATCCGAGGCTACACAATCAACGGAGCTTACCAGATGCGCATGGAGGATAAGATCGGCTCCATCAAGGTCGGGAAGCTGGCCGATCTGATCGTGCTGGAGAAGAACCTGTTCGATGTCGGGCCGCACGAGATCGGCAAGGTGAACGTTCAGTTGACGATGATGAACGGCCGGATCACGCATCGCGACAGACTCTGAACGGGAATGAGGACGGTGCACGAGATGGCGAATGCGCGGACTGAACAGAATCTTGCGCCGGCGGATTCGCCGATGTCGAAACGTAATCGCTGGCTGATCCTCCTGACCGTCTCCAGCGCGCTGGCGCTCGTCGTCATCGACATGACGGTGCTCTATACCGCGCTGCCCAGCCTGACCCATGAGCTCGGAGCAACCGCCTCGGAGAAATTGTGGATCGTCATGGCCTACGGGCTCGTCGTCGCCGGCCTGCTTCCAGGCTTCGGCTCGCTCGGCGATCGCGTCGGGCACAAGAGGACATTCGTCGCCGGCCTCATCGTCTTCGGACTGGCCTCGGTCGTCGCCGCCTATTCGCCGACCGCCACGATCCTGGTTGGCGGACGCGTCCTGCTCGCGATCGGCGCCGCTCTGATGATGCCGGCGACGCTGTCGATCATTCGCATCACCTTCTCCGATGACCACGAACGGGCGCTCGCCATCGCGATCTGGGGAGCCGTTGCGTCCAGCGGGGCGGCAGTCGGCCCCTTGGTCGGCGGTGTCCTGCTGGAATATTTCTGGTGGGGCTCGGTCTTTCTGATCAACGTGCCGCTCGTCGTCCTGGCGCTGGTCGCCGGCCTGCTGCTGATTCCTGCACCGGCCGATCGTGCTGAGCGCGACTGGGACCTCCTCGGTTCAGTGCAGGTGATGGCCGGGCTGATCGGCTTCGCCTACGTCGTCGAGGAGCTCGGCAGTCGCCAGTCTTCCTATGTCGTCCTTGCCGGCACGGCTGTCGCGACGGTCATCATGTTGACGGTGTTCGTACGCCGTCAATTGCGTCTCGAGGATCCTTTGCTCGACTTCACCCTGTTCCGAAACGTCGAGTTCACGCTCAGCGTGATCACCGCGATCGTGGCTTCGCTTGCCATTGCGGGGACGGAGCTCGCGATCAGCCAGCGCCTGCAACTCGTCCTCGGCTACTCGCCGCTGCAGGCGGCATTGTACATCCTGCCGGCCCCGCTCGGTGCATTCATCGGCGGGCCGCTCGCGAGCCTCATGCTCCGTCGCGTGGGAGCCGCCACCACGATGTCCGGCGCGCTGTTGATCGCCGGCATCGGCGCGGCCGGTTACCTGCTCTGCTACAACGCCAATCTGGCCCTGCAATTGGTCTGCATCGCGATCAACGGGCTCGGGCTCGGAGCATCCATTGCCGCCGCCTCCAACTCCGTGATGAATCACGCGCCTGAAGGCCGCGAAGGCATGGCCGCGTCGATCGAGGAGGTGTCGTTCGAGCTCGGCGGCACGATCGGCATCAGCATTTTCGGCAGCATCCTGTCCGGAGTCTATACGGCGTTCATGGTTCTGCCCGACGGCCTCGGCATTCCCGCCGTTGCGCGCGATAGCATCGACGAGGCGCTGATCGCCGCCGAGCGGCTGCCAACCGAACTCGCTGCCATCGTCACCTCGCACGCTCACCGCGCCTTCGATCAGGCGTTCCTGACGGTCGTCTGCGTTGCGATGGTCGTCCTGCTCGGCACCGCCTTCCTGGTCCGGCCCCGAGCAGAGCGAACGACATCGAAAGAGGCTCGTCAGCATGTCCATTAGACAGACGACGGCAATCATGTGCCGTCGTCCGTGGTGGAGACCAACATGCTCGCCAACGCAATGTCACCGTCCGTCACGTAGTGATTGACCCGCTCAGGGAGGCTCTGACCAGCTTTGTACAGCTCCACGATCTCGATCGATCGTGTCCTGATCAGTTCGGCCATGATGTAGTCCCGCTCGGCGTTGACATCCGGGTCGGTGGCGTGCGTGACCTGAAACGTCAATCGAGTGAACGATAGGCCGGTGTCCTTCGTGCCGGCTCCGACCCACAGAGCGGATTCATCGACCGCCGGCCGATCGGCGTTGGACCAGAAATCGCCTGCATTCCAGGTTTGCTCTGCGTGTGCCAGGCCAACAGCCCAGAACCTGACGTGATGGCGCTGTCGCGGGCTGTTGCCGATGGCTTTCTGAAAGCCGATATCCTGGCCGCGTCCGAACAGATAGAGCGTGCTGAACGGAGCGGTGGGGTAAGGCGTATCGAGGACGAAGGCGCGGATCATGGCCCAAGAGCTCGTCAGGCCCAATCGGTCCGCTTCAGACCACCCCACCGCAGCAAAGCTTGCGCGAAGCTGTTGGAGCGTCCCGACCAGGGCGAGATTGACGGGGTCGCCGGGCAATCCATCACCCGTGATCGTGTAGCTGGGCACTCGCCGCTTCTGAAGAATCCTGAGACTCAACCGGATCACGCGTGGCAGAACGACATAGGCCGCGAACGCGTAGCTGACGCCGACTGCGACAATCCAGGGCAGCCTGCGGTTCGCGGTCTCGAACACCACGAAGACGATCAGCCAGACCGTGAAGATCCCCAGCCCGGCGACCAGCACGCGTTGCATGAGGCGTATGAGCAGTCGCACTGGATCGGTCCGGCGAAAGGAAGTGAACAGCAGTCGGTGTTTTCGGGAAGGTGTCCGATCTTCATCGCGATGGCAACACCGCACCTGGACGCATGAAACCGCCCGGTCGGCGGCGTTTCGACCAGCTCGTCTGCGTTGCTCGACATCCGCAGTCCAACGCAATCGGACTGCGCGGGGCTTACGCCGACAGCCGCTCGGCGTTGGCCGCGACATAATCCCGATAGAGATCGACGACCGCCGCCGGGCTGGCGCCGGCCATCAGCTTCGCCGTCGCCTCCAGGGCTGCGGCGAGCTTTTCGCTGACCATCAGCTCCGCCTCCTCGCCCGCATCGGCTTCGCCGCGCGCGAACTTTTCCAGCCGGAGCCGGATGACCTCGCCGGCTTCCATGGCCAGCATCGCGGCCGCGAACCAGGGGAACTCCGCCTCGGCGGTTGCCGTCATGGACGGCCGCATCTGCAAGGACATTAGCGTTTTGCTCATCGTCATCGTCCGAGAACATCGGCGGACGTGCGAGGAATACGCTTCAACTTTTAATGATGCGGACGCACAATCATCGCCGATTTCGAGTCGGCTCGAACCACCCGTTAACCACCTGGGCCCTGCTTCTCTCATCCGTCATTGCGAGGAGCGAAGCGGCGAAGCAATCCAGAGTCATGCGCGCGACTCTGGATTGATTCGCTTCGCTCGCAATGACGGGAGAGAGATCTTGCCCGCCATCACGAAGGCGCGAAAATCTTGGGCTTCCTCTTCGTCCTCGCGGTCGGCCTCGTGGCCGGTACCTTGTCCGGCATCGTCGGCACCGGCTCGTCGATCATGCTGATGCCGGTGCTGGCCTACGAGTACGGCCCGAAGGAGGCCGTGCCGATCATGGCGGTCGCTGCGGTCATGGCGAACCTGTCGCGCATCCTGGCGTGGTGGCGCGAGGTCGACTGGCGCGCCTGCGCGGCCTATTCGGTCACCGGCATTCCGGCCGCCGCACTCGGCGCGCGCACCTTGCTGATCCTGCCGTCGCAGGCGGTCGATATCACGATCGGGCTGTTCCTGATGGCGATGGTGCCGGTACGGCATTGGCTGACGCGGCACGACCTCAAGGCCAACCTCTGGCATCTCGCGCTCGGCGGCGCGATCATCGGTTTCCTCACCGGCATCGTGGTCTCGACCGGACCGCTGAGCGTGCCGCTGTTCCTGTTCTACGGGCTGTCGAAGGGCGCGTTCCTCGCCACCGAGGCCGCGAGCTCGCTCGGGCTCTACGTCTCGAAATCCATCACCTTCCAGCGTTTCGGCGCGCTGACGCCGGACATTCTGCTCAAGGGCCTGATCGCCGGCGGCTCGCTGATGGCTGGCGCCTTCGTCGCCAAGCGCTTCGTGCTGCACATGAAGCCCGATGTGTTCCGCGTGGTGATGGATGGCATCATGCTGGCCGCGGGCCTAAGTATGTTATGGAACGCCACCCACTCCTGACCGCACCGATTCTCACCTCATGGCCAAGACCACGCTCTCCTTCGTCTGCCAGAACTGCGGCGCGGCCTATTCGCGCTGGCAGGGCAAGTGCGAGGCCTGCGGCGAGTGGAACACGCTGGCCGAGGAAGACACGACGGGCGCGACCTCCGCGCCGGTCTCGCTGCGCTCCAAGCGCAAGGGCCGCACCTTCCAGTTGGAATCGCTGACCGGCAAGACCATCGACGCGCCGCGGCTGTCGTCGGGCATGACCGAGCTCGACCGCGTCACCGGCGGCGGCTTCGTCCGCGGCTCGGTGCTCTTGGTCGGCGGCGATCCCGGCATCGGCAAATCGACGTTGCTGACCCAGGCGACCTCGATGCTGGCGCGCGCCGGCCATCGCGCGGTCTACATTTCCGGCGAGGAAGCTG
Organism: Bradyrhizobium sp. SZCCHNRI1029; assembly: GCF_032487555.1. NCBI lineage: Bacteria > Pseudomonadati > Pseudomonadota > Alphaproteobacteria > Hyphomicrobiales > Nitrobacteraceae > Bradyrhizobium > Bradyrhizobium sp. SZCCHNRI1029. The sequence continues at coordinate 490,663 of NZ_JAUEUK010000001.1, forward strand.
TCGCCCAGGTGCGGCTGCGCGCCGAGCGCCTCGGGCTTGCGGATGCGCCGGTACAACTGGCGGCTGAGACGTCGGTGGAGGACATCATCGCGACCCTGTCCGAAGGCGGCGTGCCGCGACTGATCGTGATCGATTCGATCCAGACGATGTGGACCGACACCGTCGAATCGGCGCCGGGCACGGTGACGCAAGTGCGCGCCTCGGCGCAGAAGCTGATCAGGTTCGCCAAGAAATCCGGCGCCGCGATCATCCTGGTCGGCCACGTCACCAAGGACGGCCAGATCGCCGGGCCCCGCGTCGTCGAGCACATGGTCGACGCGGTGCTGTCGTTCGAGGGCGAGGGCTCGCAGCAGTTCCGCATCCTGCGCGCGGTCAAGAACCGGTTCGGCCCGACCGACGAGATCGGCGTGTTCGAAATGACCGGATTGGGTCTGCGCGAGGTCACCAACCCCTCCGAGCTGTTCCTGTCCGAGCGCGATCTCGGCAGCCCCGGCACGGCGGTCTTTGCCGGGATCGAGGGCACGCGCCCCGTGCTGGTCGAAATCCAGGCCCTGGTGGCGCCGACCTCCCTCGGCACGCCGCGCCGCGCCGTGGTCGGCTGGGATCCGAGCCGGCTGTCGATGGTGCTGGCCGTGCTGGAGGCGCATTGCGGCGTCAAGCTGTCGGGCCACGACGTCTATCTCAACGTCGCCGGCGGCCTGCGCATCAACGAGCCTGCGGCGGATCTCGCCGCGGCCGCGGCTCTGGTCTCCTCGCTGGTCAACGCTCCGCTGCCGCCCGATGCGGTCTATTTCGGCGAAATCTCGCTGTCGGGCGCGGTCCGACCGGTGGCGCAGACCTCGGCTCGGCTGAAGGAGGCTGCCAAGCTCGGCTTCGGCCGCGTGGTACTGCCGGAGCGCGCCCGCGGCGAGGCCGGCGGCGACGCCGGGCTCAGCCTCAATACCGTCGGCGGATTGACCAGCCTGGTGGCCGACATCGCCGCGCGCGGCACGCCTCGTGCCCGACACGACAGCAGCCGCGAAGACGGCGACCAGGGCCGCCGCAGCCCCAGCCATGCCGAAAAAAATGCCACACCGGCGAGATTCCGCCGCCAGGACGGCTAGCCGGACCGTGACGTTCGCGTGACTCGCCGCTATACAACGCCGCAACCGGTCGCCCACACGGGATCGTGCAGCCGTCCGGACTTGCCGGGGAACCTCGCTGTCCTCCTCCCGGAGGGGCGGTCCTCCGTCGACTCGAAGCGAACCTTGGACCTGTGAAGCGGACCTGAGCAGCCGATGCCGATAACGATCCTCGATCTCATCCTGCTCGGCGTGATGCTGGTGTCGGGGCTGCTCGCGATGGTCCGGGGCTTCATGCGCGAGGTGCTGTCGATCGCGGCCTGGGGCGCGGCCGCCCTGGTCACGCTTTATTCATTCTCCAAGCTGCTGCCGACCGCCAAGACCTATTTCAACAACGATACCGTCGCGAGCGTGGTCGTCGTCGCCGGTACTTTCGTGGGCACCCTGCTGATCGTCTCGGTGATCACGGTCAAAATCTCCGACATGATTCTCGATTCGCGCATCGGCGCGCTCGACCGCACCCTCGGATTCCTGTTCGGACTGGGCCGCGGCCTGCTGATCGTGGTCGTCGCCTTCCTGTTCTTCAGCTGGCTGGTGCCGGACAAGCAGCGCCCGGACTGGGTCACCGGTGCCAAATCCCGTGTGGTCCTGCAGGGAACCGGGGATTGGCTGATGTCGCTCTTGCCTGATGATCCTGAGAACACCATTTTAAAGAAATTCAAGAAGAACAAGCCGGACGACGACCAGACTGACACCGAGTCGCCCGGAGCGGGCGGCGATGGGTATAGCAAGCCTGCCCGCGACAGCTTGAAGAAGCTGATCGAGAAACCCGCGGCCAAGTGAGCTCAGCCCAGAAGAGAGGCGCGATGGACCTGCACCACGATTCTTCCGGCGAAGCCCAAGCGGATACTCACGCGGATCTGGACTTCGGACCTCAAGCCTACCTCAGAGACCCAGACCTTGACGGAGACACGCTGCGCGAAGAGTGCGGCGTGTTCGGCATTTATGGGCACAATGATGCCGCCGCGATCACCGCGCTCGGCCTGCACGCGCTCCAGCATCGCGGCCAGGAAGCCGCCGGCATCGTCTCCTATGACGGCACGCGCTTCCACAGCGAGCGCCGCCTGGGCCTCGTCGGCGACACCTTCTCCCGCCGCGAGGTGATCGAGCGCCTGCCCGGCAATGCCGCGATCGGTCACGTGCGCTACGCGACCACCGGCGCCACGATCCTGCGCAACGTGCAGCCGCTGTTCGCCGAGCTCAATGCCGGCGGCTTCGCTGTCGGCCACAACGGCAACCTCACCAACGGGCTCACGCTCCGCCGCGAGCTGGTGCGCGCCGGCGCCATCATGCAGTCGACCACCGACACCGAGGTGATCCTGCATCTGGTCGCGCATTCCCGCCGCACCAATTTCATCGACCGCTTCATCGAGGCGCTGCGCGCGCTCGAAGGCGCCTACTCGCTGGTCTGCATGACCAACAAGAAGCTGATCGGCGCCCGCGATCCCCTCGGCATCCGCCCGCTGGTGTATGGCGAGCTCGAGGGCTGCCCGATCCTGGCCTCGGAGACCTGCGCGCTCGACATGATCGGCGCGCGCTACATCCGCGACATCGAGCCGGGCGAGGTCGTGATCTTCGATGAAAACGGCGCCCACAGCCACAAGCCGTTCCCGCCGAAGCCGGCGCGTCCCTGCGTCTTCGAATACATCTACTTCGCCCGGCCCGACTCAGTGGTCGGCGGCCGCTCGGTCTACGAGGTCCGCAAGGCATTCGGCGCGCAGCTCGCGCGCGAGAGCCATCCCGACGTCGACGTCGTCGTGCCGGTGCCCGATTCCGGCGTGCCGGCGGCGATCGGCTACAGCCAGCATTCGGGCGTGCCGTTCGAGCTCGGCATCATCCGCAATCACTATGTCGGCCGCACCTTCATCCAGCCGACGCAGGCGATCCGCGAATCCGGCGTGCGCATGAAGCACTCGGCCAACCGCGCCGCGATCGAAGGCAAGCGCATCATCCTGATCGACGACTCGCTGGTGCGCGGCACCACTTCGCGCAAGATCGTGCGCATGATGCGCGACGCCGGCGCCACGGAGGTGCATTTCCGCCTCGCCTCACCGCCGATCCTCTACCCCGACTATTACGGCATCGACCTGCCGGACCGCGGCGGCCTGCTGGCGGCGACGCATTCGCTCGAGGAGATGCGCGAGCTGATCGGCGCCGACTCGCTGGCGTTCCTGTCGATCGACGGCATGTACCGCGCCATGGGCGAGCCGGCCCGCGACCCCGCCGCGCCGAAATACGCCGACCACTGCTTCACCGGCAGCTATCCGACCCACCTCACCGACCAGTCGCTGGTCGAGCCGACCCAGCAGCAATTGTCGCTCCTGGCGGAGGCGAGCTGAGGCTCTTTCCACATGGTGTCATTCCGGGGTGATGCGCAGCATCGAACCCGGAATCTCGAAATTGTTTTGTGCGCCTGACCTCTAGATTCCGGGTTCGAGGCCTAACGGCCTCGCCCCGGAATGACGGCGTTCGATCGGCCGTCGTCCCGGCACATGCCGGAGGCCCTGACCACCGGCCGTCGTTTGTCGGGCAGGACTAGCCACAGCCACCCAACTCCATCATAACCGCCGCGGAATATGGATCCCGGCGTTCGCCGGGACGACGGCTGAGAGATGATCGTGATGACCCTTCCCCTCGCCAATCGTATTGCCCTCGTCACCGGCGCCTCGCGCGGCATCGGCCATGCGACCGCCCGCGCGCTCGCGCGCGCCGGTGCGCATGTCGTCGCCGTCGCCCGCACCCAGGGCGGGCTGGAGGAGCTCGACGACGAGATCCGGAAAGAGACCGGCAGCGGCGCCACCCTGGTGCCGCTCAGCATGACCGACAGCGACGGCATCGCCCGGCTCGGCGCCGCGCTGCATGAGCGCCATGGCAAGCTCGACATCCTCGTCGGCAATGCCGCCGTGCCCGGCCCCTCCTCACCGCTCGGCCATATCGACCTCAAGCCGTGGAACGACGTCGTCGCGGTCAACCTCACCGCCAACTTCCAGCTGATCCGCTGCATGGAGCCGCTGCTGAAGGCCTCCGACGCCGGCCGCGCGGTGTTCCTCACCTCAGGCGCCGCTCACAAGGCGCAGGCCTATCTCGGCCCCTACGCCGTCACCAAGGCGGCGCTGGAAACGCTGGCTCGGGTGTGGGCGCACGAGACCGAGCGCACGCCGCTGCGCGTCAACCTGTTCAGCCCGGGCCCGATCCGCACCCGCATGCGCGCCACGGTGTTCCCAGGTGAAGACCCGATGACGCTCGAGACACCCGAGCAGGTCGCCGAATTCATCGTGCCGATGTGCCTGCCGTCCTGGACAGAGACCGGCAAGCTCTACGAGTACAAGACCCGCGCGCTGAAGAGCTTTCAGCCACCGGCGTAGACTATCGCGTCGACGGCACCAGGTCGGTCGCAGGCTCCATTCCTACGTCGCACTGTCACCCGCCGCGACCTCCACGAGATCAATGGCGCGCTCCGGGCAAGCCACCACGCACAGGCCGCAGGCAAGGCAGAGATAGCTCTTCGGCGTGTAGGCCGTCTTCATGCCGTGAAAGCGCACACGCATCCTGCCGAGGAAGGACAGCGCGCGGAAATCGTCGTTGCTGATCGGCGCAACGTCGAACACGTTGTAGGGGCACACCTCGACGCAGTCGCCCTTGGCCTCGCATCGGTTGCGGTCGACGACCGGCACGAAGCTGCCCGGCTCGGCCTTGCAGCCGGCGCCCGGACGTTTCGGATGCTGCGCGGCCTTGCGCACCTTGGCAGCCTTGGTGCGCTTCGAGAGCGGTGGTGTCGGCTCGGTCTGGTCGGTCACGTGTCGGCTCCATGGGCGGATGAATCAGGCTTCGGCGGTCAGCATCAGCGTGGTGCCGGCGGGATCGCGCAGCACGTACTGATCGCCCCGCACGATCACCTCGTCGTGGCCGCGCAGCGCGGCGTCGAGGCGCGCGCGGGTGTCGAAGCGGATCGAGAAGCCGCGCAGCCGCGCCACGCCTGCGGGTGCTGGCGGCGCATCGATCCCCTGCCAGACGTTCAGTGCGATACGGTGGGTGTAGGCGCCGCCGGCGCCGAGATCGGCAAACCCCAGCTGTGGCGCGAATGCGCCGGGCAGGAAGCCAAGCCGCGTGTAGAACGTGCGCGCAGCCTCGATGCGCGGGACGTGCAGATGCAGATGGCCGATCCGCGCGGCGTCGGCGAGCGGCGCCGACAGCGGCGGTCCTTTCGCCTGCGCCAGCTCATGGCGCACGTCGAGCGGGCTCCTGCCACTGCAGGGCCGGCCTTCGGCATCGAACACGGTGAAATCGGTCTCGAACGTGCCGTAGCCGCCGAACCGCTCCGGCGTCTCCAGCGTGAACTCGATGCCGAGCCCGTCAGGATCGTTGAGATAGATCGCCTTGGACATCACGTGATCGACCGGCGAGATCGGCGTGCGGCTGGCGATCAGCCGGCGCAGCATCCGCGAGAATTCCGCCTGGTCGGGCACATGGATGGCGAGATGATAGAGGCCGGAGAAGCCGCGCAGCGCCGGGCGTTTCGCACCGGGATGCAGCACCACGAGCGTCTCGCCCGCCGTGCCGAGCTCGGCCGCGCCGTTGCGCTTGCACAGGCGCAGACCTGCGGTCTCGCACCAGAAATCGATCGCGCGCTCGAGATGCGTGACCTCCAGATGCACCGGCCCGAAGGTCGCGATCTCGCTGGATGCGCCGGTTCGCGGCAAGGTCAGATGGTCCATGTGCGATCTCCGATTGGTCCGTCGTTGCGGCCGCGCCCGATGCGGCGGGGCCACGTTAGACGGCCGACGCGTCCTGATCGCCGGGCGCCCCGTTGAGGCTCGCATTCTCCGGGGTGAATGATCCGGGCCGGACAGCGCCGCTCCGCCCGCGGCCGGCGCCTATCTCGGTCCGGCAGGATCTGCCGCGGCGGGTTTGGCGGCTGCCGACTTGCCCGCAGCCGCCTTCGCCACAGCCGGCGCCTGGCGATCGCGCACCGCCATCAGCTCCTTACGCAGCTTCTCCTGCTGCTCGACCGACAACACCGGACGCTGGTCGTCATGCGGCACGTCGTTGACGGGGAGATAGTTGTAGGTGTTGTGGAACTGCGTGGTGGCGTCGGGCGGCGGCGTGGACGACGTCGCGCAGCCGCCGAGCAGCAATGGTATCAGCAGCACGGCGCGCGCAGCGGAGCTCACGACAGACCTGCAGATTCGCCAGATCATCGCGCGGCCGCCGCCATCGTGCGCGCCGGGATCTGCGCCGTGATGCCGTGCTCGTTGGACTGCAGCCCCGGCAGGCTCTTCACCCAGGGATAGCCCCGCCGTCCCATGTCGTGGCCGCGATCGAACAGCGCGGTCATGTAGGTGCGGTCGAACGGACCGTCGGCCTTGGCCTGGAAATCGGCCGGCACGCTGGCGAGGTTGAAGTCGATGCCGTTGAACTTCGCCACCGAGTAGATGCGGTAGATATCGCCGATGCCCTGGTTCTTGATCAGGGTCGACAGCGAGCGTTGCGTCACCGAGAGCACGTCGGCGCCGACGCTGTCCCATTGCGGATCGATGCGGGCGTTGCGGATGACGTAGAGATGCGCGCCGCTCACGCTCCGGCGCGGGCCGCGGCAGGAGACGAGACGCAGCACCGACGGACCGATGAACACCTGCCGCGTCACGCCGCCGTCGACATGGAGCTCGTCGTAGTCCTTGTCGCCGATCCGCACCTTGATGCGAACCGGAGCGAAGGCGCCCGGCACGGTCGCGGACGCCAGCAGCACCTGGCGGAACAGCGCGATCGCCTCGGGCGTATCGGCGGCTGCGATGCGGCCCATGTCCCACAGCACCGGACGCTGCGCATCGAGATTGGTGGTGCCGACCAGAAGCACCCGGCCCTTGCTGCTCTCGCGCGCGACGTCGCGGAGAAACTCGCGATCGACATACTTCTCGATCAGCCGCGACAGCGGCGTGTTGTCGGCCAGCGCCGAGCCCTGCAGCAGGCCGGGAATGTTGACCGTGAAGATGTCCTTGCGCTCATAGGCGGTGAAGATCTCGCGCAGCTTGTCATCATGCTCGCGCCCCAGGAAGACGAACGGCGCGATCAGCGCGCCGGAGCTGACGCCCGTCACCATGTCGAACGACGGCCGGTTGCCGGCCTCGCCCCAGCCGGCCAGCAGCCCGGCGCCGAACGCGCCGTTCTCGGCGCCACCGGAGATCGCGAGGAAATTCAGCGGACGCGAGATCGGGAGTTCGGCCGACGCGCGTGACATCGCGGCCTCGGCAAAGCGCGGCGCCGGCTCGTCACCCCAGTAGCGGACGTTGCGGAAGCCGACCGGGTCGGCGCTGACAGCCGCCGCCTCCGGCAGCGCGTTGCGTGGCATGACGGCTGCGCACGCCGCCAGCAGCAGCGACGCGGCGCACGCGAGCAGGACACGCGGGACAAGCACGCGGAAGGGGGCGGCGGACTTCATCGCGACGCTTGCTGCTCCACGCTTGCGATCTCCGGCGACGGCTGCGGCGCGTCCGGCCTGGCTTCCTCGGCGCCCTTGTCGGTCCAGCCCGGCGGCAGGCCCAGACCGGCACCGACGAAGCCCTTCAGGCCGGGGAAACGTCCGTACTGCTCACATGCGGCATATTTGGGAGCAGCGCCGAGCTTGGCCGGCACGCTCGACACCGAAGGCAGCGAGGCCAGCGACGGGACGCCTGAGAACGGCGACTCGCCCGTCGACACCAGCTTCGCGAAGTCGGCGCCGAACTCGGAAGCGAGGTCGTAGGCGTCGCCGTCATTGGCCATACGGGCAGTCGAGACCGAGTTGGCGCCGCGCGCCCACACCATTGCGGCCTTCTGGAACCCTGCGAAGTCGCGCGCCTCGGCCTCGACGGACAGCGTGCCAAGCCCGACCGGCAGCCGCGGCACCGGCACCGGGACGCCGGGTAGCGCGACACTCTTGGCGATCGACGCCGCCTGCGAGGCGGCTGAGGCGGTCGCGTTGGTCGCCGTGGCATGGGTGACGGTCGCCTTGACCGTCAGATCGGCCTCCTCGCGGGGTCCGACGATCTGGAATCGCTCGCTCAGCCGCAGGCACATTTCCCGGCTGATGACGTTGGCCACCAGCTTGCGCTCGCTCTCGTCGAGGGCGATGTCGGGACGCGGCGGAAACGCGGTCGGCTCGATCCGGATCGTCTTGGCCTCGAGCAGCTCCTTCTTGTTGGCCTTGATCTGCGCGCGCGTCACCAGGCCGTTGGCTTCGGCGAGATGATCGTAGTTCTTGAGCGAGCCGGCCCGCTCGAGCGGGGCGGTGGCGCAGCCGGCCGTTGCCAGCGCCAGGGAAACCAGGGTCATCGACTTCAGCGGAGCGAGACGCATCGAAACGGTCAGACCCATTGATAGACAACTCACTCTAATTAAGTCTCACAAGCCGTAGCGCTTGTCCAACGAAACTAGATCAAATTCTCTAGATTAGAGCGGCGAGAAATATTATTTTATATTACAAGCAGTTGGCGGAAACGACGAATGTGGCGAGAGTTGGCCCGGCAGGACACGCGATGAGAAAGGTCGATCCGGTCAAGCACGAGCAGAAGCGCCGGGAGATTCTCCAGGCCGCCCTGTCGTGCTTCGTCAGGAACGGATTTCACGGCGCCAGCACCACCGACATCTGCGCCGCCGCCAAGATCAGCCCGGGCCACCTCTACCATTACTTCCCCAGCAAGGAGGCGATGATCCAGGCGCTGGTCGAGCAGAATCTGAGCCACGCTGCATCGCGCCTCCAGGCAATCCTGGCCTCGCCCGACGTGATCGACGCCCTGGTGCAGGAGCTCGAGAGCACCAGCATTCACCAGCCGCAGGCCCAGGTCCTCAGCGCCGAGGCTTTGGCTGAGGCCTGCCGCAATGCCGACTTTGCAGCCATCGTCCATGCCCATGCGCGCGCGATGCGGGCGCTGCTGGTCGACTTCCTCACCAAGGCACAGGACCGCGGCGAGGTCGATCCCGGCCTCGATCCGGAGGCGACCGCGAACATCCTGTTCGTGATCGTCGACGGCGCACGCGCGCTGCCGATCCGCAATCCGAACGTCGACATCAAGAAGAGCAGTGAGCATCTGCGGCTCATGCTGACGCGCTTTCTGCGGCCGCCCACGTTGCGGACGCCGCCGAAAAAGGAAGCGGTGGAGCAGGCGCCGGTCTGAGCCTGCCGATCGGCGTCCCCCCGCGCGATTGACACTCCGCCATGCCCGCGATTGACTGCGTTCATAAGCGGATGACCGCAGCACATATCGGGGAGGACGGCATGACGCGAGCACGACGCGGACACGCGACAAGGCCTGCCCTAGTCATTCTGCTGTTCGCCGTTGCGGCCGGCAACGTCCTCTTCTCTCGCAGCACCAGCGCCGCAGCAGAGGTGCCCGCGTTCGCCGTCGAGCCGTCCTGGCCGAAGCAGCTCCCCAACAACTGGATCCTCGGCCAGGTCGGCGGCATCACGGTTGATCACCAGGGCCACATCTGGGTCATTCACCGGCCGCGCTCGCTGACCGACGACGAGAAAGGCGCTACGCTCAATCCGCCGCGATCGAAATGCTGCATTCCGGCGCCCCCGGTGCTCGAATTCGATACCGACGGCAATCTCTTGCGCGCCTGGGGCGGCCCGGGCCCGGGCTATGAATGGGTCGGCCGCGAGCATGGCATCGAGGTCGACGAACGCGGCTTCGTCTGGATCGGCGGCAATGCCGACAATGACAACGCCATCCTGAAGTTCACGCTCGATGGCAAGTTCGTCGCTCAGATCGGAACGATGGCGCCGAGCAAGGGCTCCAACGACACCACCCAGCTCGGCAAGCCCGCGGAGACAGCGATCGACAAGGAGGCGAACGAGATCTACGTCGCCGACGGCTACGGCAACCGCCGCGTCATCGTGTTCGATGCCACCACCCTCGCCTACAAGCGGCATTGGGGCGCCTATGGCCATCTCCCTGACGATGCCAAGCAGCCGCCGTATGATCCCAAGGCACCGGTCGCCCAGCAGTTCGGCAATCCCGTGCACTGCGTGAAGATCGCCGACGATGGTCTCGTCTATGTCTGCGACCGCATCAACGACCGCATCCAGGTGTTCAGGAAGGACGGGACATTCGTGACCGAATGGTTCTTCGAAAAGAACACGCTCGGCAATGGCGCGGTGTGGGACATCGCGATCTGGCCGGATCCGAAGCAGACCTACCTGCTGTCTGCCGATGGCGAGAACAACGAGATCCGCATCATCAGGCGGGATGACGGCAGCGTGATCGGCAGCTTCGGCCACAATGGCCGCAATGCCGGCCAATTCCATTGGGTGCACGCGATGGCTGTCGACCGGCAGGGCAACGTTTATACCGCCGAGGTCGACACCGGTAAGCGCATCCAGAAATTCCGGCTGACCTCGGACGCCCTGCGTTAACGCTCAAGCGAAACGCACAAACCTTGGGCGCGTCTCGCGCCTTTTGGCGCATTGCCGCAACTCACAAGACCGGCTATCCAGGGAGACCGACGGCAAAGGGCGCCCAAGAAGCCCCGCCGTGACACGACACCAGGGAGGACTTTGATGACGACGTCTCATGCGCGGCGGATGGCTGCGCTGCTTGCCGCCACCACGCTCAGCTTTGCCGGCTCCGCCTTCGCCGACGACAAGGTCGTCAAGATCGGCGTGCTCAACGACATGTCCAGCCTCTACGCCGACATCGGCGGTCCCAACTCGGTCGCAGCCGTCAACATGGCGGTCGAGGATTCCGGCCTGAAGGCCAAGGGCTGGACCATCGAGGTCATCAGCGGCGACCACCAGAACAAGCCCGACGTCGGGGTCAATATCGGCCGGCAGTGGATCGACACGCAGAAGGTCGACGTGATCATGGACACGCCGAACTCGGGCGTGGCGCTGGCCGTCTCCAACCTGGTCAAGGAAAAGAACTCGATCCTGTTGAACTCCGGTGCCGCCACGGCGGACCTGACTGGCAAAGCGTGCAACGCAAACACCATCTCCTTCACCTACGACACCTATATGCTCGCGAACGGCACCGGCAAGGCGCTGACCAAGGCCGGCGGCGACACCTGGTTCTTCCTGACCGCCGACTATGCCTTCGGTCACGCGCTGGAGCGCGACACCTCGGCCGTGGTGACCAGCAGCGGCGGCAAGGTGCTGGGCTCGGTGAAGCACCCGCTCAACACCGCCGACTTCTCGTCCTTCCTGCTGCAGGCGCAGTCGTCGAAGGCGAAGGTCATCGGGCTTGCCAATGCCGGCGGCGACACCACCAACTCGATCAAGCAGGCCTCGGAATTCGGCATCGTCCAGGGCGGCCAGAAGCTCGCCGCACTCCTGCTGTTCGTCAACGACGTGCATGCGCTGGGGCTGAAGGTGGCGCAGGGCCTGACCTTCACCGAGTCGTTCTACTGGGATCTGAACGACCAGACCCGCGAATGGTCCAAGCGTTTCCAGAAGCTGTCGCCGAAGGGCACGATGCCGTCGATGACGGTGGCGGGCAACTATGCCGGCACGCTGCATTACCTCAAGACGCTGGAAGCGCTCGGCGGCAATCCGCATGACGGCGCCAAGGTCGTGGCCAAGATGAAGGAGATCCCGACCGACGATCCGCTGTTCGGCAAGGGCCCGCTGCGCGCCGACGGACGCCGCCTGATCCCGGCCTATCTGTTCGAGGTCAAGAAGCCCGAAGAGTCCAAATACCCGTGGGACTACTACAAGCTGATCGCCAAGATCGCGCCTGAGGATGCCGCCAAGCCGCTCGAGGCCAGCGACTGTCCGCTGGTGAAGAAGTAAGCCGATAGCCCCGATGCGGGATGCGGTGGATTAGCATCGCGTCCCGCCAGTGCCGCTGCGCAGACGATGCGACATTCGCTGCGCCGAATCACGTCATCGTCAGCGCAGCAGGCTCGCGAGGCGGCCGATGCCTTCCTCGATCACGGCCTCCTCGGGCAGCGAATAAGACAGGCGGATCGTGTTGGTGCCGCTGCCGTCGTGGAAGAAAGCTGCCCCGGGAACGAACGCCACCTGGGCCTGATTCATGGCCCGGTCGAGCAAGGCGGCACCGGACACGCCGTCCGGCAAGGTGAGCCAGACGAAGAACCCGCCGTCGGGCCGCGTCCACCTCGCTTCTGACGGCATCTGTGCCTCGAGTGCCCTCAGCATCGCATCGCGCTTGAGCCGATAATGCGCGCGCGCCCGTGCAATCAGCCCGGCATGCCCTCCGTCTGTCACGAGCCTGTGCATCACGATCTGATTGATCGCTGACACGTTGAGGTCGCTCGCCTGCTTGATGAGGACGAGACGGCTGATGATGGCGCGCGATGCACAAACCCAGCCGATGCGCAGGCCCGGCGCGACCGTCTTCGAGAACGTTCCGAGATGGATGACGCGGGAAGCATCGAGCGAGCCGCGGCGACGGACGTCCAACGACTGCAGCGACGGCATCTCGTCGCCGTCGAAACGCAAGGCAGAATAGGCGCTGTCCTCCAACACCGGCACGTCCAGCTCGCCGGCGAGATCCAGGACATCGGCGCGCGCCGAACGCGACAGCGTCTCACCGGTCGGATTGGCAAAGTCCGGCACGACATAGACGAACTTCACGCGCGCCCCCGCAGCTTCTTTCGCGGCTTCGTCCGCGTAGGAGGCCGGGGTGCGGTTCGCAGCGCGTGGACCGATCGAATCGTAACGCGGCTCGTAGGCCGAAAAGGCCTGCAGCGCGCCAAGATAGGTGGGAACGGTGACGAGCGCCGTATCCGCGGGCGTGAGCAGCAGCTTGCCGAGAAAATCGAGCGCCTGTTGCGATCCCGCGGTGACGAGGATGTTGTCTGGCGAGGCCGCTATGCCCTGAGCGGTCATGTGCTCGGCGATCCACTGGCGAAGCGGACCGTAGCCCTCGCTGACGGCATATTGCAGAGCAGCGGAAGCCACGTTGGGCGATGCCAGCGCATCGGCATAGACCTGCGCCGCCGCTGCTGCAGGAAACAGCGCGGGATCGGGGATGCCGCCGGCGAACGAAATCATGCCGGGCCGCTCCAGCACCTTGAGCAGCTCGCGAATCTCCGATGCCTTCATGCGATCCGCGCGGCGCGCGTAGACGGGCTTCCAGCTCACCAATATTCCTCCCCTGATCCGGATATTTATGTCAGCATTATTGACCTATTATGAAGCGTGTGCAATCCCCGTCCGCGCGAGAGCGCGAGAGCTTCATCGGTGGGGTCAGCGGATGAGAACCTTCAGGCCGGCGCGCTAGTCTAGCTGTTCTTTGCCGAGGACAGCGTCCGCACCGCAATCAGGAGAGCGACGATCAGCAACGCCGACGCCAGCAGGAACGGCGCGCCGGGTAGATGCGCCGGCGCGGCCGTTCCGATGAAATAGGCAAAGGTCAGCGTGAACAGGAAGGGACCCGCGAGCTGGGCCACGCTCTGCACGCTCGACGTCGCGCCCTGTAGCTGGCCCTGCTTGTCCGGTGGGACGAGGCGGGTCATCAAAGCCTGCATGGCCGCGCCCGACACGCCCCATAGCGCCATCACGGGGATGCCGAGCCAGCTCAGCGGTCCCGTCGGCGCCACACCGAAAATGAAGAAGCCGACCATGCCCGCCGACAGGCCGAGCATCAACGCGCCGCGCTCGCCGAACAGGCGGACGATCAGCCCGACCGCGCCGCCCTGCACGATCATCGCGCAGACGCCGACCATCGCCAATGTGAGGCCGACGGTGCGGGTGTCCCAGCCGTAGCGGTAGGTCGCATACAGCACGAAGGTCGACGGCAGCACGACATGGGCAAGCTGGGTGATGAAGTTCACGGTCGACAGCCCCGCCAGGATGCGGTCCGATGCCAGCAGCCGCAGCGCACCGAGCGGGTTCGCCGTCCGCCACCGGAATGGACTGCGCCGTTCCGGCTTCAGCGACTCCGGCAGCACCAGGAAGCCATAGAGCGCGTTGGCGAAGCTGAGCCCCGCAGCCGCCCAGAACGGCAGCCGCGGATCGATGTCACCCAACAGTCCGCCGGTGGCGGGACCGAGCACGAACCCCGCACCGAACGCTGCGCCGATGCGGCCGAAGATCGCGGCCCGCCGATCCGGCGGCGTCAGATCGGCGATGTAGGCAAAGGCGGTGGAGATGCTGGCCGAGGTGACGCCGGAGACCAGGCGCCCAACGAACAGCCAGGCGAGCGACGGCGCCAGCGCCATCAGCACGTAGTCGGCGGCGAGGCCGAAGTTCGACAGCAGGATCACCGGTCGTCGGCCGAAGCGATCGGACAGGCTGCCGAGCACCGGCGAGAACACGAACTGCATCAGCGCCCAGGCGGTGCCGAACAGGCCGAAGATGCGGGCCGCCTGCGCGGTGTCGTTGCCGACGAAGCTCTCGATCAGCTTCGGCAGGATCGGCATGATCAGCCCGAGCGCGAGCATGTCGAGCAGGATGGTGACGAAGATGAAGGCGACCGCGCCGCGGCGCGGGGCCGGCGCATTTTCGGTCGCGACGCTCGGCGGACTTGCTTCCATGGCCGGACCGCTTCCGCTACCGCAACTGATCAGTTCGGCCGCTTGCGCTTGTGCGCGAACGGATTGGCCTTCTCGCGCAGAGTGATGCGCACCGGCGTGCCGGGCAGCTCGAAGGTCTCGCGCATCGAGTTGGTGAGATAGCGCAAGTAGGATTGCGGGATCGCGTCGGCACGCGAGCAGAACAGCACGAAACTCGGCGGCCGCGCCTTGGTTTGGGTGATGTAGTTCAGCTTGAGCCGGCGGCCCGACACCGCCGGCGGCGGATTGTCGGCGATCGCCCCCTCGAACCAGCGGTTCAGCGCCGCCGTCGGCACGCGCCGGTTCCAGACCGCGTAGGCTTCGACGATCGCCTGCATCAGCCGGTCGATGCCCTCGCCCATCAGGCCCGACACCGCCACGATCGGCGCGCCCGCGACCTGCGGCAGCCAGTGGTCGGCATCGCGGCGGAGCATCGAGATCTGGCCGGGGTTGCCGTCCATCAGGTCCCATTTGTTGACGGCGATGACCAGGGCACGCCCCTCGCGCTCGATCAGGTCGGCGATGCGCAGATCCTGCTCCTCGAAGCGGTTCTGCGCATCCATCATCAGCACGACCACCTCGGCGAAGCGCACCGCGCGCAGCGCGTCCGCCACCGACAGCTTCTCCAGCTTCTCCTCGATGCGCGAGCGCCGGCGCAGACCTGCGGTGTCGAAGATGCGGAAGCCGCGGCCCTTCCACTCGATTTCGACCGCGATCGAATCGCGCGTCGTCCCGGCCTCGGGACTCGTGAGCAGCCGCTCCTCGCCGAGCAGATGGTTGATCAGGGTCGACTTGCCGGCGTTGGGACGGCCGACGATCGCAACCCGGATCGGCCTGTTGGCGCGCTCCTCGTCGGTCTCCTCGTGCTCGTCCTCCTCATCGTCCGTGGGCGGCACGAGCTTGCTGACGGCGTCATAGAGCTCGCCCATGCCCTCGCCGTGCTCGGCCGAGATCTGGATGGGATCACCGAGGCCGAGCGCGTAAGATTCCATGGCGCCGAGCTCGCCATGCTTGCCCTCGCTCTTGTTGGCGAGCAACAGCACCGGCTTGTCGGCGCGGCGGGCGAAATCGGCGAAGGCGCGGTCGGCGGGCGTCAGGCCGATGCGGGCATCGATCACGAAGAACAGCGCGTCGGCGAGCGCGATCGCGGTTTCCGTCTGCTCCTGCATGCGCGCGGTCAGCGAGCCCTTGGGGCCCTCGTCGAGGCCGGCGGTGTCGATGATCGTGAAGTTGAGATCGAACAGCTTCGCTTCGCCCTCGCGGCGGTCGCGCGTGACGCCCGGCACGTCGTCGACGAGCGCCAGCTTCTGCCCGACCAGACGGTTGAACAGGGTCGACTTGCCGACGTTGGGCCGGCCGATGATGGCGATGGTGAAGGGCATGATGATCCGTGCGCGTGAGCGCGCAGCTTTAGCGCATTCGGCCGCAAAACCGAACGGGCGATCCGCCGATTCGCAGGTGAGATTAACGGCTGAAGGAGCCGCTCGGCATCGGCGCCGGGAAGCCGCCGCCGGATCGCTGGGCCGCCGGCTGCTGCGCCGGGGCAGCATCATCCGGCGGTGGTGCCGTGGTGCGGCGGCGCACGATCTTCTTGGGCTTCGGTGCCGGCGGAACGGCGGCAGCGCCCTCCTCGACCGCGGCAGCCTCGCCATCCTGCGGATCGGCCGTCGTCGGGTTGTTCACGGCCGCCTGCCGCCGGCCCTTTTTACCCTTGGGCTCCTCCACCGGAGGCGCCGGCGGCGTAGCCGCCTGAGCGCCTGGGTCGGTCACCGGCTGCTGCTGGGCACCCTTGTAGAGTTCCTTCGGCACGCCCTGCTCGAGACCCGGCACGCCCTCCGGGAACACCGGCTTGCGGTCACCCGGCAGCTTCTTCTTGGTGTCCAGGAAGTCGAGCATGTCCGAGGGGTCGAAACTTCCCCCGCTCGCGCAGCCGCCCAGCACGCCGGAAAGCGCAACGAGGACCGTGAGGGCAATGACACGTTGGGGGCGGCGCATGATCGTCGTTCCAATCAACTCGGTTCGCCGTCGCGAGGTTCGCGATCAGCTCTTGGCGACTGCAGGCAATAGCGCCTGCAGCGCTTCGGCGCGCGAGCGCAGGCCCGGCGGGGTCTCACCATCCAGCGCAATCATGTCGAGCCATTGACGGGCCGCCGCGGCATCATTGGCCTTCCACGCCGACAGCGCCAGCAATTCGCGGGCGGCGTGGCGGAACGGCGCGCCAGGCGCCGTTTCGCCTTCGAGGCGCTGCTTGAGGTCGGCGTAAGGCGCCGTATCGGCCAGCAGGCCTGCCGCGCGCAGCCGCGCCATCGACTGCGGCTCGGCCCCGATGCTGTGGTCGGCAGCAAGCTCGTCGTAGATCTTCACGGCAGCCGCCTTGTCGCGCATGGCGGCCTCGGCAGCCTGGTGGAAGCGGGCCAGCATGCGGTATCCCGATGGGGCCCTGGCCGCGACATCGGCAAAGGCCTTCTCCGCATCGGCATGCTTGTTCTGCTCGGAGAGTTCGAGGGCCTTGTTGAAGGCTGAGCCCGCCTCGGCGGCCTTCTGGCCCTCGAGATACTGGTAGCCGCGCCAGCCGCCGACGCCGGCGATGATCAGCACGGCAAGGGCGATGATAAAGATCGAGTAGCGGTCCCACAGCTTCTTGAGCTGTTCCCGACGGACCTCCTCGTCTACTTCATCAATAAATTCAGACACCTAAGGACATCCCGTCAGGTTCGCTGCGAGCGCGCGCGCATGCGTTTGAAGTGCCGCGCGAGCGGCCCGTTGCCCGCGCGCCGGCGCCGATACCGCATCGGCATGGCGGTGGCAAGGCGAGTCCAGCCGAATCAAGGCGTTACTCCCCGGTTCTGCCACAGCGTCCGAACGCGGCTATCACGCCGTCAAGGCTTCGCGCAACTGCCGTTTCATCACCTTGCCGTTGGCGTTGCGCGGCAGGGGGTCCGCGGTCACGGTCAGGGTTTCCGGAACCTTGTAATCCGAGACCCGCTCGGCACACCAGCTGCGCAGCGCTTCGGCGCTCATCGGCTCGCGGGTCACGACCACCGCGTGCACGCGCTCGCCGAGCACCGGACATGGCCGGGCGATGATCGCGCTCTCGACCACCGCCGGGTGGCTCGCCAGCACCGATTCGACCTCGGCCGAGTAGATCTTCAGCCCGCCACGGTTGATCATGTCCTTCTGCCGGTCGAACACCCGGACGAAATTGTCGGCGTCGACGGAGCCGAGGTCGCCGGAATGCCAATAGCCGGCGGTGAAGCTCTCGCCGGTGGCCTTGGGATTGTTCCAGTAGCCCTTGATGACCTGGCCGCCGCCGATCCAGATCTCGCCGATCTCACCGCGCGGCAGCTCCCGCCCCTGCCCGTCCATCACCAGGATGCTGGCGCCCGGACACGGCAGCCCGACGCTGTCGATATGGCGCGCGGTCAGATCCGAGGGCATCAACGTCGCCGGCGAGGTGGTCTCAGTCGAGCCATAGGCGTTGACCAGCCGGAGGCCCGGGATCTTGGCGGCCAGCCGCTCGATGGTGGCGACCGGCATCGGCGCGCCGCCGAAGCCGCCGATCCGCCAGCACGAGAGATCATGACTGTCGAAGTCGCGCTGCAACAGGCAGAGATTGTACATCGCGGGGACCATGACCGTGTAGGTCACGCGCTCGCGCGCGGCGAGCTTCAGATATTCGCCGGCCTTGAACTCCGGCATGATGATCAAGGTGCCGGCGCAGCGCGCCATGCTGGTGATGTTGGCGACGACGCCGGTGACATGGCCGAGCGGCACGGCGGCGATCGAGCGGTCGGCCCGCGTCAGCCCCAGGCAGGTCTCGTAGACCATCGAGGAGTGGATGATGTTGCAATGGGCGAGCATCGCGCCTTTCGGCCGGCCGGTGGTTCCGGAGGTGTAGAGGATCATCGCGGTGTCCTCTTCGGCCACCTCGACGTGATTTTCGTGCGCGGCATGATCGGCCAGCGCTGCAAAATCCGACCGCGCCGGACGATCGTCGACGGCAATGCGCCCCGCCAGCTCCGGCGTTTCCGCAGCGGCCGGCAACCGGTCCGCCAACGCAGCCTCGTGCAGCAGCAGCCGGGCGCCGCAATCCTTCAGCACATAGGCGATTTCCGGCGTCTGCTGTCGCGTCGACAGGAGCACCGTGATCAGCCCGAGCTTGGCTGCGGCAAACAACGTGAGCACGAATTCGATGCGGTTGCCGAGCAGCAGCGCCAGCCGGTCGCCCTTGCGCAAGCCCCTCGCCTGCAGCCCGCCGGCGATCCGCGCGGCGGTCGCGGCGACCTCGCGCCACGACAGCCGCACGGCCCCGCAGACCAGCGCCTCGCCGTCGCCGTTGCGCTCCACCGCTTCTTCGACCATGGCCCAGAGGTTCGCGGGCCGCTCCGTGAACAACGGAACCACGCGATCGCCGAAACGGGCTTCGCGCCGCATCGGCGGCGTTACATAGGTCGACCAGTCCATGGAGTTTCCCCGAGCTTGGCTTCTTGTCGTTGTTCGCCGCGACGCGGACCAGCCTGAAACATAACCAAGGGATGACGCGCTTGGCTATCTCCGCCAGCGCCGGAGATTCATCCCGTGACGCCGCGCGCACCACGACGCCAACGGGCCGATCAAGCGAGAGGCGCCCGTCAGGTCTTTGACTTCATTCCGTAGACATGTTCCGCCGCCGGAAACGCACGGGTACGCACGTCGGCCGCGTAGCGTTCGATCGCCTCGTCGATCGCCGGACCCAGATTGCCGTAGCGGCGGACGAATTTCGGCGCCCGCGGCGACAGGCCGAGCATGTCCTCCAAAACCAGCACCTGACCGTCGCAGGCGGCGCTGGCACCGATGCCGATGGTGGGGATCGCGATCTGCTGCGTGATCTTGCGCGCCAGCGGCTCGGCCACGGCCTCGATCACCACCGAGAACGCACCGGCCTGTGCGATCGCCGCAGCGTCGTTCTCGATCGCGGCCCAATCCGCCTCGTCGCGGCCCTGCGCCCGGAACGAGCCGAGCGTGTTGATCGATTGCGGCGTCAGGCCGACATGGCCCATCACCGGGATGCCGCGCTCGCTGAGGAAGGCGACCGTCTCGGCCATCCGCGCCCCGCCCTCGAGCTTGACCGCTCCGCATTGCGTCTCCTTGAGGATCCGCACCGCCGCATGAAACGCCTGCTCCTTCGTGGCCTCGTAGCAGCCGAACGGCATGTCGACCACCACCAGCGCCTGGCGCGAGCCGCGCATCACGGCGCAGCCCTGCAGGATCATCATCTCCAGGGTCACCGGCACGGTGGTCTCGAAGCCGTGCATCACATTCCCGAGGGAATCGCCGACCAGGATCACATCGCAATGGCGATCCACCAGCGCCGCGGTATGGGCGTGGTAGGACGTCAGCATCACGATCGGCTCGCCGCCCTTGCGGGCGCGGATCTCGGGAGCCGTCTTGCGGCGGACGGTCGATTGCACCGACATCGCTACCCCCCGATCACGGGAATGCCGAGCACGACAGGATGGAACGCGAAGGCCAGCGCGAGATAGACGACGATGCCGACCACCACCGCGATCACGTCATTGCCAACGCCGCCGACGGGGATCGGCGGGCCGCCGGCGTCGGCGCGGCGCTTCAGCGAGATGCGGTCGAACACCGCCCATGCCAGGATCGAGCCGAACAGGATGATGCCGCCGAGATCGCCATTGGCGAGCAGATGCCCGAACGCCCACAGCTTCACGCCGGCCAGCATCGGATGCTTCAGCACGGTGTAGATGCGGCCGCGGATGTAGGCGGCGACGATCATGATCACCGCCGGCAGCATCAAGGCGAGATTGATGTGCTTGAGCGCCTTCGGCGGCGTCCAGACCTGGATCCAGCCGCCGTCGTGGCGGTACGCGGCAAAACCCCAGACGATCAGGGCGAGGCCGGCAAGGGCCACGACAGTATAGACGAGCTTATACGTGCCCTCGCCCAGCCGCGCGATGACCTTCGCGCGCGCCTCGCGCCGGGTCGTGAACACATGGGCGCCGAGAAACAGCACCAGCCCCACCACCATCACCAGAAGTCCCACGGCGTCCCCCTTCGCTTGCACGCGACCTGTGCGTGCGCATCGGTATCATTTCCGGGGGCCGCCTCGCAACGTGGCGCATTTCAACGTCGGGCACTCCCGCCCGCTCGCCGTCGTACCGGGGCGGCTCGAAAAGCCGAAGTGGCATGACGGGCTATGCGGTCGGGAGGTGGAGCACAGCGGACGACGCCATCACCGTTCCGACGTGTTCTTCAGATCGCGATTCTCGACATAGCGGATCGCGATCGGCCGGCCGGCGAGCGCACCGCCGAGCCCCTTTGTGAACTTCAGCGGCAGGCAACCGTCGAGCGAGGCATTGATCGTCTTCAGATAGGTCGCGCGCGTATCGGCCGGGGCGCCTGATGTCGCGAAGGTCACGCGTGGCGGCGCGATCATCTCGCCGGTCCGCTTGAAGCTGAAGCGCACCGTCATCTGCATCCCGGCGCGGGCGCTGTCCTCCGGCGGCGGCGTCCAGCACGCGCGCAGCGCTGAGAACAGATCGCCGATCGTGTCGAGATCGTGATCCGGCTTCTGATATTTGGCTTCCTGATCCCTGGCGGGCCGGCTCTCGATCGTGAGTTGCAGGTTCTGGCCATAGGGATAGTTCATCTCGGGAATACACGGCCACGGCCCGAAGACGCTGCAGAACGACGGCGTGCACGGCTGCTCGTCGAGCACGCTGCACGGCGTGTGCGCGAACGGCACCGGATTGATCTGCTGGCGGCGCGCGTCGGCGGCGGCCGGAGCGGCCACCATCAGCAGGAGGAGCACGACGACACGGAGCATGGGAATCTCGGGCTGGGATGGACTCCAAGCTGGATCCGATCGCGGAATTCGCAAGCTCAATCCCGTTCACGTCTGCGCGTTCCGCGCCGCGAACGGCTCTCGACCGTAACAGCGGAACTCGGCTAGAACACGGCGGGATGCGACAGCAGACGGACGCGACAATGAGCCGCCACAGCGAGACCGTGATCAACGTCATCAACCCGAACATGACGGCGACGATGACCGAATTGATCGCCAAGGCGGCCCAGGCGAGCGCAAGCCCGTCGACGCGGATCGTCGGCCGCACCGCGCGGTTCGGCGCCGCCTCGATCGAGGGCCATTACGACGAGGCGATTGCCACGGTCGGCATGCTCAAGGAGGTCGAGGCCGGAGACGCAGAAGGCTGCCACGCCCATGTGATCGCCTGCTTCGGTGATCCCGGCCTGCTCGCCGCGCGCGAATTGTCGGCTGTGCCGGTGCTCGGCATCGCGGAAGCTGCGATGCATGCGGCGAGCTTCGTCGCCACCCATTTCAGCATCGTGACCACGCTGTCGCGCACCAAGGTGATCGCCGAGCACCTCGTGCGCAATTACGGCATGGAGCAGCATTGCCGCAGGGTGCGCGCGGTCGACGTTGCCGTGCTCGACCTCGACAAGCCCGAAGCCAATGTCCGCGGCACGCTGCTCGGCGAATGCCGGGCGGCGCTGCGCGAGGACGGTATCGGCGCCATCGTGCTCGGCTGCGCCGGCATGGCCGATCTCGCGCACGACCTCTCCACCGAGCTCGGAATTCCCGTGATCGACGGCGTCGCCGCAGCGGTGCGCTTCGCCGAGGCGCTGATCGGACTGGGGCTGAAGACGTCGAAGCACGGCGATCTCGCCTTTCCGCTGCCGAAGGCGCGGACGACGCTCTGACTTCAACTTGTAGCCCGGATGAGCGCAGCCTGCCCACCTGGGGAGTTCCGCAACGACCATCGACGCGCCACATTGGGATCAACCCATGGAGCCGTCGATGCCCGATCTGTCCACCCTCTCCTCACTGTCCTCCGCGCTGGCCGCCGCTGTTGCCGCCGCAGCGCCATCACTGGTCTCGGTCCATTCGCACCGCTCGCGCGCCACCGGCTTCGTCTGGAAGCCGGGCCTCGTCGTCACGGCGGACGAGACGCTTGCCGAGGAGGGCGAGATCGTGCTCGCCTTCGCCGACGGCACGACCCGCCCCGTCACGATCGCCGGGCGTGATCACACCACCGACATCGCCTTGCTCCGCGTCCAAGGCAAGGATGTCGCGGCCGCCTCGCTTGCCGGCGGCGTGCCGCCGCTCGGTGCTCTGGCCATCCTCGTCGCCGCCGATCAGGGCAAGCCGGCCGCGGCGTTGGCGATGGTCTCGCAATCGGCGGGCGCCTGGCGCAGCCTGCGCGGCGGCGACATCGATGCGCGCATCGAGCTCGACACCAGGCTGCGGCACAGCGCCGAAGGCGGTCTCGTGCTCGACGCTGCGGGCCACGCGATCGGAATGGCCGTGCGCGGCCCGCGCCGGACGCTCGTGATACCCGCGGCCACGATCGAACGGGTCGCCAGCAAGCTCGAGACGCATGGTCGCATCGCTCGCGGCTATCTCGGCGCCGGCCTGCAGCCGGTCCGGCTCGACGATGGACTCGGTGCGATGATCATGAGCCTCGACAAGAGCGGCCCGGCCGCGGCCGCCGGCCTGCGCCAGGGTGACGTCATCACCGCTCTTAACAAGGAGCCGTTCAGGGGCATGCGCGCGATGATGCGCGAACTCGGTTCGGACAGCGTCGGCGCCGTCGTCGAGGTCGCAGCGCTGCGTGCCGGCGAGCCGGTGCAGTTCGCCCTGACCATCGGCGAGAGGCCGGCGTGAGCGAGGAGGCGCGCGCGCCGATCAGGATCGCGATCGCGGTCGACGATGCCGAGCTGGCCGACCGGCTGGCGGCGCTGCTCGGCGATGTCACGGGCCTGACGCTGGTCGCGCCCGGCGAGAGCGCCGACGTCGCCGTCGCGCCGTTGCATGGCAGTGATGAGGCGCGCAGCGGCGACGACAGGATCGACGGCCAGACGATCGATGATTTTCAGCTCACCGCGCGCGAGCGCGACGTCCTGGCGCTGATGGCCGAGGGCTGCTCCAACAAGGAGATCGCGCGCAGCCTCGGCATCTCCGTACATACGGCGAAGTTCCACGTCGGCTCGCTGCTCGACAAGCTCGATGCAACGGGCCGGACGGATGCGGTAGCGCATGCGGCGCGACGGGGAATCATCGAGCTGTGAGACCGCAGGCCGGCGCGGCGCGCTTCACGACCTCACGGCGAGCTACTTCCGCAAGCCGCTCATCACGCGCGGCAGCAGCGATGCGGCCAGCATGCGATAGCCCTCCGGGGTCAGATGCACACCGTCGACCTGATGCGGCAGGCCACGGAACATGCCGTTCTCGACCATCACGACCTTGATGCGGCGCTGCGCGGCCTTGGCCAACAAGGCGCTGATGCTGCTGGCGCGCTGGTCGCCGACCCCTTTGCGGGCGTCGTTGCCGCCGGGCTGCAACACCAGCACGCGGGTTGATCCATCGACCGCGCTGTCGAAGCGGGACAGCATCCCGGCGGTGGTATCACCGTTGATGCCGGCGTTGGCGACGCTGACCCGAACGCCCTTGCCGTGGAGCATGGCCTCGAGCTGGGCCGGAAAATCCTCGCCGCGATTGACGCCCTTGCCATAGGTGTTGCTGGCGCCCAGCGCGACCACCTCGGCGGCGTCTGCCGCTCCGATCGCCGCTAACGCCAAGCCACAGCTAACAGTGCCACCATCTGGCGCCGGACAAGGCGGCCCAAAGATCCCGCTGGCATTTTCTTTTCCCCCCGCTTGGTGTGAGAGGAAGCGTAGCTCACCAGTCGTCTGGTGAAAAGCGCGCGGCGCTACGGGTCTCATCACGCAGCATGCGCCAAGTCGACTGTGGAAGAGTCCTGTTTCTCTCTACGCGTCATTCCGGGGCGCCCGCAGGGCGAGCCCGGAATCCATTGAGCGACAGTACAAGAGGCAAAATGGATTCCGGGCTCATCGCTTCGCGATGCCCCGGAATGACGAGAGATTGTCGGGCGGCTACGCCTTCTTCTTCACGTCCTTGACGTTGGAGAACACGATGCCTTCCGCGCGTTCCTTGGTGTAGCCGAGATAGAACTCGTTCTTGGCCAGGAACACCGGATCGCCGTCGACGTCGTCGGCGACGCCGGAATTGTTGGCGGCGATGAACGCCTCGAGCTTCTTCTTGTCGTCGCACGAGATCCAGCGCGCCAGCGAGAACTCGGAGATCTCGAATTCGACCGGCAGCGAGTACTCGGCATCGAGCCGCGCCTTGAGCACGTCGAGCTGCAGCGGTCCCACCACGCCGACCAGCGCCGGCGCACCGTCACGCGGGCGGAACACCTGCACGACGCCCTCCTCCGACATCTGCTGCAAGGCTTCCTTCAGCTTCTTGGCCTTCATCGCATCGGTGAGGCGGACGCGGCGGACGATTTCCGGGGCAAAGCTCGGCACGCCGACGAAGGTGAGATCCTCGCCCTCGGTCAGGGTGTCGCCGATACGAAGCGAGCCGTGGTTGGGAATGCCGACGACGTCACCCGCAAAGGCTTCGTCCGCGACCGAGCGGTCCTGGGCGAAGAAGAATTGCGGGCTCGACAGCGGCATGGTCTTGCCGGTGCGTACCAGCTTCGCCTTCATGCCGCGGTTGAGCTTGCCCGAGCACAGCCGCGCGAACGCGATGCGGTCGCGGTGGTTGGGGTCCATATTCGCCTGGATCTTGAACACGAAGGCGCTCATGCGCGGCTCGGCGGCGTCGACCTTGCGCAGGTTCGACTCCTGCGCGCGCGGCGACGGCGCGTAGCGGCCGAGGCCTTCGAGCAGATCGCCGACGCCGAAATTGCGCAGCGCGCTACCGAAATACACCGGCGTCAGGTGGCCCTCGCGAAATGCCTCGAGGTCGAACGGCTTGCAGGCCTCCTTGACCAGCTCCAGCTCGTCGGTGATCTGGCTCATGTCGAGATTGGCGTTGATCTTGCCGAGCTCGGCGATGTCGATCTGCTGCGCCGCGCCGGTCTTGGCGCCGCCGCCTTCGAGCAGGCGCACGCCGCCGTCGCGGATGTCATAGGTGCCGATGAAGTCGCGGCCGCGCCCCACGGGCCAGGTCATCGGCGTGGTGTCGAGCGCCAGCGTCTTCTCGATCTCGTCCAGGAGATCGAAGGTGTCGCGGCTCTCGCGGTCCATCTTGTTGATGAAGGTGATGATCGGGATGTCGCGGAGGCGGCAGACCTCGAACAGCTTGCGCGTGCGCGCCTCAATGCCCTTGGCGGCGTCGATCACCATGACGGCCGAGTCGACCGCGGTCAGCGTGCGATAGGTGTCTTCGGAAAAGTCCTCGTGGCCCGGCGTGTCCAGCAGGTTGAACACCAGCCCTTCGAACTCGAAGGTCATCACCGAGGTGACGACCGAGATGCCGCGCTCGCGCTCGATCTTCATCCAGTCCGAGCGGGTGTTGCGGCGCTCGCCCTTGGCCTTGACCTGACCGGCGAGGTTGATGGCGCCGCCGAACAGCAGCAGCTTCTCGGTCAGCGTCGTCTTGCCGGCGTCCGGGTGCGAGATGATGGCGAAGGTGCGCCGGCGCGCGACCTCGTCGGAGAGCGCGGAGCGGGACGGCTGTTCGGTCGTCAAACTTGTATCGGACATGAGGCGGCGGACGTCGTTTCGGGGCCAGAGAGCGGGCGATTTGATGGGAAAGGCGCGGGATCACGGCCGCCGCGCGCCCTCCATATAGGCGTTTTGCACCGCAACTCCAACCGGCGAGTTGCCCCCTCGCCCGCCCCGGATCAGTGCCGGAGCACCGACACCAGCCAGAACGTCAGCGCCGAGACGATGGCAGAGGCCGGAATCGTGAAGATCCAGGCGTAGACGATCGATCCGGCCACGTTCCAGCGCACCGCCGAGGCGCGGCGGGCGGCGCCGACGCCGACGATCGCGCCGGTGATGGTGTGGGTGGTCGACACCGGCACGCCGAGGAACGTCGCCAGGAACAGCGTGATGGCGCCGCCGGTCTCGGCGCAGAAGCCCTGCATCGGGTTGAGCTTGGTGATGCGCAGGCCCATGGTGCGGACGATGCGCCAGCCGCCCATCAGGGTGCCAAGCGCCATCGCGGCCTGGCACGACAGCACGACCCAGAACGGCACCGTGAACTGCTCGCCGAGACGGCCCTGCGAGTACAACAGCACGGCGATGATGCCCATCGTCTTCTGCGCGTCGTTGCCGCCATGGCCGAGCGAATAGAGCGAGGCCGAGGCGAATTGCAGGATGCGGAAGGCGCGGTCGACCGCGAACGGCGTCGAGCGTACCGAGGCCCAGGACACGATCGCGACCAGGATCATCGCCAGCACCAGCCCGACCAGCGGCGACAGCACGATCGCGAGCACGGTCTTGGACAGGCCGCTCCACACGGTGGCCGAGATGCCGGCCTTGGCGACCCCTGCCCCGACCAGCCCGCCGATCAGCGCATGCGAGCTCGACGACGGAATGCCGGCGGCCCAGGTGACCAGGTTCCAGACGATGGCGCCGACCAGGGCAGCGAAGATCACCTGCGCGTCGACGATGGCGGGATCGATGATGCCGGTGCCGATGGTCTGGGCGACGTGGAGGCCGAACACGCCAAACGCCACGAAATTGAAGAATGCGGCCCAGAACACCGCATATTGCGGCCGCAGCACGCGGGTCGAAACGATGGTCGCGATCGAGTTGGCGGCGTCGTGCAGGCCGTTGAGGAAATCGAAGGCGAGTGCGACGGCGATGAGGCCGACCAGGATCGGAAGGCCGAGTTGAGCGTCCACGGCGCGGCCCTACCCTAGACCTGTTCGATCATGATCGAATTGATCTCGTTGGCGACGTCGTCGAAGCGGTCGGCGACCTTCTCCAGATGGTCATAGATCTCGGCGCCGACGATGAAATCCATCGTGTTGGCGTTGCGGTGCTTGAGGAACAGCTCCTTCAGCCCGATGTCGTGGAGATCGTCGACCCGTCCCTCGAGCTTGGTCATCTCCTCGGTGATCGCGGTGATCATCGGCACGTTCTGACCGATCGCCTGCAACAGCGGCAACGCCTTTCCGATCAGGTTGGCGCAGTCGACCAGCAAGGTGCCCATCTCGCGCATGGTCGGCTCGAACTCCTTGACCTCGAACAGCACCACGGCCTTGGCGGTCTGCTGCATCTGGTCGATGGCGTCGTCCATCGAGGTGATCAGGTTCTTGATGTCGCCGCGGTCGAATGGGGTGATGAAAGTGCGGCGGACAGCGGTCAGCACTTCGCGGGTGATGTTGTCGGCCTCGTTCTCGAGCTGGCTGACGCGCTGGCAATGCCTGAGGATGTCGTCGCCGCCCTGCAGCATGTCCTGCAGCGCATGGGCGCCTTGAATCACCACCTTGTTGTGGCGGGCGAACAAATCGAAAAACCGCTCCTCCCGCGGGAGGACGGCGCGAAACCAGTGCAGCATGGGACGAGATCCATCCATTCCGAAACGGGCCAGGGCCGGCCAGTCACAGAACTGTCATACTCCGGATCGCGCACCAGCAGAAGCGGTGGCCGGATCATCCACCGCTTTCTGCCCTTTCAACGATCTCTTTTCAGATCAATGACTTAGAGGGATCGCTTGAACAGATGGGCGATTTCCCCGACGACGCCGCGGCGGAAGGTGAGCACGCAGGCGACGAAGATCACGCCCTGGATCACCGTC
The DNA here is from genome assembly GCF_032487555.1 of Bradyrhizobium sp. SZCCHNRI1029. Classification (NCBI taxonomy): domain Bacteria; kingdom Pseudomonadati; phylum Pseudomonadota; class Alphaproteobacteria; order Hyphomicrobiales; family Nitrobacteraceae; genus Bradyrhizobium; species Bradyrhizobium sp. SZCCHNRI1029. The sequence goes on from NZ_JAUEUK010000001.1 coordinate 518,857, forward strand.
ACCCACTGGCCGAAGCCGGACAGATATTGCTGCATGCCGACGATCACGAACGCGCCCACGACGGGGCCGAACACGGTGCCGAGCCCACCGACCAGGGTCATGAGCACGATCTGGCCGGACATCCCGACCTCGACGTCGGTCAGCGAGGCATTCTGGGCGACGAACACCTTCAGCGCACCGGCGAGGCCCGCCAGCGTCCCCGACAGGATGAAGGCGAGCAGCTTGTAATGGTCGGTCTTGTAGCCCAGCGAGATCGCGCGCTGCTCGTTCTCACGGATCGATTTCAGCACCTCGCCGAACGGCGAGTTGATGGTGCGGAAGATCAGCAGGAAGCCGGCGAGGAAGCCGACCAGCACGACGTAATAGAGCACCGTCGGCTTGGACAGGTCGAGGATGCCGAACATCCGGCCCTGCGGAATGCCCTGGATGCCGTCCTCGCCATGGGTGAACGGCGCCTGCAGATAGATGAAGTACAGGAGCTGCGACAGCGCCAGGGTGATCATCGCGAAATAGATGCCCTGGCGTCGGATCGAGATGTAGCCGGTGATCACCGACAGGACGAACGATCCGGCGACGCCCGTCAGGATGCCGAGTTCGGGCGGCAGCCCCCACACCTTCAGCGCGTGGGCACTGCAATAGCCGGCCGTTCCCAGGAACATCGCATGGCCGAACGACAGCAGGCCGCCATAGCCGATCAGGAGGTTGAAGGCGCAGGCCAGCAGCGCGAAGCACAGCGCCTGCATGACGAAGAACGGGTACAGCCCGGTCCACGGCACGATCGCCAGCAGCGCTGTCATGATGACGAACACGATCATCTCGTCGCGCATGGCGCGCGGGGTGATCGGAAGGGTTGCGTCGGTGATGGATGTCATGTCAGGCCGCCCGTCCGGTCAGACCCGTCGGCTTCACCAGGAGCACCAGGACCATCAGAACGAAGACCACGGTGTTGGAAGCCTCGGGATAGAAATATTTGGTCAGTCCCTCAATCACGCCGAGCAGGAAGCCGGTGATGATCGAGCCCATGATCGAGCCCATGCCGCCGATCACGACCACCGCGAACACCACGATGATGATGTGCTCGCCCATCAGCGGCCGCACCTGGTTGATCGGCGCCGACAACACGCCGGCCAGCGCCGCGAGCCCGACGCCGAGGCCGTAGGTCAGCGTGATCATGCGCGGCACGTTGATGCCGAACGCCCGCACCAATGTCGGATTCTCGGTGGCGGCGCGCAGGTAGGCGCCGAGCCGGGTCCGCTCGATCAGGAACCAGGTCGCCAGACAGACGACCAGGGAGAATATGACGACCCAGCCGCGATAGACCGGCAGATACATGAAGCCGAGGTTCATGCCGCCGCGGAGCTGATCCGGGATCGCATAAGGCAGGCCGGACGAGCCGAAGAAGTTCTGGAACACGCCCTGGATGATCAGCGCCAATCCGAACGTCAGAAGCAGTCCGTAGAGATGGTCGAGCCCGGCAATCCATTGCAGCATGGTGCGCTCGAGGACCATGCCGAAGATGCCGACGATGATCGGCGCCAGGAGCAGCGCCCACCAATAATTGATGCCGCCGAGGTTCAGCAGGAAATAGGCGCAGAACGCGCCCATCATGTAGAGCGCGCCATGGGCGAAATTGATGATGTTGAGCATGCCGAAGATGACGGCAAGCCCGAGACTGAGCAGCGCGTAGAACGAGCCGTTGATCAGTCCGACCAGGAGCTGTGCGTAGAGGGCCTGCATCGTCTTGTTTCTGTTTTCTCTCGGCGTTTCCCAGAAGATGGCGGCCCCGGCGACGTTCAGCCGCCGGAGCCACAGCGGTTCATTTCTTCAACAAGGCGCACGCGCTCTTGTCGAGCGGCGTGAAGGCCTGGTCGCCCGGTACCGAGCCGACCAGCTTGTAGAGATCCCACGGGCCCTTGGACTCCGAGGGCTTCTTGACCTCGAACAGATAGGCGGTGTGGATGGTGCGGCCGTTCGGCTGGATCTCGCCCTTGCCGAACAGCGCATCGTCGGTCGGGATCGACTTCATCCTGTCGACGATCTTGACGCCGTCATGCGGGTTCTCGCCGAGCGCCTCCAGCGCCTTGAAGTAATGCATCAAGCCGGCATAGACGCCCGCCTGCACCATGGTCGGCGGCGCGCCGTTCTTCATGCGCTTGGCGAAGCGCTCGGAGAAGGCGCGGGTCTGGTCGTTCATGTCCCAGTAGAAGGTCTCGGTGAAGTTGAGGCCCTGCGCGATGTCGAGCCCGATCGACTTGACGTCGGTCAGGAACAGCAACAGCGCGGCAAGCTTCTGGCCGCCCTTATTGATGCCGAACTCGGCCGCCTGCTTGATCGTATTGGTGGTATCGCCGCCGGCATTGGCGAGGCCGATGACCTTGGCGTTCGACGACTGCGCCTGCAGCAGGAAGGACGAGAAGTCGGAGGTGTTGAGCGGATGCTTGACGCCGCCGATCACCTTGCCGCCATTGGCGGTCACGACCGCCGTGGTATCGCGCTCCAGCGCGGCGCCGAAGGCGTAGTCTGCCATCAGGAAGAACCAGGTCGAGCCGCCCGCCTTGACCAGCGCCTGGCCAGTGGTGTGCGCGAGCATGTAGGTGTCGTAGGTCCAGTGCACCGTGTTGGGCGAGCACTGCGCGTTGGTGAGATCCGAGGTCGCAGCGCCCGAATTGATGTAGACGCCGTTCTTTTCCTTGACGACGTTGTTCACCGCCAGCGCCACGCCCGAGTTCGGCACGTCGACGATGACGTCGACCTTGTCGACGTCGAACCACTGCCGCGCGATCGAGGTGCCAATATCCGGCTTGTTCTGGTGATCGCCGGAGATGACGTCGATCTTCCAGCCCTTCGCGGTGAGGCCGGAATCCTCGATCGCCAGCTGCGCTGCGAGCGTCGAGCCGGGACCGCCGAGATCGGCATAAAGACCCGACTGATCGGACAGCGCGCCGATCTTGACGGTCTTGTCGCCGGCCGAAGCGACGCTGCCAGCGGCGAGAGTGAGTGCCGTTCCCAGCAGCAGCGACGCGATGAATTTGCTCTTCATTTCCAACTTCCAGAACTTTCCAAGAAAACTGCCAAGAGAACTGCCAAGAGATTCTACCAAGAAAACCGCGAGAAAACCGCGGAAGGAACTGCCAGGTCAGCGCCGCTAGCGCTGGTCAGACGCCGAGATAAGTATGCAGCTTGTCCATGTTGGCCGACAGATCGGCATTGGCGAAGCCGTCGATGACCTTGCCGTGCTCGACGACGTAGTAGCGATCAGCGACCGTCGAGGCGAAACGGAAGTTCTGCTCGACGAGGAGAATCGTGAAGCCTTCCTTCTTCAGCCGCGCGATGGTGTGGCCGATCTGCTGGATGATCACGGGCGCGAGACCCTCGGTCGGCTCGTCCAGCATCAGGAAGCTGGCACCGGTGCGCAGGATGCGCGCGATCGCCAGCATCTGCTGCTCGCCGCCGGAAAGCTTGGTGCCCTGGCTCTTCAGCCGCTCCTTCAGATTCGGAAACAGCTCGAAGATCTGGTCGAGCGTCAGCCCGCCCGGCCGCACAACCGGCGGCAGCAGCAGGTTCTCGCGGACATCGAGGCTCGCAAAGATGCCGCGCTCCTCCGGGCACAGCGCGATGCCGAGCCGCGCGATCTTGTCGGAGGTCATGCGGATCAGCTGCTGGCCGTTGAACTGGACCGAGCCGGTGCGCTTGCCGATGATCCCCATGATCGACTTCAGGGTCGTGGTCTTACCGGCGCCGTTGCGCCCGAGCAGGGTGACGACCTCGCCGGCATTCACGTTGAAGTTCATGCCGTGGAGAATGTGGGATTCGCCGTACCAGCTCTCGAGGTTGTTGACGTCGAGAATGGTGCTGGTCGCAGCCGCCTGCCCTGGCTTCGTGGCCGTCATCACCTCAGGCATGTCCGGCTCCCAGATAGGCTTCCTTGACGCGCTCGTCCTTGGAGAGCTCAGAATACGGCCCTTCCGTCAGCACCTGCCCGCGCGTCAGCACGGTGATGGTGTCGGAGAGGTTGGCGACAACGCTGAGATTATGCTCGACCATCAGGATCGTGTATTTGGCGGAGATGCGCTTGATCAGCGCTGCGATCTTGTCGATGTCCTCATGGCCCATGCCGGCCATCGGCTCGTCCAGCAGCATCATCTCCGGATCGAGCGCCAGCGTGGTCGCGATCTCCAGCGCACGCTTGCGCCCATAGGGCATTTCGACTGCCGGAATATTGGCGAACTCGCTGAGGCCGACGTCGTCGAGCAGCTCGAGCGCCCGGCTGTTGAAGCGGTTCAGAACGCTCTTGGAGCGCCAGAAATCGAACGACGAGCCATGCTGGCGCTGCAGGGCGACGCGGACGTTCTCCAGCGCCGTCATATGCGGAAACACCGCCGAGATCTGGAACGAGCGGACCAGGCCAAGCCGCGCCACGTCGGCCGGCGCGGTCGCCGTAATGTCCTGACCCTTATAGAGAATCTTGCCGGCCGACGGCGTCAGGAACTTCGTCAGCAGGTTGAAGCACGTGGTCTTGCCGGCCCCGTTCGGGCCGATCAGCGCGTGAATGGTGCCCCGGCGGATCTTGAGCGAAACATCGCGAACGGCAAAAAATCCCGCGAATTCCTTCGTCAATCCGTGGGTCTCGAGAATGAACTCGTCAGCCAAAGATTCCCCCCAAGCCGGCGCCGTCAGCGCCTGGCCCTCGCTTCTTCCTGTACGGCGGCTCTGCCGGACGGCTGGACGATTCCTCGTCGCCACCCGCGACCGCTTCGCGCCGGAATATGCCGTCAATCGAGGGAGTTAGGCAAGGCGGAAAGCTGGGCAACGACGTCGCAAGGCGGCCGGCGGACCTTGCGTTGAAATCGGCCGGTATTTCCCGCTGACATAGAAAATCATACCACCGGCATTTTCATGCACGCGCGCGGCGATCGCGGCTCCAACTACTTCGCAGCCTTCACGTCCTTTGCGTAGAGATCCGGCTTGAAGCCCACCACGCGGCGGCCGCCGAGATCGAGCACCGGGCGTTTGATCATCGAAGGCTGCGCCAGCATGAGCGCGATCGCCTTGCTCTCGGTGAGTCCGTTCTTGTCCGCGTCGGGCAACTTCTTGAACGTCGTCCCGGCGCGATTGAGCAGCACCTCCCAGCCGAGCTCGTCGCTCCATGCCTTGAGTTTAGCTTTGTCGATTCCGGCGGTCTTGTAGTCGTGGAATTCGTAAGCGACGCCGTGATCGTCGAGCCAGGCCCGCGCCTTCTTCATCGTGTCGCAGTTCTTGATTCCGTAGATCGTGATGCTCATGCCACGCGTCCTCAAACAATCGTGTCCGACCGCGGCGGATGTCCCGCGTTGCGACAATCGGCCGTGCATTTTGCAGCGCGATTCACCCGCTTTTGATGCAGCCGATGCCGCACGTTCCGCGGTCGGAATTCACTCCGACCTTTGCCACGAAACTGTCGGCTGAGCATTACATTTTCTTCGCATCCCCGGCGTATCTGGCCCACGAACAGGAGACCGCGAATGGGCAAGATCATGGTCCGTTGTCCGCAGACCGGCCGCAGCATCGAGACAGGGATGGAAATGGACGCCGCGCGCTTTCAGCGCATGCCCGTGTTCTTCTCGCGCGCATACTGCCCGCACTGCCGCATCTACCATGAATGGTTCGCCGCCCATGCCTGGGTCGAGGAGACGCGCGAGCGCATTGCACTGGCGTGACCGCACAAGATAACGAATGCCACGCGCAACGCATCTCCACACGCCGTCAGGACAGCAGCGCGGCGATATCCTCCTCCGTCAGCGCCTTGCCGACATTGCCCCTCGCGATCGAACGGTGAATCGCCAGCGCCGGCTTGCGCTCACCGATCTTCTCCTCGATCGTCCCGGCGGCGACCAACCGATGGACGAAGACCGTCTTGTCCCGGCCGATGCGGTGGGCTCGATCGATCGCCTGAGCCTCCACTGCGGATTCCACCAGGGGTGGTAGATGATGACGGTGTCGGTCGCCGCAGGTTCAGCCCGCCGCCGCCGGCCTTGAGACTGATCAGGAATGCCGGGCTGTCGCCCTTCTGGAACGCCGTGATCGCACGCTTGCGATCGCGCATATCGCCTGTCAGCCCCCGTCCATCGGATCGCTCTTCAGCGGCTTGTCGGAATCCCCCGGCATCAGGCAGGGATAGAGTTCGCCGAACGTGAATTCCGCCCCGCCGTCGGCGCGATCGAACCGCAGCACCACATCGAAGCGTTTGCCGGACCAGTGGGTCGGTAACTGGCTTTCATTGCTCACCGGCAGCCGCGGCAGGATGTCGGAGATGATCGCCTTGTGCTCCCACGCCACCAGCACGGTGCCGGACAGCGATAGCAGGGCTTCGACCAGCGCCGCCTCCTGCCCCTTCGCAAAGGACGTGTTCGGCTTGTCGAGGCCGACGCGCGCAGCCAAATCGAGCACCGTCTCATAGGGCCGGCGGCTCGGGTCGGAGCCGTCCTCGGCGCTGTCGGGATCGGCGGCATAGACCGCCTGCGGTGTCGGGTAATCCGTGCCGCCCAGTCCGCTGCCGAACAGCGCCGTCCAGGCCCCTGCCCGCTCCCAGCCGAAGATCACCAGCGACTTCGAGTCCGGCTGGCCCTCGTGGGTCAGGCCCGGGCCTGTCGCGTCGCCGTCGGGCTTCTCGGCATGGCGGATGATCAGCAGCGTCAGCGCGTTCATCGGCAAACCTCTCAGGTGGCATCATACATCCATCACACGCATTTGCTACTTGAGATTGCAATCGCGAGACCGCATCATGGCGCTTTTCCAACCAGGATTCATTTCAGATGAGCATGGGATTGCGACAGACCCGCCGGACATTCCTGGCGACGGCCGCGATGGCGGCAGCCTCCACCGTCATCTTGCCGAGGCCGAGCCGCGCCGCCGCGAAATATCGCCGCTACAGCGTCACCAGTGCGGAAGGCCAGAAGATGCTGGCGAGCTACGCCAAAGGCGTCGCCGCCATGCTGCAGCTTCCCGCAAACCATCCGCAGAACTGGTTCCGCAACGCGTTCATCCACCTGATGGACTGCCCGCACGGCAATTGGTGGTTCTATGTCTGGCATCGCGGCTATCTCGGCTATTTCGAGCAATCGATCCGCGCCCTCAGTGGCGACGACAATTTCGCGCTGCCCTATTGGGACTGGACCGAGCTGCCGGAGATTCCCGCCGGCATGTTCGACGCCGTACTGACACCGACCGACCGGGCGTATCAGCCGTTCACCGGGACTCTCGCGGTCTTCACCGCGTTCATCAAGCCGGCGCTGACGGATTACTGGAACAGCCTGTCGAAGGATCAGCGCGGCCAGCTCGAGATCCGCGGCTACAAGTCGATCGACGATCTCTGGAACGACGTCACCGGCTTCTCGCCGTCCGCCAATGCCGGCATCTCCGGCAATGAGGCCTTCGCGACCACCTGCGCCTCACGCTATCTGTCACGCGACAATCCGAAGCTCGACGCCAAGACCACCTACGACGTCTCGCCCTTCGTGATCATGGCGGGCCTGCTGCCGACCGACTTCTACAACCCCGACAACTATCTGAGCTTCACCAGCTCGAAGACCGCCTCGCACAACACCCAGCCGAATGGCGCGACCAAGTTCTCGACCCTGGAAGGCCTGCCGCACAACAAGGTCCACAACTACATCGGCGGCGTCGGCCCGCTCGATCCCGGCCCCTACGGCAACATGACCAACTTCCTGTCGCCGGTCGATCCGATCTTCTTCCTGCACCATTCGAACATGGACCGGCTCTGGGATGTCTGGACGCGCAAGCAGCAGCGGCTCAAGCTGCCCTATCTGCCGCGGGGCGCTGACCTGAAGACGTTCTCCGACGAGCCGTTCCTGTTCTATGCCGACGGCAAGGGCGGCTATGTCGGCCCCAGCAAGGCCGGCGACTACATCTCGACCGACCGCTTCGACTACGACTATGCGCCAGGCTTCGGCGAGGACATCGTCAATCCGCCCGCGGTCGCCGCGGCACCGCAGGCCAAGCCGCAGCAGGGCTCGGTCAAGGCCAATGTGGGCACGGTGAGGATCCCTGGCGATGCGCTCGAAGCGCATCTGGCGGCAGCGCGGCCGCAGCCGCTGATGGCGCAGATCACGCTGCCTCGCCCGAGCGGCTATTCGACCGTGCGCGAATTCGACGTCCTGGTCAACGCGCCCGCCAACGTCAGCAAGGTCACGGCTGACAGCCCCTATTATGCAGGCACCATCGCCTTTTTCGGATCGATGATGCCGGGCATGGCCATGACCACCGATGCGAGTTTCGCGGTGCCGCTGCCGACGAAGCAGGAGGCCTTCTCCGCCCTGCGGGCCGCACCCAACCAGCCGCTGAGCATCCGCGTCGTGCCCTCGGGCGGCGTCGGCACCGCGCCGACGCTGAAAGCGCTCTCGGTCGGACCGCTGCGCCGATGAACGGCAGGCGCGCCGCGCTGCGGACCTGCGCCGTGCTGCTCTGTGCCGTGCTGCGGCCGACCTCGTCCTTGGCCGCGGAGCCGTTCAGAGCCGTCGATCTGGTCGTGCCGCGGCCACTGGATGCGAGCGAGGCTCCCGTCGTCGAGATCAGCCTGGGCGCACTGGGGCGAGGCCAGGAGGTGACGGTGACGACGGCGTCCGGGATGCCGCTCGGGACCATCTCGCCATTCGGCCTTCGCACTGGCGCGGAGGCCGGCACCTACGCGCTTCCGGTGCCGAAGGAGGCGATCAAGAGTGGACGCCTGTCGATCCGTCTCAGCATCAGCCAACCCGGCGGCAGCCGCGCGCCGACGCCGCAGGAGGTTCGCGGCATCACGCTCAGGCTTGCTCCGCGGCCATGATCCGTCGTCTGCGCCGCAAGCGCGCCGGACTCAGACCGTCCCGCTCCGTGCACGTTCTCCGCGCTGCTCGAACGGGCTCGCCATGCTGGGCTGTCCGATCCAGACGCGGTTGAGCAGCCGCGTGAACGGCGGACACGTCGTCCCCTCGATACGCGCCATCGCCTCCTGATAGGGGCCGACGGTACGCAATCTCTCCGGCAGCATCGCATAGGCGCGCGGCAGAAACCGCCTGGTGCGCGCCGCGCTGCGGCGTTCGCGCTCGCCATAGGGCAGCGCGAACGCAAGCCGCAGCCGCTCCGGCAGCATCTCGGCCGTCAACGCCGTGAACCAGCGCGGCGGTCCGATAAGGGTCGCCTCGCCGGAGAAGATACGCTGCGCGATCTCGCGCGCCGCCGGGCCGACCGTGAGCGTCTCCGACGCCATCATCTCGGCCGTATAGGCCTTGAACGACGCCCAGTCCGGCGGCATGGCCTCGTGTGGAATTCCGAACAGGCCCGCGAACCGCGTCGCCTCGCGCCAATATTGCTCGCGCTCGGCATCGTCGAGCGGGCGGCACAGCAAGCCGTAGGACATCATCGCAGTCTCGACCAGCGTGGCATGGACCCAGCGCAGCGCGTCGACTTCATTGGCGCGATAGCGCGAGCCGGCCGTAAACGGTCCAACCGTCTCTGGCATCACGCCGTCGACCGCGGCGTGCCGCCGATACAGCCGCCGCGCCACAGCGACCGCCTGCGCGCGCGTGCCGAACACCATGGTGTAGACGATGCTGAAGGTGCGGTGGAAACGGCCGAGCGGATCGGCGAACACCTTGGACTGCTCGGCAATGCCCGCCGCCACCCAGGGATGGGCGAGCTGCAACAGCAGCGCGCGGCCGGCGCCGAGAAACAGCGCGGCCTCGCGATGCACGCGCCACATCACGCTGTCGGACGGCAGCACGGCATCGCCCGGCGTGGCCGGCGCGGACAGCACCTCGGCCAAGCACCGTTCGAAATCGGCATCGCTGACGATCACGGCCGCTGCGGGATCTCCAGCCCGCGCTGTACCGCCGGCCGCGCCAGCCCGCGTTCGAGCCAGGCCGGCACGTGCTTGAGCTCATCAAAGGCGACGATGTCGCGCGCGCCGTAGAACCCGATCAGGTTGCGCACCCAGCCAAGCGTCGCGATGTCGGCAATCGTGTAGTCGGCGTCCATGATCCACTGCCGGCCATCGAGCCGCGCCTCGAGCACGCCGAGCAGCCGCCTGCTCTCCGCGACATAGCGCTGCAACGGCCGCTTGTCCTCGTACTCGCGGCCGGCGAATTTGTGGAAGAAGCCGAGCTGCCCGAACATGGGACCGATGCCGCCCATCTGGAAATGCACCCACTGGATCGTCTGCCAGCGCCGCGCCGGATCGTTCGGCAGGAATTTTCCGGTCTTCTCGGCAAGGTACTGCAGGATCGCGCCGGATTCGAACAGGCCGAGCGGCTGGCCGCCGGGACCGTCGGGATCGATGATCGCGGGAATCTTGCCGTTCGGATTGAGCGAGAGGAATTCAGGGGTCTTCTGGTCGTCCTTGCCGAAATCGATCGTGTGCGGCTCGTAGGCCAGGCCGGTCTCCTCCAGCATGATCGAGACCTTCACGCCGTTCGGGGTCGGCAGTGAATAGAGCTGGATGCGGTCGGGATGCTGCGCCGGCCAGCGCGTGGTGATCGGAAAGCTGGAGAGATCGGACATCGTGGCTCTGGCTCGCTTTGTCGCTGAGGCCTCAATCTAAGCCCGTGAGCCGCCGCTGCAAGGTTCGATGCGGAACCGCATGCGGCCGACGGTCTTATGTTGCTGCATCGTGCAGAAAGCCAGCATGCCGAGCCCGACCTACCAGTTGATCATGCAGGCGATGATCACGCGCCAGCCGGTGCTGTGCCTGTATGGCGGCTTCGCCCGCGCGATCTGCCCGATCATCCTCGGCCACACCGTCGGCCGCGAGCGCGTGCTCGCGTTCCAGTTCGCGGGCGGCGCGAGCAGCGGCCTGCCGCCGGGCGGCCAATGGAAGTGCTTCGATGTCGCTGACATCAGCGAGGTCGAGCTGCGCCAGGGGCGCTGGCATTCCGGGGGCAGCCATCGCCAGCCGCAACACTGCGTCGCCGACGTCGACCTAGACGTCAATCCGGACAGCCCCTACGACCCGAAACGACCGATTACGCCGCAGCGCGGTGAGCTTCGGCGGAAGCGCTGACGCTATTGCGGCTCGCGCAGGCGCACGCGCAGCAGCGCCGGCAGTTTCGAGGTGGCATCATGCTGCGCGAGCTTCGCCGCGACCCTGCGCATCAGCGACGACGCGCCCTGCCTGGCAAACAGCTTCATGCCGCGATAGCTGAAATCCACCACCACCTCGTGATGGCGCATGCCCTTGCCGCCCTTGACCAGGCCAAGGTCGCGCACCAGGCAATAATGCCCGTCGCTCATGCGTGCCAATCGGGTGTTCTCGAACATGCAGCGAAGCAATGCACCGAGTCGCAAATCCGTCAAGATTGACAGGAACGACTCATGAACCGAGCACGTCTGCGACCGGCCGCCGCGGCGCGAACGGCAGCGTAGGACCATAGCCGAAACGCAACACGAGATCCGGCCGCCGTGTCGTTCCGATCACGCGCGCCAGTTCGGGACGCAGCGCAGCCACCTCTACCGGCTGGTTGATGAAGGCGAGCTTGAGGCCTAGGCGCGTCGCTTCGAGCGCAAAGCGCTGGCACGCCTGCCCGACCCTGATCCAGTGCGAGGGATCGGCGTTCTCGGCTGCGAACACGGCAAGACCGGCAGATGAGCCGATCTGGCGCGCATATTTGTCGTTCTCTGCCGCCGCATCGAAGAGGTGGTCGAACGCAATGCCGCCGAGCGCGGTCGGCAACGACGGATTGCCGCTCGCGGGTGCAAACAGGCCGTCACCCGTTGCCATCGCGCTGCGCGGATTGAAGCGCAGCCAGGACTTCAGCTCGCGCATGAACGCGACGTCGCGCATCTGGGCGTCGTTGCCGGCGACGACGAGGTCGCGGATGGCCGCAATCACAGTACGATCCGTAATGAGTATGAGATCGACGCCTCGCGTGGCTGCTGCCACCTGCAACGCCGCAAGATCGCCTGACGGCACGGCGCGTCCGTCGTAGTCGGCACGTGTCGACTGTCTGCGGACGATCGCAGGCAATAGCGGATCGTCATGCGGCTCGGCGTTCATAAAGCTGTAGCGCACCGTCTGCCCGTCGATGGCAACCTCGCCTCTTCGGCCGCTTGCAGCCGCCGCGATCGCGAGATTGGCGGCCGCGCAGCCCAGGCTGACGAACAGATGATGGTCGTCCGGATCGACCACCGGCGTGCGGCGTGACGGATCGGGCATGATCTCGATCGCATCCTGCGTCACGCGAAAGCGCCATGGCTGCGTGTTGTGACTGTTGGCTGCGAGTGTCGCGTAACGGATGACATCGGTGATCTCGGGCGACAGCGGTGCGCGCAACCGGGCGATATAGTCGTCATACGCGCGCATCGTGCCGGTCGCGGCGCGCCAGGTGCCGGCGCCGAGCGCGGCCACCGCAAGCGCGCTGCCGCCTCCTATCAGGACCTGCCGTCGGTTCATGACTCTGCGCCCGCAATTCTCGCCGCGACCTCGATATCCTCACGATAAGCATGTTCCGCATCGGCGCGTTGTTGCAGATCAAGGCCGCGGCAGCCGGCAAGAACATCGACTCCATGCTGTTGACAGCACCAACAAAGCGGCGTATGTCCCGCGGCCTCGCGAGCGACTGCGCCCGCGACAAACATGAGCGAGACGATGTCCTTCGGCTACGAACACTTCATCCGCACGTCCAACGGCGTCATGCCGGTGGATGGCGCACGCCATGCTCGGGGGAGCGATCTTGCTTGAGGCAAGATCAACAGTCCGCATCACACGGACCCTCCCGAGCCAGCCGCTCCGGAGGGTTTTTTGTTGCCCTCAGGCGAACCGGCTGCACGGCGAAACCAACGGAAGTCCCGGCCTTGGGCCGGAACGGGAGACCCGGATCCCGGGGCTCGCGCAGGTGATGCGCGCGGCCCGAGCGCGCGGGGCCTGTCGGAGGGAACGAGGCGGCAACGCCGGACACCGATGACAGAGCGAGCTTCGAGGAGCTCGCAACATGCGGCGCCGAAGAGCGCCGCAGACAAGCTATTTGAATTCCCGGCCGCTTGCGGCCGGGAGCTGCTGGTGGTGAAGGTGTCGGCTCCTTCGTACCATTGGTGATGCGGGTTCGAATCCCGCCTATGGCGTCACGTACCGTGGAGGCGGCCATGCGAGGGCCGTCGAGTCGCGGGTTGCGGTTGTTCTTCTTTCGGATGACCTGCGTTGGCGTCATTGATCGCCGAGACCGCCTGTTCCCCAGCATGCCATCAACGCCACTCGGTGACCGCCGGGCGGCCAAGGCGGTGGTGAAGATGTCTGTTACTTCGTTGAAACCGAGCGCCCCATTGGGGCAGCGACAGCATCGCTTATTCCCCGCCGAACGTATCCACGAGCCGTGGTGAAGACGACTGTTACTTCGCCTTGCACGCCAGAGGTCGCGGGTTCGACTCCCGCCCGGTGTCCTGCCGGTAGCTCAGAGGTCAGAGCGCTGTCCGGTCTCTCAGCGACCGGGTCTCAGTCGTCGCCTGTTCCCGGCTCGTGATCCATCTCAACCGCTGACCCTCATCGAACAGGCGGTCACGTCGTTACGGCGCAGCTACCTGCTGCGCCGCCTTCTTCCACGCGCCGTGGTGAAGAGTGCTGATACTTCGATTGCGGATCGAGAGGTCGTGGGTTCGACTCCCATCCGGCGTTCCATGCGCCGGTAGCTCAGCGGCAGAGCACTATCCGCTCCATGCCAGTGGAGCGGAACTCAGCATTCGCCCGTTCCCGGCGCGTGGTCCCCTGCCGCGCATGGTCTCCGAGACGAGATCATGCGTGACGGCCGGTGCTCCGGCCATTCCATCCATCATCAACCCAGAGAGGAGGCCATCATGGTCAGGCTCAACAAGTTCCTGCGCGCCTTCACCCATGAGGGTGCGCCGTCCCGGCAGCTCGCGCCCGAGCAGGCGCTGCAGCGCACGCTGATGAGCTGCCTGCTGTGGGAGGACCAGTTCTACGAGGACGGGATCGCGATCGCCGAGCGCATCAAGGCGCTGGTGCCGCTGGTCGAGCCGCGCGAGGTGGCTCAGCTCGCGGTCCGTGCACGCGAGGAGATGAAGCTGCGGCATGCGCCGCTGCTCGTCGCCCGCGAGATGGCGCGGCTGCCCACGCACCGTGCGCTGGTCGCCGAGACGCTGTCGCGCATCATCCAGCGGCCGGACGAGATGACCGAGCTGCTGGCGATCTACTGGGCGGATTCTCTGGGTCCGCAGCAGCAGCGCAAGCGGCAGCCGGTCTCGGCGCAGGTCAAGAAGGGGCTGGCGAAGGCGTTCGCCAAGTTCGACGCCTATCAGCTCGCGAAGTATGACCGCGAGGGACCGGTGCGGCTTCGCGACGTGCTGTTCCTGGTGCACGCTCGGCCCAGGGACGCCGCGCAGGAGGCGGTGTGGAAGCAGCTCGCCGATGGCGGGCTGCCGTCGCCCGACACCTGGGAGGTCGCGCTTTCGGCCGGTGCGGACAAGCGCGCGAGCTTCGAGCGGCTGCTCTCAGAGAAGCGGCTCGGAGCGCTGGCGTTGCTGCGCAACCTGCGCCTGATGCAACAGGCCGGGGTGTCGCGGGCGATTATCGCGGCCGCGATCGAGACGATGCGGACGGACAGGATCCTGCCGTATCGGTTCATCACGGCGGCCCGGCACGCGCCGGACTTCGAGCCCGAGCTCGAGGCCGCGATGCTCCGGTCGATCAAGGGCTACGCGCGGCTTCCGGGCCGCACGCGGCTGCTGATCGACGTCTCCGGCTCGATGTTCGCATCGCTGTCGGCGAAGTCGGAGATGACGCGCGCGGACGCGGCGTGCGGGCTGGCGATCCTGGCCCGCGAGGTCTGCGACGAGGTGGAGATCTTCACGTTCAGCGACAAGGTCGTGAAGGTGCCGCCGCGGCGTGGCTTTGCGCTGCGCGACGCGATCCTCGGATCGCAGCCGCATTCCGGGACCTATCTCGGGCGTGCGGTGGGCGAGGTCGACCGCAAGGGAGACCGCCTGATCGTCTTCACCGACGAGCAGAGTCACGATGCGGTGCCGGCGCCCAAGGCGCGCGGGACCATGGTCAACGTGGCGTCGTACCAGCACGGGCTCGGCTACGGACCCTGGACGCGGGTCGACGGCTTCTCCGAGGCCGTGATCGCCTGGATCGCGGCGCATGAGGAGACTCTGCGCGGCGCGACCCTGCACTGACGACAACGGACCCGGACGCGTCACGGACGCGCCCGGGTCTTCCGTTAACCAGGCACATTCGGCGCCGACTTGCGCTGCTTGCTTCAAGGCGTCTGCTTCAGCAGCGGCGCCACGGTTTCGATCTCGTCGGTCATGACGCCGCCGGTAAAGTTCTTGGGCAACCTGGCGATGTCGTCCGGTGTGTCCAGCCCGGCCGAGAACGCCTCACCACTATAGGAGCCGACGACGAAGACGCTGCTTTCGGCGCGCGTCATGCGCGCGAGGAATCGGTCCGGCCAGCCCCACAGCCACGGCGCGACATTGATCGGGACCAGCACCATCATGTTGGTGGCACGCGGACGGCACCAGGCCGGTCCAGCCATAGCCGAGATAGCGGACCAGGCAGCTCTTCAGCATGCCGCGCGACATGACCTTGAGATCCGGCAGAGACGCCCTGAGCGTCGCGATCGGCGCGTCGCCGCCATAGACCGTCAGTCGCGCCCGTCGCGCGCCAGGCAAGCGCGCCAGAGCATCCGCCAGCAGTCGGCCTTCCGCCGGATCATTGCTCTTGACGTTGATCAGGAAAGCCTTGTCCGGAAAGGCTGCGAGCACCTCGTCCAGCGACGGCATCAGGCCGACGCCCTTGCCGCGGAATGGAAAGGTGCGGCCGCCATCGGCAGTGTAGCCATAACCGATGTCGAGCTGCCGCAACGCCGTCATCGCATGCTCGCGCGTGACGCCCTTGCCATCGGTGCGACAGTCGAGCGTCCAGTCATGGAACACCGCGAACTGGCCATCGGTGGTTGGGTGCACGTCGAATTCCACGATATCGGCGCCGGCCAGAAAGCTGGCGCGCATCGAGGCGATGGTGTTCTCGAGATACTCATGCGTCGGCGGCAGCATCCGCGCCGCGGTGCAGGTTTCGCTCGTCAGGCCGGTGCGATCGAACTGCTGCGACACACCTCGATGAGCCAGGAGATGCAGCCGCCCAGCCTCCTTTGTCACCTGCAGATTGGCGTTGTTGAAAAACATGAAGCCGGCGCAGATCAGCACCAGCAGCCCGGCGATTTTCAGGACTCTGCTCATGCGATGTCAATTTCATGATGATTCGAGCCGAATTGCGTCCCTGCCCTCGTTCCCCGAAAGAGTTGTCCTGCGGAGATGGCGCACCTTTTGTCCAGCGCTCCCAGAGCCGATGCGAAAGCGAATGCGAGAAGGGCCACCGCCAAACTTTGGCTTCGAAGCACTGGATCGCTGTTTCTTCATCCGGTATCTGACCTCATGTTTCTGTCCATCGCCACCACCCATCAGCCTGCCACCGATCTCGGCTACCTGCTCAACAAGCATCCGGAGCGGCTGCACGAGCTCGAGCTCACCTATGGCAAGGCGCTGATCTTTTATCCCGAGGCCAGCGAGAGCCGCTGCGAGGCGGCGCTGGTGCTCGACGTCGACCCGATCGGCCTCGTCCGCGGCAAAGGCCAAAGCGACGGGCTGCTCGACCAATATGTCAACGACAGGCCCTATGCCGCGTCGTCGTTCCTGTCGGTCGCGCTGAACAAGGCGTTCCGGACCGCGATGAACGGCGTCAGCAGCGCGCGCCAGGAGCTCGCCGACAGCGCCATTGCACTCGAAGCGGTTGTGACACCCCTGCCCCTGCGCGGCGGCGAAGCCGTGCTGCGGCATTTGTTCGAGCCGCTCGGCTGGCAGGTCGATCTCACCGCGATCCCGGGACCGCAAGGCGATCCGTCGAGCCGCTACGTCCGGCTCACCTTGCGCGGCACCGCGCGGCTCAGCGCGCTCCTCAATCATCTCTACGTGCTGATCCCCGTCATGGACGACGCCAAGCATTATTGGGTCGGCGACGAGGAGATCGACAAGCTTCTCAAACGCGGCGAAGGCTGGCTCGACGCCCACCCCGCCAAGGAGCTGATCGTGCGCCGCTATCTGCGCCATCGCGGCGTGCTCGCGCGCTCGGCGCTGGCCCGGCTCGCGCCGGAGACGCAGGACGAGGCCATCGAGCCCGAGGCGCGCAGCGAGTCAGAAGAGACACTGGAGGCGCCGACCCGCCTCAACGACCTGCGCATGGCCGCCGTGGTCGAGGCGTTGCGGGCGAGCGGCGCCAAAATTGTCGCCGACCTCGGCTGCGGCGAAGGCAGGCTGCTGCAGCTCCTGGTCCGCGAGCGCTGGGTCGACAGGCTGATCGGGCTTGATCCCGCCGTCCGCGAGCTGGAGCGCGCGGCCAAGCGACTGAAGCTGGGCGCGCCCGGCGCACCGCCCGAGGGTCGCGTCATGCTGTTGCACGGTTCGCTCACCTATCGCGATGCGCGCTGGGCCGAGGCCGATGCGGCGGCACTGGTCGAGGTGATCGAGCACCTCGATCCCGACCGACTGCCGATGCTCGAGCGCGTGGTGTTCGGCGCAGCGCGGCCGCGCGCGGTGATCGTTACCACGCCGAACGCCGAATACAACGCACTGTTTCCGAGCCTGCCCGCCGGGCAGTTCCGCCACCGCGACCATCGCTTCGAATGGTCGCGCGCCGAGTTTGCGGACTGGGCGCAGCGGATCTGCGCAACCTTCAACTATCAGGCCGCCTTCTCCGGCATCGGTCATCACGACGAGAGCCATGGCGCGCCGACGCAGATGGCCATCTTCACCCGCTGAGCAATTCCATGAACATCGACATCCCCGATTTCGCGCTGATCGTGCTGATCGGCTCGACCGGCTCCGGCAAGTCGACCTTTGCTGCGAAGCATTTCCTGCCGACCGAGGTGATCTCCTCGGATCATTGCCGCGCGCTCGTCGCCGACGACGAGACCGACCAGGGCGTCTCCGCCGACGCGTTCGACATCGTCCGCGAGATCGCCGGCAAGCGGCTGAAGCACCGCCGGCTCGCGGTGATCGACGCCACCAATGTGCGCCCCGCCGACCGCAAGGGCTGGGTCGAGCTGGCGCGAAAATGGCATGCGCTGCCGGTCGCGATCGTGTTCGATCCCGGCATCGACGTCTGCATCGACAGAAACAAGTCGCGGCCTGAGCGCAGCTTCGGCGGCCCGGTCGTGCAGCGCATGGTCTCGGAGGTCCGCCGTGGCTTCGGTGGCCTGCAGCGCGAAGGCTTTCGTCAGGTGTGGAAGCTCGACAGCGTCGCGCGCATCGAGGCCGCCACCATCGCGCGGCAGCCGCTGTGGACGGACAAGCGGCAAGATCGCGGGCCGTTCGACATCATCGGTGACGTCCATGGCTGCGCTGATGAGTTGCAGGCGCTGCTGGCGAAGCTCGGCTATCAGGTCAGATGGCGCGATGACGACGGCCGGCGCGCCGTCAGCGTCACGCCGCCCGCAGGCCGCAAGCTCGTGTTCGTCGGCGATCTCGTCGACCGCGGCCCGCAATCGCCGGACGTGCTGCGCATCGTCATGGGCATGGTCTCGGCAGGCACTGCCTATGCCGTGCAGGGCAACCATGACCGCAAGTTCGGACGCTGGCTCGCCGGCCGCAAGGTCACGATCGCGCACGGCTTGGAGGCCACGATCGACCAGCTCACCGGCGAGGATCGAAGCTTCCGCGACAGCCTGCCCGGCTTCCTCGACGGCCTGCGCAGCCATGTCTGGCTCGATGGCGGCCGGCTCGCGGTGGCGCATGCCGGGCTGAAGGAGGAGATGATCGGCCGTGGCTCCGGCGCGGTGCGCGAGTTCGCGCTGTATGGCGAAACCACCGGCGAGATCGACGAGTTCGGCCTTCCCGTGCGCGCCGACTGGGCCGCGAACTATCGCGGACCGACCACCGTGGTCTACGGTCACACGCCCGTGCTCAATGCCGAATGGGTCAACAACACGCTGTGCATCGACACTGGTTGCGTGTTCGGCGGCCGGCTGACGGCGCTGCGCTGGCCGGAGCGTGAGCTCATCGATGTCGAGGCTGAGCGCGTCTGGTGCGAGCCGGTGCGTCCGCTCGCGCCCCGCGCCGGCAGCGCCTCCGCGCAGGCCGAGGCGGATCAGCTGCTCGATATCGATGACGTGAGCGGCCGCCGATGGATCGACACCAGGCTGCGCGGCCGCATGGTCGTGGCCGAGGAGAACGCGGCCGCTGCGCTGGAGGTGATGAGCCGTTTCGCGCTCGCGCCGCAGTGGCTGGTCTATCTGCCACCGACCATGTCGCCATCGGAGACCAGCGCGCGCGACGGCTGGCTGGAGCGCCCCGAGGAAGCGTTCGCGCATTTCCGCGCCCGCGGCGTCGAGCAGGTGGTGTGCGAGGAGAAGCACATGGGCTCGCGCGCCGTCATCGCGCTGTGCAGGAGCGCCGATATCGCCGGGGCCCGCTTCGGCGTCGCGGGCGGCGAGAGCGGCGCGATCTGGACCCGCACCGGCCGCGCGTTCTTCGACGATCCCGCAATGAGCGAGGCGCTGCTGGCACGGCTGCGCGATGCTGTCGACAGCGCCGGCCTCTGGCAGGAGCTGCAATCCGGCTGGCTGCTGCTCGACGCCGAGATCATGCCGTGGTCGGCGAAGGCCGGCAGCCTGATCGAGAGTCAGTACGCGCCGGTCGCGGCGTCATCGGTTGCAGGGCTCGAAGCGGCGGCAGACGCGTTGGCGCGCGCCGCCGCGCGCGGTCTTGATGTCGCGGCACTCGGCGATCACCTCCGCGATCGGGTGACGCGGGCGCGGCGATATGGCGAGGCATGGGCACCCTATGTCTGGCCGGTCCGCGGCATCGACGATCTCAAGGTCGCGCCGTTTCACCTGCTCGCCAGCGAGGGCCAGGTCTGGTTCGATCAGGACCATGTCTGGCACATGACGCTCGCCGATCGGCTGGCCGCCGCGTCAGCATCCGTGGTCACCCGCACGCAGTGGCGCACCGTGGCTCTGGCTGACGAAACGGCCATCGCCGACGCCATCGCATGGTGGGAGCAACTCACGGCCGGCGGCGGCGAAGGCATGGTGGTGAAGCCCAAGAACTTCGTCGCGCGCGGACCGAAGGGTCTGATCCAGCCGGCGCTGAAAGTGCGCGGCCCAGAATATTTGCGCATCATCTACGGCCCGGAATATGATGCGCCGGAGCACATCGCCCGGCTGCGCCAGCGCAAGCTCGACGGCAAGCGCAGCCTCGCTTTGCGCGAGTTCGCGCTCGGCCATGAGGCGCTGACCCGCTTCGTCGCCCGCGAGCCGCTGCGCCGCGTGCACGAATGCGTGTTCGCGGTGCTGGCGCTGGAGAGCGAGCCGATCGATCCGCGGCTGTGAGCCGCTCAAGAACCAACAAGGCCGATCTTCTGCGATGTACAAGCCGATCTTGCGTGATTGGATATGGGCCGACGGACGCGGACCAGAGCTGCGACGAGGGCACTTTTTTGGCCACGGATTGAACTTGATCGCCCTCGACTATCTGAACCCGGACTGGGCTTCCGAAGACGATATGCGACACTTGATTCTTCACAAGGCTCAAGTGCATCAAGTCACGCCAGAGGAAGTCCATGACTATTCCCGCGAAATAGTCAGTTGGGGGCCCACGATCGATCAAGCCGCCGTGGTGGACCTGGGAAAGTCGGACTGGCTGCTGAGCTTCGCCCAGCGGCATCTGGCCCGCTGCCGACATTTTCGCATCATGTTCTATGACGAATATGTCGACGTCATCTGCGAGAGTATCACAGCCGCCCATGGTGCCTACGCTCCGGGTTGCGGCACCCAGTGACGGGCGCTCTCAAGCCAAAACGTGACTTTGAGCAACCGAGTTGCGGAAGGAAGCCATGGGGTCGTTCATCACCAACCTGCACATTCGTGACGTCGCACCTCACGCGGTCATCGAGGCGCTCAAGTCTCTCCGCGTCGTTCCGGCCTATGTGCGTGGCTCGCCCGCCGATGCCTGGACCAGCATTTTCCCCCAAGCCGCGTTTCAAGATGAAGCGGGCCTGCGCGATGACCTCACCCTGGTCCGCACTGTCCATGCCAGACAGCTTCGAGTTCCCCATCCAGCGACGCACCAGACCAGCCCCACGCGGCCATGGACTCCCCCTTCGGCTTGATCCTGCGCAACGAACGGACGCACGACACACGCCACCGTGCCTACACCGCTCCCCAAGGAGGCTTGAATGAGGACGTCCGTGCAACTCGCCATCGTCATCGCCGCCACCGTGGCCATGCCCGCTTTCGCTCAGGGAACCGGGCCGGTGGCAACGCAATGCGCCGCTGACATCCAGAGCTTCTGCTCCGGCAAGCAGCACGGCGCAGGCCAGGTTCGCGCCTGCCTCGAGAGCAACCGCGAGAAAGTCTCGGCGGATTGCCGCCAGGCCCTCGACACTACGGGACCCGGCCGAGGCAAAGGCCCAAGACGCTGAGTATGCGCATCGGCTGGCCTGGCCCCGTTCCGGGTGCAAGCCAGCCGGCAACTTTCACAGCGATCGGGCCAGGCCCGGGCAAGATTGTCTGCGCCGAGACGATGCGATCTTCGGCGCCAAACGCAGAAGGTCGGCACCCGCCTGATCCCATGGTGACAATGAATCAGTCCGCGGCCGTGGCCGCGACCTCAGGGCAGCGCACCGCCGGCGGGAAAAGGCGCGCGGCGAAACACTCGTTTCAACAGCCCCTGCAATGCGATCGCGGTTCGCACGCCTGGTCCACGAAAATTTCGCTTTTGTTTTTCCGAATTCTGTGAAATACTCCGCCCGTCCCGCCTCGCCATGAGGGGCGCTTCGCGATCGTCACGAACGTGGAGGCGGGATGCGATGGGCGCAGCTCTGCCGCAGCATGGCCTTGCCGTGCGGACGAACGGCAGGATGCGCCGGCGAAATCGTGTGGTCCTGGCCTCCCGATGCTGAGGTCAAGCCGGCTGAGATGATGATCGGCCGGCGACGGGGGCAACAAAGCCCGGTCCCCGAGGAGAGCACGTATAAGCCGGAAAACCGTTGCGCAGGGAAGGCCGGGATCGTCCGGCTGAGCCTGTGGTTCCTGCCCCGTGCACTTCTTCACGCACGGGGGCCGCGGGTATCAGCGGATACCCGGCCTTCCCTGCGCCCTCTGTTCAAAGAGGGACACCGTACGATCATCACCCGGGCGCGCAACGCGCCGCGGGATCGCGATGACATGCTGTTTGACATTCATATCAGAACGCCACGCGCATGACCCCTGCACGTGAGCGTCACTTGCCGTCGTCGAGATGGACCAGCACCGCCGCGTTGGCGATGATGATGGCGTCGCTGCCGGCCTCGGCCGCAATCTCCAGCCCGCCTTTGACCGCGGTCACGGTCACCGTGCCATAGGGCAGCTCCTTGGCCACTGCAGCGGTGTCGACAGCCTCCGGGTTCGGCACGCCGATGGTGACGTCCACGAACATGTCCTGCGGCGTCTTGCCGACCATGCGGAAGAAGCCGAGGCTGGAATGGCGGATCGCGTCCGACACCGCGCGCTTGGCCGCCTTGGTGGCGTCGCGGCCGTGGACGTCGACGCCCATGCCCATCTCGGTGATACAGCGGACGCGCGCCATGTCGTGTTTCCCTCGGTTGCTTGCCTCGTACGCCATGCGACCTTAGCCAACGGCGCGGCCGACGCAAGCCGGGTGGACATCAAGCGCCCCCGCCACAGAAAATGGTCATCTGATGCCGACATATATCGTGCAAGATGATGCGCTGGACGAACCTGAGAACAAGGTCTTCGAATGATGTTCCTCCCCGTCTTTCCCGTGATGGCGATCCATCGGCCGGATCCGGCAGGCATGGCTGACCACGAGGAACATTGAAGGAGAACGCCAATGGGTTTTTCACACACGCTGGGCGGCACGCGCTACCGGTTCGACGACCTCAGAACCTTGCTTGCGAAGGCAACGCCGTTGCGCTCGGGCGACGTGCTGGCGGGCCTCGCCGCGGAGGATGCCGCCGAAGGCGTGGCGGCACGGATGGCGCTCGCCGAGCTGCCGCTGCGCCATTTCCTCAACGAGGCCGTCATCCCCTACGAGACCGACGAGGTCACGCGGCTGATCGTCGACCAGCATGACGGCAAGGCGTTCGCTCCCGTCGCAAGCCTCACGGTCGGCGACTTCCGCGAATGGCTGCTGTCGGATGCGGCCGACGCAGATGCACTCAGCGGCGTGTCGCCAGGGCTGACGCCGGAGATGGTTGCTGCGGTCTGCAAGATCATGCGGCTGCAGGACCTGGTGACGGTCGCGGCGAAATGCGAGGTCGTGACGCGCTTCCGCTGCACCATCGGCCTGCCGGGCCGGATGTCGACACGGCTGCAGCCCAACCACCCGCTCGACGATCCCAAGGGCGTCGCGGCCTCGATCCTCGACGGGCTGATGTACGGCGTCGGCGACGCGACGATCGGCATCAACCCGGCGAGCGACGACGTCGAGACGATGGTGCGGCTGCTCGACTTGATCGAGACCTTGCGGCTTGCCTCGCATGCACCGATCCAGTCCTGCGTGCTGGCCCATGTCACGACGGCGCTGAAGGCGATCGAGCGCCGCGCGCCGGTCGATCTCGTGTTCCAGTCGCTGGCCGGCAGCGAGGAGGCCAATCGCGGCTTCGGCATCACGCTGTCGCTGCTCGACGAGGCGCTCGCCGCGGCCGAAGGCCTGCAGCGCTGCCCCGTCGGGGGCAACGTGATGTATTTCGAGACCGGACAGGGCAGCGAGCTCTCCTCCGGCGGCCATTGCGGCGTCGACCAGCAGACCTTGGAGGCACGCTGCTACGCGGTCGCGCGGCGCTATCGGCCGCTGCTCGTGAACACCGTGGTCGGATTCATCGGTCCGGAATATCTCTACGACGGAAAGCAGATCATACGCGCGGGCCTGGAGGATCATTTCTGCGGCAAGCTGCTGGGGCTGCCGATGGGCTGCGACGTCTGCTACACCAACCACGCCGAAGCCGACCAGGACGACATGGATGCGCTGCTGACCCTGCTTGGCGTCGCCGGCTGCACCTACATCATGGGTGTGCCGGGCGCTGACGACATCATGCTGAACTATCAAAGCACCTCGTTCCATGACGCGCTCTATGTGCGCAAGGTGCTCGGCAAGCGCGCGGCGCCGGAGTTCGAGACCTGGCTCGCGGCCACCGGCCTCAGCGATGCCAAAGGCGAGCTGCGCTTCGAGCCGGCGCGGCTGATGCCGGCGCTGCCGCTGCTGGAGGCCAAGTGATGGGCGGCTCCGACAAGAGCGACTCGCCGGCAACGTCGTCATCGGACGATTGGCGCTGGCTGTCACGCTATACCGAAGCGCGGATCGCGTTGGGACGCTGCGGTCCTGGCCTGCCGACATCGGCACATCTCGCCTTCCAGGCTGCCCACGCCGAAGCGCGCGATGCCGTGCTGAAGCCGTTCGACGCCGAGCGCTTTGCCGCCGAGGCGACCGCGCATGGCTGGCCGGCCCTTGCCGTGCACAGCCGCGCTGCCGATCGCGCGACCTATCTGCAGCGTCCCGATGCAGGGCGCCTGCTGTCGCCGGCGTCGGAAGCGCTGTTGTCCGAGCCGCGCGCGCCGGCAGACATCGTGCTGGTGGTGGCTGATGGCCTGAGCAGCCGCGCGGTCCAGGTCAACGCCCTGCCCGTGCTCGACATGTTGATGCCGCGCCTGGCTGCAACCGGCAGACGGCTGTCGCCGGTGATCGTTGCTTCGCAGGGCCGCGTCGGGCTCGCCGATCATGTTGGCGAGCTGTTCGGCGCGTCGGCCTCGATCATCTTGATCGGCGAGCGCCCGGGCCTGAGCGCGGCCGATTCCCTTGGCCTCTATCTCACCTGGATGCCGCGCCGGGGCCGCGTCGATGCCGAACGCAACTGCATCTCCAACGTCCGCCAGGGCGGCCTCGCACCGGCGGATGCGGCGAGCCAGGCGGCCGAACTGATCCAGCGCATGTTCCTCCACCAGGCCGCCGGCGTCAGCCTCGCCCGGCTGCCGCAGCTGCCGGCGCCGGATGGAGATGGCGCGTCATGATGCCGGCGCAGTCCGAAACATCACACCGCGCAATAGCGGTCCTGGATATCCTTGTCGGCCAGCAGCGCCGCGGCGCTGCTCTCATGCACGACCTCGCCCTGGTCGATGATGACGGCGCGATCGGCGAGCCGCAGCGCCCATTCGACGTTCTGCTCGACCAACAGCAGCGTCTTGCCCTGGTCGCGCAATCGCCGGAACAGCACGCCCATCTCTTCGACGAGCACCGGCATGATGCCTTCGGACGGCTCGTCGAGCAGAACCATGCGCGGCCGCGCGATCAAGGCCCGCGCGATCGCCAGCATCTGCTGCTCGCCACCCGACAGCGTGACGCCCTCCTGATCCAGCCGCTCGTTCAATCGTGGAAAGGTCTCCGCAACCTCGGCGAACGCCGCGCGCTCCTCGATATCGGCGCTGGCGGCGACCAGCCCAAGCCGCAGGTTCTCGCGCACCGACAGGCCCGGCACGATGCGGCGCTCCTCCGGAACATAAGCGAGCCCGAGATGAAAGCGCTTGTGGGCCGCAAGCGGCAGCAGATCATGGCCGGCAAAGCGCACGCGCCCCGCGGCCCGGGGCATCAGCCCCATGACGGTGCGCAATGTCGTGGTCTTGCCGGCGCCGTTGCGGCCGACGAGCGCGACCACCTCGCCCTCGCTCACGCGCAGCGAGATGCCGTGCAGGACGTGGCTGGCGCCATACCAGGCCTGGAGGCCGTCGAGCTCGAGCAACGCGGTCTCAGCCATAGCCTTCACTCTGTCCCAGATAGACCCGGCGCACGTCGGGGTTGGATCGGATGTCCTCAGGACGACCGTCGGCGAGCAGCCGGCCGTGATGCAGCACCAGCACCCGCTGGCTCAGGCCGAGCACCATCTTCATCTTGTGCTCGACCAGCAGCACCGTGCGCTTCTCCGCCAGCCGCTCCAGCAGCGCCACCATCTCCTTGGTCTCTTCCGGCCCCATGCCCGCGGTCGGCTCATCGAGCAGCAGAAGCTCCGGTTCGGAGACCAGCGCAATGGCGATCTCCAGCGCGCGCTGCTGGCCGTGGGCGAGATACTTCGCGAGCTCGCCACACCTGCCGATCAGGCCGACCGCCATCAGGGCCGCATCGGCGCGTTCGCGGAGTTCGGCAAGATCGGCGCGCTTGCGCCAGATGTCGTAGCTTACCCGCATCGCCTGGGCGGCGACTCGGACATTCTCGTGCACCGACAAGTCGGGAAAGATGTTGGTGATCTGGTACGAGCGCGAGATGCCCTGATGCACGAAGCGATGCTGTGGCAGGCCGTTCAGCTCGCGGCCCTTGAACCGCAGGGTGCCGCTGCTCGGCGACAGCGTGCCGGAGAGAATGTTGAAGAAGGTGCTCTTGCCTGCCCCGTTCGGGCCGATGATCGAGGTCAGCTCACCGGCCGCGAACGCGACTGAGATGCCTTCGAGCGCGACGAAGCCGCCGAAGCGACGGCCGATCCCGTCCGCGCGCAACAACTCGGTGCTCATCGGCGTTGCCTCGCGATCGGCAGCACATCGAGGAACGTGCCCCAGATGCCCTTGGGCAGGAACAGCACGAACACGACGAAGATGGCGCCGACCACGATCTGCCAGTGCGGCGTCCACAATGACACGACGTCCTCCAGAATCAGGAAGACCGCGGCCCCGACGAACGGCCCGAAGAAGCTGCGTGCGCCACCGAGCAGCACCATCATCACGATCATGCCGGAGGTCTGGTAGTGCAGGATGTCGAGCGGCACGATCGACAGATGCAGCGCCGACATGCAGCCGCCGACGGCGGAGATGGCACCCGACAGCATGAACACGATCAGCTTGCAGCGCTCGACGTCGTAGCCGCACGCCCGCGCGCGCTGCTCATTCTCCCTGATCGCCTCGATGACCGCGCCGAACGGCGAGTTGAGGATGCGCGACTGAACCCAGATCGCGATCGCCGCGAGCACCATCAGCACGTAATATTTGTTCACGGGATCGAGGAAGTTGATCTGCGCACCGAACAGACCGATGTGGTCGACCGTGAAGCCGCGCAGTCCGTTCTCGCCGCCCGTGAAGGAGGAGGCCTGCAATGCCACGTAGTAGACAAGTTGCGCCAGCGCGAGCGTGACCATGGAGAAATAGATGCCGCGGGTTCGCGTCGAGATGGTTCCGATCAATGCGGCAAGCGCCGTGCTCGCCGCGATCGCCACCGGCACCGCGGCAAACCACGGCAGGCCCCAGCGACCGATCGCGATGCCGGTCAGATACGCGCCGGTGCCGAAGAATGCGGCGTGACCGAACGACAGCAGACCGGTGTAGCCGAACAGGAGATTGTAGCCCATCACCACGACGCCGTAGATCAGGACGTTCACGGCGAGCGCCTTCGACGGCAGCAGCCAGGGCAGCAGCGCCAGCGCGACCAGCGAGACCAGCACGCGGTGATCCGCGAGGAAAGCGAAGAGGCGCTGCGCCTGAGGGAGCGGCGGTGCTTCGCCGGTCGACTGCACCGTCATCACGCTCTCCCCTTGAGGCCGAACAGGCCCTGCGGCCGGACCAGCAGGACCGCGGCCATGAGCGCGAACATCACGATGGTGGCCATCTCGGGCGCGAACAGCGCGACCATACTGATGCAGATCCCCACCATCAGTCCCGCGACCACGGCACCGACGATCGAGCCGAGGCCGCCGATCACGGTGACGACGAAGGCTTCCGCCAGCACCAGCGTTCCCATCTCGGGATTGACGCTGCGCATGGGTCCCGCCAGCACCCCGCCGAGCGCGGCAAGGCCGACGCCGAGGCCGAAGATCGCGAGCCACACCTTGCCGATGTCGACCCCGAGCACCCGCATGATCAGGGGATCACGGGCGCCGGCCCGCACGATCAGGCCGACCCGGGTCTTCTCCAGCATCAGCCAGAGCACCAGCAGCACGACGGCGACCAGCGCGATCACGAACAGACGATATTTGGGGAAGAAGCCGACGCCGAGATCGACGACGCCGATCAATTGGGACGGTGTCGGAAACGGAATACCGTCGCTGCCGAACACGATGCGCACCCCCTCGACCAGGATGTAGCTGAGACCGAAGGTGAGCAGCAATGGATCATCGATCGACCGGCCATACAGGCGCCGGACCAGGACGAGTTCGATCAGCATGCCGAACGCGCCGACCAGAATTGGGGCGAGCAGCAAGCCCCACCAGAAGCTGCCGGTCAGCGATGCCAGATACAGACCGGCATAGGCCCCGATCATGAACAGCGCCCCATGGGCGAAATTGACCACGCCGAGCATGCCGAACACGATGGTCAGGCCGAGCGCAGTGATGACCAGCACCGCCCCAAGGGCGATGCCGGAAAACAGCTGCATGATGATCAGCGAGAGGTCCATGCGATCAGGATCAGGTGGCGTGGCCGAGTTCGCCGCAGCTGCGCAGCATCTCGTCCGCCCCGGGATCGCTGGCCACGATCGCGAACAGGTCGTTCTCGCTCGCCATCGCCGACTTCTTCTTGGATTCCAGCACAAGCACCGACTGCACCGACTGGTGGTCGCATTTGCGGTAATGCTGCGGGCCCTTGGTCAGATCGTATTGCAGCCCCTCCAGCACCGCGATGACCTTATCGGTGTCGGTGCCACCGGCGGCCTGCATCGCCTGCAGCAGCGAGCCGACGCCGGAGTAGCCATAGGCGCCGTAGTCGGTCGGGATCGCGCCGCCATTGGCGGCCCGGAACGCCTTGTTGAACTCGGCCGCGGTCTTGTTCTGTGTCTCAAGACCCCAATAATAGTTGGCGCCGCCGACGACGCCCTCGAACACGTCGGGCCCGACGGCGAGGCGCTGATTGTGCAGGATCACCGGCACCACGATCTTCATCTGCTGCTTGATGCCGAAATCCACCGCCTGCTTGATCGCGTTGGCCTGGTCGCGGCCGAAATTGCTGATGCACAGCACGTCCGGCCGCAGCGACATCAGCCGCGGCATGAAGGTCGAATAGTCGGCTGCACCGAACGGATGCAGGATCTCGCCGACGCTCTCGGCACCGATCGCCGTCTGCGCCCGCTTGAAGCCGCGCAGCATCTCATGGCCATAGGCATAGTCGGCCACGAGATGGGCGACCTTCATGCCCTTCTTGATGGTCTGGCGGGCCACGGCCGCCGTGGTCATGTGCGGGTTCAGCGCCTCGTGGAAGGTGTATTTGCTGAAATCCTTGACCTCGTTGATGGTGTCGGACTGGCTGATCGACACGTAGATCACGCCGCGAGCGCGCGTCACCTCGTTGACGGCAAGCTGGACGGCGCTGGAGAGCGCGCCGACGATAGCGTGCACCTTGTCCTTCTCGATCAGCTCGAGCGTCCGCGTCGCCGCCTCGCCGGCGTTGAGCTTGTCGTCGCGCACAAGCAGCTCGACCTTGCGGCCGGCGACGCCGCCTTTGTCGTTGACCAGCTTGACGGCGAGTTCGGCGCACTTGACCTGGTCACGCGCCTCGGCGGCGAACGGACCGGTCAGCGGCGTCGGAAAGCCGATGCGGATGGTGTCATCGGCGGCACGCCCCAGGCGCGGCATCGCGAGCGTGGCGACACCTGCCGACATCCCCATCAGCGCCGTGCGGCGGGATATTCCTGCGCGTCGCAACTTCGTCTCGTAGACTTGCATGATGTCCTCCCTAACCTTGTTTTCTTAGTATCGATTGAGCGTCTTGAGCACGCGCGCTGGCGTGATCGGAATGGTGTTGATGGAGGCGCCGAAGGGCATCAGCGCATCATTGACCGCATTCAGCACACAGGCCGACGCGGCCGCGGTGCCGGCCTCGCCGCAGCCCTTTGCGCCGAGAATGGTGTCCGCCGTCGGCGTCTCGACGTGATCGATGGTAATGTCTGGCATCTCCATCGCCATCGGCACCAGATAGTCGGCCAGCGATCCGTTGAGCAATTGGCCGGTCTCACTGTAACGGCATTCCTCGAACAGCGCAGCGCCAAGACCCTGTACGACACCGCCGCGCAACTGCTCGTCGACCAGCATCGGATTGATGATGCGGCCGCAATCCTCGACGACATAGTGCTTCAGCAGCTTGATGAAGCCGGTTTCGACATCGACTTCAAGGTAGCTGCCCTGGATGCCATTAGTGAAGGCAAAGGGGTAGCCCTGCGGCGCGAAATGATGGCTGACCGTCAGTTGCGCCTGAGTGCCCGGTGGCAAGGTGTCGGACCGGAAATAGGCGATGCGCGCGATCTCAGCGACCGGCAGACGCGGCTGCCCCGTCGCGACACTGACGATCTGGCCATCGATGACGTCGAGCGCAGCAGGCTGCTCCTGCAGCACCAGCGCGGCGATCTCCAGAATGTTCGCCTTGAGCTTTCGCGCGGCCTGCAGCGCCGTCTCGCCGCCGATGCCTGCACCGCGGCAGGCCCAGGTCGCACCACCATGCGGCGTGACCTCGGTATCGCCGGTGATGATCTTGACACGCTCCTGGGCGAGACCAAGCTGGTCGGCGACGATCTGGCTGATGATCGCCTCGGTGCCCTGGCCCTGCTCGGTCACGGAGATCGCACAGCGCAGCTCGCCCGACGGCGTCAGGCTGACGGTCGCGCCATCCTGCGAGGAAATGCGCGCGCCGCCGACGCCGTAGAACGCAGGGCTCGGGTTGGTGATCTCGACGAAGGTCGCAATGCCGATGCCGCGATAGATGCCGCGCCGACGCAGCTCGGCCTGCTCGGCGCGGAGCGCGTCATAGTCCATGATCCCGCGCAGCCGCCGCAGGCAGACTTCGTGCGACAGCGCCTCGAACCTGTAGCCGGTCGGCGATGCCGTCGGATAGGCGCTGTCGACAATCACGTTCCTGGCGCGCATCGCGAATGGATCGAGCCCGACGCGGGCAGCAGCGAGATCCACCATGCGCTCGGTGACCGCGCAGGCGATGGGATGTCCAACCGCGCGATACTGGCTGGTCTGCACCTTGTTCTGGAACACGACCTCGAGCGCGGCGCGGTAGGATTTGAAATCATACGGCGCACCGATCAGGCGGATGACCTGATTGCCTTCGACGACGCTGGTGCGCGGATAGGTCGAGAACGCGCCGATCGCCGTGGCATCGTGGACGTCCATGGCAAGGATCTTGCCGTCGGCGTCGACGGCCATGCGCGCGCGGACGTGGTGATCGCGGGCATGAATATCCGACACGAAGGACTCGATGCGATCGGCGACGTATTTGACCGGGCGCCCGAGCAGGATCGACAGCCCGACAACCGCCATGTCCTCGTGGTAGACATGCAGCTTCATGCCGAACGACCCGCCGATATCGGGCGCGATCACGCGCACGCTGGCTTCCGGGATGCCGTAGTGGCGAGCGTACAGATCCTGGAACTGGTAGGGCGTCTGCGTGGCGTGGTGCACCGTCAGCGCGCCGCTCTCGGAATCATAGTCCGCGACGATGGCCCGCGGCTCGAGCGTGACCGGGGTATGACGGCCGAAGCTGAATTCTTCCTCGATCACATGCGCGGCCGACGCGAAGGCCTCATCGACGCGGCCGCTGTCGAGCTGCGTGCGGAAACAGATGTTGGACGCCGCAACCGGATTGACCAGCGGCATCCCCGGCCGACGCGCGGCGTCGAGATCGACCACCGCCGGCAGCTCCTCGTAGTCGACCGAGATCAGCTCCAGCGCATCCTCCGCGATCGCCCTGCTCTCGGCGACCACGGCAATCACGGCCTGCCCAGCCCAGACGACGCGATCCAATGGCAACGGCAGCTGCGGCTCGGACATCATGCCCTTGAAATGATCGAGCGTCCCGGTCCACGGTGTGCAGATCTTCGCCAGATCGGCGCCGGTCGCAACCAGATGCACGCCCGCAAGCGCCCGCGCCGCATCGACCTCGATGCCGGTGATCCGTGCATGAGCATACGGGGTGCGCAGGAAGGCGGCATACAGCATGCGCGGCAGGCGAATGTCGGTCACATAGCGCCCGCGTCCGGCGAGCAGCCGCTTCGCATTCGGTCGCGGCACGGAGCGGCCGATATAGGAATTCGGGCGGTCCAGCGACGTCAGCGGCGGGCTCATGGCGACGAGCCCTCCGCGCCCTGCGATGCCGTTGCTGCCCGTGCCGCGGCGACCGCGGCGATGGCGTCGACGATCGCTTCATATCCGGTGCAGCGGCAGAAATTGCCCGAGAGCGCGTCGCGAATGGTCTCGCGACTCGGCCGTGCCACGTGGGTCAGCAGCTCATGAGCGGTGATCAGCATGCCCGGCGTGCAGAACCCGCATTGCAGCGCATTGCGCCGATGAAACTCGGCTTGCAGGTCGGCGATCACGCCGCTCTCCGAGAGCCCCTCGATCGTATCGATCCGCGCGCCATCGGCCTGCACGGCGAACATCAGGCAGCCATGCACGGCAGCGCCGTCGAGCTGAACCAGGCAGGCGCCGCAGGCCCCCATCTCGCAACCGGCATGCGTGCCGGTCAGCTCGAGCTGCTGGCGAAGACAATCCACCAGCGTGTCGCGAGGCGCGACGTCACACGCCACCTTGCGGCCGTTGACGATGAGGCGAATGCGGACCTGCTCCTCGGTCTCGATGTTGACCGGCGGGCTCATGCGGCTTCTCCGATCCGTCCCAGCAGCCGGCCGAGCAGAACGCGCGCCAGATGCAGACGCATCGCCGCCGGAACATCGTCGCTGTCAGCGGGCGAGAGATCGGCGTCGAGCGCAGCCTGCGCCGCCGCAATCCGTGCAGCATCGATCCGGTTGCCGGTGAGCGCTGTCTCCGCGTGCCTCGCACGGGTCGGGACGTTGCCGACCGAAAAGAATGCAATGCGGATGCGCTCGATCAGATCGCCCTGGCAGGTCGCGAGCAGGCCGCAACCGACCAGTGCATAGTCGCCGCGCCGGCGGGCCAGCTCATCGAACGCAACGCGCTGGCCGGCTTGGAAGAGAGGAACATGAACCGCGACGAGGATCTCGCCGGGCGCGATCGCCGTCTCGAAAAGATCGGTGAAGAAGTCATCGGCTTTGACGCGGCGCCGGCCGGACGCGCCGGCAATCTCAATCTCGGCGTCGAGCGCCAGCACCATCGCCGGAAACTCGGAGGCTGGGTCGGCCAGCGCGACACTGCCGCCAAAGGTCCCGCGATTGCGGATGGCAGGATGCGCAACGAACGGGGCTGCGGCGCGCAACAGCGGCGCAAACTCAGCGATCAGCGGATCGGTCAGCATCTCGCAGTGCCGGGTCAAGGCGCCGATCCGCAACCATTCGCCGTCCCGCGTGATGCCGCGCAGCTCTGCAATGTGGTTGATATCGATCAGAATTCGCGGGGCCTGAAGACGCAACGCCAGCGCCGGAACCAGGCTCTGACCACCAGCAATGAAGCGCACATCGTCGCCCGCGCCCGCATGAGCTTCGAGCGCCTCGCCGATCGTGTGTGCACGAAAATAGCTGAAAGCCCTCGCTTTCATCCGTTTCCTCACCGCCAGGGCTCGCCAGCCCGGATTCCCAAATTTGTGACCATCTGGTCTCAAAAGAGTTGCACGCAGCGGCACCGCGGTCAACCAGAAACGAACGATTGGTCACAAATCAGCTTTCGGCTATCAAGCAGGCTGTCGCCGCAATCGATAGAGACCATGGCTAGGACCCCGAAGACAGCGAGCGCTGAGACAACAGGCCGAGTTGATGGACGCCCGCGCAGGTCCGAGAACCGTCCTCAGGCGAGGCGCCGCAACATGCGCGCCGCCGACCGCGAGCGCGTGATCGTGGATGAAGCGATCCGCTTTTTCGCCGAGCGCGGCTTCGAAGGCCAGACGCGGGAGCTCGCCAAGCGCATGGGCATCGCGCATTCGGTGATCTACCGGCACTTCCCCAGCAAGGAAGCCCTGATCGAGCGCGTCTATCAGGAGGTCTATCTCAGCCGCTGGTCGCAGGACTGGGGCCCGCTGATCCGCGATCGCAGCCTTCCACTCAAGGCGCGACTGACCGGCTTCTATCTCGACTACGTGGCACGCGTGTTCGAATACAACTGGGTGCGGATCTTCGTGTTCTCCGGCATGAAGTCGTTCGGCATCACCGGCCGCTATCTCGACCTCGTCCGGCACGAGATCATCGAGCCTGCCGCGATCGAGCTGCGGCATGAACTGCAGCTGCCAGACGCCGCCACCTGCCCTCTCGGCAGCCGCGAGACGGAGATGTTCTGGGGACTGCACGGACGCATCTTCTATCTCGCGATCCGAAAGTTCATCTACGAGACACCGGTTCCATCAGATCTCGAGCAAACCGTGCGTGATGCGATCGACCTCTTCATGGACGGCGCCAGACTGGCGCTCCCTCGGCTCCTGCGCGACGATCAGGCCGGACCAGCACGATGATCCGGCCCGTCGTCGATGACCGTCACGCCGTCCGGCCGCGCCCGCCCTTGATCTTCGCGGCGACGAGATAGGATAGCGGCATGGCGACGACGAATCCGACCAGCGCCGCCAACGGCAGGTCTTTCATCGGACTCGCGACCAGCCCCTGCACCGTCAACAATGCCGTCACCGCGCTGCCTGCCAGCACCGTGCCCAGCATGACCCAGATGAGAATTGCGACCTTGAACATCTGTCTTTCTCCGTCAGTAGGAAAGCTTCCGATCCCTTGACGCGAGAATGCTCTGCCTGCGGCTTCCGAGCGGCATTGATTTGGAACAACCGGACTCGGCAATCGAGGGAGGAGCGACCTGCTCCTCCCTCGATCAGTCCGTATAAGCCAACGGCCTATCGCTGGCGCCTCGCAATCGGCGAACGACGATGGTCTATCGTGTCGCCGGAACGAAGTGATCGCGCTTGCTGACCGACGTCCCGGTCGCCGGATCCGTGATCTTGATCTCGATGTCCACCGGCGCGGAGGGAAGGTCGGCCCCCTTGGCCTCGATCGACATGCGGATCTCGCGGGTCTGATCCTGGCCGACGTCGATCACCATACGACCGTCCTGCTCGCGCGTTTCGCCGGCCACCGTCACCTTGGCGTTCGGAAGCCCCACGACGTCCAGCACGAAGTCGCGCGGCCCGCGCTTGTTGAGCAGACGAACCGTGTAGTCGTTGCGGACGCCGCCATCCGACAACTGCACGAACAGCGGGTTACGTTCATGCAGCACGTTGATGCCCATCGTGCCGCGCGTCACCAGCGAGTACAGCATGATCCCGCCGACGATCGCGATGAAGGTCGCATAGATGATCGTGCGCGGTCGGATGATCCGGTAGATCTCGGGCTTGCCTTCCTTGCGGCGCTGGACGTTGATGTCGGTGTCGTAACCGATGAGGCCCGTCGGACGGCCGATCTGGGTCATCACGCTGTCGCAGGCATCGATGCACAGGCTGCACTGGATGCAGCCGAGCTGGATGCCGTGGCGGATGTCGACGCCGGTCGGGCAGACGTTGACGCATTGATGGCAGTCGATGCAATCCCCGGCGGGTGCGCCCTGCAGCCGTGCGGCTTCCGCCTTCTTGACCGACATGCGCGGCTCGCCGCGGTCGCCCTTGTAGGTGACGTTGAGCGCCCACTCGTCGGTCAGCGCCGCCTGGATGCGCGGCCACGGGCACATGTAGATGCAGACCTGCTCGCGAGCGTGGCCGGCGAACACATAAGTCGTCGCCGTCAGGATGCCGATCCAGAGATAGGCGGTGAACGGCGCCTGGAAGGTGGCGAGGTCCTTCACCAGGGTCGGCGCATCGTCGAAATACAGCACCCAGGCGCCACCGGTCCACCAGCCGATCATGATCCAGAGGAAATGCTTCAGCGCGGCCTGGCGGATGTGGGTGAAGGTCCAGCCGCGCTTGTCGCTGAGCATGCGCTCACGGCGGTCGCCCTCGGCCCAGCGCTCGACGGCGTAGAACAGGTCGGTCCACACCGTCTGCGGACAGAGATAGCCGCACCACAGCCGGCCGGCGACCGCGTTCATCAGGAACAGGGCGACCGCCGCGATGATGAGCAGGCCGGTGAAGTAGTAGACCTCCTGCGGCCACAGCTCGATGAAGAAGAAGTAGAACCGGCGATGCGGGAAATCGACCAGCACCGCCTGGTTCGGCATGCCGGGTCCGCGATCCCAGCGGACGAAGGGCAGCAGGTAGTAGATGCCGAGCGTGATGCACAGGATCGTCCACTTGATGCGCCGGAAGCGGCCGTGCACGGCCGCCGGATAGACCTTGTCGCGCGCCTTGTAGAGCGGCCCGACGATATAGGTTTCGTC
This sequence comes from Bradyrhizobium sp. SZCCHNRI1029, assembly GCF_032487555.1. Taxonomy (NCBI): domain Bacteria; kingdom Pseudomonadati; phylum Pseudomonadota; class Alphaproteobacteria; order Hyphomicrobiales; family Nitrobacteraceae; genus Bradyrhizobium; species Bradyrhizobium sp. SZCCHNRI1029. The sequence goes on from NZ_JAUEUK010000001.1 coordinate 555,065, forward strand.
CGAGTCAGCCATGATATCCCCGCTTCATCTTGCCGTCCTTCCGACCGATTCAGGAGAACGCGTTGCCGCTTTTGAGCCCCAGCTTCTTGAAGACGATCGCCGCCGGGCAGAAGCCCGTGAACGAGGCCTGGATCATGTTCACGCCCGCAAAGGCCGCCAGCAAGAACCAGTAGGGACTGACGTACCAGCCCAGCGTCAGGCTGAGCAGGACGACGACGCCCGCGAAGGTGAGAACTGCTTTGTCGACGTTCATGACATACTCCTTCATGGTTGCATTTGAGCGTAATCAAGCAAGTGCCGGCCCGGCCGTACGGCTACTGCCGCAGGCCGGACAGTGTCCAGGCGACGATTCGTTACGAGTCCATCGCACCCGAGATTCGCGCCAGCTCCCGCCCCTGCTGCAGCAGCAGCATGGTCGGAATTCCGGAGATGCCGAACCGCGCCGACACCTCCGGCGCCTCGTCCGAGTTCAGCTTCAGAAGCTGCACACGCGGCTCCAGCTCTTGCGCAGCGCGCGCGAACATCGGCGCCATCGCACGGCACGGGCCGCACCACGGCGCCCAGACGTCGACGAGCAGCGGCAGACTGCTGTGCGCGACATGGCGTTCGAACGCGGCCTGGTCGACCTCGATCGGATGGCCGCTGAACAGCGGCGTATGACACTTGCCGCATTTCCCCTGCGTCGGCGCCCGGTCCGCGGGCAGACGGTTGATCTGCCCGCAATGGCCGCACACGATCTGCAAACCGTTGCTCATGTGCCGGTCCTGACTTCCTTGATCTTGGCGATGTTGAGCCGGTCGAGCAGGAACTTTTCGTAGAACGGCTCGGGCGTCCCGCGCCTCATCTTGCGCAGGAAGTACTTCTCGAAGGCGACCTTGGCATAGTGCACCCACTCTCCCTTCGACGACCAGTTGACGTTGCGCGGCGGGATCTGCGGCTGGGCCAGGAAGGCGACGCCGGAATCGCCGAAATCGGCAAGACAGATCGCGTTCCAGGTCGGCTCGGCCTTTGGCTCCTGGCCGCGCAGCAGCGCCCCGATGTTCAAGGCCGTCGCCGTCACCATCGATTCGATCATGAAGCCGGTCTTGGGCACGCCGACCGGCACCGGCGTCGGCCCGATCGGCGGAATCGCAACGCAGACGCCGATGGCAAACACGTTGGGGAAGGTCGGATTACGCTGATGCTTGTCCACGACGACGAAGCCGCGGGGATTGGTGAGCTTGTCGATGCCGCGGACGGCTCCCACGCCGCGAAAGGCGGGCAGCATCATCGAATAGGCAAACGGTAGCTCGTGCGTCTTGCGGACGGTGCCGTCGTCGGCGACCTCCTCCACGAACATGCGGCCATCCTCGACCTTGGTGACGCGCGCGCTGGTGATCCACTTGATGTGCTTTTCGCGCATCTCGCTTTCCAGCAGACCCTTGGTGTCGCCGACGCCGTCGAGGCCGAGATGGCCGATATAGGGCTCGGAGGTCACGAAGGTCATCGGCACCTGATCGCGCATCTTGCGCCGGCGCAGCTCGGTTTCCAGGATGAACAGGAATTCGTAAGCGGGGCCGAAGCATGAGGCGCCCTGTACCGCACCGACGATCACGGGCCCGGGTTTCTCGGCGAGCCTGTCAAAGGCCGCCTTGGCATGAGCGGCGTGGTCGACGTGGCACACGGATTGCGTATGCCCATCGGGTCCAAGCCCCGGGATTTCGTCGAAGGCGAGTTCGGGACCGGTGGCGACGACGAGATAATCGTATGCCACCATGCCGCCGTCCGTCAGCTCGACCTGGTTCTCGGCCGGATGCACGCGCTTGGCGCCCTGCGTCAGCAGCCGGATGCCCTTGCGCTGCATGACGTCGACCAGATCGATCTCGATCTCGTCGCGCTTGCGCCAGCCCACGGCCACCCAGGGGTTGGATGGCACGAAATGATAGGAGGAGCCCTGCGAGACGACGGTCACGCGATCCTCCTTCCTCAGTTGCGGCAACATTTCATAAGCCATCAGCGAGCCGCTCAGCCCCGCCCCGATCACCACGATTTCCGCCATTGGGATCCTCCATCCGCACTTGATTCATTCTTGCTTCATGTCACCGCGGCGCCGCCGCCGGCCTTGACTATATATTCGAATATCTGTATATACGCAACTATGAAAATTAACGCTGACATCATGGAGGCGGCGGCGGACCAGGCCAGCGACCTGCTGAAGGCGCTGTCGAACCGCCATCGCCTCCTGATCATCTGCCAGCTGGTCGACGACGAGCGGTCGGTCGGAGAACTCGCCGAGTTTCTCGGCCTGCGCGATTCGACCGTGTCGCAGCACCTGGCGCTCCTGCGCAAGGACGGCCTGGTCACCGCCAGGCGCGAGGGGCAGACGATCTACTATTCGATCACAAGCGATCCGGCCCGCGAGGTCCTCAAGACGCTCTATCAGGTGTACTGCGGGCCGAGACCGTTACCGAGACTATGAGGATGCCGGACCGGCATCTTGACCGATATCAAACGGGAACTCCCATCCAGGTGAGATGTCTGCAGCCGGCTGCGGACGGCTCGCCCGAACCTCACAAATCGAATCAAACCAGACAGGAATAGGCTGATGCGCAGATTATCGGTCCTGAGCTTGATCGCCGCGATGGCGTGGCAGGCAGCGCCGGCCCTTGCGGAGACGCTGACGGTGGCGCCGCGGCAGGTCGCCGACGAGAAGGCGGTGTTCGCGACGGTGGAGAGCATCAGCGTGGTCCCTGCCCGCGGCCGCATCGGCGGCACCATCGTGCAGCTTTCGGTGCGCGAAGGCGACCCGGTCAGGCGCGGCCAGCCCATCGCCTTGATCGGCGACGACAAACTGGCCCTGCAGATCAAATCGCTCGACGCCCAGATCGAAGCGCTGCAGGCGCAAGCTAACCAGGCGCAGATCGACTTCACCCGCACCGAGGGCCTCGTCGAGCGCGGCACCCTGCCCCGCATCAAGCTCGACGAGACGCGCACGGCGCTGAACGTCGCCGAGAACGGGCTGCGGGCCAAGACCGCCGAGCGTGCCGTGGTCAACCAGCAGATGACTGAGGGCCAGGTGCTGGCTCCCGATGACGGCCGCGTGTTGAAGAAGCTGGTTGCCGTCGGATCTGTGGTTCTGCCCGGCGATCCCGTGGTCACGGTGGCGCAGCAGAACTTCAAGCTGCGACTGCGCGTGCCCGAGCGCCACGCTCTCTTTCTCAAGGCCGGCGACAAGGTCCGGGTCGACGGTGCCGAGTTCGGCGACAGCGCCGACAAATGGGGGGTGATCGACCTGGTCTATCCGCAGATCGAGGAAGGCCGTGTCGTGGCCGACGCGATCGTCTCCGGTCTCGGCCAGTATTTCGTCGGCGACCGGCTCCGGGTCTGGATCTCCGGCGGCCAACGCGATGCCTACGTGATCCCGCAGCGCTACGTCACAACGCGGTTCGGCATCGATTATGTCCAGTTGCAGCAAGGGACGCAGAAGGTGAGCGTTCCGGTGCAGCGCGGCCGCGCTCTGCCGAGCGCCGATCTCCCCGATGGACTTGAAATCCTGTCCGGCCTGCGCGCCGGCGACCAGTTGGTGCAGCCGTGAAACTCGGACTCTCAGGCAAGCTTACCCAGGCGACCATCGCCTCGCCGCTGACGCCGCTGTTTCTGCTCGCGGCGCTCGTGGTCGGCCTCATCGCCGTCGTCGTGATCCCGCGCGAGGAAGAGCCGCAGATCAGCGTGCCGATGGTCGACATCCGCGTCAACGCCGACGGCCTGCGTGCGCCTGACGGCGTCGAGCTCGTGACCAAGCCGCTGGAGACCATCGTCAAGGCGATCGATGGCGTCGAACACGTCTACAGCCAGACCGAGGACGACCGTGTCATGGTCACCGCGCGGTTCCTGGTGGGGACCAAGTTCGAGGACGCGATCCTGCGCGTCCACGAGAAGCTACGCGCCAACCTCGACCGCATCCCCGTCGGCATTCCCGAGCCGCTGATCGTCGGCCGCGGCATCAACGACGTCGCCGTCACCGTGCTGACGCTGTCGCCGAAGCCGGAAGCCGCCGGGCGCTGGTCGGACAAGGACCTCTACGAGCTCGCCGACAAGCTGCGTGCGGAGCTGACCAAGGTCGACAATATCGGCCTGACCTATATCTCCGGCGGCGGCGCCCAGCAGATCCGGGTCGAGCCCGATCCGGAAAAGCTGTCGCTGTTCGGCGTGACTCTGCAGCAGCTCGTCGCCAAGGTGAAGGACGCGAACCGCTCGTTCCTGGCCGGAGACGTTCGCGACCGCGGTATCGTGCGCAATGTCGCCGCGGGCCAGACGCTTACGGGCATCCCGGACATCGGCCTGCTGCTGATCTCGACGCGCGACGGCCGTCCCGTCTATGTGCGCGACGTCGCCACCGTCGTCATCGGCCCCAACCTCGCAGAGCATCGCGTCTGGGATGACGCCCGCAACGACAAGGGCGACTGGCACCGGGTGCCGGCGGTGAGTCTTGCGCTCGCCAAGCGCGCCGGCGCCAATGCCGTGGTGGTGTCTCACGACATCGCGCAGCGCCTCGAAGGGCTGAAGGCCAGTCTCATTCCGAGCGACGTCGCAGTCACGGTGACGCGCGACTACGGCGAGACCGCCAACGAGAAGGCCAACGAGCTGCTGTTCCATCTCGGCCTCGCCACGATCTCGATCGTCGTGCTGATTGCGGTCGCCATTGGCTGGCGCGAAGCCCTCGTCACCTTCGTGGTGATTCCGACCACGATCCTGCTGACGATGTTCGCCGCCAATCTGATGGGCTACACGATCAACAGGGTCAGCCTGTTTGCCCTGATCTTCTCGATCGGCATCCTGGTCGACGACGCCATCGTCGTGGTCGAGAATATCGCGCGCCATTGGGGCATGCATGACGGCCGGCCGCGCCTGCAGGCCACCATCGAGGCGGTCGCCGAAGTCGGCAACCCCACCGTTGTCGCGACCTTGACCGTGGTCGCCGCCCTGCTGCCGATGCTGTTCGTGTCGGGACTGATGGGCCCCTACATGGCGCCGATCCCGGCCAACGCCTCGGCGGCGATGCTGTTCTCGTTTTTCGTCGCCATGGTGGTGGCGCCGTGGCTGATGCTGCGGCTGGCGCCGAGGTCCACCAGCGCCTCGGCGGACTCTCATGACGCGCATGGCGAAGGCCGTCTCGGACGCATCTACCGCAGCGTCGCGCGCCCGATCGTCGCCAGCAAGCGCTCCGCCTGGATCTTCCTGCTCGGCGTCGGCATCGCCACCTTGCTGTCGATGACGCTGTTCGCCACCAAGTCCGTCACCGTCAAGCTGCTGCCGTTCGACAACAAGTCGGAGATCGCGGTGATGGTCGATCTGCCCGAAGGCGCGAGCCTGGAGGATACCGAGCGCACGCTGTTCGCGGCCGCCGACATTGCGCATGGGCTGCCGGAGATCACGACCGTGCAGAGCTATGCCGGCACGGCGGCCCCGTTCAACTTCAACGGTCTCGTGAGGCACTACTATCTGCGGGAGCGGCCCGAGCTCGGCGAGCTCCAGGTCAATCTCGCCGCGCGCGGCGACCGCAAGCGCGCGAGCCACGACATCGCGCTCGAGCTGCGCCAGCGGCTGAAGAGCATCCCTGTGCCGGCCGGCACCAGCATCAAGGTGGTCGAAGTGCCGCCCGGGCCTCCGGTGCTCGCCACCCTGCTGGCGGAGATCTACGGTCCGGACGCGGCGACCCGGCGCGCCGTCACCACCGAACTCAAGAAGGTCTTCGCCGACGTTCCCTTCATCGTCGACATCGACGATTCCATCGGTCAGCGCCGGCCGCGGCTGCGACTGTCGATCGACCAGGACAGTCTCGAATTCTTCGGTGTCGAGCAGCGCGACGTCTACGACACGATCCAGACGCTGTTCGGCGGCGTCTCGGTCGGCTACTCGCATCGCGGCGAAGACCGCAATCCGATCGAGATCGCCGTGCGTCTGCCGAAGCACGACAAGAGCTGGAGCCAGGCCCTGGCATCGACGCCGGTGCCCGCCAACACGGTGCCCGGCAGCAAGACCGTCGTCGAACTCGGCCAAGTCGTGAAGGCCACGATGGAAGAGGGGTCGCCGATGATCTTCCGCCGCGACGGCCGCTTTGCCGACATGGTGATGGCAGAACTCGCCGGCCGCTTCGAGGCCCCGCTCTACGGCATGCTCGCGGTCGCCGACCGGATCGACGCCCATGACTGGGGCAAGCTGCCGAAGCCCGTGATCGGCTTCCACGGCCAGCCCAAGGACGAGTCCCGTCCGACGCTGCTGTGGGATGGCGAATGGGAGATCACCTACGTGACCTTCCGCGACATGGGCGCCGCATTCGGCGCGGCCATCCTCGGCATCTACGTTCTGGTCGTGGCGCAGTTCAAGAGCTTCCGGCTGCCGCTGGTGATCCTGACGCCGATCCCGCTGACCCTGATCGGCATCCTGCTCGGCCACTGGTTGCTGGGCGCGCCGTTCACGGCGACGTCGATGATCGGCTTCATTGCTCTGGCCGGCATCATCGTCCGCAACTCGATACTGCTGGTCGACTTCATCCGGCACAGTGGCGGCGAGGGCAAGACCCTGCGCGACGTCGTGTTGGAGGCCGGCGCCGTGCGCTTCAAGCCGATCCTGCTGACGGCGCTCGCGGCGATGATCGGTGCTGCGACGATCCTGCTCGACCCGATCTTCCAGGGGCTGGCGATCTCGCTGCTGTTCGGCCTGGCCTCCTCCACCCTGCTCACCGTACTCGTGATCCCCGCGATCTACATCGCACTGCGCGAGCCCGGCAAACCCACCACGAAGATGTCGTAGGAGCTATCATGACCAAGCTGTACAGCGAGATCTGCAAGGACATCTCGGGTAACCTGAAGACGCTGCGCAAGGACATTCCGGACGTCATGCAGGGCTTCTCTGCACTGGCGAGGGCCGCCGCCGCTGATGGCGCGCTCGACAAGAAGACCAAGGAGCTGATCGCGCTGGCGATCGGGGTTGCCGTTCGGTGCGACGGCTGCATCGGCTTTCACGCGGAGGCGCTCGTCCGTCTCGGTGCAAGCCGGCAGGAGGTCGAGGAGACGCTCGGCATGGCGATCTACATGGGCGGCGGACCGTCGTTGATGTATGCCGCCGATGCGATTGCGGCGTTCGAGCAATTCCAGCAACAGGCAGCCGCCGCCTGAGCGCGGGTTCAGCCGCAGATATCGAGAATGGCCAGCATGTAGATGCGGATCATGTCGAGATAGTCGGGAATGTCGACGCGCTCGTCCGGCATCGTGTTGTAGCGGCCGCCCGGTCCGCAGACGATGCCCTCCATGCCGCCATAGGTATAAAGATGGCCGGCATCGGTGCCATAGAAGCAGCTCGGCGTCACCGGGCCTGTCGGCTGGGCGGCGCCGCGCACGACACGATAGGCATTGTTGACCGCACGGACGATCGGGCTGTCCGGTGCGACCTCGAACGGCGGCATGGTCGGCACGCCGGCGCGGTCCTCCGACATCAGATGGGCCTTCAGGCCGGGAAAACGCCCCTCCAGCGCATCGAGCTCGCGCCGCATGTCCGCGAGCGCGCCCTGCTCGGTCTGCCCAGGAGCGTAACGACCGGAGCCCTTGATGCGGACGAAATCCGCGACCTGCGGCGTCCGCCATTCGTGCAACTCACGACCGAGCGCGCCGTGCACGACGCCGACATGGACGCGATTGATGGCCTCATGTGCCGGCAAACGCGCGCCGGAGAACCGCATCGCATTGAGGCGCGGAATGAGATCGCAGGCGGCGGTGATGGCGTCCACCGCCTCCTCGCGCTTCGACAGATGCCGCGTGTTGCCGACGAGCTCGATGATGAACATGAATGCCGCGGCATGCATCGTCATCGCCTTGAGGTCGGTTGGCTCGGAATTGATGAAATAGTCCGCGCGCAGCCCCTGCTCCAGCAACGAATAGGTGCCGACTCCGCCTTGCAGCTCGCCGACCACATAGGTCAGAACGACATCACCCCTCAGCCTGACGCCGGCCTCGATTAGCGTCTTGACCGCGCAGAAATAGGCGGCGTCGCCGGCCTTCATGTTTGACACGCCGATTCCGTAGACGAAGTCGTCGTCCACCTTCCCCGCCCAGGGATCGAGGGTCCAGCCCTCGGTCACCGGATTTGTATCGACATGGCCGTTGAAGAGCAGGCTCTTGCCGCCGCCGGTGCCGTGCCAGCGGCCGACCGCGTTGACACGGCCCTCGGCCCCGAACGGGGCGACCGCGGCATCCAGGCCGATCGCGCTCATCTGTTCAGCCATGAAGGTCGCGAGCTGCTTCTCGCCCTCGGTCTTCGAATAGCTCTTGTGCTGAACCATGCGCGACAGCAGCGCGAGCGAAGCTGGAATGTCGATGCGGGCGAGCAGGTCGTTGCGATCCATGGGGGCAATCCTTGCGGTCAGCCAACGGGCGCTGGCGAGGCCGCCATCAGCTCGCGGGTGTAAGGGTGAACGTCGTCTGCGCCGAAGGCATCGACGGCACGGCTGTCGACCAGCCGGCCGTGGCGCATCACGACGATGCGGTGCGCGATCTGCCTGATCAGGTTGAGATCGTGGGTGATGAAGAGATAGGCCGCACCCGTCTGGGCGCGCAAAGCCAGCAGCAGCTCGATGATCTGGGCCTGGACCGAGACGTCGAGCGGCGCCGTGATCTCGTCGCAGATCACCAGGCGCGGCCGCGCCGCAAAAGCACGCGCGATCGCGACGCGCTGCTTCTCGCCACCCGAGAGCTGGTGCGGCCAGCGCATGGCATACGACGCCGGCAGCCGGACCTGTTCGAGCAGGCGCGGCACGGCGGCGACGTCGCCGCCATAGAGCTTCAAGGGGCGCGACAGGATCTCACCGATCCGATGGCGCGGATTGAGCGAGGAATCCGGGTGCTGGAACACGATTTGGACATCGCGCCGATAGGCACGGTTCATATCACCGGCCCTGCGCAACGTTCGGCCGTCGAAGCTGATCGTGCCGTCGAAGCGGGCAAGCCCGGTGAGGGCGCTAGCGACGGATGACTTCCCCGAGCCGGATTCACCGACGAGGCCGACGATTTCGCCGGCACGGACGCGGACATCGACGGCCCTGGTCGCCGGTGACGGAGCCGCACGGAACAGCCCGCCCCTGCCGTAATGGACTTCGATGCCGCGTGCGTCCAGTACCAGGGCCGCGCCCGGCTGATCGTTCACGAGCCGCCGCTCCGGACGCGGCACGGCGGCGATGAGCGCCTTGGTGTAGGCGTGCTGCGGCGTCCTGAAGATATCAGACGCGGGCGCCTGCTCGACGATGCGGCCGTGCCGGATCACCGCGACACGATCGGCGACCCGGGTCATCATCGCGAGATCGTGCGAGATGTAGAGCGCAGCGACGCCCGTCTCCGCACGCAACCGCGCAAACAGCTCGATGATGCGGGCGCCGGTGATGACGTCGAGCGCCGTCGTAGGCTCATCGAACAGGATGACATCGGGCCGGCACCCAAAGGCCGTCGCGATGACTACCCGCTGCTTCTCGCCGCCGGAGATCTCGTGCGGATAGCGCCGCAGCACCGCCACGGGGTCGCGCAGCTCGACATGGCCGAGCAATTCGATCGCGAGGTTCCTGGCGGCCCGCGCATTCAGATCGCGATGACGCATCAGCGCCTCGGTGATCTGGCGGCCGATGGTCAATGTCGGATTGAGCGCGGTCGACGGATCCTGGAACACCATGCCGATGCGGCGGCCACGGACCGCGGTCAGTCGCTTCAGGCTGAGGGACCGCAGGTCGAGGTCACCCAGACACAGGGAGCCCGAGACCTCGCGGGCATTGGCCGGCAGATGCCGCATCAACGCCCAAGCCAGCGAGCTCTTACCGGAGCCGGATTCGCCGACGAGGCCGAGCACCTCGCCGGGCGCGATCTCGAGCGACACGTCACGCAGCACCTCCACAGCGCCCGCCGGGGTGACGTAGTCCAGCCCGTAACCAGTGATGGCGAGCGCCGGCTTCATCGATCGTCCCTCGGATTCAGCGCGTCGCGCAGGGCATCGCCGACGAGATTGAAGGCGATCGCCGACAGCGCGATCGCGGCCGAGGGCGCGATGAGGATCCATGGCGCCCGGTGCATGTATTGGCGCGCATCGGCCACCATCAGGCCCCATTCCGATGCCGGCGGCTGTGCACCCAGGCCGAGGAAGCTGAGCGTCGCGAACAGCATCACCGCAAATGACACCCGGATGGTGGCCTCGATGATGATCGGGCCCATCACGTTCGGAAGCATCTCGCGGAAAATGATCTGCGATGCCGCTTCGCCGCGCGCGATGGCGGCCTTGACGTAGTCCTGACTGCGCACAGCAAGCGCCACGGAGCGCGTGACCCGTGCCATGCCCGGCGCGAACGCAAAGGCAATCGCGATCACCGCGTTGACAGCCCCATTTCCGAGCGTGCTGACCAGCAGCAGCGCCATGAGGAGACCGGGAATGGCCATCACAGCATCGTTGGTGCGCATGATGAATTCGTCGGCCTTGCCACCGAGATAGGCCGATGCGACGCCGATCACGGCGCCCATCGCGCTGCCGGCGAGCGTCGCCGCGAGCGCCATCGGAACGGTGGCGCGCGCGCCGGACAGCAGCCGGCTCAGCACGTCGCGGCCGAACTGATCGGCGCCCAGCCAGTTCTGCCATCCCGGCGGGCGGAAACGGCCGAGAAAATCCATCTTCTCCGGCCCATAGGGCGCGAGCCACGGGCCGAGGATGCAGACGATGGCGAGGGCAACGAGCAGCATCACGCTGATCGCCCCCTGCGGCTTGCGGATCATCCTGCCGAGCAGCTCAGTCATAGCTGATCCGCCTGTCGAGCAGCGCGTAGACGACATCCGCCAGCGTGTTGGTGATCGCATAGGTGACCGCCATGATCATCGCGCCGGCCTGGATCGACGGCAGATCGCGGGTGGTGATGGCGATCATCAACGCCCGGCCGATGCCGGGAATGGCGAAAATCTCCTCGATGACGATGATGCCGCCCAGGAGATAGCCGACGTCGAGCGCGACGATGGTGATGACCGGCAGCAGCGCGTTGCGCATCACATGCCGCACCAGCACCGTCCGCTCGGGCAGGCCTTTCAGCCGCGCCGCGCGGACGTAGTCGGACTGCAGCACGTCCAGCGTCTCCGAACGCATCATGCGCATCACATGCGCGACGAGAATGACCGAGACGGTCAGGACCGGAAGGATCAGATGGCGCAGCGCCGGCCCGGCATCCTCCAGCGGCGACACGTAGCCGGTCGCCGGCAGCCATGGCAGAATGTCGGTCAGCAGCAGCGCGAGCACGGTTGCCGTGACGAACTCCGGCAGGGAGACCCCGAGATAGGCGACCACGCTGGTGGCCGTATCCGCCGGCCGCCCCTTGCGGAGCGCCGCGAAGATTCCGAGCGGGACCGCGATCAGGAGGGTGACGACGAGTGCGCCCGCTGCCAGCAGCAGCGAGCGCGACAGCGCCGTCAGCATCTCCGGCGCGACCGGCAGGCCGGTGCGCATGGAGACACCGAAATTGCCGATGGCCGCGTGCGCGACCCAATGCGTGAATTGCAGCCAGACCGGGTCGTCGAGCCCGAGCCGGCTGCGAATTGCGGCCAGCGCCTCCGGCGAAGCGTTCTCGCCAAGCAGCGTCTGCGCCGCGTCAGCCGGTAGCGCCTGTGTGATGGCGAACACCAGCACACTGACGACGACGACCGTATAGACCATCAGGAGCAGCCGCCGCAGCAGCCAGGCGAATGACACCGCTCGGATCCCCGCCTCAGCTGCGCCTGGGCGCGCCTGCGCCGAGCGAGACGAGATCGAGCCGAAACACCGATCCGCGCGGATGCAGCTGGTATCCTTCCACATAGGCGCGCTGCGCCGCCAGGATGTCGAAGAAGACCGGAATGACCGACGGCACCTCCTCGCTCATCATCGTCTGGGCCCGCGCATAGAGCGCGGCGCGATTGGCATCGTCGGTCTCGCTACGCGCCGCATTGACGATCTCGTCGAAGCGCGCATTGTTCCAGCGTGTCTCGTTCCAGGCGGCATCCGAGGTGTAGAGCAGCTTGAAGATCGCGTCGGCGGTCGATTGCATGTTGTAGAATCCGACGTAGAAATTGCCCTTCTTCCAGACCTGGTCGAGATAGGTCGCGTGCGGCATCGTCTGAACGTTGATGCGGAAGCCGGCCGGTGCCGCCATCTCACGGATCGCAACGCCAAGCTGCGTGCGCGTGTCCGGTTTGTCGGATGCCACCATCGTCAGGTAGATGCCGGAGGGATAGCCGGCATCGGCGAGCAATTGCCTGGCTTTCGCGATGTCGGGCTTCTTCAGCTTGCTGTCCTGATAGAACCGGTAGGCGGGGCTCAGCGGCGTGTCGTTGCCGGGCGTGCCGTAGCCGCCGGCCACGAAGCCGGCCATGGCCTCGCGATCGATGGTCAGCGCCAGCGCCTGGCGCACGCGAACGTCGTTGAACGGCTTCTGATCGCAGCCCATGTTGACGTTCAGAAACTGCCCCGAGGGGACCCGCACCGCCTTGACGCCGCTGGCCTTGCCGAGCCGCTCATATTCGCCGGGCGTGGTCGACAACATGAGATCGATGTCGCCCGAAATCAGAGCCGATGCTTCGGCGGTGCGGTCGGGATAGACGAGAATCTCGACGCGATCGAGCAAAGGCCGCGCCGGATCGTAATACGCCGGGTTGCGCTCGACGACGATCTTGCGGTCCGGCTCATAGGACACGAGCTTGAACGGCCCTGAACCATTCGCCTTTGTGGCGAGGCTGGCGAGATCGGCAGCAACGACTTTCGCAGGCACGATGCGCGCATTGTTGTAGGCGAGCGCGACCGGAAAATCGGCAAAGGCAACCGACAACGTGAACCGCACGGTCGACGCATCGACGGCAGCGACATCCTTGATCGGGCCGACATTGGTGCGCGCCGGTGATGCGGTCTTCGGATCGAGGATCGCCTTGAAGGTCGCGACGACATCCTCCGCCGTCAGCGGCGAGCCGTCGTGGAAGCTGAGATTGGGCCGCAGCCTGAACGTCCACTCGGTGAGCCCCGCGCCGGCCTGCCACGACAAGGCGAGGTCCGGCTCGACCGACATGTCCGGCTTCAACCGGGTCAAGTTGGAATAGAGCAGCTCGGTGATGAGGTATTCCGGATTGACACGCGCGAGCAGCGGATGAATGACCGCCGCGCCCTGGTCGACCGAGATCCGCAACACGCCGCCGTGCTTCGGCACCTCGGCAGAGAGAGAGACTTGCGGCAGAGCACCAAGCACGAGCGCGGAGCCGGCAAGGAAATGACGACGGGTCACGGACGGCATCAGGCGAAGTCCTTTTCAGGCGTGATGGCTTCGGGACAGAGTTCGGGACGGAACTCGGCTGCAAGATAGGCGAGCACCGATTTCGCCAATGCGACGATGTCGGCGAGCGTCGTGGATTCGCCCGGCGCATGAATGCGGCTATCGGGCCTGCCGAGGCCCGTGAGCAGCACCTCCTGCACGCCCGTGGCCTGCTGCACCCAGCCGAAATCGGAGCAGCCGGCCGCCCCCCAGCGAGCGAAGTCCTCCGCGGCATAGCCGAAGCCGGCCGACAGCGCCTGCTGCCAGCGCGGCCAATGCGGCCCGCCGGGATCGGATGTCGGCATCAGATGGCCGGTGAGGATGATCTCGACGTCGACGGCGCCGGCCGCCTGCCGGACGGCCGTTTCGATCTCGCGGCGTGCGGCGGCGAAGTCCTCCTCGGGCGCGTATCGGCGGCACAGGAGAATCTCGACCAGCGAGGGGATCTGTCCGCCGCATTGGCCGCCATGAATGGCTGAGATGTCGAGGCTCGCGGCGAGCGGTCCAGCCGCCTGCGGCGGTGGCGGCAACGCCGACGTCCGCTGCGCGATGACCGGCTCGAGGGCCGCGAGCGCATTGAGGATCGGCAGCGCCGCCTCGATCGCGTTGGCGCCGGCGCGGCGCTGCTCGCCGGCATGCGCTGCCTTGCCGTGAACCCGCACCGTGAGCGTGAACAGGCCGAAGCAGCCGGCCCAGATCCGCGGCATGGCGCTGCCGTTGAAATTCAGAATATGCCCTTCGAGACGGCCCTGCTCGGCAAGGTAACGCACGCCGGGATAGAGCCCTGCCTCCTCGTCCGTGCACAGCAGCAACATCGGATCATAGGCCAGCGGCAATCCGGTCTGCTGCGCGCCGCGGAGTGCGAGCAGCGCGGCCGCAATCGATCCCTTCATGTCGGCCGCGCCGAGTCCGATCAGACGGTCACCGTCGCGGCTCAGTTGCAGCGGATCGCTGGCCCAGCCGGGCGCCGCCGGTACCGTGTCCACATGGAAATAGAGCCCGAGCACCGGTCTGCCGGAGCGGCGCCGTGCGATCAGATTCGTCCGCGATCCGCGCGCGCCCGGTGCGCGCCATAGGTCCTCCGGAACGATCACGCGCTCGCTATCCAGTGCCAGCGGGGCAGCGAGCTGCTCCATCACGTCGGCAAATGCATCGTAGCCGGCCCCCGGAGGAAAGCTGGTGTCGACCGCCACCATCTTCCGCAGGTCCTCGACCGCCGTCTCGGCCATGGCGTCGATCGCGGCAAAAGCGCTGGCCAGGCTGCGCGCGCCCCGGTCCGCTGGAATGCCCTCAGAAATCATTTGCCGCCAGCTCTATCCTATATTCTATATAGAAATAAAATTCACAACGCGGCGTTTGTCAATTCCATGAAAAAGGCAGCTGTGGCCAGCAAAGCGGCAGACGGGGTGGGGGCGGGTCCAGGCGCGCTGCCGGTGCCGCTCTACGAGCATGTCAAGCGCCAGATCGCCGAGGCGATCCTGATCGGCGACATGCCGCCCGGCACAGTGCTGCCCGGCGAGGTCGCGCTCGCCAATCAATATGGCGTCGCCGTCGGCACTATCCGCCGCGCGCTGGCCGATCTCACCGCGGGCGGCATGCTGATGCGCCGGCGCAAGACCGGCACGGTGGTGACGGGCCGCGCGTCGCAGCATGGGCTCAGCTTCTTCTTCCGGTACTTCCGCCTGCTCGGCGCGGACGGCAGCCTGCTGCACTCGGAGGCCGAGGTGCTGTCGGTGACGACACGCGCCGCCGAGCCAGACGAAGCGGCGCTGTTCGCGATGGCCGAGGGCGAGCCGCTGCTGCATCTTCATCGCATCCGCCGCGTCGCTGGCGCGCCGGTGCTGCATTCGCGGATCTCGATGGTCGCGAGCCGCGTGGCGGGATTTCCGGCCGAGCCGAAGAAGGTCCCTGCCCTGATCTACCGGCATCTGCTCGAGGCCTATGGCATCCGGATCGCCGCGGTGCGCGAGAAGGTGACGGCGGAGGTCGCCACCAAGGAGGACCGCAAGCTGCTCGGCCTGCCCGCTCCGAGCGCCGTGCTGGTGATCGACGAGGAGGCCTACGACCAGACCGGCGCGCTGGCGATCCTCAGCCAGCACCGCGCCACGACGGCGCAACACTACTACTCGAACGAGATCCGCTGAGCACGTATCGCTTCAGCAGCCCCAGCGCAGCGCCGCGGTGTGCACCGGCGCGTCCCACAGTCCCAGCGATGCATCATCGAGCGCGGTCACGGTGAGCGAGCAGCCGGCCATGTCGAGCGAGGTGACGTAGGAGCCGACCAGCCCGCGCGCGATGGCGAGCCCGCGCCCTTCCAGGATGCGCCGCGCCGCATTGGCCATCACGTACAACTCCATCGCTGGCGTAGCCCCGAAGCCGTTGACCAGCAGCAGGCACGGAGTCCCGGGCTTCGCTGCAAGATCGGCCAGGATCGCGCCCATCATCTCCTCGGCGATGGCGTCCGCGGACGCCAGCTTGACCCGGCGCCTGCCGGGCTCGCCATGGATGCCGACCCCCATCTCCATCTCGTCCTCGCCGAGCGTGAAGGTCGGCTTGCCCGCGGCCGGCACCGTGCATGAGGTCAGCGCCACGCCCATCGAGCGGGTGCGCCTGTTGACGTCGTCACCAAGCGCCTTCAGCGCGTCGAGATCGCGGCCCTGCTCGGCCGCAGCACCCAGCATCTTCTCCACGATCAGCGTGCCGGCAACGCCGCGGCGGCCGGTCGAATAGGTCGAGGTCTCGACCGCGACGTCGTCGTCGGTAATGACGGTCGCGACCTTGCCCTCCATCATCTCCGCGGCCATCGCGAAATTCATCACGTCGCCTTCGTAGTTCTTGACGATGAACAGCGCGCCCGCGCCGGTGTCCACGGCCTGCGCGGCCGCGAGCATCTGGTCAGGCGTCGGCGAGGTGAAAACCTGGCCCGGACAGGCGGCATCGAGCATGCCCGGCCCGACGAAGCCGGCGTGGAGCGGCTCATGGCCGGAGCCGCCGCCGGAGATCAGCGCGACCTTGCCCGGTTTGAGGCTCTTGCGGCGAACGAACTTGTTGTCCTCGCCCAGCGTGACGATGTCGCCATGCACGGCGGCAAAACCCTGCAGGCTCTCGGTCAGCACGTCGGAAACGGCGTTGATCAGCTTCTTCATGGCTTCCCTCCCGGTTCGGCGTCGTCGTTGTTTTCGTTGGCTGAGATCAGCGCGGTGATGCCGCGCGCGACGCCGGTGATGATGCGGTCGGCATGGGCGTTGAGCGCGGGGTCGCCGAAGTCCGGCAGCTCGACCACGAGGCGCCGCATCGGCCGCTGCGCCTCGACCTCGTCCAGCCGGCCCGGATGGGCGGCGCGGTAGGCGGTCAGAAAAGCCTGCTGCTCATGCGGCGAGAAGTGACAGATGTGGAAGATGGTCTCGAGATGCTGCAGCGGGATCGGCGTCGCATAGGCCGGATTGACGATCTGCGAGATGAAGCTGCGATTCTTGCCGATCGCCTCCGCCAGCCGCTGCCGTGTACCGGAGGGACGGCTGTCGATCACCGCGCGCAGGATCGCCTTGTATTCGGCGAGCGGACTCGCGGCCCCCGATGCATCCTGGTCACTCATGCGCCCTCTTCCGCGGTCTTTTCCGTGCCCTTGGCGAGGTCAAGCTCGCGGATCGCCGCCTTCACCAGCGGCAGCAGGCCCGGCGCGACCGACAGCGCGCGCACACCGAGCTCAAGCAGCGCCGGCATGGCTCTGACATCACCGGCGGCGTCGCCGCAGATCGAGACTTCCACGCCCCGCGCGCGACCAGCGCGCACCACATGGGCAATCATCGCCAGCACCCCGGGATGCAGCACGTCAGCATAGTCGGCGACCTCGGCGCCGTCACGCGAAGCAGCGGTCGCGTATTGGGTCAGGTCATTGGTGCCGATCGAGAAGAAGTCCGCAGCGAAGTCATGCGCTGCCAACGCAGCAGCCGGCACCTCGACCATCATTCCGAAGGCCGGCGCGGCGAACGCGACGTTGCCGGCGGCCAAGTCGGCGAGCACGGCGCGGAGATGGCGACGCGCCACGTCCAGCTCCGCTGCATTGGTCACCATCGGCAGCATCACCTTGAGCGGTCCGAGCGCAGCGGCGCGAGCCAGCGCGCGCAGTTGAACGCGGAAGATCTCGGGGTGACGCAAGGACAGACGGAGGCCACGAAGGCCGAGAAACGGGTTGCTCTCGCCATCGATCGTGTAGCCCGGAATCGGCTTGTCGCCGCCGGCATCGAGCGTGCGGATCGTGACCGGCCGGCCTTCGGCCCAGCGCACGAGCTCGGCATAGGCGTGATATTGTGCCTCCTCGTCGTGAAGCAGGTTGCCGGTGAGAAACTCGGTGCGTGCCAGGCCGATGCCGTCGCAGGCTGCGGCCGGAAGCAGCGTCATGTCGGCAGGGCCGGAGATGTTGACGAGCACCGAGACGCGGGTGCCGTCGCGCGTCAGTGCCGGTTCGTGCTGGCGCGCGATCGCGTCCGCCTTGCGGCGCGAGGCGGTCGCATCCTCCGCCCGGGCGGCAGCGATACGCTGCGCACTGGGATCGGCAATGACGACACCGCGACCGCCATCGACCAGCAAATCCCCTGTCAGCTTGTCCCAATCGTGACCGAGCCCGACCACCATCGGCACGCCGCGGCTGCGCGCCAACATCGCGACATGGCTGGTCGGGCTGCCCTCGCCGAGCGCGATGCCCCCTCCATTCGTCCACTCGATGGCGAGGAAAGCCGATGGCGCCAGATCACGCGCAACGACGATCGCCCCCTTCGGCAACTTGCCGTTCTGCTGCAAGCCGAACAAGTGTCGCAGCACGCGATCCCGGATGTCGGCGAGGTCGCCGGCGCGGGCGCGGAAATATTCGTCCTCAGCGGACTCATACCCCGCCATCTCCTCCGCCATCGCCGCACGCCAAGCCGCATCCGCAGCGACGCCGCCCTCGATCTGGACGTAAGCCGCCTCGGTCAGCGCATCGTCTTCGAGCAGCGCGAGCTGAAAGCCGATCAGCTCGGCCGCGTCTCCCTCGAGCCTGTCGATCAGCTCGGCCACGGCCTCGCGCGCATGCGCGACCGCTACGGCGAGCGCTTCATGCTCCTCGGCGATCGCCCCTTTCGTCCGGCTGGCGCCCTCCAGCGCATGCAGGATCGCCGCGGGCCCGATGGCCATCCCGTCCGACGCCGCCCGCCCGAAGATACGCCGCTCCATCGTCACTCCTCGTCGAACTTGCGGTTCACCAGATCGACCAGCGCGGCGATGGCGGCCTCGGCATCGGTTCCATTGGCGCGCAGGAACAGCGTCTCGCCCTTGGCGGCCTTGACGCGCATGATCTTCACCGGGCTCTTGGCGTCGGTCCAGGGCCCGTCGGCCGCGATCGCGACTTCGATGCTCGACGCAAAGCGCTTGGCGAGCTGGGTCAGCTTGACCGAGGGCCGCGCATGCAGCCCGACCTCGTTGGTCAGCAGCGCGTGCGCCTTCGCTTCCTGCATGCCGATCTCTCCACCGTCAGCCATTGTCGTTCCCGCTCATCCGCCCATCAGCTCTTCGGCGGTCGCGCGCACCGCATCGAGCGGCGAGCCGCCGGAAGCTTCCGTCGCCGCCATCACGGCGCCCTCGACCAGCGGCGCGTTGCAGATCACGATGCGCTCGCGCCGCTCCTCCGGCATCATCTCCACCGCCATCT
The DNA here is from genome assembly GCF_032487555.1 of Bradyrhizobium sp. SZCCHNRI1029. Classification (NCBI taxonomy): domain Bacteria; kingdom Pseudomonadati; phylum Pseudomonadota; class Alphaproteobacteria; order Hyphomicrobiales; family Nitrobacteraceae; genus Bradyrhizobium; species Bradyrhizobium sp. SZCCHNRI1029. The sequence continues at coordinate 574,075 of NZ_JAUEUK010000001.1, forward strand.
CGCTGTTGGTCTCGGCGCCGCCGAGATCGACCAGGATCGCAACGCCCGACTCCGACCATGCCTTGTCGATCGCGCCCATGATGGCGCCGACATCGGTGCCGAGCCCGCCATCGGCATTGCCGCCGACCGCCGCGAGCGGCACGCTGTCGCCGACCATCTGCCGGACCATGTCGGCCGCGCCTTCCGCCACCTTGGCGGAATGCGACACGATGACGATGCCGACATTCTTCTGCTCACTCATGCCCAGGCCTCATTGAATACGCCGCAGATCGCCTGCACCAGCAGGCTGGACGAGCGCGCGCCGGGATCCATGTGCCCGATCGAGCGCTCGCCGAGAAACGAAGCACGGCCGCGGATCGCCAGCATCGGCACCGTCGCGTCGGCGGCCTCGGCGGCGATTGCGGGCAGCCGGGAACTGAGATCGTCGCCACCGGCCGCAAAAGCGACCTGCACAGGGATCAAGACGTCGAGCATGGTCTTCTGCCCTGCTTCCGACTTGCCACGCGCTTTGACGTCCGCGATGGCGCGACCGAGCGCCGCCGCCGCTTCGGCGGCAGAGGGCTCTGATGGCAGCGCCTTGCCAAGTCCCATCGCCAGCGTGCCATAGAGCGGACCGGACGCACCGCCGACCTTCATCACCAGCGCCATGCCGACCGCCTTCAACGCCTCGGGAAGAGGCTTGGCGGAGATATTGTCCACATCGGCGAGCACGGCCTCGAAGCCGCGCTTCATGTTGAGGCCGTGATCGCCGTCGCCGATCGCCGAGTCGAGCGCGGTCAGCTCCTCCGCATGGGCGATGATGGCATCGGCCATCGCCACGATCACCTTGCGCTTGAACGCCTGGTCCATTGTCTATCTCACCCGCTGGCCCGCCCGGTCGAACAGCAGCGGCCGGGTGAACTCGATAGCGACGGAGTCGCCGACTTTCAATTCCGTATCCGGCTCCACCAGGCTGACGATGGTCTGGTCCTGCAGCGTGATATGCAGATGATTCTGATCGCCGAGATGCTCGATCCATTTCACCCGTGCGTCGGCACGGCTCTCGGCGCGCCGGACCGTCATGTGCTCGGTGCGCGCGCCGATCGTCGCGACGTCGCCCGGCACCGCAAGATCCGGAAACAGCCCGCGCGGCAGTAGATTGATGCCGGGACTGCCGAGCCGGGTCGCCACATAGGTATTGGCCGGATCCTCATAGACCTCCCGCGGGCTGCCGACCTGCACCAGCCGGCCCTGCTCGATCACGCCGATACGGTTGGCGAGCGTCATCGCCTCGATCTGGTCGTGGGTGACGTAGAGCATGGTGGCGCCGAGATCCTGCTGGATACGCTTGAGCTCGATGCGCAGCTCGGAACGCAGCTTGGCGTCGAGCGAGGATAGCGGCTCGTCTAGCAACGCGATCGCAGGTCTGCGCACCAGCGCGCGGCCGATCGCCACGCGCTGCATCTGGCCGCCGGAGAGCTGAGTAGCGCGGTTGCCGAGCTTGTCCTCGATCCGGAGCATCGCCGCGACGTCACCGACGATGCGCCTGATCTCAGCCTCCGCAATCTTGCGCACCGGCGAGCGCAGTGGGAAAGCCAGATTGTCGTACACCGACAGATGCGGATAGAGAGAATATTGCTGGAACACGAATGTGACGTCACGCGCGGCCGGCGTCGCCTTCGTCTGGTCGACGCCGCCGATGGTGATGCTGCCGCGATCCGGCATCTCGAGGCCGGCCACGAGCCGCAATGTCGTGGTCTTGCCGGCACCGGTCGGCCCGAGCAGCACGACGAGCTCGCCGTCGCGGATGGTCAGCGACAAATCCCGTACCGCCGGCTTGGAACCGAACGACTTGCTGACGGCGTTGAGCCGCGTCTCAGCCATGATGGCGCCCTCCTCTCACCGGCTGCTCATACAGCGCCGTGCGGACCGCGCGGCCCGTGGCGGCGTCGAACAGCGACAGCCGGTCGGCGCGGAAGCTGAGCCCGACCGGCTCCGCACGCTGCACCCGGACCGCCGCGGGCGCGCGCGCCTTGACGATGCCATGAGACGTCGTGACGGTGATGATCTGGGTGGTGCCGAGATATTCGGCGCCGAACACCTCGCCGCGCAGCCCGCCTTCGGCGCTGAGCGCCACCTGCTCCGGCCGCACACCGAGGACCAACTCGTCGCTCCCGGCATCCTCGCGCAGCTCGGGCACGCCGATCTCGGCGCCGTCGATCCGCACGCAGTTCGTGCCGGCGCCAAGCCTGCCCGCGAAGCGGATGAAGTTCATCGCCGGCGAGCCGATGAAGTCCGCGACGAACATGGTGGCGGGACGGTCGTAGATCTCCTGGGGCGTTCCGAGCTGCTCCACGACGCCGCGATTCATCACCGCGATCGTGTCGGCCATCGACATCGCCTCGAGCTGGTCGTGAGTCACGAACACGGTGGTGGCCTTGAGCCGGTCGTGCAGGGCGCGCAGCTCGCCGCACATGATGTGACGGAACTCCGCATCGAGCGCGCCGAGCGGCTCATCCATCAAGAACGCTTTCGGCTCGCGGACGATGGCGCGGCCGAGCGCGACGCGCTGGCGATCGCCGCTCGACAACCCGCTCACCGGACGGTCGATCAGATGGTCGATGCGCAGGATGCGCGCGGCTTCCTCGACCCGCCGCCGGATCTCCCCCTTGGGCACCCCCATCGAGACCAGGGGAAAAGCGATGTTCCGGCGCACGTTCATGTGCGGGTAGAGCGCGAACAGCTGGAACACCATGGCGATGTCGCGCTCGCGCGCGCGGCGGAAGGTGACGTCCTCGCCGCCGAGCCTGATCGCCCCCGAGGTCGGCAGCTCCAGGCCTGCAATCATGCGCAGCGTCGTGGTCTTGCCGCAGCCGGACGGACCGAGCAGGCAGAAGAACTCGCCGTCGGCGATCGTGAAGCTTGTGCCGCGCACGGCGGCAAAGCCGCCGAACTCCTTGAACAGATTCTCGATCCGGATCTCGGCCATGGCGTCAGTCCGGAAACTTGGAGACGATGGTGAACATCACGACGCCGGCGAGCGTGGTGATGAAGGAATAGGTGTAGAGCACCAGTGCGAACGGCTGCAGCAGCATCAGCACGCCGGCCGCAATGAGGATCGTTGCCAGCGTCTCCATCGGGCCGCGCCGCAGCGCCCGTGGCCAGCGCGAGTGCGCCGCATCGGCCGGCTGATCTTGTGCCATCTCGGTCATTTGCGCACCGCTCCGAAGGTGATGCCGCGCAACAGATGTTTTCTCAGCAGCACCGTGAACACGACGATCGGGATCAGGAACAGCGTGGTGCCCGCCGCGACCGCCGGCCAATCCTGGCCGCCCTCGCCGATGATGATCGGGATGAAGGGCGGCGCGGTCTGCGCCGTGCCCGAGGTCAGAAGCACCGCGAAGGCATATTCGTTCCAGGCGAAGATCAGGCAGAAGATCGCGGTGGCGACGATGCCGGTGGTGGCCTGCGGCAACACGACCTTGAAGAAGGCTTGCAGGCGGGTGTAGCCGTCGACCATCGCCGCCTCCTCGTATTCGCGCGGGATCTCGTCCATGAATCCCTTGAGCAGCCAGACCGCGAGCGAGATGTTGACGGACGTATAGAGCAGGATCATGCCGAGCCGCGTGTCGGACAGGCCGAGCTCGCGATACATCAGATAGATCGGGATCGCGACCGCGATCGGCGGCATCATCCGGGTCGACAGGATGAAGAACAGCAGATCATCCTTCAACGGCACCTTGAAGCGCGAGAACGCGTAGGCCGCCAGCGTGCCGAGCACGACCGACAGCGCCGTCGAGCCGAACGCGATCACCAGCGAATTCACGTAGCGCGGGATGTAGTTCGATGGACCCGCGACCACCATGTTGCGGCCGCGCGAGATGCGGTCGCACAGACTGGCAGCCGGTGGCAGCTTGGCCATGTACTCCGGCGCCTGCCGGGTCCGGGTCGTGAACAGGTTGCAATAGCCCTCCAGGCTCGGCTCGGCGACGAGCTTCGGCGGATAGGCGATCGCGTCCGACGGCGACTTGAAGCCGGTCATGAAGATCCACAGCAGCGGCACCAGAGTGATCAGCGCATAGGCGATCACCACGGTTGCCGCGATCCGCTTGGTCAGCGGCGACGGATCGACGACGGAATGGGCGGTTGCGAGACCGGTCATCGGCTTTTCACCCGGTTGAGCGCCTTGACGTAGATGTTGGCGAGGCCGAACACGGTGACGAACAGGATGATGGCGAAGGCCGAGGAATAGCCGGTCCGCCACTTCTCGAAGGCTTCGCGCTTCAGGGTGATCGAGGCGACCTCGGTCGTCGAGCCTGGACCGCCGCCGGTCAGGAGGTTGACCATGTCGAACATCTTGAAGTTTTCGATGCCGCGGAACAGCACCGCCAGCATGATGAACGGCAGCGCCATCGGCAAAGTGATCGACCAGAACTGCCGCCACGGCGAGGCGCGATCGACCTCGGCCGCCTCATAGATGTAGTCGGGAATCGAGCGGAGACCTGCAAGGCAGATCAGCATCACGTAAGGCGTCCACATCCAGGTGTCGACGATGACGATCGCCCAGGGCGCGAGCGGCACTTGCGCCAGCATCTGGAAAGACGATGCGGGCGCGCCCGTCGCGGCGGAGATGACGTAGTTGAAGAGCCCGATCTGCGGCTGGTAGAGGAACGTCCAGAAGTTGCCGACCACAGCCGGCGACAGCATCATCGGCAGCAGGATCAAGGTGGTCCACAGGCCGTGGCCGCGGAACTTTTTGTCGATCAGCCAGGCTAGCGTAAAGCCCAGCAGGGTCTGGATCAGGATGGTCCAGAACACGAAGCGCGCGGTCACCGTCATCGCCGCCCAGACGTCCGGATCGGTCAGGATCGACTGGTAGTTGGCGAGTCCGATATCGAGCACGGTGGCGTTCGGACGGTTCGCGCGATAATTGGTAAAGGACAGCCGGATGGTCCAGATCAACGGGAAAATGTTGATCGCGAGCAGCAGCAGCATGGTCGGCATGATGAATAGCCAGGCGATGGCGCGCTCGGACAGGCCGCGCACGCGCCCCGCCACGGCGGGCGGCGTCACCAGGGCGGCGCGGTCGACGAGGCTGCTCAGTCCGGTTTGGTCGGTCATGCGAGGGGCTGCTTCACTGGCGGCTTCGGGCTGGCGGTGAGACTGGCTGGTCCGCCCGGCAAGCCGAAGCTCGCCGGAGGGATTGTCGTGGCGGATCTCGCTTGCGCGAGAGGTGCCGCCTCCATCACAGCTTGCCGTCCTCCTTGAACACCTTGGTCCAGTCGGCGATCAGCCCGTCGAGCGCGCCTTTCGCCGTACCCTGGTCGGCGACGACATAGTCGTGGACGCGCTTCTGCATCGCGAGCAGAAGCTGGGCGTAGGACGGCTCGGCCCAGAAGTCGACCACCTGGTCCATCGCCACCAGGAAGTCGGCGGCGAACGGCGCGGTGTTCTTGAAGTTGGGATCGTTGAGCACGCCCTTGTGGCAGCTGTAGCCGCCGAGCGCCCACCACTTCTTCTGGGTGTCGAGCGCGGCGAACCACTTGATATATTCGAGCGCTTCGGCGCGGTTAGGCGAATATGCCACCACCGAGATGCCCTGCCCGCCGAGCTGCGAGCCCTTCTCCTTCTGCGCGGGGTTGACGAAGAAGCCGATCTTGTCGCCGCCGACATTGGGGTCCTTGTAGAGGCCCGGGAAGAAGGCGAACCAGTTCATCTGCAGCGCGACCTGGCCGGACTTGAAGGCATCGAGGCCTTCCTGCATGTAGCCGTTGGAATAGCCGGGCGGCGTGCAGCATTTGTACAGCGCCTTGTAGAACTCGAGGCCCTTCACCGCATCGTCCGAGTTGACGAAGCCCTGCATGTCATACGGCTTCTTCGGGTTCTGATACTTGAAGCCGAACGGATAGAGCGCGTTGGTGACGCCCATGGTGATGCCTTCCGAGCCACGCTCGGTGAAGATGGCCGCGCCATAAACGGTCTTGCCGTCGATCACCCGCTTCTGGAAGAACTCGGCAATGTCCTTCAGCTCTTCCTGCGTCTTCGGCACCTCGAGCTCGCGGCCGAACTTCTTCTTGAATTCCTCGCGAATCTCCGGCCGCGCGAACCAGTCCTTGCGATAGGTCCAGCCGTTGGCGTCGCCCATCGCCGGCAGCGCCCAGTAGTTCGGCGAGCCCTTCGGCCATTCGGCGTAGCCGGCGACGGTGGCCGGCATGAAATCAGAGATCTTGATGCCTTCCTTGTCGAAGAACTCGTTGAGCTTGACGTATTGGCCATTCTCGGCCGCGCCGCCGATCCATTGGGAATCGCCGATCATCAGGTCGCACAGCTTGCCCTTGGAGTTGAGCTCGTTGAGCATGCGGTCGGCGAAGTTCGGCCATGGCACGAACTCGAACTTCATGTTGACGCCGGTCTTGGCGGTGAAGTCCTTGGACAGCTCGACCAGCGCATTGGCCGGGTCCCAGGCGGCCCAGCACAGGGTGATCGTCTTTCCTTCGGCGCGCGCCGGCGCGGACGCGCCGAGCACGGTCGCGGCGGCGACCGTCGCCGCCAGTGCAAATGTCTGCAGCAACTTCATCTGGCACTCCCTCCCTGTTGGCGCCGTCCCCGCTTCGCGTGGGTGACGGCGATGCATGGCCCGCGGCGAGCGGCGCCGTCACAACGACAGCGCGAGCCGCAAGCGTTTCCCCTGGCCCTCGGATCATCCGTCCGAGTTAAGTATTTTGTTTAGTAGATTGCGAACGACTAAACATGTCAAGCGCGTTTTCGCGACGTTTGCAGCGCATCATGTTTAGCGACTGCGGTAAGCTGCTCGTCGTCCGGAGGTTTGCCGGGATGGCGATGGCGTGGCTCTCCGGCGCCGCCGCCAGGACGCAGGCGCGGCCCAACTCCAGGCTGCATCCGCGTGATCAGCCCTTCGCCAACGTCACGCCGCAACTGACCCGGCCGTCAGCGATGAAGAAGCGTCCGGCAAGGCGAGCAACGGCGGCCGGCCAATCCTCTCTCATGACACGCACCTCGAAGGTGCCCGCCGCCCATGCGATCGCGAGCTCGACATCCTGGAAATCCAGGAAGCCGCGCGTGAGCGGATACTGGCATTTGTAGTAGGCTTCCTTGGCGCTGAAGATCACGATCGGCAGCATCGGCTGCAACGCGTCGGGCTGGCCGCGAAGCCATTGCCGTTCGGCCGGCGTGAGCACAAGATCGCGCATCGACGGATCGAGCTCGCGCAGGTCCTCGACATCCAGTCCAAGGGACGGGACATCCCTGCTTCGGGCCACGGCCACGGCGCAATGATCGGCACAATGGGAGATGCTTCCCGCATAGCCCGACGGCCACACCGGCGCGCGATCCGGCGTCGGGACGAGCGCGACCGGCGAAGCTCCCAGCGACGCCAGCGCCCTGCGCGCCAGGATCCGCGCGGTCGCGAACTCGGCGCGCCGCTTGGCGACCGCGGCCTGGATATGCGCGCGCTCTTCGGGAAACAGCTCATCCTCCGCCAGCGAGAGGCTGGACGCCGCCACCACGACCGGACCGTCAAACAGATTTGCAAGCACTCACATCACCAACTCTGCACGCGCGTCTCTTTGCGGACCGGCCTCGACCAGCCGCCACCGTATACGAAACGGCGACGTCGAAGCGAATTCCAACGATTCAACATGTCTCGCGATCTCGCGGCGCCACGCCCCCGAGCTTTGCATGGCGAGCGCACGCTGCCGCTCGGCGAGCTGCACCACCGACCACTGCGGATCGGCATCGACTAGCACTTGCGCCCGGCGAGGTGCCAATGCACCCGGCTCCCCCCGGGAGCCCATGGTTGGATCAGGATCAGAACATACTGCGATGCAAGTCGATTCTGCCATAACTCGCCGGCTTGTCCAACGCGCCCCGGCCGCTGTCCCCCGGTCCATGCTTTTCGGCCCCGCTGACATGCGCGTCGGCGGCCAGCTTTTGCTTGACGGCAGCGGGCTGCAACGGGACTTATCCAGTCCCTCTGTCTGCCGAAGAAGTGCGTTCCCATGGCCGCCGATCCGCTCTCGATCCTCAAGACCGTGTTCGGTTACGACAGTTTCCGCGGCCGGCAGCGTGACATCGTCGAGCACGTGATCGCCGGCCACAATGCCTTCGTGCTGATGCCGACCGGCGGCGGCAAGTCGCTGTGCTACCAGATCCCGGCGCTGGCGCGTCCCGGCCTCGGGCTGATCATCTCGCCGCTGATCGCGCTGATGGAGGACCAGGTCACCGCGCTCCGGCAGGCCGGCGTGAAGGCCGCGGCGCTGAACTCGCGGCTCTGGGGCGCCGAGAAGGACCTGCTGTGGCAGGACATCGAACGCGGCGAGCTCGATCTCCTCTACATGGCACCCGAGACGCTGCTCAAGGCGGAGAACCTCGAGCGGCTCAAGACCGCACGGTTGTCGCTGATCGCGATCGACGAGGCGCATTGCGTCTCGCAATGGGGCCATGATTTCCGTCCCGAATACCGCGCCCTCGACTGCCTCGCCGGGCTGTTCCCGACCATCCCGCGCATCGCACTCACCGCCACGGCCGATGCGCCGACGCGCGCGGAGATCGTCGAGCATCTTTCGATCGGCGACGGCAACAGCTTCATCGCCGGCTTCGACCGGCCGAACATCCGCTATGGCGCAGCGGAGAAAACCAGCACGATGCAGCAGATGCTGGCCTTCCTGAAATCGCGCGAGGGCGAGAGCGGCATCGTCTATTGCCTGTCCAAGCGCAAGACCGAGGAAGTCGCCGCCTCGCTCAGCGATCATGGCTTCCCGGCGCTGCCCTATCATGCCGGCATGGAGATGAAGGCGCGCGAGAAGAACCAGCGCCGCTTCCAGCTCGAGCAGGGCCTGATCATGGTCGCCACGATCGCCTTCGGCATGGGCATCGACAAGCCCGACGTGCGGTTCGTTGTTCATGCCGATCTGCCCTCCAGCATCGAGGCCTACTACCAGGAGACCGGCCGCGCCGGGCGCGACGGCCTGCCCTCCGAGACTCTGATGCTGTACGGGGCGGAGGACATCGCGCTGCGCCGCCGCTTCATCGATGAGTCCGACGCGCCCGATGCGCGCAAGCGCACCGAGCGCCGCAAGCTCGATGCGCTGCTCGGCTTCGCCGAGACCTGCCAGTGCCGCCGCCAGGTGCTGCTGCGCTATTTCGGCGACGATTGCGCTCCGTGCGGCAATTGCGACATCTGTCTTGACCCGCCGGAGACCTTCGACGGCACCATCGCCGCGCAGAAGCTGCTGTCCTGCATCCACCGCACCGGCGAGCGCTTCGGCCAGGCCCACGTCATCGCGGTGTTGCTCGGCGAGACCGACGAGCGCATCGAACGGCTCGGCCACGACAAGCTCTCGACCTTCGGCATCGGCAAGGAGCACGACCGCAACGCCTGGCGCTCGATCGTCCGCCAGCTCGTCGCGCATGGTCTGATCAGCGTCGACGTCGCCGGCCATGGCGGCCTGTCGATCTCGCCCGAGGGCCGCCAGTTCCTGCGCGACAAGCCGCAGCTCAGCCTGCGCGTGCTGAAGAAGCCGCGGCGCGACCGCAAACCCCGGGAGCGGCAGACCACGGCGGCATTTCCCGACCTCGACCGCGACCTGTTCGAGAAGCTGCGCGTACGCCGGATGGAGCTCGCCAAGGCGCAGAACGTCCCGCCCTATGTCATCTTCCACGACAAGACGCTGGCCGAAATGGCGGCCCGCCATCCGCGCTCCGTCGCGGAGCTTGCGAGCATCCCCGGTGCCGGCACGGTCAAGCTCGCGCGCTACGGCGAGGCCTTCGTGGCGGTGATCAATGCGCATGATGCGGGCGCCTGAGCCGGCCATCGTCCAGCAGCACCGCGGCTCCTTCGCTCGACGATCAGACGGCACACATGGCTCACACATGGCCTCGCGATCCCGCCGCTGATGACGCCCGGGTTATGCAACTGAAGTCCCCTTCTCCTCGAAGAAGAGGCGCAGGGAAGACCGGGTATCAGCTGATACCCGCGGTCCGCGTGCAGCAAAAAGCACGCGGCAGAACCACAGGTTCAGCCCAATATCCGGCCTTCCCTGCGCGACGGTTTGACGACTTATAGGCGCTCTCCCCGGGGATCGGCTGTCTTGCCCCCGTCGCCGGCGGATCATCATCACCGCCGGTTTGGCATCAGCACCGCGATGCCAGGACCACACCACTTCGCCGTCGCATCGCTCCGTTCGTCGGCGCGGGCTTTGACACCCGGCTGCGGAGCAACGCGCCCGTCGCCTCCCCGGCTCGACGCTCGTGACGATCGCGAAACGTCCCTCTTCAGCGAGCCGGGATAACAGGAAATGTGGATGTGATTTGCCCGACGGTGCAAGTGATGAGTTTGCGACAAACTGGCACGACGGGCAGTTGGCGCATACGCGCCATGCAGAGATTGCCCGTCGTGCAGCTCGGGATGGCGCGAGTTCGTCGGGTCACAGCAGCCGGTCCCATCGACGCCTTCAAACGTCTTCAGTGATTGGAATGCACCGTCACAGTGATGAGCTTGGCTCCGGCACCGAGCTGCCGGGTCGGCAAAGCACGAGCCATTCTACTTCTCCGCGTGCCCGGCGGCACTGGTCCGACCGCATGGAAGTTCGGGCGGGGCCGGAAGATCGATGCTGCCAATCAGGTCCGAGCGCAACGTTTCAGCGGCGGCCGTCGCCGCCATGGTCTGTCGCAAGGTGCTGACGTTCGATCCGAGCGAAACGATGCCGCCGAGCACCGCGGCAATCGTCCCGAGGACGACGACCGCATTGGACCCCAGCAGGCCCAGCACCGCCCCGAGCAGCAACGCGGCGCAGCCGGATATCACGATCTTCGAGGCCATGATGATCTTTCGACACCGCTCGGCCGCGTCGGCCAGCTGTTCGATCCGCGCCTCGATGAGGGAGATTGATCGCTCGGGTCGTCCTCATCCATCAGACCAACTGTTCTCCACGGTGTTGCTTTGGGCTAATTCCGTCCCCGCCCACCAACGTACGGCCATTGGTTGGACAATCCAAGAGATGGTTTGCGGCCGTGAGGCATCGACCTTGATGAAGCTCGCGATCATCTGAGATATTACAGGCCTTGGATCACACCAACGCATGGCATCTGGCTTTGTTACGGCGCGACCAAGCCGAGGAGCCTCTCGAAACTAGGCCGGCACGGGAACCCCGGCTTTCTTCTCCAGCGCGGCCACCCGGTCGCGAAGGCTGCGGATCTCCGCGACCAGGTCAAGGACGTCCGGCGCGGGTTGATGCCCCATCATCCCGACATGGCTCGTTGTCACACGAATGGTCGACGAGCTGATCTCCATGCTGGTGCGGGAGCTCGCAACTGATAGACCCGGTTGCAATGCGGGCGGTGCGGGGACTGCGATCGTAACGCCACCCGCGACAATTCCGTCTGGAGCGGTAACGGTTTTCTCGAACCGCGCGGCGCCTTTAACGGTCACGTCTTCGAGTTTCGCCGCACCGTGAATCGAAACGCCCCCGGCGTAATGCTTGCCATCGTTGAGAACAAGTTCGTCAGCCTGGGAGTGAGAGAGCGCCGCGCGCGCCGCCGGAGGCACTTTCGGGCTCTGGAGCTGCACGGTCTCGACGTTGCATGCCATTATCGCTCGCCCCAACCAAGCCGGGGCTAGCAAGAGACGTCCCGCGTGGGCCGCCGCGCCGTCAAACTCGATTCTGAGCATGCCGGGATAGCCCTGCGCGTCGACGGGAACCCTGACATTGCCGCTCTGCAGCACAGTCGTTGATCCTTCCAGGATGACCGACGTGTCGGTGAGTTTGATGTCGCTCGTCATGTTCGCCGCCTCCCGCTGAAGATGTAACTTAAAATATCGTCAACTCGGCCGCCGCAGTTTGATTCACGTCAACGCTCCATCGGCTGGCGCCTGCGACCGTTAACTACGAAGTAGGATGTTCTGGCGCGCGCCAGGCCGCGCTCAGAACATGGGAACTGGCGGGGTCTTGAAATGCCCAATGATCTGCACACCGTCCTGAGCGGCATTCACGGATTGAAGGTCGACGCAGTCGAGAGGTCGGTTCCGGCCTGCGCGGACCATGCCTTCGCCTGGGCAGGCAAGCTGCTCCCCACGCCCCACGTTCGAGCCCGCGCCGATTTCAGCTCGGCTCATCAGCGGGCTTGGCTCGAGGCCATGAGCAATCTAAGTGCATGGAAGACGCGGCAGATCGATCTGAACCTGCCGGCATCGGGGAAGCTGCTGATTGTCGGATGGTACTTCCCGGAGCTCGCTAGCCTGCTCGGCACTGCGGACAAAAAGCATGTGATCGTTCTGGTATCGAATGATGCTCCCTGGCTCTCCGAGTTGAAGGACGCAGGCACCACACTGAACTTCCGGGCCGCAGGCGGTGCGGAGGCGCTCGCCGCGTACATGCGCGAAGGCCGCAACGTGTTCGCGATGATGGACAATATTCATCCGGGCACCGAGTTCATCCGCAGCCCATTCTTCGGGCGCCCCGCCAAGACTCCGGCCGCCATTCTGAGGCTTGCGATCCGCAACGGCTACACGCTGGCGCTGATAGCGCCCAGGGACAGCCGCGTGGAAGTGGTGGCGACGCTGCCCACCGCCGGCAAGCAGCCGGAGGATCTCGCTGCCTGGGTGAACCAGAAGATCGAACAGGAAGTCAGACGGGCGCCGGAACGCTGGCTGTCGTGGCCGACGCTCGCCTACCGCTTCCAGGCAAGCTGATTCACCAGTCAGGAGGACGCGCGCATGCCCACCACGTCGTTCAATCAGCTCGCGCAGCAGGCCGACGCACTTTACCCGCCGCAGTCGATGCACAGCCTGTTGTCCAGGCTGCGCTACCCCGGAGCGGCACCGGGAACGACCCTGCCGACGGCTTCGTTCGCCGAGGCGGCTTGGCGCCTGTCGGGCCCCTCCACGACACGAATTTCATTCCTCCACTACAACATCTGGTGCCTGCGCGCGAAGATCGGATTGAAGGAGATCGTCGCCGCTGCCGGAGGGGTGGGCCACTTCGCGGCTTGTCTTGGGGTCTCATCGGCTGAGTTCATCGGCAAGGCACTGGAGATGATCGGGGCCGACATCGGAGATGTCTGCGACCGCATCTTCCCGCCGATCGTGGAAGTCTGCGGCGTTTCCGCCAACCCGCTGAACGATGCCTGCAAGCTGGTGGGCAACAGCCTCTCGCTCGGCGGATACATCATCGAAAATCTCAGTTCCGACCTCGACTGGCTGATAAGCCTCTTCTCGATCCCCGAGGAGGTCGTATTCGAGGTGCTGATGCAGTTGGTCGCGCCGGTGCTTGGCGTGTTCGAAGTGAGTGTCATGGAGAAGCCGGTCATCCCCGAGCGCGCCGGCGAAATCGGCCGGAGGGTGTTCGCCTACGACCTCGTATCGCTGGTCGAGGCTTGGGACCAGGATACGCGGGATACGATCCTGGCACATGGCACCGCGCAGCATGTCGACGGACCGACCGGCTCCCTCGCCTACAAGCAACTGCAGAGCGGGATCCTCGTCCTCAGCCCGACGCGGACGATCGAGAATGGCGGCGGGCATGTCTATGCCGCGGACGGCGTGTCGCGAGTGATGCCCGGCGGATGCGAGATGGGCTACATGTTCGATTCTGACAAATGGGCGAACAAAGGGGTGCAACTCACGCGTATCCCGGTCGGCTTCGGTGCGATCGAGCTCTATTCGACGCATGTTTATGCCGGCGATGGCGGCCTTCTGCCGCCCGGCCCAACTGACGCGGAGAAGATCGACGTCAGGCGCAGGCAGATTGATGAGTTGATTGCCTTCATCAAGGCGACGCACCTTCCATCCAACGTGGCCATTGTCGCAGGAGATTTCAACATCGGTGCTGATACCGACGAATACCACAACCTGGTCGCGGCGATGGAGCAGGCCGGCTTCTATGACCTGTGGAGCGTCCCGTACGATACGATGAAAAGCGACGGTTTGACCGACCGTCACGGCGAGGGCGACGAGCCGATCTACAACGACTTCAATACCAACTGTAAGGTCTATCGCGCCAGCGAGGCATATCGGCAAGCCTACGATCCGGCCGTTGCCACGCCGACGATGTCAGATGATGTCGATTATTACTGCGACGACATGCAGCCAGACGACGCGAATCCCACCGGATCGAGGATCGACTACCTGTTCATGGAACGTGCGACTGCATTTCACGGCTTCAATCTCGACGTCTCACGTGTGCGCCGGCGTGCTTTCAAGTCACGCATTCGCTGGGTCGTCACCCCCGGCCCGCAGGACTACCTTTCGAACCACATCGGACTGGAGGCGACTTTGTTCGCCAGCTCAAGGCACTAGAGCTCCGGGCGTTCAAGAAGCGCGGCAGAGGCTCGGAGTCACAGAATGGGTCACTCATCGTCGACAATGCCGACTTGGCCGTCTGCGCAGCGCTTGTCGGCGGGGATGCCAAGTTGAGGCGTCTTGGCACTCGACCTGGTAAACGGTAGGCGATTAGCATCACCAACCTCTCGCCGACCGCTGAGCATAAGGGTTCGGCCAGCTTCATGTTCATGCGCGCCGGCAGACCGCCGACCTCGTGGTGCGACTTGATCGTCACCGACAGGCCGCCGGTGAAGAAGACGCTCTCGATCACGTCGAGATAGGGCCGCAGATCACCTTGCGACTGCCCACTTTGTGCGGGACATCGCACGACCGCGTGTTGTACGTTTCAAACAGCAGGCAAGGCTGAGCCATCTCGCGGCGGCATCCGCCCGAGTTGTCATCTTGAGTGAACCTCTTCCTCCGAAGAAGAGACGCAGGGAGGACCGGGTATCAGCTGATACCCGCGGTCCGCGTGCAGCAAAAAGCACGCGGCAGAACCACAGGTTCAGCCCAATATCCGGCCTTCCCTGCGCGACGGTTTGACGACTTATAGGCGCTCTCCCCGGGGATCGGCTGTCTTGCCCCCGTCGCCGGCGGATCATCATCACCGCCGGCTTGGCATCAGCACCGCGATGCCAGGACCACACCACTTCGCCGTCGCATCGCTCCGTTCGTCGGCGCGGGCTGTGCCCCCCGGCTGCGAAGCAACGCGCCCGTCGCATCTCCGGCTCGACGCTCGTGACGATCGCGAAACGTCCCTCCTCAGCGAGCCGGGATGCGCGAGAATGTGAGGGTGATTTGCCCGACGGTGCAAATGATGAGTCCGCGACAAACTGGCACGACGGGCAGTTCAGGCATGAGAGGCATGCACGGATTGCCCGTCGCGCAGGAATGGCCGTGGTCAGATGCGCCGCTGCACCGACGCGGGCTGGAGATCCTGCTCGCAGTGGCAGGTCCTCTGCGCCCTCTCCCGCAGGATCTGCGAGACCATCCGCTCCGTCCCGGTCAGGCCGGTCAGGATCGTCGCGCCGACAGCCATGCCCGATCGCAATCCGGCGGGCATGGCCGCCTTCAGCAGGCTGATCTTCAGCGCGATCCGCGCTTCGCCGGTTGGCGAGCCGGACGCCGCGCCGATCCACTCAGCATCCGCGACATGTCCATAGAGCCGGACGGGCAGGCCCGGCACGTCGATCGTGACCGCCTGTCCGATCGCGACATAGGTGATCTCGGAAACCGCGAGAGCTGCGATGACGTGGGGCTCGCCTGGCGTGACCACCGCCATCAACGACCGATCTGTCGTCACGGCGTCGCCGACATGGAGACCGCTTGCAGCCACGACGCCGGCGACGGGAGCGATGACGTCGTTCAGCGCGACCGTCGAAGCGCGCTCGTCCCGGTGCTCGATCCGCGCGAGAACCTGTCCCGCAGCGATCTCCTGATTGTCGGTCACGAGCAGGTCCCTGACCAGGCCGGACACCGCCGACCTGACCGGGATCTCGTTCATACTGACATAGGCGTCATCGGTGTGAACCAGATATTGGCCCACGGTCACATACTCGACCATCCACGGCACCGCGACCAGCATTCCGAACATCAGGCTGAGCGCGGCGAGCAACCACAGCGCACGTCCTGCGGACGCCCCGGCGCGCGGCTCCGCTGGGGGACGCTCCTGATGCAGAATGACCGGCCGGGATCCACCCGGCGCTTGCTGTCCGTCCACCACTCGCTCCTCACGACCACGGCATGGGGCGCGTTGCCGCCTCGGCGGCATCCTGTTGACGTCAGGGTCGCACCCATCGAATGCCCGTGACGCGAGATGTGGCGGCTCGCGGGCCGGTTGATAATGGCGCCTGGACCGAATTGGGTCTTCAATTTCTCGAAATAATGCCCGTGTCGACGACACCGCGACACCGCCGCAGCCTCGACACGAGACGGGGGTAACGCCGTTGACCGTCGCGCAAGCTTTGCCAGCGCTTCAAACAACGGCCCCAAACAGCCTTCCGATGCCTGCGGTGAGACCCAGGGCGAAGGCCCCCCAGAACGTCACGCGAAAGGTGGCGCGCGGAATGTTGGCCCCGCCTGCCTTTGCGCCGATCGCTCCCAGCACCGCGAGAAAGGCGAGAGAAGCCGCGGAGACGATCGGGACCAGCAAATTGGCGGGCGACACGACGACCATCAGCAAGGGCATGGCGCCCCCCACCGAAAACATCATGGCCGAGGTCAGGGCAGCCTGGATCGGCCGCGCTGCGGTGATCTCCGAGATTCCCAATTCGTCGCGGGCATGAGCCGTCAGTGCGTCTTTCGCCATCAACTGCTCGGCCACCTGCCGCGCAAGGGATTGATCCAGACCTCGCTTGACGTAGATTTCGGCAAGCTCGTCGCGTTCGAATGCGGGGTTGTCGCTCAGCTCCTTGCGTTCCCGGGCCAGGTCGGCCTGCTCCGTATCCGACTGCGAGCTGACGGAGACATATTCACCGGCGGCCATCGACATCGCTCCGGCGACCAATCCCGCCACGCCTGCGATCAGGACGTCGTTTCGTGTCGCTGCTGCCGCAGCAACACCGACGATCAGGCTCGCAGTCGAAATGATGCCGTCATTGGCTCCCAGAACGGCCGCTCTGAGCCATCCGATCCGCGCCACCAGATGGCTTTCGGGGTGGACGTGAAGGCGGCTCATGTCTTTCTCCTGATCACGCCTTGCAACTTCGTGGCGGCCGCCACGGTGTTGGAAATCGTTCCATACTTCCTGACATTCTGATGAAGCAGCTCGAGCCGGCGGTCGTCTTCGTCGGTGTCGACGATCAGCTCGTAATCGATCGACGCCATCATCGGCGGGCTGTCCTGACGGAAGCCGATCAGTCGCACCTCGACGCCACGAATATGGAACTTGAGCATCGGCGTCACGCGTTCGATTCCCTTGATCATGCAGGCGGCAACCGCGGCGAGAAGAAGCTCGGCCGGGTTGAACGCATCCCGCCGTCCCTGGACATCGGTGTCGAGCACCACGGTCGCATCCTTGCAGTCAGCCACGCTTTCATGCGCATCGATCCGTCGGGCGTTGACGCGATACTCTAGCATTGGGGGAGTCTCCGGGCCGCGTGTCCTTGGGGTTGGCAATCCGAACCATGAGCGGAGTGATCGATCGGATCGCGACCGTCCGGTTACGGCGGCGGAAGCGACCGGCGCAATCCATGGTTTCCGACAGGCGTGTCGCCTTCCCTAGTCGTCCGAGTGAGGCAGCATGCGAAGCAGCGTCCGATCCCGGAAGATCCAGTGATGGATCAGCGCGGCGGCCGCATGCATTGCGGCCACGATGACGAGGGCGTGGGCGAGAATTTCATGCACTTCCTTGACGTTGTGAGCAAACGCGCGGTCCTTGGGCCAGGGCGACGCGATCTCGGCAATGCCAAACAGCGGCAAGGAATCACCGCGCGCAAACTGCAACACGATGCCAACGACGGGCACGGCAAAGAGCAGCGCATAGAGAACGTAGTGCGCGAAACGCGCGGCCGGATCCTGCCACTTTCCCATCCATGTGGCGAATTCGGTCGCTTCGGGCGGCGGAGAAGGATCGGCCAGCCGCCAAGCCAGGCGCACCGCCAGAAGCATGAGGATCGCGATCCCAGCCGTGACATGGACGAGCAGGCCGGACTCGCGCGGCGCGCCCTTGGGCAGCACGTCACCGAAGACCCCAAGCGCCCAGGCGACGGCCACGAGAACGACCGTCAGCCAATGCAGCGTCTGCGGAATCGCCCCGTAGTCCCTCGTCGAGTTGAAGAGCTGCATCTCAGACCTCTTTGATCAAAAGATGCTCCTGGCGCGACCGTCCCTCGTTGATGTGGATCAAGCCCTTGCCGGTCTGGGTGCTCAGGACGGCGGGGCGAGTGCCAGCTCTGCATCGGCGATGACATAGCGGACGTAGCGGTAGTCGCGGATGAAGCTGATCTTGCCGTCGCGCCAGCTCAGCCACATGACGTAGCTGGGCCGCGGATCGCCCTGGCGTTCGAACACGGCGATCACTTCCCGGCCCTCGAGCCAGGCCGGCGCCAGCCAGACGCCGTCCATCCCGGCGTAAATGCTGAAGAACATCCCGACATCGGCCGGGCCGACACGGACGGGATGAGTGGACTGGTGCAGTTTGACGTCGTGTGCCAGCAGCGCGCGCAGGCCGTCCCAATCACGCCGGTTGAACAGGCTCACATAGCGTGTCGCCGCATCGGAGGCGGGTCTCGCCGCCGGCCGCGCCTCGGCCACAGCGTTGATCTCGGAGAGCCGCGCCCGGGCGCGGGCGAGATGCGCCTTCACCGAGTCCACCGTCAGGTCGAGCAGCGCCGCGATGTCGGCGAGCGACTCATCGAGCACATCCTTCAGAACGAGGACACTCCGCTGAGGGATCGGAAGCTCCGTGAAGCGCGACACCGCGGTCCGGATCGCCTCGTCGCGCATCATCGCCTCCACGGCATCCGGCACGGTGTCGTCGGCGACACCGTCAGCCGCCTCCATCGGTTCGGCGGCCCGGATCGCACGGCTGCGCAGCAGGTCCAGCGCCCGGTTATGCGCGACCCGGAACAGCCAGGCGCGCAGCATCACGACGTCGCGCATCTCGTCCACCGCGACGAGCGCTTTTGTCAGGGTGTCCTGCACGACGTCCTCGCCGTCGATCACAGAGCCCATCAGGCGCGCGCAATAACGATGCAGCTCGGGCCGCAGCTGCTCTGCGAGGGCCACGAGCTCGGCGCTGCGCGCGCCGCGCGAAGCATGTCCGCCGTCGCTCAAGCTGCCGCTCCTTCCATCACCGTCACGCCGGAATCTCCGTTGAGACCGAACACGACGCCGTCGACGAACCGCGGGTCCTCCAGCACTGCGACCACACGATCGCCGAACGCCCGTGGCGGCATCGGCGCGCCGAAGCGGGCAACGAACGCTTCCGGCGCAATGCCCATGGACCCGGCATAAGCACCCGCGGCCGTATCCCCCACTCCCGTGCCGAGGATCATCATACGCGGCACGATCGCCTGGAAGCGGATGCCGAGCCTGTCGTCCTGCGACACGCCGTTGGCGTATTTCGCCATGAACCAGAGCATGCGCTTGGCGCCGCCGTAGCCGCCTGACATCTGCGAACCGCCCACCGCCGCGCCGCTCGATCCGACCAGGACGCGGCTTCCTGGTTTCAGGGGGAGCTTGAGCGCCGCCTGGATCCAGTACAAGCCCGCCTTGACGTCCGTTTCCCAGGCAACCGAGAAATCCCTCCAGGTCAGCCGATCCAGCCGGTCCATGTGCGGCGTTGTGCCGGCGTTCAAGATCAGGATGTCGGGGCTGATATCGCCGACGATGCGATGCGCAGCGGCCTCGTCGGTGACGTCGGCCGCGATCGTGGCCACACCCAGGCGCGCAGCAATCGCGTTCAGCGCCTCGGTTCCGCGCGCGACGACGGTCACCTTGGCGCCGCGATCGACGAGGGCCTCCACGACTCCCAAGCCAAGGCCGCGGCTTCCGCCGGTCACGACGATCGTCTTGTCTTTCAGGCTCATGATGATGCTCCAATGTCCAGATGACATGAAAACGATCGAGGCATCGGAAAAGAGTCAGGCGGCGAAACCAATGCGAGCCCCCTTGCGCAACCGGCCGCCCGGCTGGATGCTCCGGGCACATCGTTCATCACGGGAATCGCTTCATGTCCGTCGACACCACCGCCGCCACCGATCGTCTGATGCGTTTTCTCGCCGTCCAGGGCGTGACCGGACAGGAAAAGGCGATCGGGCGCGAGATCATGGCGGCGCTGAAGCAGGCCGGCGTGCCGGCCAAGGCGATGCGGCTCGACGATGCCAATACGCGCATTCCGCTGCCGACCGAGACCGGCAACCTGATCGTCGAGCTGCCTGGCCGCGGCAGCCAGCACAATCAGCCGCGGATCATGTTCATGACCCACATGGACACGGTGCCACTGTGCGCCGGCGCGCAGCCGAAGATCTCCGGTCGCAAGATCGTCAACCAGGCCAGGACCGCGCTCGGCGGCGACAATCGCTGCGGCTGCGGCATTCTCGTCACGCTCGCGGCCGAGCTAATCCGGCAGAAGCTCGATCATCCGCCGATCACGCTGCTGTTCTGCGTGCGCGAGGAGAGCGGGCTCTATGGCGCGCGGCACGTCAACACCGACGACCTCGGCGCGCCCGAGATGGCGTTCAACTTCGACGGCAGCTCGGCCTCCGCCGTCACGATCGGCGCTGTCGGCGCCGACCGCTGGGAGGTCGAGATCTTCGGCCGCGCCTCGCATGCCGGCGTCGCGCCTGAGCGCGGCATCAGCGCCACCATGATCCTGGCGCTCGCGCTCGCCGAGGTGAAAGCCGGCGGCTGGTTCGGCAAGGTGGTGAAGGGCAAGGGCAAGGACGCGAGGCTTGGCACCAGCAATGTCGGTCCGGTCACCGGCGGCGAAGGCCGCCCCGCGGGCGACGCCACCAACGTCGTCACCGACTACGTCCACGTCCGCGGCGAATGCCGCAGCCACGATGCCAAATTCATCCGCGAGATCACCAAGGCCTACAAGGCGGCTTTCGAGAAGGCGGCCAAGCAGGTCACCAACAGCGAAGGCAAGTCCGGCCGCGTCAAGTTCAAGGCCGAGACCGACTATCATCCGTTCCGGATGAAGGAGACCCTTCCCGTCGTCAAGCGCGCCATGGCTGCCGTTTCCGACATCGGCGCCGCGCCGACCCTGCGCGCCGGCAATGGCGGCCTCGACGCCAACTGGATGGTCCGCCACGGCATCCCCACCGTGACCTTCGGCACCGGCCAGAACGAGCCGCACACGATTGACGAATGGATCAACCTGGACGAATACGATCGGGCGTGTGCGCTGGCGGTCAGGCTGGCGACGATGGGGTGAGACGACGCCATCCGGACACGCACTTGGATGGCTGCAATCTCCTTGCTCCCGCGCAACGTCGTGATGACGGGCTCGCCAGCAAACGCGCATGTTCCGAACAGGTCGAACAGCGAGGCCATGACGTCGCGCTCCCGCGGCGGATGTCACCCAGGCAGAGATTGCCCGTCGTGCAGCTCGGGATGGCGCGAGCTCGTCGGGTCACGGCGGCCAGTCTCATCGACGCCCTTCAAACGTCTTCAGTGATTGGAATGCACCGTCACAGTGATGAGTTGGCTCCGGCACCGGGCTGCCAGGTCGGCAAAGCACGAGCCATTCCTCCTCCGTGTGCCCAGCGGCCCCTGTCCGATCGCATGGAAGTTCGGGCGGGGCCGGAACTCCAAAGCCGGACGGCGGTTCTAGTGCGATGGACCTGCCATTTGCGTTGGACCGTCGCCAGCTCCTCGGCGAGGTCAGGTCCAGAACCGCAATCGATCATCCGTTTGCCGGCATTGTTCGGCTCTGACGTTCGTCACAGTTCTCGGCAGAGCCGGACACCGGAGACATCAGCCAATCACGGCGCACTTCACTGGAGGCCTGACATGTCGACCAAACCAGCTCTGCTCGGCCGCACGGCCGCAATTGCTTCATTGACTGCACTCGCGATCGGCGCCTTCACCCCGACCAGTGCCGACGCGCGAAATGGGCGCTGGCACGGCGGCGGCGGCGGCGCTGCGATCGGCGCGGCACTTGCGGCGGGTGCCATCGGCACCGGTCTTGCGATCGCCGCAAGCCGCGACGCCTATGATTATTACGATGGCCCGGTCTATGACGGCCCGGCCTATTACGCGGCTCCGTCCTACTACGGCGTGAACCCCCACGCCTATGGCTATTACCGCAAGGGCGAATACCCCTATCAGGTCTATGGCGGCGACAGCCCGAACGCGGTCTGCGCGCAGGGCACGACCTGGAATTGCCGCTGAGACCGCTTCTGATTGAAACCTCGACGCGGCATCGGGCGAGGTCTCGCGGCGCTCGCCCGGCGCTGGACTCGCTTCTCTGCCGTCGCGATCAGTCCCGTAACCTGCCATGAGCGCAGCGACATGCGGGACCGATCTCTCGCCGGGTCGCTTCCCCGAAACCCATTGAGCCGCGGCGGGGGCTACGCGTCGAACGCGAGGCGGATGACCGATCGCAATACCTTTACCGGCATGCGTACCGCTGCCCAATTCCGCGTGCCAGCCGGCATCATGATCCCGATGCGCCATCCGGCGGGATGACGCCTTTGCTGAAGATGAAGCAGCCGTAGAACCGGCGCTCGCCGGTGGCGATCACGCAATAGGCTGATCTGGCCATCTCATAGAATGCGAAGCGCTCGACGCCGACCAGCGGCCACGACCTGCCCTCGGCGCGGTCGATCACCGCCTGCACCTCCTGCTGCACCGGCGTCACCTCCACAGGACTGCCCACGACCTCCATCCGCACGGCGGCATCGTCGATGAAGCTATCGAGCGGCAGCACCGATAGCACGGCCTGGACCGCGCGCGCCGCGCTGACATTATCGATGCGCAGCAGCCCGCCGAACACTGTCTGCCGCGCGATCGCATCCGCCGGAAAATTGGTGTCGCAGATCACGAGACGGTCGCCATGCCCCATCGCGCGGAGCGCATGGAGCACGTCGGCATTGAGCAGTGGATCGATCCCCTTGAGCATGTGGTCTCCCTGTCATTTTCATCGAACGGACCAAGTCGCCGGGCCATCGGCCAAGGGCAACTGCTGCCAAACACCTGGAGCGCGTCACGCCGTCATCCCATCGCGAACTACACGCTCCCTCGCCTCTCGCCAACCAGGCGAAGATCGATGCTGCCGATCAGGTCCGAGCGCAGCCTTTCAGCGGCGGCCATCGCCGCCATTGTCTGTCGCAACGTGCTGACATTCGATCCGAGCGACACGATGCCGCCGAGCAGCGCCGCAATGGCGCCGAGGAGCGCGACCGCATCGGATCCGAGCAGGCCCAGCACCGCGCCGAGCAGCAATGCGGCGCCGCCGGCTATCGCGATTTTCGAGGCCAGGATGATCTTTCGACACCGCTCCGCCACGTCGGCAAGCTCGTCGATCCGCGCCTCGATCCGGGATATCTCTCCGCTCGGGTCGTCCTCATCCATCACGCGAGCTGCCCTCCGCGCCATCAGCGCCTCATCCTGAAACGACCCGGTCCCCGATCATGCCACCTGTCACGTGGCGCGCGAGCGTACGACGCCGCCATCCCACCGGCAACCATCCACGGCCTGACTTCACCGCGCACAACAGGTCCCGATGCACGCGGACGCTCCTCCAGGGCCGAAGGCCCGGAACAAGGCCGGCAACTCCGGATTGTCGTAACCGGAATTTCCACACGGCAGATGGGCGGCCCATGCCGAGCGCCCGTTCGGCAACCATCGGCTGCTATTGCCTACACGGCAATGAGCAACTTCTGACCTTGGTGCCAGCAGCTCATGAATGAGAGCTGAGCGGAAACGACAATTCAACTACGAAAGCAGCGCGACGGCCAGGCGATATCAGGAAAAGGCCGCAGAGGCGCGTGATGCTCAAGGCGCCTCGTTACGGGGACGCGCAACCATATCATCTCGAGTTGCCCAAACACGAGCACCGTCCGCTACTCGCGGCGGCCCGAGCCGTTCGTCAATTGCAAACTTCCCAAGTTGATCCTGTGTTGCACGCGATATAGTAGCGAGCCGGCGGGGATCCGAAGCGGCGCGACTCCACTAGCGAGCCATTTGCGTCCGTCGGCCGGGCGGCGGGTGGGGAAGGCCACCCCACCCTGGACAACGACAACGGTCCTCCTGACCACTGCCGCGTCCCCACTTCAGGCAACAACCCGTGGCCGACTTTCACAAGCCGCGAAGTGTGACCAAGTCGTTCTCATGCCTCCAGGCTCCGAGAGGTCACATCGAGCCATGCCTGGAGCGAGCTCACGAGCATGAGAGTCCTCAAACGTTCGCGCCGGCGACGTTCCTGCCCGCGAGCCAGCCGAAGACCAGCGCCGGACCCAACGTGATGCCGGGCCCGGGATAGGCCCCTTCCATGATCGAGGCCATATCGTTGCCGCAGGCGAACAGGCCAGGAATGGGTGAGCCATCCGCGCGCAACACCCGCCCGCGCGCATCGGTGACGAGGCCCGCAGACATGCCGAGATCGGCCGGATAAACCGCGACCGCATGGAAAGGCGGCTCCAGGATCGGCGCGACGCAGGGATTGGGATGCTGATCGGCGTCGCCGAGCGCACGCTGATAGATGTCGCCGCCGCGGCCGAAGGCGGGATCCTCGCCGCGCACCGCACCGGCGTTGAACTGGTTGACGGTTGCAGTCAGCGCCTGCGCCGGGACGCCGATCGTCTCCGCGAGCGCGTCCAGGCTGTCGGCACGCTTGAGATAGCCCGCGGCGACATCACGCGCGACACTGCGCGTGAACGGCTTGATCTTGCCGAGGCCGTATCTCCACAGGAAGCGGCGATCGCAGATCAGCCAGGCAGGAACAGCCGTCGCGTGCCTGAGCTGCGCGCGCACGAACTCGTGGTAGGACACCGCCTCGTTGACGAAGCGGCGGCCGGTGCCATCGACCGCGATCAGGCCGGGCTTGGCGCGATCGGTGACCGTGTGCGGGAAGATGCCGCTTCTGCCGTCGGCCCGTGTGAATGTCGAAGCCGGCACCCAGAACGCGCCCTCTTTCGTCGGCGCCGACAGGCACGCGCCCAGGGCCATGGCCAGACGCGCACCGCGTGGTGCGGCGCCGGGGTCGACGGTGGCCGACAGCAGGCCGGCGGCCTGCGGCACATAGCAGCGGCGCAGCTCGGCATCATGCGACAGCCCGCCGGTCGCGAGCACCACGCCGCGCCTTGCGGTGATCCAGGAGCGGCCGGAGCGATCGACAATTTCGAGCCTCGAGACCCTGCCCTGCGCGTCGGCCTCAAGCTGCTGGGCGGAGGTGCCGGTGCGTATCACGACGCCACGATCGAGTGCCGAGCGCAGCAGCCGCGCCGCCAGCGCGTTGCCGAGATAAAGCGTCGTGCCGCGCCGCGCCGTGAGCCGCTGCAGGCCATAGCGCGCGATCAACCTGGCCGCATGCAGGGCCGAGCGCAACGATCGGCCGGCACGGCGCAGATGCGGGATATCCTGGCGGCTGATCATCATGCCGCCGAACAGCATGAACTCCGGCAGCGGATCGCGCAGCAGCGCAAAGGCGTCGCCGAGGCCGCGCGCATCGAATGGCAGCGGCTCCAGCACCCTGCCTCCCGCGGTGGCTCCGGGCAGGTCGGGATAATAATCCGGATAGGTCGGCACCGGCTGCAGCCGCAGCGCAGTGCGGGCCTCGAGATCGCGCAAGGCTTCGTCGCCGAATGCAAGGAACGTCTCGAGCCGCGTGCGGTCCTGCCCCGGCACGGTCCGGTCCAAATACGTGCGCGCCGCCTCCAGCGTATCCGCCCGACCCTCCGCGGCCGCCTTGTGATTGGCAGGAATCCAGACCATGCCGCCGGAGATGGCGGTGGTGCCGCCGACGAATTCGGCCTGCTCCAGCAGCAGCACCGAGCAGCCGTCAGCAGCCGCGATCGTCGCCGCCGTCATGCCGCCCGCGCCGGCTCCGACGACCACGACATCGAACGTCTCGCCGGCGTGCACCGCCGCCGTCATGCTCACACCATGCCGCCATTGGGCTGCACGATCTGTCCCTGGATCCAGGAGGCCTCGCCGGAGGCCAGGAAGCGCACCACCTCCGCAATTTCGCCCGGCTTGCCGATGCGATTGAACGGGCTCAACGCCGCCATGCGCTGCTTGGCCTCCTCGGTCTTGCCGGCATTGAAAAGTTCGGTGTCGACGGGACCGGGCGCCACCGCATTGACGCGAACACCGCGCGCCGAGAGCTCCTTCGCCATCGACCGCACCAGGCTTTCGACCGCTGCCTTGGTCGCCGCATAGGGCCCGGTGCCCGGCACCGCGTGACGGACCAGCGACGTCGTGATCGCGACGATGGCGCCGGCGTCGCGCACACGCCGCGCTGCCTCCGCCAGCACGTTGAAGGCACCCACGACGTTGACCTCCATCAGCAGCCGGAAGTCCTCCGGCTTGAAGCTCGCCAGCGGACCTGCCGGCACGTTGATGCCGGCGTTGGCAATGACGGCCTGCGGCGCACCACCGAAATCGGCGGCCACTTGCGCGAAGACCTGCGCGACCGACGCGGCATCGCGAATGTCGACCTTGTATTGCCGGCCGGGCCCTCCGTCCGACGGGCTGGCGGCGTAGGTCGAGGCCACCTGCCAGCCGGCGACGGCAAACGCCTGGGCGCAGGCGGCGCCGATGCCGCGGGAGCCGCCGAAGATGAGAACGATCGGAGAAGAGGTGGTCATTTTCGATTCCCTGATGCAGATGGTGTCTTCGCCATCGCGGCCCGCGTCGCTTCGATCGTCGCCTCGATGCCTTTTTGCAGATCGTAGCGCGGCTGGTAGCCGAGCTCCGCCTTGGCGCGGCCGATGTCGAGCGCGCCCTTGACGGCGCTCAGCACGCGGCCGCCATGATGATAGGGACCGGTGTCCCCGACCGTGATCCTCGCACCGGGAATGGCGCGATTGACGGCGTCGGCCGTGTCGCGCAGCGTCGGAGCCACTCCGGTCGCGACGTTGTAGGCGTCGAAGCTGTGATGCGGCTTGTCGAGCGCGAGCAGCACGCCGGCCACGGTATCGTCGATATAGACCTGATCGACCGCGAGATTGCCGCCGTCCTCTTGATGAAATGGCTCGCCGCGCAACGCGGCCTCGATGAAGGTGCGGGGCATGCGCAGGCGCGGCAGATGCGGTCCGTACACCCAGCAGGTCCGCACATTGATGCATTCGAGCCCGTGATCGCGCGAATAGACGCGACCATAGTGCTCGGCTGCGAGCTTGGTCACACCGTAGACGCTGGCCGGCTTCTGCGGGTGATCCTCGTCGATGATGGCCGACTGGAAGTCGCCATAGGTCTCCTCGGTCGAGATCTGCACGACGCGCCGGACGCCGGAGAGCCGCATCGCCTCGAACAGGTTGATCGCGCCCTCGACATTGACCCGCAGCGCCTTCAGCGGGATATCCGCGGCCTGAACCACGCCGACCACCGCGGCGGCGTGGATGACGGCGTCGGGACGAAATGTCTGGAACGCCCGCAGCACTTCATGCCATTCGCCGAGATCGATCGCAGCGTTGACGAGTAGCTGTTGTTGCGAGGCGAGTGCGGCCATGGCCGGCGAGACCACCAGGTCGATGGCGACGACGCGATCGCCGCGGGCGAGCAGCGCCTGTACGATCGCCGAGCCGAGCCAGCCGCAGGCGCCGGTAACCAGGATGGACTTGGTCGTGGTCATGCCCGGCCCCTCACCGCGGCGCCGGCTCTTCGTCGGTCGGCGGGCTGGTGATCACCAGGAACACCAGCGGGTCGTTGCCGGTGCAGTGGAATTCGTGCAGCACGCCCGGCGGAATGTAGGTGACGTCATTGGCACGGACCAGCCGGCGCTCGCCGTCGAGGATCAGGATGCCCTCGCCCGACAGCACGTGATAGATCTGCTCCTGCACCTTGTGAGAATGGCTCTCGACATGCGCGCCGGGCTCGTAGGACGAGATGCGATGGTCGAAGAAGCGGCTGCCGGTGGTGTCCGGCGTCACGATCGCCTTCGACAGCGCCTGGTTATAGTGGCCCGGATACTGGGTCCAGAAAATCTCGGCGAGATTGCGCGTCACCGCCTTCTTCTCTGTCGCCGCATTCGCGTAGGCGTTCGGTCCGGGAACGACGATGGTCATGTCTCATCTCCTCAGGAAGGTTCAGATTGGGCCGGCCAGCCGGTGCCGATGGTCACGAACTCGCAGCTGCTCATGACCCGTTTGCCGCCCGTTGCACTGCATCAGCGGTCTGAGTGATGCCAAGCAAACGCCCTTGCAGTTCGTGATCGGCCGCGAGCGCGGCAGCATCGCCGACATGGGCCACGCGCCCATTCACCAGCACATAGGCGCGGTCCGCCATCGCCAGCACGCTCTCGGCATGATGCTCCACGATGACGAGGCTCGCGCGCGACCTCAATTTGGACACGGCGTCGCGGACCTCCTGCACCACAGCGGGCGCCAAGCCCTCGAACGGCTCGTCGAGCAGAATCAACCGGCTCGGCACCATCAACGCGCGCGCGATCGCCACCATCTGCCGCTCGCCGCCGGAGAGATTTTCGGCACGCGCCTTGTGCAGGATGCGGAGCTTCGGGAACAGATCGAACACGTCGTCGAGCGACGCGCCGCCGGCGCGGCTCGCGAGCTTGAGATTCTCCTGCACGGTCAGATTCGGAAACAGCCGGCGTCCTTCCGGTACCAGCGAGATGCCAAGACGGTTGATCTCGTCCGGCCGTAACCGGTTGAGCTGCCTGCCGTCGAACGTGATGCGACCGCCGCTCGCCGGCACCGTGCCTGTGATGGCCCGCAGCGCGGTGGTCTTGCCGACGCCCTTGCGCCCTAGCAGCGCCACCACTTCGCCAGGCCGCACGGCCAGGTCGAGCCCGTCGAGCACGGTGCCACCGCCGTAGCCGGCGCGCACGCCCTCGAGCCTGAGCAGCGGCTCGGCGGCGGCGCTGCCGGGAAGCGGCGTCACATTGGTCGCCCGCGACGGAGCCGCCGCGACCTGGCCATGGGCCGTGCCGAGATAGGCCGTGACGACTTCGGGATGGGCAGCCACTTCCACCGGCTTGCCGTCGGCGATCAGCCGCCCCTGATGCAACACCGTGATGCGGTCGGACATGGCCAGCACACGGTCGATGTCGTGCTCGATCAACAGCACGGCATGGGACTTCGCCAGTCGCATGATCAGCTCGCCTACGATCTTGCGGTCCGACTCCGCCAGACCAGCCAGCGGCTCGTCGAGCAGAAGGAGCTTGGCATCGATCGCGAGCGACACCGCGATCTCGAGCAGCCGCTTCTCACCATGCGCCAGCGCGGAGCAAAGCTCGGCGGCGCGATCGGCGAGGCCTACGGCATCGAGCAGCGACCACACCTTCGCGTTTGCAGCCGCATCGTCATAGGCATCGCGCCAAAGACCTGTCCATTGCCGGTTGGCAGCCTGGACCGCGATACGCACGTTCTCGAATGCGGTGAGGTTGGGAAACACGCTCAGGATCTGGAACGAGCGGGCGATGCCGAGCCGCGCGCGCTTGTACGGTGACAGCTGATCGATGGGCATGCCCTCGAACAGGATGGTGCCGGCGTTGGCCCGGAGCACACCGGTCAGCAGATTGAACAACGTGGTCTTGCCGGCGCCGTTGGGGCCGATCAGGCTGTGCAGTCCGGTGCGGCTCATCTCGAAGGACACGTCGTTCTGGGTCACGATCGAGCCGAAATGCTTGGACAGGTTGCGGATCGCGAGAATTGGCACCTCTGAGGCCGTCGCCGCAGCCTGACGTGCACGATCCGGCGCATAGGGAACGATGTCGCGCGGCCGCGGTGGAATGACATTGCGCGTCAGGGTCCAGCGGCTGCGGCCGGCGATACGCTGGAAGATGCCGTGAATGCCCTCATCTGACAGCAGCGCGAAGGCGATGATGATGGGGGCGAAGACCAGCCACCAATTCTCCGTGATGGCGCTGAGCCGGTCCTCCAAGACGATGAAGACGATGGCGCCCCACAACGGCCCCAGGAAGTGATGCACGCCGCCGAGCGCCGCCATCAGCACCGGATCACCGGCATGCTCCCAGTTCAGGTTGTTGGCGTAGACGCCCTGCAGCAGCAGCGCCATCAAACCGCCGGCGACGCCGATGCCGCCGCCGGCAATGACGAGCGCAATCAGCTTGGTGCGGTAGGTGTCGAAACCCAGGCTTGCGACCCGCTGCTCATTGTCGCGCAACGCCTGCATCAGCCGGCCGAACGGCGCATGCGCCAGCCGCCACAGCATCCACAATGATCCGATCACCACGACGAGCGTGAAGCCGTGGAAGGCAAGCGCGGAGCGAAACAGCGGACGCGCGACGTTCTGCAGGCCGTTCTCGCCTCCGGTCACCGAGGTCCATTTGAACGCAATCTCGAACGCGATCTGGGAGCACGCCAGCGTCAGCAGCGAGAAGTAGAGTCCGCGCCGGCGCAGGATGATGGCGCCGACGATCAGCGCCAGCAGCAGCGAAAATGCCAGCGCGATCGCCAGGCCGGTGATTTCGTTGGCGGCCGGCATGAAGCCCAGGCCGATTGCCAGCGCATAGCTCGCGCAGCCGAAGAAGAAGGACGCGCCGAACGGCACCAGGCCGAGATAGCCGATCAGGAAGTTCACCTCCGCGCCGTAGAGCGTGTAGATCGCGATCTGGGTCACGCGATGGATCGGCATGCCCACAGCGAGCGCGATGCCGGAGGCGAGCGCCAGTATCGCGGCCGCCACGAGCACCGGGTGACTTGCGAGCCGCTGCAGCACGGACTTGGCCGTCGTCATTCGAAACGCTCCCAGCGCTCGCCGAATAGCCCGCGCGGCCGCAGCAGCATGATCGCGAACATCAAGGCATACATCGATGCCGCAGCCGCCTCTGGCCAGAACTGAATGGTCAGCGAGGTGACGATTCCAACCGCGAGTCCGGCGACCACTGCGCCCCGAAAGGAGCCGAGGCCGCCGATGGCCACGATCACGAACGCTGGCATCACCGCATTGGCAGCCATTGACGGCGACACCGTCCACAGCGGCGCGGCCAGCACGCCGGCGATCGCCGCCAGCATGCAGCCGAGCCCGAACACCGCAGTGAGCACCCGCGGCAGATTGATGCCGAGCAATTCCACCATCTCCGGGTCCCGGCTGCCGGCACGCAGGATCCGGCCATAGGGTGTGAACGCCAGGAAGCCCCATAGGCCGAGCAAGGTCGCCGTGGTCGCGCCGAGCACGGCCACGCGATATTTGGTGATCAGGAGAGGACCAACTTCAACGATCCCTGCAAAGGCCGGCGGGGGATTGAATGGCTTGCCGTCGGCGCCCCAGGCGTAGCGGATCACCGCTTCGATCAGCAGCGCCAGCGCAAAGGTCACGATCAGGCTGAGCAACGGCTCCTTGCCGTAGAGGCGGCGGATGATCGTCACCTCCACAGCCATGCCGATCAGCCCGACCACCGGCGGCGCCAGGATCACGGCGCTCCATCCGAACAGCTGGAACAGCTGCCAGGCCACGTAGGCCCCCAGCGCGAAGAAGGCGCCATGCGCGAAGTTGATGACGCCGAGCAGGCCGAAGGTAATCGACAGACCTACGGCGATCAGCACGTAGATGAAGCCGAGCACGAGTCCATTGGCCGCCTGGGAGACGAGAGTGTCGAGCATCGTTCGAGCCTGTCAGTACGCTGCGGGAACAAGGGTCGCCGCCGCCTCAGAGCGAGGGCATGCTGCAGCCGATATCCTCCTTGGTACCGAACGCCTTCGCCGTCTCCTCGGCGGTCGCCGAGGTGTTCTTCAGGACGTCGAAATAGTCGAACTTGTCGGTGATCTGCTTCTTGATCTGGACGATGACGGCCGGGCGGACCAACTGGTGATCCCAGTCGCGGAAGAAGAACGGAAACTCGCCTTCGGTGTTCTTCCACTGCTCGAGATGCGCCACGAGCTGAGCGGCCTCGGTCGACTTCGCCGCCTCGATCGATTCCAACAGCGCCCGCATGCCGATCCAGCCCGACCACGTCTTGTCCGATGGCGGCTGATTGTACTTCTTCTTGAAATCCTCGATCAGCTTCTGCTCGGCGGCGGTATTCTTCGGATTGTTGTAGTACCACGGCTTGATGTAGATGCCGGTCGAAGCCTGCGGCCCGACGTCCCAGAAGTCGGTGTCCGTGACGGCGACCGCCGCATAGGGGATCTTGTCCTTCATCCCCATCTCGTTCCACTGCTTCAGGAAGTTGGAGAAGTCGCCGCCCACCAGGCCGCCGACGATCACGTCCGGCTTGGCCTGGCGGATCTTGAGGATGTAGGAGCTGTAGTCCGCGGTGTTGATCGGCACCTCGTCGACCCCGACCTCGGTGGCGCCGACCTGCTTCAGCATCGCGCGCGAGGCGCGCAGGATGTCCTGGCCGAAGGCATATGACGCCGTGATGAAATAGACCTTCTTGCCGATGCTGGAGACGTAGGGCATCAGGCCGGCCATCTGAACCGGCACGGTCGCCTGGGTGCGGAACGTGTACTTGCTGCAGCTCTTGCCGGTGATCTCGCTGGCCGCGGCGCCGGTCAGGATCAGCGGCACCTTCTCGCGATTGGCAACGCTCATCATGGCGAGCGCCGAGGACGAGTAGTTGCCGCCGACCACGGCGACCACCTTGCTCTCGTCGACAAGCCGCTGCATGTTCTGCTGCGACACCTGGGGATTGGGCTCGTCGAGCCAGACCAGCTCGATCGGGCGGCCCAGCACCTTGCCGCCGGCCTGCTCGACCGCAAGCGCGCTGCCGCGTTGCAGGTACTCACCGATCGAGGCGCCCGGCCCCTGCTTGGCATAGATCATGCCGATGCGGACGGGCCCATCGGACTGGGCTCGCGCGGGACCGCCGACGCCGAGCACGGATGCGGCAGCCACGCCGGCCGACGCGCGCATGAAAGATCGCCGGTTCAGATCACGCTTCAACATGGTGCTCCTCCCTCTCAATGTTGTTATCTTTGTTTTGTATCGTCAGTCGCGTTTGTAAGGCTTGCCGAACACCGGCTCCTTGAATGGGATCGGCGGCAGCTCCCAGGTGCCCGTCGATGGCGGCCGCACCTCGGCGTCGACATGCAGATCGATCACGCAGGGGCGGCGGTTCTTGATCGCGGTCTCGACTGCACCGCGCAGGTCGGCGCTGCGGGTCACCGTCACGCCGTCAGCGCCGCAGGCGCGCGCCCAGGCGGCAAAGTCGGGGTTGTAGCGATCTCCGCCGGGCCCCTGATTGCCGCGATAGAACGCGGTGCCGAGCTCGCGGCCCTCGAACAGGCCATACTGCAAATCGCGGATCGCGCTCCAGGCGAAGTTGTTCCAGACGATCCAGACGCACGGCAGGTCATATTCGACGGCCGTGGCGACGACGTAGGGCGCCATCATGAAGCCGCCGTCGCCGACGACGGCGACGCAGGGACGGTCGGGCGCGGCCAGCTGCGCGCCGAGCACGCCGCAGACGCCGAACCCCATCGACGAAAAGCCCCAGCTGTTCAGCATGCTCTGTGGCCGCTTCGGGTGCCAGAACTGCATGAACCAGTTGTGATGCACGCCGGAGTCGAGCGACAGGATGACGTCGTCCGGCAGCACGTCCTGCAGGGCTCCGACGACATATTCCGGCCGGATCGGCGTGGTGTCGGCGCTGAAGTGCGGCCGCACGAACGCCTCCCACTCCGCCTTCCAGGTCCCGATCTGGTCGCGCCACGCCGCGAAATTTTCGCGGCGGATCGCGGGGCGGCGCTCCAGCGCCGCGAGCAGTTGCGCGGCGAAGGTCTTGGCGTCGGCGATGATGCCGAGCGTCGGCGGATAGTTGCGGCCGAGCTCCGCCGGATCGATGTCGACCTGCAACAGCTTCGTCGACGGAAAATTCCACGAGTAGCCCTGGTGCCAGCTCGACGACGAGCGATCGTCGAAACGGGTACCGATGCAGAGCACGAGATCGGCGTGACGGCCGGCCTGGTTGGCGGGATAAGCGCCGTTGCGGCCAATGAAGCCGAGCGTCAGTGGATCATCCGCCGGCACGCAGCCCATGCCATTGGGCGAGGTGATGACTGGAATGCCGTAGCGGCTCTGCAGCGCGCCGATCTCGGGACCGGCCTCCGAGAGAGTCGTGCCCTGCCCGATGAAGAACACCGGCCGCCTGGCGGCTTCGATCAGATCGAGCGCCTTGGTGACGTCGGCCTCGCTCGCACTCGGCCGGTGACTGCCGTGAACATGCGACAGCGCCGGCAGCTCGACGTCGGCCTCCTCCTGAAAAACATTGTACGGAATATCGAGATTGACCGGACCGGGACGTCCCGTGACCATGGTGTCGAAGGCTTGGCGCAGCGCCAGCGGCAGCATGTCGACGCGACTGGGCTGGAAGGAACGCTTCACCACCGGGCGCAGCACCTGGGCGAAATCGGCCTGGTTGTGCGCGTATAGTTCCTGAAACGGCGCGCGGTTGGCCTGCGACGTGGGCACGTTGGCGGTGATCGCAAGGAAGCTCGAGGAGTCCGACAACGCAGTTGCGAGCGACATCACCATGTTGGCCGAGCCCGGCCCGGTCGAGGTCAGCGTCGCGACCGGACTGTGCTTGACGCGGAAATAGGCGTCGGCCATGTGGCCGGCGCACTGCTCGTGACGGGGCGAGACCAGCTTGACGCGGTCACGCACCTGATAGAGCGCATCAAGAATGCCGACATTGCCGTGTCCGCAGATGCCGATCACGAAAGGCACCTTCTGCTTGACGAGATATTCGGCGATGACTTCGCCGCCCTTCATCTTGGTCATGGTCAGATCCTTGTCAGGTGACAGTCCGCGTCATGCGAGGATCGTCACGATACGCTCTTCGCTCATTTCGCGGATGGCGTAATGCGGCCCTTCGCGGCCGAAACCGGAATCCTTGGAGCCACCATATGGCATGAGGTCCACACGGGAGCTCGGCGTCTCGTTGATGTGAACGCCACCGACCTGCAATTGCCGCGCGGCCTGAAGAGCCTCGTCCAGGCGCTTGGTGAAAATGCCCGTGGCCAGCCCGTAGGGTGTATCGTTGACGCGCGCGATGGCCTCGTCCAGCACATCGAAGGGCGCGACGCACATCACAGGCCCGAACACTTCCTGGCAGCCGAGCGGGGTCGCCTTGTCGACATTCGTGAGCAGCGTGGGAGGAACCACGGCGCCCACCCGCGCGCCGCCGACCAGACGCCGCGCGCCGCTCTGCTCGGCCAGCGCGATCCAGGACTCGATGCGCTGGGCGGCGGCCTCGCTGACGACCGGCCCAACAACGGTGTCGTCCTCGCCGGGGTCTCCGTAGGGCAGCCCGGCAACGAGCTCTGAAAGTCTCTGCTCCACCTGCCCGATCAGCGAACGCTGCACCAGCAGCACCTGGATCGATGTGCAGACCTGGCCGGCCTTGCGGAAGCCGGCGTTGACGACCTTCGGCAACGCAATATCGAGATCGGCGTCCTCGCAGATCACGCAGTGCGAGATCGAGCCGAGCTCCATCTGCGTGCGGCGCAGTCCCGCCTTGCTTTGGATGATGCGGCCGATGTCCGTGCTGCCGGTGA
Organism: Bradyrhizobium sp. SZCCHNRI1029; assembly: GCF_032487555.1. NCBI lineage: Bacteria > Pseudomonadati > Pseudomonadota > Alphaproteobacteria > Hyphomicrobiales > Nitrobacteraceae > Bradyrhizobium > Bradyrhizobium sp. SZCCHNRI1029. Next base: position 609,478 of record NZ_JAUEUK010000001.1, read on the forward strand.
ACGCGAAGAATTTCACTGCCGCCTCGGCCATCAACCAGTCGGCGACCTCACCATCGCCATGCAGCACCGACATCAGGCCCGATGGCAGACCTGCCGCGATCAGGCACTCCGCCATGATGCAGGACGTCATCGGCGTATGCAGCGATGGTTTCAGCACCACGGCGTTACCAGCCGCCAGTGCAGGCGCAACCTTGTGCGCCACCGTATTGAGCGGAGCATTGAACGGCGTAATCGCGGCCACGACGCCGAGCGGCACGCGGATGGTGAAGCCGATGCGGCCCTTCTGGCCTGCGGCCCCTTCCATCGGCACCATCTCGCCGGCCAGCCGCCGCGCCTCTTCGGCGGAGAGCCGAAACGTCGTCGCACAACGCTGGACTTCGCCCATTGCATCGCGGCGTGGAAAGCCCGCCTCCTGGCGCAGCACCTCCACCAGCTCCGACGCACGCGTCTCAAGCTCGACCGCAGCGCGATCGAGGATGAGGCCGCGATCATAGGGCGTCAGTACATTGGCTTCGAACGCCCGCTCCGCGGCGACAATGCAGCTGCGGACCTGCTCGCGCGACGGCAGATGCGCGGACATGGCGGGCTGCAGGCGATATTTGTCGAGCACGGCGACGGTGTGCGGACCATTCACCCATTCCCCGGCGATCAAGAGGCGGCACGATGGCAGACCGGCCGACGCCTGTCCCTGAACCGCAGCGTCCGCCATCGTCTGGTTCCTCCCAAAGGGTCTTCACACCTGTTACCCTCGTCCTTAGAGAGAAATTGACATTAGCAAAAATACTGTTTTGGATTAGTTGCCATAAGCTGAGCATATAGCCCGGCGGCAAGGTCTCGTTCTTCCCAAGCAGTGCGGTTCCCGCTCATGGATTTGCGTCAGTTGCGCTATTTCGCCCAGATCGTCGAGAGCGGCAGCCTGTCGAAGGCGTCGCGCTGCCTGTTCGTTGCGCAGCCCGCACTGAGCCAGCAGATCGCAAAGCTCGAGGAGGAAGTGGGCAGGCCCTTGCTGCAGCGCTCCTCGCGCGGCGTGATCCCGACCGAGAACGGCCTTGCGCTCTACCATCACGCCCGGTTCATGCTGCGGCAGCTCGACCATGCGCTGTCGATTGCCCGCCAGGATTCGGCAGAGGTCAGCGGCATGGTATCGGTCGGCTTGCCCGCGACGACCGTGCTCGCGATCGGGCTGCCGCTCACCAAGTGCATCCGCGCCAAATATCCCGGCATCCTGCTCAACGTCGTCGAGGGAATGAGCGGCCACATCGCCCACATGATGCGGCTTGGCCAGCTCGACCTGGCCATCCTGTTCAACAACGACGTGTCATCCAAGCTCGACGCGATTCCGCTGCTCGACGAGGAATTGTTCGTGCTTCTCCCTGCCGACAGCCCGCTGGTGCCGCGCCACCGTTGCAGCATCACAGTTGCAGAAGTTGCAGAGCTGCCCCTGATCCTGCCGACGGGAACTCATGGCCTGCGCCGGCGTGTAGCTGCGGAGTTCGAGCGGCGCAACATCACGCCGAATGTGGTCGCCGAGATCGACTCGCTCTCGCTGGTGATGAGCTGCGTCGGTGAGGGCATCGGGGTCACCATCAAGCCGATGTCGGCGCTGCAGGCAGGAGGACGAAGCAGCGAGGACTGGCGCGCCCTGCCGATCTCGGACGCCCGGATCACGCGACGCAACTATGTCTATTCGATCAAGCCGGACCTGCTGGCGCCTGCAGCCCTCGCCGTCGCCAAGGAGCTCCAGGATACTGCGCGAACGCTCGTCACATCCGGACAATGGCGCGGCGTCAGCTTGGTCGACGACTCCATGTCTTCCGCCATCCCGCCGGCGGCCTAGCGCACGCGCCGACCGTCTGACCGGCGGTCGCGACTGCATCACGCCCCGCCTCCGGCCCGGTCTCGTCTACTTCAGCGCCGCTTGCCCGGCGAGGGATACGACGTTGTCCTGGGCGCCCGACCCACCACTCACACCGACGGCACCGATGATCTTGCCATCCACGACCAGCAGATTTCCGCCTCGCGATGCGATCATGTCATCGAGCGTGGCGAGATAGGCGAAATACGCACCTTTGCCCAGCAACGTCTCGAACACCAGCGTGGGGCGTCGATAACGTGCCGACGTGCGCGCCTTGTGCTGAGACAGGCCGATCGACGCATATTGGCAATTGTCCTGCTTTTCGAAATAGACCAGATCGCCGCTCGGATTGACCACGGCGATGCAGAATGCGTTCCAGTTGCGCTTCGTCGTCTCGGCAACGGCCGCAGCAGCCACCTTCTTGGCCATCTCCAGGCTGATCGGCTCGCCATAAGGAGGCGGCGTCAGTGCATCCGCGACCGCGTCGTTGGGATTGTCGGTGTTCGATGTCTGGGCGAGGCTGTTCGATAAGTGCAGAGCTGCGACGCATGCGACGACGCTCAAAATGGTCCGATAGTGCATGTCTTCCTCCCGACCCTGTTGCCTTCTCCGTGCTCTCGTCGGCCAGCGTGGGCGCCTTGTTTCGCTCGACGAGGCGTGTCGTTCTCAGCCTCCTCATTCCGACGGCCGCGCTTGGAGGTTGCCGAGATCTCCCGGCTGCCCTGCTTGCGTCTCCAACGGAATCATGCGCTGCAGGTCAGCGCCGCTCGTCTCGGGCAAAGCCATCGCGGCGATGAAAGCGAGTCCATAGGCGGCGAGCGCGCAAAGGCCCATCGACAAGCCAAGAGGATGCGACGCAGCAAGCACGCCCACGGTCGCAGGCACGACCGAGCCGAACCCGCGCCCGCCACCGAGGCAGAAGCCCTGCCCGCTCGCACGAATCTCGGTCGGAAACAATTCGGCAAAGGTCGGCAACATTCCTGATGCCAACCCACCCTGGAACGCGCCCAGAAAAAAGCTGAGCAGGATTGTCGTGTTGGCGCCGATCGGTGCTAGTAGATAGATGCTCGCGTTCACGGCCTGGCATAGCAGGAAGATCATGAACGCGGGGCGCCGGCCCGTGCGATCCGAAAGCCAGCCATAGAGCAACGGTCCGACCAACGAACCCAGGATGTTCATGGCAAGATAGCCTGCACTGCTCCCCACGGTCAGGTTGAGGACGGTGCGCAGATAGGTCGGCAGCCACGTGATCATCACATAGGCACCGCCGAAAATGCCGGTGGCCATCGTGACCGCCGCCACGGTACGCCGCACATGGGCCCTGGTGAAGATCGTCCAGGCGGGCCGTCCGGCTGTCTTGTCCGCGCGGCTTTGACGATAAAGCCCGGACTCCGGCACAAGGCGGCGGATGAAGAACACGAGAAAGGCCGGCGCGATGCCGACCGCAAAGAACACGCGCCAGCCGAGCTCTTCAGGAAACAGCGATGAAATGACGGGGAGCAGCGCGACGGAAATCGCATAACCCACCGCGTAGCTGCTCTGCACCGACGCGGCCACCCGGCCGCGCAGCGCGGGCCTGACGACCTCGCTGATCAGGACGCCACCCACGGCCGCCTCACCGCCGTAGCCGAGGCCCTGGAGAAAACGCACGATCAGCAAGTAGTTGAAGCCGGTCGCGAAAGCCGATGCGAGCGTGAACAGGGCAACCCAGAGGATCGTCAGTTGCAGGACCTTGATGCGGCCGATGCGATCGGCAAGGATCCCTCCGCCCCAGCCACCGATGGCTGCACCGACGAGGGCTGCGGTCGCGAGATAGCCGGCTTCAGGACGCGTCAGTCCGATTGTTGCAATCAGCGCCGGGATGACCAGCGCATAGATCGTCGAATCGAGCGAATCGAGACCAAAGCCCGCGAAGCAAGCCCAATACGTCCGGCGTTCGACCTCGTCGAGTTCGGAATACCAGCCCAGTTTCATGATCGTTCACTTTCAGGCCAGGACTCGAACCAGATGCGCTTCTTCGTTGGCCGGGAGAACAAGCGCGAGTGCAGTACAATCGGGTGGCCGCATGGACCATGCAGGCGCACTTTCCGCGCGTGCCTGCCGGTCGTGTCCATCATGATTGCCGACAGCTTCATCGCCCGCCGATTGGAGATAGACGGAATTCCAGGACAGCCAAAATACGATTTGGCCTTGGCGCTCATAAGCGAAAGATATGGCTTGGCCGGAGCTCACCGCGGCATCACGGGGCGACCTTGGCGGTGACAAATCCACTTTGATCGAGCGCCCGGCGTACTGTGCCATTCGCCTTGGCATCTGCAAGAAATCCGGCCGCCCACTCCCGCGCCGTCACTTTGCCCTTCGGGACGACCACGACGACGCCCGTTGATTGGATGACCTCTTTCAAGACCCGGCTGCCCGGCAGGCGCCGCGACAGCTCCTCCAGTGCTTCCATGCCCATGGCGAGGGCGTCGAGCCGACCCTGGCCGATCAAGTCAGCGGCCGCTTCGGGTTTTACGAATTTCGTAACGCTGGCACTTTTCATGCTCGCCTCGACCGTTCTGGACGTCGAGGTGCCTTCGATGCAGCCAACCCGGATTCCCGGACGGTCGATATCGGCAACGGAGATGATGTCTGATCCGGCTCGAATGAGATACCCGCTCATGTAGGCGACATAAGCGGGTCCCTGATCGACGAACTGCTCCCGCTTGCGATCCGCCGGCATGAAGGACAGATCCCACGCCCCTTTGCTGCCGGCGGCCGCGATTTCGTCCGAGCTCTGATAGTCTACGAGCTCGAGTGGCACATTGAGCTTGCCTGCGGCCGCCTTCGCAAGTTCGACTGTCACGCCGACAGGCTTGCCTGTCGCCGGATCGCGTGTCGTCCAGAACGCCGAGGCGGCCGGCCCGACCGCAACAGCTACGCGCAACACGCCGGCCGGAGCGATCTCGCGCGCATCCTGCGCAGCTGCTCCCGCCATCATGGCCCAGAAGCCCAAGCCAAGGCTTGCGATGGCAAAGCCAAGCGATGCGAGCGGACCGGTCGATTTCATGCGTGGTCTGGCGCGATCCGACATCGGTACCGCCGTGCTGACAATGTGCCGGTCTTTCATAGCGTCGGATTCCACGATGATGGGATCAGCCGATAGCCGGCGCCGTCTTTCTCGACGCGTCCGACCGACGGGAACGCGAAGTGGAATCCGATCACGGTCGCCTTCTCCGCTGCCGCATCAGCCTCAGCTTCATGTCTCGTCCCTCCCGCTTCGTCTTCTTTTTTCGTCAATCCGCAGAATGCACCGGAGAAGACCGAGCCGACGAGCCGCCCGCCGCGCCGCCAAGGGAATGGATCAGACGATGATGTTCCGTCGCTTCTCATCGCCGTGACAGCCGATCACGCCGCGAATAGTGCGCGCAACCGGCCGATGTCGTCGATTTCTTCGAGCCGCCCAACCATGTCGATCAGCTTCTCCGTCTTCTCACGCCCCAGAACGGGCGTCATCAGATCCCTGGTCTTGACGTTGACGGCCTCCGTGCCCAGCGGATTCTCCTTGGTGCCCGGCGGGTGTCTGGTGAAATGATCGACCTTGCGGCCATCGACCAGAGTCACCTCGACGATCGCACCGCGTGGCGCAGCCGGATCCATCAAGCCCTTGTCGCCTGCGAGCGTCACCTTCGCCCGTTGCTCCAGGATCGTCGGGTCGCGCATCAGCGCGACATCATGACTGTCTCCGAACGAGACCGCCCCCTTGACCAACGCAAGCGCGACGAGATGCTGACAGTTCACGTCGGGCATGGCGCTGTCGCCGACGATGCCCATCGCGTCGGTCGGAAGCTTGACCAGGATGCTGCGGACGTTGTCTGGAGTGAGCCCTTGCTGTCGGCGCAGCGTGAGCAGCGCATCCAGCGGCGACTGGATCGGATAGCCGACCGAAAAGGTCTTGATGGCCGTCTCCGTGACGTAGAAGCGGCTGCCGAGATCCCTGACCATCTCCTCCGGCTTCGGATCGCTCGACAGCGCGATGAACAGGTTGTGGGTGCCATCGAGCACGTCATCGACGCCGGTGAGCCCGGCCATCACCATGTCGACCGCCATGACACCGTTGCGCGCGCCCATTCCGGCGAAATCGAATGCCTTCTCGATGTGGTCCGTGTCCTTGACCCAGCTCCACAGCCCCGAGACTTGCTGCGCCGAATAGGAAATGGCGTGACGCATGCCCCTCTCATCGAGCCGCGCCAGCGAGGCCGCAGCGCCGAGCGCGCCGAATGTCGACGACGTGCCCTCGGCACTGCGATGCGAGCCGCGTACCAGGTCCGGCCCGAGCGCCATCAGAAGGCGGCAGGTCAGGTCATAGCCGAGCACAACGGCGCGGATCACGTCGCGCCCATTGCGATGCTCCCGTTCAGCCATAGCGAGCGCGGCGGGGATGACCGCGCACCCCGGATGCGCCTTGGTGACCGGTTCGAAATCGTCGGTCTCGTCGGCGTGAGCGCACATGGCGTTTGCCATCGCCGCATTGACGGCCGTCGTCCGGACGTCGGAGCCGGCGACGGACGCCTGCGGCTCGCCGCCGAGGCTGCGCACGTATCTCAGCGCCATCTCGCCCGGATGCATACGCGCACCCGAGACGATCGCACCGAGCGTGTCGAGAATGCGGTGCTTGCATGCGAGCATCACCTGCTCCGGCAGCTCCTGGTCACGCGCCGCAACCATGTAGCGCGCCAGGCGCTCGGTCACGCCCGGGCCGGCGGCCTGGGAGAAACGGATCGGCATCGCCGAGATTGCAGCAAACGCCCCCGCCGATTGCAGCAGACGGCGGCGCGACGGCATGGCGCTCCTCGCCATCGTCAGGCCGACGCCGACATCTTCGCGATGTCGGCAGCATTCGACACACTCTCGACATTCCAGCAGGCGTCCATGATCCGCCGGATCGACGCCGCCGGAACGATGCCGTCGGCGAGGTCCACGAACTTCGCCTCGAGCTGCTGGTCGGTCATCGGCACTTCCACGCTGCCGACGGCGTGCTCGATGCGGCGGCTGAGCTTCCGCCCATCCTTCAGCACGATCGTCATCTCGACCTGCTCCGGCTTGATCTCGGGCGTGATGACCGGAATGACCTTGCTACGCAGCGACAGCACCGTCGGATCGGTTACCGCGCGATCGCTGAACTGCTTCTCTCCGCCCGCGCCTTCCACGATCGCCACGGCCACCGCGTGATAGATGCTGAACTTGCCCTCGAGCCCCTGCTGCGGCGTCTTTTTGCCGGTCAGCTCGAGCACGAGCGGGTTGACCTTGAGATCGACATGGTCGATCTGGTCGGCCGTCAGCCTGTTCTCGTTGCGCAGCTGAATCGCAGCGTCGATCGCCGGATGCAGAACGATGCCGCAGGCGAACGGCTTGTAGGTGTTGAGGGCGGCTTCGTAACGCTTGCCGAGATCGCCGACGATCTCGCCATAGTCCTGCTTCGTGCTGATCGTGTTGGCCCAGCCGCGCTTCGCCTCGATCATCCCGTCCGACGACGTGAAATTCTTCGACGCCAGAAGGGCGGCAAATATGCCGTTTGACGCCGCACGGCCGGGGTTGAAGCTCTTGTTCATGGACCCGAACGATTCGCGCAGGCCGACCGGCTGCGACGCGGCGAGACCCAGCGCCCAGGTCATCTGCCGCTCGTTGAGCTTCAACAGCTTGCCGGCAGCCGCAGCCGCACCAAACACCCCGGCAGTCCCGGTGATGTGCCAGCCGACATCGTAGTGGTTCGGATAGACGGCGTTGCCGATCCTGCACTCGGTCTCGACACCGAGGACGAGCGCATTCAGGAACTCCTTGCCGGACACCGGCTGCATTTCCGAGAGCGCAATGATCGCCGAAACCACCGGGCCGGCCGGATGGATGATCGTCTTCAGATGGGTGTCGTCGAAATCGAAGATGTGGCTGGACACGCCGTTGATGAAGGCGGCGTTCATGATGTCGAACCGCTCGCGCCGGCCGAACAGCGACGCCTGCTGCGGGCCGGAGAACGGCGCCAACGCCGCGACCGCGATATCGACCGTTTCGTGTCGCGACCCGCCGATCGCGACGCCGACCCAGTTCAGCAGCGTCCTCACGCCTTCCTTGCGGACCTTGACCGGCAGAACATCATATCCCGCCGAGACGATGTACCGCGCAAGCGTACGCGTGACCTCCTTGGGCGGCGCCGCGGCGGGCGCCGCCGGTGCCTGAGCCTGTGCAAATGCCGTAGTCGCGCCGACCGCGGACAAGGGAAGAGCGGCGGCGGCCTGAAGCAGGGTCCTGCGATCAGTGTGCATGTGACATCTCCCGGGCTTTGAACGAGGCCAATTGCGCGGCGAGCCGGACCGCGCTTTCGAGCGCGCCGGTGTCTGCGACGCCCTTGCCGACGATGTCGAACGCCGTGCCGTGCGAGGGCGTGGTGAAGACGGTCTCGAGGCCGGCCGTGACGGTCACTCCGCGATTGAAGCCGCGCAGCTTCGTCGCGATCTGCCCCTGGTCATGATACATCGCGACGACGCTGTCGAACTCGCCGGCAAAGGCGCGAATGTAAACCGTATCCGCCGGATACGGACCGCTGCAGACAATGCCCTGTTTCGCAATCGCCTCCACCGTCGGCTTGATCATCTCGATCTCGTCGCGACCGAACAAGCCGCCCTCGCCGGCATGCGGATTCAGTGCGGCCACGGCGATCCGCGGCGCGGCGACTCCGGATCTCCGCATCATCCTGTCGACGAGGACCACCGCATCGGTGATCCGCGGCGGGCTGATGTCGTTCAGCGCCTCGCGCAGGGACTGGTGCCCGGTGACGCGCGACATCCATTGTCCATCCAACACGTTCATTTCAGAAAAATACGTACGGTGCCCGAGCAGGTCCGCGAACATCTTGTGCTCGTCCGGGTACCTCCAGCCGCCGTCGAACATCGCCCGCTTGTTCAAGGGCGCGAAGGTGATGGCATCGATCGCGCCGTCCTTGGCGAGATCGATCGCCCGCGACAGCGTCTCTCCGGTGAGCCGCCCGGACTCGGCGCTGGCCTTTCCGATCGGGTGCCTCGACGGGTCGGTGTTGCCGAGATCGATCAGCTGGATCTTGCCGGAAACCCAGGAAGCCTCGCTGGGTGAGCCGATCCGCTCGATATCGAGGCTCACGCCGGCATGCGCCATTCCCATCTCCAGCACGCGGGCATCGCCCACCACGACGAGGCGCGCCGCATCGGCCAGCCGGTGATCGGAGAGGATTCGCGCCGTCTGCTCAGGACCGATACCGGTGCAATCACCGGGCACCAGCGCCACGATCGGCAAGTCTTCACTGAGAACCATGGATCCTACTTCGCTGCTTTCATCTGGACGACCCGCCCCCAATCGTCGCGGTCGAATTCACCATCCCATTTCGCCACCACGATCGCGGCCACTGCGTTGCCGATGGTGTTGGTGATCGCGCGCGCCAGCGACATGAAGCGGTCGATTCCGAGCAATAGCGCGAGGCCTTCGACAGGCAGCCCGGCCGCAACGACAGTCGCCGCCAACGCGGCGAACGCTCCGCCCGTGACACCGGCTGCGCCCTTGCTGGTGAACAGCATCACGACAAACAGGCTCAACTGCTGCGCCGTGCTCAGCTCGATGCCGTAGACCTGCGCCACGAAGATCGTGCTCAGCGGCAATGTCAGCGCCACGCCGTCGAGATTGAAGGAATAGCCGGACGGAATGACGAGACCGGTCACGGCGCGTCCCACCCCCGCCCTTGGCAGCTTCTCCATCATTCCGGGAATCGCCGTCTCCGACGACGACGTTCCGAGCACGACGAGAAGCTCGGGGCGCAACAGCCGGAGCAGGTCCATCAGCCGGATGCCGACCAGACGGCAGATCATTCCCAGGACGACGAAGATGAAGAACGCCATCATCGCCCAGGCCGTCCCGACCAAGAGCGCGAGGGCGTACAATGTGGCGGCGCCGAATTTGCCGACCGTGAACGCCATGGCGCCGAAGGCCCCGATCGGTGCCAGCATGACGACGACATGGACCACGCTGAACACGAGCTCGGTCAACCGCTCCATGCCCGAGCGCAACGGCAGCGCCTTCTCGCCGAGCATCAGGAGGCCAATGCCGCACAGCAGCGCGAGCACGAGAACCTGAAGCACGTCGCCGCTGGCAAAGGCGCCGAAGAAGCTTTCGGGGATCATGTGCTGGATATAGGCCGACAACGAGCCGACATGGGTCTGCGCATAGCGGGCCACGGCTTCGGCCTGTTGCGGGGTGGCGTGCGCCACACCCGCGCCGGGCTGGACCCATCGCACCACGATGAAGCTGAACAGCAGGCAGAGCGTCGTGACGATTTCGAAATACAGGAAGGCCTTGAGTCCGATGCGCCCGACCGCCTTCATGTCGCCGACCTGCGCGATGCCGGTCACCACGACCAGGAACACCAGCGGCGCAATCGTGACCTTGATGAGCGAGATGAAGCCGTCGGCGAGCGGCTTGAATTCGAGTGCTGCAGCCGGGAACAGCGCGCCGACGAGTGCGCCGAGCACGGCGCCCGCCACGATCAGGACATAAGGCTCCCGCCAAAGCGAGCCGGCACGGGGGGCAGCAGCCTGCGTCGGGAGCGCCTCGGACAAAGGAGTCGTTGTGATCGTCAATTCCGTGTCCTCCCGCCTCGCGCTCTTTGGCGCTGCAAACAGCGTCTCCGCGGCCCTTATCTTTGGCCTGACATTGGACCAGCCGGTGCCGCGGTGCTAATGCCGTATTGGAATAATTCAATAACGAGCTGGCATCATGGACCTGAGCTGGATCGAGGATTTCCTCGCCATTGCGGAGGACGGCGGCTTCTCCCGCGCAGCGCTGCGCCGGCACGTGACGCAGCCGGCCTTGAGCCGGCGGATCAAGTCGCTGGAAGCGTGGCTTGGAGCGCCTCTGTTCGAGCGCAGCACGCATGTCGTGAAGCTGACGCCGGCGGGGGAGAGTTTTCGTCCGGTGGCGGAGGACGTCATTCGCAGGCTGTCAAACGGCCGCGAGGAGGCCCTGGAAGCGGCGCGCCTCAAGGCCGAGACCGTTCAATTCGTCGCCACCCACGCACTGTCGCAGACGTTCTTTCCGGACTGGATCCGCCGGGTCGACCGCGCGCGATCCGGATCCGCCGTTCAGCTCGTGGCGTCGAACTTCGCCGGGTGTGAGAAGCTCCTGCTCGATGCCCATGCGCATTTCATGCTGGCGCATTACCATCCATCGCTCGCCAGCCGTCTAAATAACGATCGCTTTCAGCGCATCGACCTCGCCGACGACGTCCTGGTCCCGATCAGCGCGACCGGTTACAAGGCCGTCGCGCGCAGCGGTCGCCGCCGACAATCGATGCCGCGGTTTGCGCTGCCTGGCTCTGCGGACAAACCGCTGCCTTATCTCGCCTATCATCCGGGTTCAGGCGTGGGCCGCATCGTGACCGCCTTCCTCGCGACGAAGCAGCCAAGCGCCATGCTGCTCCCCAGCTTCTCAGCACCGGTGATGCTGCTCATCAACATGGCCCGAGAAGGCCGCGGGATCACCTGGGCTCCACGCAGCCTGGTCGAGCTCGATCTCCAGAGCGGCCGATTGGTGAGAGCCGGCCCCAAGGACTGGGACATCAAGATCAGCATATGCCTCATCCGCGCGCGGGCGCGGATGATCCATGCCGCTGAGAGCCTTTGGAGCACGGCAAGGAAGCTGGCAGCGACTTAGCCAATTGGCGAAGATGGCGGCATAGCCAGCGTTGCTGGTCAGCCCACACAGGGCTTCGGCGTCGCGCTCCATCTCCGCATGTCCAGCGCCTCTTCGACCCGCTACCAGCGGCAGGTTCCGGTATGCGAATTCGTAGCCCGATACCCTGATCGGGTTCTTTCTCAGTTCAAACCTTCGCAAACCCTCGCAATTGGAGCGAATCCGACACCGGCGTCTGGAACTGATCTATTGTTTGGTCCAAGATTCGGGAGAACAGTTGGACCAGAGAACCGATGGCACGACGCCGAACCATCATCGCAATTCCCTCGCTGGGCTCGCTCGACCGGACTGCCGGCCGCGTTGGATACCAACTGACTCAAGCGCTTCGCGAGGCGATATCGAAGGGGATCCTGAAGCCTGGCGAGCGACTGCCATCCACTCGCGCCCTTGCCAATTCATTGCAGCTCGCGAGAGGAACCGTCATCGAGGCGTTTCATCAGCTCCATGCAGAAGGCTACCTCGAGGCCCGGGCCAGAGGCAGCACGATCGTCGCGAACGTCAATGCCGACACCGATTTGATGACCCGCGCTCCGGCATCGATCGAACGCGCGGACCCCAGTCCTCTGTTGCCGGAGAAAGTCGCCCGTCTTGCTGAGGTCGCGCGGACTCTCCGGCCTCAAGACCCGGCGCCGTTTGCGATCGCTCATCCCGCGGGTGCAGTTGCCCCCGGCGACCAATGGCGACGGCTTGGCAATCGCGTCCGGGCTCTGCGGGCAGCCGCCCCGTCGGGCTACATTGATCCGAAAGGATTACCCGATTTGCGGATCGCGATTGCCGAATATGCACGGAAGGCTCGGGGCGTGAAATGCGAGCCCGATCAGGTCATCGTTACGGCGGGCACGCAACAGGGGCTTTTCATATCGGCGACCGTTCTTCTCTCTGACGGCGATGCCGTGTGGGCCGAAGACCCGGCCTACCCCGGCATCATCGCCGTGCTCGAAAACTTCAATGTCCGGACTTTCCGGATTCCCGTGGATGATCAGGGCATCGACGTCCAAGACGGTCTCGTCCAGTGCCCGAACGCCCGGGTCGCTTTCGTCACACCTTCGCATCAGTATCCGTTGGGCATGCCCATGAGCATGGCGAGACGCACCGCGTTGCTGTCGTGGGCGCGGCAGAACAATGCCTGGATTGTCGAAGACGACTACGACAGCGAACTTCGCTACGCCGGACATCCATTTCCATCGTTGCAGGGACTTGATCCCGCGCGCGTCGTGTACCTTGGGACGATGAGTAAGGTCATGTTCTCCTCGATGAGGATCGGATATGCGATCGTTCCCCCTCCCCTGGTCGACGCGTTCGCTGGCGCGCGCGCCCTCATCGATCGCCATTCGCCGGCGGTCGACCAGCACGTCCTCGCGCAGTACATGCGCGAAGGCCATTTCGAAGCCCACATCCGGCGCATTCGCGGCGCTTACGCAGAACGACGCGCCGCCCTGATCTCCGCCCTTGTCAAGGACCTACCGTCCTGGGCAACGCTGCAGCCGAGCGACCAGGGCATGCACCTGTTACTCTGGCTTCCGCCCGGCCTCGACGATCTCACGATCGCGGAGCAGGCGCACAAAGCGGGGCTGGTGGTGCGACCGATCTCGCCCATGTACCATGCGACCCCGCCTCGTGGCGGACTCATGCTCGGGTTCGGCGGCTTTTCGATTGCGGAGCTACAGTCCGCCGTCGTCCGCCTCAGAGGTGTCCTCGATGCATGCGTCGCAGCCAAGGGGACGGCTCGCCCATCCAAGCCCGCGCCGCTGAAGGCGGTCAGATAGGGAGACAGTCGCTCATGCTCACACCGGCGCGCCGGACGTCTCCTCGCACGGCATGGGGACGCTGACAAATACGAAAGCTGGATCGCTCGCGCGTTGCTCTTATCACCTGATTGCCGCGTCTCTACTCCTGGCTTGCCTTGACGGCTGCGGCCGCCAGCATGGCGTCTCCGATGGCATGCTCGCCTCGTTCTTTCAAGGCCTCGCCTGCGGAGCGTATGTCCCGCACCTCCTTGTTCTGGCTCAGCTTGGATTTTCCGACCAGGTTCGTGATTGCGATCTCCAGCCCGACGATCGCCTTGAGCATCGTGTCGATATAGTCCTTCGGACCGTCAGTCATCTTCCAAGGGACCGGTTGAGACGCTTCATGCTTCCGTGTCAAACGGGCGACATTGCCACGCACGTAACGTTCGTCGTCGTGAATGGTCACGCGCCCGTACGCGTGCGCGACGAGATAGTTCCAGCTCGGCACCTGCTTGTGGAAATCCCGCTTGCTCGGGTACCATTGAGGGGAGATATAGGCGTCAGACGCGCGGAACACCACGAGCACCTCAGCGCCAGTGTCCAGATCCCGCCACACCGGGTTCGCGCGCGCCACGTGGCAGTGCAACGTTCCCCACTGCCCCTGCGCTCTGTTCAGCTCGAACGGAATATGATTGGCGTCCAAGCCGCTCTTGCCGTGCGTGATCAAAATGCCAAGCGGATTCTTTTCGATCAGATCGCAGAGCATCTCAGGACGGGCTTCGTCGAAGTGCGAGGGAACGTACATTGCAACTCCTTCGGCAGGAAGAGAACGCCACGTCACCGTTGACGGTCACGCAGCCATTGTCGGGATTTGTTCAGACCTCGACCATCGCGAAGTCGCTCTTGCCTGCACCACAGTCGGGGCAGATCCAATCCTCGGGCACGTCCTGCCAACGCGTGCCGGGTGGAATGCCGTCGTCGGGCCATCCGTCGCGTTCATTGTAGACGAGTCCGCAGAGCACGCATGTCCAACTCTTGTAGACCGGCGCTTCAGCGGTCGTTTCGGAGTTCGGGTGAGCGCTGTCCCTGCTCATGATGGCTTGCCCTTGTGTCAGGAGGCGGTTCACGAGCGATTTAGGTCAGGCCTGCCCCATTCAACAGTGCCAGTTTTTGGCATTATCACTGGACCAGAATTGTCCTTGATGCGGCAGACTCGATGCTTTGCCTGAAGATGAGCTGCTCGTCGCCATTGCCCCTCTCCGAACCACTGCGCTGCAGTCACCAGCTATTCGGCCGAAGCTCTCGAATTTTGCGTGCTCGGGCCAATAGCGTCTTGCACTTTGGCCACACAGAGTCTGGGTTTATCACGCTCACCCAGCGCATCGCGCCATAAACCGGATGAGGGAAGAACGTGTCTGACGCCTGATAGTCAAAGCTCGCTTTTTGGAGATCAGCCTTACCTCTGATTTCCGGAAAGAGACTTTGAAAGGTCTCCTTGTCGGTCGCAAAATTCAGGCGGTATCTGCCCTCGCGGTTCAGTTGCGAGGAACTATCGTGATCTTCGTCACGGGTCACGATAGTCGCGAAAGGGAATTTTGTGTTGCCGTCCGCAAGGAAATACAGGTCAGGCGTGGTGTCATGAACCTCGACGTCATCGAATTCCGTTTGAATCCAGTCGCAAATGTCTTTGAGCGCAATTTCCACAACGATCTCCTTAGGTAGCCAAGTTTGGCTACCAATCTAGCGCGGGAAGTCAAATTTGTCTAGTCTGGAGGCGAAAGGTCCGTATGATGAATGTAGTTAGACTGCTGGTGCTGGGAGTGATCCGGGAACTCGGGCGTTGCCACGGCTACGCCATTCGGCAGACGTTGGAAGAATGGCAGGTGCAAACGTGGAGCCGGCTGCATTCAGGCTCCATCTATCACGCGCTGCAGCAGCTCGCAAAAGAGGGCCTGCTAGAAAGCGGCGCTCCCGAACCGGGCAACCGAGGCCCAGGAAAGCTGACCTTCGCGATAAGCGGGGCCGGAGAAGTCGAGTTTCACGACCAGTTGCGACAGGCCTTGGCCAGCTTCGACCTCATCGAGTTGAGCGCGGGCATCGCGTTCGTCGGATGCCTACCGGCAGCCGAAGCCAAGTCCCTAATTTCTGAAACCATCGACCGCTTGAGGGACAACGCAGAACGTTTGGCGCTCATCGCCTCTTCGGTCCAGCCGAGCGTCAAGCCGCCCCGCACAAAGAACCTGCTTGATCTCTGGCGTGCAAATTTGGCGACGACAGCTACATCATTGGAAGAAATCCGCGGCACGCTGCATACACTCGCCGCGCCGCCAAAACGTGCCCGCACGACCCGTAGCCACTGAATAACTGCCATGAGAAGCTATCCGATTTGTACGCTATAGCCCGATATCACCGCATGCATTCACGCTGGGGCTTCAAATCGAAGATCTATCGTCTCTATCTCCAAATATCAAAACACTGGAGATACGGTATGAGCGCCGCGCAGCATGTCGCCCGCAGGACAATTCTCATTACGGTGACAGTGCACAAAATTAAACACCCGCCCCGCAGCGCCGTCAGATCAGCACCTTGAACGACGCCATGAACTTCCGGTCTGCCGCATCCCAGCCCTCCAGCGGTTTGCGTTTCATGACCTGCACGAGGAAGGTGTGCGGTCCGGAGACCGTCGTCAGGCCGCCTCCCCAGACCTTGTCGCTGCTGAAGGTGAAGCGCTTGGCGGGGAGCATCGCGCCGCTCGCCGACTTGAACTCGGTCTTGTCGATCGAGAGGAATTCGCCCGATACGCGCTCCACCAGTCCGTCGAGCATGGACTGCATCATCAGGGCTGGCTTGCCTTGGATCGGCCAGGACGCATGGAAAACGGCGAAGGCCTTGTTGCCGTCCTTGGCGAGAAACGTCGTCGACGAAAGTCCAAGCAGGCCGCTCGACTTTTCCTCCGGCGACGTCGGAAATTCGACCGAGAAGAAATGCTCGGCCGGGGCGAACACGCGGCCGGCGAAGGCCGGGGCCGGGATAACGGCGCCACTGAGGATGGCCAACAGATGGCGTCGCGATATCCCGCTCATGACGGCCTACCCTACTCCCACTCAATCGTCCCCGGCGGCTTTGATGTCACGTCGTACACCACCCGGTTCACGCCCTTCACCTCGTTGATGATGCGGGTTGCCGTGTTGCCGAGGAACTTCATGTCGAACGGATAAAAATCCGCGGTCATCCCGTCCGTCGAGGTGACGGCGCGCAGGCCGACGACGTAGTCGTAGGTGCGGCCGTCGCCCATGACGCCGACGGTCTTGACAGGGAGCAGCACGGCGAAGGCCTGCCAGATGGTGTCGTAGAGGCCGGCCTTGCGGATCTCGTCGATGTAGATGGCGTCCGCCTTGCGCAGGATGTCGAGCTTGTCGACGGTGATCTCGCCGGGACAGCGGATGGCGAGGCCAGGGCCCGGGAACGGGTGGCGGCCGACGAACACGTCGGGCAAGCCGAGCTCGCGGCCGAGCACGCGGACCTCGTCCTTGAACAATTCGCGCAGCGGCTCGACCAGCTTCATGTTCATGCGCGCCGGCAGGCCGCCGACATTGTGGTGCGACTTGATCGTCACCGAGGGGCCGCCGGTGAAGGAGACGCTCTCGATCACGTCGGGATAGAGCGTGCCTTGCGCCAGGAAATCGGCGCCGCCGATCTTCTTGGCCTCCGCCTCGAACACGTCGATGAAGAGTCGTCCGATAGTCTTGCGCTTCGCTTCCGGGTCGGTGACGCCCGCAAGTTCGCCGAGGAAGAGCTTCGAGGCGTCCACATGCACCAGCGGGATGTTGTAGTGGTGCCGGAACAGATCGACGACGGTCTCGGCCTCGTTCAGGCGCAGCAGGCCGTGATCGACGAACACGCAGGTGAGCTGGTCGCCGATCGCCTCGTGGATCAGCACCGCGGCGACGGCGGAATCGACGCCGCCGGAAAGGCCGCAGATCACCTTGCCTTGACCGACCTGCGCGCGGATCTTCTTGATCTCCTCGGCGCGGAAGGCGTGCATCGTCCAGTCGCCGCCGAGGCCGGCGATGTTGCGGACGAAGTTGCGGATCAGCTTGGCGCCGTCGGGCGTGTGCACCACCTCGGGGTGGAACATCAGGCCGTAGTATTTGCGCCGCTCGTCCTGGATCACGGCGAACGGCGCGTTCGGCGAGACGCCGGCGACCGAGAAGCCCGGCGGCATCTGCGTGATGCGGTCGCCATGGCTCATCCACACCTGGTGCTGCTCGCCCGGCTGCCAGACGCCGTCGAACAGGCGGCTCGATGTCTTGACCTCGACGTCGGCGCGGCCGAACTCGCGGTGGTGGCCGCCCTCGACGGTGCCGCCGAGCTGGGCGGCCATCGTCATCTGGCCGTAGCAGATGCCCATCACGGGGACGCCGCTCTCGAAGATCAGCTGCGGGGCGCGCGGGGAGCCGGCCTCGTGGACGGATTCGGGGCCGCCGGAGAGGATCACGGCCTTCGGGTTCATCTGCCGGAAGGCGGCCTCCGCCTTCTGGAACGGCACGATCTCGCAATACACGCCGTCCTCGCGCACCCGGCGCGCGATCAGCTGCGTGACCTGGCTGCCGAAATCGACGATCAGGATCTTGTCGTGGAGCGCGGCCACGGAGGTGTCGGCGGCGGCGCTGGCGGGGGTGTTGGGCTGGGCTGTCATGGCAAGGAATTACGCCGAGAGCACGAGTCCCGCAACCCTTCGCCGGGGTTGACGCCCTTTCCTCCCCGTCATTCCGGGGCGCGCGGAGCTCGAGCCCGGAATCCATAACCACGACCGGGAGTATGGATTCCGGGCCCGCGCCAAGGGGCGCGTCCCGGAATGACAGCGTGCTTGTGGCAACGCCGTCATACCCCGCGAAGGCGGGGTATCCAGTACGCCGCGGCGTCTCGGTCGGACACGACCGGCGGGTGGATTACTGGGTCCCCCGCTTTCGCAGAGGACGACGGTGGAGGATGCCGCGGCTGCCTCCTCCGTCATTGCGAGCGCAGCGAAGCAATCCAGAGTCTCGCGCGCAACCCTGGATTGCTTCGCTGCGCTCGCAATGACGGCGGTGGGTGGAGTTTAGGCCTGCTTCTTCAATACCGACACGAAGAACCCGTCCGTACCCGTCCGGCGCGGGGTCATCAGCCAGCCCTCCGGCGTCTTCAGCGCGGCCTCGGCGAAGGCCTCGGCCTTGTCCCAGAGGACGGTGGCGGTCTGCTCCGGGGGCTGGATGGCGAACTCCGGGTGCCGATCCACGAAGGCGCGGACCTGGTCGCCATTCTCGGGCTGCAGCACCGAGCAGGTGATGTAGGCGATGCGGCCGCCGGGCTTGACCAGGGAGGCGGCGCGGTCGAGCACTTCGGCTTGGTCCTTCAGCCGGATCTCCAGCGCGCCGGGGCGCATGCGCCATTTGGCGTCGGGGTTGCGGCGCCAGGTGCCGGTGCCCGTGCAGGGGGCGTCGATGACGACGAGATCGGCCGAGGCCTTGATGTCGGCGAGCGGGTCGGCGTCGCCCTTCGGGCTGCGGACGTCGGCATTGTGGACGCCGGCGCGCGACAGCCGCTCGTGGATGGGCGCCAGCTGGCGCTTGTCGTGGTCGGTGGCGATCAGCCGGCCCTTGCCGCCCATCATCGCCGCCAGGGCCAGCGTCTTGCCGCCGGCGCCGGCGCAGAGGTCGATGACCTGCTCGCCGGGCTTGGCGGCCGTGAACAGCGCCGCGAGCTGCGAGCCCTCGTCCTGGACCTCGATGCCGCCCTTGATGAAATCCTCCTCGGCATGGATTCCGGGATTGCGGGCGTCGGCACCGAGCGTGATGCGCAGGCCGATCGGCGACCACGGCGTCGGCACCGCACCGAGATGCTTCAGCGAGGCCTGCACCTTCTCGCGCTTGGCCTTGAGCGTGTTGACGCGGAGGTCGAGCGGCGCGCGGCTGGCCATCGCCATGGCCTCGGCGACGCGGTCGTCGCCGAACACCGCAGTGAGATAAGGGTCAAGCCAGTCGGGATAGTCGCCGGCGACCGGCGGCGGCGCGCCCTCGGTCGTGCGCGAGGCCAGCGCCGTCTCCTCCTGCGCGGTCAAGGGCGGCGGCGCGAAGCGGCTGCCGTCGCACATCGCCGCGATGGTCGGCACATCGAGGCCGCGCTCGAGCTTGAGCATGCCGAGCACCCGCGCCCGCGCCGTGTCGTCCTCCATGACATAGGCGCTGGAGGCACGGCGGCGCAGCACGTCCCAGACCAGGCCCGCGATGGCGGCACGGTCGCCGGAGCCGGCGAAGCGGTGGCTGGTGCCCCAGTCCTTCAAGGCCTTGGCCGCCGGCGCCCTCTGGGCCTCGATGGTCTCGATGATGTCGATGGCGGCGGACAGCCGGGCGGCGGGGGTCATTCAGGAGGTCCAGTTCTAGATCAGGAGAAGGATCTTGAGGGCGAAATACAGCCACATCGCCAGCAGCACCAGCGCCGAGGCGGTCCAGGCGAGGCCGCGCTGGCGGCTGTCCTTGGCGCCGCTGACGAGGCCGGCATCGACGAAGCGGGTCACCACGAACACCCAGGACAGCAGCACGATGACCAGATCGGCATGCCGCAGCGGCAGCGCAATCGCGATCAGCGCGTAGAACAGGGTCGGCAGGCCGAATTCGTCGGCGACGTCAGCGGTTTGTGCCCGTGTCCTGTTCCAGAACAGCAGCGCGAAGGTGAGCCCGACCTGCACGAAGACGGGCAGCAGCACCATGGTCAGCGACATGGAAATCCCCCTTGGGAAAGTCGAAGGCCCGGCATGATGCCGGGCCCTCGTGGATGAACCGGTTCCCTCAGGACTCCCGATAAGCGCCCGTGGTTCCCGCTTTTTTCCAGACAGGCTTAAGAATTACATCAGGTGTGCTCAGGCCTTGTCGGGTCCGACCCGCACCAGCTGCTTGCCGAAATTGGCGCCCTTGAGCAGGCCCATGAACGCGGACGGCGCGTTCTCCAGGCCCTCGGTGACGAACTCCTTGTACTTGACCTTGCCGTCGCGGACCCAGGTCGACATGTCCTTGAGGAAGTCGCCATGGCGGGAGGCGAAATCGCTGACGATGAAGCCGCGGATGGTCAGCCGCTTGGTCAGCACGTTGCGCATCAGGGCGCCGGCCCATTTCGGCGCCACCGACTGGGTGTCGTTGTAATGCGCGATCAGGCCGCAGACCGGCATGCGGGCGAAGGCGTTGAACAGCGGAAACACCGCCTCGAACACCGGGCCGCCGACATTCTCGAAATAAACGTCGATGCCCTTGGGACAGGCTTCTTTCAGCTTCGCCGGGAGGTCGGGATCGCGATGGTCGAGGCAGTCGTCGAAGCCGAACTCCTTCTTCACATAGTCGCATTTGTCCTTGCCGCCGGCGATGCCGATGGCGCGGGCGCCCTTGATCCTGGCGATCTGCCCGACCGCCGAGCCGACCGCGCCCGAGGCCGCGGCAACCACGACCGTTTCGCCGGCCTTGGGCTGGCCGATGTCGAGCAGGCCGGTGTAGGCGGTCATGCCGGGCATGCCGAGCACGCCAACGGCGGTCGAGATCGGCGCCAGCTTCGGATCGACCTTGGCGAGGCCCTTGCCGTCGGAGATCGCGTGCGTCTGCCAGCCGGCGCGCGCCAGCACGATGTCGCCGGCCTTGAAGCCGGGATTGTTGGAGGCCACGACTTCGCAGACGGTCCCCGCCTCCATGACGCCGCCGACCGGCACCGGCTGGGCATAGGACGGCCCGTCGCTCATGCGCCCGCGCATGTAGGGATCGAGCGACAGCCAGATCGTGCGCAGCAGCACCTCGCCGGCGCCGGGCGTCGGCACGGCGTAATCCTCGAGGCGGAAATCAGTGGGCTTGGGCTCGCCGACGGGACGGGCGGCGAGAACGATGCGCTTGGCTTGGGACATGGTGTTTCCTCTTTTGTTGGTTGTGACGTTCGATGCTAGCCCCACGGGCACCGTCATTGCGAGGAGCGAAGCGACGAAGCAATCCAGGGCTTCACGCGCCGCCCTGGATTGCTTCGCTTCGCTCGCAATGACGGAAAGAGCGGGCGTGCGGCTTACGCCCCGCCCGGATAGTTCGGGCTTTCGCGCGTGATCGTCACATCGTGGACGTGGCTCTCGCGCAGGCCCGCGCCGGTGATGCGGACGAACTCGGCCTTGGAGTGAAATTCGCCGAGATCCTTGGCGCCGACATAGCCCATGGCTGCACGGAGGCCGCCGGCGAGCTGGTGCATGACGTTGCCGACCGGGCCCTTGTACGGCACCTGACCCTCGATACCCTCCGGCACGAGCTTCAAGGTGTCCTTGATGTCCTGCTGGAAGTAGCGGTCGGCCGAGCCGCGCGCCATCGCGCCGACCGAGCCCATGCCGCGATAGGCCTTGTAGGAGCGGCCCTGCCACAGGAACACTTCGCCCGGGGTCTCGTCGGTGCCGGCGAGCAGCGAACCGACCATGGCGACGTCGGCACCGGCGGCGAGCGCCTTGGCGAGGTCGCCGGAGAACTTGATGCCGCCATCGGCGATCACCGGCACGTCGGCCTTCTTGGCGGCCTCGACCGCATCCATGATCGCGGTGAGCTGCGGCACGCCGACCCCGGCGACGATGCGCGTGGTGCAGATCGAGCCCGGGCCGATGCCGACCTTGACCGCGTCTGCGCCGGCATCGATCAGCGCCTGGGCGCCGTCGCGGGTGGCGATGTTGCCGGCGATCACCTGCACCGCGTTGGAGATGCGCTTGATGCGGTTGACCGCCTCGAGCACGCGCGAGGAATGGCCGTGCGCGGTGTCGACCACGACGAGGTCGACACCGGCCTCGATCAGCTTCTCGGTGCGCTCGAAGCCGCCCTCGCCCACGGTGGTCGCGGCGGCGACGCGGAGCCGGCCCTGGCCGTCCTTGCAGGCCAAGGGATGCGCGACCGCCTTCTCCATGTCCTTCACGGTGATCAGGCCGACGCAGCGATACTGGTCGTCGACGACCAGCAGCTTCTCGATGCGGTGCTTGTGCAGGATCTTCTTGGCCTCGTCCTGGCCGACGCCCTCGCGCACGGTGACGAGGTTCTCATGCGTCATCAGCTCGGAGATCTTCTGGCGCGGATCGGTGGCGAAGCGCACGTCGCGATTGGTGAGGATGCCGACCAGCTTGCCGGGGATGCCCTTGCCGCCGCCGGTGACCACCGGGATGCCGGAGAAGCCGTAATCCTTCATCAGCGCCAGCGCGTCGGCGAGCGTGGCGTCGGGCGCGATGGTCAGCGGATTGACCACCATGCCCGACTCGAACTTCTTGACCTGGCGCACCTGGGCGGCCTGGCCCTCGGGATCGAAATTGCGGTGGATGACGCCGATACCGCCGGCCTGCGCCATGGCGATCGCCATGCGCGCCTCGGTGACGGTATCCATGGCGGAGGCCATGATCGGAATGTTGAGCGGGATCTCGCGCGTCACGCGCGAGCGGATGTCGACCTCGGAGGGCAGCACATCGGACAGGCCCGGCTTCAAGAGCACGTCGTCGAAGGTGAAGGCTTCGCGAAGTGTCTGGACGGTCGCCATCGTCAACTCCTTGTCTGCGGCCAAAACGGCCGCGATGCGGGTACGGATGAGCGACGCCGCCGTCGAGACCATGCCTCGCCGTCGAATCGGTGCCCATCGGTGGGGTTGACGCGGGTCGATAGCATGGGCCTGTGACGAATCAAAGGGCCGATCCGCTGTCCTCCCGCGATTGCGAAGAACGGCCCAGACCGGCCCTGATCGGGTCCGAAACGCGCAACAAAAGGTCGCGAAGACCCCGATTCCGGAGCAGAAGTTCCGCGCCTCTAGCGCCATGCGCCCGGCGGTGGCCCGTAGCGGCGGATGGCCTCGACCACCTCGCGGTGCCGCCGGTCCTCCCGCCGCATGTGCACGGCGATCAAAGCGTGCGCCGAGGGCACCAGCAGCAGCACGTGAAAGAACAGGCCGAGGACCAGACACACCAGACACAGCAGCAGGTTGAAGATCGCCGCGAACGGCTGCCCGTTGAGCAGCAGACCCAGCGGCGGCACCAAAGCGGCGAGCAGGTAGATCATCGGCACATCTCCAACAAAACGGGACGCGGCAGCGTCACGCTGCATCTAGGGGGCCATGCCAGCAGCGCAATGGCCTCGTTCGCCGCAGGGTGTTAAAGCCCCGGCGCCCGCCCTCCTCTCCCGCTGCCGACCTCCGATGAACAAGCAACGCGTCATTCCGCTGATCGTCGCCACCGCCCTGTTCATGGAGAACATGGACTCCACGGTCATCGCGACCTCGCTGCCGGCGATCGCCAGGGACATCGGCACCAGCCCGCTGACGCTCAAGCTCGCCATCACCTCCTATCTGCTGTCGCTGGCGGTGTTCATCCCGGCGAGCGGCTGGACCGCCGACCGCTTCGGCGCGCGGCGGGTGTTCTCGAGCGCGGTCGCCGTGTTCATGATCGGCTCGATCGGCTGCGCGCTCGCCAACTCCGTCGAGAACTTCGTGTTCGCGCGCATCCTGCAGGGCATGGGCGGGGCGATGATGACGCCGGTCGGGCGTCTCGTTCTCTTGCGTTCCGTCGACAAGAGCGCCCTGGTCGGCGCGATGGCCTGGGTCACCATCCCCGCGCTGATCGGTCCGGTGATCGGACCGCCGGTCGGCGGCTTCATCACCACCTATTTCTCCTGGCACTGGATCTTCCTGATCAACATCCCGATCGGCGTCGTCGGCATCATCATGGCGCTGCGCTTCATCGATCCGATCAAGAGCGACAATCCCGAGCCGTTCGATCTCTATGGCATGGTGCTGGCCGGCATCGGCCTCGCCGGCCTCGCCTTCGGCCTCTCGGTCGCCGGTCTCAACCTGCTGCCGTGGCCGGTGGTCGCGAGTCTCGTTGCGATCGGCGCGATCTCGATGACGCTCTACGTCCGCCACTCCTGGCGCACCAACTCACCGGTGCTCGACTTCTCGCTGCTGCGGCTGCCGACCCTGCGTGCCTCGATCGTCGGCGGCTTCATGTTTCGCCTGGGCATCGGCGCCCTGCCCTTCCTGCTGCCGCTGCTGATGCAGCTCGGCTTCGGGCTGTCGCCGTTCCAGTCCGGCCTCGTCACCTTCGGCTCCTCCGCCGGCGCAATGGGCATGAAGGCACTGGCCGCGCGCCTCATCCGCGCCTTCGGCTTCCGCCATCTGATGACCGTCAATGCCGTCGTCAGTTCGGTCTTCCTCGCCGCCTGCGCGCTGTTCACGCCGGCGACCCCGCTGCTGCTGATCCTGATCATTCTCGTGGTCGGCGGCTTCTTCCGCTCGCTGCAGTTCACCGCGATCAACACCGTCGCCTATGCCGAGGTCGAGACCGCCCAGATGAGCCGCGCCACGACGCTCACCAGCGTCAACCAGCAGCTCGCGATCTCCGCCGGCGTCGCGGTCGGCGCGTTCTCGGTGGAGACCACGATGTGGATGCACGGCGCGAGCCAGCTCACCGCGGCGTCCTTCGCGCCCGCCTTCATTGTCGTCGCGATCACGTCGGCGCTGTCGTCGATCCTGTTCTGGCAGATGCCTGATGACGCCGGCAGCGAGATCTCAGGCCGCAAGGTGGCCGCGATCGCGAGCCGCAAGGGCGCCGAGAAGGGCGCGGAGAAGGCCGCCAGGAAATCGGCGAGCGAGACCACGCATGATGCGCGGGATCAGAAGCTCGGCTGATCGTCCCGCTTCCGGCTCAAGGACGCCTCGCCCCGGACTTCCAGTAGTCGGCCAGGCGATCGGCCCACATCCGCGCGTGCAGCTCGGTGCCGGCATGGCTCATGTGGCAGCCATCGTGGCGCAGCTTGAGCCCGATCTGGTCGGTATCCGGGCCAGGATAAACGCCGAGTGCCGGGTTCGGCACGGCGGCCTGGGCTGAACGGATGATCTCGTCGGGAACACTGCCGCAGAGCGTCGCCGTGGCGACGAAGATCGGCGCCGTCAGGTCGGCCGCCCGCAGGCCGGCAACGATCTCAAGATAATTGCGCAAGTAGGACAGTCGTCCCGCTTCCTTCATTTTCGCAGTGACGTCTAGGGACGCGCCGTCCTCCGCACCATTGGTGGAGAACGCGAAGGCGTTGTACTCGCCCTGATGCCAGAGCACCGCGCTCGGTTCGAGACCTACGTCGCGCAGGCCGGCGACGGTTGCGAGCAGCACCTCGAAATACTTGCCGCCGCGGGCGCGCCACTCCTCGAGATAAGTCCCGCCGATCGCAACGGGTGCGATCACGACCGTCTTCGCCAGCCCGCGATCGATCAATTCGTCGCCCAACCGGGTGGCGACGTTCTCGCCCTCGCCCGGCGTTCCCAGCAATGGATTGCGCGCCACGTAGCAGCGGCCGTCGAAGCGGTCGAAATTGTAGAACCGGTTGTGAGGCTGATAGAGCCGGCCACTCTGATCGGGCGCGCCGGTGTTGGAGATGTTCGACTGGCCCGCGGTCAGAAGCACCACCAGCCCCTCGCGCGGAATCGCGTCGCAGGCAATCGACGTGGCCCTGGCACGCACAGCCTCGTTGTCCGGCAGGAGGCAGCGCGAGGCGTTGCCGCCCGCGATGAAATCCGCGTCAGAACCGTACAGTGCACGGGCCAGGTTGCGTCCCTGCAGCAGGCTCTGCACCTCCGGGTCGCCGCTCGCGCCATCGATACGACGGTCGATGTCGGCAAAGGCGGCGCGCCGCGTGCGCACCTGCTCCAGCAGTGCCAGGAACCCAGGGGCGGTCGAGATGGGTCCGACGGCGCAGGGAACGCAATTGCCGTCGCGCGATTTGGCCGAGGTGGTCGGCTGGCAGACGTCGCGGGCCGGCAGCACCTCCGCAGCTCCTGCCGTCGCGGTCAACGAGACGGCCAACCACGCTGCGACAAGCGTGGCCACGATTGCGCGTCGCATCATGCTCGGATCACTTCTTTCGTCGCCTCGGCTGACGGCCGCCTCAGGCGCCGGGCATCTGCCTCCCAGCCTCGAACATGCCTGAGGAGACCGGATTTCCATTATAGTCCGACTTCATGAAAGAGAGCCGAATCGATCCGCAGCCGCTCGCGGCGATGGCGATGAACTGTTGGCCGTCCGCGCTTCTCCTGGCAGCGACGGCGCTTGCCGCCCCGGCACTCGGCGGCATCGTCAGACCAGCCTTCATCCTCGGCTGCGCGGTGGCCGGCTGGTTCGCGTGGCGTCGCAGCCCCGCGGCCCACGTGCAGTCGGCGATCCTGATGTTCGCCTTTGCTCCTTTCGTGCGCCGCCTGGTCGACATCTCCGCAGGATTCGATTCGTCCGGCGTCATGCTGAGCGGCCCGCTGCTGTTCATCATCGCGCCAGTTCCGAGTCTGGTGCTTTCGCCCTCGGACAAGGACAGGCCGGGCAATCCCTGGCTCGTGGCGCCCTTCATCGTCCTCGCCTGCATCGTCTATGGCGGCGCGCTGTCGATCTTCCAGAACGACTGGTTCAACGCCGCCAACGGCGGAATGAAATGGGCCGCGCCCGTACTCTATGCGATCGCCCTGCAGCAGCGGGCGCGATCCGACGGCGCCCTGCTCGATGCAATCACGCGCGTATTCCTGCTGGTGCTGCCCGTCACCGGCCTTTACGGCATCTGGCAATATGTCGATCCGCAAGGCTGGGATCGGTTCTGGATGGTGAATGCCAGCATCACCTCGGCCGGCTATCCGCTGCCCTACATGGTGCGCGTGTTCAGCACGATGAACGGCCCGGCCAGCTACGCGACCTTCACGGCCACCGGCCTGCTGCTGGTGGGCTTCCTGCGCCCGGGATGGCTGGCAATGGCGGCGATGGCGCCCGCGGCGCTCGGCCTGTTGCTGTCGCTCTACCGCACCAGCTGGATCACGCTTGCGGTGGGCCTGCTGTTCTGCATGTTGTTCCCCGCGACGCGGCGTCGGGCCGTATCGATCACGGTCGGACTGGTCGGCGCGGTGATCGTCACCGTCCTGTTCACGCCGTTCGCGGAGGTCATCACCTCCCGTCTGGAATCGCTCGGCAGCGTGTCGCAGGACAGCAGCGGCAGCGAGCGGCTGGATGAGTTCGTCACGCTGTGGAATGCGCCGAACAGCATGGTCCTGGGATCGGGCTTCACCATCACCGACGTCGGCGTCGCCGGCGCGATGCCGATCGACGGGCAGATCATCGCAAGCTGGGTGACGATGGGCATTCCGGTCGGACTGATCTGCCTCGCGGCCTATGTCTGGGTTGGGCTCGCCGCCACCGGCGCCGCGTGGCGGATACCGACGCGCGAGGGCGCCGTGCTCGGGGCGCTCGCCATCAGTGCGCTCTTGATTCAGCTGCCGCTGACCAGCATCTCCTCCGGCGAGGTCTCGGCGCTGTTCTGGATGCTCGTCGCGATGGCCTGTCCGCTCGACCAGATGGCCGACGGAGCACGGCGCACCGTCGCCGCTCGGCAGCATCAGGCCGGCGCCTGATCGGACGTTGCAGCGCGCGGCGTGATCGCCGCAGTCTGCGGCTTGCGGGAGGCCGGCGGTGCGAGCCCGAAGAGGGCCAGCAGATTGAGCCGCCGCAGGATGGCATGTGCGATCAGAGGAAGCACCACGCCGGCCGCCGTTCCGGCCAGCAGATAGACCCATGGCGATGGCGGGATGTGCAGCTTCAGCATGATGATCCGCATGCCCGAGCCGGCAAGGATGTGCAGCACATAGATCGTCATCGACGCGACGCCTGCGGCCGCCAGCCAGCGATGGCTCGTTGGCGCGAGCAGCTTGCAGAGCCCGACCGTGCCGGCGATCCCGAGCACACAGGCCGGCAGGGAGGCGAGCCCGTTGGCGTCCATGCCGGACAGCTGGCCGCCCAGCGCCACTGCGGCCGCAAACGCGATCCCGATCACGGCCAACGCGGACCAGCCGAATGGCCGCCATTCCGCCACGACGCTGACACCGTAGACGCCCGCGACGTAGAACGGCAGATGATGCAGCGTGAGCGCGAGGTCAGGCCGGATCGGCAGCGCGAGGAACACGCCGAGCCCGGCCAGCGCGAGCGTGGTCAAAACCGTCCGCGACGGGACCAGCACCGCGATCACGTGGCAGATCATCAGCGCGTAGAGAAACCAGAACTGTGCGATCGGACGATACCAGATCGCGGCGAGATCGCCGGGATGAATCGGGATGTTGGCATCCCGCGCCAGCAGCATCGTGATCCCGCCCTGGATCAGCGACCACAGCACGTAGGGATAGGCGATGGTCCAGAGCTTGGAGGTGAGGAAAGGACGCGCGCCGCGCCGCAAGCTGTGCTGCACGTTCAAGCCGGCCAGGAAGAAGAACAGCGGCATGTGGAACGTATAGAGCGTGTAGTCCATCCAGCGCGCGACGGCTCCATCCGGGAAGATGCCGGGGCGCACCAGACCGCCAAGCACATGACCGTACACCACCAGGATGACGCCGAGGCCGCGCGCGAAATCGATCCACGCCGTGCGCGCGGTGTCAGCCGTTGCCCTCTGCGTTCCAGCATCCATGCCCGACTTGTCCTGCCTCTGTCGCGCAGCCCGCGTCCGGTCCGCGATGCTGCAAAGTCAGCGCCCCAAGTCATATCGCAGCCGGCTTTGCAGCGCCGTCGGCGCCTGCCAGGACATCGGAGGTATTCTCGCGTTAGTCTTAACCAACCGATAAGCCTCTGCCGGATGGCACGAGCTGGAGGCAAAGGCGCTGCCGTGATGCTTCTCCGAGGCGAGCTCGAGGTGACGCCGTGCCACCGTCGCGCGTCCAAGTGCGCGGTTCGACGGCGGGCCCGCTGCCGCCTGCGGCGACCTCCCTGCCTACCCTACGCAGGATCGGGAACGTCACCGCCCGACGAAACCGCGTCGCGCCAGCCCTGCCAGCGCACCGCGCAGGCGGGCGCGATCGGTGATGACGCCGCGGGATGAGCTGAACAGGCGGACCACCAATTGCCGCCGTTGCGCTTCGTCGGGCTGCAGGCGCAGATGCGTGGTCGTCCCGGAGACGGCCTCGACCGACGCCTCGAGCCATCCGAGGCCGTCGAGATGCAGCGGCAATCGGGTGCCCGGCCGTGTCATGCGATGATGCGGTGGGCCGGCCACGCGGGCCAACGACAGCGACAGCGCCTCGATCTTGCACGGCACGACCTCGCCGCTCTGCGCCAGCCAGCCCGCCTCGTCGCTCGGAAACAGGTCCTCACCGCGCGGCAGCTCGAAGCAGACGAGAAACGCGATGAAGGCGATCAGCATCGCGATGCCGGCCCATAGCAGATTGAAGTAGTCGATCGACGAGATCTCGCTGGCTGCATTCGGCGACACGAACGCCCAGACGATGGCCGCCGCCGAGCTCGCGGCGATCGCGCCGAAGATCGCGGCGAGCTTGCCGTGGACGCGCGGCTTGGAGCGGTCGCCGCCCTTGTCGGTCACCTTGAAGGGGCGGCCGAACGGCCGGACCAGCGCGCTGAACAAGGTGGCCGTGACGGCAAAGCAGGTCACTGCATGGGTCGCTTCCATGAACAGCGGCAGGGTCTTGGAACGCGAGATCCAGCCCATGTAGATGATCGTCCCGAGCAGCGCCGGCACGCCGTAGCGCAGGAACGACAGATAGTCGGCCTCGAACGCCGGCAGCCCGGCGAACCAGTAGATCGGCGGCGCGACCAGAAGCAGCACCATGAACGGCTTGCAGGCCCAGTTGAGCACGCCATGCAGGAAGTGCCAGCGCTGGGTGAAGCTGTAGCCGCGGCTGCGCAGCGGACCATCGCGCAAGAGCGCGACCTGAATCGTGCCGAGGCACCAGCGGGCGCGCTGGGTGATGTATTCGGGCACGCCTTCCGCCGAGAGGCCGAAGCTGAGCGGTTCGTTCAGCCAGACCGTGCGATGGCCGCGCTTGAGCAGCGTGTAGGTGAGGTTGATATCCTCGGAGATCGCCGCGTGCGGGAAGCCGCCGATCTCCATGAGCCGCTCGCGGCGGACGACGAAGGAGGTGCCGACACAGAACGCGCAGCCCCAGGCGTCCTTCGCCGGCTGGAACACGTCGAAGAAGAAGCGCTGGTCGTCGACCCAGTGGCTTGACGCCAGCAGATTGTGCTGGATCGGATCGGGGTTGTAGTAGAATTGCGGCGTCTGCACGACGGCGATATCGGGCTCGGACAGCAGCAGGCCGACCGTCCGCTGGAGGAAGTCACGGCGCGGGGCGAAGTCGGCATCGAGCACCAGGATCACCGGCGCGTTCGATAGCTGCGCCGTCGCCGCAAGCGCGTTGTTGAGATTGCCGGCCTTGGCGCCCTTGTTGTCGGGCCTCGTCAGATGGCGCGCGCCGACCTCGTCGCAGAAGGCGCGGAGCCGATCGCGCCTGGTGTCGTCGAGCACCCAGACGGTCTTGTTGGGATAGTCGAGCGCGAGCGCGGCGAGGATCGAGCGCTCGACAATCTCCATAGGCTCGTCATAGGTGCAGATGAACACGTCCACGGCCGGCTGCTCGCCCCGTGCGGCCAGCGCAGCTTGCGCGGCGTCGGCCTGTCCCGAGCGGTCGACGCTGCGGGTCAAGATCAGAATCGACATCAGCGTGTAGGAGATCGCCACGATCTCGAGCGTGATGAACAGCCGCGGCCACAGCGCCTGCAGGGTCAGGTCGAACACCGGCAGCGTGTCGTGCCAGCGCCACAGCGTGTAGATCAGGAGGAACGACGCTGCGGTAGCGCCGAACAGCAGGCGGTCGCGCCGGCGCGTCGGATCGAGCAGACGCGCCATCACGAGGAGCCCGAGCAGGACTCCGAGATCGGTGGTCAACACCGAGGCGTCATTGCTGGGGAGCGGAAACATCAGGGGACCCTTGCGCCGGTGAAAGGATTCCAGCCGGTCTCGGCGAGCACGGCCCAGGCGGTGGCACCGAGATGCGGGCGCTTGTAGTAGAAGAAGTCCTGGATGGTGGTCGCGCCCGTCGGGTCGATCGACAGACCCGTGGTGAGGCGCGCGTTGCGCGTCGCGTTCAGCAGTCCCGTTGCCGTGCGGTCGGCACGCAACCCTGCAAGCAGCTCCTCGCTGGCAGCGGCATCTCCGACCATGCGATAGGCCAGCGCCGCCTGCGCGGTGCCCTCGACCCAGACGCCGTCGCGATCGCTGTTGAAATCGAAGCCTCCGTCGACGGCAAGATGAGTTTCGGCAAAGCGCAGCGCCCTGCGCCAGTCGGGCGTATTCGTCACCGCCATCCACGGCCAGAGCTGCACGTCGAGCGCGAGCAGATTGTCGTCGGCGAGGCGGCCATCGGGCTTGGTGCCGAGCAGGAAGCGATCGCCGCGGAACGTGCGATCGAGCAGGCGGCGCGCCGTCTGCGCGGCATCCTGATAGCGCGGCTCCAATGTGATACGATGGAGCCAGGAGGCCACGGCGTAGACATCGGCATTATGCTCGGTCGACATCCAGCTGAGGCGCACCTGCTGCGGATCGTAACCGTGATAACCGCCGCTGAAGCCGTCCGCTCCGTTCGTTGCGCTGGCAATGATCCAGTCCATCAGGCGCCGCGCGCTGGACAAGTAGCCCTCCTCGCCGGTCGCCTGATGCAGCGTCAGCAGCGCCAGCGCTGCCCAGGCGACGTTGCCGGTCGCGGTGCCGTCCTGCGCGGCATCCTCGCCCCAGATCTTCTTCTGGTCGTCCCACCAGCCCGGCAGCAGCGCCGCCCCGGGGCCGACAGGACCGGCGCGATAGGCATTGCGAAGGCGCCCATCGCCGAAGGTGCGATCGTGGGAGGCGGCATGCACCAGCGCGTTGCCGATCACGCGACCCTCGTCGATGCGACCGCATGCGACCAGCGCGATCGCTGCCAGGGCGTTGTCATAGGTGAACGCCGTCGTCGAAAGGCCGAGCGGCGGCCCCTCCTCGTCGGCACCCGGCTCGTAGCTGCGAATGAACGCCGCGTCACGGCCGGCGAGGCCAGGCTCGACGGCCTGCACCAGTCCCGCACAGAGCGAAGTCTCGGCCCGCATCGGCGATGCGCCGCCGAGCAGAGCGATCACCGCCATCGTCATGGAGAGAAGCCTCATTGTGCCGAGACCGCGCGCGCCGTTGGTAGCCACTGCTCGTCCAATACCGGCTGCTGCGCCGGGTGCGACCGCAAGGCGGAGTCGAGCTTGGTGACACCGGCACGGCGCGTCGCTTCGTCCGGCTCAGACGGGTCCAGGTCGGTCAGCGACGCAACGAGGTGGCCGAGCCGGCGCCATGTCACCGACATCGACGGCACGATGCCATTGTCGCGCGTCACGGTGACCCACTGCCCCACCGTGCAGGCCGGTGTCGCCGCGGAGGTCGGCTGCGCCGCCGGCTTTTCGTCGGCAGCATCAGGTGTGATCATGACATAGAGCTCGCGCCGCTCGGTCTGCGGAAATGGCACGGCAAAGCGCTCGTCGACCTTGTCGCTGGTCTTCGGCAGCACGGCGCTGACGATGCCGCTATGGAAGCCGCCGCCATCGATGCGCACCTTGGTGCCCGGCTTCATCGCTTCGCCCTGGCGATAGGAGAAGATCGCGACCACAAAACGCTTGTCGCAATCGACCACCGAGGCGATCGTATCGCCGGCGCTGACGTGGCGTCCGGTGTCGGCGCCCACCGCCAGCACCTTGCCGGGACCGGGCGAGAGCACGTCCGCGGCAGCGAGCCGCGCCAGCCGCGCGCGCTCCGACTTGATCAGGCCCTCGAGATCGTCGAGCACGGCCGCCTGCTGTTTCTCCTCGATCTCCATCCGCCTTGCATCGAGATCGATGTCACGGCGCTTCTGACTGAGCATGTTCAGCGCGACCAGATCCTCGCCGACATAGACGCCGGCGTCGAGCGCCTTCAGCTGTGTCAGCTTCTGGTTCAGCTTGGCAGTCTGCGCATCGGTGTCGTGCAGCGCCGCCGCATATTGTTGCTCGGTCGGCTTCAGCATCTCGACGCTGGCGGCATCGCGCGCGACCATGCGGTTCTGGCGGTCGACGATGGCCTTCTTCTCGCTGCTCTGCGCGTTCGACTGCGCGACGCGGGCACGCAGCTCCTCGATCTGGGACTGCAACTGCGCCTTCAACTGACCGGCTTGGCTCGCGATCTCCTGATCGAGCGAGCTGACATAAGCAACGTCGGACTGATGCTTGGCGCGCGTGGCGTCGAGCTTCTGACGCGCGTCGCCCGCCTTTTCTTCCAGCGAGATGAGCGTGGCGCGGTCCAGCCGCGGATTGGTGATCTCTGCGAGGCGGTCGCCGGACCGAACCTCGCCACCCGGCTTGGCCGTGAGCGAATCGACCTGGCCCGCGATCGGGGACGTCAGCAGCATCACCGGCGCATCGACCACGGCGCGATCGGACTGGTCGGCCACGATCGGCGGCACCACCGCGGTCAGCATCAGCGCCGAGAGGATGCCGGCCACGCCGAGCGCCGACACCCTGAGGATCACGGGATGGCGCTGTGGCTGGGTTGCGGTCTTCGGAGCGGCGGGACGTTGCGCGGGGGCTGGCTTGAAACCGTCATCGAAGCGATCGGTCATCAGGTCTCTTTCGGTTTGGGGTGACACGCCCCGAAAGACGCTTCCTCGGCTGATCCGGAGTTCCAGGCTCCGGTCTCGATGGCTCAACCCAAACCAGATCGCGGGCACATCGTTTCAAGCTGCGCCCGATCTCCGCGCTCACCTCCGGTCACGTTATGTTGCAGTGCGATGGCGCGGTTTCCGCTTGCGGCCGCGCTCAATCCTCATTCGCCTTGAAGCGTCCGAGTCCCTTCAAGATGAACGGCGCGATCAGAGCAATCAGCGCGACGACCAGAAGCGTTGCAGAGATCGGCGACTGCAGCAGGGTCATGGGGTCCCCAAGGCTGATCGCGAGCGCCCGCCGCAACTGGCTCTCGGCGATCGGCCCGAGGATGAGCCCGACCACGACGGGCGCAATCGGGAAATCGAACCGGCGCATCAGGAAGCCGAGCACGCCGAAGCCGGCCAGCATCGACAGTTCCACGACCGACGGTTTTGCCGCGATCGTGCCCATGGTCGCGAACACGAGGATGCCAGCGTAGAGCCATGGTGTCGGGATCGCGAGCAGCTTCACCCACAGGCCGACCAGCGGCAGGTTGAGGACGAGCAGCATCGTGTTGGCGATGAACAGGCTCGCGATCAGGCCCCAGACCAGGTCGGGCCGCTCGGCGAACAACAGCGGGCCCGGGTTGAGACCATACTGCTGGAAGCCGGCGAGCATCATCGCGGCGGTCGCCGACGTCGGCAGGCCGAGGGTCAGCAGCGGCACCAAGGTGCCCGCGGCAGAAGCGTTGTTGGCGGCCTCAGGGCCGGCGACGCCTTCGATCGCGCCTTTGCCGAATTGGTCGGGATATTTGGTCAGGCGCCGCTCGGCAGAATAGGACAGGAACGTCGGGATCTCCGCCCCGCCCGCCGGCAGCGCGCCGATTGGAAAGCCGAACATGGTGCCGCGCAGCCACGGCTTCCACGACCGCTTCCAGTCCTCGCGCGTCATCCACAGCGAGCCCTTGATGGCCTCGATCTTCTCCTCGGTATGATGCCGGCGCGAGGCGACGTAGAGCGCCTCGCCGACCGCGAACAGGCCGACCGCCAAGGTCGTCACCTCGACGCCATCGAGCAGCTCGGGCACGCCGAAGGCGAGCCGCGCCTGCCCGGTGAGCTTGTCGATGCCGATGAGGCCGAGCGTGAGACCAATGAACAGGCTGGTGAGGCCGCGGATCGGTGAATCGCCGAAGGTCGCGGACACCGTGACGAAGGCGACGCACATCAGCGCGAAGTAGTCCTCCGGCCCGAAGCGCACAGCGATGTCGACGAGGTAAGGCGACAGGAAGGCGAGACCGATGGTGGCGATGGTGCCTGCGACGAAGGAGCCGATCGCCGCGGTCGCCAGCGCCGGGCCGCCGCGGCCGGCCTTGGCCATCTTGTTGCCCTCGAGCGCGGTCGCCATCGAGGCGCTCTCGCCAGGCGTGTTGATCAGGATCGCGGTGGTCGATCCGCCATACATGCCGCCATAATAGATGCCAGCGAACATGATCAGCGAACCGCCGGGATCGAGCTTGTAGGTGACCGGCAGCAGCAGGGCGACCGTGAGCGCCGGCCCGATGCCCGGCAGCACCCCGACGGCGGTGCCGAGGAACACGCCGACCAGCGCATAGAGCAGGTTCATGGGCTGGACGGCGATCGCCATCCCATGCGCGAGCGCGGCAAAGGTGTCCATCAGAGCAGTCTTTCGAGCGGACCGGCGGGAAGGCTCAAGGTCAGGAGGCGGTCGAAGGCGAGATAGATCGTGGTCGTCAGCACCGCGCCGATGACGAAATCGGTGACGAAGGCGCGCCGGCCGAACGCCGCCGACGTCGTCACGAACAGCGCCGTCGTCGCCAGGATGAAGCCGCCGCCGAAGCCGATGATGGCGATCAGCAGCGCAAGTCCGACAAGAATGAGCAGCACCGCGACCGGATCGGAGCTCTCGCGCGGCGGCAGGTTGCCTCTGACGGCATCGATCAGATTGGCCAGTGCAAGAATGCCGAGCCCGATCGCGATCACGACCGGCATGACCTGCGGGCCCATGCCGTACATCGTGGTCGCCGGGATCTGATTGGCGTCGTAGACCAGCACGAGCGCGACGGCCGCCAGGAGCGCCGCAATGACGATGCCGGCCTTGTCGACGCCTCCCGAGGCGGGTGTCTCGGTGCCGGCGCGCTCCGTCGTCATGACTTGACGAGGCCGACCGACTTCAGCACGTCGGTAACGCGGACGTTCTCCTTCTTCAGGAACTCGGCGAAGGCGTCACCCGGAAGATAGGCGTCATCCCAGCCCTTCTGTTTCAGGATCTCCTTCCAGGAATCCGACTTCACCATCTTCTCGACGGCCTCGCTGAGCGTCTTTTTCTGCTCCGGCGTAATGCCGGGCGCAGCGACGACCGAGCGCCAGTTGGCGAGCACGAGATCGATGCCCTGCTCCTTGAAGGTCGGGATGTCGACGCCGGGAATGCGCTTCTCCGAGGATATGCCGATCGCGCGCAGCTTGCCGCTCTTGATCTGCCCGTCATACTCGGACAGGCCGGAAATGCCGGCGGTGACCTTGCCGCCGAGAATCGCCGCCAGCGACTCGCCGCCGCCTGAGAACGGGATGTAGTTGACCTTCTTGGCGTCGGCCCCGACGGCGCCGGCGAACAGCGCGGCCATGACGTGATCGACACCGCCGGCCGAGCCGCCGGCGAAGGTGACCTTGGCGATGTCGGCCTTCAGCGCCGCGGCGAGATCCTGCGCGGTCTTGATCGGCGATGCGGCCGGCACGACGATGACCTGGATCTCCTCGGTCAGCCGCGCGATCGGCGTCACCTGCTCCAGCGTCACCGGCGACTTGTTCATGGCGAGCGCGCCGACCATCACGAAGCCGTTGACCATCAGCTGGTTGCCGTCGCCCTTGGCGCCGGTGACGAACTGCGCGATGCCGACGG
Source organism: Bradyrhizobium sp. SZCCHNRI1029 (assembly GCF_032487555.1). Classification (NCBI taxonomy): domain Bacteria; kingdom Pseudomonadati; phylum Pseudomonadota; class Alphaproteobacteria; order Hyphomicrobiales; family Nitrobacteraceae; genus Bradyrhizobium; species Bradyrhizobium sp. SZCCHNRI1029. The sequence goes on from NZ_JAUEUK010000001.1 coordinate 646,223, forward strand.
TGCCGCCGGCGCCGGCGACGTTGGTCACCTGGACGCTGCGTGCCACACCCGACGCCACGAAGGCCTGCTGCATTGCCCGCGCGGTCTGGTCCCAGCCGCCGCCGGGCGCGGCCGGCGCCATGACCTTCAACTCGAGTTGCTGGGCGAAGGCTGGAGTACCGGCAAGCACAGTCAAAGCGACGACCGCGCCGAACAGGCGCGTACAGAACGAATTCAAAGCGGTCCTCCACGGTCGGCCGAACGAACGGCTCGCGTTTCTTTTGCCTCTGAGGAACGGCATTTCAGCGGGAAATGCGGCCGCTGTCCAGACGGGATTGCTCGCGCCGTCGCCCGCGTTGCAGCAGCAGCCTTGGGAGAACGAGACGGTTGTGGGAGGAGCGGCCTAACCGCAAGTCCAGACCATCCCCACCGGCGTCCGCGTCCAGCACGGGCCGAAGCTGCCGCCATTGTAATGGCCGCGATAGAAGCCGGGCTGGCCGAAATAATGCCACTCGCCGTTGTAGAGCATGTATTTCGGCGTACCGTCGATATACCAATGGCGGCGGCTGCCGCGCGGCCCGTTGCGCATGGCCTCCTTGTCGGCATAGAGCGGCAGGCTGTTGTTGGGCGGCTGCTTGTAGCCGGGCAGGAAGCCATAGCCCTGCCAACGGTGCGCCTTGCGCTTGTGCGACGGCGCCGCGGACGCGATCGCGGGCACCAGCAGCAGAAGCATCACGATCGCGACGATGAAACGATGCGGCATCACGGCAGCCCGATGGATACGAGGGTCTCGAATCTTCAGTTCGATTGCGGCACGGCAACGGCCGTTCCGTCATGAAATGTTTCAGCGATGCCGCCGATGCGCGCGGCGCGGCGGAGGCGACGGCGGGGCGTAGAAGGGATTGAGGTCGCACATCGCCGCACGGCCCGACGCCGTCGCGCGACATTGCGGCAGCGACGTATAGCTGCAGTCGATCCACTCGCCACCGCCAAACCGGCCGCCTTCATAGACCTTCATGCACACGGGATAGCGCGGATCGTAGGCTTGGGCGTGAGCAGAGCCCGATAGGACGGACCCGACCGCCAAACCCAGCGCGAGGGCGCTCCAGTTGAGGACACGCATGCAGGACCTCCGGAATCGACGTCTCGCCGGCCCAGGCCGATTCCCGAGACGGTGATTGCCCCTGCTCTGTATCGCCAGGGCGTCAAGGCCGCAATGACGCCATTACAACAGGTCGGCCTGCTCTCCGCCGCGGAACCCCATCGCCAGCACGTAGCGCTCCGACGAATCCTGCCGGCTCGCCGCCGGCTTGACGTGACGGACGCTGGCGTAATCGCGCTTGAGCTGCGCCATCAAGTCGGCATCGGCGCCGCTCTGGAACGTCTTGGCGAGAAAGCTGCCGCCCGGCTTGAGCACCTCGCTGGCGAAATGCGCGGCGAGTTCGACGAGACCGACAATGCGCAACTGGTCGGTCTTGCGGTGGCCGGTGGTGTTGGCCGCCATGTCCGACATCACCACATCGGCACGCCCGCCGAGCATCGCGCGGAGCTTTTCGGGCGCATCCTGGGCATGAAAGTCGAGCTGGGTGAAGGTGACGCCGGGGATCTCGCCCATCTCCAGCAGATCGATCGCGATCACCCTGCCCTTCCCGGCTTCGGCCCCGACCCGGCGCGCCGCGATCTGGCTCCAGCCGCCGGGCGCAGCGCCGAGATCGAGCACCGTCATGCCGGGCTTGAGCAGATGATGCTTGTCGTCGATCTCGAGCAGCTTGTAGGCCGCGCGCGAGCGATAGCCGTCGCGCTTGGCTTGCGCGACATAGGGATCGTTGAGCTGGCGCTCCAGCCAGAGTTTCGAGGACAGCTTGCGCTTGCCTCCGGTCTTGACCTGCACATGCATGCGGCCCGTGGTGTCTTTTGCCATGTGTTTCTCGGTCGTCGTGACCAGACGCGGGAGGCGAAAATCCATCCACGCTCGAGGTCTGGCGGAACTACAAAGGTCACCCTCCCCTGGAGGGGGAGGGTCGATCGGGAGCGAAGCGAGCGATCGGGGTGGGGTGAGCCGCACGAAGACCGCTCGTGGAACTCACCCCACCCCGTCTCACATTGCGCTCCATGTGAGACGACCCTCCCCCTCCAGGGGAGGGTGAAGTCGCTACGCCGTGCGCAGCGCGCCGTCTTCGCGCATCATCTCGACCAGCATGCCCTCGCGCAGGCCGCGATCGGCGACGCGCAGCCGCGGCAGCGGAAAGGACCGGCGGATGGCGTCGAGAATGGCGCAGCCCGCCAGAACGAGATCGGCGCGGTCGATGCTGATGCAATTGTTCTCGGCGCGCTCCTGGTAGCTCATCGCCAGCAGCCTGCCGATCGTCGTCGTGATGTCGGCGTCGTTGATCCAGATGCCATCGACCCGGCGCCGATCGTAGCGCGCGAGGTTGAGATGGATGCCCGCCAGCGTCGTCACGGTGCCGGAGGTTCCAAGCAGATGCATGCCGGCGAGATCGCCGCCGTTCTCGGCCGCGAACGGGCCAACATGCTCGGCCACGGCCTCGACCATGGCGGCATAGATCTCCGGCGTCACGTCACGGCCGCCGAACCGTTCGGCCAGCGTCACGACCCCGAGCGGGATCGACATCCAGGCCTTGATCCGCGGCTCGGCGTTGCGGTCGCCCGCATCGCGCTCGATCCGGACCAACTCGCTGGAGCCGCCGCCGATGTCGAACAGGATCGCCCCTCGCCCGCCGGGATCGAGCAGCGGCGCGCAGCCCTTGACGGCCAGTGCCGCCTCGGTCTCGCGGTCGATCACCTCGAGCTCGATGCCGGTCTCGGCCGCAACCCGGCTGCGGAACCCCTCGGCATTGGCCGCAGCGCGGCAGGCCTCGGTCGCGATCAGCCGCAGGCGCCTGGCCTTCTTCGACTGGATCTTGTCCCGGCAGATGCTGAGCGCCGCGATGGCCCGATCCATCGCCGCGTCGCTGATGCAGCCGGTGGTCGAGATGCCCTCGCCCAGCCGGACAATGCGCGAGAAGGAGTCGACCACGCGGAAACTGTCGCCCGAAGGACAGGCGATCAGGAGCCGGCAATTGTTGGTTCCGAGGTCCAGGGCCGCGTAGACGCTGCTGCCATTGCTGGCGCAGGAAGGCGTCGCGACGTCCAGACCCGGACGCAAGCCGGGCTCCAAGTTCCCGCGCGGCGCGGGACTCTCCCGCAGCCGCGTGTCATTGATCATTCAAATGTCTTTCCGCTGGCCGAACCGGCCCAGATGGAAGTTCTCTTTCGTGAGACATTATCAGTGGATAGCGCCGGCGCAACAGCCCCTCCATCAGGCGTGATGCACCATTCCTAATCAACCGTTGTCCGGCCGCGGGCGCTGCACTATCTGGGAACAGCCCGCATTTGCGACCAATTCAGCCCCTTGGGTCCTCATCCATGCAAGATCACACCTCCCCGGCCTCCCTCGAAAACGCGATCGCGCTGCAGAAATTCGGCGTCGGGCAGCCGGTCCGGCGCAAGGAGGACGACACGCTGGTGCGCGGTCACGGCAAATATACCGACGATTTCAACCTGCCCGGCCAGGCCCATGCCTGGATCGTGCGCTCCAGCCACGCCCACGGCATCATCAAGGGAATTGATACCGCGGCCGCAAAGGCGATGCCCGGCGTGCTCGGGGTGTGGACCGGCGCCGACCTCGCCGGAGCCAATTATGGTCCGTTCACCTGCGGCCTGCCGCTGAAGGGCCGGGACGGCTCGCCGCTGCTGCAGACCAACCGGCCGGCGCTCGCCACCGACAAGGTCCGCTTCGTCGGCGACCCCGTTGCGTTCGTAGTCGCGGAGACCGCGGCCCAGGCCCGCGACGCGGCCGAGGCGGTCGAGCTCGATATCGAGCCCCTGCCCGCGGTCACCAATGCCGAGGAAGCCGCCAAGCCCGGCGCGCCGCAGCTCTATGACCATATCCCCAACAACGTCGCGCTCGATTATCATTACGGCGACACGGCCAAGATCGAAGAGGCCTTCGCCAAGGCCGCGCACGTCACCAAGCTCGACATCGTCAACACCCGCGTCGCCGTGGTGTCGATGGAGCCGCGCGTCGCGCTCGCGGCGTTCGACGGCAAGACCGAGCGCTTCACCTTGCAGGTGCCGACCCAGGGCGTGTCCGGCAACAAGGCGACGCTGGCGAAGATTCTGAACGTCGCGCCGGACAAGGTCCGCATCCTCACCACCAATGTCGGTGGCTCCTTCGGGATGAAGAACGTCTCCTATCCCGAATATGTCTGCATCCTGCACGCCGCCAAACAGCTGGGCCGCCCCGTGAAATGGCGCGACGAGCGCACCACCGCCTTCCTGTCCGACAGCCAGGGCCGCGATCAGATCATCCATGGCGAGCTGGCGCTCGACGCCGACGGCCGGTTCCTCGCTGTGAGACTGTCCGGCTACGGCAATCTCGGCGCCTACATCATGGGCGTCGCACCGCTGCCGCTGTCGCTCAACACCGGCAAGAACCTCGCCAGCGTCTACAAGACGCCGCTGCTCGGCGTCGATATCAAGACCGTGCTGACCAACGTCACCCTGATGGGCGCCTATCGCGGCGCCGGCCGTCCCGAGGCCAACTACTTCATGGAGCGCTTGATCGACACCGCCGCGCGCGAGATGGGCATCGACCGTCTCACCATCCGCAAGCGCAACTTCATCAAGCCGAGCCAGATGCCGTTCCCGGCGGCGTCGGGCGTCACCTACGACTCCGGCGACTTCGCCGCGGTGTTCGAGAAGGCACTGCAGGTCTCCGACTACGCCGGCTTCGCCAAGCGCAAGCGCGAGAGCCGCAAGAACGGCAAGCTGCGCGGCATCGCGGTCGGCTCTTATCTCGAAGTGACCGCGCCGCCCTCGGGCGAGCTCGGCAAGATCACCTTCGACGCCGATGGCGGCGTGACCCTGACGACCGGCACGCTGGACTACGGCCAAGGCCACGCGACTCCGTTCTCGCAGGTCTTGTCGGCGCAACTCGGCGTGCCGTTCGAGAAGATCAGGCTGGAGCAGAGCGATTCCGATCTCGTGCGGTTCGGCAACGGCACCGGCGGCTCGCGCTCGATCACCGCGACCGGCCAGGCCATCGTCGAGTCCTCACAGCTCGTCATTGCCAAGGGCAAGCAGGCCGCCGCGCATCTGCTCGAAGCCTCGGAAGCCGACATCGAGTTCGCGGGCGGCCAGTTCACCATCGCCGGCACCGATCGCAGCATCGACATCATGGAGCTGGCGCGCCGCCTGCGCGAGGGCAAGATGCCCGACGGCGTGCCAGCCTCGCTCGACGTCGACCACAACTCGACAGTAACGGAATCGACGTTCCCCAATGGTTGTCATGTCTGCGAGGTCGAGATCGAACCGGACACCGGCGTCGCGCAGATCGTCGCCTACACCGCGATCAACGATTTCGGCACGGTGATCAACCCGATGATCGTCGCCGGCCAGCTCCATGGTGGCGTCGCCCAGGGCATCGGCCAGGCGCTGATGGAGCATCTACGCTACGACGAGAGCGGCCAGCCGATCACGGGATCTCTGATGGACTACGCGCTGCCGCGCGCCTCCGACGTGCCGATGATGACGGTCGACAACCATCCGGTGCCGGCGAAGTCCAACCCGCTCGGCACCAAGGGCTGCGGCGAAGCCGGCTGCGCCGGCTCGATGGCATCCGTGATCAACGCGGTGATCGACGCACTGTCCGACTACGGCGTGAAGCATCTCGACATGCCGCTGACCACCGAAAAGCTCTGGCGCGCGATCCAGGACGGCAAGGCGAGGACCGCGGCGTAGCCGCTTCGCTCGCGATGAGGCGAAAACTCTCATTGCCAAACGAAAAGCCCGTAGCCCGCATGCGGGGTCTCACGGGCTGTATCGGTGAACCCGGATGTCGCTCCCGCCTGCACCCGCTGGGCGCCGGCGTGCGCGCATCCGGGCTACGGACTGTCGAGATTGGGCCGCGGGTCCTCTCCACGTCATTGCGAGCGTAGCGCGTAGCGAAGCAATCCAGACTGCCTCCACGGCAACACTCTGGATTGCTTCGCTGCGCTCGCAATGACGGGAGTGTGGGGCAAGCAGCGTACCCAGAACTTCGCCGTCATCGTCCGCGCAGGCGGAGCATGACAGCTGTCTTTTGGATGCCGCGTGCCTCTTGCCAAGTCCGTCCGCTAGGCGGCCGCCTGCGCGCGCGGCTGATAGATCGCCACGTGATGGCAATGCGCGGGTGGGCGGTCGCCATTGGCGACCACCAGCGCATCGATCTCGACGAAGCGGTGGCCCTTCTTCTCGTAGTTCGCGACCACCCGGCCACGCGCCGTGATCTCCTCGGCTTCTGCAATCGCCGACAGCAATTGCATTCGGCTGCCGACGTGAATCCAGGGGCCGAGGACGACATTGTCGACCAGCAGCCGGTTCATCACCCTCTGCAACATGCCCGGGTGACCAAGCCGCTCGTTTGCATAGATCGGATCGCGCTCGCGAATCTCAGAGAGATAGGCGGTGGCCGCCTGCCCTGGCCACGCGCGTGCCGCCGTGCCGAGCCAGCTGCCGACAGCGAACGACTCCGCGCTGACGAGCGGCCGCACCGCCGCGGCTGGAACCTCTCGATATTCGGCCAGAGCGATGTCGGGCGCTGACGCGGGCAGCGACGCGGAACCGGTGGCGCAGATCTCACCTTTACTCACGACCTCCAGGCTGAGCCCGTCGCCGACCTCCTCCGCCCTGACCTCGGCGATCTCGCCGTCATAGACCGGCTTGGTGAACCGCGCCTCGATCAGCCCGCGCTCCAGGAATGCCCGGCCCCAGCGCACAACCGGCTGATGCAGCATATAGGCCAGCACTTCGACGCCGGGCACGAGGCCGCCCGCGAAGCCGAACCGGCGCGCCACGCTGTCATCGTGCATCTTGTTCTCGGACTGCTTGGCCGTGTTGAACGCCTCGACCGCATAGGTCGCGATTCCGTCTGCCATCCTTGCCTCCCTTTGACCCTTTTCGGGCGATGGTAACGGCCGGAAAGGTCCTGGCAAGGCCAGCGTTTGGCTCGCAATTTGGCTGGCGATGGGGTACCAACCGGCCACCCCCAGCAGAACGCCAGATGACGACCGAAACCGCCGAGCTCGCCCCTGTCACGATCTATGTCGACGCCGACGCCTGTCCGGTGAAGGACGAGATCTATCGCGTCGCGATCCGCCACGGCCTGCCAGTGATCGTGGTCGCGGGCGGCTTCATCCGCGTGCCCGAGGATCCCCTGATCACGCGCGTGGCGGCGGGCAGCGGCATGGATGCCGCGGACGACTGGATCGCAGAGCGCGCCGGCGCCGACGACGTCGTCATCACAGCGGACATTCCGCTGGCGAGCCGCTGCGTCAAGGCCGGCAGCGCGGTGATCGCGCCGAACGGCAAGGCGTTCACCGAGGAGTCGATCGGCATGACGCTCGCCGTGCGCAACCTCATGACCGATCTGCGCTCGTCCGGCGAGGTCACCGGCGGGCCGCGCTCGTTCACGCCGCGCGACCGCTCCACCTTCCTCTCCACCCTCGATCAGACCATCCGCCGCATGCAGCGCCAGCGCGCCGCGCGGATGCAGCAGCAAGGCTAGACCCATGGCGCCGCCTCTCATCCAACTCAAGGACATCCGCCTGACCTTCGGCGGCACCGCCCTGCTGCAGGGCGTCGAGCTGTCGGTCTCGCCGGGCGAACGCGTCTGCCTGATCGGCCGCAACGGCTCCGGCAAATCGACGCTGCTCAAGATCGCCGCCGGCCTCGTCGAGTGCGACAGCGGCACGCGCTTCGTGCAGCCGGGCGCCACCGTGCGCTACCTGCCGCAGGAGCCGGACTTCTCCGGCCATGCCACCACGCTGTCCTATGTCGAGGCCGGGCTCGGTCCCGGCGACGATCACTATCAGGCGCGCTATCTCGTCGAGCAGCTCGGCCTCACCGGCGAGGAAGATCCGGCGCATGTTTCCGGCGGCGAGGCGCGCCGCGCGGCGTTGGCGCGCGTGCTCGCGCCCAACCCCGACATCCTGCTCCTGGACGAGCCGACCAACCATCTCGACCTGACGACCATCGAATGGCTGGAGAACGAGCTCGACGGCCGAAGCTCGGCGCTGGTGCTGATCAGTCACGATCGCCGTTTCCTCACCAATCTGTCGCGCGCGACCGCCTGGCTCGACCGCGGCCAGATCAAGCAGATCGACCGCGGCTTTGCGGCGTTCGAGGCGTGGCGCGACGAGGTGCTGGCGGAAGAAGAGCGCGAGCAGCACAAGCTCGACCGCAAGATCGTCAACGAAGAGCACTGGCTGCGTTACGGCGTCTCCGGCCGCCGCAAGCGCAACGTCAAGCGGCTCGCCAACCTGCATGCGCTGCGCCAGCAGCGCCGCGACTATCGCGGCACGGCGGGCGCCGCCAACCTCGCCGCGGCCGAGGCCGACAAGTCCGGCAAGCTGGTGATCGAAGCGAAGGGCGCGTCGAAGAGCTTTGGTGATCGCAAGATCGTCGACAACTTCTCCATCCGCATCCAGCGCGGCGACCGCATCGGCATCGTCGGCCCGAACGGCGCCGGCAAGACCACGCTGGTCAACCTGCTCACCGGCGGCAGCGAGCCGGACAGCGGCAGCATCCGGCTCGGCGTCAATCTGGAGACGGCGACGCTCGACCAGCACCGCGAGAGCCTCGATCCCCGGACGACGCTCGCCGAAGCGCTGACCGGCGGCCGCGGCGATCACGTCATGGTGGCCGGCAAGCCGAAGCACGTCGTCGGCTACATGGAGGACTTCCTGTTCTCGCGCGAGCAGATGCGCACGCCGCTCGAAGTGCTCTCCGGCGGCGAGCGCGGCCGGCTGATGCTGGCGCGCGCGCTGGCCAAGCCATCGAACCTGCTGGTGCTGGACGAGCCGACCAACGATCTCGACCTGGAGACACTCGATGTGCTCGAGGACATGCTCGGCGACTACGAGGGCACGGTGATCCTGATCAGCCACGACCGCGACTTCCTCGATCGCGTGGTCACCTCGGTGATCGTCCCCGAGGGCAACGGCAAATGGCAGGAATACGCCGGCGGCTACAGCGACATGCTGGCGCAACGCGGCGCCGACCTGAAGCGCCAGCATGCCAAGGCGGCTGAGGAGAAGAAGGAAACCAAGCACGCGGCCACGGCGCCTGCGAGCGCGCCGAAGCGCAAGCTCTCCTTCAACGAGAAGCACGCGCTGGAGACCTTGCCGAAGACGATCGCCAAGCTGCAAGCCGAGATCGCCAAGCAGCAGGCCGTGCTCGCCGACCCCGCGCTGTATGCGAAAGACCGCAAGAAATTCGACGCCGCCTCCCTCGCGATCGCCACTGCGCAAGCCGAGCTCACCGCCGCCGAGGACCGCTGGCTCGAGCTCGAAGTGCTGCGCGAGGAGATCGAGGGCGCGTAACGTTCATCGAAATCACTTCGTCATTGCGAGCGACGTGAAACAATCCGGGGCTGCAGCCGGACTCTGGACTGCTTCGTCGCTTAGCTCCTCGCAATGACGGCAACATGGAGTAAATGACATGACCACCCCGCTCGCCGCCAGGATCGCCCGGGAGTACGGCACGCCCTGTGCCGTCATCGACATGGACAGGGTCGAGCGCAACATCGCGCGCATTCAGGCCCAGTGCGAGGCCGCGGGCGTCGCCAACCGGCCGCACATCAAGACGCACAAGAGCCCGGTGCTCGCGAAGCTGCAGATCGAGGCGGGCGCGCAAGGCATCACCTGCCAGAAGATCGGCGAGGCTGAGATCATGGCGGGTGCCGGCATCGACAATATCCTGATCAGCTACAACCTGATCGGCGAGGAGAAGATGGCACGCCTCGCCGCGCTGCAAGCCAAGGCCGACATGACGGTCGCCGCCGACAACGCGACCGTGATCGCCGGCCTGCCGCAGGCGGCAAAACAATCCGGCCGCACGCTCTCGGTCGTGGTCGAATGCGACACTGGGCGCAAGCGCGCCGGCGTCGAGACGCCGACGGAAGCGATCCAGCTCGCGCGCCAGATCGCAGCGTCAGACGGCCTGCGCTTCGCCGGCTTCATGCTGTATCCGACCGAGACCGGCTGGGACGAGGCGCAGCGGTTCTATGACGAGGCGCTGGCCGGCGTCCGCGCCGACGGGCTGGACGCGGCCATCGTCTCGACCGGCGGCTCGCCCAACCTGAAGAATCTCGGCAAGCTCAAGGGCGCCACCGAGCACCGGCCCGGCACCTACATCTACAACGACCGCATGCAGGTCGCCGCCGGTGTCGCGACCTGGGACGACTGCGCGCTGCACATCTATTCGACCGTCGTCAGCCGCGCTGCACCGGAGCGCGGTATCCTCGACGCCGGCTCTAAGACGCTGACGACGGATACCGGCGGCCTCGACGGCCACGGACTGATCCTGGAGCACCCGGAAGCGAAGATCGCGCGCTTCGCCGAGGAGCACGGCTTCCTCGATCTGTCGCGCAGCAATACCCGCCCCAATGTCGGCGACGTCGTGCGCATCATCCCCAACCACGTCTGCGTCGTCGTCAACATGATGGACGAGGTCGTCATGGTCCGCGGCGAGGAGATCCTGGGCATGCTGCCGGTCGCCGCCCGCGGCAAGCTGCGGTAGGGCGAAACTCTCTCGCAGCGTCATTCCGGGGCAGCCGCGCTAGCGGCTGAGCCCGGAATCCATACGCCCGATCGTGGTTATGGATTCCGGGCTCGCCCTCCGGGCGCCCCGGAATGACGACGGTGTTTGTGGCCGCCCGCTCGGCTATTCACTGCAACTGTTCCGCCAATCTTCCATGGAATCGTAGATGACGGCCTCGGGCCAGCGAGGATCAAGCTCGCGGCGCCGTGTCCACGTCAAATGGACTTGAGCCACGCAGCCTCCCCCGAACGCTACAAGAACGTCGTCGCAGTCCTCGCGTCGGGCGACGATCCTGAGGGACCGATTAGCCAGTGCATGATTGGGACCTACTTCGCGCGCAAGTTCTTCTTCGAACGCGGCGCGGAGCTGATCGTCCGTCATCCAAGACCAGGGCTCGGGAAGCTGGTCAGACATTGCCTGCCATTCCCCCCGCACGCCACTTCAACACGCCCTTCCCCGCGGCGACCCCGGTCGCAAACGACGCCTGCAGCAGGTAGCCGCCGGTCGGGGCTTCCCAGTCGAGCATCTCGCCGGCGGCGAACACGCCGGGCAGGCGTTTGAGCATGAAGTCGGCGTCGAGTTCGTCACGCGCGATGCCGCCGGCGCTGGAGATCGCGCGCGCCAGTCCGGCGGTGCCCCTCAGCTTGATCTGCACGGCGTTGATCAGTGCAGCGAGACGGTCCGGCAACAGCGATGACAGCGACAGGCCTTGCGCTTTTGCCGCCTCCTGCAGCAGGCCGATCGCGACGGGGGACAGTTGCAGCGCCTTGCGCAGGACATTCGAGAACGACTGCTTGCCGCGGGGCGCTGACAGCCGCTTGACCAAATCGGCGGTCGCAAGATCGGGTCGCAGCGCGACGTCAAGAATGGCCGCGCCTTCCAGAGCGATTGCCTCGCGCAACTCGGCGGACAGCGCATAGACCGCGCCGCCTTCAATGCCGTCGCGCGTGACGATAGCCTCGCCGCGGACGCTGCGATCAGCAAACGACAGCGCGATGCCCTTGAGCGGGTGGCCCTCGAAGCGATCGCGGAAGATGTCCGACCAGGCGACGGTGAAGCCGCAATTGGCCGGCCGCAGCGGCGCGATCGCGACGCCTTTCGCCGCCAGGATCGGCACCCAGCCGCCGTCGGACCCGAGCCGCGGCCAGCTGGCGCCGCCGAGTGCGAGCATTGTCGCGTCAGCGGCGACGACGCGCGGTCCTGCCGGTGTCTCGAACGTCAGCTTCCCCTTGCCGTCCCAGCCGGTCCAGCGATGCCTCAGCTCGAAGCGCACGCCTTGCGTCACGAGCCGGCGCAGCCACGCCCGCAGCAGCGGCGACGCCTTCATCGCAGTCGGAAACACCCGGCCCGACGAGCCGACGAAGGTCGGCTCGCCCAGCGCCTCGCACCAGTCGCGTAGCCGCTGCGGCGGGAACGCGCGGATGGCCGGCTCAAGCCAGGCCGCCGCATCGCGATAGCGCGACAGGAAGGCAGGCAGCTCTTCGCTATGCGTGAGATTGAGGCCGCCGCGCCCTGCCATCAGAAACTTGCGCGCGACCGACGGCATCGCATCGTAGACGGTGACGGCGGCACCGCCCTCAGCCAACACCTCGGCCGCCATCAGCCCGGCCGGCCCGGCTCCGATGACGGCAACTTGCTTGGATAAGGTCATGACTGGAGTTTAGGGCCATGGCGTCACCACACAACAGGTCGTCATGCCCGGGCTTGACCCGGCCATGACGGCGGAGGGTGCGATGAGTATGGTGCCTTACAGCTTGATCCCCAGCCGCGCTGCGGCCTGACCGACGTATTTCTGGGTCTGCTCGAACGCACCCTGCAGCGCCCGCGCCTTCGACATGTCGCTGATCTCGGCAAAATGCGCGGCGATCGCGTCCGGCGTCCACTCCTCCGGCGGCAGGTTGATGCCCTCGCTCTCCAGGATCTTGATCACCGCGAAGGAGCCGGCGCCGGCGCCCATGATGGTGCGGGTCGGCGCGTCTTCACTCAGCAGATACTCCACCGCTGGCGTGATCGATTCCGGCTTCATCAGCTGCAGCGCCTGCGGCGGCAGCAGCTCCTCGGTCATGCGGGTCGCAGCCGTCGGCGAGATGATGTTGACGCGGATGTTGGTCTTGCGGCCCTCCTCCGCCAGTACGTTCATCAGGCCAACCATGCCGGTCTTGGCCGCGCCGTAGTTGGCCTGGCCGAAATTACCGAACAGGCCGGACGACGACGTCGTCAGCACGATGCGGCCGTAGTTGCGCTCGCGCATGCCGTTCCACACCGCCTTGCAGCAGTAGAAGCTGCCGACCAGATGCACGTCGAGCACCTTGGCGAAATCCGCCACCTCCATCTTGGCGAACGACTTGTCTCTGAGGATGCCGGCATTGGCGCACATGATGTCGACGCTGCCCCACTCCTTGGTGGCGCGCTCGACCATCGCGGTGACCTGCTCGAAATTCGAGACGTCGGCACCGTCGGCGATCGCGGTGCCGCCGGCTTTGCGGATCTCCTCGACCACCGTCTCCGCCGCGGTCATCGAGCCGCCGGTGCCGTCGCGCGCGCCGCCGAAATCATTGACCACGACCTTGGCGCCGCGGCTCGCCAGCCCCAGCGCATGCGCGCGCCCCAAACCATTGCCTGCGCCGGTGACGATGGCGACGCGTCCGTCGAATCTGATTGCCATGTGTCGTTCCTATTTGTCGCTCGTCATGCCCGGGCTCGACCCGGGCATCCATCCACTTCGAAAGACTCTCGGACTTGATGGATCGCCGGGTCAAGCCCGGCGATGACGAAGGGTGGGTTGTGACGAGGTGAGTTAGCTCAGATAGATGAGTCCGATCCAGTCGGCGACCAGCGCGGGCTTGTCCTCACCCTCGATCTCGACCGTGACGTTGGTGCGCGACTGCAGCTCCTTCGGCTTGCGCAGAGTGGCTTCGGCAAGGACGAAGCGGCCGCGCACGCGTTTTCCCGATCTCACCGGCGAGATGAAGCGCAGCTTGTCGAAGCCGTAATTGACGCCCATCGCGGTGCCCTCGATCGCCGGCATGACCTCATAGGACATGACCGACAGCAGCGACATGGTCAGGAAGCCGTGCGCGATCGTGGTGCCGAACGGCGTCGCCTTGGCCTTCTCCGGATCGACATGGATGAACTGATGATCCTCGATCACGTCGGCATAGGTGTCGATGCGCTTCTGATCGAGCACGTGCCATGACGACACGCCGATCTCCCGGCCGACCATGGCCTGATAGGCTGCAAGCGAAATCGGCGGCTTCTTCCAGATCTTGTTCATGCGTTCCTACACCTCGTGCCCGGATGGCCTCGTTTTCAACTCCGGGAAATCCTCTTCCTTGAATTCCGTGCCGCGCAGATGGTCCGTGCGGTTGTCCTCGTGCTCAAGCCGGCGCAGCTGCACCCTGCGGATTTTTCCGGAGATCGTCTTCGGCAGCTCGCTCACGAGCTCCAGCCGGCGGATGCGCTTGAATGGCGCCAGGCGCGCCTGCAAATGGGTGAAGATCGACAGCGCCGTGGCGCGCGAGCGCTCCGCGCCCGCCGTCAACAACACATAGGCTTTCGGTATCGCAAGACGGATGGGATCCGGAGACGGCACAACGGCAGCCTCGGCGACGGCCTCATGCTCCAGCAGCACGCTTTCCAGTTCGAACGGCGAGATGCGGTAGTCGGACGATTTGAATACGTCGTCGGAGCGGCCGACGAAGGTGAGATAGCCGTCATCGTCCTGGAACACGACGTCGCCGGTGCGGTAGCGCATGCCATCGGCGCCGGACAGCTTACCGTCGTCGCCCTGATAGCCCTGCATCAGACCGGCCGGACGCTCGCCGGTGAGCGCCAGCGTGATCTCGCCTTCGCCGGCGAGATTGCCGTCGATGTCGGCGACCTCGACGCGATAGCCTGGCAGCGGCCGCCCCATCGAGCCGATCTTCAGTTTCTGGCCCGGCGAGTTGCCAACGATCGCCGCGGTTTCGGTCTGGCCATAGCCGTCGCGAATCGTCAGCCCCCAGGCGGCCCGCACCTGATCGATCACCTCCGGATTGAGGGGCTCGCCGGCGCCGCAGGCCTCGCGCAGCGAGACCTGGAAGTCGGCGAGATGCTCCTGGATGAACAGCCGCCACACCGTGGGCGGCGCGCACAGCGTCGTGACGCCGCAGCGCTTGATGATCGCGAGCAGCCCCTTGGCGTCGAAGCGCGGCTGATTGACCACGAATACCGTGGCGCCGGCATTCCAGGGCGAGAAGAAGCAGCTCCAGGCATGCTTGGCCCAGCCCGGCGAGGAGATGTTGAGGTGCACGTCGCCCGGCTGCAGGCCGAGCCAGTACATGGTCGAGAGATGGCCGACCGGATAACTGCGATGGCTGTGCCGCACCAGCTTCGGCTTGGCCGTGGTGCCGGAGGTGAAATACAGCAGCATCGGATCATCCGGCTGCGTCGGCCCATCCGGCGTGAACGCCTCGGCCGCGTCGGCCGCCTGCTCGAACGGCAGCCAGCCGGCAGGTGCCGCCGGCGCGCCGACGACGATGCGGACGAGATCATCGACGCCCAGATCGGCGAACTTCGCAACCTGATCCTGCGCCGCGACCACGGCCTTTGCGCGGCCGCGCTCCAGACGATCGCGCAACTCGTCGGTGGTCAGCAGCGTCGTCGCGGGGATCACGACGACGCCGAGCTTCATCGCCGCCAACATCGTCTCCCACAGCGGCACGACGTTGCCGAGCAGCAGCAGCAGATGGTCGCCGCGCTTCAAGCCCTGCGCGCGCAGGAAATTCGCGACCTGGTTGGAGCGGCGCGACAACGCCGCAAACGACAGCTTGGTCTGGCGGTCCTGCGCGGCGTCGAAGATCCAAAGCGCGGTGCGGTCGCGGCTCTCCGGATCGGACGCGAGTTCGGCATCGAACCAGTCGAGCGCCCAGTTGAACGGGACGGCATCGGGCCAGCGGAAACCCTTCACGGCCGCATCGTAGTCGGTACGATGCGCCAGCAGAAACGCGCGTGCGTCCTTGAATGTCGTCATCAGGTGGTCCCGGCGAGCTTGCGAACGTGCTGAATGATCCCGGAAAAATCGACGCCGCCATGGCCGCCGGCCTCGAACGCCTTGTAGATCTCCTGCGCGTGCTGGCCAAGCGGGGTCGCCGCGCCGGCGGCCTTGGCGGCGTCCTGCGACAGCGTGAGGTCCTTCAGCATCAGCGCGGTCGCAAAGCCGGGCTTGTAGTCGTTGTTGGCCGGCGAGGCCGGCACCGGGCCTGGCACCGGGCAATAGGATGTCAGTGACCAGCACTGCCCCGACGAGGTCGAGGCGACGTCGAACAGCGCCTGATGCGACAGGCCGAGCTTTTCACCCAGCGCAAACGCCTCGCTGACCGCGATCATCGAAATGCCGAGGATCATGTTGTTGCAGATCTTGGCCGCCTGCCCCGCGCCGGCGCCGCCGCAATGGACGATCTTCTTGCCCATCTTCTCAAGGATCGGCTTGGCCGCAGCGAACGCGCTCTCCTCGCCGCCGCACATGAAGGTGAGCGTTGCGGCCTTGGCGCCGCCGGTGCCACCGGACACCGGCGCGTCCACGGCGGCGATGCCGTGCTTCGCGGCCAGCGCATGCGCGGCGCGCGCGCTCTCGACGTCGATGGTCGAGGAATCGATGATCAGCGCGCCCTTCAACATCGCCGGCACGACCTCGTTCCAGACTGCCTGCACATGCCTGCCGGCCGGCAGCATGGTGACGACGGCATCGGCGCTTTTGGCCGCGGCGATGGCGCTGTCGGCGATTTCGGCGCCATCGGCCTTGGCCTGGGCGCGCGAGGCCTCGACCAGATCGAACGCGACCACCTTGTGGCCGGCCTTGACCAGGTTGGCGGCCATTGGTCCACCCATGTTGCCGAGGCCGATGAATGCGATCGTTGCCATGGTTCGTTCTCTCCCCTCGACCTGATTGTTATCTGCTCTGCGGAAAGGTCAGCTCGTCGGCGCCAATCTCGGCAAGATATGGCGCCAGCATGTCCGGTGTCACCTGATCGACATCAGGCGGCGTCCATCTGGGATTGCGGTCCTTGTCGATGATCGCCGCACGCACGCCCTCGCGGAAATCATCGCTGCGGAACACTTCGAGCGCCGCACGATACTCGCGCACCAGGCATTCCTCCAGGGACGCCGCACCGCGTGCCAGTCGCAGCAGCTCGAGCGTCACGACCATGCCGCGCGGCGACTTCTCCTGCAGCGTCTTCAGCGTCGCCAACGCGAGCTCCGAGCCGTCCGCTTTCAGCGCGGCAAAGATGTCGTGCATGCTGTCATGGGCAAACCAGGCGTCGATCTTGGCCTGCTGCGCCGCCACCGGGCCGGACGTCTCCGACGTCGCGAAGCCTGCGATCAGCCGGTCGATCTCGATCGACAGCGTCCCCGGCCTGACTTTGGTCAGGACATCGCGCAGCGCCGGCCATTTCTCGGTCGGCACCACAGCATCGGCAAAGCGCGCATGGATCGCGTCGGGCCCGTTCATGGTCTGCCCGGTCAGGCCGAAATAAGCGCCGAGTTCGCCGGGCGCGCGCGACAAGAGCCAGGTGCCGCCGACGTCGGGAAAGAAGCCGAGACCGACTTCGGGCATTGCGAGCTTGGTCTTCTCGGTCACGATGCGGTGGCGGCCATGCGCCGACAGCCCGACGCCGCCGCCCATCACCAGCCCGTCCATGTAGGCGACATAGGGTTTTGGAAACGCCGCGATGCGCGCGTTCATGATGTATTCCTGGCGCCAGAACACCTTGCCGAGATCGCCATTCGTCTTCGAGCTCTCATAGAGCCCGCGGATGTCGCCACCCGCGCAAAGTCCACGCTCGCCCGCGCCTTCGAGCACGACAATTGCGACGGCCGGATCGCCCTCGAACCGATCCAGCGCGGCGTCGATGCCCATCGACATCTCCAGCGTCATCGCGTTGATCGCCTTCGGCCGGTTCAGCCGGATGATGCCGGCCAAGCCTTCGCGGCGGACGATCAGGTCGCCCTCGATAGCCTCGCTCATCGCGCCGCCTCGATCAGCTTGCGCGACACGATGAGGCGCATGATCTCGTTGGTGCCTTCGAGGATCTGGTGCACGCGCAGGTCACGCACGATCTTCTCGATGCCGTATTCGCTCAAATAGCCGTAGCCGCCATGCAGCTGCAGCGCCTGATTGGCGACCTCGAAGCCGACATCGGTCCCGAAGCGCTTGGCCATAGCGCACAACATGGTCGCGTCAGCATCCTTGCGGTCGAGCGCAGCCGCCGCGCGCCAGACGAAGGTGCGCGCCGCCTCCAGCTCGATCGCCATGTCGGCGATGCGAAACTGCAGCGCCTGGAATTCGTCGAGCCGCTTGCCGAACGCCTTGCGCTCTTTCGTATAGGCCAGCGTCTTGTCGAGCGCCGCCTGCGCGCCGCCGAGCGAGCACGCGGCAATGTTGAGGCGGCCGCCGTCGAGCCCGGCCATGGCGATCTTGAAGCCGATGCCCTCCTCGCCGAGCCGGTTGGCCACCGGCACGCGCGCATTCTCGAAGATCACGGCCCGGGTCGGCTGCGCGTTCCAGCCCATCTTGCGCTCATTGGCGCCGAACGACACGCCGGGGGTATTGGCATCGATCACCAGGGTCGAGATGCCGCCGGGACCGTCGGCTCCCGTGCGCACCATCGCAACGAGGATATCCGTGGCGCCCGCGCCGGAGATGAACTGCTTCTGGCCGTTGAGCACGTAGTCGTCACCGTCGCGCACCGCGCGCGTGCGCAGCGCCGCCGCATCGGAGCCCGCGCCCGGCTCGGTGAGGCAATAGCTCGCGATCAGGTCCATGGCGCAGAGCTTCGGCAGGTAAGCCTGGCGCTGGGCCTCGGTACCGAAGGTGTCGATCATCCACGAGGCCATGTTGTGGATCGAGATGAAGGCCGACACCGTGGGGCAGCCCGTCGCCAGCGCCTCGAAGATCAGCGCCGCATCGAGCCGGCTGAGACCCGAGCCGCCGACATCGTCGCGGATGTAGATGCCGCCCATGCCGAGGCTTGCGGCCTCTCGCATCACATCGACGGGAAAATGCTTCTCCTCGTCCCAGCGCAGCGCATGCGGCGCGATCTTCTCCGCCGCGAAGGCGCGCGCCATGTCGCGCACCGCGATCTGATCCTCGTCGAGAGCGAACTGCATCCGTTCTCCGCGTTTCCTGGTCTTGTTTGTTGGCCGTGGCGCCTCTTCACACTCCGTCATTGCGAGCGAAGTGAAGCAATCCAGAGTCCTTCCGCGGAGGCAGCCTGGGTTGCTTCGCCGCTTCGCTCCTCGCGATGACGGAGTGGGAGCCCTAGCGGGCTCCCACTGTTGTCAGTTCATCTCATCACTTCATCAGCGGGATCGAGAATTCCGCGCCTTCCTTGACGCCGGACGGCCAGCGCGAGGTAACCGTCTTGGTCTTGGTGTAGAAGCGGATCGAATCCGGGCCGTGCTGGTTGAGATCGCCGAAGCCGGACTTCTTCCAGCCGCCGAAGGTGTAGTAGGCGATCGGCACCGGGATCGGCACGTTGATGCCGACCATGCCGACATTGACCTTGGCCGCGAAGTCGCGCGCGGCGTCGCCGTCGCGGGTGAAGATCGCGACACCGTTGCCGTAATCATGCTCCGACGGCAGCGCCAGCGCCTCAGCATAGTCCTTGGCACGAACGACCGACAGCACCGGCCCGAAGATCTCCTCCTTGTAGATCCGCATGTCCTTGGTGACGTTGTCGAACAGACAGCCTCCCATGTAGAAGCCGTTCTCGTAGCCCTGCATCTTGAAGCCGCGGCCGTCGACGGCGAGCGTCGCCCCCTCCTTGATGCCGATGTCGACGTAGTTCTTCACGCGCTCGACCGCCTCGCGGGTGACCAGCGGGCCGAAATCGGCCGATGGGTCGACTGACGTGCCGATCTTGAGGCTTTCCACGCGCGGGATCAGCTTCTCCATCAGCCGGTCGGCCGTGGTCTTGCCGACGGGCACCGCAACCGACACCGCCATGCAGCGCTCGCCGGCCGAGCCGTAGCCGGCGCCGATCAGCGCATCGACGGCCTGGTCGAGATCGGCGTCGGGCATCACGATGGCGTGGTTCTTGGCGCCGCCGAAACACTGGCAGCGCTTGCCGTGGGCGGCGGCGCGCTCATAAATGTACTGCGCGATCGGCGACGAGCCGACGAAGCCGATCGCCATGATGTCCGGATCCTCGAGGATGGCGTCGACCGCCTCCTTGTCGCCGTTGACGACGTTGAGGATGCCCGGCGGCAGACCGGCCTCGATCATCAGCTCGGCGAGCTTCATCGGCACGCCCGGATCGCGCTCCGACGGCTTCAGGATGAAGGCATTGCCGCAGGCGATGGCGGGAGCGAACTTCCACATCGGAATCATCGCCGGGAAATTGAACGGCGTGATGCCGGCAACGACACCGAGCGGCTGGCGCATCGAATAGATGTCGATGCCCGGACCGGCACCTTCGGTGTACTCGCCCTTCATCAAATGCGGAATGCCGCAGGCGAACTCAACCACCTCGAGGCCGCGCTGGATGTCGCCCCTGGCATCTGGAACGGTCTTGCCGTGCTCGCGGGCCAGCAGCTCGGCGAGCTGGTCGTAATCGCGCTGCGCGAGCTCCAGAAACTTCATCATGACGCGCGCGCGGCGCTGCGGATTGGTGGCGGCCCAGGCCGGCTGCGCCGCCTTGGCGTTCTCGACCGCGGCCCGGAGCTCGGCGCGGGACGCCAGCGCGACCTTGGCCTGAACGTCGCCGGTCATGGGCTCGAAGACATCGGCCGTCCGTCCAGACGTGCCCTTGACCTCTTTGCCGCCAATAAAATGACCGATCGAACGCATGGGGTATCCTCCGCAGGGGTAAGCAGTGCCGAATTGGCCGGCATCTTGCAGTCTTTGCGACGTTTGGGAAGGGTCTAAGCGCTGATCGGCGCTGCGAAAATGCCGCCCCTTCGCTCGGTCGGCACGATCACTGCAGACCCCGCGGCGTGCAGCGTGCCGCGTCCCGCATCCGAGCCGCGCGACGGATTAGCGCTTCGCGGCTACCGCCTTCTTCACGGGCCTTTTTGCGGGTGCCCGCACAGGTGCCCTGCCCGCCGGCCCACCTCCGCTGGCGACGGCCAGCGCCACCTCGCGCCCGGAGTTCAGGATATCGTCTGACAATTCGCCGCTGCCCATGAGTCGCGCCATCACGAGCGTCCCCGCCAGCGTCGCGAGCATCGCCGAAGCCCGCTTTCGCGCAGTCTTGGCCGGTACGTCGACGATGTACTCGGCGAACAGGTCGATCAACTCTTCCAGCTTCGCAGCAAAGGCCTTGCGGGTCTTGGCGCTCTCGCGGGCGATTTCCGCTCCGAGCGCAGGAACCGCGCAGCCGTGACCGACATCGTCGCGATGGCCGGCGGACAGATAGCCGTCGACGATGGCCGAGAGCCGCTTCTGCGGCGGCAACTGGTCCAGCAGCTTGCGCCAATGCTCCATCGAACGATCGATCGCATAACCGAACGCCTCCACGACCAACGCCTCGCGCGAATCGAAATGCGCGTAGAAGCCGCCGTGAGTCAGTCCGGCCTCCTTCATCAGGTCTGCAACCCCGACACCATGAGCGCCACGCTCGCGCAGCCGCACCGATGCCTTGCGCACGATCCGCGCGTGGGTTTCCGCCTTGTGTTCCGGAGAGTAACGCATTGCCGTCCCATTGAATGTCTGCGGTCATACTATAACAGCTCTGCGTCCTGCTCGCTGCAGCTATTTGATGAATTCGAGTTGATCTAAATCAACTTCGCTGGCCTGATTTATTCCCGGCACACCCCTGTTGCCCAGGAACCCGACGAGGACGACCATGGACATGCTCAATTCCCACTGCGGCGTGAGTCGTGACGGCCAAGGCGTCGTCCGGCTGACGATCTGCAATGCAGGCGCGCTCAACATTCTCGGTTCGGCGGCGATTCTCGACGTGGAAGCCGGGCTGCGATCGCTCGCCTCCGACGCCGCCATTCGCGTTCTCGTTTTGGCCGGCGAAAGCGGGAAGAGCATGATCGGCGGCGCCGACATCAAGGAGATGGCAACGCTGGACCAGGCTTCAGCGGAAACCTTCATCTCGCGACTTGCCGGGCTCTGCGAAGCGGTGCGACATTTTCCTGCCCCCGTGATTGCGCGGATGCCGGGGTGGTGTCTGGGTGGCGGATTGGAGGTCGCAGCGGCCTGCGATATCCGTGTCGCGGGACACGACGCCAAGTTCGGCATGCCCGAGGTGCGTGTCGGCATTCCCTCGGTCATTCATGCCGCGCTGCTGCCACGTCTCATCGGCTGGGGCCGCACGCGCTGGCTGCTGATGACCGCCGAGACGATCGACGCGCCGACCGCTCTCGCCTGGGGCCTCGTCGATGCCGTCGCCGCCGAGGGAGAACTCGACATCGCGGTCGAGAAGGCCGTGGCATCCCTGCTCGCCTGCGGTCCCGAAGCGCTGCGGACGCAGAAGGCTCTGCTGCGGCAATGGGAGGAGCTGCCGCTGAAGGAGTCCATCGAGATATCGATCGGCGCCTTCGGACGGTCGTTCCTCACCGACGAGCCGAAACGGCTGATGCAACATTTCATCGACCGCAAGCGATAGCAAGTTTCTCCAAGTCTCGCCTCGCAGATCCCGGCAGCCTCGCGCCAGCTTCACGACGGTTCAGCAGGGACCGTCGGGGTTTCCTCTTGCGAGAGATTATTATATGATGATTATCATATTTCATCAGAAAGCCTTGTCATGGCCTCGTCCGATTCCGTCGTGATCCTGTCCGCCGCCCGCACGCCGTTGGGCCGTTTCATGGGCGAATTGTCGCCGCTGAGTGCGAACAAGCTCGGCGCGCACGTGATCGGATCCGCGCTCGAACGCGCCACCGTTTCGCCCGATGCGGTCCAGGGGGTGTTCATGGGCAACGTGCTGTCGGCCGGCCAGGGCCAGGCTCCGGCACGGCAGGCCGCGCGCGGTTCCGGCCTGCCGGACGCCACCGGCGCCACCACCATCAACAAGGTCTGCGGCTCCGGAATGAAGGCCACGATGCTGGCGCACGACATCATTCGGGCGGGCTCCGCCGAGATCGTCGTGTCGGGCGGCATGGAGAGCATGAGCAATGCGCCATATCTGCTGACCAAGGCGCGCGGCGGCTATCGTGCTGGCCACGATCGGATCCTCGATCACATGATGCTGGATGGCCTGGAGGACGCTTATGAGACCGGACGCTCGATGGGCGATTTCGGCGAGGCCACGGCCGAGGCCTATCAGTTCACCCGCGCCGACCAGGATGCCTACGCCATCGAGACGCTGACGCGTGCGCGCAAGGCGGTCGAAGGCGGGGCGTTCAAGGCCGAGATCGCCCCGATCACGATCGTCGAGAAATCCGGCCCGCGCCTGGTCGCCAACGACGAGCATCCGCTCAAGGTCGATCCGGTGAAGATCCCGGCGCTGAAGCCGGCGTTCCGCAAGGACGGCACGATCACGCCCGCAGCGTCCTCCGCGAACGCGGATGGTGCCGCGGCGCTCGTGCTCGCCGCGCGGTCGCGTGCCGATTGCGACGGGCTGCCTGTCATCGCGGAGATCAAGGGCCACGCCACCCACAGCCAGGAGCCGCAATGGTTCACGACGGCGCCGATTCCGGCGATCAGGAAACTGCTCGACAAGGTCGGCTGGCGCGTCGAGGATGTCGACCTGTTCGAGATCAACGAGGCCTTCGCCGTCGTTGCCATGGCCGCGCAGCGCGACCTTGGCATCCCGCGTGACCGGCTGAACGTCAACGGCGGCGCCTGTGCGCTCGGCCACCCGATCGGCGCCACCGGCGCGCGGCTGATCGTGACGCTGCTGCATGCGATGGACGCGCGCGGGCTGAAGCGCGGCGTGGCCGCACTGTGCATCGGCGGCGGCGAGGCGACTGCGATCGCCGTGGAGCGACCCTGATGTCCTGAAACGAGGGAACTTAGCCATTTATGTCATTTGGGCGCCCTGGCAGAATGGGCGCGCAACCCCATTGTACTGAGAGCCTCATGATCTCGAACCAACTTGCAGCGATCCTTGGACGGCGCAACATCCATTACGGCTGGGTGATGGTCGCCGTGACGTTCTTCACGGCCCTGGTGTCCGCCGGCACGGTGGGCGCACCCGGCGTGTTCATCGTGCCACTCCAGCAGGAATTCGGCTGGAGCACCGCGGAGATCTCCTCTGCGCTCTCCATCCGCTTCGTGCTGTTCGGGCTGATGGCGCCGTTCGCCGCCGCCCTGCTCAACCGCTACGGCCTGCGCAACATCACGCTGCTGGCCCAGTTGATCGTGGTGTCGGCGCTGCTGGCGTCGCTCGCGATGACACAGGTGTGGCACCTCGTGCTGCTGTGGGGCGTCGTGATCGGCATCGGCACCGGCATGACCGCCTTGGTGCTGGGCGCGACCATCGCCACGCGCTGGTTCGTCGCGCGGCGCGGCCTCGTCGTCGGCATTCTCACGGCCAGCGTCGCCACCGGACAGCTGGTGTTCCTGCCGCTGCTCGCCAGCCTCACCGAGCGGCTCGGCTGGCGCGTCGCGCTCGGGCTGATCTGCATCATGCTCGGCGTTTCCGCCACCGCCGTGCTGCTGCTGATGCGCGATCGCCCGAGTGATCTCGGCCTCCGACCCTATGGCGACAACGACACCGACCCGATCGCCGCCCCCTCGCCCGTCACCACGCCGATCCTCGCCGCCGCCCTCGGCACCCTCCGCGACGCCTCGCGGGCGCCGGTGTTCTGGATGCTGTTTGCGACGTTCTTCATTTGCGGCGCCTCGACCAACGGCCTTGTCCAGGTGCATCTCATCCCGATGTGCCTCGACTTCGGAATTCCTCAGGTGGAGGCGGCGAGCCTGCTCGCCGCGATGGGCATGTTCGATTTCGTCGGCACGATCGTCTCGGGCTGGCTGTCGGACCGGTACGACAATCGCTGGCTGTTGTTCTGGTACTACGGCCTGCGTGGTCTCTCGCTGCTGTTCCTTCCGTTCACCGACTTCTCGTTCTATGGCCTGTCGCTGTTCGCGATGTTCTATGGCCTCGACTGGATCGCCACCGTGCCGCCGACGGTGCGGCTGACGGCGCAGCGGTTTGGGCCCGAGCGGGCCAACCTGGTGTTTGGCTGGGTGTTCGCCGGACATCAGCTCGGCGCCGGCACCGCCGCGTTCGGCGCCGGCCTGTCGCGCACGCTGCTCCAGAGCTACCTGCCGGCGTTCTTCACCGCCGGCGCGCTCTGCATCGTCGCGGCGCTTCTGGCGCTGGCGATCGCGCGGCAGGCGAAGCCCGCCGCGGCGTAAGCTCACGGCCGCGTCGTCATCGCCGTGGGCGGCCCGGGCGTGCGCAGCGGCTCGGCGAGGCGGGCGAACTCGCACAGCAGCGCGCGCGTCTTGCGGGGATCGATAATCTCCTCGACCCAGAACTTCTCGGCCGAGCGGAACGGCGAGCGCAGCTTGGTCAGCCGCTCCTCGATCTCCTTGAGCTTGGCCTTCGGATCCGGCGCGGCGTCGATCTCGGCGCGATACGCCGCCTCGATGCCGCCCTCGAGCGGCAGCGAGCCCCAATGGGCCGACGGCCAGGCATAGCGGATGGAGAATCGATCGGCCGGCTGATGAACGACGCCAGCGACGCCGAAATTATTGCGCACGATCACCGTGCACCACGGCACCGTCGACTGGTTGACGGCGGCCATCGCGCGCACGCCGTGGCGGATGGTCGCGGCCTTCTCCGCCTCGAGGCCGACCATGAAGCCGGGGCAATCCATCAGGTAGACGATCGGCAGATGGAAGGTCTCGGCGAAGTCGACCCAGCGGATCACCTTCTGGCAGGCGTCCGCCGTCCATGAGCCTCCGAAGTGATAGGGATCGCTCGCCAGAACCATCACCGCGCGGCCCTCGAGCCGCGCGAGGCCGATGATGATCGGACGGCCATAGTTCTGCGCCACCTCGAAGAACGAGCCGTTGTCGACGACGGACTCGATGATCGGCCGCATCTTGTAGACGCGCCGGCGATCCCGCGGCACCGCGCTGATGAGCTGCTCGTCGACGCGCTGCGGATCGTCGGTGCAAGGCAAGGTCGGCGGCAGCTCGTAGACCGACGACGGCAGATAGGACAGGAAGCGCCGCGCGCAGGCGAACGCCTCCGCCTCGGTGTCCACAGCATGATCGACGCCGCCGGCCTTGGTCTGGATGTCGGCGCCACCGAGCTCCATCTTGCCGAGGTCCTGGCCCAGGCGCTTCACGACCGGCGGCCCGGCGACGAACATCGCCGACTGCTTGGTCATCACCGAGTAGTGGCTCGCCGCGAGCCGCGCTGCGCCAAGCCCCGCGACCGAGCCGAGGCCGAGCGCGACCACCGGGACCAGCGACATGTTCTCGGTCGTGTAGCGGTACCAGCGATTGCCGCCGATGCCGCCGGGCAGATTGGCCGCGCCTTTGGTCTCGATCGTCTTGACCGAACCGCCGCCGCCGGAGCCCTCGATGATACGGATGATGGGCAGACGGAAGTCGTGCGCCATCTCCTCCGCCATCAACGGCTTGGCGGCGATTGAGGCATCGGCCGAGCCGCCACGCACGGTGAAATCGTCGCCGACCACGACCACGGTGCGGCCGTCGACGCGGGCGCGCCCGAACACGCAATTGGCGGGCGTGACGTGCTTGAGCTCGCCCTGCTCGTCATACTCGCCGAGGCCGGCGACCGCGCCGATCTCGTGAAAGCTGCCGGGATCGACGACGCCGTCGATGCGCTCGCGAACGGTGAGACGGCCCTGGTCGTGCTGACGCTTGACCTTGTCAGGCCCGCCCATCTCCCGCGCGAAGGCCTCGCGCCGGGCCAGTTCCTCGAGCTCCGGCTGCCAACTCATTCGTTCCCCCTGCCCCGGTGATGGTCTTGTTCTTGTGGTTAGTCTTCGCGTTCACCTGGAGCGGTTTTCTGTCCATCCGGTTGTTGAAGACGTCGGCTTCCGCGCCCTGCAGCAGCGCGGCGATGCTGCGGCCGAGCTCGCGCATCGGCTGGGCGACCTCGTCATGCAGCCGCTGCTCGTCGTACATCGCCGACAACAGCCCGATCGTGAGCACGACATAGGTCTGGTATTGCGGCGACCACAGCGGCAGCGCGACGCCATTGATGTGCGGACTCCACAGGCCGCAGGCCACGACGTAGCCATGCTCCTTGAGAAACTGTCTGTTGTGCTCGAGGCGTGGCCGCAGCAGCTTGGCCGCGTCAGGCATCTCGCGCTCCATCTCGGCCAGCAAGGCGTCGCCGACCTCCGGCTCGAGCGCGGCGACATAGGCATGACCGGCCGCGGTCGAGGCCATCGAGATGCGGCTGCCGGTGGTCTCATGCAGTCCGAGCGCATTCGCGGCGCGGCCGAACTCCAGATAGACGAGGTGGAAGCGATCGGGAATCACGAAGCCGACGGTGCCGGGCAACTGCTCCGCGACGTCCTGCAGCCGCTGCCGGATCAGATTGCGCAGCTGCAAGCCTCTGGTCATCGACGTGCTCATCGCCACGGCACTCGGGCCGATGCGGTATTTCTGATCGCGCGGCAGGTAGACCAGCTGGCCCATGCGCGTCAGCGTGTGCGTCAGCCGCGACACCGTCGACCGCGGCAGGCCGCAGCGGTTGGAGATTTCGAGATTGCCGAGCCGCGCCTCGTGCCCCTCGAAACAGCGAAGCACGTCGAACGCCCGCGACACCACCTGAATGACCTCGCCCTCGCCGGCGAGATCTCCGGGCAGCATGCTGCCCCTGCTCAATCGCTCAGACCGTCGTCCCATGCGTTTCCCACCAATTCCGTCATGCGGAATGATATTCCGCTTGTTGAACAAGCTAGCCCAGCCGTTTTGCCGTCACAACAGCAGACCGTCTCCAAAACCCGCCATTCTTCAGCGTGTTGGCACAAGACTCGGCATCCTCAGGCAATCGGCTGCAGGATGCGGGAGGGACGATCGTCGCCGGTTCCAACGCGCGGTACCGCAGCGGCGGCTTTCGATGGGCATCGCCTCTCGCGCATGGCAACACGGGACGGTCATCGCGCCCGCAAACCCGCTCAATCGGTGAGCAGCGGCAACATTTGACCAGCGTTGCGACAAGTGTGGGCTGGCTGCGCCGTCGCGGCTGCGACATAACCGGCGCGAGACCTTGTTCCCGCCGAGCTTGCCATGACCACCCACCCGAGGCCGATCCGACATCCGCAGCATTGGGCGACGGCCGCGATGCCGCCGCTGCAGCGCTTCCTGTCGGCCTGCCATGCCGACTTCTGGCCCGATCATGACGGCACCGTTGCGAACTACATCCCCGAGCTCGGCAAGGCCGACCCGGCGCATTTCGGCATCGGCCTCGCCACATTGGACGGCCACGTCTACGAGGTCGGCGACAGCCGCGTGCCGTTCACGATCCAATCGATGTCGAAGCCGTTCGTGTTCGCGCTCGCGCTCGATACGCTCGGCTCCGACGAGGTCGAGCGCGTGATCGGCGTCGAGCCGTCCGGCGATCCCTTCAATTCCATCCGGCTCAATGCGGAGAACCACCCGTTCAATCCGATGGTCAATGCCGGCGCGATCGCGTGCAGCGGTCTGATCCGCAAGGCACGTCAGAATGACGCCTTCGAGACCATCCGCGACGCGCTCGGCCGCTTCGCCGGCCGCAAGCTCGATGTCGACGACGCGGTGTTCGCGTCGGAAGCCGCCACCGGCGATCGCAACCGCGCGATCGCCTATCTGCTGCGGACGTCGGAGGTCATCAGGGAGCCTGTCGATGACGTGCTCGCGGTCTACTTCCGGCAATGCGCCGTGCTCGTCACCGCGCGCGACTGCGCGATCATGGCGGCCACGCTCGCCAATCGCGGCATCAATCCCGTCACCGGCGAGCAGGTGGTGACGCCCTATGCGGTGTCGCGCACGCTGTCGGTGATGACCTCGTCGGGCATGTATGACTTCGCCGGCGAGTGGATCTACCGTGTCGGCATTCCTGCCAAGAGCGGCGTCGGCGGCGGCATCCTGGCGAGCCTGCCCGCGCGGCTCGGGCTCGGCAGCTATTCGCCCAGGCTCGACGGTCACGGCAACAGCGTGCGCGGCATCAAGGTCTGCGAGGCGCTGTCGGCGCATTACGGCCTGCACATGCTCAACCGTTCCGACGATGCGCGCACCACGATCATCGCCGACTACGACATCGGCGCCAGCCCGTCGCGGCGCAGCCGCCGCGCGCAGGAGCGCAACATCCTCGCCGCACATCCGGACGCGGTGCGCGTGCTCGAGCTGGTCGGTACGCTGTCGCTCTCCAACGTCGACTACGTCTCGCGCCAGCTTGCGGCGAGCACGCGACCGCAATTCGTCATCGTCGACCTCCATCGCGTCACCGCGATGACACAAGCAGGCGTGCGCCTGCTTTCCGAGCTGTTTCACGAGCTCGCCGACTTCGACGTGACCGTCGTGCTGTCGGGCATCCGCCGCAGCTCGCCGGAATGGCAGGAAATCGCGGCCCGCACCGGCGACATCAGGAACGTCCGCGACTTCTACCTGCTCGACGCCGCGATCGAATGGGCCGAGGACCAGATCGTCTATCGCTATGGCGGCGCCATCGATTTCCTCGAAACCACCGAGCTCGCCGAGCAGCCGCTGCTCGCGGGGCTCTCCGCGGACGAGCGCCATGAGCTCGCGGCACTGGCGATCATCCGGCACTATCGGCAGGGCGAACGCATCCTTGCGGCCGGCGATGCTGCGGCCTCGCTGTTCTTCCTGCGCTCCGGCGTCGTCCACGTCACCCTGCCCGACGGCATCCGGCTCGCGACGCTGACGGCAGGGCAATGCTTCGGCGAGATGGCACTGCTGGAGCCCGTGCGCTCCGCCGACGTCGTCGCGGATTTCTCCGCCACCGCTTTCGAGATCTCGCTGGTGGATTTCGAGCGTTTCCGCGTGCGCCATCCGAAAGCCGGCGAGCGCATCATGCGCAATCTGGCGCAACTGTTGGCGGAGCGCCTGACGGTCGCCAATGCGCGGCTCAACCTGCTCGCGGCAGACTGATTTCAGTGCGTCGAAGTCCGTCATCGACGTGTCGCACGCGGTCGAAGCAAACAAATACTCAAGGTTGCAATTCACAGTAACTAACAGCTTCCGGTCGATAATTCGCATCACTCGTATTTGTACGGGCTCGCCTAAACGTTACCGGGACTCGGTCGCAGGACAACCATAAGCGAGCCCAATTCACGCCGCATTACCCGACGATGTTCTGAACCGTCGATGAACGCCGAGTGGGGACTCGCGAAGCGAACGTCGAAGTGGGGTGTTCCGAGTAAAATTCCAGCCGACGTAGCGTGTGTATTTGCGCCACGGAGAGTCGTGTCCAGTGTCCAGGGAGGAAACGGCATGAAGGAAGCCACTAAGAGGGCAACGTCGGAGGCACTCGCGCATATGCTGGCGGTGACATCCATGATCGTCATCGCCAGCGTCCTGTTCTACGGGCGATGAAGGGCTGTCTGGAGGTTCTGCGTCGCAGTTTCTTCATCGCCCGTAGGTAGGAATGTGAGCTTGATTGCTCACGCGAACGACCGAGTTGAGTTGCGTTTGAGTTAGTAGGCGTAGCGTAACAGTATTGTGTCAATCGCGCGGCGGTCCGGGTCGGGACGAATTTTTCATGCGTATCGTCCCGCCTCGGCCGCCCGCGGTCGACCTTTTCAGACGTCGTTCTGTTCCCCATCTTCATTTGACTTTCCCGAAGTACGGCACGATGCCGCCTGCGAAGGTGACGAAGCAGGCCATGACGAGATCGCCGATCGCAAGTTCGTGGTCGCCATGGGCCATGATGCGAAAGCCCTCACGCATATCCACCAGCACGATGTTGTAGGGCACATGCGCGCGCGTCTCCGGCGTCGCGGCACGACAGACCAATGATGCCGCATAGATGGTACCTTCGCCCGTCGCCGCGTGATCGGTGAGCGCAAGCGAGCCGCAGGCCGCGCAGAAGCCGCGGCGGAAATACTGCAGGTGGGCACAGCACGCACAGCGCTGAAAGCGAATCGCTGCACCCCCCCTGGTCCAGTCGGACGATTCGCTCATCGCACACGCTCCCAGAACATGCTGACATGCGACGACAGCACGCCGCCATCGCCGTGCAGCAGCGCCAGCGCTGCTTCGCGGACTTGGCGAGGTCCGGCGCGCCCCGTCATCTGCAGATGCGCTTCGCTCAGATGCGCCATGGCGCCGCCGACGCCGCAATGACCGTAGCTGAGCAGCCCGCCATGGGTGTTGAGCGGCACGGCGCCGTCGCGGCTGAAATGACCGGCCCTGACCCGCGCCGCCGCCTCGCCGCGGCCGGCGAGGCCGAGATCCTCGAGCAGCATGCAGAGCGTGATGGTGAAACTGTCATAGACGGCGGCGTAGTCGACGTCTTTGATGTCTACACCCGCTGCTGCCTTCGCCTTCGCGATCGCGATTTCGGCACCAAGCTCGCTCAAGGCCGGCGCCGCCGTGACGTGCTGATGCGTATGCGCCTGGGCACAGCCGCGCACGTGCACCGCAATCGCTCCGGTCGGCTCGCGGCTGACGACGATGGCGGCGCCGCCGTCGGACACCGGACAGCAGTCGAGCAGCTTGAGCGGCCGCGCCACCGGCTTCGATGCCATGACGTCCGCGATGGTGATCGGCTCATGGAATTGCGCGCCGGGATGATCGAGCGCATGCGCCCGCATCAGCACGGCGAACTCGGCGAGGTCATGCTCGGTGACGCCGTATTCGTGCATGTAGCGCGAGGCGACGAGGCCGTAATAGGCAGGGATGGTCGGCCCGAGCGGCAGCTCATAATCGGGATGGCCGACCTGGGCCAGCGCCTGGATCGACGCATCGCGGCTCTGCCCGGTCAGCCGGTTCTCTCCGGCGACCACGAGCATGTGCCTGACGACGCCGGCTTCGACCAGGTGATGCGCGAGCATCACCATCGCGAGCCCGGTGGCGCCGCCGACCTGCACCGCATGGGCGTAAGAGGGTGTGATGCCGAAGTGCTCGGCGAACACGGTTGCGAGCATGATGTGCGGCGACACCGTGGAATAGCCGCACAGGATGCCGTCGATGTCGCGCCGCGTCAGCCCGGCATCATCCAGCGCAAGCTGCGCCGCCATGCTCATCAGGTCGAGCGACGAGCGGCCGTCATGCCTGCCGAACGAGGTAAGCCCGGTGCCGGTGATGTAGGTCATGGTCCCCACCACGAGCGCCGCTGCGCCCCCCTCCCCCTTGTGGGGCGGGGTCGGGGGTGGGGATGGCCGCACGACGAGCCTTCGTGGGGTACCCCCCTCCCTGCCCCTCCCCCACAAGGGGGGCGGGAATGCAGGCATTGTGCGTCCATCACGATTGCGTTCATCATCTCAGTCAGAACCCATCTCAATACGACTTCGGCAAACCGAGGACCTTCTCAGCGATGAAGCTGAGGATCAGTTGCGGGCTGATCGGGGCGATGCGGGGGATCAGGGATTCCCGCAAATAGCGCTCGACGTGATACTCGCGCGCATAGCCGAAGCCGCCATGGGTCATCACCGCCTGCTCGCAGGCGTGGAAGCCGGCTTCGGCGGCGAGATATTTCGCGGCGTTCGCCGCCGGGCCGCAAGGCCGGCCCTGGTCGTACTGCCAGCCGGCCTGCAGCACCATCAGCCACGCGGCCTCCAGCTCCATCCAGTTCTTCGCCAGGGGATGCTGGATGCCCTGGTTCTGGCCGATTGGGCGATTGAACACGTTGCGCACCTTCGCATAGGCCGACGCGCGCGACAGTGCGAGATGACCGAGCCCGACGGCTTCGGCGGCAATCAGGATACGCTCCGGATTCATGCCGTGCAGGATGTAGTCGAAGCCGCGCCCCTCCTCGCCCAGGCGATCCTCGACCGGAATCTCGACATCCTCGAAGAACAGCTCATTGGAGTCGACCGGCTTGCGGCCCATCTTCTCGATCTCGTGCACCTTGATCCGGCTGCGGTCGAAATCGGTGTAGAACAGGCTGAGCCCATGGGTCGGGCGCTTCACCTCCTCCAGCGGCGTCGTGCGCGCCAGCAGCAGAATCTTCTCGGCGACCTGCGCGGTCGAGATCCACACCTTCTGGCCGTTGACGATGTAGCGGTCGCCCTTGCGCACGGCACGCGTCTTGAGCTGGGTGGTGTTGAGGCCGGTGTTCGGCTCGGTCACGGCGAAGCAGGCCTTCTCGCTGCCATCGACGATGCCCGGCAGCATCCGCGCACACTGCTCTTTGGTCCCGAACACGACGACCGGATTGAGCCCGAACACGTTCATGTGGATCGCCGAGGCACCGGACATGCCGGCGCCGGATTCGGCGATGGTGCGCATCATGATCGCAGCATCGAGAATGCCGAGCCCGGAGCCGCCATACGCCTCCGGGATGCAGATGCCGAGCCAGCCAGCCTCGGCCAAGGCCCTGTGGAAGTCGGCGGGAAAACCGCCCTCCTTGTCCTTCTTCAGCCAGTAGGCATCGTCGAAGCGAGCACAGATTTTGGCCACCGCATCGCGGATCGATTCCTGGTTGGCGGAGAGCGCGAAATCCATCGTCTCACTCCCTGGCAGGCGCCGGCGTCGTCACGCCGTCGCGGATCATCGCGGCGATCTCCTCGTCCGAGAAACCAAGCTCGTGCAGGATAACCGCGCCATGCTCGTTCGGCCGTGCCGCCAGACGCAGCGGCTCGGCCTTGGTCTCGGACCAGGTCGCGGACACGCGGGTGCTGCGGATCGGACCTTCGGTCGGATGTTCGACCACGGGAAAGAAATCGGTCGCCACGAGGTGCGGATCGTTCAGCAGGCTTTCGAGGTCGTGCATCGGCATGACCGGCACATCGGCGGCATCCAGCAGATCGGTCCATTCGGCCGTGGTGCGCGTCTGAAAGATGCGCGCGAGCTCGGCATAGACGAAATCGATGTTGGCGGCACGCCGGGCAAAGCTGTTGAACCTGTCATCCGCGCGCAGGTCGGTGCGGCCGGACGCGGTGAAGAACGCGTCCCATTGCTTGTCGTTGTAGACGATCACGCAGATATGGCCGTCGGCGGTCTTGTAGGGCCTGCGGTCGGGCGACAAATGCCGCGCATAGCCGCCCTTGTCGAGCGGGGGCTGGTAGGTGAGCCCGCCCATGTGGTCGCCCATGATGAAGGCCGACATGGTCTCGAACATCGGCACGTCCAGGCGCTGGCCGCGCCCGGTGCGGTCACGGTGCACGAGGCTGGCGCAGATGGCACCGACCGCCGTCAGGCCGACGATGCGGTCGACCAGCGCATTGGGCACATAACGCGGCGTGCCGTCACCGGCGACCGCCATCAGATGCGACAGCGCCGCCCCGCCCTGGATCAGGTCGTCATAGGCCGGTTTGGCCGCATAGGGACCATCCTGGCCGAAGCCGAACACACCGGCATAGACCAGCCGCGGATTGAGCGCGGAGACCACGTCATAGCCGAGGTTCAGCCGCGCCATCGCCTGCGGCCGGATGTTGTAGAGCAGGACGTCGGCGTCCTTGATGAGCCGCAGCGCGGCCTCGCGTCCCCTGGGCTTCTTGAGGTCGAGGCAGATCACGCGCTTGCTGCGGTTGGTATTGAGATAGACCGGCCCCATGCCCGGATGATGCCACGGGCCGATCTTGCGGGTGACGTCTCCTTCCGGCGATTCCACCTTGATGACATCGGCGCCGTAGTCGCCGAGCGTCTGGGCGGCATACGGCCCCATCAGCACGGTGGTCATGTCGATGACCTTGATGCCCGCAAGCGGTCCCATCGTGGCGTCGGCTCCCTCGATGCTTGTTGTCGCCAGAGCTAACGGCACCTGATGTTCCCTAGCAAGCCGCCGCGCGGGTATGGGGCCATGCGTCAGATCCCCCGCCGCAACATTCCGTGTCGCGGATCACGGACGACGACCGCCGCGCTGCACCAGATGTTCCCCGCCGCGAGCTGCATTCTAGGATTCCATTTCAGCGTTCAGGTGTGTCAGCATGCCGGTCCAACATCCAAAACAAACACGAGGGAGAACACTCATGACGCTCTATCAGGGCAAATGCTTCTGCGGCGCGGTCGAGATCGAGGCCGATGGCGAGCCGGAGGCGATGGGCTATTGCCACTGTTCGTCGTGCCGCTCCTGGTCGGCCGGTCCGGTCAACGCCTTCACCCTGTGGAAGCCTGCGAACGTGCGGGTGACCAAGGGGGCTGACGCGATCGGCAGCTATCACAAGACCGACATGAGCCACCGCAAATACTGCACCAAGTGTGGCGGGCATCTGATGACCGACCACCCGCCGCTCGGCATGATCGACGTCTATGCCGCGACGATTCCGACGCTGAAGTTCACGCCCGGTGTGCACGTCAACTACGCGGAGACGGTGCTGCCCATCAGGGATGGCCTGCCGAAGCTGAAGGATTTCCCGGCGGAGTTCGGCGGCTCCGGCGAGATGATGCCGGAGTGAGACAAGGTCTGCTTTTCGCAAGCACCCAAGCATCGATGGCCTCGCGACAGGATCTGTCCGAGCTGTGCTGATCGAAGCCGCCCCCTTCGAAACAGAGGGCGCAGGGAAGGCCGGGTGCCGACTGGCACCCGTGGCCCCCGTGCGAAAGAAAGCACGGGGAGAGAACCACAGGTTCAGCCGGACCGACCCGGCCTTCCCTGCGCGATGGTTTTCACGCTTATTTCGCGCTCTCCTCGGTGCGCCGGCTTTTGGCCACCGTCGTCCTTGGGGATCATCATGCCCCGCGAACTTGGCATCAGCGTCGGGATGCCGGGACCACGCGACTTCACGTCCGCGCCATGCCGTTCGTCCGCGCAGACAAGCTACGCTGCGACACGTCGCGGCCACCGCCTCCCTGCCTCAACGTTCGTGACGATCGCGAAGCGCCCCTCGTGGCGAAGCAGGATGGGGAGAGTGAAGCATATTTTCTGGAAAAGCGAAACATGAATCTTTTTGACCAGGGGACTGGACAGGCCAAATCAGCCTGAAGGCCCTGGAGAAAATCGCCGCTTGGCCGATCCCGGCAGAGTTCCGCAAAAGCGCATGGGGATGATGCGCTCCGGCCCGCCGAAATGGATGGTGAAGGGAGCACGGAGTTCCGTATGATCTGCGGCGAGCCATCACGGGGTGCCCTGATCAATGCCCGCCGATCTCGTCCAGACCTTCCGCGCGTTCGCCTACAACAATGCCTGGGCCAATCACCGGCTGCTGACCGCCTGCGGCCAGCTCAGCGCCGAGGATTTCGCT
Source organism: Bradyrhizobium sp. SZCCHNRI1029 (assembly GCF_032487555.1). NCBI lineage: Bacteria > Pseudomonadati > Pseudomonadota > Alphaproteobacteria > Hyphomicrobiales > Nitrobacteraceae > Bradyrhizobium > Bradyrhizobium sp. SZCCHNRI1029. The sequence goes on from NZ_JAUEUK010000001.1 coordinate 682,052, forward strand.
GCCGAGCGCACGGGCTTTTTCCCCAGCCTGCAGCGGACGCTGAACCACATCTACATCATCGACCTATTCTACATCGACGCGCTGGAAGGCGGCTGGCTCGGCCCGATGGCGTGGCAGAACGAGGTGCCGTTCCCGCGCCTCGCAGATCTTGCGAAGGCGCAGGGCGCGATGGACCGCCGGCTGATTGCATTCTGCGAGGCGCTGACGCCGGCGCGGCTCGACGACACCGTCCGCATCAACCGCGAGAGCCGGGTACAGAACGAGCGCTGCGACCGGCTGCTGCTGCACCTGTTCCAGCACGACATCCATCACCGCGGCCAGGCGCATGCCATGCTGTCGAGCACGTCAGTGAAGCCGCCGCAGCTCGACGAGTTTTTCCCTGCGGATGATTCAAGCTTGCGGGCGAAGGATTTCGTCGAGCTGGGGTTCAGCGAGGAAAAGGTGTGGCGGAGCTGATGCACGCGTGGCTTCCCTCCCTCCGTCATTCCGGGGCGCGCGCAGCGCGAGCCCGGAATCCATAGCCACAACCGGCCGTGGGGCGCGAGATGCTCGTGGCGCCTGCCTTCGACACACCTCGTCCTGTGGTTATGGATTCCGGGCTCATTCGCGCTGCTTCAAAATGGCTTCGCCATTTTGCGCGCGAATGCCCCGGAATGACTGGGAGGAGAGATCAGCACGAGGCATTGGCCCACACCTCGCGCGGAAGCCGGTACATCACCTGCCGGCGCAACGGGCTGTCCGCCTCGACTCGCGGATGATCGAAATCCGACGCCTCGTTCCTGATCATGCCGAGCTTGCGCATGACGTTCTGTGACGCCTGATTGGCCGGCGCGGCATAGGCGATGATCTCGTGGAGGCCGAGCTCATCGAAGCCGAACGTGAGCGACGCCCGCGCCGCCTCGGTCGCAATCCCCCGCCCCCAGGCCGCGCGCGACAGCCGCCAGCCGATCTCGACCGCCGGCGTGAACGGCGCATCGAAGGCGACGCGGAACAGGCCGGTGGCGCCGAGGAAAGTGCCGGTGGCGCGATCTTCGACCACCCAGAAGCCGAAGCCGTGCGCGGCCTGATGGGCGATCTGGAAATCGATCCACCGGTCCGAGTCCTGCCGCGTTGGCAGCGCGCGGAGGAATTGCATCACGGCCGGATCGGCGGACATCGCCGCGAACGGCGCGCGATCGTCGTCGCGCCACTCGCGCAAGGTCAGGCGTTCGGTGGAGATGATCATGATGGGCAATCGGACCAGTCAATGACAAAGAGCTTCCGCATCGCGGAAGCTCTCCTGTATCACCGTCATTGCGAGGAACGCAGCGACGAAGCAATCCAGAGCGGCACGCGCGGCCCCGGATTGCTTCCGCCGCCGCCTTTCGGGCGATGGCGGACAAGTCGCTTCGCTCGCAATGACAAACGATAGACGGTCGTTGATCCTTACTTCGCCGGCTCCAGGATCGAGACGTAGTTGGCCACGGCCGCACCGCCCATGTTGAAGATGCCGCCAAGCTTGGCATTGGGGAGCTGCATGCCTTCCGGCGCGGAGCCGGTGAGCTGCATGGCGGTCATGACGTGCATGGAGACGCCGGTGGCGCCGATCGGGTGGCCCTTGGCCTTGAGGCCGCCGGACGGATTGACCGGCAGCTTGCCGTCCTTGAGCGTCCAGCCCTCCTTGATGGCGCGGGCACCCTGCCCCCGCGGCGTCAGGCCCATCGCCTCGTACTCGATCAGTTCGGCGACCGTGAAGCAGTCATGGGTCTCGACGAAGGAGAGATCGGACAGCGTGACGCCGGCTTTCTCCAGCGCGCGCTGCCAGGCCACGGTGCAGCCCTCGAAGGCGAGGATGTCGCGCTTGGACATCGGCAGGAAATCCTGCGCGTGCGCGGTCGCGCGCACGTTCACTGCTTTCGCGAAGGACTTCGCGGTCTCGCTGTCGGTCAGCACCAGAGCGGCGGCGCCGTCGGACACCAGCGAGCAGTCGGTGCGCTTCAGGGGGCCGGCGACGTAAGGGTTCTTCTCGCTCTCGGAGCGGCAGAACTCGAAGCCGAAATCCTTGCGCATCTGCGCGTAGGGATTGGCGACGCCGTTCTTGTGGTTCTTGGCGGCGATCAGCGCCAGCGCGTCGGACTGGTCGCCGTATTTCTGGAAATAGCCCTGCGCGATCTTGCCGAACACGCCGGCGAAGCCGCCGACGGTGTCGCCGTCCTCCGGCAGGTAGGACGCCTTGAGCAGGTTCTTGCCGATCTCCGGGCCCGGTGTGCGCGTCATCTGCTCGACGCCCACGACCAGCACGATTTTCGCGGCGCCGGCGGCGATGGCGCGGATGCCCTGGTGCACGGCGGCCGAGCCCGTCGCGCAGGCGTTCTCGACCCGGGTCGCCGGCTTGAAGCGCAGCGCCGGATCGGCCTGCAGCACCAGCGAGGCGGTGAAATCCTGGGGCGAGAAGCCCGCGTTGAAATGGCCGAGCACGATCTCGTCGACGTCACCGGCCGAGATGCCGGCGTCGGCGATCGCCTCGTTGGCGACCTTGACGACGAGGCTCTCGACGGTCTCGGCGTCGAACTTCCCGAATGGCGTATGCGCCCATCCGACGATGCTGGCGGTCATGCTCTCTCTCCCGAATGTCTCCCTGCCCCTCAAATGGCGCTTTGCGCCATGTGAGTCCAGAGGCTGGCGGCCGTCTCAGGCCACGAACTTGCCACCGAGCTCATCCTCAATGTGAATCCGGATGATGTCGTCGAAGGTCTTTTCCTCGGTGGTGAAGCCGAGTTCGCGAGCCCGCTTGGCCTCGAAATTCCGCGGCCAGCCGGCGACGATGCCCACAATGAAGGGATCCGGCTCCCGCTTGATGCGATCCGCCACCTTGTCGCCTGCCACGCGACGCAGGGCTGCGATCTGCTCGCCAACCGTCGCCGACAGGCCGGGCATGGTCAGGTTCCGGCGTGGGCCGATCTTGGCCGTGTCCATGGTTGCGGCATGCAGGAGGAAGCCGACCGCCGAGCGCGGCGTGGCGTGCCAGTGGCGGACGTCCTCGGACACCGGCAGCACGGCCTCCTTGCCGGCCAAGGGCTCGCGCAGGATGTTGGAGAAGAAGCCGGAGGCGGCCTTGTTGGGCGCGCCGGGGCGGATGCAGATGGTCGGCAGGCGGATGCCGACGCCATCGAAGAAGCCGCGGCGGCTGTAATCGGCCAGCAGGAGCTCACCGATCGCCTTCTGGGTGCCGTAGCTGAGCAGCGGCGCGTTGACGAACTCGTCGCCGATGGCCTCGGGGAACGGCGCGCCGAACACCGCGATCGACGAGGTAAAGACCAGCCGCGGCTTGTAGCCGTCGCCGATCAGCCTGACCGCGTCGAACAGCATCCGCGTGCCGTCGAGATTGATGCGGTAGCCCTTGTCGAAATCGAGCTCGGCCTCGCCGGAGACGATTGCGGCGAGATGGAAGATCACGTCGGGACGGTCGGCGACCAGCTTCTCGGCGAAACCGGGCACGGCGAAATCGCCGGCGATGGTGTCGACGGCGATGGACGTGTCGGGCTTGGCCGGCGCGACGATGTCCTGCAGCGTCATGCGAGTGATGGCCTTGTCGCCGAGGCGGCCGTCGCGGACGAGACGCTCGACCAGCTTGCGCCCGACCATGCCGGCGGCGCCGAGAACGAGAATATGCAAGGGTATGCTCCTTCAAATGCAACGATTGGGCGTGGTCTCAACGTTCGTCATTGCGAGCGAAGCGACTTGTCAGCCATAGCCCGAAAGGCGACGGCGGAAGCAATCCAGAGTCATCGGAATGGCTCTGGATTGCTTCGTCGCTTCGTTCCTCGCAATGACGGGAGTTGAGATCCGCGTGAGCAGCAAGCGACGCCTTGACCCGGCTCGCGGACAAAGCCGCCTACTCCTTCACCGCGCCGGTCATGGCCGACACATAATGCTCGACGAAGAAGGCGTAAAGAATGACCAGCGGCAGCGAGCCGACCAGGGCGCCGGCCATCAGCGATCCCCATTTGTAGATGTCGCCGTCGACGAACTCGTTGACGATGGCGACCGGCACGGTCTTGTTCGGCGTCGACTGCAGGAAGGTCAGCGCGTAGATGAACTCGTTCCAGCACAGGGTGAACGAGAAGATGAAGGCCGAGATCAGGCCGGGCACGGCGAGCGGCACCACGATCTTCACCAGGATCTGCCAGCGGCTGGCGCCGTCGATCAGCGCGCATTCCTCGAGCTCGAACGGGATGGTCTTGAAGTAGCCCATCAGCAACCAGGTCGAGAACGGGATGAGCAGCGTCGGATAGACCAGGATCAAGGACAACGGCGAGTCGAACAGCCCATAGGCCTGGATCACCGAGGCTAGCGGGATGAACAGGATCGACGGCGGCACCAGATAGGCGAAGAAGATCAGCACGCCGACGGTGTCGGCGCCCTTGAAGCGCAACCGCACGATCGCATAGGCCGCGAGCACGGAAGCGAAGATCGACAGCGTGGTGGCGCCGACCGCGACATACATCGTGTTCCACAGCCAGCGCGGATACTGCGTCTCGAACAGCAGCTTGGAGATGTGCTTGAAGGTCGGATGCACCACCCAGAACGGATTGTACTTCTCCATGTCGATCAGCTGCTCGTCCGGTTTGATCGACGTCAGCCCCATCCAGTAGAACGGGAACAGCAGCACCACGAGGATGATGCCGAGCGGCAGATACAGCGTGATCAGCCGGCGCGGCAGCGACTCGAGGTAGCTCATGCCCTCGGATTCGTCGGTGCCGGCCGTGGTGGGCGCCTTGGCGTGCAGCGTGGTGTCGGTCATTGGTCGGATCCTTGCTGCCATTTGCGCCGTTGCATGCCAAACCAGGAGATCGCGATCGCCGCCATCAGGAACGGGATCATCGCGGTGGCGATCGCGGCGCCCTCGCCGAGCCGTCCGGAGATGATGCCGCGCTGATAGCTCAAGGTCGCCATCAGGTGCGTGGCGTTGACGGGGCCGCCACGGGTGAGCGCCCAGATCAATTGGAAGTCGGTGAAGGTGAACAGCACCGAGAACGTCATGACGACCGCGATGATCGGCGTCAGCAGCGGATAGGTGATGAAGCGGAAGCGCTGCCAGCTGGTGGCGCCGTCGAGCGTGGCGGCCTCATAGAGCGAGGGCGACACGGTCTGCAGGCCGGCCAGCAAGGTGATCGCGACGAACGGCACGCCGCGCCAGATGTTGGCGATGATGACGGAGGCGCGCGCCCAGGAGGTGTCGCCGAGGAAGTTGATGTTCTGGGTGATGACGCCGAGCTTGATCAGCGACCAGGAGATGATCGAGAATTGGGAATCGTAGATCCACCAGAACGCGATCGCCGACAGCACCGTGGGCACGATGAAGGGGATCAGCACGATGGCGCGGATCATCGCCTTGAACGGCATGTGCCGGTTCAACAGCAGCGCGAGATAGAGCCCGATGGCGAATTTGATGGCGCTCGCCACGATCGTGTAGAGCAGCGTGTTGAACACCGACAGCCAGAAGATCGAGTCGTCCCACAGCCATTCGTAGTTCTCCAGACCGACGAAGACGCCGCTGCGGCCGATCTTCTCGTCGGTGAAGCTCATCCAGACGCCGAGCCCCAGCGGATAGGCCAGGAACAGGATCAGGAAAGCCGCCGCGGGCAGCATGAACCACAGCGCGATCACGTTGCGGTTGGTCTTGATGCGCACCCATGCCGAGGGCTCGCCGACGGCGGCGCCTCGTGGCAACGAGGTCTGAATGGTACTCATTTATCCAGCAGCTCCCTTCGAACCGTGGGGTGAGCGACGCGCGCCCACCGGCGTTCGGGACGGATAGAGTTACTCCGTCATTGCGAGGAGCGAAGCGACGAAGCAATCCAGAGTCCAACGTTCGGCCCTGGATTGCTTCCGCCGTCGCCCGTCGGGCTATGGCGGACACGTCGCTGCGCTCGCAATGACGGTGGGCACGGCGCGTTGCGCCTTGCCCACCCTCCGACGATGGCGACCGGCGCTCTCGCGCGCCGGTCGGCCTCGCCTCAGCGGAAGATGCGCTTGGCGGAGCGCTCGGCGCTCGCCATCGCCGTCTTCACGTCCTCGCGGCCCGTGCAGTAGTTCGCGAACATGTCGACCAGGACGAAGTCGGCGATCGCGGCCGCAGCGGCCTCGCCGAGCTTGCCGACGCCGGCCGGCGTGGTCGCGGTCGCCGCGACGTCGCGATACGGCGTGTTCTTCGGATCGACGGTCCAGATCGGGTTGGCGTCATAGGCCTTGAGGAAGTGCGACAGGTAGCCCTGCGCCGCCTCGATCCACGGATTGAACTGCTCCGGTTCCAGCATGAAGGCGGTGAACGCCTTGCAGGTCTGCGGATACTTCGAGAAGTTGAACACCAGGATCGGGAAGCCCAGATGCATCTCGCGGGTCTTGCCGTCGAGGCCGGGCGGCAGATGCGCGTGGTTCATGTCCTCGGCGATCTGCGGCGCCTCCTTCTTGGCGGTCACGTAGATCGAGATGCCGTTGACCGTCGCGTAGAGCTGGCCGGCCAGGAACGCCTTGTTGTTGGAGCTATCGTTCCACGACGCGGTGCCCGGCACGAAATTGTCGTACAGGCCCTTGACGTATTCGAGCGCCTTGGCGGTCTCCGGCGAGTTGATGACGACCTTGTTGTCCTTGTCGATCAAATTGCCGCCGTGCGCCCACAGCGCCCAGTGCACCCAGCCATTGGCGTCGCCCGAGGCATGGCCGAGCGCCATGCCGCCCGGGGTGCCGTTCTTGTTCATGGCCTTGAAGAACTCGGACATTCCCGCGAGATCCTTCGGGAACTCCTTGAAGCCGGCCTTTTCAGCCGCCGAGACGCGGTAGTTGATGAGACCGCCGGTGGCCGCCACGGGAATGCCGATCCACTTGCCGTCGAGCATGCCATAGGCCTTGCCCGAGTCGGTCCAGCCGCCGCACTTCTTGCCGAGGTAATCGGCGACGTCGGTCATGTCGACGCACTTGTTGGAGAACAGGAAGGGCAGCGTGTAGAGGCCCCACACCATGTCGAGCCCCTGCCCCGTATTGGCCGCGACCGAGGCCTTGGGCTGGACGTCGTCATAGGATTCGTTGGAGACGTTGATGGTGACGTTGTTGGCCTTCTGGAAGGCGTCGACGATCTTCATGAAGGCCACGTCCTCGGCCTCGACGAAGCGCTTCCAGCGCATCATGTTGATCTTGGCGCCGGGCTCGGGCTTGAAGGGCGAGGTCTGCGCCCAGGCCTTGGCGTAGCCGAGCAGGTCCTCGGCCGACATGGTCGCGGCAGCCGCCAGCAAGGTCGCGCCGCCCTTGAGCAGAGACCGTCGATCGGTGGGGAAATGAGCCATCTGAAGTTTTCTCCCGTTGAGTATTTTGCTTGTTTTGTTTGTTGTGTCGTTGCGTCGAGCGGCCGGCTCAAATCCTCCGGCCGCTATCCTTGTCGAACAGATGCGCCGCCGACGCGCGCGGGCGCAAATGGATCTTCTCGCCGGGATTGACCTCGTGGCGATCGCGGAACACCGCGATGATGTCCTGGGTGCCGATGCGGGCGACGATCTGCGTCTCCGAACCGGTCGGCTCGACCACGACGACCTCGGCTTCGATGCCGTCGCTGGCGAGCTCGAGATGCTCGGGCCGCACGCCGTAGACGACGGGGCGGCCGTCGGAGGCAGCCGGCGCGGTGAGGATCGGCAGCCGGGCGCCGTTCTCGGTCTCGACATAGACCGAGCCGTTGGACTTGAGGTGGCCGTTGAGGAAGTTCATCGCCGGCGAGCCGATGAATCCGGCCACGAACTGGTTGTCCGGCTTGTCGTACAGATCGAGCGGCGAGCCCATCTGCTCGACGATGCCGTCATGCATCACGACGATCTTGTCGGCCATCGTCATGGCCTCGATCTGGTCGTGGGTGACGTAGACGGTGGTGGTCTTGAGACGCTGATGCAGCTCCTTGATCTCGGTGCGCATCGCGACGCGCAGCTTGGCGTCGAGGTTCGACAACGGCTCGTCGAACAGGAACACCTGCGGATCGCGCACGATGGCGCGGCCCATCGCGACGCGCTGGCGCTGGCCACCGGAGAGCTGGCGCGGATAGCGGTCGAGCAGCGGCGTCAGCGCCAGGATCTCGGCGGCGCGCGCGACGCCCTTCTTGATGTCCTCCGGCCGTGCGCCGCGCAGCTTCAGCGAGAAGCCCATGTTGTCGGCGACCGTCATATGCGGATATAGCGCGTAGTTCTGGAACACCATCGCGATGTCGCGCTCTTTCGGCTGCACGTTGTTGACGACGCGCTCGCCGATCGAGATGGTTCCGGCGGTGATGTTCTCGAGCCCTGCGAGCATGCGCAGCAGCGTCGACTTGCCGCAGCCGGACGGCCCGACCAGCACGACGAACTCGCCATCCTCGATCGGAATCGTCACGCCGTGCAGCACTTCGAATCCGCCGAATGATTTGCGCACGTCGCGAATTTGCACCGACGACATCAATTTCCTCCTCAAAGACCGACAGCATTGGCTGCTTGCCGGCGGCATTCTGACCGTTGTTCTCGGCCGTTTGATCAGGCCGCTTGTCGTTTTGTAGTCCTGGTCGTGCAGTCTTGTTTTTGATGGTCTTGTTGGCTCTGGTCGTTCCGACCGGCTCCGAAACAGGGCCAGTGCGGCCGACATTGTCCGCAGTTCAGTTCGCTTCCGCAATGCCTCGCTTAGCAACCGCGTGATAGCGCTGTCAATATCGCTTGTGTACCAGACCGCCTATGCTATGAGCGAGGCATGGGACGGAAACGCATCGAGCCGGGCAAAGTCCGGCTGACCGAAGTTGCGGCACTGGCGGGCGTCAGCCCGATCACGGTGTCACGCTTCTTCCGTAATCCCGACACGGTCTCGGCCGGCCGCCGCACGAGGATCGAGAGTGCCGCCAAGGAGCTCGGCTATGTGCCGAACCTCGCCGCGCGCGCTCTCGCATCGCAGCGCACCGAAGTGATCGGCGTGCTGATACCCTCCCTCACCAACAACGTGTTCTCCGACGTGCTGCGGGGCATCTATGATGCGTTCGAAGGCAGCCGCTACAGCATCCAGCTCGCCAACACCCGCTACAGCGTGTTGCAGGAGGAGCGCCTGCTGCGGTTGTTCCTGATGCAGAAGCCGGCCGGCCTGATCGTGACCGGTCTCGACCAGACGGCGGAGAGCCGGTCGATCATCCAGGCAGCGGACTGTCCCGTCGTGCAGATCATGGAGCTCGGCGCCAACCCGATCGACATGATGATCGGATTTTCGCACGTCGATGCCTGTTTTGCAGCCATTTCACACCTTCTCGCGCAGGGCTGCCGTCGCATCGGCTTCATCGGCGCCCGCATGGACCCAAGGGTGCAGCGCAGGCTGCAGGGCTATCAGAACGCGATGAAGGAGGCCGGCTTGTTCGACCCGCGTCTCATCGTCACGGCGCCTGTTCCGACCTCGACCACAATGGGCGGCAGCCTGTTCTCCGATCTGCTGATGAAGGCGCCGGATCTCGACGCCGTGTTCTGCGCCAACGACGATCTCGCGCTCGGCGTGCTGTTCGAATGCCAGCGCCGGCACATTGCGGTACCCGAGCAGATCGCGATCGTCGGCTTCAACGACATGGAATTCATGGCCGCGGCGGTTCCGACGCTCACCAGCGTGCGTACCAATCGCTACGAGATGGGTCGGCGTGCGGCGACGATGATCATGGACGCCGTCGAAGGCCGTCCCGTGGCGCAGCGCGTCGTCGATCTCGGCTTCGAGGTGATCGAACGGCAGAGCTCGACCTTGCAGCGCGCCGCCGCAAGTCCGCAGCCCGCGTCGGGGCGCGCTTCCGGAACAAAATGGTAGCGCAACCAAAAGCCATGAACTAGAACCACTCGAACCAACGACGACTTGAACGAAAGACGTAGGCGATCTTCGACAGCGGGCCGATGGCGCGCAGACGACGGACCGGCCTCGCCACGTTTGCACTGCGGGAGAAAACACATGACGAACTCGAACGGGCATGCCGGCAACGGCGCTGACAAAAGCCGCAAGCTGCGCTCGCAGGCGTGGTTCAACGATCCGCACAATCCGGGCATGACCGCGCTCTATCTCGAGCGCTATCTGAATTACGGCCTGACCCGGGCTGAGCTGCAGTCGGGCAAGCCGATCATCGGCATTGCCCAGACCGGCAACGATCTCTCGCCCTGCAACCGCCACCACATCGAGCTGGCGCACCGCGTCCGCGAGGGCATCCGCGCCGCCGGCGGCATCGCGATGGAATTTCCGACCCATCCGATCCAGGAGACCGGCAAGCGCCCGACGGCCGCGCTCGACCGCAACCTCGCTTATCTCGGCCTGGTCGAAATCCTGTTCGGCTATCCGCTCGACGGCGTGGTGCTGACGACCGGCTGCGACAAGACGACGCCGGCCTGCCTGATGGCCGCGGCAACCGTGAACATCCCCGCCATCGTGCTGTCGGGCGGCCCGATGCTGAACGGCTGGCACGAGGGGCAGCGCACCGGCTCCGGCACCGTGGTGTGGAAGTCGCGCGAGCGGCTCGCCGCCGGCGAGATCGGCTATGAGGAGTTCATGGAGATCGTCGCCTCCTCGGCGCCGTCGGTTGGCCATTGCAACACCATGGGCACGGCGTCGACGATGAATGCGCTGGCCGAGGCGCTCGGCATGTCCCTGCCCGGCTGCGCCGCGATCCCCGCGCCCTATCGCGAGCGCGGCCAGATCGCCTACGAGACCGGAACGCGCATCGTCGACATGGTGTGGGAAGACCTGAAGCCATCCGACATCCTGACACGCAAGGCGTTCGAGAACTGCATCGTCGCCAACTCCGCGATCGGCGGCTCGACCAACGCGCCGATCCATATCAACGCGCTGGCGCGCCATGTCGGCGTCGAGCTCGACATCGACGACTGGCAGAAGGTCGGCCACGACGTGCCGCTGCTCGTCAACATGCAGCCGGCCGGCTTCTATCTCGGCGAGGAATTCCATCGCGCCGGCGGCGTGCCGGCCGTGATCGGCGAGTTGATGCGGCACAAGCGCATCCACGAGGACGTCATCACCGTCAACGGCCGCAGCATGGGTGAGAATTGCCGCGAGGCAGCGAAGCCCGACGGCGACGTGATCTGGTCCTACGACAAGCCGCTGGTGAAGGATGCCGGCTTCCTGGTGCTGCGCGGCAACCTGTTCGATTCCGCGATCATGAAGACCAGCGTGATCTCCAAGGAGTTCCGCAACCGCTATCTCAGCAATCCGAAGGACCCGAACGCCTTCGAGGGCCGCGCCATCGTGTTCGAGGGGCCTGAGGACTATCACGACCGCATCGATGATGAGCAGCTTGCGATCGACGAGCACTGCGTGCTGTTCATCCGCGGCGCCGGTCCGATCGGCTATCCCGGCGGTGCCGAGGTCGTGAACATGCAGCCGCCGGCGGCGCTGATCAAGCGCGGCATCCTGTCCCTGCCCTGCATTGGCGACGGCCGGCAGTCCGGCACCTCGGGCTCACCGTCGATTCTCAATGCGTCGCCGGAGGCCGCCGCCGATGGCGGGCTCGCAATCCTCAAGACCGGCGATCGCGTGCGCATCGACCTCAACAAGGGCTCGGCCAATATCCTGATCTCGGACGAGGAGCTTGCGAAGCGGCGCGCCGAGCTGAAGGCCAAGGGCGGCTTCCCGCACCCCGCCAACCAGACGCCATGGCAGGAGCTCTATCGCAACACCGTCGGCCAGCAGGCCACCGGCGCCTGCATGGAGCTTGCCACGCGCTATCACAACATCGCCGGCACCGTGGGTGTGGCAAGGCATAATCACTAGACCCAACTGCCGTCATTCCGGGGCGCGCGAAGCGCGAGCCCGGAATCCATACTCCCGATCGTGGTTATGGATTCCGGGCCCATCGCTTCGCGATGTCCCGGAATGACGATAACTAAGAAGTCAATTCCCAAGGGAGACTCCATGTCCGACCGTCTCAAGGGCAAGCGCGCCTTCGTCACTGCCGCCGCTGCCGGCATCGGCCGCGCCTGTGCCATTGCCTTCGCGCGTCAAGGCGCCACCGTGTTCGCCACCGACATCGATGAGAACGGCCTGAACACGCTGAAGAGCGAAGGCATTGCCGAGGTCGCGACGCTCGACGTGCGCAACACCGCGGCCGTGAACGCGATGGCCGAGCGGGTCGGCAAGGTCGAGATCCTGCTCAATGCCGCCGGCTTCGTGCATAACGGCACAATCCTCGACTGCTCCGACGACGACTGGGATTTCTCGTTCGATCTGAACGTCAAGTCGATGCATCGCACGATCCGCGCCTTCCTGCCGAAGATGCTCGATCAGGGCGGCGGCGCCATCGTCAACATCGCCTCCGCCGCGGGCGTGTTCAAGGCGGCACCGAACCGCTACGTCTACGGTGCGACCAAGGCGGCCGTGGCGGCGCTGACGCGCTCGGTCGCAGCCGATTTCGTCGGCAAGAAGATCCGCTGCAACTGCATCTGCCCGGGCACGATCGAAACGCCCTCGATGCTGGGACGCGCGGCCTCGGCCGGCCCGAACGGGCTGGAGATGTTCATCTCGCGCCAGCCGATGGGCCGGCTCGGCACGGCGGAGGAGATCGCCCATCTCGCGGTCTATCTTGCCAGCGACGAGAGCGCGTTCACGACCGGCGTCGCGCATACCATCGACGGCGGCTGGACGCTGTAGTTCTGCTCCGTCATTCCGGGGCAGCCCGCAGGGCTGAACCCGGAATCTCGAGATTCCGGGTTCGCGCTGCGCGCGCTCCGGAATGACGACAACAAAGATCGACCGGGGAAACATCATGAACCACATCGACCTTACCAACCGCTGCGCCGTGGTCACCGGCGGCGCGCAAGGTTTTGGCCGCGCCATCACCGAGCGCTTCAAGTCGTCGGGCGCGAAGGTCGCGATCTGGGATCACGACATCGCGCTGGCGGAGAAGACCGCGCAGGCGATCGGTCCGGAGGTGCTGGCGCTGCAGGTCGACGTCACCGACACCCAAGCGGTCGAAGGCGCCCGTGACGCGACGCTGGCCGCGTTCGGCAGCATCGACATCCTGGTCAACAATGCCGGCATCGCCGGCATCAACAAGACGGTGTGGGAGACCGATCTCGAGGAATGGCGCAAGGTGCTGCGCATCAATCTCGACGGTCCCTTCATCTGCGCCAAGGCAATCGTGCCGGTGATGCTGAAGCAGGGCTATGGCCGCATCGTCAACATCGCCTCGATCGCCGGCAAGGAGGGCAACCCGAACGCTGCGCACTACTCGGCGTCCAAAGCTGGCCTGATCGCGCTGACAAAGTCGCTCGGCAAGGAGCTGGCGCAGCACAACATCACGGTCAATGCGGTGACGCCCGCCGCGGCGAAGACTGCCATCTTCGACCAGATGACGGAAGCGCACATCAACTTCATGCTGTCGAAGATCCCGAAAGGCCGCTTCGTGCTGGTGGAAGAGCTCGCCGCGCTGGTGTCGTGGCTCGCCTCGGAAGAGTGCTCGTTCTCGACCGGCGCCGTATTCGACATTTCCGGCGGCCGCGCGACTTATTAGTTTGGTACGTCCCTTGTGTAGGGTGGGCAAAGGCGCCGTCGCAGACGGCGACGTGCCCACCATCGGCTTTCGCCCATAAGGACGGTGGGCACAGCGCGCGGGAGATTTTGCGAGAACACAGGCATGACTGCCTCGCGCCTTTGCCCACCCTACACGTCTCGCTGACGACACGGATTTCTGACCCATGGAGCTTGCCTGATGACCCACCACGGCGGCTGCTTCTGCGGCGCGGTGCGCTTCCGATGCACCGGCGAGCCGATCAACGTGCGCGTCTGCCACTGCCGCAACTGCCAGCGGGCGACGGGTGCGCCGTTCTTCGCCCGCGCGCTGTTCGCGCACGACGCGCTGACGATCACCGGCGAAACCGCGCGCTTCCCCTCCTCCGACGCGCTCGATCGCATGTTCTGCCCGCGCTGCGGCGTCAGGCTGTTCTCATGGCGCAAGACGCGCCCGGTTGTCGGCGTGGCCCTGGCCTGCTTCGACGACCGCAACGCCTTTGCCCCGACCGAGCACATCTGGGTCTCGGAAAAGATGGATTGGGTGCAGCTCAGCGACGGCCTGCCGCAATTTCCGGAGAATCCCGCGTAGCATCGGGGAACCATCGTGCCTATGTAAGGCGGTAACGCGTCCGGAACCCCGATCCTTGAACATCTCGCTCTACGGCATCTCCGTCTGGATCCTGCCGATCATCATCGCCATCACCTTTCATGAGGCTGCTCACGCCTTCGTCGCCTGGCGGTTCGGCGACGACACCGCGTTGCGACTCGGTCGCGTCAGCTTCAACCCGCTCAAGCACATCGATCCGTTCGGCACCGTCCTGCTGCCGGGCATGCTGCTGCTGTCCGGCTCGCCGTTCCTGTTCGGCTACGCCAAGCCGGTGCCGGTCGATTTTCGCAATCTGAAGCCGCTGCGCGCCGGCATGGTGATGGTGGCGCTGGCCGGACCGGCCACCAACATCGCGCTGGCGCTGGCGGCCGGACTGGCGTTCCACGCCCTGCCGCTGGTTCCACCGGAGGCGGCGCGGTGGGTGGCCAGCAATCTGTGGAATATTTTCTCGTTCAACATCCTGCTTGCCGTGTTCAACATGCTCCCGATACCGCCGCTCGATGGCGGCCGGGTCGCGGTGGGCGTGCTGCCGGCGGCGCTGGCGCGGCCGCTTGCCCGGCTCGAGCCGTATGGCATGCTGATTCTGATCGGATGTCTGATCCTCCTGCCGCTGGCGGGTTCCCAATTTGGTCTCAATCTTGATCTCGTGTCGGGGCTGCTCCGCGCCACGACCGATTCTCTGAAGCAGCTGCTTCTGCTATTGACGGGTAATGTCTAGATCTACCCGTCAGGGATGGTAACGAACGAGCCCCGAGGCACTCTTGGTCAAAGCCGCTGATATGATGATCGCACGCCGCGCCGACACCCGCGCCCGTGCCGATTTCGCGACCTGGAAGATGATCGCCAAGCTGAACGGCGCCTCCGGCCTGCCGCCGGCGGCGCAGGACTTCCTGGCAAGCTACAAGGCCCGCCTCGGCGACATGCCGGAGGACGAGGCGACCGAGGCCACCATCCGCGAGATGTACAAGGCCTATTATGCCGAGATGGGCGGCGGCGGCGCCCCGCCCGAGGTCAAGCCGGTCGCCGCCGAGCCGGTGACCGGCAATGTCACCGCCTTCCGCAAGCTGCCGCCGAAGAAGGCGGCGCAAAGCGGGACGACCGCTCCGCGCAAGCTGCCGGTTGCGCTGATCTTCGCCGCGCTCTGCGTGTTCTATGTCGGAGTCAGGCTGTATTGGCAGTGAGGTCAGCCGAACCCCACCCGCTCATTTCGGCGGGTTGAACTTGACCGGCAGGATGAAGGAGAACTCGTCGTCGGTGAGGCCCGCGGGAGGCTTTGGCACGGGATCCGAACGGCGGACCATGCTGAGGGCGGCCTGATCGAACTCCGGATCGCCGGACGTTTCCTTGACGTCCACCGAGACGACACGGCCGAGCCGATTGAGCACGAGCGCCAGCTTGAGCTGGGCAGCGGCCTTCTTTCCGGATGGATACTTCTTGTGCAGTTCGAAATAGGCGCTGATCTTGCGGCCCCAATTGGCCGTCAGCCTTTGCACGTCCTTGCCGATACCGGCATTCGGCGCTTTGGTCTTCTCGGCTTCAGGAACCTTCTCGTCCAGGGCCTTGCGCGCGCTGTCTTCGGAGGCTTCCTGCGCCTCCGACGCCTGTGTCTGGACCGTCGCGACTTTCTGCTCCTCGGTCGGCTTCTTCACGTCAGAGGTCGTGACCTCGCGGTCGGCCTCCTCGGTCGTGGTCGGGACATCCTTCTGCAGATCGGTCTGCTCGACCTCGGCCTTCTGCTCCTGCATCTGCGGAGCGGCGGTCTGCGCCACCGAGTCCTGTCCGACCGGAACCTCGTCGTCCTCGACCTTCGGCGAGCCCATATCGATGTCGATGACCTCGGCGCCCGCCGCGCCGAGGCCGCCGGCGTCCTCATCGTCGTTCAGATGCGTCAGCGCCAGCGCGGCCCCGCCGACATGCAGGATCAGCGCGCCCATGATCGCCAGAAACCAGAGACGGCGCGAGGGGGAGTGCCCGATGTCGAGGTCGCTCATCACAAGCCGGCGCTCCTCACGGCTGCGCGGGCTGGGCCGGCGGCACCTGCACGGCCGCGGCAGGCGGCGCTTCCAGCGCCACCAGCTTGATCTTGGTGTAACCGCCGGCGCGCAGCAGTTCCAGGACGCCCATCAGCTCGCCATAGGGCACCAGCTTGTCAGCGCGCAGGAAGATCGGCCGGTCCTTCGGCTGATCGGTCATGGCATCGAGCTCGCGCACGAGATCGACGCGCTTGACCAGATTTTCCCCGATCGCCAGCGACAGGTCCGGCTTGATCGAGACGTAGGTCGGCTTGTCCGGCTTCTTCTGCGGCGTGGCGCTCGAGGACGGCAGGTCGATCGGCAGGTCGACGGTCGAGAGCGGCGCGGCCACCATGAAGATGATCAGCAGCACCAGGATGACGTCGATGAACGGCGTCACGTTGATGTCATGGGTCTCGTCGAAATCGTCGTCGAGATCGCCTTCGGCGAGCGAGACGGCCATCCTCGGCTACTCCGCCGCCCGGACGTGAAGGCCGGTATGGCTGCGATCGAGATCGCGCGACAGCAATCGTCCGGTGGTGCCGGAGGCGCGGTTGACGAGCTCGAGATAGCCCTTCGTGACCCGCGAGAAGTGATTGTAGATGATCACGGCCGGAATCGCCGCGGCAAGACCGATCGCGGTCGCCAGCAGCGCTTCCGCGATGCCCGGCGCGACCACCGCGAGGTTGGTGGTCTGCGATTTGGAAATGCCGATGAAGCTGTTCATGATGCCCCAGACGGTACCGAACAGTCCGACGAAGGGCGAGATCGCGCCGACGGTGGCGAGCAGGCCCATGCCGGTGCGGACCCTGCGCGCTTCGGCGCGAACGATTTCGGTGAAGCTCGAGGCTGCGCGCTCCTTGATGCCCTCGTCACTGCCGAGCCCGGCCGACAGCCGTGCCTCTGATATCGCCGCCTGCAGCAGCAATGCCGCGACGGTCTTGCCTTGACCAAGCGCAAGATGGGCCTCGGCCAGCGACTTCGCCCCGGTCAGCTTGCGCAGCGCGCCGACCAGCCGTCGGCGCAGGACGGAGAATTCGAGGCTCTTGGCGATCAGGATCGTCCAGCTTGCGATCGAGGCCAGCGCCAGCATGATCATGACCGCTTTGACGACGATGTCGGCCTTGAGAAACATGCCGAACGGCGACAGCTCGTCCAGCCCGGTGGTCACCGACTTGCCACCGCGGGCGCCGGTCTCGATGCCCACCGGGGCGGCAGCCGTTGGGGCGACCTGTCCCGACGCGGGAGGGGCCATCGTCAGGGCTGTGCCCGGCGCCGGCGCGGACAGATCGGTCGAGACCGCCGGGGCGGACCTGGCCGGCTCCTGCTGCGCATGTGCAGGTAGCCCCGCAGCAACAGACAGACATGACAGGACGATTGCAAACCTAACGAGGAACGATGTCATCATATCTCGGCCCATTAGACCTCGGCCCATTGCCGGATCAGATTGTGATAGATGCCGGTCAGCTTGACAGCATCGGGATCGTCCCTCCCGAGGCGGTCAGCCAAGCTCTGGATCGCCGCGTCCAGATCGAAGATCATGCTCCGGACGTGGGCATCCCGTATCATGCTCTGC
This sequence comes from Bradyrhizobium sp. SZCCHNRI1029, assembly GCF_032487555.1. Classification (NCBI taxonomy): domain Bacteria; kingdom Pseudomonadati; phylum Pseudomonadota; class Alphaproteobacteria; order Hyphomicrobiales; family Nitrobacteraceae; genus Bradyrhizobium; species Bradyrhizobium sp. SZCCHNRI1029. The sequence continues at coordinate 699,762 of NZ_JAUEUK010000001.1, forward strand.
ATCCAGAAAAAAGAGGCGACCCGGGCGCCGCGCGTGACCGGCGTGACCATGTGAAGGCTCGATGACGGATACAGCACCGCGTGCCCCGCGGGCAACTTGACTTCGTGCGAGCCGTAGGTGTCCTCGATCACAAGCTCGCCACCGTCATAGCTGTCGGGCTCGGCCAGGAACAAGGTCATCGACAGATCGGTGCGGATGCGCAGGCCGGTCAGCGGATCGCCGCGCACGGCATTGTCGACATGGATGCCGAAATGGTCGCCGCGCGAGGCGGTGTAGCGGTTGAACAGAGGCGGAAAGATCTGCAGCGGGATCGCCGCCGACAGGAAGCGCGGATTCTTCGTCAGTGCCGTGATGATGCGCTTGCCCAGCACCCGCGCCGCCTCGCCGTCGGGCGGCAACTGCTCGTTGCGCTTGACCATGGCCGACTGCGCCCCGGCCGTCGAGCGGCCGTCCTCCCACTCCGCCTCATCCATGACGCGGCGGAAGTCGGCGACCTCGTCTTTCGACAGAACGTCCGGGATGCAGATCAGCATGATCAGAACTTCGCAGTGGTGACGATGTAAAAGGCGCGCCCCGGGGCCACGGCGACGAACGGCACCGCGCTCCGATACAGCGTGTCGTAGTACAGCTTGTTGGTCAGGTTCTGGGCATAGAGCTTCATGGTCCAGTTCGCGTCGAGCTTCTTCTCGACGAAGGCGTCGAAGCGCCAGTAGCTCGGCAGCTCGTTGCCGGTGTTGGCCGCGAAGGTGCCGCCATAGACCTTGGAGCGGTAGACCGCCTGCCCGCCGATCTCCCAGCCATTGTCGAGCTTGTACTTCGACAGCATGCTGAACGACTGATGCGCGATGTTGGCGAGCTGCAGGCCGATGTTGGAGGCGACGCCGCTCTGCGTGACCTTCGACTGCATCAGCACCAGGCCGCCGAAGATGCTCCAGCGATCGGTGAGCTTGCCTTCCGCCTCGATGTCGATGCCCTGGATGCGGTAGGCCGCGCCCGAGGTGAGCAGGCCGCCGACGGTCTCGCGGGCATTGTCCTTGGTGGTCTGGAACAGCGCGGCTGAGACCAGCAGATGGCGGTCGACCAGCTCCCATTTGGTGCCGAGCTCGGCCGCCTTGTTGCGCTCCGGTCCGAGCAGGACCGCGGTGTTGGCGGGCACGCCGCCGTAATCGGTGCCGGTGGCGTCGAGTTCGGAGCCGAACGGATTGGCCGAGGTCGCATAGGCCGCGTAGATGCTGCCGATCGGCATCGGCTTGTAGACCAGGCCGACATTGTAGTTGACCAGGTCGGCGTTCATCTTGAGGTATTTCGGCGAATTGGTCGACGAGCTCATATTGTAGCCGTCATAGCGCACCCCACCGTTCAGGATGACCGTGTCCTGCCAGTTGGCCGTGTCCATGACGTAGACGCTGTTGGTGTTGACGCCGTAGCGCGTCGGGTTGCCGATCAGCGACGGCGTATTGCTGAATGGGATGTAGGTGTATTGCGGCGAGTACACGTTGACGCCGGTAACCGCGCCCGAGCTGGTCGAGCCGCCGCCGAACAATTCGGACGAGAGTCCGGTGTAGCGATCGATCGAGATGTTCTCGTTCGAGAACTCGGTGCCGAGCACCGCGGTGTGCTTGACGCCGCCGGTATCGAGCTTGAACGTCGCATCGTTCTGGTTGGCCCACACGTCCACCGTCTGGTATCGGCTCTGTGCGCTCGCCGTCGTGGTCCAGAGCAGCGGATTCGGGCTGGTCGTGTTGGGGCCCTGCGGCAACGTGCCGATATAGTTGAGAAGCGAGTGCTCGCCGCGGAACTTGCTGCTGAGGGTGATCGCCTCGTTGACCTTGTACTCGGCTGCGGCAGTGCCGAAATCCTGCCGCGCGGTCTGGAAGTCGCGATTGAGGAAGCCATACCAAGTGCCGCGCGGAATGCCTGCCGAGGTCACGGGGACGTTGCCCTGCTTGTAGTAGGGCACGCCGAAATCCGGATAACCCGACAGATCGGTATGGACATAGTTCGTCGTGATCTTGAGATCGTCGATCGGCGTCCACTTGGTCGAGAGGAAGGCGCCCCAGCGGTCATCGGTGACGAAGTTGCGCCCCGCCACATTGGAGTCCTGGAACAGGCCGCCGGTGCGCACCGAGAAGGTCGGCGAGATCACCTGGTTCACGTCGAGCGTGACGCGCTTCTGCTGGTCGGTGCCGAACTCGGTATCCATCCGCTTGAAGTTCGTATCGCCAGCCTGCTTGGTGACGATGTTGATGGCACCGCCGGCGGTGCCGCGGCCGGCATAGGACGAGGCCGGACCGCGCAGGATCTCGATCTGCTCGGTGAAGAAGTTCTCGCGGATCGACACCGCGGGATCGCGGATGCCGTCGATGAAGACGTCGTTGCGGGCATCGAAGCCGCGAATGAAGAAGCGGTCGCCGAACGCATTGCCGCCCTCGCCCGAGCCGAGCGTGACGCCGGCGGTCGAACGGCCGATCTCCTTGAGCGCGGTGACGTGCTTGTCGGCAAGCACTTCCTTGCTCATCACGGTGATCGTCTTCGGCGTGTTCAGGAGCGGCTCGGGAAACTTGCCCGACGCCTGCACGCGGTTGACCTTGTAGGGCTCGGCTGCGTCCGCGTAGGGGTTGGCGTCCGGCGCGGACAGTCCGCCTGCGTTCGGGAACGCCACCGCGGCCTGCTGCGCCGCCTGCTGACGGGCCGCCGCGCGGCGCAGGGCATTGCGCGCGCGGACCTGCTCGGCGGTCGGCTTGGAGGACGTCGGCTTGGCCCGCGCGATCGGCGCATCGACGTTGACGGGCGGCAGGTCGGACGCCGGTTGCGCCTCGGCCGACGACATCGATGCCACCGCCATCAGCCCGGCCACCGCCGACACCTTGGTGACGGAGGGCCCCTCTCCGCGTCCGTCATTGAACCTCATCGCTGCGACCCCACGCAGCGAACGCGGTGCTATCACCTGTCCCATTTTATTTTCACGCGCCCCAGATCTTCATTCCACATCGCTTACGCGGATCATTCGCAGTGCGACGATGTGTCGTTGGTATCGGGCGCGTTTCAGGGGGTCAATTTGAGGAGCCCTAATTTGGCCTTGAATAGTTCCAGATCAAAACAATTCTAAAAACGCTCAACTAACAACATGCGGAACTTGAAATCGTTCTAAACAGCGCGATTTGACTCGCGCTGTCGTCGAATCAGCACTGCGCCGGGCGTAACCCCCGGCGCAGGTCAGTTCGACGAGCCAGCCGGCTCGTCGGGGCTCGGCGGCTTCATCAGCGAGAACAGCTCGTCCACGGTCTGCACCGCGATCTGGCGCACGCGATCGGAATCATCGATCCCCGCGATCCGCACGCCCTTGACGACGGCCCTGATCTCATCGCGAAAATCGGTCAGGAAGCGCAACGGATCGCGCTGCTCGTTGGCGACGCGCGCGATCAGGCCAGTGACCAGGATCTGGCACGCGAGCATCTTTCCATTCAGTTCTTCCATCGTGAGCTCCCCATTCGCTATCGTCGCACGGCGCATCGTCAGCGACACAGCCTCGCTCCGGTTGAATCCTGCCGCGGCCCGACGGCGCCATGACGGCGGCGGGACCCATCGGCTTCTAATCAGCTCCCATCGGGCGCGACAAGACGGCGAGAATAGGTCGGAGTGCGGCATTCGCACGAGAGACCCGCGCGGCCGGCGAATGGTCCGGCGCGGCGCGCCAGCCGACGATGGCGGCAGAGGATCGCCGCAGACCGCCCTGCTCTCGCGCAGGCCACGCCGCGGCAACGGCAAGCTTCCCCGCCATTTTTCGCACTCAAGATGTTTTATTATACGACGCAACTCAAGATGGGATCAGAACGGTCTGCGCCGCGGCTCGGCTATTTGAGCGCCACCTCGGCTTTCGGATCGGATAGCGTCTTGATCCGATCCTTCAGGTCCCTGAGCGTGGACAGGCTGGTGGCTACGGCCTCGTCCGGAATGTCGTGCAGAACGTCGCCGGCGATCGCATCGCGCAGCTCGTCGAGATCATCGACGAGCTCTCGTCCCGCGGCGGTGAGATGGAGACGGTTCGCGCGGCGATCCCTCGGATCGTGCCGGCGCTCCAGCAGCCCCTGCTCGACCAGCCTGTCGAGCAGACGCACCAGCGAAATCGGCTGCAGTTCCAGCACTTCTGCGAGATCGACCTGTGACATCCCCTCATGCGCGCGCAGCCGAAACAGCACCACCCATTGGGCGCGGGTGGTGCCGCGCTGTTTGGCACGATGATCAATATAGTTGCGCAGGATGCGCGAGCTTTCGACAAGCTGCGCAACGAGCTGACGTCTCATATCCAGCGACATGGCTGTGAACTCCCTTGCGCTTCCTCGAAGCTTGCCGATTGTTTAGGTTTGTCCACGCGCTCGTGTGTTTACACATTAATTGCGTGCGTACTATATCTGGCATGCTGGGAATGGTTTTAAAGACCGGTTATCCTGTTCGTCTCAGCATATGGGCCAGCATGAAGACATCACGAACCCTCGGTTGGATCCTGCTTGTCGCGGCTCTCGGCGGCGCCGGCTATTACGGCTGGCAGCGTCATCAGGGCGCCGAGGCAGCGAAGAAGACCGCTGAGCAGACATCGGCCCGACCGCAGGCGGTTCGGGTCTCGACCGTGCCGGTCGAGAAGACGGACTTCCCGGTCTTCCTCACCGGCCTGGGGACCGTGCAAGGCTTCAACACCGTCCAGGTCCGCACCCGCGTCGACGGCCAGATCGACAAGATCGCCTTCACCGAAGGCCAGCTTGTGAAAGAGGGCGACCTGCTGGTCGAGATCGACCCGAGGCCGTTCCAGGCCGCGCTCGACCAGGCCAAGGCCAAGCGGGCGCAGGACGAGGCCAATCTCAACAACGCCAATCTCGATTTGCAGCGCACCACCAAGCTCGGCGAGTTCGCGACCCGGCAGCAGCAGGACACCCAGCGCGCCACCGTCGCACAGCTCACGGCACAGATCGCCGCCGACGACGCCGCGATCGCCAATGCCCAGACCCAGCTCAGCTACACCCAGGTCAAGGCGCCGATCTCCGGGGTCGCCGGCCTCCGCCAGGTCGACATCGGCAATATCGTCAACGCCTCGAGCCAGACCGGCATGGTCTCGATCGCGCAGATCGAGCCGATCGCGGTGATCTTCACCGCGCCGGAGGAGCAGTTGCCCTACATCAACGAGGCGCAGAAGACCGCTCCCTTGAAGGTGATCGCGTTCACCACCGACGGCAGGAAGCAGCTCGCCGAGGGCAAGCTGATGGTCGTGAACAACCAGGTCGACACGTCGAGTGGAACGATCCGGCTGAAGGCGGTGTTCGACAACAAGGACCACGTGCTGTGGCCCGGACAGTCGGTCTCGACGCGGCTGCTGGTGCGGACGCTGAAGGATGCCACGGTGGTTCCCGACGACGCCGTCCAGCATTCGACCAACGGGCTGTATTCCTACACGGTGAGCCCGGACAGCAAGGCCGAGCTGCGCAAGGTGAAGGTCGGCGTTTCGCTCGATGGCCGTACCGTCGTCGAAGAGGGGTTGACCCCCGGCCAGCAGGTGATCACCGGCGGTCAATTCAAAGTTCAGCCAGGCTCGGTCGTGACCACCGCGGTGGCCAGCTCGGAGCCGGCGCCAGCTAAGGTCCGGCAGGAATGAACGGCGGCATCTCGGCACCCTTCATCAAATACCCCATCGGCACCTCGCTGCTGATGGCAGGTATCCTGTTCATCGGCCTGGTCGCCTACCCCCTGCTGCCGGTCGCACCGCTGCCGCAGGTCGACTTCCCGACCATCCAGGTGACCGCCAATCTGCCGGGCGCCAGCCCTGAGACCATGGCGACCTCGGTCGCCCAGCCGCTGGAGCGGCAATTCGCACAGATCCCCGGCATCGCCCAGATGACATCGACCAGTTACCTGGGCACCGCATCGGTCACGATCCAGTTCGACCTGAACCGCAACATCGACGGCGCCGCCAACGACGTCCAGGGCGCCATCAACGCTGCCTCGGGCCAGTTGCCCAAGACCCTGCCGTCGCCGCCGACCTACCGCAAGGTCAACCCGGCGGACGCGCCGATCCTGATCTTGTCCGCCACGTCCGAGACGCTGCCGCTGACGACGGTCTCCGACTCCGTCGATGCGCAGCTCGCGCAGCAGATCAGCCAGATCTCGGGTGTTGCCCAGGTGATCATCGGCGGCCAGCAGAAGCCGTCGATCCGTATCCAGATCGACCCGGCCAAGCTGGTCGCCAAGGGCCTCTCGATGGAGGACGTGCGCAGCCAGATCGCGATCACCACGGTCGACAGCCCGAAGGGCAACATCGATGGCGAGCGTCGGGCCTACACCATCTACGCCAATGACCAGCTCACCGAATCGAAGGACTGGAACGACGTCATCATCGCCTACCGCAATGGCGGTCCGTTGCGCGTCCGTGACATTGGCCGGGCGGTGACCGGGCCGGAGGATGCCAAGCAGGCCGCCTGGGCCAACGGCAAGCGCGGCGTGTTCCTGGTGGTCTTCAAGCAGCCTGGCGCCAACGTCATCGAAACCGTCGACAAGATCAAGGCGACGCTGCCGCGCCTTGTTGCGGCGATCCCGCCGGCCATCAAGGTCGAGCTGATGTCGGATCGCACGACGACCATCCGTGCCGCGGTCGAGGACGTCCAGTTCACGCTGCTCCTGACCATCTTTCTCGTGGTCATGGTCATCTTCATCTTCCTGCGCAGCTTCTGGGCCACGGTGATCCCGACGATCACCGTGCCGCTCGCGCTGCTCGGCGCCTGCGCGATGATGTGGGGGGTCGGCTATTCACTGGACAACCTCTCGCTGATGGCGCTGACGATCGCGGTCGGCTTCGTCGTCGACGACGCCATCGTCATGCTCGAGAACATCTCTCGCTATGTCGAGGAAGGCGAGTCCCCGATGGCTGCCGCCTACAAGGGGGCCAAGGAGATCGGCTTCACCATTGTCTCGATCTCGATCTCGCTGGTCGCCGTGCTGATCCCGCTCCTGCTGATGGGCGGCATCATTGGGCGCCTGTTCCGCGAATTCGCGGTCGTGCTGGCGATGACGATCTTCGTCTCGATGTTCGTCTCGCTGACGTTGACGCCGATGATGGCCTCGCGTTTCCTGCGCGGCGGCCACCAGGCTCATGGCAAATTCTACCAATGGAGCGAGCGCGGCTTCGAGGCGCTGCTCAGGGCCTACGAGAAGGGATTGGACATCGCACTGCGCTGGCGCTTCGCCACGCTGATGGTGTTCTTCGCCTCGCTCGGCCTGTCGATCTACCTGTTCGTGCTGATCCCCAAGGGTTTCTTCCCGCAGCAGGACAACGGCCTGATCACCGCCGCGTCGGAGGCGTCGCAGGACATCTCCTTCAAGGCGATGCAGTCGCGCCAGGAGGCGCTGGCCAAGATCGTGCAGGATGATCCGGGCGTAGCCAGCGTCGCAATGGCGATCGGCGGTTCCGGCCGCGCCGGCAATACCGGCAATCTGTTCATCACTTTGAAGCCGCGTGACGAGCGTGATGCATCGGCGCAGCAGATCATCGCACGCCTGAGGCCGCAGCTCGAGAAGGTCGAGGGAGCCCGGCTCTACATGCAGGCCGCGCAGGACGTCCGCCTCGGCGGCCGGCCGTCCCGAACCCAGTTCGAGTTCACGCTGCAGGACTCCAATCTCGCCGAGCTCAACGAGTGGGCGCCGAAGATCTTGGAGAAGATGCGCTCGCTGCCGCAGCTGCGCGACGTCGCCACCGACCAGCAGGCCGACGGCACCACCGTGCAGCTCACGATCAACCGCGACACCGCCTCGCGGTACGGCATCTCGCCGCAGCTGATCGACGACACGCTGTATGACGCGTTCGGCCAGCGCCAGGTCGCGCAGTACTTCACCCAGCTCAACTCCTACCGCGTGATCCTGGAGATCCTGCCTGAACTGCAGGGCAATATCGACACGCTCAACAAGCTCTACGTGAAATCGCCGACCACCGGCGACCAGGTGCCGCTCTCGACCTTCGCCAGTTGGACCAACGTGCCGGTGCGGCCGCTGTCGATCAGCCACCAGGGTCAGTTTCCGTCGATCACGATCAGCTTCAACCTCGCCCAGGGCGTCGCGCTCGGCCAAGCCACCGATGCGGTGCAGCGCGCGATGGTCGAGCTCGGCGCGCCGGCAACCTTGAACTCGAGCTTTCAGGGCACTGCGCAGGCGTTCCAGCAGTCGCTGTCGACCGTGCCGCTCTTGATCCTCGCCGCCCTCGTCGTGGTCTATCTGATCCTCGGCATCCTCTACGAGAGCTACATTCACCCGATCACGATTCTCTCGACGCTGCCCTCGGCCGGCGTCGGCGCGCTCGCGATCCTGATGGCGTTCGGCTACGATTTCAGCCTGATTGCGCTGATCGGCGTCATTCTGCTGATCGGCATCGTGAAGAAGAACGGCATCATGATGGTCGACTTCGCCATCGCCGCCGAACGTGACCAGCATCTGCCGCCCGAGCAGTCGATCCGCCAGGCCGCCCTGCTGCGCTTCCGTCCGATCATGATGACGACGATGGCAGCCCTGCTCGGCGGCGTGCCCCTGATGCTCGGCAACGGCACCGGCTCGGAGATCCGCCAGCCGCTCGGCTATGCGATGGTCGGCGGCCTGATCGTCAGCCAGATGCTGACGCTGTTCACCACGCCGGTCGTCTATCTCTATCTCGACAAGGTCAACAACGCCTTCGCGCGCTGGGGCCGTACGCACATCGACCACGAGCCCGAGACCGCGGCCGCAGGTCCGGTCAAGGAAGCGGCGGAATAGTCCGCCGCTTGTCGTCGCCTACTGCCGCGCCATCTCGGCGGTGGCGACGCCCTCGCCGTCCAGACTCTGTTCGTCCTGCATCGTCACGGTCACGTGGGAGAGCCGTCCGGTGAACGCAAACGGCGCCGCATAGTCCGACACCGGGCTGCCGCGGTCATGGCCGATGTCGAGCCCCGACCAGGAGATCAGCGTGTGGAAGGCGAGCTGCGTCGTCAGCGCGCCGGCCTCCTCGCCGTCGATCAGCAACGTGTACCGGCTCATGCCGGTGCGCGCGCCCTTGGCGGGCTCGGTCTGCCGCCTGAGACGTTCGACGCGGACACCCAGGCGATGCGATCCCGCCGGCACCGGGCGTGTCGAGCTGATGATCTCGTGCCGGCCGCCGATGTTGAGATCGTGCACGAGATGACCATCCTTGACGTAGAGGCTGTAGCCCGACGTCGCATCGCCATGGGCGATGAGCACGCCGGATGCGCCCTCTGCATCGATCTCGACGTGGGCCTCGATCAGATAGTCGCGACTGCGCACGTCGGGCGCGACGTCGGTCGGCACATGGCCCATGCCGGCGTGGAACGTAAAGCGCGTGCGCGCGCCGTGGAAACGCGCCGCGTTCTCGGCAAAGCGCGGACCGAAGCGATCGTCGAGCGGCAGCACCTGGTGCGCCTCCGCCTGCTCCCACCACAGCTTCACCAGTGCCGCGAGCCGCTCCGGCTCGGCGGCGGCGAGATCATGCGTCTCGGAGAAATCCTGCGTGAGATGAAACAGCTCCCATCTATCGTTGTCGAACGGCGTGCCCGACGGGTGAAAGGCCACCGCCTTCCAGCCGTCGTGCCAGAGGCCGCGATGGCCGAACATCTCGAAATACTGCGCGACCTGCTTCGACGGTGCCGCCGGATCGGTGATCGAGGCGGCGAAGCTCACGCCCTCGAGCGGCATCTGCGGCACACCCGCGATCGTGGCCGGCGCATCGATGCCGATCAGGTCGAGCAGGGTCGGCACGAGGTCGCAGGCATGGACGAACTGGTGGCGGACTTCGCCGCGCGCCGCGATGCGCTGCGGCCAGGAGACGATGAAGGGATCGCGGATGCCGCCGCCATGGGTGTTCTGCTTGTAGCGGCGCAGCGGCGTGTTCGACGCCATCGCCCAGCCATGCGGGAAGTTCGAGTGCGTATCCGGCCCGCCGATGTCGTCGATCCGCGCGAGCTTCTCGGCGATCGGCTCCGGCTTGAAGTTGAACGGTCCCATCGCGTTGACGAAGCCGAGCGGCCCGCCCTCCTGGCTGGCGCCATTGTCCGACATGACGATCACGAGCGTATTGTCGCGCTGGCCGGTCTTGTCGAGAAAAGCGAGCAGCCGGGCCAGATGCTGGTCGGCATGATCGAGCATACCGGCGAAGGCCGATTGCAGCCGGGTGAAGACGCGCCGCTCATCCTCGGAATGGGCCTCCCAGGGCTTCACGCCATCATTGCGCGGCGGCAGGTCCGTGCTCTCCGGCACCAGCCCCATCGCCTTCTGCCGCGCCAGCCGCTGCGCGCGCTCGGCGTCCCAGCCATGGGCGAAGACCGCGTCGTAGCTCTCGATGATGTCGTGCGGCGCCTGATGCGGCGCGTGGCAGGCGCCGAGCGCGAGCCAGGTCAACCATGGCAGCTCGGGCCGGTCGGCCGTGTGGTCGGCGATGAAGCAGATCGCCTGATCGACCAGGTCGGCAGTCAGGTGATAGCCGTCGGCGTAGCTGCCGGGCGGGCTGACATGGGTGTTGTCGAGCACCAGCTCCGGCGCATATTGATCGGTCTCGGCGTCGAGGAAGCCATAGAAGCGGTCGAAGCCGCGCCCCAGCGGCCAGCCGTCGAACGGCCCGGTCGCGCCGCTCTCGGTCAAGGGCGTGACGTGCCATTTGCCGACCATGTAGTTGCGATAGGCATGGGCGCGCAGCATCTCGGCCAGCGTCCCCGCCTCGCGCGCGATCTTGCCGCGATAGCCGGGATAGCCCGAGTCGAAATTGGCAAGGCAGCCGACGCCGACTGAATGATGGTTGCGACCGGTCAGGAGTGCCGCCCGTGTGGTCGAGCACATCGCTGTGGTGTGGAAGCCCGAATAGCGCAGGCCCTGCGCGGCCAGCCCGTCGATCGCGGGGGTGCGGATCCGCGAGCCGTAGCAGCCGAAATCGGAGAAGCCGACATCGTCGAACAGCACCACCAGGATGTTGGGCGCGCCCTTCGGCGGCTGCTGCGGCGCCGGCCACCAGGGTCTGGAGCCTGCGATGGTCCTGCCGATCCTACCGCCGAATGCGGGCTCGCTCATGCCTCGTCCTCCCTCTCGCTCGCGTCCCGGCTGCGCCTCGCAGCCCGTACGAGTTTATCGTTGTGATTGCTCTGGGATCCGCGACGCCCCGGGGCTGGGTGGCACGGCCAGGCTTGCCTCGGATCATAATCATAATTATTATTATTATTCCAGATGGAGCCAGCGACATGCCGCAGCGGATCGCGCCGGACCACCTGCCCGGCGTGACCCCGTCGCGGCAGCAGCGCAGCCGCGAGACGACGCTTGCCCTGCTGATGGCCGGCGAGGAGCTGCTGCGCACGCGCAGCCTCGCGGAGCTGTCGATCAGCGACCTCTGTGCGCATATCGGGGCAACGGTCGGCGCCTTCTACAGCCGGTTCGACAGCAAGGAGGCCTACTTCAACGCCCTGCTCGCGCTCACTTTGGCGGACGGGCGGAAACAGCTCTTGAGACTCCCGCCGCCCGATCCCGTCCGCGCGGGCGACCCGCAATGCCACCTGCTGGTGCGCGGCACCGTGCTGTGGATGCGCCGTCACAAGGGCGTGCTACGCGCAGCGCTCGTGCGCAGCGAGCCCGGACCGAACCACTGGAGCGGCTTCAAGGAGCTGGCACAGGCACTGTCGGAGCGCGCGGCGCTGCTCCTGCTGCCTGCGGGCCGGCGCGCCGGCCCGGCCTCGCGCACGCGGTCGCGAACAGCGGAGGCGCGAAAGACGGTCGCGTTCGGCGTCCAGGTCGTGCTCGGCACCCTGGTGAACGCCGTCCTCAACGATCCCGGCCCGCTGTCGATCGACGATGACGAGATCGGGGAACGGCTCGGCGCCTGCCTGGTCCTGCTGCTGCGCGCCGGCCCGGACGGCGCGCCGCGAAAGCCGCAGGCCGCGAGAGGCAAGCGCTAGACCCTGCCGGCCCGGTGGCGCGGCGGGGCGGCAGAGCACGTTGGAAATCCGTCATCCAGCGGCTTGCCAAAGCCTGAGACATGCGGGTAGAAGGACCCGTCGTCGCCGCCCTGCTTTGCCGGCCGGCGCGCAAAACGGTGCCAGACAGTCCGGCAATTGCTTGAAACTGCAGGGCATTCCGTTGGGGAATGGTGTAACGGTAGCACAACAGACTCTGACTCTGTTTGTCTTGGTTCGAATCCAGGTTCCCCAGCCAGCTTGACCACTGCCGCGACGGCCTGAAAGCACGACAGCCTCATCCTCGTGATCTGAGAAGTATCGGGGTCGTTTTGCCTCGGGATCCATCCCCAGGCGCGGACACGCTGCGGCGTCCACCACCCCTTCGGCACGCGTCCCGCGCGTTAACGTCTGCTCATTGCGAATCGGCGATGACGGAACAACCATTGCGAGCAATGGACCGGTTCTGTGGAGGAAAACACTTTGCAAAGCAGCGTCGGCTCCCGTGCCTTCCAGAACGCAAGGCTGCAAAAGCGGGCCAAGAAACAGGCGGACGTGCTGTTGCCAGCGGCGGTCAAGGCCTACCGCGAAGGCCGGCATCCGGAGGCTCAGGCCCTGTGCCAGCAGATCCTGCAGGACCTGCCGCAGCATTTCGGGGCCCTGCATCTGCTCGGCGTCTCCGAACGGGACTGCGGCCGGTTCGACCAAGCCGTGCGCGTCCTGGCACGGGCGACCGAGGTCGACCCGCGCTCGGCCGAAGCCCAGTCCGATCTCGGCCTGTCGCTGTTCCGGCTCGGCCGCTATGACGAGGCTCGCACCCGTTACGAACGCGCCATCGGACTCCAGCCGAACTTCCCGACCGCGCTCACCAATCTCGGCAACACGCTGATGAGCCTGTCGCGTTTCGAGGAGGCGATCACCGCGCACGACCGGGCCATCGCGCTGAAGCCCGGCTATGGCGACGCGCACGCCAATCGCGGGATGGCGCTGCTGCTCACGGGCCGGTACGAAGACGCCGGTCAGAGCTTCGATCGCGCGCTCGCGCTGCAGCCGCGGCTGCTGACGGCCCTGTTCGGCAAGGGCCTGGTCAGCATGAACCTGCGGAACTTCGATACTGCAGTGGCCGCGCTGACGTCGGCACTGGCGATCAATCCGACTGCGGCCCCTGCCCTCGCCCAGCGCGGGCGAGCCTATCAGGAGCAGGGCAAGTTCGCCGAGGCGGAAGCCGATTTTGACGCGGCATTGGCCCTCGAACCGCTGCTGGAAGACGCCCTGCGCGGCAAGGCCACGGTTTCGCTCGTCCGCGGCAACATCGCCCTGGCGACCTCGCTCATCGACAAGATGCTGGCGCAGAACCCGAAGCAGGAGAGCGCCTGGACCCTGCTCGGGGTCTGCTCCGCGATGCAAGGCGACATCGCCACGGCGATTGCGGATTACGACCGCGCGCTCGCGATCAATCCGGACTACGAGGACGCGATCACCAAGAAGATCTTCGCGCTGGATTTCCTGCCCGACGTCGGGGTCGAACGTCTCCAGGCAGAACGGAGACACTGGTGGGAGGCGATCGGCTCGCGGTTGCCGCGTCTGCCGCTCGGCGAGCGGAATCTGGACCCGGACCGGCGCCTTGTCGTCGGCTACGTGTCGTCCGATTTCCGTGAGCATTCGGCCGCTCTCGGCTTCCTGCCGATCCTTCGCCATCACGATCGCGCCAAATTCGAAATCGTTGCCTATTCGTGTTCACCGACGAGGGACGCCAAGACCGAGCTGTGTCGTTCGCTGGTCGATCGCTGGGTCGAGGCCTGGCAGTTGACCGACGACAAGCTCGACGAGCAGATCCGGGCCGACAAGATCGACATCCTCGTCGACCTCTCGGGACATTCCGCCGGCCACCGGCTCACGCTGTTTGCGCGCAAGCCTGCCCCGATCCAGGTCTCGGCCGTCGGCAGCGTCACTGGCACCGGATTGCCCGTGATGGATTATCTGCTGGCCGATGCGGTGACGATTCCGGCCGCGGTCCGGCATCTGTTTGCCGAAAAGATCTACGATCTGCCGTCGCTGATCACGATCGAACCGCCGCCTCCAATTCCGCCGTCGCCGCTGCCGATGCTTCGCAACGGACACGTCACCTTCGGCTCGTTCAATCGCGCCGACAAGTTTTCGGAGCCGACTCTGGCTCTATGGTCGAAGCTGATGGCTGCGACGCCGGGCTCGATGATCGTCGTCAAGAACCATGCGATGAACGATCCCCTGCTGCGCGACGGCTTGATCGCCCGCTTCGTCGCCCACGGCATCGCCGCGGAACGCGTCCGTTGCGTCGGAAAGACGTCGCGCGAGGAGCATCTTGCGACGTTCGCCGATATCGACATCGCACTCGATCCGTTCCCGCAAAATGGCGGCATCTCGACGTGGGAGGCGCTGCAGATGGGCGTGCCTGTCGTCACCAAGCTTGGCAGCACCCCCTCGGCACGGGCGGGCGGCGCGATCGTCAAGGCAGTCGGCCTCGACGCGTGGGTCGCCGATGACGACGAAGGCTATCTCGCGACAACGCTGAAATTCTGCTCGCGGCCCGGCGAGCTTGCCGCGCTCCGGGCCGAGCTGCCCGCCAGGGTGTTGAATTCAGCCGCCGGAAACGGCGCGCTCTACACGCAGCATGTAGAACAGGGATACCGGACGTTCTGGCATGACTATTGCGCACGAGCGACGACCGGCTAGCGCTTGAATCAGATCTCGTCCGGCCGGCACAGCGTCGCGCCCGTGCGCCGTTCGACCCATGCCGACGCTTGCGATGCGTCGACGACGCAGTCCCGCCGGTCCATCGTCGGCTCGCCGGGACGATCCTTCCAGCGTGCGCCCGATCACGGAATTAACCCGTCATTCACCACGATCCTCATCCGGCCGGAACGATGCAATTTGCTTCAAATTGTCTGGCCAGGGAGACGGGACATGACCAAGCTGATGGACCTCGACGATCAGATCGAGCGGGCCGAGCGGCTCGAGCGGAGCATCACCGACGCGCTGACGATCGAGCGGCTGCGCCAATTCGCGGCCGGGTGCCGGCGCGAGCGCGAGCGGCTGTCGCAGCACCAGCAGCGCGCGGCCTGAGCAGGCGCGACGACCTGCAACGCAGCCGTGGTCAACGGGCTGCCCGCGACGGAGCTCGGCGAGCGCACGCTGTCACGAGCAGGTCGTCACCATGTTGGTGCAGAGCTGCCGGGTCCAGCCGATGCCCTTCTTGACGCGGATCTTGGCGAAGTCGCCAAAGCAGCCGAGCAGCTCGACCGACTGGTCACCGCTCGCATGCGGGTCGAGCTTCGCGCTCGACGTGGCGTGATCGCGGTAGATCGCCGCGCCGTTCTGCAGGCCGCCGGCGCCGACGATGCTCCGATGCAGGAAGCCCCTGCCCTGAAAGATCACGGTCTCCTTGCCCTGATCGACGTCGTTCAGCATGGCCCGGTCGATCTCGAACCAGTCGCCCTGCTGCGCGACGAGATGCACGACGATCCAGCCATCGCTGGTCGGATTTTTCAGGACCTTGACGATGCTGCCGCCAGGCTCGGCACGGACATTGGCACCATTCGGATCGCGGTCGGTGACGTCGGCCTCGACGTTGCAGGCTTCGCGATGCGGCGCCTGCGCAGTGGCAATGCCCGGCGCGATGAGCATCGCGGTCAGCAGCAGAATTCTCGTCAGCATTGAACGGTCACCGGCCTCCGATCCGTCCCGCATTGGTCGCGCGGCCGACGCGGCGGTTCAACACCGAGCATTCAACACCGAGCAAATGGCGGCGACCAGCCGAGCTCACGGCGACCGCCGATCAGATCTATCCCGAGGACATCATCGAGGTGCTCCGGCATCCGGAGGTCTGGTGAGAGGCGCTACAGCCGACCGCCCGCGAGTGCGGCGGCGCGCGGCCGGCCGACGTCGTCGAGCACATGCGGCATCGGCGAGACCGGAAACACCGCGTTGATCTGGCCCGTCCCCGATGACGGGAAGAACGGCGTCACCACCTCGACGCCGCGGTCGTAGTGGTTCCAGCCGAGCGCGCCGAGCAGCATGGCCGTATCGTGCATGAAGCCCTCGCCATGGCCCTTGCTGGCATATTCCGGCAACATGTCGCAGAAATCCGGCCACTCGCCGTGCTCCCACATCTGGATCACCTCGTGGTCGAGCCGCTCCAGGAACGGGCTGAACATCCGGTCGCGATACTCGTCGGCGGTGCCGTTCTGGGCAAAGCGATGGCTCAGCGAGCCCGAGGCGAAGAAGGCCACCGTGCCGTCGTAATGATCCTCGACCGCGCGGCGGAAGGCCCAGCCGAGCTTGGCGCTGTCGGCGAGATAATGCGAGGTGCACAGCGCCGAGACGGAGACGACCTTGAAGTGGCGGTCGGGGTTCATGTAGCGCATCGGCACCAAGGTGCCGTATTCCAGCGCCAGCGACGTCGCATCGTGGGCCATGGTGGCAACGCCATGGGCGTTGGCGCCCTCGGCGAGGATGTGGCCCAGCTCCGGGTTGCCGTCGTATTCATAGGTCATGTTGGCGATGAAGTGCGGCAGCTCGTTCGAGGTGTAGAGCCCCTCGAAATGCGGCGCGCAATTGATGTGGTAGCCGGCATTGACCAGCCAATGGGTGTCGAACACGACGATGGTGTCGACGCCGGCCTCGCGGCAGCGCCGGCCGATCTCGATATGACCGTCGATCGCCGACTGTCGCTTGCCCTTGGCCGGACCATCCAGCTCGCTGAGATACATCGACGGCACGTGCGTGATCTTGGCCGCCAGTGCGAGCTTGCCCATCCTCTCGTCTCCCTTCCGGTCGTTCCCCGGCCGGCATCGCCGACCGTTTGCTTGGAAGGCAGATTACCCCTGCAGCTCCGCGAAAAAAAGGGCCGCACGCGCGGCCCTTCCTTGGTGTCCGATCCATCGTCTGTCCCATGATCATGGGACGGACAGCCACGAGATGCGGTCACGCCGCCTTGATGTCGATGGTCTTGGCGGCCTTCTGTACCTCGGGCTTCTTCGGCAGGGTGACCTTGAGCACGCCCTGCTTGAACACGGCCTCGATCTTGTCGGTGTCGACGCCGTCGGGGATCTGGAAGGAGCGTTCGAACGAGCCGAAGCTGCGCTCACGGACGTAATAGTCCTTCTTCTTCTCCTCCTTGTCCTCCTGCTTCTCGCCCTTGATCGAGAGCACGCCGCTCGCAACCTTCACCTCGACGTTCTTCTCGTCGAGGCCGGGCAGCTCAGCGGTGACCTCGTAGGCATTGTCGTGCTCGGCGACGTCGACCGCCGGCGCCACGGCAAAGGACCGTGCGCGGGCCAGGCCCGGCAGTTGGTCGAACAGCGACGGCGTGCGCCAGATCCCGCCGTGGAAGTCCTCGAACACGCGATCGATCTCGCGGCGCAGGTTCTCGAACGGCCGCCATCCCTGCATGGATGGCGCACCTGCCTTCTCGGTGTTGACGGGCAGCTTGGTAGGTTCAGCCATAACATCATCCTCCTGCTTCACGCGAGGATCGGGTCCGCAACGGCATGGGCGCGACCGATTTCGTTGATCGGCCGGCATCCGCTCCCTCGCGCTTGACGGGAAAAATATAGCCGGCACGCCCGGGTTCCAGATTGATTGCGATCAAATCGCTGAGCGGCTGGAGGTTCGGATCGGCGCGGCAGCCCCTCCAGGTTTCTTTCGGCGCCGGGGCCTCCACAGCCGAAGAGCCGTTCAGGAAGAGCCTTGGAGATGGTGAACCGGACGTTAACCCGAACGGTTCGCGCGACGCTTGAGGAAAGGATTGAGAAAGCCTTACAGTGCAAGGCCTTAGGTCCCATTGAGGAGGTGCGATCGCAACGCCCCGCGCGACCCTCCGACCACCGGGCTGGGCGGGCGGCACAGTCACAAACGTTGCCCGCTTAACAAATTTTCCAGTCCCAGCAGAGAAGGTGTCAATTCAACAATTCACCACAGGTTTCATGACCGTGACATCCTTCGGACGCGTGATCTCGGTGCGGGGCTCCCAGGCCCGCGTCGGCATTCTGTCGACACAGCAGATGAACGTCTCCGATATCCGCGCGACAGTCGGCCGTTTCATCAGCATTCGCTGCCCGAGCGCCACGATCATTGCGATCATCACCGAGGTGACCAGCGAGGACCTCTCGCGTGCCAACGAATACGTCGCGACGGCTTCGGTAGACCTGCTCGGCGAGATTCTCGGACCGGCCGAGCGGCCCAAGTTCCAGCGCGGCGTCACCCACTACCCGACCATCGGCGACGCCGTCGACATGATCACGAGCGAGGAGCTGCGCACGATCTACACGCCGACCTCCGGCGACCACATCGACATCGGCGCGCTGCAGCAGGACACCTCCGTGCGCGCCTGCGTCAATGTCGAGGAAATGCTGTCGAAGCACTTCGCCGTGCTCGGTTCGACCGGCGTCGGCAAATCGACCGGCGTGTCGCTGCTGCTCAACGAGATCCTGAAGGCGCGGCCGAACCTGCGCATCTTCCTGCTCGACGTCCACAACGAATATGGCCGCTGCTTTGGTGAAAAGGCGCTGGTGCTGAACCCGCGCAACCTGAAGCTGCCGTTTTGGCTGTTCAATTTCGAGGAGATCGTCGACGTCCTCTTCGGCGGCCGGCCGGGCGTGCCGGAAGAGCTCGACATCCTGGCCGAAGTGATCCCGCTGGCGAAGGGCATCTACACCCAATACCAGAACACGGACCGCATCGGGCTCAAGCGCATCGACCCGAAGACCGTCGGCTACACCGTCGATACGCCGGTGCCCTACCGCCTCGTCGACCTGATCAACCTGATCGACGAGCGCATGGGCAAGCTCGAGAACCGCTCCTCGCGCATCATCTATCACAAGCTGATCTCGCGGATCGAGACGGTACGCAACGATCCGCGCTACGCCTTCATGTTCGACAACGCCAATGTCGGCGGTGACACCATGGCCGAGGTCATCAGCCACCTGTTCCGCCTGCCGGCCAACGGCCGGCCGATGACGGTCATGCAGCTCGCCGGCTTCCCGGCCGAGGTGGTCGATTCCGTGGTCTCGGTCGTGTGCCGCATGGCGTTCGATTTCGGCCTGTGGAGCGACGGCGTCTCGCCGCTGCTGTTCGTCTGCGAGGAAGCGCACCGTTACGCCTCGGCCGACCGCTCGATCGGCTTCGGCCCGACCCGCAAGGCGATCTCGCGCATCGCCAAGGAAGGCCGGAAATACGGCGTCTATCTCGGCCTGATCACCCAGCGGCCGGCCGAGCTCGACGCCACCATCATCTCCCAGTGCAACACGCTGTTCACGATGCGGCTCGCCAACGAGCGCGACCAGTCGCTGCTGCGTTCGGCGGTGTCGGATGCCGCCGCCAACCTGCTCTCCTTCGTTCCCTCGCTCGGCACCCGCGAGGTGCTGGCGTTCGGCGAAGGCGTCGCGCTGCCGACCCGGCTGCGCTTCAAGGAGGTGCCGCTGCATCAATTGCCGCGCAGCGAGGCGACGATCGCGACCGTCCGCTCGGTCAATGCCGGACACGACATGCATTTCGTCAGTGCGGTGCTGGAGCGCTGGCGCGGAGCGACCTCGAGCCGGGACGCGTCGAGCGGCGACAGCGGCGCCGGCAACCTCGGAGATCGCGGCAGCCTGTCCGCCTCGCTGGACGCGCCAATGCTGCAGCCATCGATGGGTCTCGACCCGGACCGCTTCTCCCTGCTGAAGAAGCCGCTGCGCTAAAGCCGGCGGCGGCCCCTCTTTAATCCCGACCGACGACGGCTGCCGAGGAGGCGTTGCGGGCGCTCCACCACTGGCGGGTGATGGACCGAGCTGGACCGTTGCGCCTGCGCCGCGATCGACTAAGGTTCGCCCCCTGCCACGCATGCCGGACCCGTTGCCATGACCCAGCCCGCCATCAGCCGCTTCCCCGTCCCCGCAATCAATGCGCTGCCGGACGACATCCGCACCCGCCTGCTCGGCGTGCAGGAGAAGAGCGGCTTCGTGCCCAACGTGTTCCTGACACTTGCGCACCGGCCGGACGAGTTCCGCGCGTTCTTTGCGTATCACGACGCGCTGATGGAGAAGGACGGCGGGCTGACCAAGGCCGAGCGCGAGATGATCGTGGTCGCGACCTCGAGCGCCAACCAGTGCCAGTATTGCGTGATCGCGCACGGCGCGATCCTGCGCATCCGCGCCAAGAATCCCCTGATCGCCGACCAGATCGCGATCAACTACCGCAAGGCCGACATCACGCCACGGCAGCGGGCGATGCTCGATTTCGCGATGAAGGTGGCGCTCGAGGCGCAAACGGTCGGGGATGCCGATTTCAAGGCGCTGGCCGGCCACGGCTTCGGCGACGACGACATTTGGGACATCGCCGCGATCGCGGCGTTCTTCGCGCTGTCGAACCGGATCGCGAATGTCACGGGCATGCGGCCCAACGACGAGTTCTACCTGATGGGGCGGCTGCCGAAGACCAAGTGAGACGATCAGTCGTCCGACGCCGGCCCGCACCAGCCCGGCAGATAGACCGCGTCGTGGCTCTTTGCGGCCGCCAGCGCGTGCTCCATGGCGGCGGCGAAATGGGTCTCGACCGTCTTGCGCTTGACCTTGCGGCGCAGGAAGTCGGCCCATAGGAACTCGCTGAACGGCGTCGTGTCCTTGGCGAAGCCTCCGGCGCGGCGCAGCTCGCCGGCCAGGCTGCGGAACGGATCGTCCTTCAGATTCGCGACGGACTTCGGCAGATCCTTGAAATGCCGCCGCTCGCCCTTGGCGTCGTAAGGATAGACCCAGCGCTTGTTGTCCATCACGCCCCAGAACGCCTCGCGATCGACCATCGAGAGGTCGCCGATCACCGTGACCAGCACGTCCTTGACGCCCTCGTCATGGAGCGCGCGGGCGAGGTGATGGTGGTCGACGACGTAGTGCCGCTCATCGGGACCAAGCACCACCGGGATCATGTGCTTGCCGAGCAGCTCGGCCTGCTTCTTCTTCGACTTGTGCTCGCGCCAGCGCTCGCGTTTCTCCTTCACCTCGCGCATGCCCACGGTCATCTGCGTCGGGCGCAGCGACAGGATCGGCACGGGATGAAGCAGCGGCTCGCGGGTATTGGCCATGGCTGGGCTCCGGGGGATGATCAGCATTATGCCACGCCTGCCGAGCCGTTCCAGCGCATCTGCCCGTAGCTGCGACGCCGTTCGGACCGGCCGCGGCAGGTTCCAATCACCCGCGGAGCGGGCGCCGATTGGATGCATTCGAGGAGCGAGATGCTTTGCTGATGCAGCTCAATTATGGCAAAGTTTCTTTGTGAGAGGTCGGGCCTGCGTGCTAGAACGGACCATCGGAGTCGAGGCATGAAGTCCCAGCGCCCCATTGCAGCGGAGGAAGAGCATCGCGTGGTGCCGTTCCGGCCGCGCAGCAGTCCGGTGCG
This sequence comes from Bradyrhizobium sp. SZCCHNRI1029, assembly GCF_032487555.1. Taxonomy (NCBI): domain Bacteria; kingdom Pseudomonadati; phylum Pseudomonadota; class Alphaproteobacteria; order Hyphomicrobiales; family Nitrobacteraceae; genus Bradyrhizobium; species Bradyrhizobium sp. SZCCHNRI1029. The sequence continues at coordinate 721,121 of NZ_JAUEUK010000001.1, forward strand.
GCGCGTCACCGAGGGCGGCAGTCCGCCGATTCAGCTGCATCGGGGCGAGCGACCGACACTCGATCTCTCCCGGTATGAGCAGCCCCGCGAGGAGCCCGATGACTTCCGTCACCGCATCCTGGCCAACATCGCCGCCATCGCCTTCACGGTCGCGTTGACCGCGATCGGCATCTGGCTGGCGATGAGCATTGCCGACCTGCGCAAGACCCAGGACTGCCTGCTGACCGGACGGCGCGACTGCGCCCGCATCATCACCGAGACCTACACGCCCTGATCCCCCTGCTGGACGCGGCTGCCGCGGCCGACGAGGCATCACAATCCCGCCACAACCGCCGTGTCCGGCTCCATTGAACTCACCGCGTCGCTCCGATATACGGGCACACGACTCCCGGGCGACGGGGGTAGAAGGGCTCGCATCAGACGGCCCCGGGGGCGCGGTGTCCTCCCGTCGCCACCTACCGGATTAGCTCCAAAATATCAAAGGCTTAGTGATGTCCTCAACATTCGATCAGGTCGCCACGATCATCGCTGAAACCTGCGACATCCCGCGCGACACGATCACGCCGGATAGCCATGCCATCGACGATCTGGGCATCGACAGCCTCGATTTCCTCGACATCGCATTTGCGATCGACAAGGCCTTCGGGATCAAGCTGCCGCTCGAGAAGTGGACGCAGGAAGTCAACGACGGCAAAGCCAGCACCGAGCAGTATTTCGTGCTGAAGAACCTGTGCGCCCGCATCGACGAGCTGGTCGCCGCCAAGGGCGCGTGAGCGCCCGCCATGCAGATCGAATACTTCCTGCTCATCGACCGCATTCTCGATCTCCGGCTGGACGAGAAGACCATCACCGTCGAAGCCAAGGTCCCCACCGAAAGCACGATCTTCGAAGGACATTTCCCGGGCTATCCGATCATGCCCGGCGTTCTCCTGATCGAATCGATGGCGCAGACATCGGGCTGGCTGCTGCTCGCGCTGATGAAGTTCGAGCGGATGCCGTTCCTTGCCGCAGTCAAGGAGGCCAAGATGCGCGGCTTCGTGTCGCCGGGCGAGGTGCTGACCGTCGAGGCCAACGTGCTGCACGAGGGCTCCGGTTACGCCATGACCGAAGCGCGCGTGAAGGTCGGTGGCAAACTGCGTTCGAATGCGACCATCACTTTCAGTCACGTCCCCTTCCCCAATCCGGAGCTGCGCGGGCACATGGACGCCGTCGCCGAGCGCGTCGGCTTTCCGCAACAGGTCCTGCAGCGATGAGTGAGACGACAGCCGTGACCTCCGAACCCGTCGAAGTCTGGATCACCGGTATCGGTCTTGCGACCTCGCTTGGCGAGGGACTCGATGCGAACTGGGACGCCCTCAACTCCGGCCGGATCAACGTCGATGAGCAGGGTTTCGCGCCCTACATCGTGCATCCCTGGGCCAAGGTGAATCTGGAAGCGCAGATCCCCAAGAAGGAACAGCGCCAGATGGAGGCGTGGCAGCGCATCGGCACCTACGCCGCGGGCCTCGCGCTGGATTCGGCCGGCCTCAAGGGCAACAAGGACATCCTGTCCCGGATGGACATGATCGTGGCCGCCGGCGGCGGCGAGCGCGACATCTCCGTCGACACCGCCATTCTCAACGCCGAAGCGCAGGGCAATTGCACGCCCGGTTTCCTGAACGACCGGCTGATGAGCGATCTGCGCCCCACGCTGTTCCTGGCGCAGCTGTCCAACCTGCTCGCCGGCAACATCGCGATCTCGCACGGCGTCTGCGGCACCTCGCGCACCTTCATGGGCGAGGAGGTCGCGGGCGTCGACGCGTTCAAGATCGCGCTGGCGCGCATCGCCGGCGGCCAGAGCGACATCGCACTGGTCGGAGGCTCGCACAATGGCGAGCGCAAGGACCTGCTCGTGCTCTACGAGTTCGGCGACTACAATCTGAAGAACGAGTTCAAGCCGGTCTGGGCCCGCAAGGACCATCCGGGATTTGCGCTCGGCTCGGCCGGCGCCTTCCTGGTGCTGGAATCCAAGCCGCATGCCGAGGCCCGCGGCGCCAAGCCGCTGGCGCGGCTGAGCAAGGTCGTGGCCGACCGCGCCCGCCGCAAGGAGGCTGGCGCCGTGACCGGAACGCTCGACCGGCTGTGGTCGGCGCTTGACGTTCGGGAAGCGCCGGGCGCCATCATCACCGGCGCCACCGGGGCCGAGCCCGTGACCTCGGAGGAACGCGCGTTCCTCGACCACCACAAATCGTTCGCGGTCAGGTCGAGCGGGACCCGCTTCGGTCATTCGATGGAAGCGCAATTCGCCCTCGGCCTGGCGCTCGCGGCGCTCTCGATCTCGCGGGGAGCCCTGTTCGCTCCGGGCGATTCGTCGGGCATCGAAACCGACATGAAGGAGGCTCCGACCCAAATCGTCGTGGTCGGCGCCGGCCATTACCGCGGCGAAGGCATGGCCTTGGTCGAAGCAGTCAAGTGAACGCGGCACGGCCGACCGAGACGCGACGGGGAACATCATGAGTGCACGCGACAAGTTTGGACGCCCCATCGTGGTCGTGACCGGGATGGGCATCGTCACCTCGCTCGGGGCGGGCAAGTCGGACAATTGGAAAAAGCTCGTTGCCGGCGAGTCCGGCATCCGCACCATCACGCGCTTCCCGATCGACGGCTTGAAGACGACGATGGCCGGCACGGTCGACTTCGTGCCCGTGGCTCCGTTTACCTCGACGGGCCTCTCCGAGCGGCTCGGCCACATGGCCGTCGAGGAAGCGATCGCGCAGGCCGGCATCGGCTCCAAGGGCGACTTCCCGGGTCCGCTGTTTCTTGCGGTTGCGCCGGTCGAAATCGAGTGGCCGCAGCGGCTGGAGCTCGCCCATGAGGTGGGCGGCACGCAGTTCACCTATGACGACCTTCTGAAGGTCTGCGGCGGCGGCAAGTTCGTCAACTATCATCATCGCTTCCTGTTCGGCTCGGTGGCGGATTCGCTGTCCGATACGTTCGGCACCAAGGGCTCGCCGATCTCGCTGTCGACCGCCTGCGCCTCCGGCGCCACCGCGATCCAGCTCGGCGTCGAAGCCATCCGGCGCGGCGAGACCGACGTGGCGCTGTGCGCAGCCACCGAAGGCTCGGTCAATCCGGAAGGCCTCGTGCGCTTCTCGCTGCTGTCGGCGCTGTCGACGCAGAACGATCCGCCGCAGGCCGCGTCCAAGCCGTTCTCCAAGAATCGCGATGGCTTCGTGATGGCCGAAGGCGCCGGCGCGCTGGTGCTGGAGAGCTACGATGCGGCCGTGGCGCGTGGCGCAAAAATCCTCGGTGTCGTCGCCGGCTGCGGCGAGCTGACGGACTCGTTCCACCGCACCCGCTCCTCGCCGGACGGCAAGCCGATCATCGGCTGCATCCGCAAGGCGCTGGCCGATGCCGGCATGGCGCCGGAGCAGATCGACCACATCAACGCCCACGGCACCGCGACGCCCGAGAACGACAAGATGGAATATGTCGGCGTCTCCGCCGTGTTCGGCGAGCACACCGGCAGGATTCCGGTGTCGTCGAACAAGTCGATGGTCGGCCACACCATCTCGGCGGCCGGCGCGGTCGAGGCGATCATCTCGCTGCTCACGCTCGAGCATCAGCTGATCCCGCCGACCATCAACTACGACATTCCGGATCCCGCGATCCTGTTCGACGTCGTCGGCAACAAGGCGCGCGAGGCGCGCGTCACCACCGTGATGTCGAACTCGTTCGGCTTCGGCGGCCAGAACGCCTCGCTGATCCTGACCCGCGAACCTGCCTGATCCGCCTGTCGTATCGATGAGTCTCATTCCCCTCCGGACCAAGCTCGTCATCCGCCAGAAGGTGAAGTCGCTCGGGTCCTCGGCCGTCGGCGCGCTGACGGTCGGCATGCTCAAGACGACGCGCTATTTCGATCCGCAGAAGACCGCTGACCGCTTCGCACGCATCGCGCAGTGGATCGGCCCGAAGCTTCGCGAGCAGCGCATCGGCCGCGACAATCTCACCAAGGCTTTCCCGGAAAAGTCGCCCGAGGAGATCGAGCAGATCCTTGCCGGCGTCTGGGACAATCTCGGCCGTGTCGGCGCCGAGTTCGCCCATCTCGACAAGATCTGGGATTTCGACGAGGAGCATCCCGAGCGCAGCCGCATCGAGCTGTCGCCGCGGACCCATGAGCTGTTCCATCAGCTCCGTCTCGACGGCAAGCCCGCCCTGATCTTCGCGAGCCACCTCGCCAATTGGGAGATGCCGGCGCTCGCCGCCGTCGCCCACAAGCTCGATACCGCGATCCTCTACCGCCGCCCCAACATCGCTGCCGCCGACCGCATCATCCAGGAGATGCGGCAGGTCAAGATGGGCACGCTGATCCCGGCTGGCCGCGACGCACCGCTGCGGCTTGCCGAGGCACTGAAGGCCGGCCAGCACGTCGCGATGCTGGTCGATCAGTACCTGACCGGCGGCGTCGAGGTGACGTTCTTCGGCCGCAAGACCCGCGCCAACCCGATGCTGGCGCGCCTGCTCCGCCAGGTCGAATGCCCCGTGCACGGCGTGCGCATCATCCGCCTCCCCGGCAATCGCTTCCGCGCCGAAGTATCGGAGGAAGTGAAGCCGGTACGGACGGCCGACGGTCAGATCGACATCCAGGGCACGACGCAGGCGGTCACCGACGTCGTCGAGAGTTGGGTCCGCGAATATCCCGAGCAATGGCTCTGGCTGCACCGGCGCTGGCGGTAGTCGGCGCCCGGGCAAATTCCACCACGAGGAAGTGGGACTGCAGCATCTTCTACCGCTGACGGGCCATTCGAAGAAAACTCTTACCTCTTCCATCGCCGCTCGCTACCTTTGCCGCGTATCCGACGGCTGTTCGGAAGCTCCAGGGAGGACAAGCGCGAATGTTTTCGCACGTGATGATCGGCACCAACGACCTCGACAAGGCCAAGGCCTTCTACGACAAGCTGCTGGGGACGCTGGGCGTGCGCCCCGCCAGGGTCGACGGCCACCGCATTTTCTACATCACACCGACCGGCATCTTCTCGGTGTCGAAGCCGATCAACGGCCAGCCCGCGACCCCTGCCAATGGCGGCACCATCGGCTTTGCCTGCAGCTCGCCCGAACAGGCCGACGCCTGGCATGCGGCGGGGCTCGAAGCCGGCGGCACCACCTGCGAAAACCCGCCTGGTGTTCGTGAAGGTTCGGCCGGCAAGCTGTATCTCGCCTACCTGCGCGACCTCGACGGCAACAAGCTCTGCGCGATGCACCGGATGACGTGATCGATCTCAACCGATTTGTCAGATCAAACCAAGCGATCAAGTCTCGGCATTCCGGGGCGATGCGCAGCATCGAACCCGGAATCTCGAGATTCCGGGTCTGGTGCTTGCGCACCATCCCGGAATGGTGCTTGCGCACCATCCCGGAATGACGGGAGTCATCACCTGCCCGTCTTCACCTTGGTCCAGAGCCGGTTGATGATCCGCTGCGTCGCCGGCTCACGGGCGGTGATGACGAACAGCTTCTTCAAGGTCGCGTCGTCCGGATAGATGTTCTTGTCGCCAAGGATCTTTGGGTCGATCAGCTTCTGGCTGGCCAGGTTGCCGTTGGCATAGGACAGGAAGTCCGAGTTCTTGGCGGCGACCTCCGGGCGGTAGAGGTAGTTGATCAGCGCATACGCCTCAGCCACGTGCGGGGCGTCGGCGGGAATCGCAAAATTGTCGAAGAACATCTGCGCCCCCTCTTTCGGGATCGCATAGCCGATCTCGACGCCGTTCTTCGCTTCCTCGGCACGGCTCCTCGCCTGCATGATATCGCCGGACCAACCGACGACGAGGCAGATCTCGCCGGTGGCGAGCGCGCTCAGATATTCCGACGAATGAAACTTGCGCACCGATGGCGCGACCTTGCCGACCACCTCGGCCGCCTTCTCCAGGTCGGCCTGCCTGGTCGAGTTCGGGTCGATGCCGAGATAGCTCAGCGCCGCCGGAAAGATGTCGTCGGCGGAATCCAGCATGTGGACTCCGCAATCCTTGAACTTGGCGAGGTTCTCCGGCTTGAACACCATGTCCCAGCTGTCGATGCGCGCGCCGGGACCCAGGATCTTCTCGACCGCCTTGACGTTGTAGCCGATCCCGGTCGTGCCCCACATGTAGTTGACGGCGAACTGATTGCCGGGATCGTAGGTGGCGAGACGCTCGGTCACGACAGGCCAGGCATTGGCGAGATTCGGCAGCTTCGACTTGTCGAGCGGCTGGAAGATTTTTGCCTTGATCTGGCGCTGTAGGAAGTACGCGGTCGGCACCACGACGTCGTAGCCGGATTTGCCGGCGAGCAGCCGCGTCTCCAGGGTCTCGTTGGCGTCGAACGTGTCGTAGACCACCTTGATGCCGGTCTCCTTGGTGAAGTCGTCAAGGACACCGGGCGCCATGTAGTTCGACCAGTTGTAGAAGTTGACGACGCGCTCCTCGGCGCGCCCCGCCGTTACGGAAAGCGTCAACGCCGCGACGGCCAGCGCCAGCGCCGAACCCATGCAGCCGCGCGTCATCACTTGTCTCCTAGCGCCGGTGGATGGCGTCCGACAGGCGCTCCAGCGCCGTATCCAGGGTTGCGTCCTTCTTGGCAAAGCAGAACCGCACCACGGAGGTCACGGCGTCCGTCTCGTAGAACGCCGACACCGGGATGGCGGCCACCTTGTAGTCGTGGACGATGCGGCGGCAGAACTGCTCGTCGGTCTCGTTGAGGCCGAGCGGCGAAAGGTCGACGGTCAGGAAGTAGGTTCCCTGCGCCTTCAGCACGGGAAAGCCAAGGCTTTCGAGACCGGCCGTGAGCCGGTCGCGGCTGCGCGCGAGCTCGCTGCGCATGTTGACGAAATAGTCGTCCGACTTGCCGAGGCCGTAGGCGACCGCGACCTGCAGGTTCGGCGCGGTCGTGAAGGTCAGGAATTGATGCACCTTGGCGGCCACGCGCAACAGATGCGGCGCGGCGCAGACGAAGCCGATCTTCCAGCCCGTCAACGAGAAGATCTTGCCTGCCGAGCCGACCTTGATGGTGCGGTCGCGCATCCCGGGAATCGCGATCAGCGGAATGTGCGCGCGGCCGTCGAACACGACGTGCTCCCACACCTCGTCGCAGATCGCGACCGCGTCGAACTCCTGGCAGAAGCGTGCCAACAGCTCGAGGTCCTCGCGCGGGTAGACCACCGCGGCCGGGTTGAGCGGGTTGTTGAACAGCACCGCCTTGGTCTTTGGCGAGAACGCCTGCCGCAGCATCTCCTCCGAGAGCCGCCAATGCGGCGGCTCGAGGCGGACGAGGCGCGGAATGCCGCCGGCCTGGCGGATGATCGGCAGATAGGAATCATAGACCGGCTGAAAGCAGATCACCTCGTCGCCCGGCTCGACCACCGACAGGATCGCCGACGTCAGCGCTTCGGTGCCGCCGGAGGTGACCATGACCTCGCTCATCGGATCGAGATCGAGCTTGTGCCAGTGCTTGTAGTGCGCGGCGATGGCCTGGCGCAGCTCCGGCAGGCCCATCATCGACGGATACTGATTGTAGCCGTTGAGGACCGCGTCGGCTGCGGCGCGGCGGATATCCTCCGGACCCGGATCGTCGGGAAAGCCCTGCCCCAGATTGATGGCGTCGTTGTCGCGCGCGAGCTGCGACATCTGCTCGAAAATGGTGACGGGCAGGTCGGCGAAGACCTTGTTCTGCGAGATCATGATCGCCTGTCAGCCGCCGGTCCTGGTCGGCAGGCCGGCCGCCTTCCAGCCAAGCATACCGCCCTGGAGATGCTTGTCGTAGGGCAGCCCGGCGGCCTGCGCGGCGAGCGATGCCGTCACCGAGCGCTTGCCAGAGCGGCAGGCGAACACGACGTCCTTGCCTTGGGGATCCGGGATCAGCTTCGGGTCGAAGCCCGACAGCGGAACGACGACGCCGTCGGGATAGGCTTCCGCGGAAACTTCATTCGGCTCGCGCACGTCAACCAGAAGAATTCGCCCTTCCGCGATCCCCTGGGCCACGTCCTGCGGGGTCAAATCGTGCACAACAGCCACGCCCATCCTCCAAGCCTTCAGCGGGGCCGTATCGGCCCTGATCCGGCCGCCAAACTCACCCCAGACGCTGCGAAAATCAAGCGCTTCGGCACGCTGACGGGATGGGTCTCGAGCTCAGATCGTGACCTGGGTGCCGACCTCCACCACCCGCCCGCTCGGGATCTGGAAATAGTCGGTCGCATCGTTGGCGGAGCGGCTCATCGAGATGAACAGGTGATCCTGCCAGCGCGGCATGCCCGAGTGCGCAGCCGGCTTCAGCGCACGGCGCGACAGGAAGAACGAGGTCGACATGATGTCGAACTGCCAGCCGAGCTTGCGCGCGATCGCCAGGGCGCGCGGCACGTTGGGCGATTCCATGAAGCCGAAGCGCAACGTCACCTTGGAAAACGTCGGACTGATCTGCTCGAGGCGAACGCGTTCGGACGGCTCGATGCGCGGCGTCGGCGCGGTCTCGATCGTTAGGATCACGTTCTTTTCGTGCAGCACCTTGTAGTGCTTGAGGCTGTGCATCAGCGCGGTCGGCGCGCTCAAGGGATCGCTGGTCAGGAACACGGCCGTGCCGGCCACCCGCTGCGGCGGACGCTTCTCAAGCATGGTCACGAGATCGGCGAGCGGGAATTCGAGCTTGCGGGACTTGTCGAACAAGAGCCGGCTGCCGCGCCGCCACGTGTACATCAGCGTCATCACGAAGCCGCCCAGCGCCAGCGGCACCCAGCCGCCTTCGAACACCTTCAGGAGGTTCGCCGCCAGGAAGGTCAGGTCCAGGAACAGGAACGGCGCAATCAGCGCGGCGGCCGCGAACGGCGACCACCGCCAGACCTTCCAGATCACGACGAAGCCCATCATGGCCGTCACGACCATGGTGCCGGTGACCGAGATGCCGTAGGCCGAGGCCAGCGCGCTGGACGACTTGAACATCAGCACGAGCAGCATGACCGAGATCAGCAGCAGCTTGTTGATGCGCGGAATGTAGATCTGGCCCGAATGCGCCTCGGAGGTGTGACGGATCTCGAAGCGCGGCAGCAGGCCGAGCTGGATCGCCTGCCGGGTCAGCGAATAGGCACCGGTGATGACGGCCTGGCTCGCGATGACGGTCGCCATGGTGGCGAGCGCGACCATCGGGATCAGCGCCCAATCCGGGAACATCAGGAAGAACGGGTTCTCGATCGCCTTCGCGTCGGCGATCACCAGCGCCCCCTGCCCCAGATAGTTCAGCGCCAGCGACGGCAGCACGATGAACAGCCAGGCGGTCTGGATCGGCCGCTTGCCGAAATGGCCGAGGTCGGCATACAGCGCCTCGGCGCCGGTGACGGCCAGGAACACCGCGCCGAGCGTGATGAAGCCGATGATCCCGTGATGCAGCATGAAGGTCACGGCATGCAGCGGGTTGATCGCCCACAGCACCTCCGGATGGTGCAGGATCGGGGGCAACGCCGCGATCCCGATCACCAGGAACCAGATCAGCATGATCGGGCCGAAGAACGCCGCCACCTTGGCCGTGCCGCGCACCTGGACCGCGAACAGCATGACCAGGATGATGACCGTGAGCGGCACGACGTAGGGATCGAACGCCGCCGTCACCAGCTTGATGCCCTCGATCGCCGACAGGACGGACAGGGCCGGCGTGATCACCGCGTCGCCATAGAACAGCGCGCCGCTGACGATACCGAGCAGAACGATGACGCTGGCGCCGCGCGTGACCGCGCGCTGGGCGAGCGCCATCAGCGCCAGCGTTCCGCCCTCGCCGTGGTTGTCGGCGCGCAGCAGGATCACGACGTATTTGAGGGTCACGACGACGATGAGAGCCCACAGGATGAGCGAGATCACCCCCATCACGGCGTGAGGCGCAGGTTCGCCGCTGCTGCTCGCAGCCATGACCGCTTCGCGCAACGCGTACAGCGGGCTGGTGCCGATGTCGCCATAGACGACACCGATGCTTCCCAGTGTCAGCGCCGCAAAGCTCGCCGTGGAGTGTGCGTTGCCATGCCCGTTGGTCGCCGGCGCTTCCGCGGGCGTAGCTGCGACGTCGACTGTCATGGGGTAGCCCCCTCGAGGACTCGTTAATGCTTCACTGCACAACGCGGCAGAGCGCGCGGCTTATAGCGGCAGCGCGTTGCGACGGACCTGTCGGGAATGCGCCTCAGCCATGCATTTAGGCATACATGAGACATCAGGGAAGACCAACCGATCAAATCGTTACCTGGGTACCGACCTCGACGACCCGGCCCGTGGGAATCTGGAAATAGTCCGTGGCGTCGTTGGCCGACCGGCTCAGACCAATGAAGAGATGGTCCTGCCAGGTCGGCATGCCCGACTGGGACGATGGCTTCAACGAGCGGCGCGAGACGAAGAACGACGTGGACATGATGTCGAACTGCCAGCCGAGCTTGCGCGCCACCGCGAGCGCGCGCGGCACGTTCGGGGATTCCATGAATCCGAAGCGCAGCCGCACCTTGGAAAACTTCTCGCTGATCTTCTCCATGCGCACGCGCTCCGAGACATCGACCCGCGGCGTCTGTGCGGTCTCGATGGTCAGGATCACGTTGTGCTCGTGCAGCACCTTGTTGTGCTTGAGATTGTGCAGCAATGCGGTCGGCACCGAGGTCGGATCGCTCGTGAGAAACACCGCCGTGCCCTTGACGATGTGAGGAGGCCTCTTCTCCAGGCTGGTGATCAGGTCACCCAGCGGAACCTCGATCTTGCGCGTCTTGAGCACCAAGATCGCCGAACCACGCCGCCAGGTCCAGATCGTCACGACCATCGCGGCACCGAACAGCAGCGGAACCCAGGCTCCTTCGAGGAGCTTCAGCAGGTTGGCGCTGAAGAAGGTCATATCGACGATGACGAAGGGAGCGATCACGGCAGCCGCCACGGCCGCACGCAAGTTCCACAGCTTCCAGATCACCACGAAGCCCATGATGCCGTCGGCGACCATGGTGGTGGACACTGCGATGCCGTAGGCGGAGGCGAGATTGCTCGAGGTCCGGAACAGCAGGACCAGCAGCAGCACGCCGATCAGCAGCAGCCGGTTGACCCGCGGCAGATAGATCTGGCCGGCATGGCTCTCCGACGTGTAGCGCACCTCGAAACGCGGCAGCAGGCCGAGCTGGACCGCCTGGCTGACCAGCGAATAGGCGCCCGTGATCACGGCCTGGCTCGCGATGACAGTGGCGGCGGTGGCCAGCACCACCAGCGGCAGCAGCAACAGTTCAGGCACCATCCGGTAGAACGAATTCTCGATCGCGGCGGGATCGGACAGCACCAGGGCGCCCTGCCCGAAATAGTTGATCAGCAGCGCCGGAAGCACGAAGAACAGCCAGGCCGACTGGATCGGCTTGCGGCCGAAATGACCGAGATCTGCGTAGAGCGCCTCGCCGCCGGTGACCGCGAGGAACACCGCGCCCAGGGTGACCAGGCCGATCGTGCCGTGCGAGAGCAGGAACTGCACCGCATAATAGGGATTGATGGCCGCGAGCACGGAGGGGTCGTCGCGGATGTGGACCAGTCCCATCACGGCGAGGGCGGTGAACCACGTGACCATGACCGGGCCGAAGGCGGAGGCGACGCGCGCCGTCCCCTTGCTCTGGACCGCGAACAGCACGACTAGGATGAACACGGTCAGCGGCACGACATAATGCTCGAGCGCAGGCGCGGCGAGCTTGAGGCCTTCGACCGCCGACAACACCGAGATCGCCGGCGTGATCATCGAGTCTCCGATGAACATCGAAGCGCCGATCACGCCCAGCGACATCAGGAACAGGCTGCGCCGACCCAAAGCCCGCTGTCCGAGCGCCATCAGCGACAGCGTTCCGCCCTCGCCGTTATTGTCGGCGCGGAGCAGCAGCAGGACGTATTTGGCTGTCACCACGATGAACAGCGACCAGAGGATCAGCGAGAGCACGCCGAGCACGATGATCCGCGACACCGGGTGCCCCTGAGCAGCGCCGTGCGCGGCCTCGCGAAAGGCGTAGAGGGGCGAGGTGCCGATGTCTCCGAACACCACGCCGATGCTGCCTAGCGTCAGCCCCCAGAACCCCGACGTGCTCGCGGCGTCCTGTCCTTCGGTCGATGTCGCGCTGGCCGTCATGTGCTCGGAACGCATCTTCCCTGTTTGGCCCGGCGCGTGTGAACGTAGACCGTTCGCAGGTCAAGTCTCTACCGTAAGCAGACCTATGTTCCCAGCCCGCAACCAAACGGCACGGCTGACACAGATGTCGCATGCCGCATCGCGGCAAGTGCCTTTAGCCCAAGCACCCTGAGGCAGATGTCGGATCTGCCTCAGGCGAATCAAGTGCCTGCTGATGCTCCTCGTTGCCGTTCGCAGTCGCCCGTGCGGCAATATGATGCGGGAAGCGAAGCGTCCCGGCTACGGCTTCAGATCGGGCGGCAATGGCGGGTCTTCCCGCATCAAGGTGATCGTCACGCGGCGGTTGGCGGCCAGCGAGGGATCGTCCGGGAACAGTGGCTGGCTATCCGCCTTGCCGGAGACCGCGTAGATGTGGCTCGCCGGCAGCCCTTCCCGCTCCAGGATCTGGCGTACAGCATTGGCGCGGTCCGCCGACAGGTCGAAACCACCATAATCGCTCCGGGCGGGAACGAAGCCGGCGGCCGTGTGCCCGGTGATCTGGACCCGAAGCGGTGTCGCCTTGAGCGGTGCGGCCAGCTTCTCGATCAGGCGTCGCGTGCGGTCGAAGGGCACCTTCGAGCCATCCGCGAACATCGACCGCCCGTCCTGGTCGACGATCTCCAGGTTGAGCCCCTGCTTGGTCTCTTCGAACATGATGTGCTTGGAGATCTCGGTCATCTCCGGCATGTCCTGCAGCGCCTGACGCAGCGAGGCGGACGCCAGCGCGAACTGGCGATCGATCTTCAGCTTGGCGCCATTGGTATGCTGGCGCTCCTCCTGCTCGGGGCTCGGCTCGCGCGCGGTCTCTTCCGGCGAGATGTGGGCGGCGTTCTTGAGCTTCGGCCGGGTCGGCAGGCCGTCGGATTCCACGATGCCCGAATAGCGCGACTCGGACTGTACGCCGAAGGCGTCGCGCATCGAGCCTGCGACGACTTTCAGCTTGTTGTTGTCCATGGTCGAGAACGCGACCAGCATCACGAAGAAGCTGACCAGAAGTCCCATCAGGTCGGCAAAGGTCACGAACCAGCCGTGACCGCCGCCATGCGCATCGCCCCTCTTCTTCTTGGCCATTGCCTACCCCACCCCGGATCGCCCCGCCGCAGCCGATCAGGCCGGCACGGGCTCGCCTTCGGCGTGGCGATGCTTCTCAGGCAGATAGGCCAGGAGCATTTCGCGGACCAGGGCGGGGCTCTTGGAGTCGCGGATCATCAGGATTCCGTCGATGATCAGCGTCCGGTTGGTTTCCTCGTCCAGCAGCTTGCCATGCAGCTTGTCGGCGATCGGCAGACAGATCAGGTTCGACACCAACGCGCCGTACAGGGTCGCGAGCAGCGCGGTCGCCATGAACGGGCCGAGCTTCGAGGGATCGGTCATGTTGGCGAACATCTGCACCATGCCGATCAGCGTGCCGACCATGCCGAACGCCGGGGCGCAGTCGCCGATGGCGCGATAGATCTTGCTGCCTTCGTCCAGGTGCATCAGAAAATTGTCGCGGTCACGCTCGAGATTGTCGCGGATGAATTCGAGGTCGTAGCCGTCGGCCACGTAGCGGATTCCCTTGGCGAGGAACGGCTCGTCGGTCTCGACCTTTTCCAGGCCGACCGGGCCCTGCTTGCGCGCGATCTCGGCAATGCGGGCGAGCTCGTCGACGAGCTCGCGGGCCGACAGGCGGCTCATGGTGAAAGCGTACTTCATTCCAAGCGGAACGCCGTGCAGCATGACGCCCAGCGGGAAGCGAATCATGGTGGCTGCGATCGAACCGCCGAAGATGATGATTGCGGCGTGCTCGCTGACGAACATCTCGAGATCGCCGCCCAGAAGCATCATCGTCGCGATGACGATCACGCCAGCCACGAGCCCCGCACTCGTCATAATATCCATGAGTCAACTCCACCCGCGTACGCAAACCACGACCCTGCCGGACCGACGCGGTGCTTCTGGACCGCATGTCACGAGACTAGATGTCCGCCATTAAGGACGAGTTACTGAATTCGGTAGGCATAATGAAACGTAAACAGCAGCGCCGCAGACCATGCCGACCTCGCTCAAGCGGCTGAGGATCCGGACTTGAGCAGGTTCGCCGCGGCGAAGACGGCCGACTGATCGAATGATCGCTGCATCTTGTGGACCATCTCCAGCATCTGCGCCGGCTCCATCGTCGCCGATCCCACCTCGAGTTCGCGCGACAGGCGCGACAGCGCCGAGAAACCGAACGTCGCCGACGAGCTCTTGATCGAATGCGCCTCACGCCTCAGTTCGAGGCGATCCTCGAACTTGGCCGCAAGCGTGCCGAACTTTCCGGATGTATCGTCGAGGAACGTGCGCAGGACCTCCAGCGCATCCTCTTCGCCGAGCTCGGAGACCAGGATCTGATAGACGGATTCGTCGAATTGCACCCAGTCGGTCATGCGACAAGCCTTTCCTTGTGTGTGGCAGCGGCCGCGCGAAGCAGAGCGGCATTCAGTCGATCGCGCGTGACCGGCTTGGTCACGAAGTCGTTCATGCCGGCGTCCGTGCAAGCCAGATGATCCTGGCTGGTGGCGTTGGCCGTCAGGGCAACAATGTAGATGTCCTGGGCGGGCGGCGGCAGCGAGCGGATCATCCGCGTCGCCGTCAGCCCGTCCATCTCGGGCATCATCATGTCCATCAGCACGAGATCGTAGGCCTGCCTCTGCACGGCCGCGATCGCCTGGGTTCCGTTCTCGACGATGTCGTAGCGGTGACCGAGCTTGTCCAGGAGCTTCTTGATGACGAACTGATTGGTCAGATTGTCCTCGGCAACGAGGATCTTCAGCGGCTCGAGGCTGCCCGGACGTTCCTCGGCGATCGTCTCGCCGGCCGGCACGATGGTCGCCTCGGGCGCGCTCACCTGCTCGACGTCCGGCTGCGTCTGGACCTGGATCGAGAAGGTGAAGGTGCTACCCTCCCCCACCTTGCTCTGCACCGTGATGTCGCCGCCCATGCAGGTGACGAGGCGCTTGCAGATCGCGAGCCCCAGGCCGGTGCCCCCGAAGCGGCGCGAGATGGAATTGTCGACCTGCGAGAACTGCTTGAACAGCCGGCTGACGGCGTCTGCGGGAATGCCGACGCCGGTATCGGCGACCGAGAACACCAGCGTCAGGTGCGACCCGGCAAGGTTCTCGGCGCGGACATCGATATGGACGCCGCCCGATTCGGTGAATTTGAGCGCATTGCCGACCAGGTTGAACAGCACCTGGCGCAATCGCGCGGGATCGCCGACCACGTAGTTCGGCACTTCCGGCGCGATCGAGGTGGTCAGCTGCAGACCCTTTTCCTTGGCGCGTGACACCAGCAGCTCGGCGGTCGCCGTCACCGACCGGTGCAGGTCGAACTCGATGTGCTCGATCTCCAGACGATCGGCATCGAGCTTAGAGAAATCGAGGACGTCGTTGAGCAGCTGCAACAGGTAGTCGGCCGACTCGCGCAAGGTGGTCGCGATCTTGCGCTGCTCCGGCGCGAGGTCCGCCGACAGCAAGAGATCGGCAAGGCCGATGACGCCGTTCATCGGCGTGCGTATCTCATGGCTCATCATCGCCAGGAATTCGGAGCGCGCCCGCGTACCTGCCTCGGCGGCATCACGTGAGGCGGCAAGCCCCGCCTGATAGCGCGCAATCAGGATCGTGATGATGCCGATGACCACCGTCAGCAACGCTCCGACCAGCAGATCACGATCGCGGTTGAGCTTGAAGGCGCTGAAGATCTCCTCGGAGGCCTGACCGACGATGACCACCAGCGCCAAATCCTTGATGCGCTGGAACGAGTAGATGCGCGTGACGCCGTCGATCAGACTTTTGAAGGTGTAGAAGCCGCTGCTTCTGTGCTGAATGGCGCTCATCACCGGACTGCCGGCGAGCGAGGATCCCACGCCCCCCGGACCGGCCGAGGCCCGTGCGCGCACGATGCCGTCGAGACCGAGGAGTGTGACATTGCCCTTCTTGCCGAGATCGACCGAATTGTAGAAGCTCGACAGATATTCGGGGTCGAGCGAGACCACCACGACGCCGCCGAACGAACCGTCCGGCATGATGATGCGGCGGGTCAACTGGATCGACCATTTGTTGGAGACACGGCCGAAGATCGGCTTGCTGATGAAGAGAAAATCATCCTTGCCGTCGGCATGAACGCGGAAGTGCTCGCGGTCGCGCAGGTCGAGGCCCCGCATCTTCGGATCGATGTTGCTGGACAGCATGATGCCGTCCTTGCCGATCACGACGACCTGAAACGAGAAGTCGGACAAGAACTGGCTGTTCTTCGACCATAGCGACATGTCGAAGTTGTGCGGGTCCCTGGCATAGGAGTCGCGGACGTAGAGCAAGGTCTGATCTGCCGCGCGGATCGAGCGGATGATCTGCTCCTCGAACGCGCGGGCCAGATTGGCGCCGTTCTTCAGCGCCGACTGCTCGGTGCGCGTATACTCTTCGGAGATCGTGTAGAAGATGCCGGCCCACACCAGGGCGATCGCCGAGAGGCCGATCGCGGCGCTGCCGAAATGTCCGATCAGCCGAACCATCTTGTCGACGGTCCGGTCGAGCCGCCCGAACAACGGCCCGGATTTCGATATCAGCCTGCGCATGTCCTTCGCCCTCGGGCGACATGCCTATCGGGACAGGCTAGCCATCAGGTAAAGCTTGATGGATAAAATCTTCTCAACGAGCGACGGCCGCTTAACCTTCGGCGAATTCCGGCCTGTTTGCGGGTAATTCGTCACCGTGTGCGATATTTTCGGCGGAAGGTCAGCCGTCACCCCGTAGTCATCCGGATGCGGTTGCAGCGTCGCAGTTCGGCGAGCGCCCTGCGCAAGGCCGGCGGGCCGCACCGCCGCGCGGTACGGCTCGCCCATTGGGACCGGAGCGAAGCGGCGCTCAATGAATCTCCGCCGACCGCTTCAAGGCGGCCTTGAGCTTCTCGAGCGAGAAATCCGCAGACCGCGCAATCTCCAGGATCGGCGTTTCACGGCGCGCGCACAACTCGGCCGCCTCGGGAAGCTTCGCCGCGATGTCGGCCGGGATGACGATCGCACCATGGCGATCGGAGTGGATCAGGTCGTCCGAGCGCACGGTCATCCCGGCGACGCGGACCTCGCCGCCGAAGCTCTCGGCATGCACCCACGCATGCGACGGACCGATCGAGCCCGCCAGTGCCTGGAAGCCGGCAGCCCATTGCGGGATGTCGCGGATCGATCCATCGGTGATCACGCCGAGGCAGCCGAGCGCCTTGTGGACGTTGCTCTGTACCTCGCCCCAGAATGCGCCGTAGCCGATGTCGGGGCCGTCGATATCCTGGATCACGACGATGCGGGGACCATGACCGGTGCCGACATATTCGTAGTAGTCGGTGCGCCGCCTCGCCTGCTCCTCCGCCGGCAATCCCGATTTGACGACGGACCGGATCGTCGCCGTCCGCGCGTAGCCGACCATGGGCGGCAGATCGGGAAACGGACACACCAGCGGCTTGGTCGTGTAGCCGATCAGGCGCCGCTCGGGCGCCACGATCTCCATCGCGTTGCAGATGGTCGGCGTATCGTAGCGCGCGAGCGCCTCGAGGACGGAAGCAGCGAGGGGCGCGGCGGCAGTGCTTGTCACGGGCGTTTTCTCCGGATGATGCGGACGGCATTCGCGGCCGTCCTTGGCCATCCGGTATAACTGAGGCACCCAAGCCGGCAAAGCGGGCGCCGGGTCTTGGGCCCTGCGCTCAGTGCAGCCGTTCCGGCGGCCGCTGCCCCTGCTCCACCGCTGGCGCGCCGGTCGGCGCAAAAGCCGTCGTGGATGAAGACGAGGCGTGCGACGCTGCAGCCGCGGCACCAAGGACCGCAGCGTGCCGCGCCGCCTGGTGCCGATACAGCCGCCAGCCGAACGGAAGGCTCAGGATGTAGAGGATCGATCCGGCCGACAGGATGTGCCAGGGATAGACCACCAGCAGCGCCACGAAGAACACCACCGAGGCGAACACCGGCAGCACGAGTTCGGGCGAGACGCGCATCCGCGTGGTCTTGCCGGAGAACACCGGCAGCCGCGACACCATCAGGAAGGCGATCAGCAGGGTGTAGAACGCCGTCACCAGCGCCGGCGGCCTCGGCAGGTCCAGGAACGCCAGATAGACGGGCAGCAGCACGGTGATGGCGCCGAGCGGTGCCGGCACGCCGGTGAAGAAATTGGCGGCGAAGGGCGGCTTGTTGGGATCGTCGATGCTGGCATTGAAGCGCGCCAGCCGCAGGCCGCCGCTGATGGCGTACATCATGGCGGCGATCCAGCCGCCGTCGCGCAGCTCATGGAGCTGCCAGAAATACAGGATCAGGCCCGGCGCCACGCCGAAATTGACGAAATCGGCCAGGCTGTCGAGCTCGGCGCCGAACTTCGACTGGCCCTTGATCATGCGGGCGATGCGGCCATCGATGCCGTCCAGGAAGGCGGCAAAGACGATGGCGCCGACCGCGAGCTCCATCCGTCCCTCGGTCGACAGCCGGATCGCGGTCAGGCCGGCGCAGATCGCCAGCAGGGTGATCATGTTCGGCACCAGCAGCCGCACCGGGATCGGGCGGAAACGGCGGCGGCGCAGTTCGGGAGAGTTCACGTCGAAGCTCATGATCACACCACGTGTGGTTTGGCCGGAACCTTGTGCCTGAACACAGCTCAAGGTCCCCTTAATGGGTCACCAGCGGGCAGCGACGGTTCACTGGCTCCGGAACGTCAGGCCGGGCACGGGGACGTCGAAATCGGCCAGGATCGTCTCGCCGGCAATGGCCGTCTGCCCCTCCGAGACCAGAACCTCCGTGCCGTCGGGGAGATAGACGTCGAGCCGCGAGCCGAAGCGGATCAGGCCGAAGCGCTCGCCAGCCCCAATGGTCTGCCCCTCGCGCACGAACGACACGATCCGGCGCGCCACGAGGCCTGCGATCTGGACCACGCCGATGCGGCCATGCGGCGTCGAGATCGCGAGCGAGTTGCGCTCGTTGTCCTCGCTCGCCTTGTCGAGCTCGGCATTGATGAAGGCGCCCGGACGGTAGGCGATCTTCTCGATCCGGCCGGCCACCGGGCTGCGGTTCACATGCACGTTGAACACGCTCATGAAGATCGAGACCCGCAGCAGCGGCCGGTCGCCGAGGCCAAGCTCGGCCGGCGGCAGGGCGCGCGTGATCATGGAGATGCGCCCGTCGGCCGGCGCCACCACCAGCCCTTCCCGCTGCGGCGTGACCCGGATCGGGTCGCGGAAGAACAGCGCGCACCAGACGGTGAGCAGCGTGCCGATCCAGCCGAGCGGGGTGAATATCCAGAACAGGATCAGGCTGACGAGGGCAAATCCCCCGATGAAAGGATAACCTTCCGGGTGGATCGGCGGGATCTGAGCGCGGATGGAATTGCTGATCGACATGGCCTGCTTCGTTGAGTGTTGTCGCTCTGACCTCAGAGCGGACCGCCGCCTTGACTAGGTCGATGGCCGGCGAAGGTCAAAATGAATCCTTAATGCATTCTTGAGTTCAGATCAGGGCGGTTCGCGGCATCATTCGGCGGCACTCGCCACCTGTCCGGTCCGATCGGGCCCGGCCGCGTCCGGCTCGCTCCGATCCGGCGGATTGCGGTTCGGCGCCCCCGCATCGTCGCCGATCTGCGCCAGTTTTTCGCGCGCCTCCTCAGCCTCGCGCTGCCGGTTCCACATGCCGGCATACAGCCCGCCTTTGGCCAGCAGCTCGGCATGAGTGCCGCGCTCGGCAATTCGCCCCCGGTCGAGCACGATGATCTCGTCGGCCGCCACGATGGTCGAAAGCCGGTGCGCGATCACGAGCGAGGTACGATTGCGCGACACACCATCGAGCGCCTCCTGGATCTCGTGCTCGGTATGGCTGTCCAGCGCCGAGGTCGCCTCGTCCAGCACGAGGATCGGCGGCCCCTTCAGGATGGTGCGGGCAATCGCAACGCGCTGCTTCTCGCCACCGGAGAGCTTGAGGCCGCGCTCGCCCACCTGGGTCTCGTAGCCCTTCGGCGCCATCCGGATCAGCCCGTCGATCTGGGCCAGCCTCGCCGCCTCCTCGACGGCGGCGTCGTCCGCATCCCAGCGTCCGTAGCGGATGTTGTAGCGGATGGTGTCATTGAACAGCACGGTATCCTGCGGGACCATCCCGATCTGGGCGCGCAGCGACACCTGGGTAACGTCGCGGATGTCCTGGCCGTCGATCAAGATGCGTCCGCCGGAGACGTCGTAGAGCCGAAACAGCAGCCGCGAGATGGTCGACTTGCCAGCACCGGACGGCCCCACGATCGCGACCGTCTTGCCCGCCGGCACCTCGAAGCTCAGCCCCTGCAGGATCGGCCGCTCCGGCTCATAGGCGAAGCGGACATCGTCGAAGCGGACATTGCCCGAGGTGACCACCAAAGGCGTCGCTCCGGCCGCGTCCTTCACCTCGGCATCGCGCGTGAGCACGCCGAACATCTTCTCGATGTCGATGATCGCCTGCTTGATCTCGCGATAGACCATGCCCATGAAGTTCAGCGGCTGGTAGAGCTGGATCATCATGCTGTTGATCATGACGAAGTCGCCGACCGTGTTGCGTCCCTGACGCACGCCCTGGGCGCACATCAGCATGGCCACCGTCAGCCCGATCGTGAAGATCACGGCCTGCCCGGCGTTGAGCACCGCGAGCGAGGTATAGGTCTTCACGCTGGCCCGCTCGTAGCGCTCCATGGAACGGTCATAACGCTCGGCCTCCCGCGCCTCGGCGCCGAAATACTTCACTGTCTCGTAGTTGAGCAGCGAGTCGATGGCCTTGGTATTGGCATCCGTATCCGAGTCGTTCATGCGGCGCCGGATCTCGATGCGCCACTCGGTCGCAATGTAGGTGTAGTAGAGATAGGCCGCGACCATGGTGAGCGTGACCAGAACGTAGCGCCAGTCGAACTGCCACAGCAGCACCGCCGTCAGCAGCGAGACCTCGACGATGGTCGGGATCAGCTGCAGGATCACCATGCGCACGATGGTCTCGATCGCGTTGCGGCCGCGCTCGAGCACGCGGGTCAGGCCGCCGGTCTTGCGCTCGAGGTGAAAGCGCAGCGATAATTCATGCATGTGGACGAAGGTGATGGTCGCGAGCTTGCGCACGGCATGCATGGCGACGCGGGCAAAAATACCGTCGCGCCACTGCGTCAGCACCGCCATCAGCACCCGAATCCCGCCGTAGCTTGCCGTCATGACGATCGGCGAGGCCACCAGCCAGAACGCCCAGTTATCGGGCGCGATCGGCGCGGTATTGGCGCCGGTCAACGCGTCGATCGCCCATTTGAAGGTGAAGGGCAGGACCAGCGTCGCGACCTTGGCCGCGATCAGCAGCACCACCGACCATAGCACGCGCATCTTCAGGTCGGCGCGATCGCTCGGCCAGATGAAGGGCCACAAGTGGCGCAGCGTGCCGGCCAGCGTTCCCTGCTCGAGGGACGAAGGCTGGTTGGCGGCTGGTTCGGAGGAGGAATCGGGCGGCATCAAACGTTCTGGAGCAGCGAGTGTTTTGGCATGTTGTGATGCCGGGCGTTGCCTGCGTCATATAGAGTGTCCGGGCGCCGGATGCACCGGTACGTCGACGGAATCCGTTGCCGCGGCGCAGTATTTGCATACTTGTTTTCGGACAAATGGACCCATTCAGCCTGCATCAATCCGTGAAAGTCCGCGAATCCACGTCCTCCGCCCTCGTCTTGACGCCTTTCAACTGCAGTGTCACACCGCTCCAATGACTGAAATCCGCACCGTTTGCGTCTATTGCGGCTCCGGCCCGGGGACGAATCCCAGCTTCATCGAATCGGCGAAAGCACTCGGCAAGGCGCTTGCCGAGAACGGCGTCAGGCTCGTCTATGGCGGCGGCTCCATCGGCATGATGGGCGCGGTTGCCAAGGCCGTGCTCGACCATGGCGGCGACGTCACCGGCATCATTCCGGACTTCCTGGTGAAGAAGGAAGTCATGATGCCGCTCAAGGATCTCATCATCACGCCCGACATGCACGAGCGCAAACGGCTGATGTTCGAGCACTCCGACGCGTTCGTGGCGCTGCCCGGCGGCATCGGCACGCTCGAGGAGCTCGTCGAGCAGCTGACCTGGAAGCAGCTCGGACGCCACGCCAAGCCGGTGCTGATGGCCAATATCGACGGCTTCTGGGAACCGCTGTTCGGGCTGCTCGCGCACATGCGCGAGACCGAGTTCATCCGCCCCGGCTTCCAGATCGAGCTGCTCAGGGCCGAACGCGTCGAGGACATCCTGCCGCGCCTGCGCGAGGCCGCCGCCCGCGTCGCCAAGGAAGAGACCGAGATGGCGCCTGAGATCGCCAAACGGCTCTGAGCCCCTACTCGCTCGGGAATGTGACCGCCTCGATCCGGTTGCCATCGGGATCAAGCACAAAGGCCGCATAATAGCGCACGCGATCATGCGGCCGCAGTCCTGGCGCACCGTCGGAAACTCCGCCCGCCTCCAACGCCGCCGCGTGAAGCGCATCGACCTCCGCCGTGCTCCTGGCTCGCAGGCACACATGAGAGCCGGTGTCGGCCGGCACGCGCGCCATGGCGGGGCGTAGATTGATCCAGAATTCCGGATAGGCCTTCCCGAAGCCGATGGTCGTGGGACGCTCGATCAGCCGCGTCAGCCCGAGCGGCGCCAGCGCACGCTCATAGAACCGCGCGCTGCGGACGAGATCGCTGACACCGACGGAGACGTGGTCGATCATGCGTTTGCTCCTGGCCTCTCCAGGTCATTGCGAAGAGCGAAGCGACGAAGCAATCCAGAATCGCGCATTCAGGCCTGGATTGCTTCGCTTCGCTCGCAACGACGGATGCATCATCTCACCCCTTCGCGCCGGACTTCACCAGCTTGTAGAATACCGAATCCATCAGCGCCTGGAACGAGGCGTCGATGATGTTCGGCGAGACGCCGACCGTGGTCCAGCGCTCTCCCTTTTCGTCCTCGCTCTCGATCAG
Source organism: Bradyrhizobium sp. SZCCHNRI1029 (assembly GCF_032487555.1). Classification (NCBI taxonomy): domain Bacteria; kingdom Pseudomonadati; phylum Pseudomonadota; class Alphaproteobacteria; order Hyphomicrobiales; family Nitrobacteraceae; genus Bradyrhizobium; species Bradyrhizobium sp. SZCCHNRI1029. Next base: position 744,239 of record NZ_JAUEUK010000001.1, read on the forward strand.
CACGCGCGTGACCGCCTCGGTGCCGCCATTGAGGATACGGACGCGGTAGTCGATCAGCTTGAGGCCGTCGATGAAGCCCTGGTACTTGCCGAGATCCTTGCGCAAGGCGACGTCGAGCGCATTGACCGGGCCGTTGCCTTCCGCCGCCGAGATCAGCCGCTCGCCAGCGACGTCCACCTTGACCACGGCCAGCGCCACCGTGACGCGTTCACCGAGCGCGTTGTAGCGCTGCTCGACATTGACGTCGAACTGCTCGACCCGGAAATACTCCGGCACCGAGCCCAGCGTACGCCGCGCCAGCAGCTCGAACGAGGCGTCGGCGGACTCGTAGGCGTAGCCCGCGGCCTCGCGCTCCTTCAGCTCCTCGACGAGGCGCGTCAACTTCGGATCGCTCTTGCTGAAGGGAATGCCGCCGCGCTCCAGCGCCGCGATGACGTTGGATCGTCCGGCCTGGTCGGAGACCAGCACCTTGCGATGATTGCCGACGCGCTCGGGCAGGACGTGCTCATAGGTCTGCGGATCCTTCAGCACGGCCGACGCATGAATACCGGTCTTGGTGACGAAGGCGCTCTCGCCGACATAAGGCGCGTGCCGGTTCGGCGCACGGTTCAGCATGTCGTCGAGCGTGCGCGAGACCTTCATCAGGCCGGCGAGCTGCCGGTCCGATACGGCGATCTCGAACCGATCCGAGAACTCCGTCTTCAGCTTCAAGGTCGGGATCAGTGAGCACAGATTGGCATTGCCGCAGCGCTCACCGAGTCCGTTCAAGGTGCCCTGGATCTGCCGCACGCCAGCGCGGACCGCGGCAAGCGAGTTCGCCACCGCCTGCTCGGTGTCGTTATGGGCGTGGATGCCGAGGTGATCGCCCGGCACGTGCTTGGCGACCTCGCCGACGATCAGCTCGATCTCGTGCGGCATGGTGCCGCCATTGGTGTCGCACAGCACGACCCAGCGCGCGCCGGCCTCATAGGCCGCGCGGGTGCAGGCCAGCGCGAACTCCGCATTCTCCTTGTAGCCGTCGAAGAAATGCTCGCAGTCGAGCATCACCTCGCGCCCCGCAGCCTTCGCGGCCGTCACGCTGTCGCGGATCGAGGCGAGATTCTCCTCGTTGGTGGTCTCCAGCGCGACGCGCACCTGGTAGGCGGATGACTTCGCGACGAAGCAGATCGCGTCCGCCTTGGCCTCCAGCAGCGCCGCCACGCCCGGATCGTTGGACACCGAGCGTCCCGCCCGGCGCGTCATCCCGAAGGCGGTGAAGCGGGCGTGGCCGAGCTTCGGCTTGGCGGCGAAGAACTCGGTGTCGAGCGGGTTGGCGCCGGGATAACCGCCCTCGACATAGTCGATGCCGAGATCGTCGAGCATGCGCGCGATGGCCTGCTTGTCGGCCAGCGTGAAATCGACACCGTTGGTCTGCGCGCCATCACGCAGGGTGGTGTCGAACAGATAAAGCCGTTCCCTGCTTGTGCCTGCCCTGCTCATGCCTGCGCTCCCCCGGAGCCGAGCGTCTTCTTCATCGTCGTGTTGGCGAGCCACTCGCCATTGATGGAGACGCTATTGCGCTGCTGCGCGACGTAGCCGCGCTTGCGAAAGAATTCGACCGCCGTGTCGCTAGCGTCGACCGACAGACCGGTCGTGCCGCGCGCGCCCGCCAACTTTTCCAGCGCGTCGCATAGCAGGGCCCCGACGCCCTGCCCGGCCGCATTCGGATGGACATAGAGCATGTCGATGTGATCGTTGCCCTTCAGCGCGGCGAAGCCGACCGGCGAGCCCTGCAGGGTCGCAATCAAGGTGAGCTCGGATGCCAGCCTCTTGCCAAAACCCGTCTCATCCTCAGCAGCGGACGCCCAGGCCTCCTGCTGCTCCTCGCTGTAATCGTCACCGGTCAGCTCCTGGATGCTGGCGACGAAGATCGCGGCCAGTACCGGCGCATCAGCGGGAAGAAACGGCCGGAGCGCGGGCCTCGGGAGAGCCTGTCCCATGCGTCACCACATGCCGTAGAGTTTCGTGACCAGCGCCACCGCGCCCGCGATCAGCACCAGCTTGAGCAGGATGTAGTACAGCCAGTGCCGCGGAAACGGGGTGTCGGGCTTGCTCATCGCGCAATCTCCCAGGTCGTCCGATCTTTGGCGTCTTTCAACACAATCCCAACGCCCAACAACTCGTTTCTGATCTGATCAGTTTTCGCGAAATCTCTCTTTGCACGTGCAGAAATCCGATCTGCAATCAACTGATTGAGGCGAGCGATACCGATAGTATTTTCGACATGCTTTCGATCTTCGACGGACAAGTATCCCTGGTGATATTTCGTCCACGCATCCACCACACCGTACATAATTGGTCGAGACGTGATCAATTCATAGGCACTGGCTACCGTCGGAGCCGAATTTGCAGAAGAAGAAAGCGTAACTGAGAACGTCTGTAGCGCGTCCTCAATTTGAGAATGGAAATCCAATATCCGGCGCGGATCTGATACATTGATGAGATTTAGTTTTTGGTTGACGAGAGTAGCGATCTTGGTCGCGTCCTCATATTGATTTGGTAGAAGTCCGAGAAAAACCAGGTTTGCATACAGATTCTCCCGCACCCACACCCCTTTGCGCGCGTGCTTTGCCAGTTCGTGCAATTCGAACAGCGCTCCGGGCAAATTGAGATCATCCGCCAGAGCATCTATGAGCCTCTTAGTTGGCTTAATAGAAGGGCCTCGCGGGCGCACATTAGCTACAGCCTCTCTCCAATCCGAAAGCATCTGTTCAGCTTCCAGGAGCCCTTTAACTGTCCAGTCGATTGGAGCGCGATAATGGCTTTTCAGCATGGCAAGGCGCAGAACTTCGCCTGACCACTTCCGTCCGCCAAATCTATCCGTCGTTAGCAATTCATTGATCGTCACGAAGTTGCCGAGGCTCTTCGACATCTTCTCACCTTCGACCTGCAGGAAGCCGTTGTGCATCCAGACATTGGCCATGCGCGGCGTATTGAACGCGCAGCAGCTCTGCGCGAGTTCATTCTCGTGATGAGGAAAAACAAGATCAACTCCCCCACCGTGAATATCAAACTGGTGGGGATGGTTTTGCGCTTCAGGCGACAAAGTCGCCTTGATGCTTTCCCACAGGAGTGTGTTCGACATGGCCGAGCACTCGATGTGCCAACCGGGGCGCCCCTCGACGGCAATGCCGGCTGGCGACGGCCAGGACGGCTCACCAGGCTTCGACGGCTTCCACAGCACAAAGTCGGTGGCGTCCCTCTTGTAGGGCGCGACGTCGACGCGAGCGCCGGCAATCATTTCGTCGAGCGAGCGGTTAGCGAGCGCGCCGTAACGCGGCAGTACTGAGTTGACCTCGTTCATCGCCGCATTCATCGCCGCAGGCGAGAACAGCACGTGGTCCTGCTCGACATAGGCGAAGTGGTCGACGACTAACTTGTCGATGATCGCGCGCATCTCACCGATATGCTCAGTCGCACGCGGCTCGACGTTCGGCCGCAAGCAGCCGAGCGCGTCGACGTCCTCGTGGAACTGCTGTTCGGTCACCTCGGTGACCTTACGGATCGCCTCGTTCAGCGGCAGCCCGGGAAAGTCGCGCGCGGCGCGGGCGTTGATCTTGTCGTCGACGTCCGTGATGTTGCGGACGTAGGTGACGTGCTTCTCGCCATAGAGATGCCGCAGCAGCCGGAACAGCACGTCGAAGACGATGACCGGGCGCGCGTTGCCGATATGGGCGAAGTCGTAGACCGTCGGTCCGCAGACATACATGCGGACATTGTTCGGATCGAGCGGCACGAAGGGGCGCTTCTCCCGCGACGCGGTGTCGTACAAACGCAAGTCCATGGTCCGTCCCCGAATGCCCTGTGCTCACCGCCCCGCCGGACCGACAGTCCATGACGAAGCGCAACGGAAGTCCTACGCCGCACGACCGCCCGCGAGCGGGCCGCCACGGCACGAATCACACTTCCGACCTGCCGGCCGGGCGTCCTGATCATCTCTGTTGAGAAAAGACGGCCTCAGCCAGCGAATCGCTAGCGCGTAATCTCGCGGCAAATGCAGCAGATGGCGAGGAAACCGTTCATGAAACTCACCATGCTGCAGCAGACTGTCTCCGTCAAGAGCCGCAAAACGGCCGTTTTCACTGCCCAAATGCTCGCGCCCCGCCTCATGGTTAATCATTTTTAAGCTTTTGGGCCTAACCATGAGTTGTCTCCTACACCCACCGGTGCACCATGCGAATCTCCCCGGCGCTGCTCGCCTGCTGTGTTCTCCTCGCCGCCGCGACCACCGCCACGGCGGAGAGTCGCATCTTCATCATCGCCAACGAAGCCGACGGCTACGGCGTCGACCAGTGCCTCGCCAAGGGCGACCGATGCGGCGCCTCGGCCGCGCGGTCGTACTGCCAATCACGGGATTTTGCACAGGCCTCCTCCTATCGCCGCGTCGACCCCGATGAAATCACCGGATCGGTGCCGAAAGCCGGCGCAAACTGCGCCCGTGGCGGCTGCAGCGACTTTGTCGCGATCACCTGCCAGCGCTGAGACGGCCGGGAACGGCGGTTCCCGCCACCCCGGCGCCCTGGAAACGACGTGACGATGCCCGACAAAGCGGCTATGGGATGCCCGCCGCTGCCGCGATTTTTCCGAATTCTGTGCTAGTCCCGCGGCTGCACCCATGGACCGGAATACCGCATCTTGATCGCATCCCTGTCTCCGCGCCTGCTGGCCGTGTCTGCGCTGCTCGGACTGACCCTGACCGGCTCGCTCGCCCTCGCGCAATCCAGCTCCGATTCCTATGCGCAGATGCCGCCGGGCCCGCCCGGACCGCAGGCCGGCGTCAATCCGATCTGTCCGCGCCTGGAGGCGCAGCTCGCCTCGATCGATCGCGGTGGCGGCGACCCCGCGCGTGAGGACCAGATCCGGCGCTATCAGGATGCTGCCGCCAAGCAGCAAGGCGAGCTCGACCGCGTCAGCATGCAGGCCAAGCGCATGGGCTGCGACAGCCCGGGTTTCTTCTCGATCTTCAACGGCCGCTCGGCCGAATGCGCCCCGGTGAACAACCAGATCCAGCAGATGCGGTCCAACCTGGACCAGATCATGAGCAGCCTGGAGCGGCTGCGCGGCGGCGGGTTCGGCGGCGAGCGCGACAACCAGCGCCGCTCGGTGCTGGCAGCCCTCGGCCAGAACAATTGCGGCCCGCAATATCAGCAATACGCTAACGCCAATCGCGGCGGCGGCGGCAACTTCCTGACCAGCCTGTTCGGCGGCGGTGCCGACAGCAATCCCGCCGCTTCGCTGCCGCCGCCGAGCGCCGATCTCGCGGCGCCGCAGGGCACCTACCGGACGGTGTGCGTGCGTAGCTGCGACGGCGCCTATTTCCCGATCTCGTTTGCCACCGTTCCCGGCCGCTTCGCCGACGACGAGCGCGCCTGCAAGGCGCAATGCCCCGCCGCCGACGCGACGCTGTTCACCTATCGCAATCCCGGCGAGGACATGAACCAGGCGGTCTCGGTCAACGGCCAGCCCTACACCGCGCTGCCGAACGCCTTCAAGTATCGCACCGAGTTCAACCCGAGCTGTTCCTGCAAGGCGCCCGGCCAGACCTGGGCCGACGCGCTGAAATCGATCGACGACCGGGCCACAGCCGCCGAGCAGGGCGACATCATCGTTACCGAGGAGAGCGCCAAGCGGATGCAGCAGCGCCAGACCGGCAAGCCGCCGGCGAACGCCGCCCGCAAAGGCGCCGCGCCGGCCGATGCGGCAGCGCCCGCGACCGCGGACGCCACGACGGGCGCCGGTGGCGACAAACAGATCCGCACGGTCGGACCGACCTTCATTCCGGCGCGTTGAGCGAGATCGCCGGGCCATCGGGTCATCCTTCGAACGCATCTGAGGACGCGCGGCCAGCGAGATCGGGCGACATGAATTCGCCCGACGGTCCCAGCGCGTTCGCAGGCTTCCAACGATTGCGCAGCGCTGCGAGACGAACGATCTCGGCCTGGGACACGCCGTCGACGAGAGTGGCACCGCCAGTCGCGTCACCGATCTCGCAGCCATGCCGGTCTGACGTCTTGCGAGGCACGACCGCGAGCGCACCGGAGAGGCTCGCCAAGGCCAGCAGCAGCGAGCCGCGCACGCGCGCCCGGAGAGCGTGACGGGCGTCGCCCGCCAGCGGCCCGGGGAGAACCGTTTCGAAGCCCGCCACTGCCGGTGCGATCGGCAACGTCTCGGCGGTGACGCCGAACCGCGCCGCGACTGCAATAGCCGGCGATTCCTGCGGCATGTCCGGCCCGGACAGCACCACACCGCGCACCCTCGCAGCTCCGAGCGCATCGACGGCCATCGCCAATGACAGCGCGGATTCGATGCCTCCGGTCAGAGCCAGCACGATCCCGGTGAAGCCATGCTTCTCGACGTGGTCGCGCAGGCCGAGCACGCGGGCCGCGTAGTCCGCCTCGTCGCCCTCGCTCGGCGTGGTGACCGGTCCCCGACACTGCCAGCCGTCTCCCCTGCTCCATGCCAAGGTCGTGACCTCAGCGGCGAAGCCCGGAAGCTGCGCGGCCACCGAGAGATCGGCGTTCAGCGCGAACGATGCGCCGTCGAACACCTTGCCGTCCTGACCGCCGACCTGGTTGAGCCAGACGAGCGGCAGATCGCTTTCGGTGACGCGGGCGACCGCGGCCGACAGGCGCCGGTCGCCGCCGCTGCGCAGGTAGCATGAGCGGCTCGGCACGACGATGAGTTCGGCCCCGGTTTCCGCCAGCGTCTCGATGACGTTTTCGTCGTTCGAGGATTCTTCGGGCGAGATGTCTTCGCCGATCGCGACGCCGATGCGGACGCCCCGCACGCTGAGCGGGCCGGCCGCCGGGCCGCGCATGAACACGCGCTTCTGATCACCATCGGCCAGGTTGGCCTTGAAGCGCGTCGCGGCGATGCGGCCGGTGTCGAGCAGCACGCAGGCATTGTAGAGCTTGCCGTCGTCGATCCAGGGCGTGCCGATCAGCACCGCCGGCCCGCCATCGGCGGTCTCGCGCGCGAGAGCCTCGATCGCGGCCCGGCACGCGGCCTGAAATGCCGGCTTCAGCACCAGGTCCTGGCATGGATGCCCCGCCAGGAACAGCTCCGGCAGCACCACGAGATCGGCGCCGTCGGCCGCCGCCCTCGCCCGCGCCTCGCGCGCCTTCGCGGCATTTCCCGCGATGTCGCCGACCGTCGGGTTGAGCTGGGCCAGCGTGATCCTGAAGATGTCGGCGGCCATCGCTCAACTCATTCAAAGCAGCCCGAGCCGCTCGGCGATCGCGAACAGCCAGAAGCAGCCCGACATCAGCAGCGCGACGCCGACGGCAGCCGAGCCGAGATCCTTGACCCGGCCGATCTGCAGATCGTGCTCGGTGGTGAGGCGGTCGGCGAGCTTCTCGATCGCGGTGTTGAGCAGCTCGACGACCAGCACCAGCACCACCGCGCAGACCAGCTCGACGCTGCGCATCGGCGTCGCGCCGACGACATAGGCCAGCGGCAGCGCCAGCAGGAACGCGACCACCTCCTCGCGCACCGCCTGCTCGGAGCGGAGCGCGAAGGCCAGGCCGTTGCGCGAGTTGACCGTCGCGCGCCACAAACGCAGCATCAGAAGCCCGCGACGGCCGGCATCGGTGCGGTCTTGCCGCCGCGCTGCTGCTTCAGCAGCTCGGCGATCAGGAACGCCATGTCGATCGACTGCTCGGCGTTCAGCCGGGGATCGCACACCGTGTGATAGCGGTCGTTGAGATCCTCGTCGGTGATCGCGCGCGCGCCGCCGATGCATTCGGTGACGTCCTTGCCGGTCATCTCGAGATGGATGCCGCCGGCATGGGTGCCCTCCGCGGCATGCACCGCGAAGAACGCCCGCACCTCGGATACGATGCGATCGAACGGCCGTGTCTTGTAGCCCGAGGTCGAGGTGATGGTGTTGCCGTGCATCGGATCGCACGACCACACCACCTTGCGCCCTTCCCGCTGCACCGCGCGGATCAGTCCCGGCAGATGATCGCCGACCTTGTCGGCGCCGAAGCGGTTGATCAGGGTCAGCCGGCCCGGCTCGTTGTCGGGATTGAGGATGTCGATCAGCTTCAGCAGCTCGTCCGGCTTCAGCGACGGGCCGCATTTCAGGCCGATCGGGTTCTTGATGCCGCGGAAATATTCGACATGGCCGTGGTCGAGCTGGCGGGTGCGGTCGCCGATCCAGATGAAATGGCCCGAGGTCGCGTACCAGTCGCCGGTGGTGGAATCGACCCGGGTGAAGGCCTGCTCATAGCCGAGCAGCAGCGCCTCGTGGCTGGTGTAGAAGTCGGTGGCGCGCAGCTCCGGATGGCTCTCGAGGTCGAGGCCGCAGGCGCGCATGAAGTTGAGCGCGTCCGAGATGCGGTCGGCCAGCTCCTTGTAGCGCCGCGACTGCGGGGAATCCTTGACGAAGCCGAGCATCCACTGATGCACGCTGCCGAGATTGGCGAAGCCGCCGGTGGCGAACGCGCGCAGCAGGTTCAAGGTCGCCGCCGACTGCCGGTAGGCGTCGAGCTGGCGCTGCGGATCGGGGATGCGCGCCTCGGGCGTGAAGGCGGTGTCGTTGACGATGTCGCCGCGATAGCTCGGCAGCTCGACGCCATTGATCTTCTCCGTCGGCGACGAGCGTGGCTTGGCGAACTGGCCGGCGATGCGGCCGACCTTCACCACCGGCACCGCGCCGGCATAGGTCATGACCACGGCCATCTGCAGCAGCACGCGGAAGAAGTCGCGGATGTTGTTGGCGCCGTGCTCGGCGAAGCTCTCGGCGCAGTCGCCGCCCTGCAACAGGAATGCCTCGCCCGCCGCCACCCGCGCCAGCGCCTTCTTCAGGTTGCGCGCCTCGCCGGCGAACACCAGCGGCGGGAAGGTCGCAAGCTGCGCCTCGACCTCGGCGAGCGCCTTCTGGTCGGGATAGTCAGGCACCTGCTGCACCGGCTTGGACCGCCAGCTCTCCGGGCTCCAGCGCTCGGTCATGGCTCTCTACTCCCTCTCGGCAACTGCACGCCAAATTCCCCGCGCGGCGGCGCGCGCCTTATACACAGCCTGCTCCCGTGCCGCCACTTGGAATTTAGGGCGCGGACACAAGGGCTTGCACCGCCACCCGAATTTGACTTTGCTGCGGAAGGGCAAGTGATGGGAGGACGAGGCGTGGCTGAGACGGGATCCGACGGCGTTTCGAGCGAGGATCTGACCCTTCCGGCCGTCGATGGCTTTGCGCTCGCGGGCACCCTGTTCATGCCGCGCGGCACGCCGGCGCATGCCGTGCTGATCAATTCCGGGGCGGCGATCCCGCGCCGGATCTATCGCGGCTTCGCTGCTCATCTTGCCCAGCAGGGTTGCGCGGTTCTGACCTACGACTATCGCGGGATCGGCGGCAGCCGTCCCCGCTCCCTGAAGGGCTTTGCGGCCTCGATGACCGACTGGGCCGCACTCGACATCACCGGCGCGGTCGGTTGGATGCGTGCGCGCTACGGTGCGCTGCCGCTGCGCTATGTCGGCCACTCCTTCGGCGGCCAGACGCTCGGCCTGCTCGCCAACAACACCGAGGTGTCGCGCGCCCTCTTCATCGCCTCGCAGGCCGGCTATTGGAAGCTGATGGCCCCGGGCGAACGCTGGCGCGTGGCGACGATGCTCAACGGCGTTGGCGTCCCGCTGACTCATGCGCTGGGTTACACGCCGGGCTGGAGTGGCGTCGGCGAGGACCTGCCGAAGGGTGTCTTCCTGCAATGGGTGCGCTGGATCATGAGCCCGCGCTATCTGTTCGATGACGCATCGCTGCCGCTTGCCAACTACGCCAACTTCAAGAGTCCCGTCCGGGCGCTGTGCCTCGCCGACGATCCCTGGGCCACGCGGCCCGCGGTTGAGCTGCTGTGCGCTGGTTATACGGGCACGACGCCGGAGCTGCTCGACATCGCGCCGCAGGACGTCGGGGCGTCCGCGATCGGCCATATGGGCTTCTTCCGCGCGGCGCATCGCGACACGCTGTGGCGCAGCGCGACGGAGTGGCTGCTCGAAAGCTGACGCGATCGGTTCGTCATAGCCCATGAGCGAGCGCTCCCGCGGCAGATGCTGCCCGAGCTGTGCTGATGTCGTTCACCCTCATCAAGTCGGAGGGCGCAGGGAAGGCCAGGCGTCGGCTGACGCCTGCGGCCCGCCTGCGAAAAAAATGCAGGCGGCAGGTACCACAGGTGCAGCCGAGAACGCCCGGCCTTCCCTGCGCGACGGTCTTAACGCTTATACGCAGTCTGCCTGGTGCGCCGGGCTTGTTGGCCACCATTCGCGACAATGCTTGCGCATTGCGCGGGACACCAGCATCGGGGTGTCAGCACGCTGCGACTTCACGTCCGCACCATGCCGTTCGTCGGCGCGTCCGAAGACACGCTGCGGCACAAGTGCGGCCATCGCTCCCCGCCTCGCGTGTCGTGACGATCGCGCGCAACGCCCCTCCGGCCGAGGCGGGATGCGCGCATCAAAGCACAATTTCTGAATTTCGTAAAGTAGATTCTGCCCGACGGGCCGTTTGCGCAAGGCACATCTGTGGGGAGTCCTGCCTCGATCCGCCGGGTGCAGAAGCCGGACCGATTGCGCTGGTCGAGCTCGGCCGGAACGCTCGGAGGTCGACCTACACCCCGACCATGCGCGCCAGGACGGCACAACGGAACGAACCGCGTGACCGGCCGTTGCCCCTGCGCTGCATCATTTCTCGGATCCTCCGGATGTCGTGCACGCCTTTCCATGAGGGCAGATGATGACCGCAGCCCGGACCACAGCGCGCGCGCTCGCGGCGTCGACGCCCAGCCGCCTGACCAACTCGACACCATCCCTCCAGCCGCTGGCGCATCGCAGCCGGTCGCTGGCGAAGACTCATCCATTTCTTCTGGCGGCAGCGGCGGCCACGACCGTTCTGGCCGTCACAGCACTGATCAATCGCCGCCTCGCCAAGTCTGCCGAGCGGGCCAATCCTCCCGCCGGCCAGTTCATGGACGTCGACGGCGTCCGGCTGCACTATGTCGAGCGCGGCACCGGCGTGCCGCTGGTGCTGCTGCACGGCAACGGCAGCATGATCCAGGACTTCGCCTCCAGCGGCCTGATCGATCTGGCGGCGCAGAACTACCGTGTCATTGCGTTCGACCGGCCGGGCTTCGGCCACAGCGACCGGCCGCGCAACGTCGTGTGGACGCCGACGGCGCAGGCCGGGCTAATCAAGAGCGCGCTCGATCGCCTGGGCGTCTCGGAGGCCTTCGTCCTGGGTCATTCCTGGGGCGCATCCGTCGCCGTCGCGCTCGCCCTCGAACATCCGACCATGGTCAAGGGCATGGTGCTCGCCTCCGGCTATTACTACCCGACCTTCCGGTCCGACGTGGTGGCCGGATCGGCTCCGGCCATTCCCTTGCTGGGCGATATCCTGCGCTACACCATCTCCCCTCTGATCAGCCGGATGATGTGGCCGCTGCTGATGGCCAAGCTGTTCGGCCCGCGATCGGTTCCGGCGAAGTTTGCCGGCTTCCCCAAGGAAATGGCGGTTCGCCCGTCGCAGATCCGCGCCTCCGCCGCGGAGGCCGCGCTGATGATTCCCGATGCTTTCCGCTTCAGGAGAGCGTACGGTGAGCTGAAGATGCCGGTCGTGATCGTTGCCGGTGATCAGGATCGCCTGATCGACATCGACGCGCAGTCCAGACGGCTTCATCACGACGTCAGCCAGAGCACCTTTCGCCGCGTGCGCGGCGCCGGCCACATGGTGCATCAGACGGCGACCGAGGCCGTCATGTCCTCGATCGACGAAGTCGCAGCGGCGGCGTAGTCGGAGGGCGAACATGGCTGCGGCTGCCGGATTGCGGGATCCGTAGCCTGCAGAGCGGCGAAGAAAGCGGGGATCGAACTCATGGCGGCCGAGGACGCGTGCATGCCGATCTGGCACGAAAAGCATCTGCGCGCTGCCACCAAAGCTGCCGGCGTGGCCCTGTGGTCGTGGAACGTCGACACCGACGCGATCACGATGGACGAGCGCGCCTATGAGCTGTGGGAGGTGCCCAAGACCAAGAGCAGGATCACGTTCGAGGTGCTCTCCCAGAACATTCACCCCGCCGATCTCGAACGGGTGAGATCGGCGTTTTCGGCGACACGGGCGATCGTCGGCGCTTATGAGATCGATTTTCGCATTCTCGCGGATGGCGAAATCCGCTGGATCTCCGCCCGCGGCCAAGGTGACGATGCCGACATCGCCGAGCGGCTGATGTTCGGCATCTTCCTCGACGTGACCCAGCGCAAGCAGGCCGAAGAAGCCAACGAGCTGCTGGCGGGCGAGATGAGCCATCGGGTCAAGAACCTGCTGACGATCGCCACCGCGCTGACGCAGATGACGTCGCGCACAGCGGCGACAAAGGAGGACATGGCCCACGAGCTCGCCAGCCGGTTGATCGCGCTGGGCCGTGCCCAGGATCTGATACGTCCGCGGCCGGGCGGGACGAACCAAGCAGCCCTGCTCGGCGATCTCGTCTCGGTGCTGCTTGCCCCCTATGACGAGAAAGGCGCCAGCGTCCGCATCCGTGTGTCGGTGCCCAAGATGAATGTCGGAGAACGCTCGAGCACGACATTGGCACTGGTCATCCACGAGCTCGCGACCAACTCGGCGAAATACGGCTCGCTGTCGGTTTCGAGCGGCACGCTGGACGTGTCGTGCAGCGCGCATGATGACGAAGTGGTGATCATGTGGACCGAGCGCGGCGGGCCGCCGAAGTCGGCCGACACCACCGAAGGCTTCGGCAGCAAACTGATCCATCGCAGCATGAACGCCCAGCTCGGCGGCACCATCGCCTTCGACTGGTCCGCCGAAGGCCTGGTCGTGACGCTGCGCATGAGCCGGGAGCGGATGGCGAATTGACACGGCGGAGGCGGAAGCTGGCACCGATCGCATGATGGTGGGCACGGCGATTGCGTGCCTTTACGATGGCCGCCGGACTAGCGTGCGCAGAGGCCGGACCAATTGCCTTCCGTGAGATCGGGCTGGGCTGCCCGGATGTCGACCGGCGCGTCCGACGACCATGGAAAGTGTCCGTCGCGATCGGGATAGACCAATTGCAGACATTCGAAACCGTTACCGCCGTAGAACCAGCGGCTCCAGCCGAGATGATTGCGATAGTGCTGTTGCGCGACGGGTAGCAACACGGCGGGGATGTTCTTGAACACATCGCCGGACTCACTGCCGATGGGGATACGCCGTCCCGCTTCGAGTTCATGATACAGATGCCAGAAGACATCCTGAGCGATTTGTCCCCGCAGCGAGAAGACAATCAACTCGGGATGGCCAAACTTCAACCAGAAGCCGGTTGTGTAGGCGAAGCCAGGCCCTTCAGCGTCGGCTCCGACACGAACCGCGAACCAGCCGTGCTCACGAATATTGGCGACGAACTTCCGCTCATGCTCGTCAAGCTTCTCCGGATCAGCATCGAGCGCAGTGTGCATCGGTTGTGCCTCTTACGTTCGTCCAGACGATTCCATCCTGCGAGCTGTCCGTGAGCGCCGGCATTGCGAGCGAAGCGAAGCAATCCAAGGCATCACGCGGACTCTGGATTGCTTCGTCGCTCCGCTCCTCGCAATGACGGAGAGGCCAAGCCTTACTCCGCCGCCATCTGCCTTGGCGCGGGCGGTGGATTGGCGAGGTCGGCGGCGAGCTGGGCGTAGCGCGCCTTGGCGTCCTGCACCGCCTTCTCCTTGACCGGGCCGTAGCCGCGGATCTTGTCCGGCAGCGACAGGAATTCGACGGCGATGTCGACGTTGGCAGGCGACAGCAGGTTCAGCACGGTGGCGACGTCTTTCTCATAGCCGGCGATCAGGTCGCGCTCCATCTTGCGTTCGGCCGCGTAGCCGAAGACGTCCAGTGGTGTGCCGCGCAGGCCCTTCAGTTTTGCCAGCAGGCGGAACATCTTCATCATGCCCGGCCCGAAGCTGCGCTTCTTCGGCCTCCCTTGCGGATCGAGGCCGGAATTGAGGATGGGCGGTGCGAGGTTGAAGCTGATCTTGTAGTCGCCCTCGAACGCGTCATGGAGCTGCTTCTCGAAGCTGCCGTCGGAGAACAACCGCGCCACCTCGTACTCATCCTTGTAGGCGAGCAGCTTGGCATAGTTGATCGCCACTGCGCGCGGCAGCGCCTCGCCGTAGCCGCCCTTGTCGGCGGCTTCGCGCACCTGATCGACCAGCTTGCGGTAGCGCTTGGCGAGCCGCGCATTCTGATAGCCGGTAAGGTACGCCATGCGGTGGGCGATGATCTCGTCGAGCGTCATCGCCTCAAGCGATTTCGGCGGCACCGCCTCGTCCTTGCCGGTCATCATGTCGGCGAGCCGCTCCGGGTTGACCACCGCGAGGCGGCCGAGCCGGAACGCCTCGGTGTTCATCTTGACCGCGACGCCGTTGATCGCGATCGCCTTCTCGATCGCCTCGGCCGACAGCGGCAGCAGGCCCTTCTGGTAGGCGTAGCCCATCATCATCATGTTGGTGGCGATGCTGTCGCCAAGCAGCGCCTCGGCCGGCTTGGTGAAATCGAGGAAGGTCGAGTCCTTGTGCAGCGCCGTTTCCAGCAGGCTCGTCACCTTGCGGTTCTGGAAATTGAAGTCGCGGTTGAGCACGAAATCGGCGGTCGGAATCAGATGGCTGTTGATGACGCCATGGGTGCGCTCGGCATCGCACAGCGTGATCGTCTCCTTGGCACCCGCCACCACCTCGTCGGCGGCGATGACGAGGTCGGCGGTCCCCGTGACGATGCGCGAGCAGGTCACGTCAGCCGTATTCTCGGAGAGGCGCACATGGCTGAGCACCGCGCCGCCTTTCTGCGCGAGGCCCGACATGTCGAGGATCATCGAGGCCTTGCCCTCGATGTGCGCGGCCATGCCGAGCAGCGCGCCGATCGTCAGCACGCCGGTGCCGCCGACGCCGCCGACGGCGACGTTGTAGGGCCGCTCCAGTGACGGCTTGGTCAGCGGTTCCGGCATCTCGCCGATGTCGCCGAGCTCAGCTGGCGCGCGGCTGCGCGGCTTGCCGCCATCGATGGTGACGAAGGACGGGCAGAAGCCCTTCACGCAGGAATAGTCCTTGTTGCAGGACGACTGGTTGATGACGCGCTTGCGGCCGAGCTCGGTCTCCAGCGGCTCGACCGAGATGCAGTTCGACTGCACCGAGCAGTCACCGCAGCCTTCGCAGACGGCCGGATTGATGAAGACGCGGCGCTGTGGATCCTCCATCGTGCCGCGCTTGCGGCGGCGGCGCTTCTCGGCGGCGCAGGTCTGCACGAACACGATGGCCGAGGCGCCCTTGGTCTCGCGCAGCGTCTTCATGACGTTTTCGAGCTCGTCGCGGTGCGCGAGCTTGACGCCGGGCGCGATCGTTTCGGCCGGATAGGCGTCTGGATTCTCCGAGACCAGGTAGATCTCGCGGATGCCCTCGGCATGGAGCTGGAAGGTGATCTGCTGCGGCGACAAATCGCCGTCATGGCGCTGGCCGCCGGTCATCGCGACCGCGTCGTTGTAGAGGATCTTGTAGGTGATGTTGGCCTTGGAGGCGATCGACTGGCGGATCGCGAGGCTGCCGGAATGGAAATAGGTGCCGTCGCCGAGATTGGCGAAGATGTGCTTCTCGTCGGTGAACGGCGCGATGCCGACCCACGGCACGCCCTCGCCGCCCATATGGGTGAAGGTCTCGGTGTTGCGGTTCATCCACAACGACATGAAGTGGCAGCCGATGCCGGCCAGTGCGCGGCTGCCCTCGGGCACCTTGGTCGAGGTGTTGTGCGGGCAGCCCGAGCAGAAATACGGCGTGCGCGCCACCGGCGAGACCAGTTGCATCTGCGAGGCGTCGCGGCCGTTGAACCAGTCGGCCTTGGCGCGCAGCATCGCCTTGATCTCGGGGTTGAGGTCGAGGCGGAGAAGACGCTCGGTGAGCGATGTCGCGAGCGAGGCGACGGAGAGCTCGGTGGCAAACGGCAGGAAGCGCTTGTCGTGGTCGTCCATCTTGCCGACGATGCGCGGGCGGACGTCGTCGCGCCAGTTGAACAGCTCCTGCTTGACCTGGTTCTCGACGATCTCGCGACGCTCCTCGATGATGAAGATCTCCTCGAGGCCGACCGCGAACTGCCGCACGCCTTCCGGTTCCAGTGGCCAGGGCATGCCGATCTTGTAGAGGCGAAGCCCGATCCTGGCGGCGACCTCCTCGGTGATCCCGAGTTCGCGTAGCGCCTGGCGGATGTCCTCATAGCTCTTGCCCGACGCCATGATGCCGTAGCGGGCGTTCGGTGAGTCCATCGTGATGCGGTTGACCTTGTTGGCGCGGGCAAAGGCGATCGCGGCAAAGCCCTTGTAGTCCTGCAGCCGCCGGTCCTGCTCGAAGCGGTCATCCGGCCAGCGCAGATTGAGGCCGCCCGGCGGCATCTCGAAATCGGCGGGGATGACGAACGGCGTCATCTCGTCGTTGAGGTTGATCTCGGCGGTCGTCTCCACCGTCTCGGTGATCACCTTCATTCCGACCCAGCAGCCGGAATAGCGCGACATCGCGATGCCGAGCAGGCCCATCTCGATCATCTCGTGGATCGAGGACGGATAGAGATAGGGCATCAGCGCCGAGATGAAGGCATGGTCGGACTGATGCGGCACGGTCGAGGATTTGGCGCCGTGGTCGTCGCCGGCGAGACAGAGCACGCCGCCGTTCTTGGCGGAGCCGGCCGCATTGCCGTGGCGAAACACGTCGCCGCAGCGGTCGACGCCGGGGCCCTTGCCGTACCAGATGCCGACGACGCCGTCATACCTGCCGCCGGGCGACAGTGCGAGTTGCTGCGAGCCCCAGATCGCGGTCGCTGCGAGGTCCTCGTTCACGCCGGGCTGGAACTTGATGTTGTACTGCTCGAGATGCTTGCGGGCGGAGAACAGCTGCTGGTCGTAGCCGCCGAGCGGCGAGCCGCGATAGCCGGAAATGAAGCCGGCGGTATTCAGCCCGGCGGCGCGGTCGCGCCGGATCTGGGCCATCGGCAGCCGCACCAGCGCCTGGATGCCGGTCAGGAAGATATGGCCGGAGCTTGCGGTGTATTTCTGGTCGAGATTGATCTCGCTCTCGTTGAGTCCCATTCCGCCCTCTTGCCGTGCTTTACCGGGGGGCGCGACTGCCGCCGGCCGGCGGAAGCGCGCGTTCTGCCAATCATTTATGTCTGCTTTTGAAGAATGCGCATCACAAATCTCGTGTGCGCAGGGCAGCCAGCCGAAATCGCAATTTCGTGGCGGGAGCCGGCTGCGGCTTTTGCGGTTTGTGTCGAAAACGGCCACTGCCGCGAAATGGGATGATGCGCACCATGGCTTTGGCGGCTCGGCGGATGGTGACTGAACCGTTGTGGCCGGCGCGATTCCGGCCCGAACGAATTGTGCGATGCGATAAGATCGCCTTCGTTCAGCCCCGATCGTCGCCCGCAAATACGAAGCGCGGCATGTTCCATTTGTAGCGGATCGCGAGCAGCCGGAACGACAGTCCGAGCGCGAAGGTCAGCGCCGTCCACCATCCGCTGGCGATGCCGAGCGACAAGCCGGTCGCATAGACCAGGCCCGTGACGAGGGACACGCTGGCGTAGAGCTCGGCGCGAAACAGCAATGGCACGTCATTGCACAGGATGTCGCGCAGCACGCCGCCGGCGCAGCCCGTGATCATCCCGGCGACGATGACGATGCCGATCGGCACGTTCATCTGCCAGGCGATGTCGCAGCCCGTCATCGTGAACACGACGAGGCCGACCGCATCGAGAACGAGGAACGCCATGGTCAGCCTGTGAACCAGGCGCGCCATGGCGATCGTCACGAACGGCGCCAGCACGGTCAGCAGCAGCAAGGACGGCTGCTCGACCCAGGCAAGCGGATAGTGGCCGAGCAGCACGTCGCGCAAGGTGCCGCCGCCGAGCGCGGTGATCGCCCCCAACAAGCAGACGCCCATCCAGTCCATGCTGCGGCGTCCCGCCGCCAGCGCGGCCGTCATCGCCTGCGCCGCCAGCGCCACCCAGGTCAACAGATGCAACACGCTGTCACCGGGCGGCAGGTTCCACATCGAAGGCTCCAACAAAAGGACGGAGAATCGCAGTGCACGCGAGGCACCTTAGCGCGCGGTGCAACGGATCGACTGGGGATTTCGTAAGGTTTCGCGGAACAGAGCCGGGGCCCGACTGGTTGTCGGGTGACAATCGCAAGGAGGACATCATGGCCAACGAACGGCTCCCGAACGAACGCTATCCCGACGGCATGAACCGGCCGGACATGACGACGCGGCCCGGCATGCCCGGTGCCGACATGACCGGCGCCGACTACGAGCGCGCGGCGCGGACGGACAGCCAGCTGCAGCCCGATCCCGAGTTGAGGGAAGGCTCCGCCTCGACCGGCCGGATCGCAGCGTACGCCCTGGGCATCGCGATCCTGCTCGGCGCCGTGTTCTACGGGCTGAACAACATGTCGATGCGCAACGATCAGGCGAGCACCACGCCGGCCGCGCAATCCGCCTCGACCACCAAAGATAACACCTCGCCCGGCGTGACGACCGGCGCCGCGGGAGATCGCACCACACCGCCGCCGGCGGCCCCGAGCGACAAGCCCAACGCCGTCAAATAATCTCGCGGACGGCAATCAGCGGTCCCACTCCTGGGCGGCGGGTGAGCAATCGCCCGCCGCCGTTTTTTGGCGAGTCCTCCAACAAATTACGCGACGCGTGCGAGGGCCGCCATGGAACCATAGCAGCGCGAACCGGTTGGCTCATTGACACTCTCACCCAGGAGATACGTAATGAAAGCTCTCTCCATAGCTATCGCAGCCGCGGCAAGCACGCTGGCCGTGACTGCCGCTTCGGCGGCACCGATCTCTCCCGTAGCCTCGGCGGTCCCGCAACGAGACATCCAGAACGTCCGGATGGTCTGTAACGAGGAAGGCCGCTGTTGGCGCGAGCGCAGTGAACGCCGCGTCATCATTCAAGGCGAAGATCGCGATTCCTACGCGTACGCTCCGCGTGAGCGCTACATCGAACGGCGCGGCTACGAAGACCGCGGCGGCATCGGCTTCCGCGCCCCGGGCGTCAGCGTCGGCATCGGAACGGATCGCTACTAAGCGATTTCAGCAAATCAGACTGAAAAGCCGCGGCAGAGTCCGCGGCTTTTCTACAGGCGGATGAGATCAGAATCTGCGGGAGGACGGGCGCGCAGCCTGATCTCAACCGAAGAGCTTGTTCAGCTCGCCCCCGGGATAGCCATTGGCCAGTTCGGTGAAGGTGCCCTGCTCGGCCATCTCCTTGGCCGCCCGGACGAAGCCGGCCCAGGCCACCCGCGCCAGCGAACCGCCGACGCTGATGCGGCGCACGCCGAGCTCGGCGGCCTGGCTCAATGACAGACCCGACGCGCCGATCAGCAGGTTCACAGGCTTGGGCGCCACCGCTTTGACGACAGCCGTGATCTCCTCGACCGTCTTGATCCCCGGAGCGTACAGACAATCCGCGCCGGCCTCGGCATAGGCCGCGAGGCGGTCGGTCACGAGCTTGAGGTCGGGCTTGCCCCAGAGAAACGCCTCGCAGCGGCCGGTCAGCAGCACGTCCCCACCGCTTGCATCGATCGCCTGACGTGCGGCGCGGATGCGCGTAACCGCCAGTTCGCGCGCGTAGAGCGGATCATCCTTGTCACCCGTGGAGTCCTCGATCGACAGACCGGCGACGCCGGTGGCGACCGCGCGCGTGACGTTGGCGGCCACGCCCTCGGGGGCATCGGCGAAGCCGCCCTCGAAATCGGCGTTGACGGGAATGTCGACCGCCGCGGACAGCGCCGCCAGATGCGCGAGCATCTCGTCGAGCGTCGTGCCGGTGTCGGCCTTGCCGATCGACCACGCGAAGCCGGCGCTGGTCGAGGCGACCGCGTTGAAGCCGAGATGTTGCAGCATTTTGGCCGTGCCGGCATCGAACGGGTTCGGCAGCACGAAGCAGCCGGCCTCGTGCAGCTTGCGAAAGGCCGCGCGCTTGTCCGCCGTGTTGATCAACGTCATGTCATCCTCCCATGCATCCTCGCGTTGCGGCAGCATAGAGCCGCGATCATTGCGCCGCCACGACGTTGCGCAAGAATGTTCGCTCTTCGCCCAGAATGAGCTTGTGCTCCTCGGCCAGCGCAAAGTTCGCCCGGCCCTCGGCATCGCCGCGCAAGGCTGTACGATAGCGCTCGTAAGCTGCGAGACTGTCGAATGAAATCAGGCCGTAGGCGATGTCGTTGGTGCCTTCATGAGGCATGAAATAGCCGATCAGGTCGCCGCCGCAACGGGGGATGATCGACAGCCAGCGCCTGGCATAGGCCTCGAACACGTCGCGCTTGAACGGATCGATGCGATAGCGGATGAAGACGGTGATGGTCATGACAACCTCCGGTGAGTTCTGTATCGTCGACACTATCCGCTTGCCGGGCGAGAATGCTTCGGCTAGCATCGAAGTATGAAATCAGGTCCGGACATTGCGATGGTGGCGGCGCTGGTCGGCGATCCCGCCCGCGCCAACATGCTGACTGCGCTGCTCTCGGGCCGTGCGCTGACCGCGACCGAGCTCGCCCAGGAAGCGGGCGTGACGCCGCAGACGGCGAGCTCGCATCTTGCCAAGCTCGAAGGCGGCGGCCTGGTCGAGCCGGAGAAGCAGGGCCGCCACCGCTACTACCGGCTCGCCGATCCCGATGTCGCCGACGTGCTGGAGAAGCTCGCCGGCCTTGCCGCGCGCGCCGGCCACATGCGGGTGCGCACCGGGCCGAAGGAGCCGGAGCTGCGGCGAGCACGCATCTGCTACGACCATCTCGCCGGCGATCTCGGCGTGCAGATGCTCGACAGCATGACGAGGCAGAAGCTGGTCCGCCGGCGCAAGCAGGAGATCGTGCTGACCGAGGACGGCAAACATTTCCTGTCGCAGCATTTGCGGATCTCGCCGGAAATGCTGGCGCATCCGCGCCGGCCCGTGTGCAAGGCCTGCCTCGACTGGAGCGCGCGGCGGCATCATCTCGCCGGCACGCTCGGCGCAGCGTTGATGAAGCGCTTCACCGAGCTGAAATGGGCGGCGCGCGATGCCACCCCAGGCAGTCGCGTGGTCAATTTCAGCCGCGCCGGCGAAAAGCATTTCGCGGCGCTGTTCGGTCCGGCCGAAGACTGACGATCACGCGCTCTTTATCGCAGCGCGGCCCTCGTGCCTTGCGGCCAAGGCGAACGCGGGGCACGGCGTGACGGTTGACGACCATCTCGTCACGTCCGTCGTGGAGTGTTCATGTCGCGTTTCGCTGTCGCCTTCTGTGCCGCCCTGCTCGCCCTCGCCCCGACTGTCGCCCCGGCGGCGGAGGCACCGCGCGAGCCCTATGGCATCAATCTCGAAGGTTTCCCCTATCCGTATCCGGTCAGCCTGCTGCCCCTGGTCAATGACGGCGAGCAGCTGCGCATGGCCTATATGGATGTGGCGCCGGCGCAGCCGAACGGCCGCGTTGCCCTGCTGCTGCACGGCCGCAACTTCCCCTCGAGCTATTGGGCGCCCGTGATCAAGACACTGACCGACGCCGGCTTCCGCGTCGTGGTGCCCGACCAGGTCGGCTTCGGCAAATCATCCAAGCCTGCAGGCGAGCTGCATTTCGACACGCTGGCGCGCAACACCATGACGCTGCTCGATCACCTCGGCATCGCCAAGGCGGATATCGTCGCGCATTCGATGGGCGGCATGCTGGCCGTGCGCATCGCCCGCGCCTATCCCGACCGCGTCGCGCATCTCGTGCTGACCGCGCCGATCGGGCTCGAGGACTATCGCGTCTACGTGCCGCCGATCCCGTCGGAAAAGATCATCGAGAGTGAGGACCGGCTGACGGCGGACGGCTATCGCAAGCAGTTGGAGACCAACTACGCGCTGAAGCTGCCGCCGGAGCAGGTCACGCCGTTCATCGATGCACGCTTCAACCTGAAGCAAAGCGCCGACTATTCGCGCTGGCTGAAGAGCTTCGTCAGCTCCTATCAGATGATCTACCGCGAGCCGGTGGTGCACGAGATCCCGCTGCTGACGCAGCCGACGCTGTTCATCATGGGCGCGGACGATCACAACGCGCCGGGACGGCCCAACGCGCCCGAGGCCTTGAAAGCGAAGATGGGACAGAACGCCGAGCTGGCAAAGGGCCTGGCCAGCCGGATGGGCGATGCGCGCGCCGAGGTGGTCGCCAATGCCGGCCACCTCGTCTTCCTCGATGCGCCGCAGACGTACGACCGGCTGCTGCTGGACTTCCTCGGCAGGTGAAAGCAAACAATGAGCGACAGGGATCGCGCCACGCCGACCCCTGCCGTGTTGCGGTCACACGCCAGAAACTGCGCTTTCTCGCAATGCGGCTGCGCCGATCACCAATGGTGGCGGCGATGCCAATGGCGGTGCCAGTGCCGATGATGGTGGCGCCAGCCCCAATGACGGCGCCGCCAACCCCAATGCCGCCGGCGCCAGCCCCAATGGTGGCCATGACCATGGTGTCCGTGATGCCCCCAGCGAACCTGCTCCGGCGCGAGTCGGTCGGCCTCATCCTGCGAACCGACCGCGGGCTCGACGTGCTGATCCCTGGCTGAAGGCGCCGCCTCGTTCAGCGGGAATGGCGCGAGCGGCGCAGCGACCGCATCGGTGGTGCGGAGCACGGCGCCGGCCGCCGCCGCGCAGCCGAACCCCAATGCAAGCTTGAGGAAGTTCCGTCGTTCCATCGCACGCCTCCATGATGCACGAGCCAGGGCATGAAGGGAGTATTCGACCCATCACCTGAACGTGAGCTGAACTTAGTCGATCACAGCCAAATGGCGCGCACATGATACCATCGACACGTCGTCCCCGTGATCCGAAAGGGCTTCTTCCGGCGGCACCGAGCATGCGTCGACCGTCTGCGCCAGCACGACCTCGCGCGCATACGCGTCACACCCGGCCGATCGCGATTGAAGTCCGCGATCAGCCGCGACATCTCGCGCCGCCGATCGCGCGCTCCACCGCGGCGCCATCGTCGAGCGGCGCGGCTGACGGCGGTGCAGCGGCCGACGGGGTTGCAACGAGTGCGACGCTTGCGGCGACCATACACCCCAATGCCATAGCCACGTGCAGCAAGCCCCGACGTTCAATGTTGCCGACTACGATTCAGGACGACGCTTGTGAGTGAACGCTTGAATAGGCGGAGAACTACGCGTTCGGATGACCAGCACGTAACGATCGGACATGGCGCAGCAATAGTGATCCGGCCTCGGGAGACGCGTACGCGGTCCAGGTCGAGTATGGCTTGATCAGCCGCTGGCGAGCGGATTAGACTGAGCACCCGAATTGAAAAACGTTCAGAGCAAGCAGTGTTTTATCGTGCCATTACCTTGGTGTTGTTGAGCTCCCTAGCCTCAACCGTCGGCGCTCAGGCGCAGGGCGATCCAACACAGATTTTCAACGGCGTGTGGGTGGCAGTTAACCCGCCGGGACCGCACGTCGTGTTTAATACGATCAGCCTGGGTCAAAGAGAGGCTAGTTTGCCGATACTAGGCCAAGCCACGATAGGTCCATCCAATGGAGAAGACGGATCAAATTTCCGAATCTCGGGCCCAGGGTTCACCTGCTTCTACCTAATACTCACCACCAACCAGCGGACAAGAATGGTCTGGGAGCTGAAGAGCGGTGGGGACGTCTGTTTCAAGTCAGCTGCTTTCGAGCAAGCCGATAGCCCGGTACCGGTACCGGTACCAGTACCAGTACCGGCACCGACACCGTTACCGCCACCTCCACCGCCTCGCCCCCCCGTCTCTCCGAGCTTCTCCTGCTCCGCGCGCTTGAATGAGGCGGAACGAACTGTCTGTTCAGACAGCGGCCTAGCTCAGCTCGATCAAAATCTTGACGCTTTGTATACATCGGCTCAGGCTTACGCTCGCAGCAACGGTGACGCGGCCAGCTCTTCACGACTGGCTGCAACCGAGAAGAGTTGGTTGTCCAACGATCGAAATGCCTGTGCTACGAATATAACTTGCTTGGCGAGCGCCTATTCGAGGCGGATTTCCCAGTTGAAAGCCTGCTTATCTCGGCTTCGCAGTGGTGACGGCTGCTAACAGTTCCCTCGAACAACCGTATGATTGATCGGATCGGTCTCCATCGGCAAGTGCATTAGAAGCGGTGCTTTGGACCGGGGCCTCCATGCGAGCATTATCTTGCCTTCGAGCTGTCCTTCTCGCGAGCAGCCTTAGCAGTATCGCTCTGATACCGACCGCAGCATCACAGTCAGCGTCTGTGCCGCACTGCACATCGATCGCGAAGGTTATGCTGGACGTCGGCCACACGCCTGAGCAACCCGGAGCGACTAGCGCGCGCGGCGTGCCGGAGTTTGAGTTCAACCTCAACCTCGCTCGCAGGGTTTCATTGGAACTTGCAAGGTCGGGGTACCTTGTGAGCGTGCTGGTCGTACACGGCATAGGTCAAGAACAGCTACTCAACCGCGTCGCCCAGGCAAAACGCTATTCTCCAACTCTATTTATCTCCATTCATCACGATTCAGTTCAGCCGCTATTCATCCATGAATGGAGCTTCGCCGGACGAGCAAACCATTACAGCGACGAATTTTCCGGCTTTTCGATCTTCCTGTCTGAGCTCACTCCCAAGTTTGCCGAAAGCTTAGCGGCTGCCCAGATTTTGGCAGATGAACTGATCAGGCAAGGACTGCGGCCTTCGTTGCACCATGCGATGAAGATTCCCGGTGAAGGGCGAAAACTCATTGATCGGCAGCGCGGGATCTATCTGAATGATCGGTTAGCCGTGCTGAAGGAAGCTTTCTATCCGGCTCTGCTCCTTGAGGCGGGCGTGATCGTCAACCGAGCGGACGAAATCAATCTTCAAACGGAGACAATGCAGGCTCAAATAGCGCAAGCAATCACTCAAACCGTCAGCAGACGTTTTTGCGGGACCAATGGATCAAAAGCCCCGCCGGGACTGCTCGATGGACACGATTCAGAACGGAAGTAGCCCCAGTCGCTTAGGGCTCCACCCGCCGGTAATCGCCTGCCGCGGCTCTACAGGCCACGTCCGGCCCACCTGTACGGAACGAGAGATTTAGTCCTTCACCGGCAAAAGCATACCGGTAGGCACACCTAAAGCGCGGCCCGACTAGGCAAATATTCGCGCCGCCATCGGCACACCTCTCGACCGATCCGACTCCGTTGAAAACGGTTGCCGCCCCGGAAAACGAAATGTTCAAATCACCATTTGACAGAAAGCGAATATTGTCTCCGGATCCACTCTTGAGCCAGTTGCCGAGCAACCGACCATCGAGAAGGCCTTGAGTTTGCGCTTGGGCTTGAGGCAGGAAAAAGGCTGCGCAGAGGCCGGCCATCAGAAGCTTCGAACAGAAATCACTCTTCCATACCCTAACTATCAACATACTATCCCCCTCTGCCCTTCTTCCGTGCTCGATCCAGGCCTCGTCAAAACACTGGAAATCCTAATGCAGTGGTTGTAGCCTTGGCAATGCCGCGCATACGGCTTTTTGACCTTAGTATATTAACCTGAAGGGGAAGCGCAATGCGCTGTTTTTTGATAGCTCTTGGGTACCTTCTTGTTTTTGCAACCGCTAACGCTCGGGCGGACGCGCTGGACATTTTCAACGGCGTTTGGGTTTCGGTTAATCCGCCCGGTCCGCACTTCATCTTCAACAAGGTGGGCCTCAACTCTCGTGAAGCCAGCCTTCCTGTCTTAGGACAGGCGGCCATCCGGGTGTCAAACGGCGAGAACGGGTCGAACTTCCTAGTCTCCGGCGAGGGCTTTTCGTGTCAATACTTCGTCGGCAAGATAAACAATAGCGAGATGACCTGGGAACTCAAAGGTGGCTCATCGGTGTGTTTCCCATCTGCGCATTTCAAGAAAGATCCTCCCTAGCGCGGAGCAGTGAGCGATGCGCGTTCCCGTCTTTCTCGTTGCCGGGGTGACGAGCGTATCATTGGCTTTCTCGACAAATGCGCTCGCCGACGATGCCTTACAAATGTTCGACGGCGTGTGGGTTTCGATCAGTCCGCCTGGACCGCACATCGTCTTCAACAAGATTGGTCAGACGCGCGAAGCTAGCTTACCCAATCTCGGTCAGGCCTCCATCACGAGCTCAAGGGGCGAGAGCGGATCGAACTATCAGATCGCTGGCGCTGGATTTACCTGTTACTACCTCATTCTTACTACGAATGCTCAAGCCAAGATGGTATGGGAGTTGAAGAGTGGCTCAAGCCCTTGCTTCGCAAATGCCGTCTTTGAAAGGGCCGACTCTGAAAATGAGAAGGCCAACTCGAGTGCCCGACCTGCAACGGCGATGGCACCCGCTGCTCTTCAGGCGCCCAACGCAGCTTTAGCACCCAGCCCTACGCAGCCGAACCCGCCCTCAGAAGGGGGCCGCAGGTGCGGCTACTACGCGATAGCATATTGTTCCGAAGATCTGAGTGTCGCCCGCGGAATCAGCGGTGCGCTTCAAGCACAACTCATCGACACAAATGCTCGTAATTACTATCCTAACTTCCGCGCCGGCTGGTACTGTGTCGGAGTCGGCCCGCTGAACAGGGACACAGCCCAGAGCGCCGCACAAGGATACAAGCAGCGCGGCTATCCAACAGCATACTTTAAGAATAGCTGCTGAAGCGCGCCTAACTTTGGTGCCGATCGTCCAGCTTGGGCCGCCCTGACCATTGTCCAGGCATTCCTAATAGCACCCGGATACGCTCTATTCGACTTCAGACCCGAAGGAATGGCCATGGGGAAGCAGCTCGTTTTGTTACTCGCCCTCGCTGCAACGCTTTCGAATTGCAGCGCGACCGGTACCGAGCGGTCCTTTGCTGACCGAAACCCCGATGTTCAGGGCGTGCAGCCGGAGATCGTGTCGCGCGAACAATGGGGAGCGAAACCGGCAAATGGTGGAATGACAGCCCAGACTGTCATTGGCATAATTATACATCATACGGGCGTTCGCAGTAACAACTCGACAAGCATCGAGGCGAAGATGCGCGGCTTGCAGGCATTCTCGCAATCGCCAGGTCGAGTCTCACCATCAAAGTCAAAACCATCCTGGCCCGATGTACCTTATCATTTCTACATCGACGCAAGGGGCTCCATCGCTGAGGGACGGGATGTAAGGTTCGCCGGTGACACTAATACGGGCTACGATCCTAGAGGTTACATTCAGATTGCTGTCGAGGGTGACTTCGAACATGAAGTGGTACGCCCAGGGCAAAGAGAAGCATTGCGAGGCCTATTAAAGTGGCTCTTAATTCGTTGGAATCTTCCAACGTCCAGCGTCACCATCCACAAACTTCATGCCCCTACCGACTGTCCCGGGCGGAACTTGATACCCGAAATTGAAGCAATCCTGAAGGAGATATAGACCGGTTGACGATTTTGCTGGCGGGCCTCGACCGCGTGAGATCATCATTTCCGAAAGCGCCGAGAGCATCCAGCACGCCGTACGAGCGAGACAATTGCTAGGTTGTTGAACACCTGCTCGGCCATTGCGCGGATGCTGAAGGAAATTCATCTCCGATTGCGAGCATTTGGTGGCCACTCGCGAATTGATGGCTACCGCAGCTCGATGAGAATGCACCCAAAGTCAAGAATCAACTGGAAATCCGTCCGCCAGTACGAAGCTTTCGCGCGTCCGCGTCACGTCGGGCCAGTCGCGATTGAAGTCGGCGATCAGGCGCTTCATCTCGTCGCCGCCGACGGCGCGCTCCATCGCATCGATGGCATCGAACTGATACATCGCCTGATGCACCGCCGGGTCAGCGAGGCTCCAGACCCGCCACGCCTTGCGCACGCCAAAACTCCTGATCGCGTCGGGCAGATGAACGTCGCGATACCAGCGATCGAACTCATCGCGCCGGGCGGGATCAGGCAGGGTCGCGCGAACGACGAAAATGGCTGACGGCATCGAGTTTCCTCCGGACCATGTTGGTGTTGTCGCTGAGTCTACCTGCAATCGGCCGCTCAGCGAAACCCTGCGGCCAGGCCAACCACCTGCCCGTCGAGCCCGTTGAAGCCGTGATGGCCGCGCGCCTGACAGGGATCCCCCGCCTCCGCGCCGCCCGACAGCCACTTCACCCGCGCGCGGCCGCTCGACCATCTGATGAATGGATCGACGCCCGCCGGCAGCGTGAACTTGCAGCCGTCACTGGTGTGATGAATGACCAGCGTCCGCGGCAAGGCGGAGGGCGAGCCAAGGATCGACATCACGTTCGAGGAGCTGCCGGACTCCGGGCTGAGGAAGCCCGAAGTCAGCACCAGCGCATCCGGCCGGGCACCGCGGGCAATGCCTTCCGCGGCGCGCAACGTGCCGCGGCTGGTCCCGATCACCGTCACCGGCCGCTTGATCGCGGCCATGTAGTCCACCGCGGCCTTCAAATCGGTGCTGGCGTCCGCGACCATGACGGCGAGCCCGCGGGCGGCATAGGCGTTGCGCGTGCGCACCAGCTGGTTGCCGAGCAGGCCGTGAATGTCGCCGCGATCGCCGACATTGATGGCGCCGTCGCCGCCGGGCAGCAGGATCACGCTGGCGCGCACCGAGGCCGGCCTGATCAGGGCGACGCGGGAGCCGCCGATCGTCACGGTCTCATCGGCGCCGGCGGCTTGAGCGGCGGCGGCCGATATCATCAGCGCCATGCAGATGCGCACGATCAAAAAACGCGACCTCGCCGTCGTCTCGATCATTGGAGCCTCCCCGCGCCGACTCGCGCGATGACGGGAGACTATCAGAATCAACGAGGCCCGGAGTGCCTAGGAGTCCGGGCCTCGTCACCTCGCGACCTCGCGCGAGCGAGGCCGGTCGGTATTTGATGAAATCTAGCGCCGGTTCACACGGGTCGCATTGAGCTGGCTCAAAACGTCAGTAGCAGCGGGTGATCGTGACGGAGTGATCGCCGCCGCGGCGTCCCGGCACCGTCACGGTCTGCATCGGGCAGCTCGACACATAGGGGCGATCCGACGGCACGACGTTCGGCGGAAAGCGGTGGACCCAGTCCCACGGGACGTCGTAGGTATAGGTGTAGCGCACATCGGCCGATGTGTGCTCGGGGATCTGCTGCGGCACGGGCTCGCCATAGCCGCCATAGGCGAACGCGCCGGCAGCCGGCAGATAGGAACGATAACCGCGGTGGTGGTGACGGACGAAGGGCCGCACGCCAGGCGCCGGCGGGACGACTTGGCTTGCCCCCGCCTGACCGGCGGCCACGGGCGCAGCCACGGCAACGCCAGACCGGGCCGACGCGGCCTCGGAGGAGAACACCAGCGCGGCGGCTGCCGCGCAGACGACCAGAACTCTGGAATTCCGATATGCCGATGTTCTAACAGCCATGATACGCGACCCTACTCTTCTGACCCATCAGCGATCGACAAAGGCTAGGCCAGCGGCCCAGTTCCCGCAAACCCTTCGTTAAAGGTTAGTTAAGCCGTAAGCTTAACGCCAGGGGCGAAAACGGCGCAGATTGCCGCGCCGATCCGGCGGCAGCGCGCGGCGGCCGCCAGACTTCGTCAAATACGACGGCGACCCGCCGGTGCGCCGCCCTCCCTGCTCTTCAACCGCCGCTCACAACGGCAGATTGTCGTGCTTCTTGGCCGGCATCTCCATCTTCTTGTCACGCAGCATGGCGAGCGCACGGGCGATGCGGCGGCGGGTGGAGTGCGGCATGATGACGTCGTCGATGTATCCGCGCTCGGCAGCGATGAACGGCGACAGGAAGCGGTCCTCGTATTCCTTGGTGCGCGCGGCGATCTTCTCCGGATCCGCCATGTCGGCGCGGAAGATGATCTCGACGGCGCCCTTGGCGCCCATCACCGCAATCTGCGCCGTCGGCCAGGCGTAGTTCATGTCGGCGCCGATCTCCTTCGAGGCCATGACGTCGAAGGCGCCGCCATAGGCCTTGCGGGTGATCACGGTGACGAGCGGCACCGTGCATTGCGAGTACGCGAACAACAGCTTGGCGCCATGCTTGATCAGGCCGCCATATTCCTGCGCGGTGCCCGGCAGGAAGCCCGGCACGTCGACGAAGGTGACGATCGGGATGTTGAAGGCGTCGCAGAAGCGGACGAAGCGCGCGGCCTTGCGCGAGGCGTCGCTGTCGAGCACGCCGGCCAGCACCATCGGCTGGTTGGCGACGAAGCCCACGGTGCGACCGGCAATGCGACCGAAGCCGGTGACGATGTTCTTGGCGAAGCCTTCCGCGATCTCGAAGAAGTCGCCCTCGTCGACGACCTTCAGGATCAGCTCCTTCATGTCGTAGGGCTTGTTCGGATTGTCCGGGATCAGCGTGTCGAGCGACATGTCGACGCGCTCGATGTCGTCGAAGCTCGGCCATTCCGGCACGCCGTCGGAGTTGTTCGACGGCAGGAAGTCGATGAGGCGCCGCATTTGCAGCAGGGTCTCGACGTCGTTGTCGAAGGCGCCGTCGGCGATCGAGGAGCGCGTCGCATGCACCGAGGCGCCGCCGAGCTCCTCCGCGGTCACGACCTCGTTGGTGACGGTCTTCACGACATCCGGGCCGGTCACGAACATGTAGCTGGTGTTCTTCACCATGAAGATGAAGTCGGTCATCGCCGGCGAATACACGTCGCCCCCGGCGCACGGGCCCATGATCACCGAGATCTGCGGGATCACGCCGGACGCCAGCACGTTGCGGCGGAACACGTAGGAATAGCCCGCGAGCGCCGCGACGCCCTCCTGGATGCGGGCGCCGCCGGCGTCATAGAGGCCGATGATCGGCGCCCTCGCCTTCATCGCCATGTCCTGCAGCTTGGTGATCTTCAGCGCGTGGGTCTCGGACAAAGAGCCGCCGAACACGGTGAAGTCCTTGGCGAACACAAAAGTCTTGCGGCCGTTGACGGTGCCCCAGCCGGTGACG
Organism: Bradyrhizobium sp. SZCCHNRI1029; assembly: GCF_032487555.1. Lineage (NCBI taxonomy): Bacteria > Pseudomonadati > Pseudomonadota > Alphaproteobacteria > Hyphomicrobiales > Nitrobacteraceae > Bradyrhizobium > Bradyrhizobium sp. SZCCHNRI1029. Next base: position 775,153 of record NZ_JAUEUK010000001.1, read on the forward strand.
ACGCCATCGCCCGGGACCTTGGTCTTCTCCATGCCGAACTCGGTCGAACGGTGCTCGACGAACATGTCGAACTCCTCGAACGAGCCCTTGTCGAGCAGCAGCTCGATGCGCTCCCGCGCCGTCAGCTTGCCGCGTGCGTGCTGCGCCTCGATGCGCTTCTCGCCGCCGCCGAGCTTGGCGCCTTTGCGCCGCTCCTCGAGGGTGTCCAGGATGTCCTTCATGCGCTTCCCGCCCGTTCCCGATGTCGTGACTGTTGGCGGCCTTCTATCACGGCTATTTCGGAGCCGGAAAGCCGCTTTCGGCCGTGCCGCCCCTCCTCCCACAGTTCGGAATTGGAAGCAGAATCATGGATATGGCCGCTCAACCGGATCTGGTCACTGAGCCTGCCGGCACATCCCATGGCGCCGTCCATGGCGGCCCGCGCCTGCTGCTGCGGCTCGAAGGGCTGGCGCTGGCCGCCGGCGCAGCCGCCTTCTATGCCCACCAGGGCGGGTCGTGGTGGCTGTTCGCGGCGCTGTTTCTGGCCCCGGACACCAGCTTCGCGGCCTATCTCGGCGGACCGCGCGTCGGCGCGGTCGTCTACAATGCCGTCCACAGCACGCTGGCGCCCGCCGCCCTGCTCGCCCTCGGACTCCTGGCCGGACAACCGCTGGTCACGGCGATCGCGACCGTCTGGCTTGCCCATATCGGCGTCGACCGCCTCGCCGGCTACGGTTTGAAATATGCCGACGGCTTCGGCTTCACCCATCTCGGCCGGATCGGCCGGGCCGCGGCCTGATCGGACGGCGCGTCCCCTGCACGCCCCGGATCAGTGCGCGGCCGACGGCAGCTCCCGGTTCGGCGTCGCCGCGGCCGGCTTGTCGCGGGTGAAGAACCGGATCACCACGACGAAGAACACCGGTACCCAGAGCACCGCGAGGAAGGTCGCCGTGATCATGCCGCCGAGCACGCCCGTGCCCAGCGCCTGCTGGCTCGCGCCACTCGCCCCCGTGGCGATCACCAGCGGCACGACACCGAGGATGAAGGCCAGCGACGTCATGATGATCGGCCGGAAACGCAGCTCGCAGGCGGTGACGGTGGCCTCGATCAGGGGCATCCCGCGCGCCCGCAGGTCCTTGGCGAACTCGATGATCAGGATCGCGTTCTTCGCCGACAGGCCGATGATGGTGATGACGCCAACGGTGAAATAGACGTCGTTCGGCAGGCCGCGCAGCCAGGCCGCGGCGACCGAGCCGATCAGGCCGAGCGGCACGGCGAGCATGACCGCGAACGGGATCGCCCAGCTCTCGTACAGCGCGGCGAGGCAGAGGAAGACGAACAGGATCGACAGCCCGAGCAGGAACGCGGCCTGCGATCCCGCAAGCTTCTCCTGCAGCGACTGGCCGGTCCAGGCGTAGCCGAAGCCCTTCGGCAAGGTGCCCATCAGCCGCTCCATCTCGGCGATCGCGTCGCCGGAGGTGTAGCCCGGCTTGGGATTGCCGGTGATGCGGACCGACGGGTAGCCGTCGAAGCCGACGACCTGGGTCGGCCCGACCACCCATGACAGGCGGGCGAAGGAGGAGAACGGCACCATCTCGCCGGCCGTGTTGCGCACGCTGTAGGTCAGCAGGTCCTCCGGCTTGAGGCGCTTGTCCTCATTGGCTTGCACGATCACGCGCTGCATGCGGCCGAGATTGAGGAAGTCGTTGATGTAGCTCGAGCCGAGGCTCGTCGACAGCGCGCCGTTGATGGCCGCGAAGGTCACGCCGAGCGCGGCCGCCTTGGCACGGTCGATCTCGAGACGGACCGAGGGCGCCGGCGGCAGCCCCTCGACGCTCAGCTTGCCGAGCACGGGCGAGTTCGCCGCGGCCGCAAACAGCGTATCCTTGGCCGCCATCAGCGCATCATAGCCGCGCTGCGAGCGATCCTGCAGGCGGAAACTGAAGCCGGAGGTGTTGCCGAGATTGTCGATCGGCGGCGGCGCCAGCACCGACACCTCGGCATCACGGATTTTCGCGAACTGCGGATTGAGCTTGGCGATCAGGGCGTCCGCGCTCTGGGCCTTGTTGCGCTCCGACCAGTCCTTCAGCGTCACGAAGGCCTGCGCGGTGTTGGCGCCCTGGCCGTAGAAGCTGAAGCCGGCGACGAACGACACCGTGTCGATGCCGGGCGTCGCGACCAGCTTCTCGTTGACCTCCTGCAAGATGTCGAGGGTCCGGTTGGCGCTGGCATCGGCGGGCGCCAGCACGTCGACCATGACGAAGCCCTGGTCGTCCACCGGCAGGAAGCCGCCGGGCATGCGCCAGAACGAATAGCCGAGCCCCGCCAGGATCAGTGCATAAACGATCATGAAGCGTCCGGCGCGCGCCACGATCCAGCGCGTCGCCTGGCTGTAGCGGTTGGTCGCCGCGGCAAAGCGGCGGTTGAACCAGCCGAAGAAGCCGCGTGCGGCGTGGCCGTGCCCCTTCTCGATCGGCTTCAGCAGGGTCGCGCACAGCGCGGGCGTCAGCGACAGCGCGAGGAACGCCGAAAAGCCGATTGACACCACCATGGCGGCGGAGAACTGCTGATACATGATGCCGACCGAGCCCGGGAAGAAGGCCATCGGCACGAACACGGCCATCAGCACCAGCGTGATGCCGATCACCGCGCCGGTGATCTGATCCATCGCCTTGTCGGTCGCCTCGCGCGGCGGCAGCCCCTCTTCCGCCATGATGCGTTCGACGTTCTCGACCACGACGATGGCGTCGTCCACGAGGATGCCGATCGCGAGCACCATGCCGAACATCGTCAGCACGTTGATGGAGAACCCGAGCGCGAGCAGCACGCCGCAGGTGCCGAGCAGTGCGATCGGCACCACGATGGTCGGGATCAACGTGTAGCGGATGTTCTGCAGAAACAGGAACATCACCAGGAACACCAGCACGACGGCCTCGCCCAGCGTCATCAGCACCTTCTTGACGGAGGCCGCGATCACCGGGGTCACGTCGTAGGAGACTTCGTACTTCACGCCCGGGGGAAAGAACGCGGCAAGCTCCTCCATCCGCGCCTTGACTGCCTTGGAGGTGGCGAGCGCATTGCCGGCCGGCGCCAGTTGCACCGCGACCGAGGCGGCGGGCTTCCCGTTGAGCCAGGACGAGAACGCATAGGAGAGACCGCCGACCTCGATGCGCGCGACGTCCGCAAGCCGCACGGCCGAGCCATTCAGGTTGGCGCGCAGCACAATGTTGCCGAACTCCTCCGGCGACTCGAGCTGGCCCTTCACCAGCACGGTGTTCTGCACCCGCTGGCGGGTCGGCGACGGCTGCACGCCGAGCTGGCCGGAGGCGACCTGCGCGTTCTGCGCCGCGATCGCCTGATCGACGTCCTGCGGCGTGAGGCCGAGGCCGAGCAGCTTGTCGGGATCGAGCCAGATGCGCATCGCGCGCTCGGTGGCGAACAGCCGCGCACGGCCGACGCCGGGCAGCCGGCGCAGCTCGGGCAGCACGTAGCGCGTCGCGACGTCGCCGAGCCCGATCTCGTCGAGACTGCCGTCGGTCGAGGTCAAGGTGACGAATTGCAGGATGGCGCTGCTCGCCTCGAGAATGACGATGCCCTGCTGCCGCACCGCCTCGGGCAGGCGCGGCTCGATGCGCTTGATGCGGTTCTGGACGTCGACGGAGGCGAGGTCGATGTCGGTGCCCGGCTTGAACGAAGCGAGGATCTCGACCTCGCCGGTGGTGTCGCTGGTCGATTCGTAGTTCAGGATGCCGGCGGCGCCGTTCAGCTCCTCCTCGATCAGGCGCGTGACGCTGTAATACAGGTTCTCGGTCGACGCGCCGGGATAGGCGGTCGAAATCGAGATCGAGGGCGGCGCGATGATCGGATACTGCGCGACGGGCAGGAACGGAATCGACAGCACGCCGGCCAGGCAGATGAAGATCGCCACGACCCAGGCAAAGATCGGACGTGCGATGAAGAAGCGCGACATGACAACCTCCGGGCCGTGACTGCGTCAGTTCGAGGCGGACGGCTTGTCGGAGCCGGAAACCTTCCAGGGCACGGCTGTGACGGCACTGCCGGGCGCCACCTTCTGGACGCCGTCGACGACGACGCGCCAGCCGGGCTTGAGGCCATCCTCGATCAGGACGCCGGAGGCGAGCGTGCGCCCGGCACGTACCGGCTGAAGGGTGGCGCGGCCTTCGTCATTGACGACATAGACGGCGCTGCTGCCCGACGTCGTGCGCTGCACAGCCTGCGCCGGGACCACGATGCCGTTGGTATCGATCGCCTCCTCGATCTGCACCCGGACATACATACCGGGCAGCAGCTCGCCTTCGGGATTCGGAAACTCGCCGCGCAACGTCACCTTGGCGGTGCCCGGATCGACGCTGACGTCGGAGAACAGCAGGCGCCCTGCATGCTTGTAGATTGAGCCGTCGTCCAACACGAGGCGGACGCGCGCCGCGTCAGGCGCAACGCTCTTCAGCCGCCCTTCCGCGAGATCGCGCCGCAGTTCGTTCAGCTCGGCAACCGACTGGGTGAAGTCGGCATAGACCGGATCGAGCTGCTGGATGGTGGCGAGATGAGTCGTCTCGTTGGGATTGACCAGCGCGCCTTCGGTGACCAGCGCACGGCCGATGCGGCCGCTGATCGGCGCGCGCACCGTCGCCCAATCAAGATTGAGCTGCGCCTGCGCGACCGCGGCCTTCTGGGCCGCAACGTCGGCCTCGGCCTGGCGCTCGGAGGCAACCGCGAGCTCGTACTGCGCCTGGGACGTGGCCTGGCCGGTCAACAAGGTCTTGAGGCGGTCTTCCTGGCGATCGGCCTGATAGAGCACGGCCTCCGCCTTGGCGAGCGCAGCGCGAGCCTTGTCGAGCTCGACTTGGAACGGCGCCGGATCGATCCGGTACAGCACGGCGCCTGCCTCGACGAGCGCACCCTGCTCGAAGCTGCGCTCGACCACGATGCCGCTGACGCGCGGCCGCACCTCGGCGATCCGCATCGACGTGATCCGCCCCGGCAGGTTCTTGGTCAACGTCACCGGCGCCGCTTCGACCGTGATCACGCCGACCTCGGGCGGGCTCGACGCTTGGGAGGCACCGGAGCCGTCACGGTCGCTGCACGCTGCAAGCGTGAGAAACGAGACCGCACAGATCGTCGCGCCGGCCGAACGGATCAATTGCTCTCTCAGCATGAAGTCCATCTTGTTACGTCGCCGGCGCGCATGGATGCTGGACGATTATCGAGGACATCGGATCGCCGAGGATCCGCCGCCCGTCTTCCAGATCGTCGCTCACCAACTCGACGCGTCGTATGCCACCGTCGCGAGCCGGCGAACGTTCGTGCGCTCCTCATAGGCGAACTGATAGCTGCAATCCAGAATTTTTCCGCAACATGCGGCGACTGCGACAACTGCGCACCATGTATCATCGCAGAAGTCTGCAAGGATGCTGGGCGATATGTCGCGCTTTGCTTCCCGGGCGTTGATGCGGAGTCCGAAAGGCACGAAGAATCCGCAACGACACCGAAAGGATAATGGATCACCCACAAGTCGGATCACGCGACGCTGACGGTCGATGATCGCCTCGTCCTGATCACGTTACCGGGCGCAGAGGCCGCGATCGCCAAACGGTCGCACGAGCGCCGCGTGATCAGCATACCGCTCTCCGCCGGGCTGCCCGCCCGAGCAACGCACATGCCCCCTCGATCCGTTGTCCACCATGCATCTCACGGGATGGTTTGACAGCGCCATGATCGCTCGTTCTACTTGGTTGCAAAGCCGCGCCACAAGCGGCGAGCCAGGAGGACGGTCATGGAGCGACACCATGGTAGCGCGCCGTTGGCGCTTGCCGCGCGCGCCTGTTTCGGTCTCAGACGCGTATCGCGCACCACCGCTGGACCAGCGCGGCGTTCGGCAGCAACGGCGGTGGTCATGATGCTGCTCGCTGCACTCGGTCCCGGGCTCTGCGGCAGCGCGAGCGCGCAGGGCATCACCAAGGACGTGCCCGCCCGGGTCGAGATGTACCCGATCCCCTCGCTCACGCTATCTGACCGGCAGTTCCTCTCCGGCGACGACGGCGGCAAGCCGGTCACCGTCGTCGGCGAAATGCGCGTGGCGCAGGGCAGCGGCAGGCTGCCGGTAGTGGTGCTGATGCACGGCTCGGGCGGCGTCGGCGCCAACATCGCAGCCTGGAGCCGCACCTTCAATGCAATGGGGATCTCGACCTTCGCGATCGACGGCTTCACCGGGCGCGGCATCACCGCGACCAGCACCAACCAGGCCCAGCTCGGCCGGCTGAACCTGATCATGGACATCTATCGTGCGCTGGACGTGCTGGCGAAGCATCCGCGCGTCGATCCCGAGCGCATCGTGCTGATGGGCTTTTCACGCGGCGGACAGGCGGCGCTGTATGCGAGCCTCCAGCGCTTCCACAAGCGCTGGAACAATTCCGGGCTGCAATTTGCCGCCTACATCCCGTTCTATCCGGACTGCTCGACGACCTACCTCGGTGAGACCGACGTCGTGGCGCGGCCGATCCGGATCTTTCACGGCGGACCGGACGACTACAATCCGGTGCGGACCTGCAAGGCCTATGTCGAGCGGCTGAAGGCAGCGGGCCGCGACGTCGCGCTGACCGAATATCCGGACTCGCCGCACGGCTTCGATCTCGGCCTGCTCGGCGCCAACATGCTCGCCGTCGCGCCGAAGGCGCAGACCGTGCGCAACTGCCACATCAAGGAGAGCGACGGCGGGATGCTGATCAATGCCGACACGCAGCAGCCCTTCACCTATCAGGACGCCTGCGTCGAGTTCGATCCGCATGTCGGTGGCAACCCCGCCACCGCGGAGGCCGCCCGCCAGGCGGTGACGGATTTCCTGCGCGCACTGTTCAAACTGTCGTGAGCAAAAATAGAACGATTTGGATCAATTCTTGAGGTGACAGGTCGAACGCATCGGGTCTTGCTGCGTTGTCGCTCACTTTTCGACGATGAAACGGAGCCCGATGATGCGCGCCTCTCGCCTTGCGATCCCAACTTTGCTGACCGCCCTCGCCTTGGGCGGCGCGGCCCATGCGGCGCCTGCCGCGCCGTTCCGGGGGCTGGAGGGCTCCTGGACCGGCGGCGGCGTGATCAGCATGTCCGACGGCAACCAGGAGCGGCTGCGCTGCCGCGCGGCCTATGACGTCGGCGGCGCCGGCGAGCAGCTCCGGCTCAACATCCGCTGCGCGAGCGACAGCTACAACATCGACCTCTCCAGCGACGTCGCCTATCGCGGCGGCGAGATCTCGGGGCAATGGAGCGAATCGAGCCACAACGCATCCGGCACGATCGAGGGCCGCGCGGTCGGCAACCGCATCGAAGCCCAGGCGCGTGGGCAGACGTTTTCCGCCGGGCTGTCGCTGACGACGCAGGGACGCCGACAGACCGTGTCGATCCGCCCGGCAGGCACGGAGATCAGGGGCGTCGACCTGGAGCTGGCGCGGAGATAGGCCACCAACAACTCCGCGTCATTGCGCGCGAAGCGGCGAAGCAAAGCGATCCAGAATCCCTCGATGACTCTGGATTGCTTCGTCGCTTCGCTCCTCGCAATGACGACAGTGTCCTGGTCCTTGAGGAACTCACGTTCGCTGATCCCGGATATCGCTGCGCTCATCCGGGCTACGCCACGACATCACGGCAGTTCGATTCACATCGCGCCGATGTCTTTCAGGCACGCCTGCGTCAGCGTCATCCGAGCCTCGACGTGGCGCGGCTCCGGGCAGTCCATGTTGAGCGCGAACACGGTCGGCTGATCGCCCTTGTCGACCCAGCCGACCATCCAGCCGAGCGACCCCTGCTCCTTGCCGAGCAGTCCGGACTTGAAGTGAATGACGGCATCGCCGACCTTGGTCACGGGGATGATGTCGCGGGTCAGATCCTGGCTGCGCTTGGAGACCTGAAGCGCGCCGCGCCTGAGGCGATCGATGAAATCGACCTGCTCGACGGGATCGATGCGAAGCGCGCCTGTCAGCCAGAACTGGTCGATGCCGCCGCCGATGTCGTGATTGCCGTAGTCGAGCTCCTCGAGATATTTCTGCATCCGCTCAGCGCCGATGCGGCGCGCGATCTCCTGATAGACCGGCACGGCGGAGACCGCGATCGCGCTGCGCAAGGTGTGATCCTTGTTCCAGGCCTCGATCGATCTCGTGACGCCGTCCCATTTGAACACGTCCTTGTCGGGATCCTCGACGACGCCCGTCTCCAGCGCGATCAGCGAGTTCGCGATCTTGAAGGTCGAGGCCGGCAGCCTTGCCTCGCCGGAGCGATCGGTGTCGCTGGCGATGACGAGATATTCCTCGACCTTGTAGGCCAGGAAAGTCCCCTTGGTGCCTTCGTCGGTGAAGCGCTTGGCGAGATCGCTGCGGATCTCGTTGCGCGGCGGCGCGACATGCGCGAAAGAACGTCCGGGCAGCAGGCTGGCGCCGGTCATCAGGGCGAGCACGTGGCGGCGGCTCATCATGGGCATCGCAAATTTCTCCGTCGTCGTCGGCTCCTCCCTATCACAGGGCGGTGACGACCGACGCATGACGGAGATCACAAATGCGGCGCGCTCAGCGCATCGGCCGCGACAGATTGAGCACGAACACCAGCACCTCGGCGACGGCCTTGTAGAGCTCCTCCGGGATCTCGTCGCCGAGTTCGACATTGGAGAGCGCGCCGGCCAGCACCTCGTTCTCCTCGATCGGGATGTCGTGCGCCTTCGCGACCTCGATGATCTTGGCGCCGATCGTGCCCTTGCCCTTGGCGACGACGCGCGGCGCGCCCTGGCCCTTGTCATAGTGCAAGGCGACGGCGAGCTGGGTCTTGTTGGCGGCCTTCACCTCGATGCTCATAGCGCGCGATCCAGGAAATGGCCGGCCCTGGGCGGCATCGCCGCCGGCGGCGCGCCGTCCTGCACCACGAGATCGCCCGGCGAGAGCTCGGCACGGCTGAGGGCCTGGCTCAGTTCGGAGAGACCGGCGCGCAAGCGCGCGGCGGTGACCGGACGCTCGGCCCACATCCGCACGGAGGTGCGCTCGGCGCTGAAGCTGATCATCGCATGCACCGGGCCGGCCGGCTCGACGTCGAGCGAGAAGCGCGCCCGCCAGACGCGCTTGGCGGCGTCCGGCGATTGCGTGCCGCCGTCGCGCGAGATCTCGAACTGCGCCATGGCCGTGCCCTGCGGGGTAGCGAAGGGAATCTCGAAGTTCCAGCGCGGCGGCGCGGGATCGGTGCGCGCGGTCGAGGCGTCCGGACGATCCGGCAGCGAGGCGACCTGCAGCAGGGTCTGGCGCGACAGCGCCTGGTCGGTCTCGTCGAGCAGGCGGTGCGCGATCGCCGGTAGCGGCATGTCCGGGCCGAGCGTCGGCGTCGCCACGGCCTGCGGCATCGGTGCAGCCCCGCGGAACGGCGGCGGCGGCGTGTTGGTGCGCACGACCATATCGGCGCGACCATTGGCGTTGCGTCCGGGAATGAGGCCGGCGGCGCGCGGAATCTGCTGCTGCGCTTCCTGCAGCACGGCCAGCACCGTGCCGGGCGTGAGCGACTGCGCCTTGGCACCCGTCAGGGCCTCGATCAGCGCCGAGCCGGTGAAGCCGGCAGACGCGGCGTCGGGCCGCCCCATTCCCGTGGCCCAGGGCTGGGGCGGCAGCTCGATCTCGATGTCGGGCACCAGCGAAGGTGCGCCGCTCTGTTGCTGCGCGGCGGCGGCGCGGCCGGCCTCGGACAGCACCGAGGCGTAGGAGCCACCGGGCGATGGCTGCGTCGACGCCGCCATGCCGGGCTCGGCGGTCTGCAGCACCGTCGCCAGCGTCTGGCGCAGCACGATCAGCGCCGCCTTCAGGTCGGGCGTGCCGGCGCCGGCGGCGCCATTGGCGAGCGAGGATTCCAGGAACAGGCCGGAATGCTGTACGGCGTTCTGCACATCCTCCGCGGTCAGCGCCGGCGATAGCTGGGTCTGTTGCGCCAGCACCTGGGCCACGGCGGCGCGCAAGGCCGGTGGAAGGTTCGGCGAGTCGGCGACGGCCTGGAGATCGGCGAACAATTGGCCCTGGCTGCCCTGGCGGGTCGCCGCCTCCTCGCTGGCAATCGACAATGCGAGCCGCTCCAGCCCGGTCAGCGGATCCGGCGGCGGAGGCAACGCCGGCGCCAGCCGGCCGGTGACGTCGACGACGGTGGCGGCCGGCGTCGGGGTGCCGGTGGTGCCAGTGGCAGCGCTGCCGCCCTGCCCGACGATGGCGAGTTGCAGCCCTTGCGCGGTCTGCGACACGGCGACCTGCACCGTCTGGCCGGCCTGCAGCGGCAGCTCGCTCGCGAGCTCCATCGACAGGTTTCCGATCGCGACTTGGACCAGGTTCTCGGCGAGCACCTGCTGCACCCTGGCGCTGACCAGTGCGCCGGCCTGCAGCGTGGTTGCTGCCGCCACCGTGGATCCGGCCGGCGAGCTGCCGACGCCGCGGACGGCGCTCACGGAAGGCGACGGGGTGACACTCTGGACCATGCGCGTACTCGGGTTACGCGCACAGCCTAGCGGTTGCCCCTAAACCCGGCGTTAACCGGCCTCAGAGCGCGGCGTCGACCGCCTGGAGGATGCGGACGGCGGCTTCGTAGTCGATCTGCTTGGCGGCGCGGCGGCTCATCGCCTCCTCGTCGGCCCCCCATTGCGCGACGTTCCAGTCCTCGTCGACATGGGCGGCCGACCAGACCTGGCCGGGGTCGCGCACCCCATGAACCAGCGCCAGCGCCAGCAGCGCCGAGCCGGTCAGTGTGGTGACGACATGCGCCGCCGCCACCGTCCACGGGCCGGTCGGCAGCGCACCGCGCGCCGCCTGAACCGCAGCCTCCGGCTGGGTCACATGCATGATGCCTTCGGACAGGATGAAATGCGCGCCGAGACTATCGCGGGCCCAGTCCAGCACCGGGTCCCAATGCTCGGCCTCGCGCGCGACCAGCCCCTCAGGATGGCCGGCCCGGTAGAACAACAGGTCCGATTGGAGATATTTGGCAATGTCCTCGCGCACGTCATCGGTGCGGTCGACCACCGACTGCACGACGCTGTTGGCGAACCGCGTCAGCGGCATCGTGGCGGGATCGATGTTCTCACCCTGGGCCTGCCACTCGGCGGCCACGGCCGCCGCCAGCTCCCCGGCGGGAACGATGACGACGCGCCCCGACGGCGTGCGGATCGGCCGGCCGTCGAGGGTCACGTTGAAGCCGCCCTCGGCGGCGGCGGTCCCGGCCTCCTTGTAGAAGCGCTTGCGCAGCGGCATCCGCATCGCCTGGCGCGCCGATTCCTGCGGATCGAGCGCCGACCGGCCGACGACGTCGTCAAACAGTTCACGCATCAGAATTCCAGCCCTCTCGCGGGATGATCACACGGGATCCGTTGTTTTCGCGGTAGATAAGCCCTGTCCGCCCGAAATGCGAGCTGCCGATGCGTCCCCTGCTCTCCGCCCTCGTCCTGCTCGGCAGCACCGTCCCGGCCGCAGCCGGCTTCCGCACGCCGGAATCGCTGGTGCGCAACGTCTATGCGCATTACGGCCGGGGCGCGCCGGAGCTCTCCGCCGGGCTGCCGCGGACGGCCGAGGTCGCACGGCAGTTCTTCGATCCGAGCCTCGCCAGGGCCTGGACGGCGCCGCGGCGTGAGCCCTACGATTTCCTGGTGCAGAGCCCGCGCTGGAAGCTCGGCCCGGTCGCGATCTCGATTGTGCGCAGGCAGTTCGACAAGACCTATGTCGCCGCCAGCTTCGACAACCAGGGTCACCGCGTGACGATGAACTTCATCGTGGTCAAGGGGCCGGACGGCTGGGTCATCCTCGATGTCGAAACCCCGCACGATTCGCTCACACTGTTCCTGCAGCAGTTCCGGAACTGAAGGCCGCAGCGGAAACCGATTCTCCTCCCCTTAAGCAGAGGCTGCAAAGAGGAGGACGACCATGAACATGCCGGAGATCGTTCGCCGGCTGATCGCGATGAGCGAGCAGGATGGCAAGATCACCTTCGACGAGTTGAACGCGCTGTGCGGATGGGACATGCCGCCCGAGGATATCGAAAACATCTTCTGCGCGCTGCGGGACGCGGGCATTCAACTCGTCGAACAGAGAGGCTGAGCGCTCCGGAGCCGCTCACTCCTCCGGCGCGTTCTCGATCGGGTCGAAGCGGTCATGCTCGAGGCCGAGCAGGTTCCACGACTGCAGCATGTGCGGCGGCAGCGGCGCGGTGGCGTCGATGAACCCGCCGCGCGGATGCGGGATGACGATGCGGCGCGCCAAGAGATGCAGCCGGTTCTGCAGGCCGCCGGGCAGCGCCCAGTTCTCGATGTTGAAATATTTGGGATCGCCGACGATGGGGTGGCCGATATGGGCCATGTGCGCGCGCAACTGATGGGTGCGCCCCGTCACCGGCTTCAAGGAAACCCAGGCGAGCTTGTTGGCCGAGGCCTCGACCACGGCGTAGTAGGTCACGGCGTGGCTGGCGCCCTCGTCGCCATGCGCGGCGACGCGCATGATGGTGTCGTCCTCGCTCTCCTCCTTGGCAAGATACGTGGAGATGCGGCCCTGCTTGGGCTTGGGCACGCCCGCCACCAGCGCCCAGTAGATCTTGCGCGCGGAACGGCTGCGGAAGGCGCCGGTCAGATGCGTGGCGGCGAAGCGGGTCTTGGCGATCAGGAGGCAGCCGGAGGTCTCGCGGTCGATGCGGTGCACGAGCCGCGGCTTCTGGCCCTTGGCGTCGCGCATCACCTCCAGCATCTGGTCGATGTGGCGGGTCATGCCGGAGCCGCCCTGCACCGCGAGCCCGGCGGGCTTGTTGAGGACGAGCACGTCGTCGTCCTCGTACAGCGTCATCGCCTTGAGGCTCTCCAGCGTCTTTCGCTCGCCCTCGGAGAGGCCGGCCCGCTCCTTCGGCGCATCGAGCTTGAGCGGCGGAATGCGCACGCTCTGGCCTTCCTCCAGGCGGTCCTTGGAGTCCGCGCGCTTGCCATCGACGCGCAACTCGCCTTTGCGGACGATGCGCTGGATGTGGGAGAACGACAGACCGGGGAAGCGCGCCTCGAGGAAGCGGTCGACGCGCATGTTGTTCTCGTCGGCCGTGACCACCACGGTCTGCACCTTCGTCGGCAGCAGCGGCGTCTCCGGCTCGACCTTCTTCGGCGGCGGCGCCGCAGGCCTGCGCTCGGCATGCTCCGAGCTGAACCGCGCCGGCTTGCCGGCGCCGGCGCGCTTGGCCGGCGGCTGTTTGCGCGGCGCGAAGCTGTCGCGGCGATCCTCTCCCTCGGCGCGCGGCGCACGGCTGCGCTCGGCTTTGCCGCGCCCGAAATCGCCGCGCGGTGCCGCCTCGCGGTCACCGGCAAAACGGTCGCGCCGCGGCCGCTCGGCATCGGGACGCTTCGCAGACTCACGCTTGGCCGCGGCGCCTTGGCTGCGGGCTGCCTCGGCCTTCGGCCGCTCGCTGCGGCGATCGGTCGGGCGATCGGATCGGGTCTGGGTTCGCTTGATACGGCGGCTCATGGCAGGTTGCGTATCTCAAAAGCCACTGCCAGTCACGGCGAAATCGCGATAAATCCGCTTGTGAGTCGGCCCCTTGGGCCATCGATACTGATCGGAGCGAATCGAATGACGCTCACGCGACTGGGCCTGGCGATCCTGGCAGCCACGCTGGCGACGACCGCCACGCAGGCGCAGCAGAGCCCGATGCCCGACGACATCGCCTGGAAGCTGATCGAGATCGGCCGGGTCATCGCCCCGCCGAAGACCGCCGCGATCTACGCGCCGCTGCAGGCCAAGGAACCCTACACCGGCGTCAAGGTGCAGCGCGATGTGAGATACGGCACGGCCGAACGCAATCTGCTCGACGTCTTCACACCGGATGCCGCGGCCCCGCCCCGGCCCGTGCTGATCTTCGTGCATGGCGGCGCCTTCATCGGCGGCAACAAGCGCACCACGCCGGACGGCCCGTTCTACGACAACATCATGCTATGGGCGGTGAAGAGCGGCTTCGTCGGCGTCGACATCACCTACCGCCTCGCGCCGAAATTCCCCTGGCCTGCCGGCGTCGAGGACGTCGCCAGCGCGGTGCAATGGGTGGTCGCCCACGCCGCCGAGAACGGCGGCGATCCCGCGCGCATCTATCTGATGGGCCATTCGGCCGGCGCGGTGCACGTCGCGACCTATGTGGCACATCCCGAATTCCACAAGGTCGCCGGCGGCGGCCTTGCGGGCGCGATCATGGCCTCTGGCGTCTACGACCTCACCGCGACGCCGCTCGGCGACCAGGAGATGGCCTATTTCGGCACCGATCCCTCGCGCTTCAAGGAGCGCTCGTCGCTATCAGGCCTGCAAGCCTCGAGTCTGCCGCTGATGATCGTCTCCGCCGAGCTCGACCCGCCGCGCTTCGTCGAGCAGTTCGACCTGTTGAAGCAGGCCGCCTGCAAACGGCCATCCGGCTGCGCCCGCGCGGTGATGCTGCCGCAGCACAGCCACATGTCCGAGGTGTATGCGATCAATACCGAGGACGACCGACTGACGCGGGAGATCGCGGAGTTCGTACAGACGGGCAAGTAGTTGATGGTCACTTGGCATAGCGGTCTCCGAGTCAGGCGTCCGCAGGAGAGCTCGGTGTTTCCCGGCAAGCGGGCCGAGGTGAACCGAGCAAGCCGCAAGGTCAGCGATGCTACCCGCCCCGCTCCTTCCGCAGCTTCGCCCAATAATCCAGCCGTTTCCTGATCTCGCGCTCGAAGCCGCGCTCCGGGGGATCGTAGAACTGCTGGCGGCCGAGGGCGTCGGGAAAGTAGTCCTGTCCCGAAAACGCGTCGGGCGTGTCGTGGTCGTACTGATAGCCGGCGCCGTAGCCTTCGCTCTGCATCAGCTTGGTCGGGGCATTCAAGATGTGCTTGGGCGGCAGCAGCGAGCCGCCCTCCTTCGCCACGCGCTTGGCGGCGCCGAACGCCTTGTAGGCGGCGTTAGATTTCGGCGCGGTCGCCACATAGATCACGGCCTGCGCGATCGCGAGCTCGCCTTCGGGTGAGCCCAGGAAATCATAGGCGTCCTTGGCGGCGTTGGCGATCACCAGCGCCTGCGGATCGGCGAGGCCGATGTCCTCCACGGCCATGCGCACGATGCGACGGGCGAGGAACAGCGGATCCTCGCCGGCGTCGAGCATGCGGGCGAAGTAGTACAGCGCGGCATCGGGATCCGAGCCGCGCACCGATTTGTGCATGGCCGAGATCAGGTTGTAGTGGCCGTCGGCGGACTTGTCGTAGATCGGCGCGCGGCGCTGCAGGATGTCCTGCAGCTGCACCGCGTTGAAGATCTCGTCCTTGCGCGCCGAGCGCCAGACCTCCTCGGCGAGCGTCAGCGCGGCGCGGCCGTCGCCGTCGGCCATGCGGATCAGCACGGCGCGCGCCTCGTCATCGAGCGGCAGCTTGCGGCCCTCGACCGCCTCTGCGTTGCTGTAGAGCTTCTCGATCGCGGCGGCATCGAGCGAGTGGAACACCAGCACGCGCGAACGCGACAGCAGCGCGGCGTTGAGCTCGAAGGACGGGTTCTCCGTGGTCGCGCCGACCAGCACGACGGTGCCGTCCTCCATCACCGGCAGGAAGGAATCCTGCTGGGCGCGATTGAAGCGATGCACCTCGTCGACGAAGAGAAGCGTGCCCTGCCCGGTCTCGCGTCGCGCGCGCGCCGCGTCGAACACCTTCTTCAAATCGGCGACGCCGGAGAACACCGCCGAGATCTGCTCGAAATGCAACTCCGTGGCGTCTGCCAACAGCCGCGCCACGGTGGTCTTGCCGGTGCCGGGCGGGCCCCAGAAGATCAGCGAGCCCAGCGTGCGCGTCTCCAGCATGCGCGTCAGCGCGCCGTCGGGCCCGAGGATGTGATCCTGCCCGACGACGTCGGACAGCTTGTGCGGGCGCAGCCGCTCCGGCAGCGGCCGTGGCGCATCCTGCTCCATCCCCGCCGCAGCGAAGAGGCTCGGGCCTCCCTGCTGGGGACGCTTCGGGCTCATCCGCCGAGCGTGACGTTGATCTGCTGGCCGCCGCGCAGCACGGTGATGCGCCAGATGCGGGCGGCCTCGCGCGAGGCCTTGTCGAGATCGGCGGTCTTGGCGATCTTCTGGTTGTTCACGGCCATGATGACGTCGCCCTTCTGGAAGCCGACATTGGCGGCGGTGGTGCCGTCGCCCGGCTCGAGCACCACCACGCCCTCGGTGTCGGCATCGAGGTGCAGCTCGTCGGCGACCGCCGGCGAGATGTTGGCGACCTTCGCGCCCTGGAATGGCGAGCGGCCGTTGATGACCATCTCGTTGCGCCCGGTGTCCGGTGCGGTCTCCAGCGCGACCGCGACCTTCACCGGCTTGCCGCCGCGTTGCACCTCGATCTGCGCAGTGCCGCCGAGCGGACGGGTCGCAAAACGGTAGTCGAACGCGTTGGGATCATCGACGGGCTGGCCGTCGATCGACACGATCAGGTCCGACGACTTGATGCCCGCCTTCGCCGCCGGGCTGTTCGCGACCACCGAGGCGACCAGCGCGCCGGTCGGCGAGCGCAGGCCGAGGCTCTCGGCGATCTCGGGCGTCACCGCCTGCAGCCGCGCGCCGAGCCATGGGCGCTTCACCGCCTTGCCGCCGCTCTTGGCCGAGGCCACGACGACGCGCACCATGTTCGCGGGAATGGCAAAGCCGATGCCCTGCGAGCCGCCGGACTTGGAATAGATCGCGGTGTTGATGCCGACCAGACGGCCGTTGATATCGACCAACGCACCGCCCGAATTACCGGGATTGATCGCGGCATCGGTCTGGATGAAGAACTGATAGTCGGTGATGCCGACCTGCGTGCGCGCCAGCGCCGAGACGATGCCGTGCGTCACGGTCTGGCCGACGCCGAACGGATTGCCGATCGCCAGCACGATGTCGCCGACCAGCAGATCGTCGGAATTGGCGAGGTCGAGCGTCGGAAACTGCTCCTTGGTGCCCTTCAGCTTGAGCACGGCGAGATCGGTACGGCTGTCCTTCAGCACGATCTCGGCCTCGAACTCGCGCTTGTCGGCGAGCGACACCTTCACCTCGTCGGCGCCCTCGATCACATGCACGTTGGTGACGACGAGACCGGACGCATCGATCATCACGCCCGAGCCGAGCGAGCGCTGCATCTGCTCCTGCGGCCCGCCCTGCAGACCGAAGAAGCGGCGGAAGATCGGATCGTCGAGAAAGGGATTGCGGTTCTGCACCACCTTGGCGGCGTAGACGTTGACGACCGCCGGCTGCACGCGCTGCACGATCGGCGCATACGACAGCCGCAGCTCGGCCTGGGACTGCGGCACGCGCCGGTCCTGCGCCGCGAGCGGAGACGCGGCCAGCAGGGACAGCAGCAGGACCAGTGTGGAGCGAATCAACGACATGCGAACAATCCTGGAAAATGACGGTTTCGATATAAGCGGAACGGCCGGTGCGGCCAAGCTCAGGCGGCCTGATGCGGCGATTTGATGGTCTCTGCAACGGGCGCGCAGGACAGCCGTTCCTGGTGCCGCTCGCCCCAGCTTCTGAGAACCTCGATCACCGGCCGCAGGCTCTCGCCGACCTCGGACAGGCTGTATTCGACGCGCGGCGGCACCTCGGCATAGACCTTGCGGACGACTAGCCCGTCCTCCTCCAGCGCACGCAGCTGCTTGGTCAACATGCGCTGGGTGATGCCGGGCATCAGCCGGCGCAGCTCGCCGAAGCGCTGGCTGCCACCCTGCAGGTGGTAGAGGATCACGCCCTTCCACTTGCCGTCGATCAGATCGAGCGTGGCTTCGACCGCGCAGCCGGGACGGCGGGTGAAATTCTTCCGTTTCATCGCGTGTTGGCCCAATAGTATCCAAACGGGGACTAGTTCCCCATTTTTACAGTACTTGCTGAACTGGCGCCAGCAGGACAAACAGATCCTATCGCCAAGCCAACCAGGAGGCTGTTCATGAAGGCCGTCGGATACCAGCAGTCGCTGCCCATCACCGAGGACCGCGCGCTCTTCGATCTCGAGACCGCCAAACCCGAGCCGAAGGGACGCGACATCCGCGTCGCCGTGAAAGCGGTGTCGGTCAATCCGGTCGACACCAAGGTGCGCAAGCGCGCCGCACCGCCCGCCGGCGAAACCAAGATCCTGGGCTATGACGCCGCTGGCGTGGTCGAGGCTATCGGCCCGGACGTGAGCCTGTTCAAGCCCGGTGACGAGGTGTTCTACGCCGGCTCGATCCTGCGCCAGGGCACCAATGCCGAATTCCATCTGGTCGACGAGCGCATCGTCGGCCGCAAGCCGAAGAGCCTGTCGTTCGCCGAAGCCGCCGCCCTGCCCCTCACCTCGATCACCGCATGGGAGCTGCTGTTCGACCGGCTCGGCGCCGTCCCCGGCAAGAGCCTCGATGACCGCACCTTGCTGATCACGGGTGCGGCCGGTGGCGTCGGCTCGATCCTGATCCAGCTTGCGCGCCGCCTCACCGGCCTGACGGTGCTCGCCACCGCGAACCGCCCGGAATCCCGCGACTGGTGCCTGTCGCTCGGCGCCCATGCCGTCATCGACCACGGCAAGCCGATGAAGGAGCAGATCGACGCGCTGAAGCTGCCGCCGGTCGCGCTCATCGCGAGCCTCACCCACAGCGACCAGCACTACAAGGCAATCGCCGACTTCATGACGCCGCAGGGCAAGTTCGGCCTGATCGACGATCCCGCCGAGTTCTCGCTCGCCGCCTTCAAGGGCAAGGCGATCTCCATCCACTGGGAATCGATGTTCACGCGCTCATCTTTCACGACAGCCGACATGATCGCGCAGCACCATCTGCTCAACGACGTGTCCGACCTGATCGACAAGGGCGTGATCCGCACCACCCTTGGCGACAATTACGGCACCATCAACGCGGCCAACCTCAAGCGCGCGCACGCGTTGATCGAGAGCAACACCTCCCGCGGCAAGATCGTGCTGGAGGGATGGAGCTAACTAACAGGCAACAATGGGCAAAGGCGCCCCCGCGGTCTCCCCGCGCGCGAGATCGCGGTGGCGCCGTGCCCCACCATCCCGCCGATCGAAGGCATAAGATGGCCGGCAGCCGACGCGCGGTCCGATCAGCGGCCATGAGCGATCGAGACTGGCCGACGGTCCCGTTTCCCCTTAACGAAAGCCGATAGGAACCTCCTCGCGCCTGGAACGAACGTCCGTGAGCAGCCTGAAGTCCGCGACCAACCCGCCCGCCGATCACGGCGGGCGCTCCGGATCTCCGCTCGAGGTTCTGCGGATCTTCTTCACGCTCGGCCTGACCTGCTTCGGCGGTCCGATCGCCCATATCGGCTACTTCCGCGACGAGTTCGTCGTCAGGCGGAAGTGGATCGACGAGCATGCCTATGCCGATCTGGTCGGGCTGTGCCAGTTCCTGCCCGGCCCCGCCAGCAGCCAGGTCGGCTTCTCCATCGGGCTGATGCGGGCCGGCTATCTCGGCGCGCTCGCCGCCTGGACCGGCTTCACCCTGCCGTCGGCCGCCATGCTCGTCCTGTTCGCCTATGGTGCGGGCCGATTGAGCGGACCGATCGGCAGCGGCCTGCTGCACGGGCTGAAGCTGACCGCGGTCGCCATCGTCGCGCATGCGGTCTGGGGCATGGCGCGCTCGCTGTGTCCCGACCGTGCGCGCGCCTCGATCGCGGTCGCCGCGACGCTCATCATCCTATCGAGTACGGCCTCGGTCGCGCAGATCGGAGCGATCGTCCTCGGCGGGCTCGCCGGCCTCTGGCTCTGCCGCGGCGAGGCGGCGCCGTCGGGACACGTCGCGATCCCCGTCTCGCGAAGCGTGGGGCTGATCGCGCTCGCGCTGTTCGTCATCCTGTTGGCGGGACTTCCGCTGCTGCGCGGCGTCACGGGATTGACCGGCGTCGCCTTGTTCGATGCCTTCTATCGCTCCGGCGCGCTGGTGTTCGGCGGTGGACATGTCGTGCTGCCGCTGCTGCGCGAGGCCTTCGTCGGACCTGGCTGGCTGAGCGACGACGCCTTTCTCGCCGGCTACGGTGCGGCGCAGGCCGTCCCGGGCCCGCTCTTCACCTTCGCCGCCTATCTCGGCGCCGTCGTCGGTCCGGAGCCGCATGGGATCGTCGGGGCCGCGCTCGGTCTCCTCGGCATCTTCCTGCCGGGCATGCTGGTCCTGCTCGCCGCGCTGCCGTTCTGGGACTCGTTCCGCAAACGCGCCGGCGCCCAGGCGATGATGCGGGGCGTCAACGCTGCGGTCGTCGGTGTGCTGGGAGCGGCCCTGTACGACCCGGTCTGGACGACCACCGTCCACAACGCCGCGGATTTTGGCATCGCGCTGGTCGGTTTTGTCCTCTTGGTCGCCTGGCGCGCGCCGCCGCTCGTCGTGGTCACGTTCAGCGCCCTAGCCGGCGTCGCAGCCGCGCTGGTGTGAGCGGCGGCGCCGCCGCATCACATGGTGGCAAAGCGCCGCCGAAGCGGCGCTTTGCCACCAGCGAGCTGCCGTGCGCGGCTAATTGTGCTTCTTCCAGAAGATGCGCGCGCCCTGCACGGATTGCGCGACGTTGATGCGGGCACGCTCGAACGGCGTCACCACGCCGTCCGCCTTGGCCTTGTTTTCCAGCTTCTGGACGTGGATCTGACCGCGGACGAGCTGCTGCGCCTCCGGATAGGTCAGCCGTCCGCTCGCGATGCCATTGTAGATGCGATGTGACTGGTTGTGCTGCCGCGCATCGATCAGCGGCGTGCCCGCAAGGCTTGCGCCCGACGTCAACGCGAGCAGCAACGCAGCGGCCATGATGGACTTCATTTCACTCTCCTGTGGTTGCTGTCCACTGGCGTGAAGACCTCATTGTCCGCACTTCTCCAGCGAACGGCCGCCAGGATGCACGCGATCCGTGGTGTCAACCGTGCCTGCGCTCACACTGCAGCCCGTGTCGGCCGGTGAAGACGAATGCTGCCGCGAGCCGCATTCCACTGCCGCGAGGGGCGTCCGAAAAAAATTGCGGACTGAGTGAGCTGCCGGTCTTGCAAATCTCACCTTTGGGTGCATGTTCGTCGCGCACTACTTTTGAATGAATCATTTTTAACAATCATTTGCGACGCATGGCGGCGAGATTCATCGGCCCATCCCAGCGCGCACATCAATGGAGACCGGCCATGAAGACGATTCAGTGGCTCATGCTCACTTTCGCGACGACCGTCACCGCGAGCGGCCTTGCCGGCGCTCTCAACCCCGCCAGCGCTGCTCCGCCGCCGCCGGCGAAGAACTGCCCGGCCTTCGGCTGGTCGGAGGGACTGGGCAATTATCTCAAGCCGGACGCCGCCTTCCCCACCTCCGACACCAAGACCATCCCGACGCCGGACTGCAATTTCCATCAATGGTCGTGGGAGGCGTTCGTCTGGGCAACAGCGCTGGTGAAGGACTCGGGCTCTGGCGCCGCCGTGCCGCGGTTCATGACCTTGGCGACGCCCGACGAGCTGCTCGGCAACGCCGAGAATGCCGGCGCACCACGGCAGCGCCCGCTGACGCTGGCGGCCCGCGCCCAGGTCTTCCACGGCACGGCCGGCTTCACCGAAGGTGCCGGCGCCATCGTCGAAGCCGACGGCAACATGCTGGTCGCGCAGAACGGCTATCCCGTCTACGCCTCGGTCCACATGAACCAGGGCTATTTCAACACGGCGCGCAAGAACCTGATCGCGACCGGCGGCTACCGGAGCCAGCCGGCAGATTCCTCCTTCGCCGTGGGCGATGCGGTGTTCAAGGCGACGTGGCTGCGGCTCGACCCCGGGCAGGCACCGCCTGCGGGCGCCTATACGACCCAGGCACAGGTGCCGGTGCTGGAGAACAACGTCACCCCCGGCCTGATCACGATCCGCCCGACGCCCGGCAAGTTCGTCACGGTGACCGTGGCGCTGATCGGCTTGCACGTGGTCGGCTACACCGAGAACCACCCCGAATTCCTGTGGGGCACGTTCGAGCTGAAGAACAACTCGCCGCAGACGCCGGACAACACCTTTGCGCCATCGGCAAGCCGCTCCGATCCGAAGAGCTACACGCTCTACAAGGGCCGCACGCCGTTCTCGCAGGTCAACATCGCGGCGCTGCCCGGCGCCAACCGGCCGCAACTGCGGCTCGATCCGGCGACCCAGAAGCTGACGCCGGTGACCAACGTCGTGCTCGAGAACCAGACCGGCGGCGAGAACCAGCCCAACGGCGTCGGCAACATCTTCGCGATCACGGTGCAAGCCCAGGGCTTTCTCTCCGGCCTGAAGGGCCCGCAATCGACGTTCGCGAGCTACAGCCTCGACGGCACCGTCTGGATGCTCCCCAACTCGTACAACCTGAACAGCAACCAGACCAGCGCGGTCGGCTCGGTCAATCTCGCCAACGCCACCGCCGAGACCTTCGTGCAGAACGCCGACAACACGCCGATCAAGAACGTGCTGAACTGCTTCCTGTGCCACAACCCGACGTCCTATTCGTTCCAGACACCGCCGCCGGCCAAGCTGCCGAACCGGCTGATCGCGCTGAGCCACGTGCTGTCGATCGGCTCGCCCTACGAGGTGCCGAACTCGATCTCCGGCCGGCTCCTGATGCGGCCGGATCCGTTCAGGAAGTAGGCCGACGAACCTTGCGCGGCGGCGCCGGCAACGGGGCCGCCGGCAGCCCTTTCGAGCCGATGGCAGATCTCAGGATCTGCCATCAAGCGATTGAACCGACAGCCGTTATCGGCGCGCTCCGAACATGGTGGATGAGCGCTGGGTCAGGACGGCGCCGTGGCCTGCTTCGACTCCTGCGCGGCCTCAGCCTTGGTCTCAGCTCGGGCGACGAAGCCCTTGGCGAGAGCGTGATAGAGCCCCTCCTCGCAGATCAGACGCGAGGTGCCGTAGGCGATCAGCGAGGCCATCATCAGCGGCACCACCATGGCGTGGTTGTCGGTCATCTCGGTGACGATGACGAAGGCGGTGATCGGCGCCTGCACGACGCCGGCGAAATAGGCGACCATGCCGAGCAGCATGATCGGCGCCAGGAGCGACTGCTGGAACAGGCTGGCGACGTTGGCGCCGATACCCGCCCCGACTGCGAGCGACGGCGCGAAGATGCCGCCAGGAATGCCGCTGATCGCGGCAAAGGTGGTGGCGAGGAATTTCAGCACGCCGAAATCGCCCGGCAGCGGCGTGCCGGTCTCCAGCGCCCCTTTCACCTGGGCATACCCGGTGCCGTAGATGGTATCGCCTGACGCCAGCCCGCACAGCGCGACGGCAAAGCCGCAGGCGAGCGCGAACGGCAGCGGGTGGCGCTTGATGAGCCGGCCGGATGCCCCGGGCAGCCCGCGCGCCATCGTGATCAGGATGCGGCTGAACAGGCCGCCGGCGGCGCCGCCCAAGACCCCGCAGACGGGCACCGCCAGCCAGTCGATGCCCTTGCCGAGCGCGATCGGCGTCGTGCCGAAATAGGCGT
This sequence comes from Bradyrhizobium sp. SZCCHNRI1029, assembly GCF_032487555.1. Taxonomy (NCBI): domain Bacteria; kingdom Pseudomonadati; phylum Pseudomonadota; class Alphaproteobacteria; order Hyphomicrobiales; family Nitrobacteraceae; genus Bradyrhizobium; species Bradyrhizobium sp. SZCCHNRI1029. Next base: position 798,576 of record NZ_JAUEUK010000001.1, read on the forward strand.
AATTGCCCATCAGGGCCAGCGAGGTCAGGCCAGCGGCGATCACGGTGGCGATGACGAGGCTCGAGGTCCGCGTCTCGAAGGCACGGCTCATCTCCTCGATGCCGAACACGATGCCGGCCAGCGGCGTGTTGAAGGCGGCCGCGACCCCGGCGGCGGCGCCGGCCAGGATCAAGCCCGGCTGCCGCCGCGGCGACAGCCGGCCGAGCGCGAACATGATGGAGGCGCCGACCTGCACGGTCGGCCCCTCGCGGCCGACCGAGCCGCCGCACAGCAGCCCGAGCAGGGTCAGCAGCACCTTGCCGATGGCGATGCGGATCGACACCAGCGGGCTGCGCGCGCTCGTGTCCGTCAGGTGGCGCGCGGCGATGGCCTGCGGGATGCCGCTGCCTTGCGCGTTCGGGAAGAAGCGCTGGGTCAGATAGACCGACAGCGCGAAGCCGGCGGGCGTCACGATCAGTGAGGCGTAGCGTGATTTCGACAACAGCCAGTTGAAGGCGAGCTGGGCCAGGTCGGCGAGCTCCGCCAGCGCCACCGCCGCCGCGCCCACCACCAGGCCGCCGGCCACGAACAGCACCCGCCGCTGCCACCGCGCCGAGGTCAGCTTGAGCCAACGCCTGCGGCGGGGGGTGATGGTCAGCATGGGCGCAACAGAGTCCGTTCTCTACGCAGGTGCAGCACCCTCGACGAAAATCAGCCGGCGGTCCAGCGCCTTCCAGCGCTCGCCCAGGGCGTCGGCGTATTCGGCCGACGCATACCATTCGCGCAGCCGGGCCATCGACGGGAACTCGACGATAATGAGGGTCTTGGCCGGCGGGCCGCCTTCGACCGTCTCGGAGGTCCCGCCGCGGACCAGATAGCGCCCGCCATATTGCGCGATCGAGTGCGCCGCGCGGGTGCGATAGCGTTCCATCGCCTCGATGTCGCGCACCTCGACCTCGGAGATGACGTAAGCCGCCATGGCCGGCCTCAGGCGATGGTGTCGAGGATGCCGCCCTCGGCGCGCAGCGCGGCGCCGTTCGTGGCGGAGGCCTGCTTGGAGGCGGCGTAGACGACCATGTTGGCGATCTCGTCGACACCGGCGAAGCGCTGCAGCAGCGAGGCCGGCCGGTGCTGCTTGACGAAAGACGAGGCCGCCTCCTCCTCCGACTGGCCGTTCTGACGGGCGAGATCCTTGACGAAGGTCTCGACGCCTTCCGACATCGTCGGTCCCGGCAGCACTGCATTGACGGTCACGCCGGTGCCGCGGGTCAGTTTGGCGAGGCCGCGGGAGACCGCGAGCTGCGCGGTCTTGGTCATGCCGTAATGGATCATCTCGGTCGGGATGTTCACCGCCGACTCCGAGGAGATGAAGATGATGCGCCCCCAGTTGCGCTTCAGCATGCCCTGCATGTAGGCGCGCGCCATGCGCACGCCGGACATGACGTTGATCTCGAAGAAGCGGCTCCAGTCCTCGTCGGGAATGTCGAAGAACTCCTTCGGCTCGAAGATGCCGGCATTGTTGACGAGAATGTCGACCTCGGGCAGCGCGGTGACGATGGCGTTGCAGCCGCCGATCTGAGCGACATCGCCGGCGACGCCGCGCAGCTTCGCCGCCGGAACCGCCTGCTTCAGCTTCGCGACGGCCGCATCGACACGGTCGGTGGTCCGGCCGTTCAGGACGACCTCGGCGCCCGAGGCGGCCAATCCCTTGGCAACGGCGAAGCCGATGCCGGCGGTGGACCCGGTGACGAGCGCAGTTCTTCCTGAAAGGTCGATGTGCATGAGCAGCTCTCCGTTGTGCTGAAGGAACGGATGTGGGGCGTCGCGCGCCGACACTCAACGCGCCGCGCGCAGAGCTGATCCTCGAAATAAGACGGCGCCCGAAGGCGCCGTGGTTGTCAGCTCGTGGTCCCTATCAGGATAGCCGCTTCGCGCTTGCCGTTCAGGACCTGTGCCAGCTCGGTCGCGAAACGTTCGACGAGTGCATATTCGGTCAGGAAGCGGATCGAGGCGCTGTTCTGCACGTCGGCATCCGCTGTGCTCTGAACGAGCGTAGCCAGATCCGCATGCACCAGCAAATGTCCACGGAAGTCGTATGGCCTGATGACGATCCGGACGAGGCATCGCGCGAGGCCGCCTTGTCCATCGAAGTAACCGCCTTCGATCATCGGCGGCTTGTCCCACGATAGCGGATAGGAGCGCAGACCCTTCACGAAGGCATTCAGGTCGCAGCCGAACCACGCCTCGCCGCGCGCGGCAAACACTCCGGCCCTGGCCGTCGCTATGATCTTGCCGGTGCGGTCCTCATCCGCCTCGTAGACGATGTGCAGTTCTGCGGCGCTCATGCGCGGCGCTCCGGTCTATGCTGTTAAAGTCACACGAGCTGTGCAGGCGACCCCACATGTCGCTTCGCTCATCCGGGCTACAGAACCTCAAAATGAAAACGGCGCCCGAAGGCGCCGTTTTGAACGTCGGGTCGGAGCTGCGCTTACGCCGCTTCCGAGGTCTCCTGCACCGGGCCGGAATCCTGGCCCTTGGCATCGACGTCGCGATCGACGAACTCGATCACGGCCATCGCGGCGTTGTCGCCGTAGCGGAAGCCGGCCTTGATGATGCGGGTGTAGCCGCCGTTGCGGTCCTTGTAGCGGGGTGCCAGGACGTCGAACAGCTTCTTGACCTGGTCGACATCGCGCATCTCGGCGATCGCCTGGCGACGCAAAGCGAGACCGCCCTTCTTGCCGAGGGTGACGAGCTTCTCGACGATCGGCCGCAGCTCCTTGGCCTTCGGCAGCGTGGTGACGATCTGCTCGTGCTTGATCAGCGCGGCGCACATGTTGGCGAACATCGCCTTGCGATGCTCGGCGGTGCGGTTGAGCTTCCGATGAACCTTGCCGTGACGCATTGTCTTAGTCCTTCATTTCTATCTGCCGCGACGGTTCGTCGGACATGTTGCTCAGGTGGGCTGCCTGCGTTCGCCCGAGTGGTGGACGTCATTCCGGGGCGATGCGCAGCATCGAACCCGGAACGACGAATGCTCAGTAATGATCCTCGAAGCGCTTGGCCAGCTCGTCGATGTTCTCCGGCGGCCAGCCCGGCACTTCCATGCCGAGATGCAGACCCATCTGGGCCAGCACTTCCTTGATCTCGTTCAGCGACTTGCGGCCGAAGTTCGGGGTGCGCAGCATTTCCGCTTCCGACTTCTGCACGAGGTCGCCGATGTAGACGATGTTGTCGTTCTTCAGGCAGTTCGCCGAACGTACCGACAGCTCGAGCTCGTCCACCTTCTTGAGGAAGGCTGGGTTGAAGGCGAGGTCCGGGATGATCTCCTGGGCGACTTCCTTGCGCGGCTCTTCGAAGTTGACGAAGACGTTGAGCTGGTCCTGCAGGATGCGGGCGGCATAGGCCACCGCGTCCTCCGGCGTGATCGCGCCGTTGGTCTCGATCGTCATGGTCAGCTTGTCGTAGTCGAGGATCTGGCCCTCGCGGGTGTTCTCGACCTTGTAGGAGACCTTGCGGACCGGAGAGAACAGGCTGTCGACCGGGATCAGGCCGATCGGGGCGTCCTCGGGGCGGTTGCGATCGGCGGCGACGTAGCCCTTGCCGGTGGCGACCGTGAACTCCATGCGGATCTCTGCGCCCTCGTCCAGCGTGCAGAGCTGCAGGTCAGGGTTGAGCACCACGATGTCGCCGACGGTCTGGATATCGCCGGCGGTGACGGCGCCCGGGCCCTGCTTCTTCACGACCATCCGCTTCGGGCCTTCGCCCTGCATCTTGATCGCGATGTCCTTGATGTTCAGCACGATGTCGGTGACGTCCTCGCGGACACCAGCGATCGAGGAGAACTCGTGCAGCACGCCGTCGATGTGCACCGACTGCACGGCGGCGCCCTGCAGCGACGACAGCAGGATGCGGCGCAGCGCATTGCCGAGCGTCTGCCCGAAACCGCGCTCCAGCGGCTCGGCAACCACGGTGGCGAAACGGGTCGCGTCGGAGCCCGGCGTGACCTGGAGCTTGTTCGGCCGAATCAATTCTTGCCAATTCTTCTGGATCGTCACTGTTTCACCCATGGGCCAGTCATGGGATCTGACTGACTGGCGTTGGAGAACCGCGCTTCAGATCGCGGCAGTCGAAATGTCTCAAAAGCACGACGAGGCGGACATGCTGTCCGCCTCTTTCAGATTAGACGCGCCGACGCTTGCGTGGGCGGCAACCATTGTGCGGGATCGTCGTCACGTCGCGGATCGAGGTGACGGTGAAACCCGCAGCCTGCAGCGCACGGAGCGCCGATTCACGGCCGGAACCCGGGCCGGCAACCTCGACCTCGAGGGTGCGCATGCCGTGTTCCTGAGCCTTCTTGGACACGTCCTCCGCCGCGACCTGCGCGGCATACGGGGTCGACTTGCGCGATCCCTTGAACCCCATCGTGCCCGCCGACGACCAGGCAATGGTGTTGCCCTGCGCGTCGGTGATGGTGATGGTGGTGTTGTTGAACGACGAATTCACGTGGGCGACGCCGGAGGCGATGTTCTTGCGCTCACGACGGCGGACACGTGCGGCTTCCTTGGCCATATAAGTACCTTTCTCGAGATCTCAACGCCGCCGTAGTGCCAGCGGCTACACCAGAAAGGCGAATGGTGAATAGCGAGTAGCGAATAGGGATTGCCCCTACTCGCCACCCGCTATCAGCAATTCGCCAAATTACTTCTTCTTGCCGGCGATCGCCTTGGCCGGCCCCTTGCGCGTGCGCGCATTGGTGTGGGTGCGCTGGCCGCGCACCGGCAGGCCACGACGATGGCGCAGGCCGCGATAGCAGCCGAGGTCCATCAGACGCTTGATGTTGATGCCGGTCTCGCGCCGCAGGTCGCCCTCGACAACGTAGTCGCGGTCGATGATTTCGCGGATCTGCAGGACTTCCTGGTCGCTCAGCTGGTTGACGCGGCGATCCTCGGCGATCTTGACCTTGTCAATGATCTCGCCCGCGATCTTCGGGCCGATGCCATGGATATACTGGAGCGCGATCAGGACGCGCTTGTTGGTCGGGATGTTGACACCGGCAATACGGGCCACGGACTTCTCTCCTGTCACCGATCCCAGGATGGACCGGCCTTCGTTCTCGCTATCTCGGGCAGGTGTCCGCAAACGCGAACAAGACGCCCACCCCTCGATTCGTGGGGCCCGGCATCTTTGGAAAACCATCCGACTTGGATGCGGGCTTATTAATGGATTCACACGGCGGTCGTCAACCGCCCCTACAAGATTCGGTCACCTCTTGGCGCGCTTTTTTGCAGCCTTTGCAGAGGTTTTCCGGGTTCCCCGGGTCGCCTTGGCAGCGGGCTTGGGGGCCTTCTTCGCAGCCTTGGGGGCTTTCTTGGGGGCCGCTTTTGCTCCCTTTTTCGCAGTCTTTGCGACCTTTTTGGCTGTCTTTGTGGCCTTTTTCGCCGGCGCGGGCGCCCTGGGAGCCTTTTTGGCCGATTTTGCCGGCGCGGTCTTGCCCCGAGCCTTGGCACTGCGCTTGGCCGGGTTTGCCTTTTTGGCCGCCCGGCTGCCGCCGGACTTGCCGACGGCGGCCAGGATCCGTCCGATCTCCTCGGTGACCTGCTCGATCGGCATCATGCCGTCGACGGTCGCCAGCATCCGATGGTCCGAATAATAGTGGATCAGGGGCTCGGTCTGGTCGCGGTAGCTGGCTAGGCGCTTGGTCAGGACCTCCGGCGTATCATCGGCCCGCACAGCCTCGCCGCGCGCGCGGGTCTCGGCGGCCCGGCGCTCGACGCGCTCAAGCAGCACGCCTTCATTGACCCGGAGTTCGATTACCGCGTCGAGCTTCATCTGCTTCTGCTTCAGCAGCGCATCCAGCGCCTCCGCCTGCGGCACCGTGCGCGGGAAGCCATCGAGGATGAAACCATTGGCGGCGTCCGGCTGCTCGATCCGGTCGGCAATGATGCCGACCACGACCTCGTCCGGGACAAGGCCACCCGCCGCCATGATGTCCTTGGCCTTCAGCCCGATCGGCGTCTGCGCCGCCACCGCGGCACGCAGCATGTCGCCGGTCGACAGCTGAACGATGCCATATTGCTGCACCAGGCGCTGCGCCTGCGTTCCCTTGCCCGAACCGGGCGGCCCCAGAAGAATGAGTCTCATCGAATTTCGCCCCCCGGCACACGGTGAGCGACCCTCCCGCACACCTTGTTCTTGGCTTGGTGGTTCCCGGGCCGCGATCCGCCGCTATCCGCGGCGGCGCCCCCGCAGCTTCGACTTCCTGATCAGCCCCTCATACTGATGGGCGAGCAGATAACCCTGAACCTGCGCCACGGTATCCATCGTAACGCTGACCACGATCAGAAGCGAAGTGCCACCAAAGTAGAACGGGACGGAAGCGTAGGAAATCAGAATTTCCGGGATCAGACACACGATCGCCAGATAGATGGCGCCGAGCACGGTGATCCGCGACAGCACGTAATCGATATATTCCGCGGTGCGCTCGCCCGGCCTGATGCCGGGGATGAATCCGCCATGCTTCTTCAGGTTGTCGGCGGTCTCGGTCGGGTTGAACACGATCGCGGTGTAGAAGAAGGCAAAGAACAGAATCAGCGCCAGATACAGCACCAGGAACAGCGGCCGGCCATGACCGAGCTGCGTCGTGATCCACTGGAACCACTCGGGTCCCTTGCCGGCGTTGAAATTGGCGACCGTGGTCGGCAGCAGCAGCAGCGACGAGGCAAAGATCGGCGGGATCACGCCCGAGGTGTTCAGCTTCAGCGGCAGATGCGAGGACTGGCCCTCGAACATCTTGTTGCCGACCTGGCGCTTCGGATACTGGATCAGGAGCCGGCGCTGGGCGCGCTCCACGAACACGATGAAGGCGATCACGGCGACGGCCATCACGATGACGATCAGGATCAGGCCGGTCGACAGCGCGCCCTGGCGGCCGAGCTCGAGCATGTTGGCAAGCGCCGAGGGCAGCTCGGCCACGATGCCGGACAGGATGATCAGCGAGATGCCGTTGCCGATGCCGCGCGAGGTGATCTGCTCACCGAGCCACATCAGGAACATGGTGCCGCCGGTCAGCGTGATCGCGGTGGAGAGGCGGAAGAACAGGCCGGGATCGGCGACGACGTTGCCCGCGCCTTCGAGGCCGACGGCGATGCCGTAGGACTGCACGGCAGCAAGAATCACCGTCAGATAGCGGGTGTATTGATTCAACATCTTGCGGCCAGCCTCACCCTCTTTCTTGAGGGCTTCGAGCTGGGGCGAGACGGTGGTGAGCAACTGAATGATGATCGATGCCGAGATGTACGGCATGATATTCAGCGCGAAGATCGCCATGCGGTGGATGCCGCCGCCGGCGAACATGTTGAACATGCCGAGAATGCCGCCGGCCTGCGTGCGGAACACCGAGTCCCAGATGTTCGGGTCGATGCCCGGCAGCGGAATGTAGGTGCCGAGGCGGTAGACCAGCAGCGCGCCGAGGGTGAACCAGATGCGCTTCTTCAGCTCATCGGCCTTCGCAAGCGCGCCGAAATTGAGGTTTGCCGCCAGTTGTTCCGCTGCTGAGGCCATATCTAGCTTTCTCCCGCCGCCCTTCTTCACCGCACTGGGCCCCGCGAGGGCTCGCAGGGCTGGGCAGACGCCGGATATTATCTGGTGCGCGGGCGCGTTCTGTCCATTGCCCTGCCCTCTCCGGCATGCGCCGGCGGCAGGGCAATGACGCAGATGTTACGCCGCCTCGCCTTCGTCCTTGGCTGGCGCCAGGAGCTTGACGGTGCCGCCGGCCTTCTCGACCGCCGCAATCGCCGACTTCGAGGCGCCATGCACCTCGATGTTGATCTTGGCCTTGAGCTCGCCGCGGCCGAGCAGGCGCACGCCGTCCTTGGCGCGGCGCAGCGCACCGGACTTCACGAGGGACTCGGCGTTGATCACGCTGCCGGCGTCCAGCTTCTTGGCATCGATCGCCTGCTGGATCCGGTCGAGATTGATCTCGACGAAATCGAGCGCGAAGATGTTGTTGAAGCCGCGCTTCGGCAGGCGGCGATGCATCGGCATCTGACCGCCTTCGAAGCCCTTGATGCGCACGCCGGAGCGCGCGGTCTGGCCCTTGCCGCCACGGCCCGAGGTCTTGCCCTTGCCGGAGCCGATGCCGCGGCCGACGCGCATGCGCTTCTTGCGCGCGCCGGCGTTGTCGGCGATATCGCTGAGCTTCATCGCCCTTCTCCTTACTTCTCGTCGACGATGCGGACGAGATGATGAACCTTGGTGATCATGCCGCGGACCGCCGGCGTATCCGGCAGCTCGGTCACGCGGCCGATCTTGTTGAGCTTCAACCCGATCAGCGTCTCGCGCTGCGAGTGATGCCGGCGGATCGGGCTGCCGATCTGCTCGATCTTGATCGTCTTGGCGCTAGCCATCGTGTTCACTCCGAGTTGCGCCATCCAGCGGACGGCGCGCGTTCGTTAGTCGGCCCAACCTTAGTCGGCGGCGGCTTCGGCATCGCCACCGACGCGGCGGGCCTGCAGGGTCGACACCTTGATGTTGCGGCGCGCGGCGACCGAGCGCGGGCTATCCTGGTGCTTCAGCGCGTTGAAGGTCGCGCGCACCATGTTGTACGGGTTGGACGAGCCGATCGACTTCGCCACCACGTCCTGGATGCCCAGCGTCTCGAACACGGCGCGCATCGGGCCGCCGGCGATGATGCCGGTACCGGCCGGAGCCGCACGCAGATAGACGCGACCTGCACCGTGACGACCGAAGATGTCGTGGTGCAGGGTGCGGCCCTCGCGCAGCGCGACCCGGGTCAGGTTGCGCTTGGCGGAGTCGGTCGCCTTGCGGATCGCCTCCGGAACCTCACGTGCCTTGCCGTGGCCGAACCCGACCCGGCCCTTCTGATCGCCGATCACGACGAGCGCCGCAAAGCCAAAGCGCTTACCGCCCTTCACGACCTTCGCGACTCGGTTGATGTGGACGAGCTTGTCGACGAACTCGCTGTCGCGCTCCTCGCGCTCCTTGCGATCGCGACCGCCTCGTTCCCGTTCACCTGCCATGGTGCTATCCAATCTTCTGAGGGGCTCTGACGCCCATATCCATTGATGTTAGAAGCTCAGCCCGCTCTCGCGCGCCGCGTCGGCCAGCGCCTTGACGCGCCCGTGATAGAGATAGCCGCCGCGATCGAACACGACTTCCTTGATCCCCGCCTTCACCGCGCGCTCGGCGAGCAGCTTGCCCACCGCCTTCGCCGCGTCGATGTCGGCACCGGTGTTGCCGGCCGAGCGCATCTCCTTCTCCATCGACGACGCGGAGGCGAGCGTCTCGCCCTTCTGATCGTCGATGACCTGAGCGTAGATGTGCTTCGACGAGCGGAACACCGACAGACGCGGACGGCCGCCGGCGGAGCGGCGCAGCGACAGCCTCACGCGCTGCTTGCGCCGGGCATTCGTAACCTTGGCTCTCGACATGTCCGGCTCCGTTACTTCTTCTTGCCTTCCTTGCGGAAGATGAATTCACCCGCGTACTTCACGCCCTTGCCCTTATAGGGCTCCGGCGGCCGGTAGGCGCGGATTTCAGCGGCCACCTGGCCGACGCGCTGCGGGTCGATGCCCGTGACCGTGATCTCGGTCGGCTTCGGCACCGCGATGGTGATGCCCTCCGGGATCTGGTAGACGACATCGTGGCTGTAGCCGAGCGCGAGCTGCAGGTTCTTGCCCTGCATCGCGGCGCGGTAACCGACGCCGGTGATCTCGAGCTTCTTCTCGAAGCCCTTGGTCACGCCTTCGACCAGGTTGGCGATCTGGGCGCGCGCGGTGCCGTACAGCGACCGGGCGCGCTTGGTCTCGGAACGCGGGGCAACCTTGACCTGGCCGTTCTCGAACTTCACGTCCACGTCGTCATGAACGATGAACTGAAGCTGGCCCTTCGGCCCCTTCATCTTGACGGTCTGTCCGTCGACGGAGGCCGTCACTCCGGACGGCACCGCCACAGGCTTCTTGCCAATACGTGACATGGCTCAATCCTTCTTAGAACACCGTGAAGAGAACTTCACCGCCGACATTCGCGTCACGCGCGCTGTGGTCGGCCATGATTCCCTTCGGTGTCGACAAAACAGAAATTCCGAGCCCGTTGTTCACACGCGGCAGGTTCTTCACCGAGGTGTAGACGCGGCGGCCGGGCTTGGAGACGCGCTCGATCTCGCGGATCACGGGCTCGCCGTCAAAATATTTCAGCTCGATCTCGATCTCGCTGCGGCCCGACGGATGCTCCAGCGTGGCATAGCCACGGATGTAGCCTTCGGACTTCAGCACCTCGAGCACGCTGGCGCGCATCTTCGAGCCAGGCGTCGAGACCTTCGACTTCGAGCGCATCTGCGCGTTGCGGATGCGGGTGATCAGATCGCTGATGGGATCGTGCGTTGACATGGTGCGACCCTCCTTACCAGCTCGACTTCACGAGGCCCGGAACCAGGCCCTTGGACCCGAGCTCGCGCAGCGCGATGCGGCTCAGCTTGTTCTTGCGGTAGTTCGACCGCGGCCGGCCCGTCAGCTCGCACCGGTTGCGGATGCGAGTCGCCGACGAATTGCGCGGCATCTCGGCCAGCTTCAGGGTCGCGGCAAAGCGCTCCTCCATCGGCTTGGACTTGTCGGCGATGATCGCCTTCAACCGGGCGCGCTTCGGGGCGGCGTTCTTCGCCATCCGCTTGCGCCGGTTGTTCTTCTCGATTGAACTCTTCTTTGCCATGCTTGGCTCCTGGGTATCCGCGTTTGAGAAGCTTGAAGTCAGCTGCTCACTGCCGGAACGGGAAATTGAATGCGGTCAGAAGGGCACGGGCCTCGTCGTCGGTCGTCGCGGTGGTGCACACCGTGATGTCCATGCCCCAGCTCTCCCCGGCCTTGTCGAAGTCGATCTCGGGGAAAATGATGTGCTCCTTGATGCCGAGCGAATAGTTGCCGCGGCCGTCGAAGCTCTTCGGGTTCAGGCCGCGGAAGTCGCGGACGCGCGGCAGCGCGACGTTGATCAGGCGGTCGATGAACTCGTACATCTTCGTCTTGCGCAAGGTGACCTTGCAGCCGATCGGCTGGTTCTCGCGCAGCTTGAAGGTCGCGATGGCGACGCGCGAGTAGGTCACGACCGCCTTCTGGCCGGCGATCAGCGACAGGTCGGCCGCGGCGGTTTCCGCCTTCTTACGGTCGTTCACGGCCTCGCCGATGCCCATGTTGAGCACGACCTTGTCGAGCCGCGGCACCTGCATGACGTTGGCGTAGCCGAACTTCTCGGTCAGCTGGCTCTTGATCGTGCGGTCGTATTCCGTGCGGAGGCGCGGGGTGTAAGCAGTCTCAGCCATCGATCTCAACTCCCGAGCTCTTGGCAACGCGGACCTTCTTGCCGTCCGCCTGAATCTTGAATCCGATGCGCGTCGGCTTGCCGTCCTTGCCGACATAAGCGACGTTCGACAGCTGGATCGGCGACTCCTTGCTGATGATGCCGCCCTCCTGGTTCTGGGTCTGCTTCTGGTGACGCTTCACCAGGTTGATGCCCCGCACCAGCGCCGTCCCCTCGTCGGGACGCACCTCGAACACCTCGCCGGTGCGACCCTTGTCGCGACCGGTCAGGACGATCACCTTGTCGCCCTTGCGGATCTTGGCAGCCATCACAGCACCTCCGGCGCAAGCGAAATGATCTTCATGTGGTTCTTGGCGCGCAGCTCGCGCGGCACCGGCCCGAAGATACGGGTGCCGACCGGCTCCGACTGGTTGTTGATCAGGACGGCCGCATTGCGGTCGAAGCGGATCACCGAGCCGTCGGCGCGGCGGATGTCCTTGCGGACGCGCACCACGACGGCTTTCATGACGTCGCCCTTCTTCACCTTGCCACGCGGAATGGCTTCCTTGATCGACACCACGATGATGTCGCCGACGGTGGCATAGCGGCGCTTCGAGCCGCCCAGCACCTTGATACACATGACACGGCGTGCGCCGGAATTATCGGCCACGTCGAGGTTGGTCTGCATCTGAATCATTGATGCACCTCGTCCTCTTCATCTGCTGCGCAGGAAAGCTGCGCCTTGTTTGATCCCGAAAGCGAAACGGGCCCTCTTCGACGAGGGCCGCGGTCCGCGCCTCAGGCGGTTTTCTTGTGCTCGCCCCGGACCACGGTCCAGCGCTTGAGCTTCGAGATCGGCTTGCTCTCCTCGATCCACACCATGTCGCCCGGCTTGAACTCGTTGTTCTCGTCGTGGGCGTGGTAGTTCTTCGAGCGGCGGATGGTCTTCTTGTAGATCGGGTGGGTGAAGCGCCGGTCGACGCGCACAACGATCGTCTTGGCCTGCTTGTCGCTGACGACGACGCCCTGAAGGGTCCGTTTCGGCATGTCGAGCCTCTTACTTCGTCTTGGCGCGCTGCTGCGCGGCGATGGTCTTGATACGGGCGATGTCGCGGCGCGCCTCACGCAGCCGCGCGGTGTTCTCCAGCTGCCCGGTGGCACGCTGGAAGCGCAGGTTGAAGCGCTCCTTCTTCAGGTTGACGATCGCATCGTCCATCTGATCGGGGCTCATCGCGCGAATGTCGGCAATCTTCATCTCGGCCATGACCATTACTCCGCAATGCGCTCGACGAAGCGCGTCTTGATCGGCAGCTTGGCGGCCGCCAGCAGCAGCGCCTCGCGCGCGATCTGGTTGCTCACGCCGTCGATCTCGAACATCACCCGGCCCGGCTTGACGCGGGCCACCCACAATTCAGGCGAGCCCTTGCCGGAGCCCATGCGGACTTCAGCCGGCTTCTTCGACACCGGGAGATCCGGGAACACGCGGATCCAGACGCGGCCGGCGCGCTTCATGTGACGGGTCAAGGCACGACGGGCGGCCTCGATCTGGCGCGCGGTGACGCGATCCGGCTCCATCGCCTTCAGCCCGAACTGGCCGAAGGCCAGCGTCGCGCCCGAGGACGCAACGCCGTGAATACGGCCCTTATGCGCCTTTCGGAACTTGGTCTTCTTTGGTTGCATCATGGCTTTGAGCCCTCAAACCTGTCTTGTCGCGGCTGATCGATCAGGCCGCGTCGCGGCGCGACCGGGGCTGCGAGCTCTCGCCGCCGCCTTCGTTCATCCGCTTGTCCTGTGCCATCGGATCGTGCTCGAGGATCTCGCCCTTGAAGATCCAGACCTTCACGCCGCAAGTGCCGAAGGTGGTGAACGCGGTGGCCACACCGTAGTCGATGTCGGCGCGCAGCGTGTGCAGCGGCACCCGGCCCTCGCGATACCACTCCATGCGGGCGATTTCCGCGCCGCCCAGACGACCCGAGCAGTTGATGCGGATGCCCTCGGCACCGAGACGCATCGCCGACTGCACGGCGCGCTTCATGGCGCGGCGGAACGCGACGCGGCGCTCGAGCTGCTGGGCGATCGACTCGGCGACCAGGGTCGCATCGAGCTCCGGCTTGCGGATCTCGACGATGTTGATGACGACGTCCGACGAGGTGATGTCGGCGACGCGCTTGCGCAGCTTGTCGATGTCCGCGCCCTTCTTGCCGATCACGACGCCCGGACGTGCCGAGTGGATCGTGACGCGGCACTTCTTGTGCGGACGCTCGATCACGATGCGGGCGACGGCCGCCTGCTTGAGCTCCTTGTGCAGGATCTCGCGGATCTTGACGTCTTCATGCAGCAGCTTGCCGTACTCGGCCTTGCCAGCGAACCAGCGCGAATCCCAGGTCCGGTTGATGCCGAGACGCAGACCGATCGGATTGATCTTTTGACCCATCGTATTCTCCCAGCGCCTGCTTTAAGCGCTCGCCTCGACCTGACGCACAATGATCGTCAGCTGCGAAAACGGTTTGAAAACTCGGCCCGAACGGCCACGGCCGCGCGGCGAGAAACGCTTCATCACGATTCCCTTGCCGACGAAAGCCTGCGAGACGACGAGATCGTCGACCTCGAGCTCGTGATTGTTCTCGGCATTGGCGATCGCCGATTCCAGGCACTTCTTGACGTCGACCGCAATCCGCTTGCGCGAGAACTGCAGGTCGGCGAGGGCGGCCGACGCCTTGCGGCCGCGGATCATCTGCGCCACCAGGTTCAGCTTCTGCGGGCTCACCCGAAGCATCCGGGCCACAGCCTTGGCCTCGTTTTCGGGGAGGCTCCGTTCGCGCTTTGGTTTGCTCATCGCTTAATCCTCAAGCCTTCTTGGCTTTCTTATCGCCCGAATGGCCGTGGAAGGTGCGGGTCGGCGAGAACTCGCCGAACTTGTGGCCGACCATCTCTTCGTTGATCGCCACCGGCACGTGCTTCTGGCCGTTGTAGACGCCGAACGTCAGGCCGACGAACTGCGGCAGGATGGTCGAGCGGCGGCTCCAGATCTTGATGACGTCGTGACGGCCGGACGCGCGCGCCGCATCTGCCTTCTTGAGCAGCGACGCCTCGACGAACGGGCCTTTCCAGACTGAACGAACCATGTCCGTCGTTCCTTACTTCTTCCGCTTGTGGCGGCTCAAGAGAATGAATTTATCGGTCGACTTGTTGGTGCGGGTCTTCTTGCCCTTGGTAGGCTTGCCCCACGGAGTGACCGGGTGACGACCGCCCGAGGTACGGCCTTCGCCGCCGCCGTGCGGATGGTCGATCGGGTTCATCGCGACACCGCGGTTGTGAGGCCTGCGGCCCATCCAACGCTTGCGGCCGGCCTTGCCGATCGAGGTGTTCATGTGGTCCGGGTTCGACACCGCACCGATGGTGCCGCGGCAGCGGCCGTGCACCAGGCGCTGCTCGCCCGAGTTCAGGCGGACGATCACGTAGTCCTGGTCGCGGCCGACGATCTGGGCGTAGGTGCCTGCCGAACGCGCGAGCTGGCCGCCCTTCCCGATCTTGACCTCGATGTTGTGCACGATCGTGCCGACCGGCATGTTGCCCAGCGGCATGACGTTGCCCGGCTTCACGTCGACATAGTTGCCGGCGACGATGGTGTCGCCGACCGCCAGGCGCTGCGGCGCCAGGATGTAGGCGAGCTCGCCGTCCTGATACTTGACCAGCGCGATGAAGGCGGTCCGGTTCGGATCATACTCCAGGCGCTCGACGGTCGCGGGAACGTCGACCTTGTCGCGCTTGAAGTCGACCGTGCGGTACGACTGCTTGTGACCGCCGCCGAGGAAGCGAACGGTGATGCGGCCGGTGTTGTTGCGACCGCCGCTCGACTGCTTGCCTTCGGTCAGCGCCTTGACCGGCTTGCCCTTGTAGAGGGCCGAACGATCGACCATCACCAGCTGGCGCTGGCCGGGCGTCGTGGGATTGAATGTCTTCAGTGCCATGGCAGCTCAGCCTTACAGTCCGGTGGTCACGTCGATACGGTGGCCCTCTTCGAGGGTCACGATCGCGCGCTTGCTGTCCGATTGCGAACCGAAATTGCCGCGGAACACCTTGGTCTTGCCCTTGCGGACGAGCGTGTTGACGCTCTTGACCTTGACGTCGAACAGCTTCTCGATCGCTTCCTTGATCTGCGGCTTGGTCGCCTTGGCGGCCACCTTGAACAGAACCTTGTTGTGCTCCGAGGCGAAGGTCGCCTTCTCGGTCACGACCGGCGCGATGATGATGTCGTAGTGGCGCGGATCGATGGTCTTCATTTGAAGCGCGCCTCCAGCGCATCGATCGCCGCCTTGGTCAGCACGAGCTTCTGACGGCGCAGGATGTCGTAGACGTTGATGCCCTGGATCGGCAGCACGTCCATGTTCGGAATGTTGCGGGCGGCATTGGTGAAGCCGGTATGCAGCTCGGCGCCGTCGATGATCAGGGCGTTGGTCAGGCCGAGACCGGAGAAGTGACCGATCAGCGCCTTGGTCTTCGCCGCCTCCAGGGTGGCGTTCTCCAGCACGACCAGATCACCGTCCTTGGCCTTGGCCGACAGCGCATGCTTCAGCGCCAGCGCACGGACCTTCTTCGGCAGGTCCGTCGCATGCGAGCGCACGACCGGACCGAAGGCGCGGCCGCCGCCCCGGAACTGCGGCACGCGAGCCGAGCCGTGACGAGCACCGCCGGTGCCCTTCTGCTTGTACATCTTCTTGCCGGTGCGCCAGATCTCGGCGCGGCCCTTGGCCTTGTGGGTGCCGGCCTGACGCTTGTTGAGCTGCCACTGGACGCAGCGCGCGATGATGTCCGCACGCGGCTCCAGACCGAAGATGGCGTCGGACAGCTGGACGGAGCCGGCTTCCTTGCCCTCGAGGGTGGTGACTTTCAGTTCCATTTATGCGCCCTCCTGCACGGCCGGCGCTTCGGCAGCCTGCTCACCCGCGACCTTGAACTTGCCGGGCTTCGGCGCTTCCTTCGGCAGCGGCTTCTTGACGGCGTCGCGCACCGAGATCCAGCCCCCCTTGGAGCCGGGCACCGCGCCTTCCACCAGGATCAGGCCGCGCTCGACGTCCGTCTGCACCACACGCAGGTTCAGCGTGGTGATGCGATCGACGCCCATGTGACCGGGCATCTTCTTGTTCTTCCAGGTCTTGCCGGGGTCCTGACGGCCACCGGTCGAACCGATCGAACGATGCGAGATCGACACACCGTGCGTGGCGCGCAGACCGCCGAAGTTCCAGCGCTTCATGCCGCCGGCGAAGCCCTTACCGACCGAGGTGCCGGTGACGTCGACGAACTGGCCGACGACGAAATGGTCGGCCTGGATCTCGGCGCCGACCGGGATCAGCGAATCCTCGCTGACACGGAATTCGGCGAGCTTGCGCTTCGGCTCGACCTTGGCGACCGCGAACTGGCCGCGCTCCGCCTTCGGCATGTAGACCGTCTTGCGGCTGCCGCTGCCGAGCTGCAGCGCGACGTAGCCGTTCTTCTCGGTGGTGCGGTGACCGACCACCTGGCAATTGCCGAGCTT
The DNA here is from genome assembly GCF_032487555.1 of Bradyrhizobium sp. SZCCHNRI1029. NCBI lineage: Bacteria > Pseudomonadati > Pseudomonadota > Alphaproteobacteria > Hyphomicrobiales > Nitrobacteraceae > Bradyrhizobium > Bradyrhizobium sp. SZCCHNRI1029. The sequence goes on from NZ_JAUEUK010000001.1 coordinate 815,398, forward strand.
CAGCACGGTCACGGGGATATGTTCGCCGGTCTCCGTGAAGACCCGCGTCATCCCGACCTTTTGTGCGATCACTCCGGAGCGCATCGGCGTGCTTCCTGTTCTTCTCTATGTCCGCGTGAGGTGCGAACGTGAATCCAAAAACTTAGAGCTTGATCTCGACGTCGACGCCAGCGGCCAGATCGAGCTTCATGAGAGCATCGACGGTCTGCGGGGTCGGATCGACGATGTCGAGCAGGCGCTTGTGGGTGCGCATCTCGAACTGCTCGCGGCTCTTCTTGTCGACGTGCGGCGAACGGTTCACGGTGAACTTCTCGATGCGGGTCGGCAGCGGAATGGGTCCGCGAACCTGCGCGCCGGTCCGTTTCGCCGTGTTGACGATCTCGCGCGTCGACGTATCGAGGATACGATGGTCAAACGCCTTGAGACGGATGCGGATATTTTGGCCGTTCATTGCCGTATCTTTCTGTGAGTAGTGAGTGGCGAGTAGCGAACGGCGAATGGATAATCTCCATTCGCCACCCGCCATTCCCTATTCGCTGCTGTTACTCGATGATCGAGGCGACGACGCCGGCGCCGACGGTGCGGCCGCCCTCGCGGATGGCGAAGCGCAGCTTCTCCTCCATCGCGATCGGCACGATCAGGTGCACTTCCATCGCAATGTTGTCGCCCGGCATCACCATCTCGGTGCCTTCCGGCAGGTGAACGACGCCGGTCACGTCGGTCGTGCGGAAGTAGAACTGCGGCCGATAGTTGGTGAAGAACGGCGTGTGACGGCCACCCTCTTCCTTCGTGAGGATGTAGGCCTCAGCCTTGAACTTGGTGTGCGGCTTGACCGAACCCGGCTTGCACAGCACCTGGCCGCGCTCGACGTCCTCGCGCTTGGTGCCGCGGAGCAGCGCGCCGATGTTGTCACCGGCCTGGCCCTGATCGAGCAGCTTGCGGAACATTTCAACGCCGGTGACGGTGGTCTTCTGGGTCGGACGGATGCCGACGATCTCGATTTCCTCACCGACCTTGATGATGCCGCGCTCGACACGGCCGGTCACCACGGTGCCGCGGCCCGAGATCGAGAACACGTCTTCGACCGGCATCAGGAAGGGCTGGTCGATCGGACGCTCCGGCTGCGGAATGTACTCGTCGACATTGCGCATCAGCTCGAGGATGGCGTCGTGGCCGAGCTTCTTGTCCGAATCTTCCAGAGCGGCCAGCGCCGAGCCCTTGATGATCGGGATCTTGTCGCCCGGGAATTCGTACTTCGAGAGCAGCTCGCGGACCTCGAGCTCGACGAGCTCCAGCAGCTCCGGATCGTCGACCATGTCGCACTTGTTGAGGAACACGACCAGCGCCGGCACGCCGACCTGGCGGGCGAGCAGGATGTGCTCACGGGTCTGCGGCATCGGGCCGTCAGCGGCCGACACGACCAGGATCGCGCCGTCCATCTGGGCAGCGCCGGTGATCATGTTCTTCACGTAGTCGGCGTGGCCAGGGCAATCGACGTGGGCGTAGTGGCGGTTCTTGGTCTCGTACTCGACGTGCGCGGTCGAGATGGTGATGCCGCGCGCCTTCTCTTCCGGGGCCTTGTCGATCTGGTCGTAGGCAGTGAACGTCGCACCGCCCGTCTCGGCCAGGATCTTGGTGATTGCAGCCGTCAGCGAGGTCTTGCCGTGGTCGACGTGACCGATGGTGCCGATGTTGCAGTGGGGCTTGTTACGTTCAAACTTAGCTTTGGCCATTTGACTCTCCGTTCAGTCGCTAACTTGAGCTAACGACAATCAGGCAAACTTCTTCTGGACTTCGGCCGACACGTTGGCCGGCGCTTCAGCGTAGTGCGAGAACTGCATCGTGAAGGTCGCGCGCCCCTGGCTCATGGAGCGCAGGTTGTTCACGTAACCGAACATGTTCATGAGCGGCACCATCGCGTTGATGACGTTGGCATTGCCGCGCATGTCCTGGCCCTGGATCTGGCCACGACGCGAGTTCAGGTCGCCGATGACCGAGCCGGTGTAGTCTTCCGGGGTCACCACCTCGACCTTCATGATCGGCTCGAGCAGAACCGACTTGCCCTTCTGCAGCGCCTCGCGGAAAGCCGCACGAGAGGCGATTTCGAAGGCCAGCGCCGACGAGTCGACATCGTGATACTTGCCGTCGACCAGCGCCACCTTGACGTCGACCACCGGGAAGCCGGCGACGACGCCCGCGCCGAGCACGCTCTCGATGCCCTTCTCGACGCCCGGGATGTATTCCTTCGGAACCGCACCGCCGACGATCTTGGACTCGAACACGTAGCCGCCACCGGGCTCGTTCGGCTCGACCACGAGGCTCACGGCCGCGAACTGGCCGGTACCACCGGTCTGCTTCTTGTGGGTGTAGTCCACGTTGGCCGGCTTGGTGATACGCTCACGGAACGCCACCTGCGGCGCGCCGATGTTCGCATCGACCTTGTAGGTGCGCTTGAGGATGTCGACCTTGATGTCGAGATGGAGCTCGCCCATCCCCTTGAGGATGGTCTGGCCCGACTCGTGATCGGTCGACACGCGGAAGGACGGATCCTCAGCGGCCAGCTTCGCCAGCGCAACGCCGAGCTTCTCCTGGTCGGCCTTCGACTTCGGCTCGATCGCAATCTCGATGACCGGCTCCGGGAATTCCATCTTTTCCAGGATCACCTGGTTGGACGGATCGCACAGCGTGTCACCGGTGCGGGCTTCCTTGAGGCCTGCGAGGGCGACGATGTCGCCGGCATAGGCTTCCTTGATGTCCTCGCGGTTGTTCGCATGCATCAGCAGCATGCGGCCGATACGCTCCTTCTTCTCGCGGGTCGAGTTCACGACGCCGGTGCCCGAGGTCAGGATGCCCGAATAGATGCGGCAGAACGTGATCGTGCCGACGAAGGGGTCGTCCATGATCTTGAACGCGAGCAGCGCCAGCGGCTCCTTGTCGTCCGCCTTGCGCACAACCTCGTTGCCCTTGTCGTCGGTGCCCTTGATCGCAGGCACGTCGAGCGGCGACGGCAGATAGTCGACAACGGCGTCGAGCAACGGCTGCACGCCCTTGTTCTTGAAGGCCGAGCCGCACAGCACCGGATAGAACGCGCCGGTCAGCACGGCCTTGCGGATCAGGCGCTTCAGAGTCGCCTCGTCCGGCTCCTTGCCGTCCAGGAACGCGGTGAGCGCGTCGTCGTCGAGCTCGACGGCGGCCTCCACCAGCTTCTCGCGATATTCCTTGGCCTGGTCGGCGAGATCAGCCGGGATCTCGACGTAGTCGAACTTCGCGCCGAGCGCTTCGTCGTTCCAGACGATCGCCTTCATCGTCACGAGATCGATGCAGCCCTTGAAATTGTTCTCGGCGCCGATCGGCAGCTGGATCGCAACAGGCTTCGCGCCCAGGCGGTCGACGATGTCGGCCAGGCACTTGAAGAAGTCGGCACCGGTCTTGTCCATCTTGTTGGCGAAGACGATTCGCGGAACCTTGTACTTGTCGCCCTGGCGCCAGACGGTCTCGGTCTGCGGCTCGACGCCCTGGTTGGAGTCGAGCACGCACACGGCGCCGTCGAGCACGCGCAAGCTGCGCTCGACCTCGATGGTGAAGTCGACGTGGCCGGGGGTGTCGATGATGTTCAGGCGCTTGCCGTTCCAGAACGCGGTGGTCGCAGCCGAGGTGATCGTGATGCCACGCTCCTGCTCCTGCTCCATCCAGTCCATCGTCGCGGCACCTTCGTGCACTTCGCCGATCTTGTGGCTCTTGCCGGTATAATAGAGGATGCGCTCGGTCGTCGTGGTCTTGCCGGCGTCGATATGCGCCATGATGCCGAAGTTGCGATAGTCTTCGATGGCGTGTTGGCGGGGCATGGGTGTGTTCCCTGATTTCCGTTCGGGTCGCCGTTACCAGCGATAGTGCGAGAAGGCGCGGTTGGCTTCCGCCATCCGGTGCACGTCTTCACGCTTCTTCACGGCGTTACCCCGATTGTTCGAGGCGTCGAGCAGCTCCGCCGAAAGCCGCTCGGTCATCGTCTTCTCGTTGCGGTCGCGCGCGGCCGAGATCAGCCAGCGGATGCCCAGCGCCTGCCGGCGGGTCGAACGAACTTCGACCGGCACCTGGTAGGTCGCACCGCCGACGCGACGGGAGCGAACCTCGATGGTCGGCATGACGTTTTCGAGGGCCTGCTCGAACACCGTCAGCGGGCTCTGCTTGGTCTTGGCCTCGATGATGCCGAACGCGCCGTAGACGATACCTTCGGCGACCGACTTCTTGCCGGCGTACATCACCGAGTTCATGAACTTGGTGACAATGATGTTCCCGAACTTCGGATCCGGAAGCACTTCACGCTTTTCGGCTGAATGGCGACGCGACATGTGATCTTGTTCCCGCTTCTCTCGAACGTCTTACTTCGGACGCTTCGCGCCATACTTCGAACGGCGCTGCTTACGGTTCTTGACGCCCTGGGTATCCAGCACGCCGCGGAGGATGTGATAGCGCACGCCCGGCAAGTCCTTGACGCGGCCGCCGCGGATCATGACCACCGAGTGCTCCTGCAGGTTATGGCCTTCACCCGGAATGTAGCCGATCACCTCGAAGCCGTTGGTCAGGCGCACCTTGGCGACCTTACGAAGCGCCGAGTTCGGCTTCTTCGGGGTCGTGGTGTAGACGCGCGTGCAAACGCCACGCTTCTGCGGCGACTGCTGCAGCGCCGGCACCTTCTTGCGCGACTTCTGCACTTCGCGCGGATTTGCGATCAGCTGGTTGATCGTCGGCATCTTGGCCTTCACCCTTCTCAACGTTCGCACGGAGACCGCGACCGGCTTCCGCAAATTCTGTTCGAGGTTCCCCGCCTCACCGGGCCGTTTCGCGCGATCAAAACCCACGCAAAACGAAATCGCGCCAACCGTCCATCGCTGAACGGAAAGCGCTTGACGCCACAGAGGACCGCGATCACCACCAGTCAGCTTGCGCTGGCGGGCGGCCTACCGAGGTCATGCATCCGAAATTGGTCTCAGGAGAACGAGCTCGAGAGATCTAATATCGTTTTGGCATTGCCTAGCTATGATCGACAGCGTTTGAGCGGCATTCGTCGAGGGTGGTGCCCGTCCCGCCCTGTTTCGGGCGGTCTGGGTGATCCGTACCGACGCTGGCGAAGCTCACCGCCTGTCGTTGAGTGCCGGCCTTTTATAAGCGGTAAATATCCAAGTCAAGCAAAACGACGCCGCAGGACGCGCAAAGAAGCGCTTCTGGCCGCTGCGGTTTCCGGTCCCGACAGGGCCCCCGCCGTCCGAGGTATCTGCAGACCGCACAGCCCTGCGAGTGCAGGCGCCTCTCCAGCCCGGGACATGTCCAGAAACATTGAAGATAAGGCTTTTTTCGGCTTTGGCCGACAAGGATGGCGCCGCGACGAGGCGCCTGGTGACAGAATATACCGACATTGCGATCATTGGCGGCGGCCTGAGCGGCTCGATCACGGCCGCCATGCTCGGAATGGCCGGCATCCCCGCGATTCTCGTCGATCCCCACGCGGTCTCCCCGCCCGACTTTCGAATCGAGAAGATCTCCGGTGCCGAGCAGATCGGCCGATTCCGTCGCACCGGGATCGCCGACAAGGCGTTGACCCAAGCCACCCTGGCCCCGGAGAACTGGATCGCCCGATTCGGCTACGTGCTCGAACGGGCTCAGGTCCAGCAATACGGCATTCCGTATGATGCGCTCGTGACGGCGGTGCGCGACCAGATCCCAGGCGCTGTGACGCGAATCGTCGCCAAGGCCGTAGCGATCACGCCAACCGAGGATCGCCAGTCGGTCGTGCTGTCCAACGGGCAGACGATCTCCGCCCGCCTCGTCGTGCTCGCCAACGGGCTGAACGTCGGGCTGCGGCACATGCTGGGAATCACCCGCACGATCACCAGCCCCGCCCATTCGATCTCGATCGGGTTCGACCTGACGCCGGTCGGCCGTTCCGCCTTCCCATTCCCGGCCATGACCTATTTCCAGGAACGAGCCAAGGCGCGGGTGCCCTACATCACCCTGTTCCCGATCGGCGAGCGCATGCGGGCGAACCTGTTCGCCTACCGCGAGGTCGATGATCCCTGGCTTCGGGCGATCCGCCGCAACCCAGTCGAAACGCTGGCCGCCGCCCTGCCCGGCCTGCGGCGGATCACGGGCGAGTACGCCGTGAGCGGCGAGGTGCGGGTCCGGCCCGCCGATCTCACCATCAACAGCGGGTACCGCATGCCGGGTGTCGTGCTCGTCGGCGACGCCTTCTGCACCACCTGCCCCGTCACCGGCACCGGTTCCGACAAGGTGTTCACCGATGTCGAGCGCCTCTGCAACGGCCACATTCCGCGCTGGCTGGCGACTGACGGCATGGGCGAGGCCAAGATCGCGGCCTTCTATGCGGACCCGGTCAAGACGGCCTGCGATGCGTGGTCGCTCGAGAAGGCATGGAATTTCCGATCGGTCTCGATCGGGGCCAGCCCCTATTGGCAGGCGCAACGCTGGGCGCGCTTTGCCGTCTCGCTCGGCCGCGGGGTTCGGCAGCGGCTGACGAAGACCAATGCGCCGCTCAACGTCTATTCCTCGTCATCATCCTCCTCGTCGTCGTCCTCCTCGTCATCGCTGTCGTCGTCGGCCTGATCCTGCCGGCTCGGCTGATGGCCCTGGTCATCCCAGAGCTTGCGATAGGTCCCATTCTTCGCCAAGAGCTCGGCGTGGCTGCCGCGCTCGATCGCCCGGCCGCCGGAGATGACGATGATCTCGTCCATCTCGACCACCGAGGTCAGGCGGTGGGTCGACCAGATCATGGTGCGGCCCTTGGCGACCTTGAGCAGGGTGCGGTTGATCGCGGCTTCCGTGGTCTGGTCCAGCGCCGAAGTGGCCTCGTCGAGCAGCAGCACGGACGGGTTGCGGATGATGGCGCGGGCGATCGCGATGCGCTGGCGCTGTCCACCGGACAGCGTGTCGCCGCGCTCGCCGACGATGGTGTCGTATTTCTGCGGCAGGCTCATGATGTAGCGGTGGATCTCGGCCTTCTTGGCCGCCTCCTCCACCTCCGCGTCGGTGGCGCCCTCCTTGCCGAGCCGGATGTTCTCCCGCAGCGACATGTTGAACAGCATGTTGTCCTGGAACACCACGGCCATGCTGCCGCGAAGCGAATCGCGCGTCACCTTGCGGATGTCGACGCCGTCGATGGTGACGCGGCCTTCATCGGGTACGTAGAGCCGCAGGATCAGGTTGAGCAGCGTGCTCTTGCCCGAGCCCGACGGACCGACGATCGCGATCCGCTTGCCGACGTCGAGCTTGAGGCTCAGATTGTCGAGCACCGGCGTCTCGCTGCCCTCGTACTGGAAGGTCACGCGCTCGAAGGTGATGTCGTGGCTGATGCGGGGCAGATCCGGCGCGCCCGGCCGGTCGGCGCCGCGGGTCGGCTCGTCCAACAGCTCCTGCATGTGCCGGATCGCGGCCGCCGAGGAGATCGACACCGGCACGAAATGCATGACATGGGCGATGTTGTAGGACACCTCCCAGAATGCGCTCTCGAAGGTGACGAAGGTGCCGATCGTGATCTGGCCCTTGGTGGCGAGATAGGCGCCGAGAGCGAGCACGACGAGATGCAGCAGCAGCACGGAGATCGTGACGGTGCGCTCGACCATGGTCGACAGGAACATCGCATCGGCCATCTTGCGCCGCGCCGCGTCGTTGCGGAAGCTGAACCAGCCGAATACCTTGCGGTGGAGGCTGAAGGCCTTGATGACGGCTTGCGCCGCGATGTTCTCCTGGATCACGCCGAGCAGCGACGCTTCGTTCAGTTTCTGCTCGTAATTGGCCTGAACCGCCTTCGGCGTCAGGATACGCGGGCCGATCAGGGTGATCGGAAACACCAGCAGCGCGATCGCAGCGAGCTGCCAGTTCAGGAACAGCATCAGAATGATGCCCGCAATCAGCTCGAGGAACGGCAGCACAGCGCTGTTGGCGAAGCTCTTCACGACGTTCTCGAACGCCGACATGTCGACCGAGAAGCGCGACAGGATCTCGCCGCGCTTGGTGCGCTGGAAATAGGCGGCCGGCAGGTTCTGCACGTGATCGAACAGACGGGTGCGGACGTCCGAGATGACGCAGGCCGCGAGCCGCGCATCCCAGCGCTCGTAGAGCACGGCAATGATCGAGGTGAAGATGCCCGCAGCGGCCAGCACGCCGAGGATGCGATAGAGCGCCTCGAAATCCTCTTCGCCGAGCGCATCGTCGATCAGGAACTTGAGGCTGAGCGGCATGATGACGTTGAACAGCGTCTCGATCAGGACACCGATCGACACGAAGGCCAGCATCTTCTTGTATCTGGCGAGCAGCGGCGAGACGAAGCCGTAGATGGTTGCAAGCGCACCGGCGGCCTCGCGGGCCGTGTAGACGACGAGATCCTCGTCGTCGTCATCATCGTCGAGGTCGAGGCCGGCCTCTTCACCGTCCTCCTCGTCATCGTCCTCATCGTCGCCGACGACGTCAGCCTTCTCTGTCGCCGACGTCTTCGCTGTTCCGGATTTTGGAACGGCAGGCACGGCCGCCGCCGGCCCCCGCTTGTCCAAATCATCGGCAGGATCAGCTGCCGTTGCGGACGTCTGATTTCGCGGCGGTGAAGATTTGGGCGCCATTCAACGAACCGATCCTGCACGGCCAGTATGACCGTAACGGATTAAAGCGGCTCGGCTTTACCACCTGTGTCCGCCTGCCGCCAGCATTCTCGCCATACGGTGCCGCACCCGCCGCGACCAAGACGCGGCCCTGTCACGCAACCAGCACGGTCACAAGCGCCGCGGACGCAAGACAGCATCGAGATGCCGGTCAACGCCCGCGGCCCTGCCTCGAAATGCCGGCGGCTGTGCCGCGAGCCTAGTCTTCGTCCTCGACCTTGTCGAAGAACGAATAGCGCAGGCTGTCGGCGTCGGCGTACCACTGGCCGGGCCCCTTGTTGGCCGCGAGTGTCGCTGCCCACACCTCGTCGGTGCAATCGCGGCGGTGCATGGCCAGATCGAACCCGTTGCCGAAGAACAGCTCCGACCACTCCCACCAGGTGCCGAGCTTCTTGACCCCACGCAGCAGGTCGTAGCGGTCGACCAGCGCCGGAGCCATGTCCGAGGTGATCGAGCCGAACACGAGGCCGGTCTTGACGACGCGGTTGAGCTCGCGGATCGCGCGCGCAACCTGCTTGTCACCGAGATGGCAGAGGCTGGTCTCGAACACGAAATCGAACTCACCGGTCTTGAATGGCATATCGGTGATCGAGCCGAGCTTGTTGTATTTCCTCAGCGCCTTCGGCGTCTTGCCATGGATGTAGCGGTTGTTCTCGATGCCCCAGGCATCGATGCCGCGCTCGCGGAGCGCTCCCACCAGTTCACCGCTCGCGGAGCCGGCGACCAAGAGCTTGTAGCCTTTGCCCTTGCCGGCCCGGTTCCAAACGATCTTGATCAGGCTGGTCAGATAGTCCGGATCGGTGAACTGCGACCACGCTTCGCTGTACGGCCCCTGCCCGCGATAATTGTCGAAATAGTCACGGTCGATCTTGTCGGACAGCGGCGTTTCGGCCTGCGAGCGGGCGCGGCGCAGCCGCATCATTTCGGTCAGGATGATGTCGGTGGCGGCGTCCGACGAATCGAGCAGCCCGTTCAGGGTCGAGTCGAACAGATAGTCACCGACCACGACGATGCCGGGGTGCTCCTTCGGCTCAGGCCGGTGATTGGTCATGACGTCGCGTACCGGCAGACCGCCGGGCAGCGCGTTGACGGACGACAGCCAGCGGTGGATCTTGCCTTCCATGAAGTGTGCGCGCGCGTCGCCGAGCGCAGCAGGGAGCGACTTCAGCGCGGCATCGATCAGCTCCTGGTCCGAGAGGTTGGCGAAGGCGAGCGCATCCGAGCCCGCGATCAGCCAGTTGAGCACGCCGTGCTTGCCGACATCGTGGCGCGAGCCCTCGTTGTAGATGCAGCAGCCGCCGAACGCCTCCGACATGAACCAGGAGCCCGGAATCTTCTCGCCCCAGAACGGCTCGTCGAACAGGATCGAGACGCGCAGATAATGCGCGGGACGATCGAAATAGGCGATGTGCTTGACCATGGACTGGCGCAGCTTCTCGCCCTCCCAGCCGACCGTCGACAGCCAGGAATGCGGCAGGCACACCAGGACGAGATCGAACTCGCGCGTCTCCGGCCCCTTGCCGTTCATCATGTTGAGCCGGTAGCGACCCGCCTCGGTCTTGCCGATGCGGAGCACGCGATGATTGAGCTGGATGTCGGCATCGACCTCGGAGCGCAGGCACTCGATCAGTTGCTCGTTGCCGTTCTGAATCGAGTACAGGCCGATATAGTCGTCGATATCCATGACGAAGTTCTTGAGCGCATTGAGGCCGTTGGTGTTGTGGGCCTCGGTCGCGAGGTCGGAGCGCGACATCACCTTGAAGAAGCGCTTGGCCGTGGGATCCTCGACCTCCTCGTCGAGCAGCTCTTCGCAGGTCTTGTAGGCCCAGGGGTGCTCGTTATCGTGGGCGCCGACGCCCTCGTAATATTCGACCGGCGACATCACGTCGGTACAACGCTTGCGGAACGCCTCGACCGCAGCGGCCGTCTTCGGGCCGTATTTGCGGCGCAGCCCCGGCACGTCGTCGAGCAGCTCGCCGTCGAGTTGGACCTGCAGCGCATCCATCGGAATCGTCTGCAGCCCGAAATGCTGGATCAGCTCGCGCAGCGGATCGGGGCCGGTCATCGAGTAGTCGTAGATTTCCGCGACACCAGCCTCATACATCGCCGGTGCGGTATCGAACTTGCGCGTCACGATCTTGCCGCCGAGCCGGTCGGATGCCTCGTAGATCGTCACCTTGCAGAGATCGCCGAGTTTGCGCCTCAGATACCAGGCGCTCATCAGGCCACCCGGACCGCCACCAACAATCGCAAGGTCAAGCATCGAAGTTCCGCCATCTCCGGCTGTCAGCGACGTTGCCGGTCGTCCATACAGGGGTCCTGCCACCCTCGGGGCTCGATCGGCCATAGCGTAACCGGCCCGCAAAAGATTTGCGCCGGAGCAAATCGGCGCATCGCCACGGGAATCGACGGAAATCAGCTCAGCGGATCTGATGCTTCCAAAAGCGCCTCTGTCCCTGAAGGGAAGATGAACAACGGGGCAGCAGCGCGGCAACAGGAGAAGAAAATGTCAAAAAAAGGCCGGCAAACGCCGGCCTTTTCTACGCGTGATGAACGCACGGCAGACCCCGACACCGTCGGGGTCATGCCGCAACCGTCCGTTTACTCCGCCGGCGGCAGCGCGAGCGGCTGAGGCTCGGGCTGCGCCGGCACGATCGCCGCCTGCTTCTCGCGCTCGTCGAGAATCAGCTTGTCGCGCTTCAAGGCGACTTCGCGGATGCGGGCCATCGAGGCGCCGGTGCCGGCCGGGATCAGACGTCCTACGATGACGTTCTCCTTGAGACCCTCGAGTGGATCGATCTTGCCGTTGACCGCCGCCTCGGTGAGGACGCGGGTGGTCTCCTGGAACGAGGCCGCCGAGAAGAACGACCGGGTCTGCAGGCTCGCCTTGGTGATGCCGAGCAGAACCGGAGTGCCTGTGGCCGGCTTCTTCGCCTCCTCCACGGCCTTCGCGTTCAGCAGGTCGAACTCGATCTTGTCGACCTGTTCGCCCGAGATCATGTCGGTATCGCCCTGGTCGGTGATCTCCACCTTCTGCAGCATCTGGCGGACAATCACCTCGATGTGCTTGTCGTTGATGAGCACGCCCTGCAGCCGGTAGACCTCCTGGATCTCGTTGACCAGGTAGGCCGCGAGCTCCTCGATGCCCTTGATCGCCAGGATGTCGTGCGGCGCCGGGTTGCCTTCGACGATGAAGTCGCCCTTCTCGACGATGTCGCCATCCTGCAGATGGATGTGCTTGCCCTTCGGGATCAGGTACTCGCGCGGCTCCTCGGTCTTGTCGACCGGCTCGATCGAGATGCGACGCTTGTTCTTGTAGTCGCGACCGAACCGGATGGTGCCGGCGATCTCGGCGATGATCGCGGCATCCTTCGGCTTGCGCGCTTCGAACAGCTCCGCCACCCGCGGCAGACCGCCGGTGATGTCGCGCGTCTTGGCGCTTTCCGTCGAGATACGCGCGAGGATGTCGCCCGGCTTCACCGTCGAGCCGACGTCGACCGACAGAATCGCGTCGACCGACAGCATGTAGCGGGCATCGCCGCCGCGGGCGAGCTTGAGCACCTTGCCGTCCTTGCCCTTGATCACGATGGCCGGACGCAGATCCGCGCCACCGCGCGTTCCACGCCAGTCGATGACCACGCGCTTGGCAATACCGGTGGACTCGTCGAGCGTTTCCGAGATCGACAGACCCTCGGTCAGATCCTCGAACCCGATCGTACCCTCGGCTTCCGTGAGGATCGGACGGGTGTAAGGGTCCCACTCGGCGATGCGCTGGCCGCGCTTGATCATGTCGCCGTCGTCGACATGCATGCGCGCGCCGTACTGGATGCGGTGCGTCGCACGCTCGGTGCCGTCGGGGTCGACGATCGTCACGACCATGTTGCGGACCATCGCGATCAGATGACCCTCGCTGTTGCGGGCGATCGCCTTGTTCTTGATGACCACCTTGCCTTCGAAGTTCGATTCCACGAAGGACTGCTCGTTCAGCTGCGCCGCACCACCGATGTGGAAAGTGCGCATCGTCAGCTGGGTGCCGGGCTCACCGATCGACTGCGCGGCGATGACGCCGACGGCCTCACCGTGGTTGACCGGCGTGCCGCGCGCCAGATCGCGGCCGTAGCACATCTTGCAGATGCCGTTGACCAGCTCGCAGGTCAGCGCCGAGCGGATCTTCACCTCCTGCACGCCAGCCTGCTGGATGGCGTCGATGTGGCTCTCCTCCATCAAGGTGCCGGCCTTGACGAGCACCGCGTTGGTCGCGGGATCGCGCACGTCGTCGCAGGGCACGCGGCCCAGGATGCGCGAGCCGAGCGAGGCCACGACCGTGCCGGCATCGACGATGGCGCGCATCTTGATGCCGAGATGGGTGCCGCAATCGTCCTGCGTGATGATGCAGTCCTGCGCGACGTCGACCAGACGACGGGTCAGGTAGCCCGAGTTCGCGGTCTTCAACGCGGTGTCCGCGAGACCCTTGCGGGCGCCGTGGGTCGAGTTGAAGTACTCGAGAACCGAGAGACCTTCCTTGAAGTTCGAGATGATCGGCGTCTCGATGATCTCACCCGACGGCTTGGCCATCAGGCCGCGCATGCCGGCGAGCTGACGCATCTGGGCCGGCGAACCGCGGGCACCGGAATGCGACATCATGTAGATCGAGTTGATGTCGGCATCCGCCCCCGTCGCCGTCTTCTTGGTGACGGAGATCTCCTTCATCATCTCCTTGGCGATCTCTTCGCTGGCCTTCGACCAGGCGTCGACGACCTTGTTGTACTTCTCGCCGTGGGTGATCAGACCGTCATTGTATTGCTGCTCGAAATCCTTCGCCAGCGTACGGGTGGTGTCGACGATCTTCCACTTGCCCGCCGGCACGACCATGTCGTCCTTGCCGAACGAGATGCCCGCCTTGAAGGCGTTGTAGAAGCCGAGCGCCATGATGCGGTCGCAGAAGATCACCGTCTCCTTCTGACCGCAGTGACGATAGACCTGATCGATCACGCCCGAGATCTCGCGCTTGGTCATCAGCTTGTTGATGACCTCGAACGTGACGCGCGGATGCTTCGGCAGGAGATTGCCGAGCATGACGCGGCCCGCGGTGGTTTCGATCCAGCGCTTGGCGATCTTGCCGGTCTCGTCCATGCCCTCCCAGCGATACTTGATCTTGCTGTGGAGATGGATGGCCTTGGCGTGCAGCGCATGCTCGAGCTCGGCCATGTTGCCGAACGCCATACCCTGGCCGGGCATGCCCTCGCGCATGATCGAGACGTAGTAGAGGCCGAGCACGATGTCCTGCGACGGCACGATGATCGGCTGACCGTTGGCCGGATGCAGGATGTTGTTGGTCGACATCATCAGGACGCGCGCTTCCAGCTGCGCTTCGAGCGACAGCGGAACGTGCACGGCCATCTGGTCGCCGTCGAAGTCGGCGTTGAAGGCCGAGCAGACCAGCGGATGCAGCTGGATCGCCTTGCCCTCGATCAGCACCGGCTCGAACGCCTGAATGCCGAGGCGATGCAGCGTCGGCGCGCGGTTCAGGAGCACCGGATGCTCGCGGATGACCTCGTCCAGGATGTCCCAGACCTCCGGACGCTCCTTCTCGACCAGCTTCTTGGCCTGCTTGACCGTCGTCGACAGGCCCTTGGCGTCGAGCCGCGAATAGATGAACGGCTTGAACAGCTCGAGCGCCATCTTCTTCGGCAGGCCGCACTGGTGCAGGCGCAGCTCGGGACCGACCACGATGACCGAACGGCCGGAGTAGTCGACGCGCTTGCCGAGCAGGTTCTGACGGAAGCGACCCTGCTTGCCCTTGAGCATGTCGGCGAGCGACTTCAGCGGACGCTTGTTGGCGCCGGTGATGACGCGGCCGCGGCGGCCGTTGTCGAACAGCGCATCCACCGCCTCCTGAAGCATGCGCTTCTCGTTGCGGATGATGATGTCGGGCGCGCGCAGCTCCATCAGCCGCTTCAGGCGGTTGTTGCGGTTGATGACGCGGCGATAGAGGTCGTTGAGGTCGGAGGTCGCGAAACGGCCGCCGTCGAGCGGCACCAGCGGGCGGAGGTCCGGCGGGATCACCGGAACCACGGTCATGATCATCCATTCCGGCTTGTTGCCGGAGTGGCGGAACGCCTCGACGATCTTCAGGCGCTTCGCGAGCTTCTTGTGCTTGATGTCGGAGTCGGTCTCCTGCATCTCGGCACGCAGCGTCTGCTCGAGCTTCTCCAGCTCGAGGCCGCGCAAGAGCTCACGGATGGCCTCGGCGCCGATCATGGCGGTGAAGCTGTCCTGGCCGTATTCGTCCTGCGCCTTGAGGTACTCGTCCTCGGACAGCAGCTGACGGTCCTTGAGCGCGGTCAGACCCGGCTCGAGAACGACGTAGTATTCGAAGTACAGGATCCGCTCGAGATCCTTCAGCGTCATGTCGAGCAGCAGGCCGATGCGCGACGGCAGCGACTTCAGGAACCAGATGTGCGCGACGGGAGCGGCGAGCTCGATATGGCCCATGCGCTCGCGCCGGACGCGCGACAGGGTCACCTCGACCGAGCACTTCTCGCAGATGATGCCCTTGTACTTCATCCGCTTGTACTTGCCGCACAGGCACTCGTAGTCCTTGATCGGCCCGAAGATGCGGGCGCAGAACAGGCCGTCGCGCTCGGGCTTGAAGGTACGGTAGTTGATCGTTTCCGGCTTCTTGATCTCGCCGTAGGACCAGGACAGAATCTTCTCCGGAGACGCAATCGAGATCCGGATCTGGTCGAAGACCTGAGCCGGCGTCGTCGGATTGAAGAGATTCATAATTTCTTGGTTCATCGTATTCTCCTCGCGGGCCGATCGGGGGTCGGCCGCAAATTCGAAAATCTCTCAACGGGCGCCTTGTCCTGACCCGCGGGGGAAGGCGCCGGCACCCGGCCGTCCGAGACGGCCGGGCATGACCTCTTGAACTACTCGGCGGCTTCCGACGTCGGCGCCGGTCCGAGCTTGGAGTTGTGCAGGTCGACGTTGAGGCCGAGCGAGCGCATTTCCTTGACCAGCACGTTGAACGATTCCGGAATACCGGCCTCGAACGTGTCGTCGCCGCGCACGATCGCCTCGTAGACCTTGGTGCGGCCGGCGACGTCGTCCGACTTCACCGTCAGCATCTCCTGCAGCGTGTAGGCCGCGCCGTAGGCTTCGAGCGCCCACACCTCCATTTCGCCGAAACGCTGGCCGCCGAACTGGGCCTTGCCGCCCAGCGGCTGCTGGGTGACCAGCGAGTACGGGCCGATCGAACGCGCATGGATCTTGTCGTCGACCAGATGGTGCAGCTTCAGCATGTAGATGTAGCCGACCGTCACCTTGCGATCGAACGCATCGCCGGTGCGGCCGTCATAGACCGTCGACTGACCGGATGCGTCGAGGCCGGCGAGCTTCAACATCTCCTCGATGTCGGCCTCCTTGGCGCCGTCGAACACCGGCGTGGCGATCGGCACGCCGCGGCTCAGATTGTGACCAAGCTCGATCAACTCGTTGTCGTTGAGCGACTTGATGGTCTCGTCATCGCCGTAGATCCGCTTCAAGGTCTCCTTCAGCGGCTTGACGTCCTGCTTCGACAGGTAGGCATCGACCGTCTGGGCGATGCGCTTGCCGAGGCCGGCGCAGGCCCAGCCGAGATGGGTCTCGAGGATCTGCCCGACGTTCATGCGCGAGGGCACGCCGAGCGGGTTCAGCACGATGTCCGCATGGGTGCCGTCCTCGAGGAACGGCATATCCTCGATCGGCACGATCTTGGACACGACGCCCTTGTTGCCGTGACGGCCCGCCATCTTGTCGCCCGGCTGGATCTTGCGCTTCACGGCGACGAAGACCTTGACCATCTTCATCACGCCGGGCGGCAGCTCGTCGCCACGCTGCAGCTTCTCGACCTTGTCGAGGAAGCGCTGTTCCAGCCCCTTCTTCGACTCGTCGTACTGCTTCCGCATGGCCTCGATCTCGGCCATCAGCTTGTCGTTCGGCGAGGCGAACAGCCACCACTGCGACTTCGGATACTCGTCGAGCACCGCACGCGTGATCTTGGTATCCTTCTTGAAGCCCTTCGGCCCCGAGATGCCCTGGCGGCCGTCCAGCATGTCGGCGAGACGGCTGTAGACGTTGCGGTCCAGGATCGCCTGCTCGTCGTCACGGTCCTTGGCCAGACGCTCGATCTCTTCCCGCTCGATCGCCAGCGCACGCTCGTCCTTGTCGACGCCGTGACGGTTGAAGACGCGGACCTCGACGATTGTGCCCTGCACGCCCGGCGGCACCCGCAGCGAGGTGTCGCGAACGTCGGAGGCCTTCTCGCCGAAGATGGCGCGCAAGAGCTTTTCTTCCGGCGTCATCGGGCTCTCGCCCTTCGGCGTGATCTTGCCGACCAGGATGTCGCCGGCGCGCACCTCCGCGCCGATATAGACGATGCCGGCTTCGTCGAGGTTCTTCAGCGCCTCTTCCGACACGTTCGGAATGTCGCGCGTGATTTCCTCCGGACCCAGCTTGGTGTCGCGGGCCATCACCTCGAATTCCTCGATGTGGATCGAGGTGAAGACGTCCTCCTTCACGATCCGCTCGGAGAGCAGGATGGAGTCCTCGAAGTTGTAGCCGTTCCACGGCATGAACGCGACCAGCACGTTGCGGCCGAGCGCGAGCTCGCCGAGATCGGTCGACGGACCGTCAGCGATGATGTCGCCCTTCTTGACGATGTCGCCGACCTTCACCAGCGGACGCTGGTTGATGCAGGTCGACTGGTTCGAGCGCTGGTACTTCATCAGCCGGTAGATATCGACGCCCGACTTGGTCGGATCGAGATCTTCCGTGGCGCGGATGACGACGCGGGTGGCGTCGATCTGGTCGATCACGCCCGAGCGGCGCGCCGCGATCGCGGCGCCCGAGTCACGGGCAACCACGCCTTCCATGCCGGTGCCGACGAACGGCGCCTCGGCGCGAACCAGCGGCACCGCCTGGCGCTGCATGTTCGAGCCCATCAGCGCGCGGTTGGCGTCGTCGTTCTCGAGGAACGGGATCAAGGCCGCGGCAACCGAAACCAGCTGCTTCGGCGACACGTCCATGTAGTCGACCTTGTCGGGCGTCATCGGCACGACTTCGCCGGCATGACGGCAGACCACGAGGTCCTCGGTGAAGCGGCCCTTGGCATCGAGCGGCACGTTGGCCTGCGCGACGCGGTAGCGCCCCTCCTCCATGGCGGACAGATACACTACCTCGTCGGTGACGCGGCCGTCCTTGACCTTGCGGTACGGCGTCTCGACGAAGCCATACTTGTTGACGCGGGCGAACGTCGCCAGCGAATTGATCAGGCCGATGTTCGGACCTTCCGGCGTCTCGATCGGGCAGATGCGGCCGTAATGCGTCGGATGCACGTCGCGCACCTCGAAGCCGGCGCGCTCGCGCGTCAGACCGCCCGGTCCGAGCGCCGACAGGCGGCGCTTGTGGGTGATCTCCGACAGCGGGTTGGTCTGGTCCATGAACTGCGACAGCTGCGACGAGCCGAAGAACTCGCGCACCGCGGCGGCGGCCGGCTTGGCGTTGATCAGGTCCTGCGGCATCACGGTGTCGATGTCGACGCTCGACATGCGCTCCTTGATGGCGCGCTCCATGCGCAAGAGACCGATGCGGTACTGGTTCTCCATCAGCTCGCCCACCGAGCGGACGCGGCGATTGCCGAGATGGTCGATGTCGTCGATCTCGCCCTTGCCGTCGCGCAGGTCGACCAGGGTCTTGATGACCGCCAGGATGTCTTCCTTGCGCAGAGTGCGCTGGGTGTCCGGCGCATCGAGCTCGAGGCGCATGTTCATCTTGACGCGGCCGACCGCGGAGAGGTCGTAGCGCTCGGCATCGAAGAACAGCGACTGGAACATCGCCTGCGCCGAATCGAGCGTCGGCGGCTCGCCCGGACGCATCACGCGGTAGATGTCGAACAGCGCGTCCTCACGCGTCATGTTCTTGTCGGCCGACAGCGTGTTGCGGATGTAGGGGCCGACATTGACGTGGTCGATGTCGAGCAGCGGCAGGTCCTTGTAGCCCTGCTCGTTCAGCACCTTGAACAGCTTGTCGGTGATCTCCTCGCCGGCCTCGGCATAGATCTCGCCGGTCTTCGGATTGACGAGATCCTCGGCGATGTAGTTGCCGAGCAGCTCCTCGTCCGACATGCGCAGCGCCTTCAGCCCCTTCTCCTGGAGCTGGCGGGCGGCGCGAACGGTGAGCTTCTTGCCGGCCTCGAGCACGACCTTGCCGGTGTCGGCGTCGATCAGGTCGTTGACGGTCGAATAGCCGCGGAAGCGGTTGGCGTCGAACGGAACGCGCCAGCCTTCCTTGATGCGCTTGTAGATCAGCTTCTTGTAGAAGGTCGACAGGATCTGCTCGCCATCGAGACCGAGCGCGAACATCAGCGACGTCACCGGCAGCTTGCGGCGACGGTCGATGCGCGCGAACACGATGTCCTTGGCGTCGAACTCGATGTCGAGCCAGGAGCCGCGATACGGGATGACGCGGGCGGCGAACAGCAGCTTGCCCGACGAGTGGGTCTTGCCCTTGTCGTGGTCGAAGAACACGCCCGGCGAACGGTGCATCTGCGAGACGATGACGCGCTCGGTGCCGTTGACGATGAAGGTGCCGTTCATGGTCATGAGCGGAATGTCGCCCATGTACACGTCCTGCTCCTTGATGTCCTTGACCGACTTCGCGCCGGTCTCCTCGTCGATATCGAACACGATGAGGCGCAAGGTCACCTTGAGCGGCGCAGCGAAGGTCATGCCGCGCTGACGGCACTCGTCGACGTCATATTTCGGCGGCTCGAACTCGTAGCGGACGAACTCCAGCATCGAGGTGCCGGAGAAGTCGGAGATCGGGAATACCGAGCGGAACACCGCCTGCAGGCCCTCATCCGGCCGGCCACCCGTGGGCTCGTCCACCATCAGGAACTGGTCGTAGGACGCCTTCTGAACCTCGATGAGGTTCGGCATCTCCGCGACTTCCTTGATGTGTCCAAAGAACTTGCGAACGCGTTTGCGACCGGTGAATGTCTGCTGCGCCATCGTGGCCTCTCATTTCGTCGCCCGGAGGGGCGAACCTTCCGAAACAGCGGCTGCCACCGCCCCTTCGGGTTGAATTTCGATCCATTTCGAGGATCTGAGGCCCAGAGCCGGAACGGAAATGTCCCAGATCTGTTCTTCAGACCAGCAAAACGCAAAACGACGCGCGAGGCGCGAGGACGCACCCGCTCGTCACAACCATCTCGTCACGGACTGCAAAAGCCCGAAATTGCCTATCTCCCAACGGCTTACGGACGGAGACGCCACTCCACCGATCAACCGGCTTTTCGTGCTGCCGACCCAATATGGGTTGACAATAATCGAGATTCGAGAGCGAAGCCCCTAAATCTCCACACTTTTCCGTGTTCGGCCCACAACGGACGGTTCCGTTGCACGCCTTTTGCAGTGATTCCGAGCCGCGCCCAATACCCCTGCAAAACTCCTTGTCCACATGATGACCGGGCGATGTTACCACCCGATCATCATAATCTGTCGAAAGCCCCCGACCTGCCCATGGCAGCCCAGGGACTTCGTTCGCGCAATCGAAGCGATTACTTGAGCTCGATCTTGGCGCCGGCCTTCTCGAGCTGAGCCTTGATCTTCTCGGCCTCGTCCTTGTTGACGCCTTCCTTGACCGGCTTCGGAGCACCCTCGACCAGGTCCTTGGCTTCCTTCAGGCCCAGGCCGGTGATGGCACGGACTTCCTTGATGACCTCGATCTTCTTGTCGCCGGCCGAAGCCAGGACAACGGTGAACTCGGTCTTCTCTTCCGCCGGAGCGGCAGCGGCGCCACCAGCGCCCGGAGCGGCGACGGCCACGGCGGCCGCGGCGGACACGCCCCACTTCTCTTCCAAGAGCTTCGCGAGCTCAGCAGCCTCGAGAACGGTGAGGGCCGAGAGGTCGTCGACGATCTTCTGCAGGTCAGCCATTGATGTAGTCCTTTAGTGTGGTTCGGTTCGAAACCAGGTTGTGAGTGTTTGCGAAGGGCGTCAGGCCGCTTCGCCCTTTGAGGCATGAGCCTGGATGACGCGCGCGACCTTGGCCGCGGGAGCGTTGGCGAGCTGGGCCAGCTTGGTCGCCGGAGCCTGGATCAGGCCGACGAGCTTGCCGCGCAGTTCGTCCAGCGACGGCAGCGAGGCCAGAGCCTTCACGCTGTCGACATTCAGGACGGTTGAGCCCATCGAGCCGCCGAGAATGACGAACTTTTCGTTCGCCTTGGCGAATTCGATGGCAACCTTGGGCGCCGCGACAGGATCGTTCGAAGTTGCGATCACGGTCGGCCCCTTCAACAGGGGACCGATGCCGACGACGTCCGTGCCTTCAAGAGCAATTTTGGCGAGACGGTTCTTCGAGACCTTCACCGACGCACCAGCCTGCTTCATCTGCTTGCGCAGGTTCTGCATCTGAGCCACGGTGAGGCCGGAATAGTGAGCGACGACGGCAACGCCCGTGGTCTTGAAGACCTCGTGCAGCTGCTCGACCGCCTCTTTTTTTGCCGCTCGTTCCACAGCAAGCTCTCTCCGGTTGGCGGCCTTCGCCCGAAAGCGGGACCGCCGGGTTGCACCCGCCATCCCACCAAACCTGACCTCCGGACGGAAGAACCCGAGGACACGAAAGGCAAAACGGCGATGAATAGCCTGCCCTTCCGAAAGCCCTGAGAGCCCGCGGAGTGTCGAGGTTCGAACCAAACCTGCATGCCACCACGACAAAGGCAGTGGACACGCCGAAATCCGGTCTTCACCCGTCTATGCAGGCTGGATGATTAAGCCATTGAGGAAACTGGATTTCCGCGCCGGCGCCTGCAGTCTCGGACAGGATTCGGAGTGATCGGCGAACCGACCTCCCCTGCGGCATTCGAGAGCAGAAAGATCCTTCTTCCTTCCGAGAAATCCAAACGGATATCCTCAAAAGGAATGCTGGCTCCTCTCAACTTTCGGAATGCGCGCACAGGCGCGCCAGCAACAGCCGGCCCGCCTGGAAGCCGGTTCTTTAACGGGTCCATTGCGACTTGCCAAGACCCCAAGAGCAAAAATCGCACCAGTTGGGCCATGCCGTCGAGCCGGGTGGGAGCCCCCCCGTCGCCCGGATGAGCGACAGCCGGCGCGCGGGACGCGCGTCGGCGATAGCGACATGCGGGGTCTCACGTGCTCTGCCGGAAAACCCGGATGTCGCTGCGCTCATCAGGGCCGAGGGGCATTGCACGCGCAGGGGCGCAATCCCGCCTCAGCCCTTCGGACAGGCCGCTCCGGCGTCGGCCCAGGCCTTGATCAGCTCGCCGAACTGCTTCTGGGTTCCCGGGGCCGGGGTCCGCCCAGCTCCCGGATTCCAGCCCCAGCCGACCAGCTCATCCTCAGCCATATGGTGAATCAGCTGCGCCATGGTCTTGCCGCCGTTGCGATTTGGATCCTTGATCTGTGCGCAGATCTGGCCGAGCGACTTGCCCTGCCAAGCCATCTCGATCGGGGCCAGCTGCCACTTGGGATTACCGGGCACGCGCGCCGCGTCGAAATTGGCCTCGTGGTGGCAGGTCGTGCAGGCGAGCCCGCCGGGGGCACCCATGCCGGCCTCGCCGCGGACCACCAGCGGCTGATGCGGAATCATCCTGTCGGTCTGGGTCGGCCGGTCGCCGGCCGGGTGGCAGTTCATGCATCGCGGTGACTGCAGTACCTTGCCGGCCTCTTCGAACAGCGCCACGGCGCGCTCGTCCTTGCTCTTGATCCTGGCGAAGTCCGCCACCGGCTTGAGCCCGCCGGCGACGTGCGTGGCCTCGGGCGCCGCATCGGCGCGCCGCAGTGCCGGCAGGGCTACGATCGCAACCGCAGCCAGGCTGCCAGCGAGCAGCGCCATCGTCGCCGTTCTGAACAGGCTCATGCGGTGTCTCCCGGCCGGATCGGCAGTTGGGTCGGGCGCGGCAGACCCAGCCTGGCCATGGCGTTGGCGACGGCAGGTCCCAGCGGCGGCACGCCGGGCTCGCCGACTCCCGAGGGTTTCTCGGTCGACGGCACGATCGCAACCTCGATCTGCGGCATCTCGTGGATGCGCAGCGAGCGGTAGGTGTCGAAATTGCCCGACACCGGTCGTCCCTCGTCGAGCGGCTGCTGCGCATAGAGGATGTGGCCGAGCGCAAAGCCGATGCCGCCCTCCATCTGGGCGCGGATGATGTCGGGATTGACTGCGACGCCGCAGTCGACAGCGCACCACACCTTGTGCACGACCGGTCCGTCGGCCCCCATCGACAGCTCGACCACCTGGGCGACGTAGGTGTTGAAGCTCTCGACCACGGCAACGCCGCGGGCGCGGCCCGCCTCGAGCTTGGCGCCCTTCCAGTCCGCGAGCTCGGCGACCGCCTTGAGCACACCGGCGTGACGCGGCTTGTCGGCCATCATCGCCAGTCGTCCCTCCACAGGATCCTGGCCGGCGGCTTCGAGCAACTGATCGACGAACGCCTCGACGGCGTAGCCAGTATGGGTGTGGCCGACCGAGCGCCACCACAGCACGGGCACGCCGACATCGACCTGATGCAGGTCGCAGCGGAAATTCGGCACCTGGTAAGGGATCTCGTTGGAGCCCTCATAGGCCGTCGAATCGAGGCCGTTCTTCATGGTCATCGCCTCAAACGGCGAGCCCTTCATGATCGACTGCCCGACGATCGTATCCGACCACGCCACGATCTTGCCGTCGCGGACCACACCGCGCATTCGGTGCAGGCTGAATGGTCGGTAGTAGCCGCCGCGCATGTCATCCTCACGGGTCCACACCAGCTTGACCGGA
The DNA here is from genome assembly GCF_032487555.1 of Bradyrhizobium sp. SZCCHNRI1029. Classification (NCBI taxonomy): domain Bacteria; kingdom Pseudomonadati; phylum Pseudomonadota; class Alphaproteobacteria; order Hyphomicrobiales; family Nitrobacteraceae; genus Bradyrhizobium; species Bradyrhizobium sp. SZCCHNRI1029. Next base: position 838,883 of record NZ_JAUEUK010000001.1, read on the forward strand.
CGTCCCGGCCCGATCGCCTTGGCGACCTGCGCCAGCTCCATGGCGACGTGGGTCGACTGCTGCGCCCGCCGGCCGAAGCTGCCGCCGGCGAGAATCGTCTTGAGATCGACTTTGGCGATGTCGAGCCCAAGCACCTGCGCGATCACGGCGTGATCAGGCGTCGGAAACTGGCTGCCATAGCGCGCCGAGGCGGTATCGCCCTTCCAGTGAATGAAGGCGTTGATTGGCTCCATCGGCGCATGGGCCAGATAGGGAAAGACGAACTCGGTCTCGATCAGCTTGCCGCCCTTGGCGATCTCGGCGTCAACGTCGCCCTCCTGCTTCACCAGGGCGCCCTGCTTCTTCGCACGGGCGCGAAACTCCTCCAGCAGTTGCGCCGTGCCGCGCGTCTCCGCCTTGCTGTCGTCCCAGGTGATCTTGAGAAGGTCACGTGCCGTCTTCGCCGGCCAGAACCCCTCGGCATAGACGGCTACACCGTTCGGCACCTCCTTGACGTCGACCACTCCCGACACGGCCTTGGCCGCCGACGCGTCGAACGACGCCACCGTGCCGCCGAACCGCGGCGAGCGCGCCACCAGAACGGTCAACGTCCCCGGATCCTTGATGTCGAGCGTGTACTCGGCCGAGCCGTTCGACTTCGCCACGCTGTCGAGCCGGGTCACCGCGCCTTCCTTGCCGATCAGCTTGAAGGCGGAGGGATCCTTGAGCTGCGGGTTCGCCGGCACCGGCTGCTGCATCGCCTTGGCGGCCAGCGCGCCGAAGCCGCTCTGCTTGCCGGACGGATGCTTGATGAGGCCCTTCTCGACCGTGATCTCCTCGGCCGGGACCTTCCATTCGTCGGCGGCCGCGGCCACCAGCATCGCGCGCGCGGCGGCGCCGACCTTGCGCATCTGCTCGTAGGAATTGGCGATTGCGCTGGAGCCGCCGGTACCCTGCACCCCGAACAGCAGGTTTTTGTAGAGCACCGGATTCGAGGGCGCATGATCGGCGCGCATCTGCGACCAATCGGCATCGAGCTCCTCGGCCACCAGCGTGGCCATGCCGGTGAACGGGCCCTGCCCGAACTCGATGTGCTTGCAGAGAACGGTGACAGTGTCGTCCTGGCCGATCACCAGAAACGTGTTCGGCGCGATGTTGACGGACTTGGCCGCGGCGCCATCCTGCGCGTAAGCGACACCGCTGCGGGCGAGATACGTGGCAAGCACCAGACCTGCGCCTGCTTTCAGCAGCGAACGCCGGGACAATGCGGTTGAGGCAGCGGGCTTCACATGTGCATTCATGGTCAACCCTCCAGCGACTTGGCCGCGGAATGGATCGCGGCGCGGATGCGGACATAGGTCGCACAGCGGCAGATGTTGCCGTTCATTGCCAGGTCGATGTCCTGATCGGTCGGCTTGGGGTTAAGACCGAGCAGCGCAGCGGCGCTCATGACCTGCCCCGATTGGCAGTAGCCGCATTGCGGCACATCGTGCGCCGCCCAGGCCTTCTGCACGGCGACGGCTTCCTTGCTGGTCAGCCCCTCGATCGTGGTCACCTCGCTTTTTCCGACCGCCGAGACGGGCAACGAGCAGGAGCGCACGGTCTGGCCATCGACATGGACGGTGCAGGCGCCACACTGCGCGACGCCGCAGCCATACTTCGTACCGGTCAGCCCGACATTGTCACGGATGGCCCAGAGCAAGGGAGTTCCGGGATCGACATCGACCTGATGCTCGCGCCCGTTGATCTTCAATGTGAACGCCGCCATTGCCGCCCTCGCTATCCATCGTTCGAAGAGCAAGAGTTAGAAGCATTCGATAATGGTTCGCAACTCACAGAGATGTGCAGTGCATCGAAAAATTTCTGCGCGGGGACGGAACGTTCTATAGCCGATGCAAAATCGCTCACGATTACGCTACCGCGGTCCCGCAAGGCGAGACAGCTACTTCACCTGATAAGGCAACGTCTCGCCTGCAAAGAACGCCGCGAGGTTGGCGACCACGCAGGCCTGCATGGCGACGTGCGACTCCCTGGTGTTGCCACCGATATGCGGGGTCACCGCCACGTTTGGCAGCGTGGTCAGCTCATCCGGCGCATGCGGCTCGGTCTCGAACACGTCGAGACCGGCGCCAGCGATGGTGCCGTCCTTCAGCGCCGCCAGCAGCGCCCGCTCGTCGATGACGGAACCGCGCGAGATGTTGACGACATGGCCGTCGGGACCGAGCTTCTTCAGCAGCTCAGCGTTGATGACGTGCGTGGTCTCGGCGCTGGCACGGACCGCGATCATCAGCACGGCGCACCATTCGGCGAGCGCATCGAGGCTCGGGAGGTACTGATACGGCAGATCTTCGTAGCGGGTGCGGTTGAAATAGCCGACCTCAGTCTCGAACGCCGCGACCCGGGCGGCGATCTTGCGGCCGATCTCGCCCATGCCGTAGACGCCGACCTTGCAGCCGACGAGGCTCGGCGGCGGCTTCATCAGCGGCGACGGTTTTGCGGACGCCCAGCCCCCGTCGCGGACATAGGCGTCTGCCACCGTCAGCCGCCGCGTGCTCGCCAGCATCAGCATCACAGCGACGTCCGCGACCGCCGCGGCATTGGCGCCCGGGCTGTGGCCGACGGCGACGTTACGCGCCGCGGCCGCCTTCAGGTCGACGCCGTCGTAACCGGTGCCATAGCAGACGATGGCCCCGAGCGCCGGGAGCCTGTCCATGTCGGCAGCCCCCAGCGGCGTGCCGCCGGCCGTGATCAGCGCCCGGATCCGCGCGACCTCGTCCGCCGGAAACACCTCGTGCGCCGGCTTGCCGCCGCTGTCGAGCAGCTCGAAGCGATCGGCGAAGCGCTGGGTCAGCGACTTCGGCAGGCGGGAATAGATCAGGACCTTCTCGGGCATCGGGATTACCTATTCGGGCGGTCGCACGTCGCCACTCAGTGTCGCGTCAGCAGGCTCAGCAGAATGATGATGATGATGAATTGAAGCGCGCAGAGCATCCTCCAGAACAACAGCGGATTGCGGTCGTGAAGCGAGCGACGCTTGGCGATCGCCGGACCCGCCCATGACGCACCGTTCTCCAACTCGTGGGCGAATTCGATGGCATCACCGTAACGCTGTGCAGGATCGACGTTCAACGCCTTTCCGATCACGGCGTCGAGCCAGGCCGGCAGTTCCGGTCGGTAGCGTGAAATCGGCACCGGTTTGCCGAAGCGCGGGCGCGAGAACGGCTCGATCTCGCCGAACGGATAAGAGCGCGTGAACATGCGGTAGACGGTGACGCCGAGGGCGAACAGGTCGGACGCTTCGTCACCCGGCTTACCGGCGAACAGCTCCGGCGCCATGTAGCTCGGGGTCCCCGGAATATCCTCGGCCGGAAAGTCCTCGAACCGCGGCACGCGCGCGACCCCGAGATCGATCAGGCGCAAGCCGCCGTTCTCGAGCAGGATCACGTTGTCCGGCTTGATGTCGCGATGGATGATGCCGGCCCGGTGCAACGCCACCACCGCGCGCACGAGCTTGGTCGCGATCGCGGTGCCCTCCGCAAGCGACAATCGGGGCGGCCGGTTCAGACGCTGCTCGAGCGTCTCCCCCGCGTAGAATGGCATTGCCGAATAGAGCCGGGTCTGGCGCTCGACGGGAAGCTCGATGATTTCGCCGATCCAGATGCTGCGCACACGCGCGGCGACCCAGGCTTCGCGAATGAACGCCAGGCGGAACGAACCTTCGCTCGCGACGCGCGGATGCGGAAATTTCAGGACGACCTCCCTGTCACCCTGCCCCGCGTCGATCGCCTTGAACAGCCGGGAGTAGCGGCCATCGGACAGGAGTTCGCCAAGCCGGAATCCGTCGATCACGTCACCGGGCGAAGGCAGCTCGCCGATCGGCAGGGACGAGATCGAACCGGTGAGCTCGTCGCGGTCAGCGGGCGGAAGATCGACGACGTCGAGCACCAGCGCCGTCGAATTGTCATTGCTGCCGGCCGCGAGCGCGGCGGCGACGATCCCGCGCGCGGAATCGTCCGGGGGCGTGCGCTCGGCGAGGATCTCCTGAAGGCGCGAATCCGGCAGGATGCCGTGGATGCCGTCGCTGCAGATCAGAAACCGGTCGTGCTGACGCATGCCGAGCGTCGTGTAGTCGAAGCGGGCGAACTGCTCGAAACCGATGCCCCGGTTGAGGACGTGGGCAAGGTCAGCGCGGCCCGCGACATGGTCGGTCGTCAGACGCTCGAGGCGCCCTTCGCTCAGGCGGTAGACGCGAGTGTCCCCGACGTGGACGACGTGGCAGGTTCGCCGCGACAGCACCACCGCGGAGAAGGCGCAGCTCATTCCATGCAACTCGGGGTCGACGCGGCCCTGCGCATGGATCCAGCTATTGATGGCTTCCAGCGCACGCGCGGCTCGGCTTCGCACGCCCGCCGTCTCGGGCAGAGAATGATAGGCATCGATGAAGCCGCGGACGGCGAGCTCCGCCGCCTCGCGCCCACCCTTGTGGCCGCCGACGCCGTCGGCGACGGCGGCGACGATATCGCGATCCGTCGCCCCCTGCAGGCCAAGGCGGGCGCCGACGTAATCCTCATTGTTCGGTCGCTTGCCGGTCTCGCTAGCGAAGCCGACGCGAACCTGAAGATTGCGATGCGCGCCGGCCACGCCTGAACACCTTGCCTATGGAGCGACGGCGCGTCGGGTCAGACGCGCGCGCCGGAAACGGCGCCCCACGTGGTGCGCCAACGGACCTTGACCATGGCAAGTCCGACGAAGCCGAGCAATGCCAGCAAACCAAAGAACAGGAAGCCGGCGCCGAATCCGCCGGTCATTCCCTTGGCCGTGCCGAGCGCCTGGGCGAGGAAGAATCCGCCGATGCCGCCTGCGCAGCCGACGAGACCGGTCATCAGGCCGATCTCGTGGCGGAAGCGCAGCGGAATGAGCTGGAACACCGCGCCGTTGCCCATCCCGAGCGCGAGCACGCCGACCGAGAACAACAGCACCGAAATCCACGCAATGCGTGGCATGTTCATGAGCTCCCAGCCCGCCTGGGTCGGCGCAGCCGGCCCTTCCGGCATGAAGGCGATCACGACATAGGCGGCGACCACAATGCCAAACAGGATCGAGAGCGACCGGATGCCACCGATCCGGTCCGCAATGAGACCGCCCACCGGACGGAAGCCGGAGCCGAAAGCGACGATCAGCGCCACCAGCAATCCGGCCGCCACTCCGGAGACATGATACTGCACCGAGAAGTACAGCGGCAGGGCGTTGGCGAGGCCGACGAAGCCGCCGAAGGTGATGAAGTAGAAGAACATGAACCAGCGGCTGTCGGGATCGCGCAGCAGGCCGCCATAGGCCTTGAGCGAGACCGGCTTGCGTTCACCGGGCGCATCCTTCGCGGCGACGATGTAGTAGATCAGGACCATGACCATCGGGATGAGCAGCACCCCGAAAACGGCCTGCCAGCCCCAATGTTCGGCGATGGTCGGCGCGAGCAGCGTGTCGAGCACGACGCCCATGTTTCCGGCCCCTGCGATCCCCATCACGATGCCCTGATACTGCGGCGGATACCAGCGGCTGGCCTGAGGCAGCGCGACGGCGAACGAGGCGCCGCCGATGCCGAGCACGACGCCGAACAGCTCGACGGCCAGCTTGCTGGGGAGTCCGAAATAGGCAACGCAGGCGGTCGCCGTCATGACCACCAGCTGCGCGATCACGCCCGTGCGCTTGGCGCCGATGATGTCGGCCAGAATGCCCATGGGAACACGCAGCAGCGCGCCTGCCAGCACGGGGATCGCGACCAGCGTGAACTTTTCGTTGACCGCAAGATTCATGTCGCGGGCGACATAGACGATCAGCGGTCCGAGTGCGACCCAGGCCATGAAGCTGATGTCGAAATAGAGGAAAGCAGCCAGCAGTGTCGGCCAATGACCGGCCTTCTTGAAGTCGTCGAGCTTCATGGTCTCAAACCTCGTGACGCAGGCGCGCGCGAGCAGGCTCGGCAGGAGCTGCGTAAAGGGGACAAATTGTCGGGTGAGTTGAGCGGCGGTCTCGTCGTTGAGATACGCCCGGTCCTGCCCGCCTTTCAGCAAGTTTCGCACCAACTTTGGTGATTCACGTTTTTCTCAACCCGTACCGGCGCTTGGGACTTCGAAGCCGCAGTTCTACGGATCGCTGATGCTCAACATGAACGCAGAGCCCGCCTGCACCGCGCGCACACTGATGGCTTTTTGAGCGCCCGCCGAAGCCGACGCGATCGGTACTCGAACGGAAGGGCCTCCATCGAGGATGCACATAATCTGATCTGCCGCGGCTACTATTTGAGCGCAGGTGTCGCCAGCGGCGCGCGCAAGCGGCGGCTCAACCCTTGAATTACCGCGATTTCCGGCGACGACCCGAATGGCACGAGATTTGAATTAGTTGGCTCGCGACCGTCATTGGCGACGATCAGCTCTGCCCGCAGTTGGGCCTCCCCCAAAATTCAAACATGACCACAGCGACCGATGGGCCGATGCCCGTTCGCGTCGCCGCTGGATGTCGCTGGCATTCGAAAGGCAGACCATGCTCGACAAGACGATCAAGCAGAAACTGGTGGTGATCGGCAACGGCATGGCCGGCATTCGCACGGTGGAGGCACTGCTGGAACGGGCGCCTGATCTCTACGACATCAGCGTCTTCGGCGCCGAGCCCTACGGCAACTACAACCGCATCCTGCTGTCGCCGGTGCTCGCGGGCGAGAAGACCGTCGACGACATCATGCTGAACACGGAGCAGTGGTACGAGGACAACCAGATCACCCTGCGCAAGGGCGAGACGGTCACGATGATCGACCGCCGGAGCTGCGAGGTGGTCACCGAAACTGGCGAACGCTATCCTTATGATCGGTTGCTGATCGCGACCGGCTCGAGCCCGATCGTTCTTCCGGTCCCCGGCGCCGCCCTGCCCGGCGTCATCGGCTTCCGCGACATCAAGGACGTCGAGCACATGGTCGAAGCCTCGACGCGACATCGCCACGCGGTCGTGATCGGCGGCGGCCTGCTCGGCCTCGAAGCCGCCAATGGTCTGATGAAGCGCGGCATGAAGGTCACGGTCGTGCATCTTCTCGACACGTTGATGGAGCGCCAGCTCGACCCGGTCGCCGGCGGCATGCTGCGCAAATCGCTGGAGGAGCGCGGGCTGGAGTTCAAGATGCCGGCGCAGACGCAGGCCATCCTCGGCGAAACGCACGTCACCGGCGTCCGCTTCACCGACGGCACCGAGGTCGCGGCCGATCTCGTGGTGATGGCCGTGGGCATCCGTCCCAATATCGAACTGGCAAAGAAGGCCGGGCTGTACTGCGAGCGAGGCATCGTGGTCTCCGATACGATGCAGACCTATGACGGTCGCATCTACGCCGTCGGCGAATGCGTGCAGCACCGCCATCAGACCTATGGTCTGGTGGCGCCGCTGTTCGACCAGGCGAAGGTCTGCGCCAATCATCTGGCGATGAAGGGATTCGCCACCTATGACGGGTCAGTGGTCTCGACCAAGCTGAAAGTCACGGGCATCGACCTGTTCTCTGCCGGCGACTTCGCGCCGGGACCCGACAAGGAGGAGATCGTCCTGCAGGATGCCAATCGCGGCGTCTACAAGCGGATCATCCTGCGCGACAAGAAGATCGTGGGCACCGTGCTGTACGGCGACACCATCGACGGGCCCTGGTATTTCCAGCACATGCGCGACGGCACCGATGTCTCCCACATGCGCGAACGTCTGGTGTTCGGCTCGGCGCATCTCGGCGACGGTGGCCACGGCGGACAGAACTCGGTTGCCGCCATGAGCGACGAGGCCGAAATCTGCGGCTGCAACGGAGTCTGCAAGGGCGCGATCGTCAAGGCGATCAGCGAAAAGAAGCTGTTCACGCTCGACGACGTGCGCGCCCATACCAAGGCGTCGTCCTCATGCGGCTCGTGCACCGGCCTGGTCGAGCAGGTGCTGGCGTTCACGCTCGGCGGCGACTACTCGGCGGCGCCCAAGGTGAAGCCGGTCTGCGCCTGCACCGACCACAGCCATGACGACGTCCGGCGCGTCATCATCGAACAGCAACTGAAGTCGATCCCCGCTGTCATGCGATTCATGGACTGGAAGACGCCGAACGGCTGCCATTCCTGCCGGCCCGCCTTGAACTACTATCTGCTCGCGACCTGGCCCGGCGAGTATCGCGACGACCAGCAATCCCGCTTCATCAACGAGCGCGTTCACGCCAACATCCAGAAGGACGGCACCTACTCCGTGGTGCCGCGGATGTGGGGCGGCGTGACCACGCCCGGCGAATTGCGCGCGATCGCCGACGTCGCCGACAAGTTCAACATCCCGACCGTCAAGGTGACCGGCGGACAGCGTATCGATCTGCTCGGGGTGAAGAAGGAAGATTTGCCGGCGGTATGGGCCGATCTCAACGACGCGGGTATGGTCTCCGGCCACGCCTATGCCAAGGGTCTGCGCACCGTGAAGACCTGCGTCGGGTCGGAATGGTGCCGCTTCGGCACCCAGGACTCCACTGGCCTCGGCATCAAGATCGAGAAGTTCATGTGGGGATCATGGACGCCCGCGAAGGTGAAGCTCGCCGTCTCCGGTTGCCCGCGCAACTGCGCGGAATCGACCTGCAAAGATGTCGGAGTGATCTGCGTCGATTCAGGCTACGAGATCCATTTTGCGGGCGCCGCCGGCCTGCACATCAAGGGCACGGAATTCCTGACCAAGACCGCGACCGAGGACGAGGCGCTCGAGATCATCGTCGCGCTGACCCAGCTCTATCGCGAGCAGGGCTGGTACCTGGAACGGATGTACAAATGGTGCGACCGCGTCGGCTTCGACAACATCCACAAGCAGGTGGTCGAGGACGTCAAGAACCGCAAGGCGCTGTTTGAACGCTTCGCCTATTCGCAGCAATTCTCGCAGAGCGATCCATGGGCGGCGCGCGCCCGTCGCGGCGTCGATCGCAACGAGTTTACGCCGATGGCTGAATTGGAGCTCGCATGACCACCTGGTTTCAAGTCGGCCCGCTCGACGACATTCCCCCGCTCGGCTCGCGCGTCGTGCGCACGCCGCGCGGCAACATCGCGGTCTTCCGCACCGATGGTGACGAGGTGTTCGCGCTGGACGATCGCTGCCCGCACAAGGCAGGCCCCTTGTCGCAGGGCATCGTCCACAACCGCCGCGTGACATGCCCGCTGCACAATTTCGTCATCGAGCTCGCGACCGGACAGGCCGTGGCACCCGACCAGGGCTGTACGCCATCCTATCCCGCGAAGGTCGAGGATGGCGTGGTGTGGCTGTCCCTGCAGCAGACGGCCGCGGCCTGAACGGTATCGCATGAGCGTCAGGACGACATGCCCCTATTGCGGCGTCGGTTGCGGCGTCGTCGCCGATCGGGACGACTCAGGGACCATCAGCGTCCGCGGCGATCCGCAGCATCCCGCCAATCTCGGCCGGCTGTGCGGCAAGGGATCGGCGCTGGCGGAGACGATCGATCTCGGGGGACGTCTGCTCGAGCCGATCGTGAACGGGCGGGCAGCCGGCTGGGATGAGGCGCTCGACCTCGTCGCGAGCCGTTTCACCGAAATCATCCGCGACCATGGACCGGATGCCGTCGCATTCTATGTTTCGGGGCAGTTGCTGACCGAGGACTATTACGTCGTCAACAAGCTCGCCAAGGGCTTCGTCGGGACCGCGAACATCGACACCAATTCGCGCCTGTGCATGGCGTCGAGCGTCGCGGGCCACAAGCGCGCGTTCGGCAGCGACACCGTTCCGGGCTGCTACGAGGACCTTGAGCAGGCCGGCCTGCTGGTCCTGGTCGGCTCCAACGCCGCGTGGTGCCATCCGGTGCTGCACCAGCGCATGCTGGCGGCCAAGGAGCACAATCCCGGCTGCCGTATCGTCGTTGTCGATCCGCGGCGGACCGCGACCTGCGAAGGCGCCGACCTGCATTTGCCGCTGCGTTCCGGAAGTGACGCGGTGTTGTTCAACGGCCTGCTCGCCTATCTCGCACGCGGCGGCTATGCGGACGACGGCTTTGTCAGTGAGGTCACCAGCGGCGTTGAATCGGCGCTGCAGGTCGCCGGCCGGCAGACAGTCGCCGAGACCGCGGCGGCCTGCGGGCTGAGCGAGGGCGCGGTCGAGCTGTTCTTTTCATGGTTCGCGAAGACGGAACGCGTTGTCACGCTCTATTCCCAGGGCGTCAATCAGTCGAGCAGCGGGGTCGACAAGGTCAATGCGATCATCAACTGCCATCTCCTGACTGGCCGTATCGGCCGTCCCGGCATGGGACCGTTCTCGCTGACCGGCCAGCCCAACGCGATGGGGGGCCGCGAGGTGGGCGGCCTGGCCAACCAGCTCGCCGCGCATCTCGAGATCGAGAATGCCGAGCACCGCGAGCTGGTGAAGCGATTCTGGCGGTCACCGGTGGTCGCGCCAAAAGCGGGGCTGAAGGCGGTCGAGATGTTCGATGCGATTGCCGATTGCCGCATCAAGGCAGTCTGGATCATGTCGACCAACCCCGTGGTCAGCCTTCCCGACGCCGATCGGGTTCGTGCCGCGCTGGATCGCTGCGCGTTCGTGGTCGCGTCCGATTGCATGCGCGACACCGATACCAACCGGCACGCCGATGTCCTGCTGCCCGCGCTCGCCTGGGGTGAGAAGGACGGCACAGTCACCAATTCGGAGCGACGGATCTCGCGGCAGCGGGCGTTCCTGCCCGCGCCAGGCGCAGCGCGCGCGGATTGGCGCATCATTTGCGACGTCGCCCAGCGGATGGGGTTCGCCGGTTTCGAGTATGGCAGCGCGGCCGAGATCTTTCGCGAGCACGCGGCGCTGTCCGGCTTCGAGAACAATGGCACGCGCGATTTCGACATCTCGGCCCTGAGCACGCTCGACGGCCGCGCCTATGAGGCGCTGGCGCCGATCCAGTGGCCCGTGACGCGGGACTTTCCGACCGGCACGGCGCGGATGTTCGAGAACCGGCAATTCTTCACCGGGGATCGCAGAGCCCGTTTCGTGGCAGTCACGCCGCGACCGGCGCGGAACGCCACCAGCCGGGACTATCCGCTGGTCCTGAACACCGGGCGCATTCGCGACCAGTGGCACACCATGACGCGGACGGGAAAATCCGCGCGGCTGCTCGCGCACATCTTCGAGCCTTGCGCCGAATTCCACCCGGAGGATGCGCGCCTGGCCGGTCTGGAGAACGAGGCGCTGGTGCGGCTTACGAGCCCCTGGGGCAAGATGGTGGCGCGCGTCGCGATCTCGACCGAGCAGCGGCGGGGCTGCGTGTTCGTTCCGATGCATTGGAACGAGGAGTTCGCCGGCGCTGGCCGTGTCAACGCGCTGGTCAATCCCGCGACTGATCCGCTGTCGGGTCAGCCCGAGTCCAAGCATACGCCGGTGAAGGCGGAGCCCTATGCGCCGAACTGGCACGTCTTCATCCTGAGCCGGCAGGAGATCCGCCGTCCGCCATGCGAGTACTGGGTGCAGGGCAAGGTCGGAGCGTGTTTCCGGCTCGAGCTTGCCTTCGACCAGCGGCCTGCGAGTTGGCGCGAGTGGGCCGCCGAACAGCTTGGGATCGCCGGAACGGAGATCGATTGGATTGCGTATCGCGACCCGGCCGCCGGCCGGTTCCGCTACGCAGGCGTATCGGATGGCCGGCTGCAGGGCTGCGTCTTCGTCGCGCCCGACCAGCGGCTGGGATCGCGGTCGTGGCTGATCGGCCTGTTTGCCGAGCAGCGGCTGTCACCGAACGCCCGCAACGCCCTGCTCGCGGGCCAGCCATTGGCGGCCGCCGACGACATCGGTGCGGTCATCTGCTCCTGTTTCGGCATTGGTCGTAACCAGATCTCGTCGGCGATCCAGAACGGCGCAGGGAGCGTCGAGGCCGTCGGCCAACGTCTGAAGGCCGGGACCAATTGCGGCGCCTGCAAGCCCGAGATCGGCAAGCTGCTGGCGGCTGCGAGGCCCAGCATGCGATCCGAGGCCCGGACATCCGAAGGCGCCCGGGGCTGAGCCTCGTTGTGTTTTGCGCCGGCCCGGCTGCAATTTTGCAGCGGGCGTGCCGCTCACTTGGGGTGCGGAAATGCGAAGGGCGGGATCGATTGCCGATCCCGCCCCACTGAATGCTGACGATGTCCGAAGGTGTTACGCGAGCAAGGTGCCCGGCTCGACCTTGACGCCCGGGCCCATGGTCGACGACACCGCGACGCGCTGGACGTAGGTGCCCTTGGCGCCGGCCGGCTTGGCCTTCACCACCGCATCCGCCAGCGCCTTGATGTTCTCGACCAGCTTGTCCTCGGCGAACGAGGCCTTGCCGACGCCGGCCTGGATGATGCCGGCCTTCTCGACGCGGAACTCGACCGAGCCGCCCTTGGCGCCCTTGACGGCGCCAGTGACGTCCATGGTCACGGTGCCGATCTTCGGATTCGGCATCATGCCGCGCGGACCGAGCACCTTACCGAGACGGCCGACCAGCGGCATCATGTCGGGGGTGGCGATACAGCGGTCGAAGTCGATATTGCCGTTCTGCACCTTCTCGACCAGGTCCTCCGCGCCGACCACGTCGGCGCCGGCGGCCTTGGCTTCCTCGGCCTTCGCGCCGCGGGCGAACACGCCGACGCGGAGCGTACGGCCGGTGCCGTTCGGCAGCGTGACGACGCCACGGACCATCTGGTCGGCGTGGCGCGGATCGACGCCGAGGTTGATCGAGACCTCGATGGTCTCGTCGAACTTCGACACGGCCCGCTCCTTGATCATCTTGATCGCGTCAGCAAGCGGGTAGAGCTTGGTGCGATCGATGCCCTCGCGGGCCTTCTTCAAACGCTTTCCGAGTGCCATGGCGCCTTACCCCGCAACTTCCAGACCCATCGAGCGGGCGGAGCCCTCGACCATCTTCATGGCCGACTCGATCGAGTCGCAATTCAGGTCCTTCATCTTCTTCTCGGCGATCTCGCGCACCTGCGCCTTGGTCACCTTGCCGGCCTTGTCGCGACCCGGGGCCTTGGAGCCCGACTGGATCTTGGCGGCCTGCTTGAGGAAGTAGGACATCGGCGGGGTCTTCATCTCGAAGGTGAAGGACCGGTCCGCATAGATGGTGATGACCACCGGGATCGGGGTGTTCTTCTCTTCCTTCTGGGTCTGGGCGTTGAACGCCTTGCAGAACTCCATGATGTTGAGACCGCGCTGACCGAGCGCCGGACCGATCGGCGGCGACGGATTGGCCGCGCCGGCCGGAACCTGAAGCTTCAGGTAACCGGTTACTTTCTTTGCCATTATGACTCTCCAATGCGTTCGCGATTCTGCCTGATGCGAACGCAACGCCTTGGGCGACAAAACCCGTCAGGCGAGGTTTGGGACCGTGGTCCGGCGCGCTTGGCCCGGCTGGCAAAGCCGGTCACGCCTCCCACGAACGAAATCGCCCCCCGTTCGGGGAGCGAAGCGCGCCCGATACACGAGATCGGACGAAAAGGAAAGCCCGGGACGCCGAGAGAGCCGGCAGCCCGGCCCTTAACCGACGATCTTCTCGACCTGGTTGAATTCCAGTTCGACCGGCGTCGCACGGCCGAAGATCGACACCGCGACCTTGACGCGCGAGCGGGCCTCGTCGATTTCCTCGACCACGCCGGAGAACGAGGCGAACGGGCCGTCGGCGACGCGGACGTTCTCGCCGATCTCGAACGACACCGAGGATTTCGGCCGCTCCACGCCTTCCTGCATCTGGTTCAGGATGCGCATCGCCTCGCCTTCGGAGATCGGCATCGGCTTGTTCTCGGCGCCGAGGAAGCCGGTCACCTTGGGCGTGTTCTTGATCAGGTGGAACGCCTCGTCGGTCAGCTTCATCTTCACCAGCACGTAGCCGGGGAAGAACTTGCGCTCGGCGTCGATCTTGCGGCCGCGGCGCACCTCGGTGACCTTCTCGATCGGCACCAGCACCTGCTCGAACAGGTCCTCGAGATTGCGCTGCTTGGCCTGCTCGCGGATCGACTCCGCGACCTTCTTCTCGAAGTTCGAATAGGCGTGGACGATGTACCAGCGCTTGTCGGAGCTTTGCGTTGCGGTTGCCATCAGTGGATGCCCAGCACGAGGGTGATGAGATAACGGATGATCTGATCGGCGGCGAAGAAGAACACCGAGGCCAGCGCCACCATCACGAACACCATGATCGTGGTGATGGTGACCTCGCGACGGCTCGGCCACGAGACCTTGGCGGTCTCCGAGCGCACTTCCTGCAGGAATTTGAACGGGCTGGTAGCCATCGTCAGGGGTCCGCGTCCGTCATCGGACGATTGAAGAGTTGACTGGGAAAACCGAACAGCCGTCCTTGGCCCACCCTCTTGTCGGAGAGATGAGCCGAATCCACGGGCTCGCTTGTTCGGGGAGTGAAAAGCCGCGCCGGATATCCGCTTTTATCGCGGGCCGGCTGCAGGTTGCCAAGATATCTACTGTCCGGCCGGTCAAAGGTCAAGATATGGGCATGCCGGGCGTCGGCGGTCATTCCCGTGGCAGGCCCCCGCCAGGCTCGCAACAACGCGGTTTTTCGTGTCGCGGCAGGCCATTTCCGCACCACGGCAGGTTGAGCAGTTGCCGCGACGAAATGCCCGCGGTGGAGCGGTTCCTGCTCTTGCCGGACCTGCGGCGCCCGCTCATTCTCGTCCGCACGAGAACAATCCGGAGGAAACCCATGACCTTTGCCCCGCGCAAGGGACGGACGCGCCTTGCCGCCGTCAGCCTTGCTGCTCTCGGTCTTGCCGCTCTCGCCCTCACCGCCGTCCCTGCCTGTGCCCAGGCCCAAGCCCCGCTCAAGATCGGCGTGCTCAGCGACTTCTCGTCGGTCTATTCGGACATCGGCGGCCAGGGCAATCTCGAGGCGACCAAGCTCGCGGTCGAGGCGTTCGGCGGCAGCATGTTCGGCAAGCCGATCGAGGTCATCAGCGCCGATCCGCAGAACAAGGCCGACATCGCCGCCGCGATCGTGCGCAAATGGTACGAGAACGAGGCCGTCGACATGGTGATCGACATGCCGACCTCGGCCACCGCGCTGGCCGGCATGGAGATGTCGAAGCAGTTCGAGAAGCTGATGATCGTGACGGATGCCGCGAGCTCCGACATCACCGGCAAGTCCTGCTCGCCCTACACCGTGCACTGGACCTACGACACTTATGGAAACGCGCACACGGTCGGCAGCGCGATCGTCAAGAACGGCGGCAACACCTGGTTCTTCATCACCGCCGACTATCTGTTCGGCCATTCGATCGAGCGCGACACCGGCGACGTCGTGCGCGCCGCCGGCGGCACGGTGGTCGGCAGCGCCCGGCATCCTCTCAACAATCAGGACTTCTCGTCCTTCCTGCTGCAGGCGCAGGCCAGTAAGGCCAAGATCATCGGCATGGCCAACGGCGGTGGCGACACCATCAACACCATCAAGCAGGCCGCCGAATTCGGCATCGTCGCCGGCGGCCAGAACCTCGCCGGCATCGTGATGTTCATCTCCGACATCCACAGCCTCGGCCTGAAGCTGGCGCAGGGCCTGATCATCACCGAGGCCTATTACTGGGACCTCAACGACCGCACCCGCGCCTTCGGCAAGACGTTCTTCGAGCGCATGAAGCGGATGCCGACCATGAACCAGGCCGCGACCTACAGCGCCACCCTGCACTATCTCAATGCCGTCAAGGCCGCCGGCACCCGCGACACCAAGCCGGTGCTCGCCAAGATGCGCGAGACCCCGGTGCGTGACGCCTTCACCGACAACGGCATCCTGCGCGAGGACGGCCGCATGGTGCACTCGATGTTCCTGTTCGAGGTGAAGAAGCCCGAGGAGTCGAAGGGCCCGTGGGACTATTACAAGGTGCTGGCCGAGGTGGCCGGCGACCAGGTGTTCCGGCCGATGAAGGACGGCAACTGTCCTTATGTGAAACAATAAGGGGTTGCTGAAATGCATTCGGGGCTCGCGCGTTGCGGGCCCCGGCCTCACCTGTCTCGTCGATTTTTGGCTTAAGTGCTTGATCTCGCTGGCAGGAGTGGAGAGGCTCGAACTCCCAACCCCCGGTTTTGGAGACCGGTGCTCTACCAATTGAGCTACACTCCTAGCGAGCCGGGACAGTGTCGCCGGTTCGCGCGCTTTGAAGCATAGACCTCCCCCCGAATGCAAGGGTGCAATGGGGCAAATCGACTGGTCAGACCACAACTTCCGCGCCAGACTTGATGCAAGCCGACAACGCGCCTTCAGGGAGAGCCCATGACCCCGCCGACTGCAGCATCCAGCGTGCCCTTCTCTGCGCTGCGCTCCCTGAGCCCGCCGCTGCCCGATGACCGGCCGGAGGCGCTCGGCCTCTCCGCGGCCCGGCTGCAGCGAGCTTCGGATGCGTTCAAGCGCGAGGCCGACAAGGGAACCATCCCCGGAGCCACCCTGCTGGTCGGCCGCCGCGGCCGGATCGGCTGGTTCGACGCCATCGGCCGGCAAGCGCCCGACGCCGACACGCCGATGCGGCCGGATTCGATCTTCCGCATCTTCTCGATGACCAAGCCGATCGTCTCGCTCGGGATCATGATGCTGGTCGAGGACGGCGAGCTGTTGCTGTCCGACCCGGTCGCCAAGTTCATCCCGGAATTCGGCGAGCAGAAAGTGGGCGTCGAGACCGGAGGCAAGCTGGAGCTGGTCCCGGTCGCCCAGCCGATGACGGTCCAGGACCTGCTGCGCCACACCTCGGGCTTGGCGTATGAGCACACCGGCACCGGGCCGGTGCACCAGCTCTACCAGCAATCGCGGGTGCGCAGCCGCAAGATCACCAATGCCGAGCACGCGGCCATCGTCGCCGGCCTGCCGCTGATCTGCCAGCCCGGCGCCGAGTTCAACTACAGCCGCTCGACCGACATCCTCGGACGGATCATCGAGGTTGTCTCGGGCCGGACGCTCGGCCCCTTCCTTTCCGAGCGCATCCTCGAGCCGCTCGGCATGAAGGAGACCGGCTTCTCCACCGCCGAGGCGAATGCTGGCCGGCTGGCCGAGCCGTTCGCCAAGGACCCGTGGACCGGCGAGGCGGTCAACCTGTTCAAGATGACCGAGCAGCCGCTGATGGAATCCGGCGGCGGCGGGTTGGTGGCGACCACGATGGACTACGCCCGGTTCTGCGCGATGCTGCTCGGCAAGGGCAGCCTCGACGGCACCCGGCTGGTCGGCCGCAAGACGCTGGAGCTGATGGCGTCGGACCACCTCGGTCCCCATGTGAAGACGCAGGGCACGCTGCTGTCGCCCGGTCACGGCTTCGGCCTCGGCTTCGCCGTGCGTCGCGAGGCTGGCATCGCCCCCTTCCCCGGCTCGCCCGGCACCTTCTTCTGGAGCGGCATCGCCGGCACGTTCTTCTGGATCGATCCGAAGGAGGAGCTGTTCTGCGTGTTCATGGCGCAGGCCCCCGGACAACGCGACTATCTGCGCACGCTGGTGCGCGACGTGGTGTACGCGGCGGTGGAATGAGGGCGGCGCGCAGCAAATGCTGTCGTCCCGGCGGACGACAGTTGAGAGTGTGGCGGCATCATCGCGCACCACACCCGTATGTCCCCCTCAACTGATCGTCGCGCCGCCGTCGATCACCATGGTCTGGCCGGTCATGAAGTCGCCCGCGGCGGAGCCCAGGAAGACCGCGGCGCCGGCGATCTCGTCGGGGATGCCGATGCGGAGCAGCGGCGAGCGCGCGGTCGAGGCCTTGAGGTTCTCCGGATTGTCCCACAGCGCTTTGGCGAAATCGGTCTTGATCAGGCCGGGCGCGATGCAGTTCACGCGCACATTGTGCGGGCCGTATTCGCAGGCGAGGTTGCGCGCGAGCTGCATGTCGGCAGCCTTGGAGATCGCGTAGGCACCGAGGATGGTCGAGCCCTTCAGGCCGCCGATCGACGACACGATGATGATCGAGCCGTCCTTGCGCGCGATCATCTGCGGCACGACCATGCTGATCAGCCAGTTGTTGGCGACGATGTTGTTGTCGAGGATCTTGCGGAACTGATCGTCGGAGATGCCGGCGAGCGGCCCGTAGTAAGGATTCGACGCCGCGTTGCAGACCAGCACGTCGATCTTGCCGTAGATGCGGTTGGCCTCGTCGACGAGGTTCTGCAGGTTCTCCTTGCTGGAGATGTTGGCGGCGACTGCCGCCGCCGTGCCTGCACCGAAGCGGTCATTGATCTCGCGCGCCACCTGGTCGCAGACATCGGCCTTGCGCGAGGAGATCACCACCTTGGCGCCGTGCTCGGCCATGCGCTCGGCAATGGCGAGCCCGATGCCACGCGTGGATCCGGTGATGACGGCGACCTTGCCGGTCATGTCGAACAGGGTCATGGGGAGTTCCTCCTACTTATTTGGCTGTTGTCGGTTTCGAAATTGGCACGGCGACGTCCACGAGACTTTTCCGCGGTGCCAGTGACTGCGCCCTCTCCCACAAGGGAAGAGGGTGCACTGCCCGTTTGGCGGGCGAGATTTTTGAACGACGCGCATAGCAACTCACTATCTCGTTTCACGCCAGCTTGCTCGTCGTCACCTCCGGCCCGGCCGGCTGGTGCATCGCGCGGTGCGCGGCGTCCGCGATCCAGGGCTGCTGATTGACCATCGGCAGCCGCCATGTACTCGTCTCGCCGGCCACGATGTGGTCGAGCCGGGTCACCGAGCAATTGTCGATGTCGAAGGCGAGCCCCTTCTCGACCAGGCCGCCGAGCGCCAGGCCAAGAGCCGCCTTGATGGTGCCGCCATGGCCGACGGCGACGACGTCGCGGCCGGCTTCCGAAACCGTGATGCGCGCAATCGCCGCTGTCACGCGGGTGTACAGATCCATGTAGCTCTCGCCGCCCGGCGCCGGCTCATCGATGTCGGCGAACCAGTGGCTGCCCGCGGGACGGCTGGCCAGGAACGCGGCGCGGTTCATGCCCTGCCATTGCCCGAGATGCTGCTCGGCAAAAGCGGCCTCCCTGATCATAGCTGCGGGACGCGGGAATCCGGCGGCCCAGATCGCCTCCGCCGTCTGATGCGTACGCATCAGATTGCTCGCATACCACACCGCGCTGCGCGGCAGGATTTTCGCGACCGCCTCGAACACCTCGCGATCGGAGGTATCGCAGGCGATGTCCGACTGGCCGTAGATGTTGCCGCCGTCGCTGCGCACCGGCGCGTGACGCACCCACCACCAGCGCGTGGTGACGACAGAAGGTTTCGTTCCATCAGCCGACATCGCTCAGACCCTTCCCTCCGCTCGTCTCCCGCTGTACGTGAAGGCCCAGATCGTCTCAAGCCGCTTGGCGATCTCAGCACGTTTGAAACGGCGTTTGAATTCCGTTGCGCGGCACGCAACTGATCACAATTGAAGCAGGAGGAAACATGGGCCGCCTCGAAGGCAAATCCGTCATCATCACCGGCGCCGGCAGCGGCATCGGCCGCGCCGCATCCTTGATGTTCACGAAAGAAGGCGCGCGACTGATCGCGGTCGATCGCAGCGAGGCCGTCAAGGAGACGGTCGAGATGGTCAAGCAGCAGGGCGGCATTGCCGAAGCCGTGCTCGCCGACGCCGGCTCCGAGGCCGATGTCTCGGGCTTCATCGACCGCGCCGTGGCGACCTACGGCAAGCTCGACGTGATCTGGGCCAATGCCGGCATCTCCGGCGGCTTGATCCCGATCGCCGAGCAGACCGTCGAGCACTGGCAGGAGATCTTGCGCATCAACCTGATCGGCCCGTTCCTCGCGGTGAAATACGCGATGCCGCACATGGTGCGGCAGCAGCGCGGCGCCATCGTCTGCACGGCCTCCGTCGCGGGCCTGAAATCCGGCGCCTCGGGCCATCCCTACGCGGCGAGCAAGGCCGGCGTCATCAGCCTGGTGCAGACCACGGCGTACTCCCTCTCCGGCACTGGCGTGCGCATCAACGCGGTGTGTCCCGGCCTGATCGAGACCGGCATGACCAAGCCGATCTTCGACGGCGCCAAGGAGCGCAGCACCGAGGGCAAGATCGGCCAGCTCAATCCGCTGAAGCGCGCCGGCCAGCCGCATGAGATCGCCGCCATGGCCCTGTTCCTCGCCAGCGACGAGGCCTCCTACGTCAACGGCCAGGCTTTCCCGGTCGACGGCGGCCTCACGGCGTCGATGCCGTACGCGGGAAAACCGATCTAGCGCTGTCGCCCCTCGCACTGGTGTCGACATCGCCTCTCCTCTGTCATCCGTCATGGCCGGGCCTGTCCCGGCCATCCACGTCGGTCGGCACGCGAGGAGCGACGGGATGCCCGGGCCTTCGCCGCGCCGAAGCGGCTTCGGCCGCGCAGGCGGGACAAGCCCGGGCATGACGAGCTTGGGACTGCCGGCATCGCGCCCCACAAATCGCTCGCTGTCGAACTCATCGACATGCGTGAGCGATCTCGCGACGCCCCCGCGCCCGAGTGATCCTGAATTTCACCGCCCTTCCATCGAAGGGCGCAGGGAAGGCCAGGCGTCGGCCGACGCCTGCGGCCCGCCTGCGTAAAAAAATGCAGGCGGCAGGTACCACAGGTGCAGCCGGAAAACGCCCGGCCTTCCCTGCGCGATGGTCTTCACGCTTATACGCAGTCTGCCTGGTGCGCCGGGCTTTCTGGCCACCATTGTCCGCGCGGCGCGCAAGCGCCGTCGCGACGTAGCACCAGCATCGGGGTGCCAGCACGCTGCGACTTCACGTCCGCGCCATGCCGTTCGTCCGCGCATCCCTCCGGACACGCTGCGACATGATCGCGGCCACCGCTCCCGCCCCGCGTGTCGTGACGATCGCGCGCAACGCCCCTTCGGTGGGACGGGATGGGCGCATCAGATCATAAATTCCGAAAAAGCGAAAGCAAAATCTTTTAGCCTTCCGGACTGGACGAGACCATCACATTGACCGCGCTCGCGAACTTTCTTCATCGGCGACGATGATTGCAGTCATAACCGCAGCCTGCGCGGGGCCGACAACGCCACGCTCGCACATGCCGATTTGCCCGACGGGCAAGCGTTGGCCGAACGGACCTGGATCACGATGCGCTTCCAAGGAAACGCATCATGATCTCATCTCTTTTTGTTTGAGCATGATCCTTTCGGAAAACCGGTTTCCACTTTTCCGGATCATGCTCTAGCCGCTCACAAGGCGGTCGAGGTCCTCGATGAGCGGCGCGAGCTTTTCGGCCGCCCCAAACTGCCGATACCAGCACCACAGCTCCAGCGAGAACAGCAGACGATAGATCGCGAGCGTCGGCTCGATCTTCGTTCGGCTCATCGGACCATAGCCGCCCAGAAACGCCTCGCGCTGCTCCGGCGAGAGATAGTAGATCGCCTTGGCGACATCCTTGAGCGGGTCGCCGGCCAGCGCGCCCTCGAAATCGACCGCACCGGTGAGCTCGACCCGGCCCCCGGTGACGCGCGCAAGCACGTTCCCGGGATGAAGATCATTGTGACACAGCACCGGCGCGCCGCAGGCGGCGAACAGATCACTCGCGTCGGCCACCTGGCGCGCGATGCGCGCGGCGAGATCAGCCGGCCCGCCGCGGCTGCGGAATTCGCCCAGTTTGCGTTCGAACTGGGAGGTGAGATAGCTACGATTGTCGGCATGGCCCGACATGATGCCGTCGGCGCCGATGTAGCCAAACGCATCCATCGCAATGTCGTGAAAGGCACGCGACAATCGACCGAGCTGCTCGAAAGCCTCACGCCGCTCCGGCGCGGACAGCGCTTGTTCGAGAGGACCGAGCGGATCGCCGTCGAGCCGGCTCATGACCACGTAGTCCAGGCCGATCAGCTCGCGCGAGGCGTCCGCCGCGCGCAGCCGCGGCGCCGGCACCGGCAGGCGGTCCCGGACCAGATCGAGCAGGCGCGCCTCCTTGCGCATCTTCCAGCTCATGCTGTCAGGATAGATCTTCAGCACCAGCGACGGCTGGCTGCCTTGCAGAGCCAGCGCATACACGGCACTGATCTCCCCACCATGCAACAGCGACACCGAAGCGACCCGCGCGTCGATCTCCGCGCGCGCAAGCATCGCATCGGCGGTTGCGGGATCGACCTCGAGATCCGGGCGAATCGAAACCGGCGACATGGCAGCAAAGCTCCGCTCGCGGGACATTCTTGCGAGATGGCCTGCGACGACCGTTTCCTAACTGCGCGCGCCCGTCGTGGTCAAGCTCCCGTCAGTCAGGTCAATGCGCCGCGCGGACCAACCCGTGTCCATGGAGCGTGGCGGCAAGACCATCGCGTCGCCATGAGCCACGCTCGGGTTCAAGCATGCCCCCCTAATGACCGGCGATTTTTTACGCCCACGTCCTCGAACCCCCTTCTCCGAGCCGCCGTCGAACCTCGCAAGCGGACCATTCCGGCCTCGCCGAAACGAAGGATGGTTAACATGTCGAGACTATCGAAGCTCGCGCTGCTCACCCTGATGGCCGCCACGGCGGCTGGCTCGCCGGTGACGAACGCAAGCGCCCGTGAATTCCAGTGGCCGGGCTGTGAGCTCGTCTCCTGGACAGCCTGCGGCACCGAGGTCCAGGTGCAGCAAGCCATGCGCCGTCAGAGCCGCGACACCTCGCCGATCTACATGAAGCAGACCGATCCGCGCTACAGCGGCGCGATGACCACGGCCGGTGGCGGCGGTGGTGGTGGCGGCGGTGGCGGCGGTGGGCGGTGATTGGCCCTAGCCGGCGCGCGGAATTCGTAGCCCGGATGGGCGGAAACGACATCCGGGTTCATCGCCGCAGCGCGTGAGACCCCGGATGTCGCTTCGCTCATCCGGGGCTACAGGAGACTACACCGCCCCCGCCTTCTGCGCATAGGACCAGGCCTGCTTGGTCATGGGCACCATGCGCTTGACCGACTCGATCGCCTTGTCGTTGGCGGCGGTGCCGTCGCGGATGCGGCCGATGATGCCCTGCAGGATGCCGGCGAGCCGGAACAGATTGTAGGCGAAGTACCAGTTGAGATCGGGCAGCTCGGTGCCGGTGACCCCACGATAGATCTCCGCCGCCTCTTCCATGGTCGGGATGTTCAGCGCTTTCAGGTCGACGCCGTCGAGGCCCGGCATGATCCACTGCATCAGCAAATAGGTGAAGTCCGCCATGGGATCACCAAGCGTCGACAGCTCCCAGTCGAGCACCGCGATGACGCGCGGCTCGGTCGCGTGGAAGATCATGTTGTCGAGCCGGTAGTCGCCATGCACGATCGAGACGCGCTGCTGCGCCGGCAAGGTGCGCGGCAGCCACTCGATCAGCTTCTCCATTTCCGGCAGATGCTCGGTCTCGGAGGCGCGATATTGCTTGGTCCAGCGGTCGACCTGGCGGGCAAAGTAGTTGCCGGGCTTGCCGAAGTCGGCAAGGCCGATCGCCGCCGGATCATAGCTGTGCAGCCTGGCCAAGGTTTCGATCTTGCTGGTGAAGATCGCGCGCCGCTCGGGCGCTGCGACATGCGGCAGGGTCGGATCCCAGAACACCCGGCCCTCCTCCATCGACATGATGTAGAAGGCAGCGCCGATGACGCTGTCGTCGTTGCACAGCGCATAGGCCTTGGCGACCGGAAAGCCCTGCTTGCCGAGCGCGGCGATGACGCGGAATTCGCGATCGACTGCGTGCGCCGACGGCAGCAGCTTGCCGAACGGCTTTCGCCTGAGCACGTAGGAACGCGCCGGCGTGTTCAGACGATAGGTCGGGTTCGACTGGCCGCCCTTGAACTGCAGCACGGTCAGCGGGCCCTGATAGCCTTCGACATGCTCGGCCATCCAGGCCGCGAGCTTGGCCTCGTCGAAACGATGCCGCTCCTCGACCGGCTTGGTGCCGGAGAATTCTTCGTCCTTCTTGACGCCGTCGGCCACGACGAGGCTCCCTTCTCACGTGTTCGTCATTCCGGGGCAGCCCGCAGGGCTGAACCCGGAATCTCTATCTTGGCGGACCCATCTCTGGATTCCGGGTTCGACGCTGCGCGTCGCCCCGGAATGACGCAAGTGGTGAGTCACCGCTCGGCATTAGAATTCGTAGGGTGGGCAAAGCGAAGCGTGCCCACCATGTTGGCTTGAACTCGAAAGTGGGTGGGCACGCATCCGCCCCCGCGCTCTGCGCGGCGACGGACGCTTTGCCCACCCTAGAAGTCGACGCTCAATGCCGCGGCTCGTTGGCGTATTTCTTCATCTCGAGCCGGGCAATGGCACGGTTGTGCACCTCGTCCGGGCCGTCGGCAAGACGGAGCGTGCGAATGTTGGCGTAGTCCTTGGCGAGACCCGCATCATCCGACACGCCGGCGCCGCCGAACGCCTGGATGGCGTCGTCGATGATCTTCAGCGCCATGTTGGGGGCAGCGACCTTGATCATCGCGATCTCGCCCTGTGCGGTCTTGTTGCCGACCTTGTCCATCATGTCGGCCGCCTTGAGGCACAATAGCCGGCACATCTCGATGTTGGTCCGGGCCTCGCCGATGCGCTGCTCCCACACCGAATGCTCGATGATCTTCTTGCCGAAGGCCTGGCGCGTCATCAGCCGGCGCACCATCTTCTCCAGCGACTCCTCGGCCTTGCCGATGGTGCGCATGCAGTGATGGATGCGGCCCGGACCGAGACGGCCCTGCGCGATCTCGAAGCCGCGGCCCTCGCCGAGCAGAATGTTTTCCGCAGGAACGCGGACGTTCTCGAGCAGCACCTGGGCGTGGCCGTGCGGCGCGTCGTCGAAGCCGAACACCGGCAGCATCTTCTCGACCTTGATGCCGGGGGTGTCGAGCGGCACCAGGATCTGCGACTGCTGCTGATGCTTGGCGGCCGACGGATCGGTCTTGCCCATCAGGATCGCAATCTTGCAGCGGGGATCGCCGACGCCCGACGACCACCATTTGCGGCCGTTGATGACGTAATGATCGCCGTCACGCACGATCCGCGTCTCGATGTTGGTGGCATCCGACGAGGCCACCGCCGGCTCCGTCATCAGGAAGGCCGAGCGGATCTCGCCGTCCATCAGCGGGCGCAGCCATTTGCGCTTCTGCTCCTTGGTGCCGTAGCGGATGAACACTTCCATGTTGCCGGTGTCGGGCGCCGAGCAGTTGAACACCTCGGACGCCCAGGAGATGCGGCCCATTTCCTCGGACAGCAGCGCATATTCGAGATTGGTGAGGCCGGCGCCGCGGAACTCGTCGTCCTCATGCGGCGACGGCGGCATGAACATGTTCCAGAGGCCTTCCGCCTTCGCCTTGGCCTTGAGGTCCTCCAGGATCGGGATCACCTTCCAGCGGTCGCCCTCGGCGTCCTGCTGCTTGTAGATCGGCACCGCCGGGCGGACATGCTTGGTCATGAAGCTGCGCACGCGCTCCAGCCATTCCTGCTGCTTCGCCGACATCGTGAAGTCCATGGGACTCTCCTTGGGTGTTTCCTCTGAAACTTTGGCCGCAGTGTCGGCCCGCCCACGGCGTCCGTGCAAGTGTGATCTTGCGCGACACGACCGCGCGAACCGTCGCTGCAGCGCCGAAATGTCGCCCCACGGAAGAACCGTGATTGACATTGCGGCCGTCTCAAACAATAGTTTCATACAATTGTTTGAAACGCAACTCCCACCCCGCTTCATCGTTCGGGAGGACGAGCATGGCGACCGACCAGACCCGGACTGCGATCCTGATCGCCGCCGAGCGGCTCTATGCCGAACGCGGCTTCTCCGACGTGACCTTGCGCGACATCGTGGCGGAGGCGAACGTCAATCTCGCCGCGGTGAACTATCATTTCGGCTCCAAGGACGAGCTGATCGCCGAACTGTTCGTGACCCGCTCGATCGCGCTCAACCGCGAGCGCCTGCGCGAATTGCGTGAAGCCGAGGATGCGGGCGGCGGTCGCGCCGACATCTCCGACATCCTGCGCGCCCTCGTGGGCCCGATCCTGCGCGGCTGCCTTGGCCCTGAGAACCAACGCTCGGCGGTGGCGCAGTTCATGATCCGCGCCTCGATCGAATCGGTGCCGCCAATTCGCCGCATCAAGACCAAGGAAATCGACCATTTGCGCAAATTCGCCGGCGCAATGCAGCGCGCCCTGCCCGACAGCTCCGAGGTCGATCTGTTCTGGGGCCTGCATTTTGCGCTCGCCATGGCGCATCACACCATCCGCGAGAGCGAGCGCCTCACCAAGCTCTCCGACGGCCGATGCGACCTCGACGATGTCGAGGATGTGATCGCGCGGGTGGTGCGCGGCGCCGTGCTCGGCTTGACCACGCGCGATCAGGCGGCAAAGTCGAAGGCCAGGATTGCAGCGCGCTGAGCGCCGATCGCCACAGATGACGTCGCCACCAATGACAATGGAACTCGCCCGATGACGGTCCGTTCGCGATTGATCCTGGCCGCTGCGGCCAGTGCGCTCGCCATGATGATGGCGAGCGAGCCGGCGCTGGCGCGCGGCGCCGCCGCCAGCATCATGAACTCGCCCGGCTATCAGCGCCGCTTGCAGGAATCCCGGCAGCAGCTCGGCACGCCGCCGCCTGCCCCATACGTGGCAGAGCCGCGCTATCACCGCCCCAAATCGAAGCGGCATAGGCATCACCGCACGCGATAGCCGCGCGTCCGCCTGCTCCATTCCCGCTGTCATTCCGGGGCATTCGCGCGCAAGATGGCGAAGCCATCTTGAAACAGCGCGAATGAGCCCGGAATCCATAACCACGAACAGCAGTCGTTCGGAGACAGCGGCCACGTCCAGCTCGCTCTACCATGACCGCTTGTGGCTATGGATTCCGGGCTCGCGCTTACGCGCGCCCCGGAATGACAAACGGAGAGAGCGGGGATCCGGAGGAGCTACACCACGCCCTGCTGCTTCAGCGCCGCGATCTTCGCCGCGTCGTAGCCGAGCCCCGACAGCACGTCCTGCGTATGCTCGCCGAGCAGCGGCGGCGCGCGATACTCGGTGATCGGGGTACCGGAGAAGGTCAGCGCGTTGCGGATCAGGGACAGATGCGGCTCGAACGGGTGTTCGACCTTCACCTCCATGCCGCGCGAGCGGACATGCGGATCGGCGAACACGTGCGCAAAATCGTTGACCGGCCCGCACGGCACGCCCGCCTTCTCCAGCTCCTCCAGCCAATGCGTCACCGAGTTCTTCAGGAACAGGCCGGCGAAGATCGCCATGATCTCCTTGCCGTTGACGACGCGGTCGTTGTTCTTGAGGAATTTGGGATCGGTCGCGAGCTCCGGCGCCCCTAACACCGCGCAGGTGCGCGCGAACTGCGCGTCGTTGCCGACCACCAGCATCAATTCGCCGTCGGTGCAGCGGAACACGCCGGCCGGCATGCCGCCATTGCCCCAGGTGCCGCGGCGCGGCGGCGACTTGCCGTTGATCAGGAAGATCTGGGCATAGTGCGACAGCGAGGCGATCACGGTGTCGAACAGGCAGACGTCGATGTGCTGGCCGCCGCCGCCATTGACGTCGCGGTGATACAGCGCGGAGAGGATGCCGATCGAGGTGTTCAT
Organism: Bradyrhizobium sp. SZCCHNRI1029; assembly: GCF_032487555.1. Taxonomy (NCBI): domain Bacteria; kingdom Pseudomonadati; phylum Pseudomonadota; class Alphaproteobacteria; order Hyphomicrobiales; family Nitrobacteraceae; genus Bradyrhizobium; species Bradyrhizobium sp. SZCCHNRI1029. Next base: position 866,298 of record NZ_JAUEUK010000001.1, read on the forward strand.
GCCGGTCATGTAGTCGACGATCGAGGGACCGACCTTCATCGGCCCCGCCCCCGGTTCGCCGTCCATGTGGCCGGTCACGCTCATCAGCCCGCCCATGGCCTGGAAGATCGCATCGTAGCCCGCCCGCGGTGCATACGGCCCGGTCTGGCCGAAGCCGGTGACCGAGCAATAGATCACCTCGGGATTGACGGCGCGGATCGCCTCATAGTCCAGGCCATAGCGCTTGAGATCGCCGACCTTGTAGTTCTCCATGAACACGTCGCAGTCCTTGGCGAGCGCGCGGATGATCTCCTGCCCCTCCGGCGAGGCGATGTTGACCGTGACGGACTTCTTGTTGCGGTTGGCGCAGATGTAGAAGGAATTGTTGTTGTTGGCCTTGCCATCGGGGTCCCTGAGGTAGGGCGGACCGAACGCGCGCGCATCGTCGCCGGTGCCGGGCCGCTCGATCTTGATCACCTCGGCGCCGAGATCGGCCAGCATCTGCGCGGACAGCGGTCCGGCCAGCACGCGGGTCAGATCGAGAATCTTGATGCCAGAAAGCGGCAGGGCCGACATGGAGTTCCTCCGGGAGCTTTATTCCTTGTGGCGGACATCCCGAGCGAGAGCCCCGCCTGTCACCCGCGGATACACCATTTCCCGCGCCGGAGCACTGCGCTGGCGGCATGCCGCCTTGCCGCGGACCGTCGCCCGGATGCGCGCAGCGATATCCGGGGTCTCCACCCGCGCTCGTGCCGAACCCGGATGTCGCTGCGCTCATCCGGGCTACGCAGCCATGCTGACTTTCTTGCTTCGTTTTGTGTGCAGCCTGCGGCGGGACACATCCAGAAACACGGAACAAGGAGCTGTTAAGCGTTCCGGTCGCACCTGGGCGCAGGTTTGATGTCGCACCCCGGAGCACGCCATGACGTCGATCTCTGCATCCTCCATGAGCGGATATTCGCCGCTCGACCTGCTCAAGCAGGAACTCACCAAGGAAGTCTCGGCCGGCAAGGTCAGCTCCGCCGACCAGACTGCGCTGTCCTCGGCGCTCGACGACATCGATTCCGCATTGCAGAGCGGCAGCTCGTCGTCATCGTCGAGCTCCAGCGCGCCGCCGTCGCCCAAGGAGATGCAGTCGAAGATCGACGATCTCATCCAGAGTGAGGTCGACAGCGGCAAGCTGACCTCGGACCAGGCGACCGAGCTGAAGAACGTATTTGCCAACGCCTTCTCCGGCGGTCCGGGCGGCGCAGGTGGCGCCGGCGGTCCGCCGCCGGCCCCGCCGAGCGATGAGTCCAGCACCGACACCACGTCGAGCACCTCCTCCTCGTCGTCTTCATCGTCCTCATCCCAGGTCGAGGAGCTGTTGAAGAAGCTGCTCGAGGCGCTGCAGAGCTCGAACAGCAGCACGACCTCCTCGTACAGCGCCAGCGGCACCAGCTCGTCGAGCTCGACCAGCAAGTCGCTGGTGGTGGATTTCTCGGCCTGACCGGCGAGAGATGGAGCCGTTTGGCCCGGATGAGCGCAGCGACATCCGGGTTCTCCGAGACTCCGCGTGAGACCCGCATGTTGCTTCGCTCATGCGGGGCTGGAAGAGGCGACCACGCCGTCAATCCGGCGCGTTGAACGTTCTGGCGAAATACACCGGCGCCGCCGCCGCCTTCAGCCGATAGAGCTGCGCCGGACGGTTCGGCCCCTTGCGCATCTTGGCGATCGGCTCGATCAGGTCGGCCGAGAGCATGCGGGTGCGAAAGGCGCTCTTTTCCAGCGGACGATCGAGCACGATCTCGTAAGTCCGCTGCAGCTCGGGCAGTGTGAACTCCTCCGGCATCAGATAGGCCGGCAGCGAGGTGTACTCGACCTTGTTGCGCAGCCGCTGCACGGCGGCCTGCAGGATCTCGGCATGATCGAACGCGAGATTCGGCTTCACGCTCATGCCCACGAGCGGAAACCATTGCGCATCGGCCGCGAGCGCGGCCTCCGCCGCTGACGCCGGGATCAGCGCAAAATACGCGTGCGTCGCCGACCAGCCGCGCGGATCACGGTGCGCACTGCCCCAGCTGCCGAGCTGCTCCAGATAGGTGCTGATCACGCCGGTCTTCTCGGCAAGCTTGCGCCGCGCGCAGGCTTCGAGATCGCGATCCTTGTCGACATCGACGAAGCCGCCCGGGAGCGCAAACGCGTCCGGGAACGGCTCTCCCTCGCCGTGGCCGCGCCGCACCAGCAGCACGTGCAGCGCCTCCAGCCGGATCGTGAAGATGACGATGTCCACCGTGGTCAGCGGCCGCGGAAAATCCAGTCCGCCCGCTCTCGCAGCCGCTCCGCCGCCCTGCCCCTGCCGTGCTGCCATACCGTCCGCCCCCGAATTTGTCCCTTGACACTAGCATACTTAGTTGTACTGTCCAACTTACTAAGTTGGCGTGACACACTTATCCATTGAACGTCAGGAGGCCGCCATGTTCGGCTTACGCTTCATCAAGGCCCAACCCACCACCTATCTCCTCAAGTACCGCGCCGGCAGCGTGGTCGAGGAAGGTGCCGGGCTCTCCACCTTCTATTACGGGCCCGCCACTTCCCTGGTCGCGATCCCCATCGGCAGCCGCGACGCCGCCTTCATCTTCCAGCAGATCGCCCGCGACTTTCAGACGCTGACGATCCAGGGCCAGGTGACCTACCGCATCGGCGAGCCGAGGAAGGCGGCGGCGATGCTCAACTTCACGCTCAAGCGCGACGGCAAGACCTACGAGTCCGATGACTCGGAGGAGCTGCCGCAGCGCGTGCTCGGCGCGGTCGAGGTGCTGGCGCAGCAGGCGGTCAAGGACATGACCCTGAAAGAGGCGTTGCGTGCCTCCGACCGCATCGCCGAGACGATTGCGGCCGGATTGAAGCGGCGCGCCGACATCGAGGCGCTGGGCCTGGAAATCCTTGGCGTCGCCGTGCGCGCGGTGAAGCCGACGCCGGAGACCGCCAAGGCGCTGGAGGCCGAGGCGCGCGAGGCGATCCTGAGGACCGCGGACGAAGCCATCTTCGCGCGGCGCAATTTCGCCGTCGAGCGCGAGCGGGCGATCCGGGAGAGCGAGCTCGACACGGAGATCGCGGTCGAGCAGAAGAAGCGCTCGATCCGCGAGACGCAGATGGATGCGGAGGCCAGCGTCGCCGCGAAGAAGAACGAGCTGCGCGAGGCCGGCATGGTCGCCGATATCGGGCTGGAGGCCAAGCGGAAGGATTTCGTGTCGCTGAATGCGGCGAACACCCGCACTTTGGCGGATGCCGAAGCCTATCGCGTCGGCGCGCTGATGAAGATCTTCGAGGGCGTCGACACCCGCGTGATCCAGGCGCTCGCCGCCACCGGCATGCAACCCGGCCAGTTGATCGCGCAGGCGTTCTCGGGCCTCGCCGAAAAGGCCGAGAAGATCGGGCAGCTGAACGTCTCGCCGGAGCTCCTGAACAGCCTGATGCAGAAGCCCGCGGAGGCCGCCCGTGTCCGGCAATGACCGCAAGGTGGTGCTGGTTGTCAGGAGAACGCGGCTCGAGGAGCTGATCACCAGATTCCTCACCGCGGACCAGGCCCGCTTCTATGTCGAGCATCTCGGCGCCGACTTCTCCGACTACGAACGCGAGCACGCGGCCTACCAGGCCGCGCGCTTGACCAGCGTCCAGACGCTGGAGCGCTGGGGCCGCTACCAGATCGTCGACCGCGGCTTCCTGCCGAACTTCATCTTCGGCCCCGCCGACATCGTCGCGGCGCTCGGCCCCGACGGGCTCGTCGCCAACACCATGAAATATCTCGACGGCCAGCCGCTGCTCGGCCTGAACCCGGACGCGGCCCGGCATGACGGCGTGCTGCTGCCGTTCGCGCCGGCCGATCTCGCGAACCTGCTGCCGGAGGTTGCTGCCGACCGGCGCGCGGCCAAGACGGTGACCATGGCGCGCGCGAGCCTCGCCGACGGCCAGGTGCTCCATGCGGTCAACGACCTCTTCATCGGCGCGCGCACGCATGTCTCGGCCCGCTACGAGATCGCGACCCGCGAGCATCAGGAGCGGCAGTCCTCCAGCGGCCTGATCGTCGCGACCGGACTCGGCTCGACTGCGTGGTTCAAGAGCATCGTCACCGGCGCGCTGGCGATCGCCCGCAACTTCGGCAGCCCCACGACGGGCGGCGACTACACCGCCCTGCCCTGGGACGCCCGGAGCTTGCGCTTTGCCGTGCGCGAGCCGTTCCCGAGCAAGACGTCACAGACATCCCTGGTCTGCGGAGGACTGAACGGCGCCGAAACACTGCGCCTGCGCTCGCTGATGCCCGAGAACGGCGTCATTTTCTCCGACGGCATCGAGGCGGATCACCTCGATTTCAATGCGGGCACGGAAGCGGTGATCGGGATCGCGGAGCGCCAGGGGCGGTTGATCGTGTAGCCACACGGCGAAGCTCGTAGGCCGGATGAGCGCAGCGACATCCGGGATCATCGCAACAGTCGTGGGACCGCGGATATCGCTGCGCTCATCCGGGCTACGCGTCCGTCACTCCCTCGCGAACACCAGCACGCCATTCGCCGGAATCGTCACGTCAGCCGAGCTGCGCTGGCCGTGCAGCGGCGGGCCGCCTGCGGTGACCGAGCCATTGTTACCAACCACATCCGGATTGACCCAGTTGTCATAGACGTCGCTGTTGAATACCTCCTTCCACTGCCCCGCGGCCGGAAAGCCGATCGCGTAGTCGCGCCATGGCGTCTCGCTGAGGCTGACGATCACCATCACGTCGTCGCCCTGGCCGTCCCAGCGGTGGAAGGCGAGCACGCGGTTGCCGTCATGGACGTGGACGATGGCGCATCCCTCCGCGGTCAGCGCCGGATGGGTGCGGCGGATCGCGATCAGCTCGCGCGTGAAGCGGATCGCATCAGCGGTGATCTTGTCCTCGCCGTCGAGCAGCGCCCAACTGATCGTCGCGTCGGGGTTCGGCGTGTCGCTCCATGGTTTGTCCTCGAACAGTTCCTGGCCCATGAACAGCATCGGGATGCCCGGCGCGGTCAGCAACAGGCCCGTGGCGACGCGGCTGCGGCTGCGCGCATACCAGCAGCGGCTGTCGACGGGATCGGCGAGGCGCGGGATGCGCGGCTCGCGGCCCGCATAGACGATGTCGTGGTTCTCGATCGAGTTGACCGCGCGCCAGCGCTTGTCGAGGCTGAGATCGGCGATCGCCGCGGCGATCGGCTGCATCGGGACGACGGCGCCCGCGCCGCCGGCCGCGCTCGCGACGGCGCCGCGCACCGCGAGCCGCAATCCGTCGCTCCAGGTCGCATCGAAGCCGGCGCCGCCATGCGCGATGTCCCTCACCACCCACGGGTTCACCGGCCAGTATTCCGCGATCTGGATCGCATCCGGCTTCTCCGCGCGCAGCGCTTCGGTGAGCTGCTGGCAGGTCGCCCAGCCACCGAAGCGGTCCATCACGCTGACCTCGTCGAAACGCAGGCCGTCGGCGTGATACTCGCGATAGAACATCACGGCGTTGTCGACGAGATACCGCCGCACGTCGGCGTTCCAGTAGGCGAACACCTGGCCGCCCGCCCAGCCCTGATCGGTGAAATACAGGCTGCGATTGGGATCGCCATAGGCCTGACGGTCGAAGAACCAGATGCTGCTCTCGTCAAAACCGCCGCCGGCGTGGTTGTAGACGACGTCGAACAGCACGGCGACGCCATGGACATGGCAGACGTCGATCAGCGCGCGGAGCTGGTCGTCACAGTGACGCACCACGCCGATATCGGCGTAAGGTGTCGCGCCGGCTGCGACGAGGATCTCGTTGGTGCGTTTGAAGTAGGCCGCGAGATGCGCGTCTTCTGCCTCCCCGTACTCGCTCTCCGGGCTGAACAGGTCGGTGCCGTTGTAACCCATGCTGAACATGGTGGGGAATTCCTGCACCGGCAGCAGCTCGATCGCGTTGACGCCGAGCTTCGCCAGATGCGGCACGCGCTCGATCACGTCGAAGAAGCAGCCGTCGGGATTGCCCGCCTTCATGTCGAAGGTGCCGACATGGAGCTGATAGATCACGAGCTCGTTGTTGGGCGGCGGCGTGTAGTCGGTGTCGTGCCAGGGAAAGGCGTGCGGATTGCGCAGCACCGAATGCGCCTGCGGAAACGGCGGATCGACCGTGAGCAGCCGTGCATGCGGATCGCGCTTGTAGCCGGAGCTGCCTTCACCCTCAACGAAGTACATATAGGCGTCGCCGTCCTTCAGAGACGGCACGAAGATCGCCCAATGGCCGTTGCCGATCGGCGCCAGCCGGCAGCTCGCGTCCTGCGCCCAGTCGTTGAACGGGCCGGAGACGTAGACCGCCTTGGCATGCGGCGCGAACACGCGGAAGGTGGCGCCGCCGGTCACCAGGGTGCCGCCCATGGGAGCCTGGAGAAGATGCATCTGCCTGAGCGAAATCCTGAGGCCTTCGGGAAACGGCGGCAGCGTAACAGGTTCGAGCAGCATATCCATGGCGGTCGGCTCTCCGCGCGTCAGAACAGCCGCGCGCCGTTCGGCACGCGCTTGTCGGGCTGGAACAGCACGACGTTGCCCTGTTCATCGGGAAAGCCGAGCGTCAGCACCTCGGACATGAACTTGCCGATCTGGCGCGGCGGGAAGTTGACGACGCCGGCCACCTGGCGGCCGACCAGGGTGGCCGGATCGTAGAGCGTGGCGATCTGGGCGCTGGAGCGCCTGGTGCCGATGCCGGGCCCGAAATCGATGGTCAGCTTCAGCGACGGTTTGCGCGCCTCCGGATAGGGCTCGGCCGCGACGATGGTGCCGACGCGGATGTCGACGGCCAGGAACTGGTCGAAGCTGATCCCTGCTGCCGCCGGCGCTGTGGGATCATGGGCAAGATGCATGGCGGCCTCATCGAACGCGCGACCGCGCGGGAGGGCTTGCGGCGCCGACGCGGTCTGGGCCGGAATCTTTAATCGCCATAAGGTCTCCTGACAATGCACCCGCCCGGCGACGGCACGGCATATGGACGATTGGCTGTATTGGTGTGGCAGGCCGGTCGCAGGCTGCGAAGCCTTCAATCGCAGGCTGGGCAAGCGGGGGGTTGCCGCTGCCCCGCATCGCCGAGCGGGAGGTGCGTGAATCGCCATGGCATGTCGCTAGCGGCGAATGGTCGCGTGCACGCCTTGACCCGCCCTGCAGCATGTCCGCCGCCGAGCGCAATGACTATGACCCGTCACCTGTAATGTCGCAGTTCGGTCGCTTTGCGTCCAGACGCAGCGCGGAGGCTCAGCTTGGCCGCGAATTGCGGACATCATCAGCACGCTTCGCTAGGCACAACCTGCCTACCGCACGCCGCTGCCCCAGCGCTCTTGAGAATGGTCCTGGCCGGCGCCTCTGTCAGGCGAGCTAGGCGGCTCGCCGCGAGCGCGACAGAGTGTCGGATGGAAGCTCACCGAACATCTCGCGATAGTCTCTTGCGAAGTGTCCGAGATTTCCGAAGCCGCAATTGAAGGCGACTGCAGAGACGGAGGTGCGCTGATCTGCCCCCGAGAGCATCTGTTTTGCCTGTCGCAATCGCACCGTTTTTGCAAACGTCGTCGGAGAGTATCCGCGGCTTTTTTTAAACGCCGCATACAGCGCGCGGATGCTGACGCCTGTCTGCGATGCCAGCTCCTCGATCGTGATGGCGCGCCCACAAGAGGCCTCGATATACTCTTCGGTCAGCCGAACGATCCGCGGCGCGACGTCCTTTTCGTCTCTCTCCAACAGCTCGCTGAAATTGTGGCGGTGAGCCGACAGGAAGGAAACGATGAGAGCCTGCTCCAGTTCGGCCAGCACCGCGCGTGGCAGCTCTGTAGCCGTCGCATCCAGCTGATGAGCGAGAAACATCGTCAGATCGCGCAAAACCAGAGCGTTCGGCTGCACCGCAGCCGCCATGGGATCGAACCTGAGGACGCCAGCCGGCTTTGCGCCCAGGAGCGTCGTCAACGACCTTTCCAGCGCCCCCGTACTTATTCGAAGAATGAGCTGCGCATAACCTGGCTCGAACACAATCCTGATCGGTTCACCCGGCGGAATTATACAGGCCTGCCGCTCAGTTATCGCGATCGCCGTGCGATTTAGAACGGTCAAAGCTCTGCCTTTGAGGCCAATTTGCAGGCGCGCGAAGTCGCCCTCCGGGAACTTGACGACCGACGTTCCCCCGTCATATGCACAAAAGCCAAGGCCGATATTCGCAAGCCGAAGGTAGTTGCCCACCCCCAGGAAGCCATCTGGCTTGGTGACTGTGAAGCCAGTTGCCCCGTAGACGGTACGCAACGCGTGCTCCATCGCCTCCGGATCGTCTGTACGAATGACGGGAGCGCGGCTCAGCAGGCTTACGGATTGATCTAGGTTCATCGGAAGATGGTACCTCGGTTTGACCGAACTGATACTCCGGGAAAACACCGGTCAGCGGCGAGGTGTCGCAGTTCCATCTTCTTCATCGATGCGCTTCAATTTCCTTCCAGATTACTACTTGGCCTCATCTCATGAGGTCTACGCTGGACGACGCGGCAACCCTCCCGCCTACCCCCGAGAGAATATCCGCCATGAAGTTGAAGCTCGCTACGCGTATCCAGCAGCGACGTCAGGTGAACGTGACCCGAACAAGTTGAAAAGCGCGGCGCTTTCTACGAGACGAGAATATTCGAAAGACCTGACCCGCTTCTTAGCGCCTCGCCGCAGTCGGACGGCGTCATCATGATTGGCTCTCAGCTTGAGTTGGCGACCCGCGCTTTGCTTCGCCGCTGCCCAAGCGCTATTGGGACTGGCCTGACCGACGCTTCTGTAAGGCGAGCTAGGCGGCTCGTCGCGAGCGCAACAGAGTTTCGGATGGAAGCTCACCGAACATCTCGCGATAGTCTCTTGCGAAGTGTCCGAGATTTCCGAAGCCGCAATTGTAGGCGACTGCAGAGACGGAGGTGCGCTGATCTGCCCCCGAGAGCATCTGCTTTGCCCGTCGCAATCGCACCGTTTTCGCAAACGCCATCGGCGAGTATCCGCGGCTCTTCTTGAACGCAGTATAGAGCGCGCGGATGCTGACGCCTGTCTGCGATGCCAGCGCCTCGATCGTGATGGCGCGGTCCCAAGAAGCCTCGATATACTCCTCGGCCAGCCGGACGATGCGCGGCACGACATCCTTTTCGGCTCTCTCCAACAGCTCGCTGAAATTGTGGCGGTGAGCCGACAGGAAGGAAACGATGAGAGCCTGCTCCAGTTCGACGAGCACCGCGCGCGGCAGCTCTGTCGCCGTCGCATCCAACTGATGAGCGAGAAACATCGCCAGATCGCGCAAGACCAGAGCGTTCGGCTGCACCGCAGCCGCTATGGGATCAAACTTGAGGACACCGGCTGGCTTTGCACCGAGCAGCGTCGTCAATGTCTGCTCCAACGCCCTCGCGCTTATTCGAAGAATGAGCTGCTCGTAACCTGGCTCGAACACAATCCTGTTGGGTTCGCCAGGCGCAACTATGCAGGACTGCCGTTCGGTTATCGCGATCGCCGTGCGATTCAGAACGGTCAAAGCGCTGCCTTTGAGGCCAATTTGCAGGCGCGCGTAGTCGCTTTCCGGGAACTTGACGACCGCCCTCGCCCCGCCATAGGCACAAAAGCCGAGGCCGATATTCGCAAGCCGAAGATAGTTGCCCACCCCCAGGAAGCCATCTGCCTTGGTGACTGCGAAGCCCGTTGCCCCATAGACCGTACGCAACGCGTGCTCCATCGCCTCCGGATCGTCCGTACGAATGACGGGAGCCCGGCTCAATAGGCTCACGGATCGGTCCAAGTTCATCGGTCTGTCCTCGCTCACGGCTCGCTTGAATACCGAAGAGTACGTCCTCCCGACTGATCCAAGTCAACTCCGAGAAACTCCCGTCACGCGGCAGGCGGCCATGCGGCCAGGCGCCGCAGCTCGATCATGTTCCCGACTTCTCACATGTTAATTTGAGCAGGTAACTGGCTAGTGTTGCGGCTAATTCTGAGCAACGTTTGCAGAGTTTGGACTTGAGAATAACTTCAAAATCGCCGCGCGACGCGCTTCAATCTCGTTGAGATGAGCAGGCAGCAGGTTCTGTCGAGTGCGACCGTAAGAGAGGGGATGAACGTGGCGGCACGGGAACCGGCATCCCGGCGAAGTGGAACTCATGAGTTCCGTGCTGGACGAGGCGGTGATCCCCTGCCCAAGGCCGGGCAAAACTCCACCACGAAATCAAGACTCGCCAGGCGCATCCTCGCAGCGACAGACAGGGTTGAACGTGACCGAGCGAGCCGAGACCCGCGGCACTTTTGGGAGACGATAATGTTCGGAACACCAACACACCTAACCGGCGACGCTCGGCGCTTGAGATTCTCGATCTTGCGAAGCAGGTCACCGAAGCGATGAACTTATGCCCTTGTCACAACGCGAACCTGGCAACGTCCACACGCCTGTCGATATGAGGCGAGATGAAGTGAGTCCAATCATGCTTATCAAGACGGTCACGTTGCATTCTCTTAGTTATCTTGTAGGTATTACCAGTTCAGTGGCGGTGCACCAGGTCATCCCCTCGCCGGGCACAGCGAGCGTCTTCCAGTCTGGCACGGCTGCAATAGGTCATCAGCAGGTCGCCAATCGCTCGACCAAGAGCGATAAGTTGCCAATCAGGCAGGCAAAGCGTCAACTCAACGTGCCAAGTTTCAATTTCGGAACCGACTGTAAACCGCCGATTGATGTCCGTGGGCGCTGCTTTGCAGACGCCGGAGGGACCCACAAGGTCGCGCTGTCCGCTCGCGCCCCCCTTCGCGGCATACCGATTGCTTTGAACCAAATTGGTCCTGATGCGACAGATCTCGTGTAGTGGTGGTGCAGGCAAAATGACCGATATTCGAGGCGGCGACCTGTCCAATCATTCGGTATTGAAATCGCTAAGCAGAATCCGCACAGCAAAGCTGCACCTCGATCGGCCGACGTCGCACCGATCGACAGAGGCCGCCCTGCTGTCGCAGATCGCGCTTTGCGACGTTCTACTGGACGAAATTCAATCGGTCGCTTGCAGTCTGAAGCGGGCGAGAGCCGTACCCAGTGAGCCGACGTCTGGTCGCAACCGCGCGCGGCTGCGGTACCATTCCTCAAGACACGATCTGCAGCGACGACGCGCGGCGCAGCGATGCCGCGTGCCGTCGAAGTTTCGTTCGGTCGCCACCTAGCCCGGACGAGCGCAGCGACATCCGGGTTCGCCGACACGGCACGTAAGACCCCGCATGTCGCTGGCGCCGACGCGCGTGCCGCGCGCCGGCTGACGCTCATGCGGGCTACGCGCTGCACCCATATCCGCGCGAGAAACGCACCATCTCTCCTCCGTCATTGCGAGCTGCGCCCGCGATGACGATTGGCGCGGCGGTCTCGTGCGTCAAGCTGTCATTCGCACCGGGCGCAGTGGGCAGGTCGCTTCGCGGCTTTCGCCGCGTAGCGCCTTTGCCCACCCTTCGCTACTACAACTACGCATTCTCCAGATGGCACGCCACCCACTGGTCCTCGCCCTTCAGACGCAGCTCGGGCGCCTCCATTCGGCAGCGGTCGAATGCGAGCGGGCAGCGGGTGTTGAAGCGGCAGCCCTTGGGCGGGTTGACGGGGCTGGGAACGTCGCCCTTGAGAATGATCGGGGTGCGCTCGGCGCCGGGTTCGGGAATTGGGACGGCTGAGAGAAGCGCCCTGGTGTAGGGATGGCCGGGGGACGCAAAGATCTGCCGTCTGGGGGCGAGCTCGACGATGCGGCCGAGATACATCACGGCGACGCGATGCGTCATGTGCTCGACGATGGCGAGGTCGTGGCTGATGAACAGCAGCGCGAGGCCGAATTCGCGCTGCAGGTCCTGCAGGAGGTTGACGATCTGCGCCTTGACGGAGACGTCGAGCGCGGAGACCGCCTCGTCGCAGACGATCAGGTCGGGCTTGGCGGCGAGCGCCCGCGCAATGCCGATGCGCTGGCGCTGGCCGCCGGAGAATTCGTGCGGGCGGCGGTTCACGGCGTCGCGCGGCAGCCGCACGATCTCCATCAGCTCGGCGATGCGCGCATCGCGCTCGGCCGCAGTCTTGGCGAGGCCGAAATTGTTGATCGGCTCGGCCAGGATGTCGCGGATCCGCATCCGCGGATTGAGGCTGGAGAACGGATCCTGGAACACGACCTGGACGCGGCGGCGCATCTCGCGAAGGCTGCCCGGGCCGAGATCGTCGATCCGCGTGCCGTCGAGCACGATCTGCCCGGCGGTGATGTCGAACAGCCGCAGGATGGCGCGACCGACGGTGGACTTGCCGCAGCCGGATTCGCCGACCAGCGACAACGTCTCGCCGCGCGCGATCTCGAACGACACGCCGTCGACGGCGTGCACCCGGCTCTTGGCTCGCCCAAACAGGCCGCTGCGGATCGGGAAGTGCTTCTTGAGGTCGTTGACCTGGAGCAGCGGCATGGTCATGCGGCGGCCTGCTCCTTGGCGGCGAAATGGCAGGCGGCGACGTGATGCTTGGCCTTCTGCTCCAGACCCGGCGCGTATTGGCGGCAGACATCGGTCGCGAGCGCGCAGCGGCCGGCGAACACGCAGCCCTCGATGCGCTGCTTGAGGTCCGGCACCTGACCGGGAATTTCGGCGAGACGCCTGGTTTCGCCCGACAGCGACGAGCCGAGCTTGGGCAGCGCGCCGAGCAGGCCCTGCGTGTAGGGATGGCGGGGCGAGCGGAACAGCTCCCTGACCGGCGCTTCCTCGACCTTGCGGCCGGCATACATCACCATCACGCGCTCGGCGACCTCGGCGACGACGCCGAGATCATGGGTGATCAGGATGATGGCTGCACCGACGCGCTGCTTCAATTCCAGCATCAGCTTGAGGATCTGCGCCTGGATGGTGACGTCGAGCGCTGTGGTCGGCTCGTCCGCAATCAGGAGCTTCGGGTTGCAGGCCAGCGCCATCGCGATCATCACGCGCTGGCGCATGCCGCCGGACAGCTGGTGCGGATATTCGCGCACGCGGCGCGCCGGCTCGGGGATGCCGACGAGCGTCAGCATCTCCACCGCGCGCGCTTCCGCCTGCGCCTGGTCGAGCCCCTGATGCAGCCGCAGGGTCTCGCCGATCTGGCGGCCGACGGTCAGCACGGGATTGAGGCTCGTCATCGGCTCCTGGAAGATCATCGAGATGTCGTTGCCGCGGAGCGCGCGCATCTCGCGATCGGAGAGAGTCAGGATGTCCCGGCCCTCGAGCTTGATCGAGCCCGCGATCTTGCCCGGCGGCTCCGGGATCAGCCGCATCATCGACATTGACGTCACCGATTTGCCGCAGCCGGATTCGCCGACGATGGCGAGCGTCTCGCCGGGGTTGACGTGGAAGGAGACGCCATCGACGGCACGGTTGATGCCGGTCGGCGTGCGGAAATGGACCTGGAGATTCTCGACCTCGAGCAGCGGCATCATTTGAGCTCCCGGCGATCTCTGACTGCGCTGCTCATGGACTCTTCGCCATGCGCGGGTCGAGCGCGTCGCGGAGGCCGTCGCCGACGAGGTTGACGGCGAGCACGGTCACCGAGAGGAACGCGGCGGGGAAGAACACGATGAAGGGCTTGACCTGCCACAGCGCGCGGCCTTCGGCCATGATGTTGCCCCAGGACGGGATGGTCGGCGGCGTGCCGGCGCCGATGAAGGACAGGATCGCCTCGGTGATCATCGCGCTGGCGCAGATGTAGGTCGCCTGCACCAGCATCGGCGCCATGGTGTTGGGCAGGATGTGGCGCAGGATCACCATCGGCGTGCGCGTGCCCGAGGCGACCGCGCCATCGACATAGGGCTGCTCTCGCAAGCTCAGGACGACACCGCGCACCAGCCGCGCGACGCGCGGGATCTCGGCAATGGTGATAGCGAGGATGACGTTGCCGACGCTGCCACGCGTCAGCGCCATCAGCGCCACCGCGAGCAGGATCGGCGGTATCGACATCAGCCCGTCCATGCAGCGCATCAGGACGCCATCGGCCCAGCGCAGGAAGCCGGCGACGAGACCGATGGTGAGGCCGATCAGGGAGGCGCCGAGCGCCACCGCGAGGCCGACCGTCAGCGAGACACGGGCGCCATAGAGCACGCGGGAATAGATGTCGCGGCCGAGTGCATCGGTGCCGAACCAGAAATCCGCCGACGGCAGCCGCGTGCGCTTGGCCGGCGCGATCGCGGTGGGATCGACGGTGAAGAGGAATGGCGCGAACACGCCGATGATGACGAGCAGCAGCAGGAGCGCGCCGCCGATCGCAACCGTCGGATGGTTGCGCAGGAAGCCGATGGCGCCGCGCCGGATCTTCGGCGCGACCATCAGGTCGGGCAGAACAGGCGCGAGAACGAGGCCTGGCGGCGGCGATGTGGAGGTCGTGGCGGTCAATAGCGGATCCTCGGGTCGACCAGGGTGTAGGTGACGTCGATCAGGAGATTGACGAGCACGTAGACGAAGCTGAACAAGAGCACGATGCCCTGGATGACCGGATAGTCACGGCGCAGGATGGCATCGATGGTGAGCCGGCCGAGGCCCGGAATGGCGAACACGCTCTCGGTGACGACGGCGCCGCCGATCAGGAGCGCGATGCCGATGCCGACGACGGTGACGATCGGCACCGCGGCATTCTTCAGCGCATGAATGAACAGGATGCCGCCCTGCCCCAGGCCCTTGGCGCGCGCGGTGCGGATGTAGTCCTGCTGCAGCACCTCGAGCATCGCGGCGCGGGTGATGCGCGCGATCAGCGCGATGTAGACGCAGCCGAGCGCGACCGCCGGCAGGATCAGGTTCTGCAGCCACGGCCAGAACCCTTGGGCCAGCGGCGTATAGCCCTGCACCGGAAGCCAATCGAACTTCAGCGCGAAGACGTAGGCCAGGATGTAGCCGACCACGAACACCGGGACCGAGAACCCGAACACGGCGAACGCCATGATGATCCGATCGATCCAGGTGCCCGCCTTCCAGGCCGCGATGACACCGAGCGGCACGGCGATGATGATCGTGAGGACCAGGGTGACCATCATCAGCGACAGCGTCGGCTCGATACGCTGGGCAATCAATGCCGACACCGGCAGGTTGGTGAAGATCGAGGTGCCCAGATCGAAGTGCAGCAGGCGCCAAACCCAGCTACCGAACTGGACCAGGAATGGCTGGTCCAGTCCGAGATTGGCTCTGATACGCTCGACGTCGGCCGGGCTCGCCTGGTCGCCTGCGATCACAACGGCCGGATCACCCGGCGCGATGTAGAGCAGGCTGAAGACGAACAGCGCGACGATCGCCATCACCGGCAGCGTCGACAGGACTCGGCGGAGCGCATAGGTGAGCATGGGAGGTCTTTCGCCCTATGCGGTCTTCGACACGCCCCAGAACAAGGGGATCGGCCCCTTGGTCACGCCCGAGACATTCTTGCGCCAAGCAGTATAGCCGAGGAAGAACCCGGTGGGTGCGAACACCACGTCGTCGATCGCCGCCTTGTTGATGCGGCCGGCGACCGCCTTCTCCTCGTCGAGCGACTTGGCGTTGAACCAGTTGGTGATCTCCTTTTCCACCGGCTCGCTGGTCGGCCAGCCGAACCAGGCCTTGTCACCATTGGCCCGTAGCGCGGTGTAGGCGGCCGGGTTGATGCAATCGGCACCTGCGTGCCAGGTGTGGAACATGTGCCAGCCGCCTTGCGAAGGCGGCGTCTTCTGCGCGCGGCGGGCGCCGACGGTGCCCCAATCGGTGGCGACGAAGTCGACGGTCATGCCGAGCTTCTTGAGGAGATCGGCGGTAACGTCGCCGAATGCCTTGGTGATCGGCTGGTCCTGCGCGACGACGCAGGTGATCGGCTCACCCTTATAGCCGGCCTCCTCAAGCAGCTTCTTGGCCGCCGCGAAATCGCGTTTGCCTTTGAGGATGTCGCCGCCCGCCTCGGTATAGAGCGGCGTGTCCGGCGTGAAGAAGCCGGGCAGCGGCTTCCACAGCGCGTTGTCGTCGCCGACCAGCGCGCGCATATAATCTTCCTGGCTCATCGCCATGAGGATCGCCTGGCGCGCCTTCACGTTGTTGAACGGCGCATGCAGGTGGTTCATGCGGAACGAGCCGACATTGCCGAGGGGATCGCCGATGTCGACGCCGATGTTCTTGTTGCCCTTCAGCACCGGCACGAGATCGGTGATCGGGTTCTCCCACCAGTCGACCTCACCGTTCTGCAGCGCGGCAGCCGCGGTCGCAGGATCCGGCATGATCACCCATTCGACGCGATCGACCAGCACCTGCTTGCCGCCGGCGAGCCACACCGGCTTCTCCTGGCGCGGCACGTAGTCGGTGAACTTCTCGAACACGGCCTTGGCGCCCGGCACCCACTCGCCCTTGACGAATTTGAACGGGCCAGAGCCGACATATTCCGACATCTGCTTGAACGGGTCGGTCTGCGCAATGCGCTCGGGCATGATGAAGGCGCAGGGCGCATTGCCCTTGCCGAGCGCGAACAGCATCTTCGGATAGGGCTGCTTCAACACCCATTTGAAGGTCTTGTCGTCGACGGCCGTCAGTTCGTTCTGCAGCGCCTTCAGCATCAGGCCCATCGGATCGCGCGCCGACCAGCGCGTGAGGCTGGCGACGACGTCCTTGGCGAGCACCGGCTCGCCGTCATGGAATTTCAGTCCCGGGCGCAGCTTGAAGGTCCAGGTCAGGCCGTCGTCGGACACCTGCTCGGATTCCACCATCTGGCGCTGCGGCACGAACTGGTCGTCGATGCCGTACAGCGTGTCCCACACCATCGCGGCCGCGTTGCGCACGACATATTGCGTGCCCCAGATCGGATCGAAATTGGCGAGATTGGCCTGTGGCACAAAACGCAAGGTGCGTGCGGCAGCGCCTTGTGCGATCGCCGGCGCCGCGATCCCCGTCAGCGCCAGACCACCCGCGCCCGCCAATCCCTTCAATACCGTCCTGCGATCCATGTTCTCTCCTGATGCAACATGCCAAGTTCAATTGCCGAAATTGTAAGCAAGGCCCATGCCATGCACGTGGAGTGCATTCATTTGAACGCAAATGAGGCACGGGGTGCAAGCTTTTGCGTAGCCCGGGCGAGCGCAACGACCCGGGGTTCTCCCGCACAGTTCATGCGAACCCGCATGTTGCTTTCGCTCATGCGGGCTACGGAAAGTGCCGTGCAGCAACATCGTGCGTCACGCCTGCTTTCTGACGGGCGAGCCGTCGGCCATCAGCGTCTCGCCCTTGCGCTCGACGATCATGCCGTAAGCGTGCGGCTGGCGATGGACGTCGAAGTTGAAGACCGTCTGCTTGTAGGATCTGCACAAATCGAGGTCACAGCGCGCCAGCGCGATCTCATCGCCCTTGGTGGCACAGGCCGCGACGATCTCGCCGGAGGGTGCGATGATGCAGCTGCCCGCGATGTGGTCGATGCCCTCCTCGATGCCCCCCTTGGCGACGCCGATGACCCAGGTGCCGTTCTGATAGGCACCGGACTGCATCACGAGGCGGTTGTGGAACAGCGAGAGATCGTCATGCTCCGGCGCGGGCGGATTGTGCACCGGCGTGTTGTAGCCGATCAGCACCATCTCGACGCCCTGCAGCCCCATCACGCGATAGGTCTCCGGCCAGCGGCGGTCGTTGCAGATCGCCATGCCGATGACGCCACCGAAGGCGCTGGCGACGCCGAAGCGCTTGCCGGGCTCGAAATAGCGCTTTTCCAGGTGTTGGAACTTGCGCCACGGCTCGTGCTCGGCATGTCCCGGCAGATGCACCTTGCGGTATTTCGAGACGATCGCGCCGGTCTTGTCGACGAGAATGGCGGTGTTGTAGCGGTGCACGATGCCGTCCTCGAGCGCCAGCTCGGCATAGCCCAGGCAGAAGCCGATGCGCAGCTCCTTCGCGAGCGCGAACAAGGCCTGCGTTTCCGGCCCCGGCATCTCGCGCTCGAAATAGAGGTCGATCTCGGCCTGATCGGCCATGTACCAGCGCGGGAAGAACGTCGTCAGCGCGAGCTCGGGATAAACGATCAGGTCGCAGCCATTGGCGTGCGCCTGCCGCATCAACGCCATCAGTCGCGCAACCACCGCGGTCCGTGTTTCGCTCTTGGCAATCGGGCCGAGCTGACCAATGGCGACGTTGACGAAGCGCGGCATGTTTCCGTTCCTTATTTCGGAACTAAGTGGTCGTTCCGTGGCGCGCAGCTCTTGCACCGATCATGCCATGCCCGCTCAGTCGCGCAAGCCCGGCGCGTAGCCGAACGCCACGGCCGGCTCGGCCGCGGTCTCGACCCACACGCTCTTCACCTGCGTGTATTCGTACAGCGCCTCGATGCCGGAGGAGCGGCCATGGCCGCTGTTGTTGTAGCCGCCGAACGGCGAGGCGACGTTGATGGTCTTGTAGGCGTTGATCCAGAACGTCCCGGCCTTGACCTGTGCTGCGACGCGATGCGCGCGCGCGACATCCCTGGTCCACACCGCGCCCGCGAGGCCGAACTCGCTGTCATTGGCGATCGCGATCGCCTCCGCCTCGGTGTCGAAGCGGATCACGGCGACGACCGGACCAAACACCTCCTTGCGCGCGATACCCATGGCGTTGGTGACGTTCTTGAGCACGGTCGGCTTGACGAAATATCCGCCGTCCTGCGCCACGCCATTTGCGCCAGCGACGATCTCCGCCCCCTCCGCCGCGCCTTCCCGGATCAACGACAGCACGTGATCATATTGCCTGGCGTTGTTGATCGGACCGATCTCGGTGTCCGCCGACAGCGGATCGCCGCATCTGATCTTCGCTGCACCTTTTGCGACCAGATCGACGAAGCGGTCATAGACCGCGCTCTGCACCAGCAGCCTGGAGCCGGCGACGCAGCTCTGTCCGGCGCCGCCGAAGATCGCGGCCTGCGCGCCGACGGCGGCGCGTTCGAGATCGGCATCGGCGAACACGATGTTGGCGGACTTGCCGCCGAGCTCGAGCACCGACGGCAACAGCCTGCGCGCCGCGGCCTCGCCGATCAGCCGCCCGGTCGGTACCGACCCGACGAACACCACCTTCCTGACCGCGGGCTGCGCCAGCGCCGCCTGCCCCGTGGTGTGGCCGAAGCCGGCGAGCACGTTGACGACGCCCTTCGGCAGGCCCGCGCGTTCGGCGATGCCTGCCAGCGCCAGCGAGGTCAGCGGCGTCAGCTCCGAGGGCTTGAGCAGCACGGCGTTGCCCATGCTGATGGCCGGCGCGATCTGCCAGCCCGCGGTGAAGATCGGCGCATTCCACGGCGTGATCTGCAGCACCACGCCCATCGGCTCGCGACGCGTGTAGTTGAGATGGCTCGACGGCACCGGGATGACGTCGCCGTGGAATTTGTCGGCCCAGCCGGCATAGTACTCGAACATCTCCGCGACCTTGGCGACCTCGCCCCTGGTGTCGCGGATCGGCTTGCCGGCGGACAGCGCTTCCAGATGCGCCAGCGGCTCGGCCGCGGCGAGGATCGCCCGCGCCACCGCCTGCATCACGCGGCCGCGGCCCGCGGCGGTGAGCTTCGCCCATTCCGCCTGCCCCGCCGCCGCCGCAGCAGCAGCCCTGGCCGCGACGTCGGCACCGGCATCGGCGTAGGTGAACAGCAATCTGCCGGTGGCGGGATCATTCACCGAGACCGTCGCGCCATCGCCCACGATCAGGTCACCGCCGACATGGGAGCCAACGGCCTCCAAGTCAGGCCAGAACGGCAGCGTGGCGGCGCGCAGGCGGGGATCGATGAAATGGGTCATGGCGGCACGCTCACGGCTTCGGCATCGGACCGAGCTGTAGCTCGACGATGCGGTTGAAATCATCAGTGTCGGCGATGCTGGCAGCGCTGTCGGCCCAGATGCGCGCGGTGTCGGCGGCCATCGGCAGCGACAGTCCGAGCTCGCCGATGAACTGCGCCGCGAGCCTGACGTCCTTGCGCATCAGCTGCATGGTGAAGCCGGAGTCGAAGGCGCCGTTGAGAATCCAGTTGGGCACGTTGACGAGCGTGACGCCGGAGCGGCCGGAGCCGGCATTCAGGCCCTCGAGCAGCCGCCCGGCATCGACGCCCGCCGCATCGGCGATGCGCAGCGCTTCCGCGGCGGTGAGCAGATGCGCGGCGCAGAGGAGATTGTTGACGATCTTGGCGACGTTGCCGGCGCCGACGCCGCCGACATGGACGCGCTTGGCGCTCATGCGCTCCAGCACCGGCAGCACGCGCGCGAGATCATCGCCGTCGGCGCCGATCACCATGGTCATGGTGCCGGTCGCCGCGCCCTTCGGCCCGCCGCTGACCGGCGCATCGACGAAGCCCATGCCGCGCGCCTTGAGCAGCTCCGCCAGCCGGCGCGACGTCTCGGGATGCGAGGTCGAGGTGTCGACGATGACGACGCCGGCCCTGGCATGCGCGAGGATACCGCCGGCGCCTTTCACGACATCGGCGACGATGCCGGCGGTCGGCAGCGACAGGATCACGATGTCGGCGGCGGCGATCACGCCGCCGATGCCGTCGACAACCACAATGCCCTCGGCCGCGAGCGCCGCGCGCGTCGCGGCCAGCGTGTCGTAGCCGGTGACGGCAAAGCCCGAGCCCTTCAGCGTCAGCGCCATACCGCGCCCCATGTTGCCAAGTCCGATGATGCCGACCGCGGCCACGAGGCCTCCTGCCAGATTTGCCTCGCCAGCGTAGCCGCGCAATTCCGGAGCAGACATCAGCGCCGTCCGCCGCTAGTGTTGACGTCAGGTCAACACGTTCCGAAGCCATGTCCGCCCTGCTCGATCACCACCGCCTGCACTATCTGCACGAGGCGATCCGCCTCGGTTCGGTGCGCGCCGCCGCCGAAGCGCTCGACGTCAACGCGTCGGTGATCAGCCGGCAGATCGCGCTGCTGGAAAAGGAGCTCGGCCTCACTTTGCTCGAGCGCCTCAGCCGCGGCATCCGCGCCACCGCGGCCGGCGCGCTCCTGGTCGAGCGCTTCCGGCAATGGCAGGCCGACCAGGCCGACACCGTCGCCAAGCTGCGCGAATTGCAGGGGCTCAAACGCGGCCATGTCGACATCGTGCTCGGCGAGGGTTTCGTCAGCGACCTGATGTCCGGCCCGCTCGGCCGGTTCTGGCAACGCCATCCCGACCTCACCATGGCGTTCGATCTGGCCGGCACCAACGAGGTCGTCAATGCCGTCGCCGAGGATCGCCATCACATCGGCCTGGTGTTCAACCCATCAGCCGATCCGCGCATCCGGATCGCGACCGCGAGCTGGCAGCCGCTCTGCGCGATCATGCCGCCGGATCATGCGCTCGCGCGGCTCGGCCGTCCCTTGCGCTTGCGCGAGCTCGCCGATCACCCCCTCGGACTGATGCATCCGAGCTACGGCACGCGTCAGGTCGTGGCAATGGCGGAGGCCGCCGAGCGCATCGCCCTGTCGCCGAAGCTCACCACCAGCTCCATCAACGTGCTCCGCCACTTCGTCAGGAGCGGCCTCGGCCTGACGCTCCTGCCGGCCTTCGCGATCGCCGCCGATCTTGCCGACGGCTCCCTCGCCGCCGTGCCGGTGGACAACCGCCTGCTGGCCTCGAGCGAAGCCTGCGTCATCACCCGGCGCGGCCGCGAGCTGCCGCATGCCGCCAGCCATCTGCTGCGCTTTCTCAGCGGCCAGATGCGGGCGTTCCGGGTCGGCGGAGCCGCCTGCAAGACCAGGACGCGCGGCGCCGGACGTTGATCCGCACAAATCATCACGGATCGTTTTCCGTTGCGCTCGCGCGTGGGTTGCGATTGGATATTGTAATTTAGAGAATCGACTTCATGCGCCACGCTCTCGCGATCGCGTTCGGCCTGTGGGCGGCGACAGCAGCTCAGGCCGAGACCTGCCAGCTCATCGGCAACCAGATCCTGTGCGACGACGGGACGTCGGGACAGCGGATCGGCAACAACACCTATTGGAGCGACGGCTCCTCGTCCCAGCAGATCGGGCGCTTCACCTACAACAACGACGGCAGCAGCTCGCAGCAGATCGGCAACCACACCTACTACAGCGATGGCACGTCGTCGCACACGGTCGGAAGCACGACCTATTTCAGTGATGGCAGGACGTGCCGGCGGATGGGTAATCGCGTCTCGTGCGACTAGGCGATTCGGCCAATGTGACCGCCGCTGCAACGGCTTCTCGGAGCTGGAAATCTTCGAAATATAGGGAATTGAACCCTTGCATCGGGGCATGGCGGCTCCG
Source organism: Bradyrhizobium sp. SZCCHNRI1029 (assembly GCF_032487555.1). Classification (NCBI taxonomy): domain Bacteria; kingdom Pseudomonadati; phylum Pseudomonadota; class Alphaproteobacteria; order Hyphomicrobiales; family Nitrobacteraceae; genus Bradyrhizobium; species Bradyrhizobium sp. SZCCHNRI1029. The sequence goes on from NZ_JAUEUK010000001.1 coordinate 888,488, forward strand.
GTCGACGGTCGTTCAACTGGCGTTTCATGAAGGTGGCCATCATGGAGTTTCGCTTTTCTTCAACGATCGAAGACGAGGTCTCCCACGTCCGCTTCCAACTTGGAAATCTCGAATTCTTTCGCGCCGAAAAATATGATGTGACCTGGCCAGATGCGCTCAAAGCGGAGATCGCGCAGGGTATAGCTCGGTTTTCAGATGAGAGACTGCGCGACGCGATCGTGCGTCACGACTTGCCGGGCGCCAGTCTGGAGCGCGTCGTGCAGTCATGGCGGCGGGTGGAGGATCGATTTGCTTCCGATTTCGTTGCGCAGCTTACGCGTCAGTTGCCAAAGGTCGTGCGCGTCCATGTCACCAAGTTTGGTCCGGGCGGGTCGCACAATGGCGCATCGATGGCGCCGCGATTAGTCGTAAGCTATCCGGAAATGAAGGGATTGGATTTCAACAGCGTTCTCGTCCATGAGTTCATCGAAGTCTTGCTTTGGAGAAAGTTCCGCAGCGAAGAAGCCAGACTGGGAAAGAGAGCCGCTCATGCCATCAAGGAGGCTGTGGTCGACAGGTTCTGCTCCTGCGACAACCTGAAACCCGTCGTTGGGAGCTACAGAAAACAAGCGAGCTATTCCCAGCTGCCTCCGGATTGGGAAGATTGGCTACCAGCTAAAGGGCTGACGTGGAGTCAGTAGCGACCAGGCCAAATCGAATGCGGCGTCATGCTGGCTGGCGTTGATGCTGCGGTGATGACGGCTGGCAAGCAGGAGGTCACAGTTCGGGCCGCCAAACAGTCAACCACCCGACGAATTCACTTTACGACCAAACCTTGACCGAAAATCCGGCGCGATGAATTTTTGAGGCGAGCCGGGTTTCGTTTGCTACCAAAACATCAGACTCGTCCGCAGTGACCTTGCCCCCAAGTTTTATCCAGATCTGAGTTCGTTCGGGCGGTTTGATGTGCCCATCTGGGCGGTCGTAGCGGCGGGAGCTGGCGCGGAGCTCTCGGCATAGCGCAGCGCCAGATCCCGACGCGGATTGCAGGTGGCGGCGAACTCGGATGGCGTCTTCCATCCGAGCTGGGAGTGCGGCCGAGCGTCGTTATAGTCGGTCCGCCAGCATCGGAGCGCGACGCGGGCCTGAGCAAGCGAGGTGAACAGCGTCTCGTTCAGCAGTTCATCCCGCAGGCGACCGTTGAAGCTCTCGATGAAGGCGTTCTGCATGGGTTTGCCCGGCGCGATGTAGTGCCAGGCGACACGGCTCTGATCGGTCCATGTCAGGATGGCATTGCTCGTGAGCTCGCTGCCGTTGTCGCTCACCACCATCTTGGGCTTGCCGCGCTCGGCGCCCAGCCGGTCCAGCTCCCGGGCGACCGGGGCGCCCGAGAGTGAAGTGTCGGCCACCAGCGCCATTCTCGTCCTCCAGCGTCTTCAGCCGCTTGGCCTCCGAGACGTCCATTCCGCCGAACTTGGCCTTCCACTTGTAGATGCTCGCGCCGCTCACGCCATGCTTGCGGCAGAGATCGGCGACCGGAACGCCAGCCTCGTGCTCCTTCAAAATCCCAATGATCTGTTCTTCCGTAAAGCGGCCGCGCTTCATGCTCTGGTCCTCGTTGGGCCAGAACGAACTTCAAACTGGATTAAGCCCCAGGGGCATGGTCAGCGAATACCAACAAAATCAGAGAGTTGAGAACTCGTTTGGGGGAAAAGGCATCATTGTTCTGCAACGCCTTCCAAGAGCAGGCCCCAAACGGACTGGACGAAGTCAGCCGCAGACCGAAGGGCCGCCGAGCGGCGAACCGGTGAATTCGGCGAACCGAACGGTCTGGCGCAGTCGGGGGCTTGACGTCCCGGAGACGTAACCTTCAGAAGTCTGCGACCGCCTTGGACTCATGCCGGGCGAAACGCACGGGAGCGTAGGGCCTGGGATCGACGATCGGTTTGGCGGAGGTCACGAGATCGGCGATGAGATGGCCCGCACCTGGCCCGATGCCGAAGCCGTGGCCACTGAAGCCGGCGGCGACGATCAGGCCGGGCAGCGCGGCGAGCTCGCCGATCGCAGGCACGCCGTCGGGCGTGGAATCGATGTAGCTCGCCCACGCCGCCGTGACGCGGCTCTGCTTCAAGGCCGGCAGCAGCTCGACCGCGCGCGCCCGGGTCAGGCGGATGGTGGCCTGGTCCGGCCGGGGATCGAGGATGCGGGTCAGCTCCATCGGCGTCGGCGCGTCGAGCCGCCAGCGGCCGACCGTCTCGTGGCCGGCGCGCAGGCCTTCGAGCCCGCCGGGCAGCAGGCTGCGCCAGCGCCTGGCGAACATCGGCAGGAAGTGCGGCGCGAAGCGCAGCTGCTGAAGTGTAGGATCGACGCGGCCGCGGCCGCTGATCGCGAGCGTATGGCCGCCGTCGCCGCGCCGGGTGATCGAGACGGCGGCGGTGTGCAGCGCCGGGGGCAGCGGCTCCGCCGACGGCGACAGAGCGAGCGCCGAGGCGCGGATCGAGGCCATCGGCAGTGCGACACCGAGCTGATGGCAGAACGACGAAGCCCAGGCGCCGGCGGCGAGCACCGCGACCGGCGTGCGGATGGTGCCGCGCTCGGTGATCACGGCCGACAGCCGGCCGCCGCTGGTCTCGACGCCGCGCACGGCGCACATCTGGTGCACCGAGTCGCCCTGCTTGAGGATCGCGCGCGCCACCGCGGGCGCGGCATCGGCGGGGCTGGCGGTGCCGTCGGTCGGCGAGAACACGCCGCCCTTCCAGCTGCGCCCGGTGGCCGCGCCGCGCGCGGTGGCCTGGCGGCTGTCGAGCATGTGCGTGGTGACGCCGGCGGTTTTGGCGAACTCGCCCCATCGCGCCCAGCCGGCGAGCTCCGCCTCGTCGTTGCTGAGATAGAACAGGCCGCAGCGCGAGAAGCCGGTCGCCTCGCCGCTCTCGGCCGCAAAGCGCTCCCACAGATCGAGGCTCAGCGTCGCCATCGGCAGCTCGCGCGCATCGCGGTTCTGCTGCCGGCACCAGCCCCAATTGCGGCTGGACTGCTCGGCGCCGATGCGGCCCTTCTCGATCAGCGCCACCGCGAGCCCGCGCCGCGCGAGGTAATAGGCCGTGAACACGCCGACGATGCCGCCGCCGATGACCACGGCATCTGCACGCGCGGGCAGCGTTGGCGATGTCTCGACGAGCACCAGCGGTGCGAGCATGCGGTCTCTCCGGCTGTGGGCTGGCTCAGCCTAGAGTGGCAGCCGGCCGTTCGGGCACCGGATTCGTGGCCCGAACGGCATATCATTCTGCCGGTCTGCACAGCGCCGGCGTATTGTTTTGCATCGCATAATCCCGGCGGATACGGCCCCATTCTTGCTTTACGGAAGTTTCGATGGCTCAGCGGCAGAATTTTCTGCTGTAATGGGGACCGGACGCGGCGTCACACGGGACCATGGCTTCATGAAGCTCGATCGCATCGACATCAAGATCCTGCACGAACTGCAGAAGAACGGCCGCGTCACCAATGTGGAGCTGGCCGAGCTGGTCAACCTGTCGCCGAGCCCCTGTCTCATGCGGGTGAAGAAGCTGCAGGCGGAAGGCTATATCGAGGGCTACTCGGCGCAGATCTGCGTCTCCAAGCTCGGCCAGACGCTGACCGTGTTCACCGAGGTCACCCTGAAGAACCACCGGCAGATCGACTTCGCCCGCTTTCTTGCCGCGGTGGAGAAGATCGACCAGTTGATCGAGTGCCATCTCGTCTCCGGCGGCTACGACTACATGATGAAGTTCGTCACCGCGGGGATCGGCGAGTACCAGACCATCATGGAGCGGCTGACCGACATGGACATCGGCATCGAGAAATATTTCAGCTTCGTCGTGCTGAAGTCGCCGATCGTCAAACCCTATCTGCCGCTGACCAGCCTGTTCCAGATGTAGCCGCGCGGTCAGCGCTGGCAGTATTCTCGGACCTGCTCGGGATCCTGGCGGAGATTGTCGAGCCAGGCGGGATCGAGCTTCGGCACCGACGACAGCAGCAGCTGCGTATAGGGATGCTCGGGCCGCGCCATGGCCTCGGGCGTAATCTGCTCGATCTTGCGTCCCCGATACATCACGACGATATCGTCGCAGATCGCCTCCACCACCGACAGATCGTGGCTGATGAAGACATAAGCGAGATCGAGCTCGCGCTGCAGCTCCTTGAGCAGATCGATGACCGCCGCGGCGACGACGGTGTCGAGCGCGGAGGTGATCTCGTCGCAGATGATAAGCTTGGGATCGGCGGCCAGCGCGCGAGCGAAGTTGACGCGCTGCTTCTGTCCACCCGAGAGCTCGCCCGGACGGCGCAGCCGCAAGCTCTGGGGCAGCTTCACCATGTCGAGCAGCTGATCGATGCGGGCGCTGCGGTGCTGGCGCGGCATGCCGTGATAGAATGTCAGCGGCCGCCCCAGAATGTCCTCGACCGTATGCGCCGGGTTCAGCGCCGTGTCGGCATGCTGGAACACGATCTGCACCTGGCGGAGCTGGTCCGCATCGCGGCTGCGCGCGTTGCGCCCGAGCTCGCGGCCGTCGAACACGACGCCGCCCGCAAACGGCGGCAGGATGCCGGCGATGGCACGGGCGAGCGTCGACTTGCCGCAGCCGGATTCGCCGATGATGCCGAGATTGCGTCCGCGCGCGACGCGCAGGCTGACGTTCTCGACGGCCACGATCGCGGGCAGGCCGTCCGAGCGCAGCGGACCGTAGCCGACCGACACCTCGTGCACTTCGAGCAATGCCTCGGCCGCCACGGACGCCTCCGCTCGCGGTTCATGATGCGGCGCGATGGCGGCGAGCAGCTGGCGCGTATAGGGGTGCTGCGCGCGCTCGAGAATGTCGGCGGTCGTCCCGCTCTCCTGCACCTCGCCATTGCGCAGCACGACGATGCGGTCGGCGATCTGGGCGACGACGGCGAGATCATGCGACACGTAGATGCCGGCGATGCGATGCGCGGAGATCACCGACTTGAACGCGCGCAGCACCTCGACCTGGGTGGTGACGTCGAGCGCCGTGGTCGGCTCGTCGAAGATCAGCACCTTCGGGCTCGCGATCAGCGCCATCGCCGCGGCGAGCCGCTGCAGCTGGCCGCCGGACACCTGGTGCGGATAGCGCTCGCCGATCGTGTCGGGGTTGGGCAGCGACAGCGCACGGAACAGCGTCGCGGCCTTGCTGCGCGCCTCCTCCACCGGCATCACGCCGTGGATGCGCACGACCTCGATCACCTGATCCATGATGCGGATTGCCGGATTGAACGCCGCGGCGGCGCTCTGCGGCACATAGGCGATCTTGGCGCCGCGCACGGCCGCCTTGTCCTTCTCCGAGAGTGTCACCATGTCGACGCCATCGAGCGTGACCGAGCCGCCGACGATCTGGCAGCCGGCCCGCGCATAGCCCATCAGGCTCATCGCGATGGTGGTCTTGCCGGAGCCGCTCTCGCCGATCAGCGCGACGATCTCGCCTTCGGCGATGTCGAGATCGACGCCCCTGATGATCTCGATGGTGCGGCCGGAATCGGTGGTCGCCTCGACGCGAAGATCGCGGATCTGCACCAGGCTCGTCATCTACGACGCCCCCCGGTCGCGGATCTTGGTCGGCAGATTGTCGATCAGGAGATTGACGGCGATGGTGAGGCTTGCGATCGCCAGCGACGGGAAGATCACGGCCGGCGCGGCATAGGGCAGCCCGCCGATGTTCTCGCGCACCAGCGCGCCCCAATCGGCATAAGGCGGCCGCACGCCCAGGCCGAGAAAGGACATTCCGGACAGCAGCAGCACGATGAACACGAAGCGCAGGCCAAGATCGACCAGCACCGGGCCGATGATGTTGGGCAGGATCTCGGCGCGGATCAAATAGAACAGGCTCTCGCCGCGGATCCGAGCCACCGTGACGAAATCCATAGTGTTGATGTTGACCGCGAGCGCGCGGGCGAAGCGGTAGGCGCCGGGAATGTAGATCACCGCCATGGTCACGATCAGCACCGGGATCGACGAGCCGACCGCGGCGACGACGACGAGGCTGAACAGCTTGCTCGGAATCGAGCTCAACGCGTCGAGCTGCCGGCTCAGCACCATGTCGACGACCCCGCCGGTGATCGCCGCAATCATGCCGAGCGTGACGCCCGACACGCCGGCGATGATCACGGAGGCCACCGAAATGCCGAGCGTATAGCGCGCGCCCATCAGGATGCGCGAGGTCATGTCGCGTCCGAGATAGTCGGAGCCCAGCCACAGCTCGCGGCTCATGGGGCCGAAATAATCGGTGTCGACGATGTCGCCGATCGGATGCGGAATGATGGAGGGCGCGACGAACGCCACGACGATCCAGAACGCCACGATCAGCGCCCCGGCAACCCCGACAGCGTTGATGCGGTAACCGAAGCGCGGGGTTCGCGAGGCGGATTTCGCGGCGCTCGTCATCGCAGCCTCGGATTGGACAGGATGGCGATGATGTCGGCCGTGGTGGTCAGCAGCAGGAAGCCGAAGCAGAAGATGATGGCGCAGCTCTGGATCAGCGGCAGGTCGCGGGTCGACACCGCGTCGACCATCAGCTTGGCGATGCCGGGATAGTTGAAGACGGTCTCGATGATGATGACGCCACCCAGGAGATAGGACAATGACAAGGCCACCGCATTCACGATCGGGCCCAGCGCATTGGGCAGCGCATGGCGGAGCACCAGACGGCCGCGCGAGGCGCCCTTCAAGAGCGCCATCTCGACATAGGGCGTGTTCAAGGTCTCGATCACGGCCGCCCGGCTCATCCGGATCATCTGCGCCGAGATCACTATGGTTAACGTCACGACCGGCATCGCATAGGCGCGGGCGAAATCAGAGGCGGTGCGGATCTCGCTGATGAAGGACACCGCCGGCAGCCAATTAAGATAGACAGCGAACAAAAGCACAGCGAGGGTCGCGATCATGAACTCCGGCACCGACACGATGCCGATGACGGCGATGGTCAGACAGCGATCATACAGCGTGTTGCGCAGCATCGCCGCGGTGATGCCGAGCGTCAGCGCCAGCGGTACCGCGACGGTCGCGGTGAGGCCGGCGAGCTTGAGGGTGTTGACGAGGCGCCCGCCGATCAGCTTCGCGACTGGCATGTTGTTGGCATATGACACGCCGAGATCGCCCTGCACGACGCCGGCCAGCCAGCGCAGGAAACGGAAAATGGCGGGATCATCGAGATGCATCGCCTTGCGCAGCCCCTCGACCGCCTCGGGGGTCGCGGCCTGGCCGAGCAAGATCGTCGCGGTGTCGCCCGGCAGCATCGCGGTGGCGAAGAAGACGGCGAATGAGACAATGATCGCGGTGACCAGCGCGATCGCCAGCCGGGCCAGGATGAGGGATGCGATCCGATGTTTCAAACTTTGGGTCCGCGAGCCTGATCAGATCATGGTCATCGCGGCGCCGCCCCGAGTGACCGGCGCCACGCGACTCAGACAACATTCACGAATCGAGCCAGACATACTCGGCGAAGGCATATCCCATCATGCCGCCGAGCGGGCTGGGCTCCAAGCCCTTCAGTCTCGACGAGGTGGCATCGATATTGGAGATGTACGCCGGAATGATGGTGCCCGCCTCCTCCGCGATCATCGCCTGCATCTCGGCATACATCTGCTTGCGCTTGGCCTGGTCGAGCAGGCCGCGCGCCTCGAGCATCATCTTGTCGAACCTCTCGGACTTGAAGCGGCTCTCGTTCCACGGCGCCTCGGAGGCATAGAGCAGCGAGAACAGGATGTCCGGCGTCGGGCGCGGATTGATGTTGCCGAAATGGACCGGCGCCTTCAGCCAGTAATTGTCCCAATAGCCGTCCGAGGGAACGCGCTGCACGTCCAGCGTCAGGCCGATCGCCGCCGCCGAGGCCTGGATCACCATGGCCATCTCGATCGCCGAGTTCGCCGCTTCCGAGGTCACGACCGGGATCGACGTGCCGAGCACGCCGGCCTTCTGGAACAGCGATTTTGCCTTGTCCGGATCGAACGGCTTGGGCTTGAGGTCGGGGTTGTGGAAGAAATTCGCCGGCGAGACCGGCTGGTCGTTGCCGACGACGCCGAAGCCACGCAGCACCGACTTGACGATCTGCTCGCGGTTCACCAGGTGCTTCATGCCGTCGATGAAGTCCTTCTTGTTGCCCGGCGCCATGTCGAGACGGATGTTGAGGTCGGTGTAGTTGCCGGTCGTCGATTTCGACAGCGCGATCCCCTCCTTGCCCTCGATCAGCCGGAGCGAGCGCGGGTTGATGCTGGCGGCGAGCTGGATGTCGCCGGAGAGCAGCGCGTTGACGCGCGCGTTCTCCTCCGTGATCGCGATGAACTCGATCTGATCGAGATAGGGGCCGTCCTTGAAATAGTTCTTGTTGCGTACGCCGATGGAGCGGACGCCCGGCTCGAAGGCCTCGCGGACGAAGGCGCCGGTGCCGTTGCCCTTGGAGAAATCGGTGGTGCCGTCGGCGACGATCATGAAGTGATGCAGCGCCAGGATCATCGGCAGGTCGGCGTTGGGGCTCGCCAGCGTGATCTCGACGGTGGTCTTGTCGACCGCCTTGAAGCCGGTCATCTGCGCCGCGATCTTGGCGACCTTGGAGCCTGTCGCCTTGTCGAGATGCCGCTTCAGCGAGAACACGACGTCGTCGGCCGTCAGCGGCTTGCCGTCGTGGAAGATGACGCCCTTCTTGAGCTTCACGGTCCAGGTCTGCGCATCCTGGGACTCGACGGATTCGGCGAGCTCCATCTGCGCCGCGCCGCTCTTATCGAGCGTGGTGAGCCGATTGTAGAACGAGCAGCAGCGCACATAGTCGGTCGAGAAAGACGCCTTGGCCGGATCGAGCGTGTCGGCCGTCGAGGTGGACCAGCCAGCCGCCTTGATCGAGCCGCCCTTCTTCGGCGTGGCCGCGAATGCGCGCTCGGCGCGACCGAGGATGGTGCTGCCGGAAGCGAGCGCGACGCCATTGGCGAGCATCATCTTCAGGAGATCCCGGCGCGAGGCGCCGCGCCGGATTGCCGCCTCGACCAGCACATCGTCACTCGGAGTCCAGTTGGTGATCCCTTTGCTCATGTCATCCGTCCCCTGTTCGATCCGGCAGAATGAAAATCGTCAGTCGCACATCATTTGGCAGGCACCTGGTCCACCGCGTCGGCCAGCTCGGCCATCGAATGGAAGTGGAAATCCGGCTTGGTGAAGGACGCCGGCGCGATGGTGCCGCCATAGCCCTGCTTGTCGTGGCGCCGCTCGATCCAGCAATTGATGACGCCGAGCTGCCGGGAGATGCCGATGTCGTGATACTGGCTCTGCGCCACATGCAGGATCTGTGACGTCGAGCCGCCGTCACGTTCGATGAAATCGAACACCTGAGTGAAGAAGGCGGGATCCGGCTTCTCCGTCCCGGTGTCGTCGACCGTGAAGCTCGCGTAGAACGGCGAGCCCAGCTCGCGCTCGAAATGATCCAGTGCCCAGCGCCGCGCATTGGTCATCGCGATCAGCTTGTAGCGCCGGGCGAGACGCGCCATGGCGGCGGCGCTGTCCGGGAAGGCCTTCCAGCGTGCGGCGGAGTCGCGGAAGCGCTCGCCGAGCGCGGTCTGCCTGGGCAGATCGAGTTGTGGTGCGATGATGTCATAGACCCGGACGAGATCATCCGGAAAGCGGTCGGCGTCCGCCGCGTAGCGTGCCGCGCGGTACAGGCTCAGCGCCTGCTCACCGTCGATTGCCTTGTTTGCTTCCGCCGCGATCTCGCCGAGGCTCGAGACGATCCCGCTTTCGAAGTCGATCAGCGTGCCGACCACGTCGAAGGTCAGGTACCTGAATTGAGCAAGATCGAGCTTGGTCATTCTGTGAGGCCCTTCCGCGTCATCGGTCCTAGTGTGAAGCCGGGTTCCGGCGAAAACTTCCGAATTGCGAGGACCCGACGGCAGAAAATTGCGAATAGGAGGAGCCGCCGACATATCGGCCCTGCTGCACACGCACCGATATGCCCGTGCCCACCTTCACGCCATGGCCTCGCGGACGTCCGGATCGGCCAGGGTCTGATCCAGCGTCCGTGCGGTGCGTTCGAGGATGGCATCGATGTCCGCGTCGCTGCAGCACAGCGGCGGCGCGTAGCCGAGCACCCCTGTCGGGAAGGCACGGATGACGAGGCCGTTGGCCCAGGCGCGATCGAAGATGCGGCGCGACGGCTCGGCGCTCGCCGGCAGCGGCGTCTTCTTCTCCTTGTCGGTCACGAGCTCGATGGCCGCCAGCAGGCCACGGCCGCGCACCTCGCCCACCAACGGATGGTCCTGCAGCGCGCGCAGGCCCGCCATCAGCCGCGCACCCGCCCGCCGGCCATTCTCCAGCAAGCCATTCTCATAGAGATCAAGCACGGCAAGGCCGACCGCCGCGCTCACCGGATGCGCCGAATAGGTATAGCCGTGCCCAACGGCCGAAGAACCTGCGCCATCGGCAATAACGCCATAGACATGATCGGACATCAGCACCGCGCCCATTGGGACGTAGCCGGAGGTCAGACCCTTCGCGACGGTCATGAAGTCCGGGACGATGTCGTCATCTGTGCAGGCGAACAGCGGTCCGGTACGACCGAAGCCGGTGATCACCTCGTCGGCGACGAACAGGATGCCGTGCCGCCGGCAGCGCTCGCGCATCGCCTTCATCCAGCCGTCCGGCGGCACCAGCACGCCGCCCGAGCCCTGGATCGGCTCGGCATAGAACGCGGCCACCCGTTCGGGACCGCCGACCTCGGCAATCTTGGCTTCGAGGGCCGCGAGCGAGGCCACGATGACGGCGTCGGGATCGCTGCCAACGGGGTTGCGGTACGAATAGTGCGACGGGATCTTGTGCTGCCAGTTCAGTGGCACGCCGAAATTGGCGTGGAAGGCCGGCAGCGCCGTGAGTCCTGCACCGACCGTCGACGAGCCGTGATAGCCCTGCTGCAGCGTGATGAACTGATCGCGCTGCGGCTGCCCCCTCGCGTGCCAATAGTAATGGATGAAGCGGACCGTGCTGTCGACGGCGTCCGAGCCGCCAAGCGTGAAATAGACGTGGTTGAGATCACCCGGCGCGCGCTCGGCGAGCGCGGCCGCGAGCCGGATGGCCGGCTCCGAGGCGAGGCTAAAATAGCCGGTGGCATAAGGCAGCTCGCGCATCTGCCTCGCCGCCGCCTCGACGATGCTCTCATGGCCATAGCCGGCATTGACGCACCACAGCCCGGCGAAGCCGTCGACCAGTTGATGGCCCGAGGCATCGGTCACGATCGCACCCTTGGCGGATTTCAGGACCCGCGCGCCGGCGGCCTCGTGTCCGCGATAGGACGCGACCGGATGCACCAGATGGGCGCGATCGAGTTCGATGAGCGAGTTGCTGAGCATGATGATCTCCGGTTCAGCCGAACGCCTGGCTGGCCAAGGCAAATGATGTCGGGGCGCGCCGCCTCGTGTGACCAGCGGCCGGCCCATGCATGACGATGCCGCCGCCGACATGATCGAGGCCCAAGCTGCCCAGCCATGGTGCGAGTCCCGTCTCGCTGCCGGTGTCGACGCGGATGAACTTGCCCTGTCGCCCAGCGAGGAAATGCGCGACGAGCGACTTGGCGTCCTCGCTACTGAAAGCGACCACGGGGCCAATCACGAGACCGCGGCCGAAGTGACGCAGCGCGGCGAACCCCGCCGCACGGCCCTGGCGCTCCAACACCGCGAACTCTCCGATGGATGCGATATGGGCTATCAGGTCGCGGCGATCCGCGCCAAAGGCCGCGATGTCGAGTGCCGTGATGACGGCGATGTCGTCGGGCGTGGCCGCACGCACGGCGTCGGGCTGTGCGACAGCTTCCGCGAGATGTCCCTGATGCTGCACGATCTCACCGCTGCGGCGGAAGCCGAGCTTCTCATAGAGCTGCAGTCCATCTTCTGTCGCGACGAGCTGCAACCGCCGCTCACCGGCGAGCGCCATCGCCTGCTGCATCAGGCACCGTCCGAGCCCCTTCCCCCGCTCCGCCTCGTCGACAATGACCATGTTGATGGTCCCGGCATCCTGGCCATACGGCGTCATCAGCACGGTGCCGATCACGCGACCGTCCGCCGCGACCGCCACGCAGCCCTTGCTCAGCGCAAGCGCCATCTGCCAGTCCTCGCGACGATGCGGCCAGCGGACCTGCTGCGACAGCCGCGTCGCTGCATCCAGGTGCTCCCCGCTGAAAGCTCTGAAGCTCGCGGCGTCGGACGTCATGTCATGCACTCCCATCTGCACCGGAGTCTGGGCGAGCGGCCCCCGGCAGATCGTCTGAAGGCGATGATGCCGACAACATCTTCCGCCGCCGAACCGGGGCAAAGCCGCATCTTATGCTGGCGGGGCGGCCTATCATCGGACGTCGAGACCACGACCGGCATGAGGATCCATGAGCCGCTTTCGCCCGAAATACGTGACCTTCGACTGCCACGGCACGCTGATCAATTTCGAGATGGCCGAGGCCGCACGCGATCTCTACAGCGCACAGCTCTCCGAGTCGGCGATGACGGAGTTCGTGAAGGTCTTCTCGGCCTACCGCCTCGATGAAGTCCTCGGCGCGTGGAAGCCCTATGCCGAGGTCGTCAGCAACGCCCTGGCGCGCAGCTGCCGCAAGATCGGCATCCCCTTCAAGCCCGAGGATGCCGAGATGGTGTATCAGCGCGTGCCGACCTGGGGTCCACATCCGGACGTACCGGCGGGTCTCGCCAAGGTGGCCAAGGAGATCCCGCTGGTCATCCTCTCCAACGCCATGAACGTGCAGATCCCCTCGAACGTCGTCAGGCTCGGCGCGCCGTTCCATGCCGTGTTCACGGCGGAACAGGCGCAGGCCTACAAACCGCGGATGCGCGCCTTCGAATACATGTTCGACATGCTCGGCTGCGGCCCCGAGGACATCACGCACTGCTCCTCCTCATTCCGCTACGACCTGATGACCGCGCACGATCTCGGCATCACCAACAAGGTCTGGGTCAACCGCGGCCACGAGCCGGCCAATCCCTATTACGGCTACACCGAGATCAAGACCATTTCCGAGCTGCCCGGCGTGTTCGGCCTGTAAGCAGAGTGCCCGCGATGAAATATGTCTCCTACTGGCGCGACACGGCGACCGCATTTTCCGGCGGCCATAGCGGGCCCGTGGAGGGGCATTACGACGTCGCGGTGATCGGCGGCGGCTTCACCGGGCTCGGCGCGGCACTGCAGCTCGCCAAGGCCGGGGCCAAGGTGATCGTGCTCGAAGCCGATCAGGTCGGCTCGGGCGCGTCGGGACGCAATGGCGGGCATCTCAACAACGGGCTGGCGCACAGCTATCCGGCCGCGAAGGCCGAGCTCGGCACCCTGCGCGCGATCGCGCTCTACAAAGCGTTCGACGAGTCGATCGACACGCTCGAGCGCCTGATCGCGGAAGAAAACATCGCTTGCGGTTTCCGCCGCTCCGGCAAGCTCAAGCTGGCATCCAAGCCTGGCCATTTCGCGGGGATCGCGACGAACTTCGAGGCGATCCACCGCGAGGTCGATCCCGACACGGCGCTGCTCTCGCCGGCCGAGCTGAAATCCGAGATCGGCTCGCCCTTTCACGGCGGCATGCTGTTCAAGAAGAGCGCGATGATGCACATGGGCTGCTTCGCCGCGGGCCTCGCCTCTGCCGCGAGTCGCCGCGGCGCCGTCATTGTCGAGCAAGCCGCCGTCACTGAACGGGTGCAGGACACCAAGCACTTTCGCCTCACCACGGCCAAGGGGACGGTGAGCGCCGAGCAGGTGCTGCTCGCCACCGGCGCCACCACGCCGGCGAGCTTCAGCTATTTCCGCCGCCGCATCATTGCCGTCGGCAGCTTCATCATCGCGACGCGGCCGCTGACGGAGGCCGAGGCGGCCTCGGTGCTGCCGGGCCACCGCACCTACGTCACCTCCATGAACATCGGCAACTACTTCCGCCTGTCGCCGGACAATCGCCTGATCTTCGGCGGCCGCGCGCGCTTCTCGGCGACATCGGATCAGCAGTCCGATGCGAGGAGCGGCGCGATCCTGCGCGCGGCGATGGAGCGGATGTTCCCGCAGCTTGCCGGCATCGACATCGACTATTGCTGGGGCGGCCTCGTCGACATGACCGCCGACCGTTATCCGCGCGCCGGTCGCCAGGGCGGGCTGTGGTACGCGATGGGCTATTCGGGTCACGGCGCGCAGCTCTCGACCCATCTCGGCATGATCATGGCCGATGCGATGCTCGGCCGGCCCGACCGCAATCCGATGAAGGACGCCGGCTGGCCGGTCGTGCCAGGCCATTACGGCAAGCCCTGGTTCCTGCCGTTCGTCGGCGCGTATTACAAGACCCTGGACTGGATCCGCTGAGCCGTGACGGCGCGACCGCGATCAGTAGCCGCGGCTGCGGTCGACGAGGCCGACCGGATCGAGCCCGGCGCGGTGTCGCTTGATGTTCGCGGCGACCGCGAGCGCCGCTGCTTCCGGCTGCGTGACGCTGGCGACATGCGGCGTGATCAGGACGCGCGGATGCCGCCACAACGGGTGATCCGTCGGCAGCGGCTCGGGATCGGTCACATCAAGCACGGCGTCCGCGAGATGCCCGGAGTCAAGTGCTCCGAGCAACGCCGCCTGGTCGAGCTGCGCGCCGCGGCCGGTCTGCACCAGCGAAGCGCCTCGCGGGAGCTTGGCGAGCAGTTCGGCATTGAGCAGGCCGCGCGTCTCCTCCGTCAGCGGCAGCAGGCAGACCAAGATGTCTGTCACCGCGAGCAGCGCATCGAGGCCGTCGGCGCCATGGTACGTAGTCACGCCGTCGATCGCGTGCCGGCTGCGGCTCCAGCCCGAGAGCGGAAAGCCGAACGGCTTGAGCCGCTCCAGCACCGCGCGGCCGAGCAGCCCGAGGCCGAGCACGCCGATGCGCCGCACATGTGCCTGCGGCTGCGGGATAGCGCGCCAGAGCTGCTGCCGCTGCTGATCGAAATAGACGGTCCAATTCCGGTGCAGCGCCAGCACGGCCAGTGTCACGTATTCCTGCATCATCCTCACGATGCCGTCCTCGACCATGCGGACGATCTTGACGCTCGCCGGCACCGACGCGGCGCTGAACTGATCGATGCCGGCGCCGATCGAGAACAGGATCTCGATATTGCGATAGGCGCCGAGGTCCGGCGGCACCAGCCAGGTGATCATGTAGCGGACTTCATCGGCATCGACCTGCGCCGGATCGATTTCGAACGGAAGATCCGGAATCTCACGCGCAAGCACCTCGCGAAAGATCGCGCCGCGCGTGCCATCGGAGTTGAACAGGAAGGTCATGCGGTCATCCCAGCGGCCGATCTGGCTCGTCGCGCCTCCGATCATGGCGGTCGCGGCCTGCGTTACGTGCCGAATACAGGGCAGGATTGAGAAGAATGTTGCGAAGTTCGCCCGCAGGCGCCTCAATATGCGGAGGTGACGACAGCATGGTCGCTCTCGACCTCATCGAGGCTGGGTGACGCGTGGCGGGCGGAACGAAGACAGGGACAGCGTGCATGGACAATCCGGACGTCGAATCGCGAATCGTCGACGTGTTCGAGATGCGCCTCGCCGACATCGACAGCGTCGACCTCGCGCAGTTGCTCGCCTTGTCGATCGCCGTCCAATGGCCCCATCGGGAGGAGGATTGGCAATTCATGCGCAGCATCGGCCGCGGCGTCGTCGCGCTCGATGAGATCGGTCGGGCCCTCGGATCCGCCATGTGGTTTCCCTACAGCGACGGCTTTGCTGCGGTTGGGATGGTCATCACCTCGCCGCGGCTGCAGGCCCTTGGCACCGGGCAATGGCTGATGCATCGGGTGATGGCCGAATGCGGCGGTCGGACGCTGCGCCTCAACGCCACGCGCGCCGCCTATCGCCTCTACCGATCTCTCGATTTCAAGCGTGAGCAGACTCTGTTTCAGTGTCAGGGTGAGGCGATTGCCTCGGACGCGGCGCCGGCCGAAGCGGGAAATATTCGCGTGCTGATGGAGGCAGACCTGCCGGCGCTGATCGAACTCGACGCGGCTGCTTATGGCGTCCGGCGAGCCGGGCTGATGACCGGACTGTTTCACCAGTCGCGCAGCTTTGGGCTGTTTCGCGCGGGGCGGCTGGAGACGTTCGCGATGTGCCGGCGGTTCGGACGCGGACATGTCGCGGGGCCGGTGGTCGCATCCTGCGACAGCGACGCGATCGCCGTGTTGGCGCCGCACGTGGCAGCTCACGAAGGCCAGTTCCTCAGGCTCGACACTCATCGAGCGACAGGAGAGTTCCGCGACTTTCTCGCGCGGTCGGGGCTCGCTCTCTTCGATGCCGTCACCACGATGTCGCTGCGGAACGACGTGAAGGGTGCCTTCCTGCGCGGCAACGACCAGCCGAAGATCTACGGCGTCGTCAGTCAGGCCTTCGGCTAGCCCCTGCGTCCCGGAACAGAGCGCGGACCAAGCCCTCAGTCTCCAACTATCAAAACTGCGGAGCCCTCCCGATCTGTCGCCGGCGGCACCCTTGCTACACTGATCCGTTTCCTCGCTATGATTCGCTACACTGCGTTCGACGATGTCCCTCTCGGTGATCTGCTATTCGATGAACGTGGCGGCGCTGGTGGCGCGACGTCCCGCCACGCAGCTGATGCTGATGGGCGGGCTCTATCATCCCTCGTCGCAATCCTTCTCATCGGAGGAAGGCCTGTCCTATTTGCGCAAGCTCGGCATCAACAAGGCCTTCATCTCGGCGGGCGGCGTACATGCGAATAGGGGCGCGAGCTGCTCGAACTTTCATGAGACGGCGGTCAAGCAGGCGGCCATCGCAACGGCGATCGAAAGCATTCTGGTCGCCGATGCGAGCAAGCTCGACAGCCTGAAGCCGGCCTTCTTCGCCGACCTCCATGCGTTTTCCAGGATCATCATTGGCGGGGCCGTATCGCGTGAGCACCGCAAGCCGTTCAAGCATCTCCCGGTCGAGTATGTAACCAGGACCGACTGAGGAAGCCGCTTCGCGCCCTGCAAATTGGCGCGCTTCTGAGGTCGCCGCGACCGAGACGCGTGGGGCGGGGCGGGGTTCGCGGTGTAGCGGCACGCCATCGCCATGCGCAACTGAGATACACGGTCAATGACGGCCCCGTCGCCATGCATCCGGCGCAAACGCTTTCCGCCAGGCGCTGCGGGCTGCTTAAGGGGAACGACTGCTCAAGCGGTCGCGAGGCGCGCCTTACCAACTCGCAAATTTGAAAAGACGCCTCCAAAGAACTGCTGGTTATTGGGAAGCATTTCCACGGTGCAGAAAATCAGTGCCATAAAATTGCGCCCGAGATCGCCGACACGAGGATCGGGTTGACGGTCTTCTGAGTTTTGCGCGGCGTCTACGTCGATATCGATCGCGGACTTTACAGTTTCAAGCATAACTCCGACTTTTAACTTCGGCGGATGGCTCGTCGTGACTTCCGGAATACTCATGGTGGACAAAAGCCGACCATCCACGTTTTGGATGGGCTGTTTGCCGGCGATGCTTGGCCATAAAACACCAGCGCGCGCAAATATTACATCATGGTACGGCTACCCGGACTGCAATCTCGGATCGGGCTGAAGGAACGCAGAAAATCGCTCGAGAAGGACGGTGTCCGAGCTCAATTGAGGCCGACCGAACCCAATTGGGTACGGCTATCGAGCGAATTTGCTGGTACGCCTGAGCCGCTCGGCTCTTCATCGAAGCGGCGTGTAAGGCAAGCGGCTTGCCGTTGCCCTTCCCCCTATCGAACCGCCTTGCCTTAAAGGGCGATGCCTCCGAACGCGGCCGCACCAGTTTTCGCACCAGAAACGAACTGAACAAACCGCGACAGGCGCTATCAACATTGAGCAAAAATGCTGCAAAATCAATAAACCTATTCAATCTCCTCCCGCTCATAATGGTCTGGTTGCAGGTTCGACCTTTGGTGAACAAGCAACAATAAATTCGGCAGCCAAACGGCACCGCCCCGCGGGGCTCTTGCTGAAGGTTCTGCAAATTCGGCAGGGTGAAAATCGACAAGATTGCCGAATGCGAAAAATGTCGGTGATCCTTCCTTTTTGCTTGCCGCAGCATCCAATTGTACGATGTGCCTTCGACGACTATTTTGCTTAGGCATCGCAAATTGCAGTATTTCCAGATGAACAAGTCCTCCGACCTGCTTTGATTGGCGGGTACGCGAAGACCACAGACTGAAGCCCGCAAATTGTCCTTGTAGATGAGTCCAGAAGAAGCGAATCTACAGGTGGCGCGCGTGGTCGAAGGTTGGGTCGATAGCCAGAATTAAAGAAGCCATTTGGAAGAAGCGCAGGAGAGAGCGGCGATCTGACGCTCGATTCTGAATCGGTCTCCAGAATGAGCTTCGACTGAAGGTTGACTGTGCATATGTCCAGAAAGGCGCCGAAGCGAACCCCGAAGCGAGCGTGTGCAAGTACGTAGCAAAATATGGACTTGCTGCCCATCTGTTCTACCATTCTGATGGCAGCGTTGCCGCCGTTAAGCTGAGCAGGCCGGAATTGAAGGCCGCTCAAAACCCCGACGAACAGGCGTCTGAGGATATTAGAAAACTGCTATGAAGCCGCCGCGCAGTGCCCTACCCCTACCTCGCTATGTTGAACGTAAGCCGCGCAAAAGTGGCGGCTGAGGCTACTTCTTCCACGTGCCGTCGTGGGCCAAGAAGGCAGGTTGCACTGTGCATAGCGAACGGCTCGGCACCGACTATAAAGCGGCGATTTTGCGCGCCGAAGCAGTGCTCTTGCCCGACTTCGACGCGTGGCGGACCGGCGGCAAGGCCTTGGCAGCGTCGCCTCCCCATGCGGTCGGAACGCTCGATTGGATGTTTGCCGAATACCGCTCTGATCGCCGCTACGCCAAGCTCGATCCTAAGTCCAAGCGAAATCACGAGGTCGGATTCAAGCTTGTCGGCGGCTACGTCCTGAAAGATGGCAAGCGACTGGGCGAGAAGCGCCTCACCGCAATCGATACGGCACTGACCGACGACCTCTATGAAAAGTTGATCCTCAAGATCACCGACGCTGTGGGAAACGTGAACGAACGCGAGCGTCGCACTACGGTCAACCACGCGATGAAGTCATGCCGCCGCGCGTGGAACGTGGTCGCGCGCCGGCACCCGGGCAGGCTGCCATTGGTCAATCCATTCTCGCAGATGGGACTTCGGTCATCCAATCGTGAGACGCCGACTGCGGCGTACGAGGAGCTGGTCGCCTTCCGTACAAAGGCCGTCGAGCTTGGGCTTCCGTCGCTGGCGACCGCTGCCCTGATCGGCTGGGAATGGCTCCAGCGCGAGACAGACATCTTTGCGACTTTCGACGTGTCGCATTATCGCCCGAAAGGGCGCCCGAATATGGTCCGCATCATCGATGAGAAGACTAGGCAGAAGGGCTGGATACCGCTGTTCGACGATGCAGGTGCACCGGTTTATCCCGAGTTGATGGCGGAGCTCGACGCCATCAAACGCGACCGCATCGGCGGCCTAATGCTGCGCCGGGATCGGGGCGAGCGCGGACCATGGCCGACATGGCCGAAGCCGGATCAGCCGGATTTCACGCACGTGAGCCGCAAGGTCAAAGAAGTCATCCGTGCTGCTGGCCTTCGCGATGATTTGTCGTTCACATCGTTCCGGCATGGCGGCTTTACTGAAGGTGGCGACGCCGAACTGACTGACCGCGAGATGCTGGCACAGGGCCGGCACACGACGGTGAAGGTGCTGCCAAAGTACACCAAGCGCACGACGCGGCAGATCGTCAACGGCGCCAAAAAGCGGCGGGCAGCTCGAACAAAGGAAGGACATTTGTCCGAATGAGCATCAGCCTGCTTGTCCGAATGGAAAGCTGACGGCGCGACAAGTGCCTGAAATCGTTGGAGCGGGTGAAGGGAATCGAACCCTCGTATTCAGCTTGGAAGGCTGCTGCTCTACCATTGAGCTACACCCGCATTGGGCGTTCCCTAACATGGTCCGCGGCGGGTCTCAACCTCTTCGGGGCGAGGTTTCGAAGCGGATGGGTGCCGGATCCGGCCTGACGGAACGGCCCGAAGCGATCGCAGCGCGCGACATCGAGACTGCGGCGCGGCACGCCCGCAGCGGCCCGGTTCCGTAATCGGCCCCCCTACCCTCGCCGCCCGGACCGTCCTATATTGGCGTTACCATCAACAACGAAAGGAGGTGATCCAGTGTCTTTCACCAAGCGCTGTCACCTCGCTGGGATCGCCCGCTGAGCGGCTCTTCATGAGCGACGTTTGAGGGCGTGATTCGTCAGCGGATTGCGCCATCGCGGCTCGGCAACGGGGCGGTCTCGGCCCTGGACCAGCGAGTTCAAGAACGGAAGCGCGGCGGGTCTCACGGCCCGCCGCGTCTTTTTTTATGGCAACTCCGCCTGCTCGCCGGCCGACGGCGCCGGGCTGCGGACGAACCGCCGCGCCAGGAAGCCGCCGAAGCCGAGCATCCAGAAATACTGCACATACTCCGGTGCAAGCGCTGCGATCACGATGCCCGGCACGAACACGATGACGGGAAAGATCGCGCCGGCGATCTCGGCATGGCGGCCGCTTGGAAGCGCGAGCCACCACAGCGCGGCGTTCAGCGACGCAATGATCGTCAGATGCAGGCCATAGAGGACGGCCACCGCGCTGCTCAGCCGGTAGCCGCCGTAGAGCCCATTGGTGACCGGCAGCAGCACGATCGACAACAGGAAGAACAGATTCAGGATGACCACGGGCCGGCCCGCGAACGGCTGCCGGGCCAGCCGCCGGTGGTGGCTGATCCAGAACACGCCGGCGATGATGAAGCTGAGGACCAGCCCGGCAAGCCGCCCGGAATAGGTATGCACCAGGTCGATCCAACCCGGCATATGCGCGAAATTGGGCTTCGGCAGGTCGTAGGCGAGAAGCGTCATCGCAACACCGAAGATGGTGTTGGAGAGCGATTCCAGCCGGCGCATCTCGAACAGGTCGGACTGAGGCTCTGCCATGTCGAATCGGAAGCAACCGCGGCGAGGAACAGAGATGAGGACTCACCTTCTATAGCAGCTCCGGCGCCGCGCCGCCCGACTTCGCTGCCGCCCTTGGGCGGCAGGCTGTCACGTCACTCGCCACCCTCCAGACTAAACCGGCCCTCGAGCGTCAGCCCTCACCGGCAGGCATAGATGTGGCCATCGAAGCCGCGATAGCTGTGCGTCGCCGGATTATAGCTGCGGAATTGGACGCAGGCCGGCAGTCCCGCGGTGCGCAGTCGCGGCCTGCCCTCCGCCTGCAGCCGGGCCGAGGCCGTGGTTGCGGTGGCGGGCCTCGCGATCACGATCATCGGCCGGCTGGCGACCATGCGCGATGTCCTCCCGGCATCCTTGACCGCTGCATCCCTGGCGGCGACCACAACGGCCTGCGCCTGGGCCGCCTTGCCGGACGACGGCTTGCCCGATGAGGCGCCGGCTGGCGATGGCGTCGTCCCAGGCGGATTGGCCGCGGCCGTCTTGGCAGAGGACGGCTTGGCAGAGGGCGGCTTGTTCGCTGGCGCCAGCGCCGATGGCGATTTCACGGACGGCTTGGTCAGGGAGGGCTTGCCGGCGACTGGCTCTGCTACGGCGACCTTCTGAGCCGCATCCTGCGTGTCCGCAACTGCGGCCTGCTTCGGCTCAGCCGACGCGGCGGGTGTCGTCGCAACCGCCTCCGCAGCCGCGGCAGGCTTGACCTCGGGACCGGCCGAAATGTCGGCGCTGGCCGCCTGGCTCGGAACGGACGGCGCGGGATTGACCGACGCGGTCTTGTCGTCGGCTGGGGTCTTGTCCTCGGCGACCGGCGCCCCGGCCGGCTTCTTGATCAGCTTCTTGCATTCCAGCGGGAACACCAGCTCGCCCGATGCCGTCAACCCGATCGGCTCGCATCCGCCGAACGGCCCGCTCTCCTTGCCCTGATCCTTGGCCACCTCGCCTGCGGATGGTGAGGAGCCGCCCGGCTCGGCGCTTCGCGCAAGCGAAACGCCAGCCGCAACCTGAAATAGAACAACGCCGCATAACAATCCGGCCCGGCCGGCCTTCCGCCCCAATGTACGCATGACACGCTCGCTCGACGCATGAACTCCGACAAGGCCATCACGCCATTGAGGCAAGTCTGTGAAGGCAAGCCGCGGATTCCCGCTGCGGTGTCAATTCGATGGCATTGTGTCCTGTCTGCACGACCAACGGTGCCGCAGGAATCCCTCAATGCGGTTGCAATCGGAGCCTACCAGGGTCGCCTGCGTGCAGTGACCGTCGGGGATTGACGGCCGCCGCCAGATGCGAGCGTCCGGACAGCCCCCTTGAGCGCAACCGACTATCGTCCCGACATCGACTGCCTGCGCGGCTTCGCAGTGATCTCGGTGATCGCGTTCCACTACGACATCTCGCCGTTTCGCAGCGGCTATGTCGGCGTCGACATGTTCTTCGTCATCTCGGGCTTCCTGATCACGCGGATCATTCATGCGGAGGTGCGGAGCGGAACATTCTCGTTCGCCGCTTTCTACCGGCGCCGTGCCCGGCGCATCCTGCCCGCCGCCTTCGCGATGCTGTGCGTGACCCTGCTCGGCGCCAGCGTGATCCTGTTGCCGCGGGATGCGGTGTCCGTGGCGCAGCAGGCGCTGGCCGTCCTCGTCTTCTGCTCCAACATCCTGCTGTGGTCGCAGCAGGGCTATTTCGACGCCGCCGCCATCACCAAGCCGCTGCTGCACACCTGGTCGCTCGGGGTGGAGGAGCAGTATTATCTGCTGTTTCCGACGCTGGCGCTCGCCGCCTTCGCGCTGCGGCGGTCGCTGATGCTTGCGAGCTTCGCCACGGTCTGCGCGACCTCGTTCCTGCTCTGCGTGATCCAGACCGGGCTGCAGCCCGCCGCCGCGTTCTTTCTGTTGCCGGCCCGGGTCTGGGAGCTCGCGCTCGGCGCGCTGCTGGCCGTGGAAGCCCTGCCGGCGCCGCAAAGCCAATGGCTCAGGATCACGGCGGCCGCACTGGGCTGGATCGCGCTCGGCGCCGCCGTCAACCTGTTCTCGCCGCACACGCCCTATCCCGGCACGGCCGCGCTGCTGCCGTGCCTCGGCGCCGCCGCCGTGATCTGGGCCAATCCGCCCCCGAGCAAGGCCGTGCTGACCGCGGTCAAACCGATGATCACAATCGGGCTGTGGTCCTACTCGCTCTATCTCTGGCACTGGCCCGTCGTCTCGCTGGCGACGGCGGTCTGGGGTCCGCCGAGCTCGATCGCGGACAAGTTGGCGCTGCTCGGAGCCTGCACCGTGCTGGCGCTGACGAGCTTCCATCTGATCGAGCAGCCGGCGAGGCGTGCGCAGTCGCCGATCGCCGCGCGCGCGCTGGTCGCGAGCGCATCGGTCGTGCTGCTGGCCTCGCTCTCGATCATCGGACTTGCCGGCTTTCCCGCCCGCTTCTCGCCGCAGGAGCGGGCGCTGGCGGAATTCATCAGCTACGATCATAAGTCCGCCTACGAGAGCGGCACCTGCTTCCTCGATCCGGGCCAGACGTTCGCGGCGTTGCAGCCGTCATGCCTTGCCAAAGGGCAGCGCCCGCGCATCCTGGTGTGGGGCGACAGCCACGCCGCTCACCTCACCCATGGCCTGACGCGAGCCCTGCCCCAGGCCTCGCTGCTGCGCGCCAGCCTTGCGCAATGCGTCCCTCACGCCGAAGCGGGCCAGTCCGCCGCCTGCATGGATTTCAACCGCCGGCTGCCTCGGCTGGTGCGCGAGCTCACGCCCGACATCGTCGTGCTGTCGGGCAATTGGACACGCACCGCGATGACGCCGGCCGCACAGGCCAGCCTGCTCGCCACGATCAACGCGATTGCGGACACCGGCAGCAAGGTGGTGGTGGTCGGGCCGAGCCCGCAATTCGATCGTCCGCTGCCGCATTTGCTCATCGCGGCGAAGCGCTTTGGCGTCGGGACCGACGGGCACATGCTGGATCTGCTCGGCGAGGTCGACGACTTCATGCGCACGCTGCTGGCGAACGTGGCGCAGACCGAATACGTGTCGCCGCTCGCGCTGCTGTGTCCGGCGGGAGATTGCGTGCTCCAGACCTCCGACGGCGCGCCGCTCGCCTGGGACGATGGTCACCTCACGGCGCAGGGCTCGGAGCTCGCAGGCGCACGGATCGTCGCGGCGTCGCCGGCATTGGCCGCAGCCGCAAGCGCCGGAGCCGACAGCGAATAGCGCCACCTAATCGTCCGACAAGAAACTCGCGAACACCGGCGCAGCGCGCTCGCCCATCCGCTGGGCCCCTGCCACTGTGAAATGACCGGCATCCTGGAACAACCACACGCCCCCCTCCACGACCGGGCAATCCCGGTCGCAATAGACCTCCGAGGGCCTGAGCAGCGTCACCTTGGCGAGCGGCCTGATCGCCTCCGACAGGACGGCGTCGATGACGCGGTTGGTCGCGATCGCCTCGCTCTTCGGCACGGCATCGCACGGCTTGGCCGGCGCGTGCCAGCGCGGCCCCGGCAGCATGCGCAACTGATCGAAGGCGCAATTCACCGGACGGACCTGGCCGCCGACGACGAGGAAATGCCGGCCGGGCCGGTCGAGCAGACGGATGGTCTCGGCGAGATGACCGGCGACCGCGGCGTTGCGGGCCCGCGCTGCCGGCCCTTCGCCGAGGTCGAGATAATGCTGCCACGCCTGCCCGATCACGACGAAATCGGCCTGCGACTGCCGGATCCGCGGCAGCTCGCTGTCGCGCAGCTCGGCGCAGACCTGGGCGCGAGGTCCCTCGGCGGTGAGCCCCGCGAGGGTGGGACATCCGCTCATGGTGGACACGTGCCCGATCATGCCGCGCGCCTTCAGCGTCGCATCGAGCGCGGCGACATATTGCTGGACATAGGAATCGCCGAGCAGCTCGACGCCGCGCGTGCCCTCGAGATCGCCGAACGCGCACAGACGGCCGACGGTGCGACCGCATTTGTTGAGGCCGAAGCCCTGCAGCTGGAACAGCGCGAGCTGATCGTCGGGCAGCCGCGACACGACGCCATTGGCGCGGAACGTCACATGGGTGAGCGCGGCACCGACGATGAGCACGGTCGCAAAGCTCGCCACCTGCGCGCCCCTCGGCCACGGCAGCCGCCGCAGCGGCCGCTCGACGATGACGAACATCAGCGTGGTCAGCACCGCCATCAGCGCGAGCTGCGCCGCCAGTCCCGCCGCGATCTGCGCCGCATCGCCGAAGATGAAGCGGACGAAGAAGATCACGGGCCAGTGCACGAGATAGAGCGAATAGGACGCAGCGCCGACGGCGCGAACCGGGCGAGCCATCACCAGCGACGTCGGGGCATTGGCCGCGATGATGACGGCTGTGGCGATGCAGGGCAGCAGCGCGGCGACGCCTGCCTGGAATTGATAGCAGCCGATGAGGAGAAGGCTGCCGAACAACAGAACGTCGCCGCAGGCGGCGGCGAGAGAGCGTGCGCGCGGCGACGCTGCCAGCCGGGCCTCGAGCGGAATGGCGAGCGCGCCGAGGGCGAATTCGAACACCCGGAACGGCGTCAGGAAGAACACGGCGTCCGGATCGCGCGATGACCAGAGTGTGGCCGCGGCAAGGGACAACAACCCGATCGCGGCAATGGCACCGAACACATGCCGGCGCGTGCCGAGCCACATCAGCAGCAGCGGCGCCAGCGCGTAGAATTGAACCTCCGCCGACAGCGACCACAGGTGCAGCAGCGGCAACTGATCCGCGCTCGGCGCGAAATAGGCGCTGGCCTCGCGCCAATATTGGATGTTTGCGATCGAGAGCAGGCCGTGTGTCGCCTCCTTGGCGAGCTGGCGCAGGGCTTCCGGCGACAGGAACAGCCAGCCGACCGCGAACGTGGCCGCAATGGTCACAACCAGCGCCGGCAGGATGCGCCGTGCCCGCCGCAGATAGAAGTCCGACAGCGAGAAGCGCCGCGCGGCGACATCGCGCAGGATCTGCCCAGTGATGAGATAGCCGGAGATGACGAAGAAGATGTCGACGCCGGCATAGCCGGCCTCGAAGCCGGTGATCCTCAGATGGAAGAGAATGACGATGACGACAGCGATCGCCCGAAGGGCATCGATGTCAGCCCGATGACTGCGTTCCAATGTCGTCCACTCCGCGCATTCCTCGAGGCGGACGAGTTGCGCAGACACGGATGGCAACAGCGGGAAACAGTCATGACGTCATCGGACCCATCCGATGACACCGCGCGGGCGATGCTATGGCGGACGTGAAGGAAGTTTGCTGAAGTCGGCCGCAAGTTCGGCAATCCGTTGAACGATCAGCTCGAATACGGCAATCTGGCGACGCTGAGGGACAATGCGGGGCTGAGGACGGTGATGAACCTGTTGCGAGGAGAATGGCGGGGAGCGTTCGCGGGAATAGCCGTCGCGGCGCTGCTGGCGGCGGCCACCGCAGCCTCGGCGCAAGCCCAGACGCCTGCTCCCGCGCCCGGTCCCGCTCAGACCACGGTCGAGCGCAACGCCAAGGGCGTCGCCGGCAAGCCGATCCAGGTCGGCATCTATCTCAACGTCCAGCCCGACTGCTCATCCGGGCCCCTTCCCGCCATCCGCCTTGTGTCGCCGCCCGGCAACGGCACCGTCACGATCAAGCGCGGCAAGGTCAGCGCCACCAACTACAAGCAGTGCCTCGCCCTGGAAGTGCCGGGCTTCATCGCCTTCTATCAGTCGAAGGCCGACTTCGCCGGCACCGACACGGTGACGCTCGAGGTCAAGTTCCCGCAGGGCCGCACCGAAGTGCAGCGGATCATGATCAACGTCGGCGTCGGGCCGGCAGGGCAGAAGATCTGAGCCGCAGCGCATCGGCGCGCCGCCGCCTCCAGCCATGAAAAAGGGCCGCCTCATGGGCGGCCCTTTGCTTCTGCTGTCCCAAGCCGACCGGATCAGACGTGGACCTGCGTCTGGGCGTGGCTGTTGTCGATGATCATCTTGATCACGTCGTCGCCGGCCGTGAGGTTGCCGCCGGTGTCCTTGATCGTCGCGACGTTGGTCCAGCCGGAGCCGGCGTTGATCTGCAGCGTCAGGTCGCCGTTGTTCAGCACGCCGCTGCCGTTGGCCGAGGCCAGGCTGGTGTGCCCGCCGCTGTCGACGAAGCGCACCGCGTCGGCATGGTTGCCGGACACGCTGGCCAAGAGGCCCGAGAGGTCGATGACGTCGCCGGACGTGCCGGTCTGGAAGTCCAGGATGGTGTCGAGCCCGCCGCCGGCGAGATCACCGGCGTTCCACTTGAACGTGTCGGAGCCGCCGTTGCCGGTCAGCTTATCCGAGCCGGCGTCGCCGATCAGGACGTCGTTGCTCGAGGAACCGTTGATGACGTCGTCATAGGCCGAGCCGATGACGCCTTCCATGTTCTTGTAGGTGTCCTGGCCGATCCCGGACAAGGTCGGGCCGGTAGTGTTGCTGCTGCTCTGCGTCAGCGTGAAGGTGATGCCGGCCGTCGCATCCGAGAAGTCGAGCAGGTCGATCCCTGCCCCGCCATCGATGGTGTCGTTGCCGCCACCGCCGCGGATGATATCGTCGCCGTCGCCGCCATTGATCGCGTTGGCAGCACTGCTGCCGATCAGGATGTCGTCGCCCGAGCCGCCGGTCACGCGCTCGATATTGGCGATCGAGCTGAAGCCGGTGGCGGTGCCGGCCCCGAGATTGACCGTCACGTCCTCGTTGGTGATGTAGGTCAGCGTGTCGCTGCTGTTGCCGCCGAGATCGGCGGTCACCGCCTCGATATTGCTGAGCTTGGTTCCGTTGACGTCGGTGATCACACCGCCGGCAACCGTGACG
Source organism: Bradyrhizobium sp. SZCCHNRI1029 (assembly GCF_032487555.1). NCBI lineage: Bacteria > Pseudomonadati > Pseudomonadota > Alphaproteobacteria > Hyphomicrobiales > Nitrobacteraceae > Bradyrhizobium > Bradyrhizobium sp. SZCCHNRI1029. Next base: position 916,261 of record NZ_JAUEUK010000001.1, read on the forward strand.
TAGATCAGGTCCTGCGACGACGTCCCCTCGATGACGAAGGTGTCGGTACCGCTGCCGCCGTCAACGATGTCGACGCCGTCGTTGACGCCCCAATAGAAGGTGTCGTTGCCGGAGCCGCCGATGGTGACGTCGTTGCCGCTGCCGCCCCGGATCGAGTCGTTGCCGGCGCCGCCATTGATGTAGTCGTTGCCGGCGCCGCCGAGCAGCGTGTCGTTGCCGCCGAGGCCGTAGATGCCGTCGTCGTCGGCACCGCCGTTGAAGTTGTTGCCGCCGCTCGACCCGATCATCACGTCGTAGCCGTTGTTGGCATTGGCCTCGAGCGGGTTGTCGACCGTGGCGGTGATCGCGTCGCCGTCGTTGGCGCTGTAGCCGGACAGCCACGGGGCCGAACCGACCACCCACGACTTGTCCGACAGCGAGTTGATGGTGAGGTTGAGCGCACCATTGTCGAGCGCATTGAAGGCCAGATAGGTCGATACGGACGATACCGAGTCGGTGGCCGTGACCTTGTAGACATACAGGCCCGCGTCGTTGTTGCTCGGATCTCCGGTGAACTGATTGCCGGTCCGGTGGATCCAGCTGTCGTCGCCGGTCGAGCTGTAGACGAGGCTGTAGGTGTAGGTGACCGTCCCCATTCCGCCCGAGAACAGCGTCGCCGCGTCCAGGCTGATCACGTTCGGCGAGTCGCTGTTCTTCGACAGCGCATAGCGTCCGTCGGCGCTCGTGGTGTCCACCACGGCCAGCGGCGCGGGCTCATTCGTGCCGCTGATGGTCACGTCGATGACCTGGCTGGCCGTGCCGTCGACCGACTTCACCGTCAGCGTGTCATGCTTGACGTCGCCATTGTTGAGCGCCTGCACGTTGGCAGCCGAATTGTTCAGCGTATAGCCCCAGTCGCCTGTCACCGCATTGAAGGTGAAGGTGCCATACGTCCCCGCCAGCGAAGCCGGCGTCTGGAACTGGGCTTCTCCGCTATCGACGTCGGTGACCGTCAGGGTCCCGCCTGCCGTCAGCGTGGCGTCCTCCTTGACCGCACCGCTTGCCATGCCCGCGATCGACGCCGCATCGTTTACGCCGTTCACCGTAACGGTGACGGTCTGCATCGTCGTCCCGCCGTGACCGTCATCGATCTTCACCGTATAGGTCTGATCGATATGGTCGCTGGCGCGCAGCGACTGGATGTCGGCGTCATTGACGGCGAACGTCCAGTTCACCTTGTGGCCGGTATTGTCGACCGTGGCGCTGAACGAGCCGTAGTAGTTGCTGCCGGCCGGTGTCGTGTAGGTCACGGTCTGGGCATCGCCGTCCACGTCGGTGAAGGCGATCGCGCCGGACGCCTGCTCCACTCCCGGTGTCACGACCGTGCTGGGCCGCACCGAGATGTCGTCGATGACGGCGCCGCCGCCGCTCGCGAACTTGATGGTGGTCGACGTCGAGGTCGCGGTGAACTGGTAGGTCTGCTCCGTCCAGCCAAAGTTCCAGGCGCTCGTCGTCAGAAGGGTTGTTCCATCAACGGCTGATGTCACGGCCGTGCCGTAGGTCATCACGTAGAAGTCGACGGTATAGGTCACGCCGACGACGGTGCTGATGGTCTGGCTCATCGAGCTCGATGCGCCGTAGAAATCGGCCGAGCCGCCGTCCGTGCGGCCGCCCACGACGGTGACGGCATGGGCGCCCCCGACCGTCCACGCATCCAGCGTGTAGAAGTTGCCGTTGTAGTAGCCGAACGAGCCGTTCTGGATCAGGTTGCCGCTCGGCGCCGCATAGGAGGCGTCCTCCGTGACGCTTGCCGTGGTCGTTCCCGCCCCGAAGGTCGGCGCGTGGTTCGGCGCCGTGACCGAGCCGGTCTGGCCGCTGGTCACGTTCTCGGCAAAGCCCTGGCCGTCGGTGTAGGTGACGTTGGCCGAGATCTTGTGGCCGACGTCGTTGGAGCCCAGCGTGTAGGTCGAGCCCGTCGCGCCGTTGATGACGGCGCCGTCGCGCAGCCAGTGATAGACGACGTTCGACGCGGCACCATCCGGATCGCTGCCGAGATTGGCGGTCAGCGTCTGACCTTGCGTCGCCGTGCCCGACACCGTCACGCTCGCAGCGCCGTCATTGACCGGCGTGATGGTCAGCGTGAAGGCGTCCGAGACGGCATATTCGCCGTCGCTGGCGTAGACCGTGACGTTGACCGTGCCTGCGAAATTGGCCGGCGGGGTGCCGCTGAAGGTGCCGGTCGTGGCGTCGAAGTGCAACCACGCCGGCAGGTTGCTGCCGTCGCTGAGGTTCGCCGACAGCGTCAGCGGGTTCGCGGTGCCATCGAAGCGGCCATCGACATCGGCAAACGTGTTCGACGGGATGGTGAAGCTGAACGGCTGATCTTCGGCCGAGCTGCGGTCCGCCAGCGCGTTCTGCAGGGTCGGCGCGTCATTGTTGCCGATGATCTGGATCGTCACCGTCTTGGCGGTGCCGTCCTCGGTGTAGACGGTGAAGCTGTCGGTCAGCGTGGTCTCGCCTTCCTTCAGCGCCTGGATTCTCGGGTCGTTGTTATAGATGCCGTAGGTCCACCTGCCATCGCTGCCGATGTCGTACCAGCCGTAGCCGTTGGCCGTGTTCGAGGACGTCGCCTGCCACACATCGTTGTGCCCGTCGACGTCGGTCGCATTGAGGTCGCCGCGGGCGATGCCGTAGAGCGGGCTGCTCTGGCTGTTGGCGATGCCGCCCTCCTCGGCGACGGTGCCGGTGGCGTCACCGCTGATCACGGCCGCGTCGTTGACGCCGGTGACCGTGATCTTGAGCGTCGCGGTGTTCGACACCGCGCCCGACGGATCCTTGTCGGTATAGGTGAAGGTGTCCACCGCGGGCACGCCCGCCGCCAGCGCATCGGCCTTGTCGGCGACATAGGTGTAGGAGCCGTCCGAATTCAGCGTCAGATGGCCGTAGGCGCCCTCGATCGAGGTGCCGACGCCCGCCCCCTGCGTCACGCTGCCGGTGCCAGCCACGACGCCGGACACGACGAGCGAGCTGACGGGGTTGTCGACGTCGCTGTCGGCCACCGAGCCGCCGGTCGAGCCGCGGATGACGCCGTTCGCCGCCGAGATGTTGAGGCTGCCATCCTCCAGCACCGCATGGGTGTCGGAGTTCGCCACCGGCGGGTGGTTGGCGGGGATGACCTCGACGCTGACGGTCTGGGTGGCACTCAGATTGCCGCCGCCGACATTGCCGTTGTCGTTGATGGTGATCGTGACCGACCCCGGATGGTCGCTGTTCGGGGTGAAGACGGCAGAGGCCAGATAGGTGTTCAGATCGCTGATCTTGAACCCGCTCATCGAGAGCGTCTGTTCAGCGTTGAAGACGCCGAGCGACGGAATGGACAACGTGCCGCCGGAGATGTCGAACCTCACGGACTCGACGACATCGCCGTCCGCGTCGGAGAAGGTGATCGCGTTCGCTCCGGTGAAAGCGAACGAGGCGCCTTCGTTGGCCGTCACATGCGTCGGGGCATGGATCTCCGGCGCATCGTTGACGGGCGCCACGTTGATCGTCAGCGTGCCGGTGTCCGTCTGTCCGGCCGCATCACGCACCGTGTAATCCACGGTATCCGCGCCATAGAAGTCGGCCTTGGGCTTGTAGACATAGGTGCCGTCGGCATTGAAATGGATCGTGCCGCCCTTGGCCGTCGTGAAGTCACCCGCCACCACGCTCAGCGTGTCGCCCGTATCCGGGTCGCGGTCGTTGTGCAGAACGCCCTGCACCGGATTGGACACGGTCAGCGTCGTGTCCTCGTTCACGCTGGCCGTGTCATCTACGGCCGTGGGAGCATCCTCGATCGGGTTGATGTTGATCGTGATCGTCTGCGTCGCGCTCAGATTGCCGCCGCCGACATTGCCGTTGTCGTTGATGGTGATCGTGACCGATCCCGTCGCGTCGTTGTCGGCTGATGGCGTGAACACCGCCGACGCCAGATAGGTGTTCAGGTCGCTGATCTTGAACCCGCTCATCGAGAGCGTCTGGCTGGCGTTGTAGACGCCGAGAGACGGTATCGCGAACGTGCCGCCGGAGATGTCGAACCTCACGGACTCGACGACATCGCCGTCCGCATCGGAGAAGGAGAACGCGTTCGCGCCGGTGAAGGCGAATGGCGTATCCTCGTTCGTCGTCACCTGCGTCGGCGCATGGATCTGCGGCGCGTCGTTGACCGGGGTCACCGTGACATCGATCGTCTGCAGTGCGGTGTTGACGACGTCGGTGTGGACGTTGCCGTCCGACAACGTAGCCTGGTCGGTAACCTCCGCGACCACCGACAGCGAGAACGTGCCGTTGTAATTCGCGGGCGGCGTGATCTGCAGCGGATGGCTGTCGAACGCGGCGATCGCGGCGGCGCTGTCGATCACCCACTTGCCGGCGTCAGCGCCGGTTCCGGCATGGCCGACCGAGAAGGTCGCGCCGGCCGGATAACCTGTAATAAGCAGCCGCAGGCTTTCGGAGCCGTCGGTGTCGGTGACGGCGGCACTGATGAGCTTCAGGTTGATCGTGGTGTCCTCGGCACCCGAGGCCGGGCCGAGATCCATGAAGCCCAGCGTCAGCGCGTCCGCCTTCGGTGCGACGTCGACCGTGACATGCGCGGTCGCGGTCCCGCCATCGCCGTCGCTGACCGTGTAATCGAAGCCGGCAACGCCCGAGAAGTTCTTGTCCGGCGTGAACACCGGATTGCCGTTGGAGAGCGAAACGGTGCCGTGCGTCGCGTTCGACACGCCGCTGACGGTCAAGGTGTTGTTGTCGACGTCGGTGTCGTTGTTGAGCAGGCTGAGCAGCGCGTTGACCGTGAGCGGGCTGTCCTCGCTCGCTTGCACCGCGTCGTCATGAGCCACCGGCGGCGTGTTGAAGACGCCGGTCAGCGTGCGCGTGCCGTCGGTGAAGGCAAAGCTCTCATAGTTCGTGAACGTATCGGTCAGGCCGTTGTGGGTGACCTGCACGCCGATCAGCGTCACGCCGTCGGTGGCGAACACCTTGGTGTAGGTCGCCTCGGCGAACTTGAAGCCGAACTTCACGGTGTCGGTGTCAGACCCGCCGTCGGACACAACGCTGGTGTTGCCGGCAAACCGGAAGAGATCCAGCGTGTCGTTGCCGGAGCCACCGTTGAACACGATGGTCGACGGCGCGATCGCGGTGCCGCTGATATCGGTGATCGTCACCGTGTCGCTGGCAGTGCCGCCGGTGATCGTGATGCGCTCGATCTCGTCGGCGCGGATGGTCGCTCCGTTCGGACCGTCATAGCGCACCAGAATGTCGGTGGCGTTGCTGGCGGAGGGATCGTTCAGCGTCGGATTGATCTCGGTGCCGGTCGAGGTCTTGCCGATGGTGAAATTGCGCGCATTTCCATCGCCCGTGATCGCGAGCACGTCGTAGTTCGGAAAGGTCGTGCCAGACTCCGAGCCGCCGTCGATGACGTCGCTGCCGTCGCCCACCGTGTAGAGGAAGGTGTCGTTGCCGGCGCCGCCGAACAGCCGGTCGCCACCTCCTCCGCCGATGATGATGTCGTTGCCGGCGCCGCCATACAGGACATCGCCGCCCACGCCGTTGCCGCCGACCAGAATGTCGTCGCCATTTGAGCCGTGGGCCTCGGTCACGCCGCCGAGCTTGTCGGTGCCGACCACCTTGTCGGTCACCGCGGCGCGGTCGGTCACGCTGTGAGCCCCGACCGTCTCGCCGAGGACCGTCGCCGAGCTGTCGCCGAGATTGACGAACACAGGCGAGTTCGGCGCGTCATAGCGAGTCGTCGTCACCGTGCCGGCAGCATCGACCCGGACAGTGAAATTGTTGGTGAAGACGTCGTGGTCGCGATCCTCGACCGCGAAGGCGAAATTGATGTCGAGATACTGGTCGGCGGCGCTCGAGGTCCCGATCGGCGCGGGGTGATCGAGCGGCTGCAGCAAGGTGAAATTGTAGGAGCCGGTGCCAGCCTCCGACAGCGTCACCGTGAACACGGCAGCATCAGCCGCGTTGCCCGTCACCAGACCATTCTGGCCGATGTAGCTGCCACCGCTCATGCGATAGGCGGTCAGCGTGGTGTGATCGGCCGACATGACGTAGGTCAGACCGAAGCCGAGCGAGGTCAGCCCGGAGAGCTGGTGGTTGGCCGCATCGTAGGCGCGCACTGGCGACGCGCCGAGGAACGTCACCGACGGACCGGAGCTGTCGCCATCGGCTCCATAGGTGATGCGCAGATCGACCGCGCCGGTCGAGACGCTGCCGGCTGCCTCCGAGATCGCGACGGTGTCGACGTCCTGCGACTGCGGGCTGTCATCGTTGACGGTGATGATGATCTGATCGTGCAGCGCAACGGAATCGCCGTCGGAATCGGTGGCGGTCACCGCCGTCGACAGGTCGAGCGTCAGCGTGTTGTCATGGCCGGTGCCGACATGGTCCAGCGCGCCCTTCAGACGGAACGAATACTGGCCGGTGTTGGCATCGACCTGGAACTCGAAGATCGTGACGCTGCCAGCCTTGGCGATCAGCGTGTTGTCGACCCCGATGCTGTAGGTCAGCACCACGCCGCCCGACGTCAGCGACAGCAGCTCGGGCGCGAGGTTGGTCTTCTCGACCGTATAGGTGCCGGGCCTGTCGGCGCCGAACGACACCAGCGAGCTCAGATTACCGGTGAAGTAGGAATCGTTGCCGTTGAGGTCGCCGCCATGGTTGCCGGTCGCGGTCACTACCGTTCCGTTCGGCAGCTCGCTCTCGTAGACCGCCGCTCTCAACACCGTCGCGGTCGCGACGGGGGTGTCGTCGTCGATCGTCACGGCGAATGACGAGCTGGCGCTGTCGCCATCCGCATCGGTGGCGGTGAAGCCGAAGGTCAGCTTGACGTCGTTCTCGTTCTGGCCGGCCGGATGATCGACGTGCTTCAGCAGCGTGAAGCTGTAGCTGCCTGCACCGGAATCATCGAGCGAGACCTTGAACACCTGGCTGGCCACCGACGGCGGGTTGCCGTTGGTCGGATTGCTGCCGGTGTAGCCATAGACCGTATTGCCGACGACCCAGAGCTTGACCTGGACGCCCTCGACCGTCAGCGAGCCCGCGTCCGAAGTGGCGTTCTGGCCGTTGGTGATGCCGCTGAACGCGACCGCGCGGTTCACGCTGCCGCTGTTGTTGTCGTCGGCGCCCCAGGAGATCGCCAACGAGCCGTTGGCCGTGACATTGGCACCGGCGACGTCGCCGGTGGCCGCTCCGGTGTTGCCGCCGGAAAGCCCATCCTCGTCGACGGTCCCGGCATCAGCCGTGCCGATCGCGGGCCGGCCGTTGTCGTCATTGATGGTGACAGTGAAGTTGCCGCCGGAGGCGGTATCGCCATCGGCATCGGTCGCGGTGAAGCCGAGCTTCAGCGACAGTGCATTGGTCTGGCCCGAGCCGACGTGATCGACATTGTCCAGGAGCTCGAAGGTGTAGCTGCCGGAGCCGTCGTCGGACAGCGTGATGTGGAACACCTTGCGGTCGTTCGTCGTGAGCTGGCCGCCATTGTCGTTGGCGACGCCCCAGATCTCGGTGTCCGACACGCGGATGAACTGCACCGCCGTGCCGTTCGACGTCAGCGTCGGGCTGCCTGCGCCGGTGGTCTTGACCACGTCGCCGGTATGGATCGCGCTATCGAACGCGACGCTGCGATTGGCCGCGCCCGAATTGTTGTCGTCCGCGCCCCAATTGATGTTGAGCGCGACACTGGCCGCGGTCTGGGTCTGGAACACCTCCGCCCCGGCGGATCCGGTGGTGTTCTCGGTCACCGTCGCTGCGGTCGGCGAACCGAGCACCGGCACGTCGTCCTTGACCGAGACGGTGAAGCTGTTGCTGGACGTGTCGCCGTCGCCATCGGTCGCCGTGAAGCTGAAGGACAGCTTGACGATGTTCTCGCCGCTGCCGGCGGGATGATCGAGGGTGCCGAGCAGCTTGAAGCTGTAGGAGCCGTCGTTCTGGTCGCTCAGCGACACTTCGAACACGCGGGTGCCGTGGGCGAGATCGCTGCCGGTGTAGCCGACCAGCACGCCATTCTCGAAGCTGTACTTCACCGTCTGGCCGTCCGACGTCAGCGCCAGATTGCGGCCTGCGCTGTCCTCGGCGTCGACATTCGCGCCTGCGCTCGTGTAGCGGAAGCTGACCGAGCGGTCGCCGAGCCCGCCGCCCGAGGTCTTGTTGCTGTCGTCGGAGCCCCAGCTGATGTTGAGGTCGCCGCTGATCGCGGTCGGCTCCTTGGAGACATCGGTGCCGCCCGGCAGATCGTCCTCGTCGACGGTCCTGGCATCGCCGGCCGCCGCCACCGGCGCGGTGTCGAGCACCGTGACCTTGAAGCTGCTGGTGACGCTGTCGCCGTCGGAATCGGTGGCCTTGAAGCCGAACGTCAGCGGCAGGCTGTCATCGTTCTGGCCGGACGCCGGGTGGTCGATGTTGTCGTACAGCGTGAACTTGTAGCTTCCATCGCCGCTGTCGGACAACTGGATGGTGAAGACGGTGCGGTGATCCGCGGTGACCGCCGTCAGCAAGGTGCCGTCGCCGGAGATCGTGTAGCTGATCGCCGAGCCGTCGGAGGTCAGGCCCGTGGCGCCGGCGGCGGTCGTGAAGGCCACCGCGCGGTTGTGCCCGACACCCGTATTGTTGTCGTCGGCGCCCCAGGAGATGTCGAGGCGGCCGGTCTGGACCGTCGAGTTCGATGCATCCGGATGGCTGGTGTCGTAGCCGTCGGTCGGCAGGCTGGCCTCGCTGACGGTCTCGTCCTCGGCGCAGCCGACGGTCGGCACGTCGTCCGTCACCGCCACCGTGAAGCTGCTCGCGGCGCTGTCGCCGTCGGAATCGGTGGCCTTGAAGCCGAAGCTCAGCGCCAGGCTGTCGGTGCCCGACTTGCCATGATCGAGGTTGTCGAGCAGCGTGAACTTGTAGCTGCCGTCGCCGTCATCGCTCAGCGTGACGGTGAAAACGGTGCGGTGATCGGTGGTGACCGCGCTCAGCGTGGTGCCGTCGGACGAGACCACATAGCTGACCGCATAGCCGTTCGACGTCAGCCCGTCCGGTGCGGTCGTGTTGAAGAACGCCACCGAGCGGTTGTTGGTCGCGCCGGAATCATTGTCGTCGGCGCCCCAGGAAATCGCGAGACGGCCGGTCTGCACCGTCGAGTACGGCGAATCCGGGAACAGGACGTCATAGAGATCGGTCGGCAGGTTGGCTTCGCTGACGGTCTCGCTCTCGGCGTGTCCGATCGTCGGGACGTCGTCGACCACGGTGACGGTGAACGTGCTGCTGCTCGAATCGCCGTCGGAATCGGTCGCGGTGTAATCGAAGGTCAGCTTGACGACGTTGCTCTCCTGCCCGGCCGGATGATCGAGATTGCCGAGCAGCTTGAAGGTGTAGGTGCCGGTGCCGTCGTCATCGAGCGAAACCTCGAACACGCGCTGACCGGAATTGAGGCTGTTGCCGGTGTAGCCGACCAGCGCGCCATGATCGAAGGCGTATTTCACCTGCTGACCGTCCGACGTCAGGCCACTGAGGCCGACGTCGCTGCCGTTGGTCACATGGACGTCGTCGGCGGCGTTGGACGTATTGGCGAAGCGAACCGAGCGATCGGCGGCGCCGCTGTCGTTGTTGTCGGCACCCCATTTGATGTTGAGCGCGCCGGTCACCTGGGGATCGCGGCTGCCGCCATCGTGACCGCCGAAATCGGGGCCGCAATCGCCACCGCCAGCGTTGAGATCAGCTTCGCTGATGCTCTTGGCCGTCCCGGTATGCGCCTCCGGGCTGTCGTCGTTGACGCTGACCTTGAACGTGCCGCTGACCTGGTCGCCGTCGGAATCCGTGGCGACGTATTTCAATGTCAGCGCGATGCTGTCCTCGGTGTTGGGCACCGGGTGGTCGAGATTGTCGAGCAGCGTGAAGCTGTAGGATCCGGAATCGAGGTCGGACAGCTTCACTGTGAACACGGCGGCATTGGCCTTGTTGCCGGTCCAGTTGCCGTTGCCGTCGATGTAATGCTGTCCATCGAAGCGGTAGGCCGTGATCAACGTGCCGCCTTCGCTGACGTCGTAGGTCAACGCGACGCCGTTCGAGGTCAGGTGCTGCGCGGCGAGCGTGGTGGTGGCGTCGGACGCGAAGGTGACGGCGCGGTCGCCGTTCACCGGGGACGCACCGGTGATCCCGACATTGCCGAGATTGTTGGCGCTGTCGCTGCCCCAGGAGATGCCGAGATCGCCCGTTGCGACGGTGTTCTGGCCGGGGACGTCGCCAGACCCGCCCGCGAGCCCGGTCGGGAGCCCGTCCTCATCGACCACGCCGGTCGCAATCTCCCGGTTCAGCACCGGCGCGTCGTCGTTGATCTTGACCGTGAAGGTGTCGGAGACCGCATCGCCATCCGAATCCGTGGCGACGAAGCCGAGGGTGAGCGTGACGTCGTCCTCGGTGTTGTGGGCCGGATGATCGATATTGTCGATCAGCGTGAAGCTGTAGGACCCCTGCCCCTGGTCGGACAGCGACACCGTGAACACCGCAGCCTTGGCCGGATCACCGGTGGCATGGCCCTCGCCGTCGACGTAGGTGTGATGCGCTTCATCGTAGCGGTAAGCGGTCAGCAGCGTGCCGTCGGGGGACACGGTGTAGGTCAGCGCGACGCCGTTCGACGTCAGATGCTGGCCGGTGAGCGTCGAGATCACGTCGGAGGCAAAGGTGACGGCGCGGTCGCCATTGACCGGCGTACCGTTGATGCCGCCGTCGACATGGCTGTTGGCACTGTCGGCGCCCCAACGGATGCCGAGGAAATCGGTCACCGTCAGATTGGCGCCGGCTGCGTCCTTGCCGTCCGAATAGGAGTTGCCGGGATTGCCGAGACCATCCTCGTCGACCACGGAGTAGCTGACGCGCTCTCCAAACACCGGAGCGTCGTCGTTGACCTCGACATTGAAGCTGCCGTGGATTGCGTCGCCGTCGGAATCGGTGGCGACGAAGCCGAAATACAGCCCTTGATTATCCTCGCTGCCGTGGACCGAATGATCGAGATTGCCGGTGAGATTGAACGTGTAGGAGCCCTGGTCCTGATCCGACAGCGAGACGGTGAACACCGTGGCGCTGGCGAGGTCCTCCGTCGGCTTGCCGTTCGCGTCGACATAGGTCTCGTGGGCGGCGTCGTAGCGATAGGCGGTCAGCAGCGTGCCGTTCTCGGAGACCTGATAGCTCAGCGCAATCCCGTTCGACGTCAGCCCCAGTTCCTCGAGCGAGGGAACGGTGTCGGCGGCGAAAGTGACGGCGCGATCACCCTTGACCGGGGCGCCATCGATGCCGCCGTCGACATGGCTGTTGGCGCTATCGGCACCCCACAGGATCGCGAGCGTCTTGGTCACCGTGAGATCGGCGCCGGCGACGTCGCTGCCTTGCGCATAGCTGTCGCCGGCATTGCCGAGTCCGTCCTCGTCGACCACGCCAGCGCTCGGCGCATCGCCGAACACCGGCGCGTCGTCGTTGACCTTCAGGGTGAAGCTGTCGGTGACTGCGTCACCGTCGGAATCGGTGGCGACGAAGCCGATGTTGAGCGTGATGTCGTCCTCGGTGCCGTGCACCGGGTGATCGAGATTGCCTTTCAGCTCGAACGTATAGGAGCCGTGATCCTGATCGGACAGCGCCACGGTGAACACCGTCGCGTGGGCCGAATCCGTCGGCTTGCCGTCTGCGCCGACATAGGTCTCGTGCTCGGCGTCATAGCGATAGGCGGTCAGCAGCGTGCCGTTCTCGGACACGACGTAGGTGAGACCGAAGCCGTTCGAGGTGAGATTCTGGGCGTCGAGCGTCGCGACCACGTCGGCCGCGAAGGTCACGGCGCGGTCGCCATTGACCGGCGCGCCATCGATGCCACCATCGACATGGCTGTTGGCGCTGTCGGCGCCCCAGCGAATGCCGAGCGTATCGGTGACCTTCAGGCTTTCGCCATAGGCGTCGCCGTCGTCCTTGTAGCTGTTGCCGGCGTTGCCGAGGCCGTCCTCGTCGACCACCGAATAGCTCGGCTTCTCGCCGAAGCTCGGGGCGTCGTCATTGACCTTCACCGTGAAGGTGTCGGTGATCGCATCGCCATCGGAATCGGTCGCGACGAAACCGATGTTGAGGGTGATGTCGTCCTCGGTGCCGTGCACCGGGTGATCCAGGTTGCCCGACAGCGCGAAGGTATAGGAGCCATGGCCCTGGTCTGACAGCGACACCGTGAACACCACGGCGCCCGACAGGCCCTCGCCTTCCAGCGGCTTGCCGTTGGCGTCGACATAGGTCTCGTGCGCGGCATCATAGCGATAGGCGGTCAGCACGGTGCCGTTCCCCGACACCTCGTAGCGCAGGGCAAAGCCGTCGGAGGTCAGATCCTTTGCCTCGAGCGAGGCCGCCACGTTTGCGGCGAAGGTGACGGCGCGGTCGCCATTGACCGGCGTTCCGTTGATGCCGCCGTCGACATTGTTGTTGGCGTCGTCGGAGCCCCAGCGGATTCCGAGCGTATCCGTGACCGTCAGGTCTTCGCCATAGGCATCATGGCCGTCGGCGTAGCTGTTGCCGGCATTGCCGAGCCCGTCTTCGTCGACCACCGAATAGCTCGGCTTCTCGCCGAAGCTCGGGCCGTCATCCGCGACGTTGACGGTGAAGGCGCTGTTGACGGGGTCGCCGTCGGCGTCGGTCGCAACCACCTTGAAGGTCAGCGGCAGCGAGGCGTCGTTGGCGCCGTTGTGGTCGATATTGTCGGACAGCGTGAAGGTGGCGCTGCCGGAGCCGGTGTCGGACAGCGACACGGTGAAGATGGTGCGTGCGCCCTCACCCTCGCCTGCGGTCGCGATGATCTCGGTGCCGTTGGCCGACAGCGTGTAGGAGATGGCCTCGCCGTTCGAGGTCAGGCCCAGCGCCTGCAAGGTCGCGATCTCGGACGCATCGAACACCAGCGAGCGGTCGCCGTCGACCACGGTGCCGTTGGAGCCGCCATCGACCTTGCTGTTGCCGTTGTCGGCGCCCCAGCCGATGTTGAGGTCCACGCTCGCGGTGGTCGGCTCGAAGCCGTCGCCGCCCACGACCTTGGCGACGAGCTCGCTCTCGCCGCCGCCTTCGCTTCCGCCGCCGGTGTGCTCGGCGACATTGATCGCCTCGACGGTGCCGGCGACCGGCGAATCGTCGTTGACGCCGATCACGATCGTCACCGGCGCGGTGTCGCCGCTGCCGTCGATGGCGATGACGTTGATGGTGAGGTTCAGCGTGTCTTCGGTGCCGAACACCGGATGATCGAGCGGCTGCAGCAGCGTGACCGTGTAGGTCCCCGCGATCGTCGAGTTGGCGTCGAGCGTGACGGTGAAGACCTGGTTGGCGACGATCGAGGGATCACCGCCGATATAGCCGATCAGCTCCGGCTGGCCGTTGACGGTGGTGATCGCAAAATGCAACTCCTGGCCGCCGGACGTCAGCCCGGCAAGACCAGGCTGTGACGCCGCGAACGCAAAGGCGCGGCCGATCACGTCGGTGCCGAAGTCGACGTTCAGCGAACCGGTGAAGCTCGTCACCACGCCGCCGATGTCGCCGCTGCCGCCGGGCCGGCCTTCGGACAGGCCGTCCTCGTTAAGCACCACGCTGTCGGCAACGCCGGCGATTGGCGTCGGATTCGGCGTGACCGGGTTGTCGCCGAATTTGGTGGTGGAGTCCTCGGGTCCCAGCAGCCCGAGCGGCGTGCCGACGGTCAGCGGGTCGACCTTGAACGTCCCGAAGTTCGCGCCGGCGGGCACGCCGGGCGCACCGGGCGTACCCGCGGCAGGCAGCACCGACTGGTCGGTGGTGATCGGAAACAGCTCGGCGAACTGATCGCCATTGATGATTCGGTCGGGGCCGACTTCGAAGCTGACGTCCTTCAGCGGGGCGCCGTTGGCGTCGAAAACCGGGTCGATCGAGACCGTCGACTGATTGTCGAACAGGATGATCAGGCGGTCGCCGATCTTGACGAAGGTCAGCCGCTCGCTGGCGATATCGCTGAAATCGATCTGGCTCTGGCCGTCGAGATGAATCGTAACGGCTTGGTTGCCCGGCGGTTTCCCGATCTTGAGGTGCTTGGCCGAGGCGCTGGATGGCTGCGTGGACGTGCCGGTCAACTGGGCCAGCAGGACAGGAGCATTCATGCGCCAAAACCTCCAAATATGGGGCGTTTTGGTGGCGCCCCACTTCTAATCGTTAAACTATTATTAAACGAGAATACGGGTCAATATTACCGGTTCTTGTTAATCGGACTTTAGGGACTTTGGGTAAATGCAGTCAAGTGCAGCGGCATTTATGAAGGTAAACAAGGCTGTGCCTATGCTTCCGCCCCCCGCGCGGCAGGGGCGGAACGACAAGAATAAATGGAGGCAGGGCCCGGAGAATTACTGCTAATTGGCAGTTATTCGATCACACAATACTTGGGGAACAACGCGCACGCTGTTGGGAATAAAAGCTTGCCGCCATGAAACGGCCGAAATGGAACCGGCCTCTCGCGAATTATTTGCGAAAGGCAGGAACTATTCTTGAGGAGCGTCGAAGTCGCGGCAGATTGCCTCAGATGCGACTGACCACGCAGGCCACCGGTTCGTATTTGCGGAAATACAACAATGCCTGGTCACCGATGCCATCGAGCCACACGCCGCGGCCCGCATAGCGATAGCCGTCGCCCATCGGGACGAGACGGACCGGAATCGCACGGTGAGGATGGAGGTAGAGTTGCGCGGTAACGATCTCGCCCGGCGCGAGCACGGGACGAGAGCGCAGCACGTAGCTGCCGCCATTCTCGCAGGCGATCGAAAACGCAGCGCCCGGCAGCATCACCGCGTGAGCCTGTGCACCGCCGATGAGTCCACCGATCGCCGACAAGGCCAATGCCCCGCAAACCATGACTTGCTTGATATTCACCGCAGCCCCCTGCTCGCCAGCTTCCCTGCGCGCATTAAGACCGCAAATGACCTCGGCTACAAGCCGTCCACCTGCGACATTCAGAGCAGCAGCGGCCGCCCCGGATTCCCGCCGCCGCCGATGTCGGCCTCCGCCGCCGGCGTGACGTCGCTCTCGCTTTCGTGGTGCGGCCGCTCGGCATAGGGCGCAGCGAACAGGCTGACGCCGCGGTGATCGATGGCAAACAACGGCATGAAGGACTGCAGATCGCGGCTTTCCATCAGAGCGGCCCGCCGGTTGTCGAGCACGGACCATTTGCCGTCGAGCCGCACGGCGACGACGGCGTGATCCTGCCGCACGGCGAGGTCTCGGACCAGCAGCAGCTTGAGATCCGATTCGGGCGTCCCCGCCGCCAGCAGCAGCGCGTATTTGGCAATCGAGTAGTCTTCGCAGTCACCGAGTCCACTGCGCAAGGTCTGCAGTGGCGAACTCCAGACGTCCGGCAGGCCGTGTTGCTGATCGTCGCTGACGTAGCGCACCGCCTGGTTGACGCCGCGATTGATCATTTCCGCGCGCGTGCGGCCGTCGCTCACCGCAGACGCCGACCGGGTCAGCGCGACGAAGAGGCGCTCCGAGGCCGAGCAGCGCGCGTCATCGCGGTTGCAACGTTCGACCGAGATCCGCTCGCTCGCCATCGCCCCCTGAATGCCGCGCCACTTCACCCACAGCACACCCTCGGGTGCGCGGAACGTCATCAGGCCGAACGGCTCGTCGCTGGGAGTCGCGACCGCGGGTCCCTGCGGAGCGTCGCTGACTGATCCCGCAGGCCCGGCCGGGTCGGTCGATGCGACTTCCACAGCAGCGGAGGCGGAGCGACGCAGGCCGTCATGCTTGGCAAGCACGGCATTGATGGTGAAGAAACGGACGGGCGGCGGTACCGGCAGCGCGCCATCCGCAGTGCCTTGCGGAGATCTACGATTTGAAGTCTCGGCAAACGCAGCGCCGGCACAACCGGCCACGACCGACAACACAAGCGCAAGTCCCAGCGCGCGCGGGAGAACCCGCGGCCGATCGATCCGCAACATCAGTGACGCCCCGTATGCTCCGGGGCATCGGCCGACGTCATCGCGTCGATCCCTGTCCCGGTTGTTATCGGATCAGGGATAGGGCCGGCGCTGCTGCGGGCCGGTTAAACCGCGGTGATGTTCGCCGCCAAGCTGCGAACGCGACTAATCACGGCCGACCAAATCGCGTCGCATTTGAACGATTCAGATTTTGGCAACGCTGTCCGCCGCACGGGACGCCCCGGATGAGCGCAGCGGCATTCTGGGTCACACGCGCTTTCGTGGAGAACCCGGGTTTCGGTGCGCTCGCGCGGACGCCTGCTCAGCGCTCGCGCAGCGCCTCGTCACGCAGCATGCGGGCAGGCTTGACGAGATAGTCCAGCACCGATTTCTTGCCCGTCAGGATCTCCACGGTCGCGACCATGCCGGGGAGGATCGGAAGCGGCTGCTGGGCGGTGCCGAGATGGTTCTTCTCGGTGCGCACCATCACGCGATAGAAGGTCTCGCCGCGCTCGTTCTTGTCGCCCTTCTCATCGGTGATCGTGTCGGCACTGATGCGCTCAACGCGCCCGTGCAACGAGCCGTACACAGATGAATCATAGGCGCTGAGCTTGACCACCGCCTCGTGGTTGGGACGGATGAAGGCGATGTCCTGCGGACGGATGCGGCCCTCGACCAGCAGCGTATCGTCGAGCGGCGTGATCTCCATCAGGCTGGCGCCCGGCGCGACCACCGCGCCGATGGTGGTGACGTTGAGCTTGTTGACGATGCCGCGCACCGGCGAGCGCAGCTCGGTGCGTCGCACCCGGTCCTGGGCCGACTTGATGTTCTCGTCGAGCACGGCGAGATCACCGCGGGATTTCGCGAGATCGTCTTCGGCCTGCGCGCGGAAGGCGGTGACGATGTTGAGCCGGCGCGAGCGCGCCTCCTGCACCGCCGCCTCGGTCTTCACGATGCTCGCCTGCACCACCGCGAGCTGGCCGCGCATGTCGGTCGCCTGGCGGTCGGCGCGCAGCATCTCGATCTCCGGCACCACCTTCTGGTCGAACAGCTTGCGGGTCAGTCCCAGCTCGCGATTGAGCAGCGCCAGCGTCTCCGAGAAGCGCTTCTCGGTGGCCCTGAGCTCGTCGATCTCCTTGCTCTTCTGCTGTTCCTGCTGCTGCACCACGTCGATGTCCTGCGCGAGCTTGCGTGCATGGGCGTCGAACACCGCGCGCTCGGTCTGCACCGCGCGCGGGGCGTCGGCGACGAGGTCGTCGGGAAACTCGACCGGGCTGCGGCCCTCGGTCTCCGCCGCGAGCCGGATCACCCGGGCCGCCATCGCGCCGCGGCGCTCGCGGATCTCGCCGAACTGCGAGGCGAAATTGGTGTCCTCGATGCGCGCCAGCGGCTGATCCTTCTCGACGATCGCGCCTTCCTGCACCAGGAGGTCGGCGATGATGCCGCCTTCCAGCGACTGCACCACCTGGGTCTGGCGCGACGGCACGACCTTGCCGTTGCCGCGCTTGACCTCGTCGAGCACGGCGAAATGCGCCCAGATCAGGAAGGTGAAGAACAGGCCGAGCGAGGCGAGCAGCAGCATCCGCGCCGTCTTCGGCGTGCGCAGCTCGACGGCAGCCCTGATGTCGTTGGAGAACGCGAAATCGCTGTGCGCCATGTCACCTCGTCCCCTGGACCGGCTTCACCGCGTGGCTCGCGGCCGGCGCCGCCGCGGGCTGCTGCGGACGCAGCATGGTGAGGATCTGCGCGGTCGGCCCGTCGGCGACGATCTTGCCGGAGTCGAATACCAGGATGCGGTCGACCAGCGACAACAACGACGGTCGGTGGGTCGAGACGATGATGGACATCTCGCCTTTGGCCAGAGACTTCAGGCGCTCGAGGAATTCGCCCTCGCTGCGGACGTCGAAATGCGCGGTCGGCTCGTCGAGGAACAGCACGCGCGGCTTGCGGATCAGGACGCGCGCGAGCCCGATCGCCTGCTTCTGCCCGCCCGACAGGCTGCGGCCGCCTTCGGCGATCATCATCTCGTAGCCCTGCGGATGACCGGCGATGAAGGTCTCGACGCCGGCGAGCCGCGCGGCCTCCAGCACCTCCTCATCGGTCGCCGCCGGACGGCCGAGCGTGATGTTGTCGCGCAGCTTGCCGTAGAACAGGTCGGTATCCTGCAGCACGAAGCCGATGCCGGCGCGCAGATCGGCCGGGTCGTATTGCTGGATGTCGATCCCATCGATCAGGATGCTGCCTTCCGTCGGCGGATAGAACGCGGTGGCGAGGCGACCGACCGTGGTCTTGCCCGAGCCGACGCGACCGATGATGCCGATCTTCTCGCCGGGCTTGATGTCGAAGGAGACGTTGTCGAGCGCCTTGGTCTGGCTTCCCGGATAGGAGAAGCTGACGTTCTTGAACTGGATGCGGCCCTGGTTGATCTCGCGCGCGACGTAGATCTTCTCCGGCGGACGCTCACGGTCCAGCGACATCAGCCGGTCGATCGAGCGCAACGCCGACGTCGTCTGGGTGAAGCGCGTCATCAGGCCGGCGATGCCTGCGATCGGACCGAGCACGCGACCCGACAGCATGTTGGCCGCCACCAGCGCGCCGACCGAGAGCTTGCCGTCGAGGATCAGGAACACGCCGACGACGACCAGCAGCAGGCTGCAGAACTGGCTCGCGACGCTCGCCGCTGTCATCGCCATCGAGGCCCAGAACTGGACGTCCTCGCTGGAGCGCGCCTGCGCCGCCACCGAACGCTCCCACACCGTCTGCACCCGGCTCTCGCCGGCCACCGCGCGGACCGTCTCCATCCCGTTGAGCGATTCCACGAGAATGCCGTGACGCGCGGCGGATTGCGCCTGCATCTGCCGCATCGCGCGTTCGAGCGGCCGCTGGATCAGCAGCCCGACGGCGATCATCACCGGCAGCATCAGCAGCGGAATCCAGGCGATGGGACCGGCGATGATGAACAGCACGATGATGAACACGACCGCGAACAGCATGTCGGTCGCCGACACCACGGTGCCGGAGGTAAAGAACTCGCGCACCGAATCGAAGTCGCGGAGCTGATTGGCGAGGATGCCGACCGATGGCGGCCGCTTGTCCATCTTCAGCGACATCACGTGCTCGAAGATGTTCGCGGCGAGCACCACGTCGATCTTCTTTCCGGTCATGTCGATGATGCGGCTGCGCACCACCTTGAGCAGGAAGTCGAATCCGATGGCCAGCATGAGGCCAACGCCGAGTGCGACCAGCGAGGGGATCGCGCCGTTCGGGATCACGCGGTCGTAGACGCTCATCGTGAACAGGGGCGCGGCCAGCGCCAGGATGTTGACGATGAACGCGGCGATCGCGACATGGCCGTAATTGGCGCCGAAGCGGCTGACCACCGACCAGAACCAGTGCGTCTTCGGCACTTCACCGGCTGCCGCCACGCGCGGATCGGCAATTGTGGCGGGCCGCACCAGATAGGCGAAGCCGACATACCGCGCCGCGACCGCCTCGAAGCGCTCGATCGCCGGCTGTTCGCGGCGCGAAGGATCGACGATGGTGAGACGGCCGGCGGCCTCGTCGATCGTCAGCAGGATGCGCGTGGTGCCGTCGTGAAACATCAGCACGCAGGGCAGCACCAGCGCGGGAATATCGCTCAGCGGCCGTTCGACCAGTTGCGCCTCGAGCCCGGCCCGCTGCGCGGCGCGCTCGTAGAGCGCGATGCTGAGCACGCCGCTGTCGAGCGGCAATCCGGACAGCAGCGCGCTGCGGCTCAGGGCGCGGCCGTGATGAGCAGCGAGGTAAAGCAGACTGTCACTGAGAGGATCAGCTGCTGGTGCGGCTGCGCTCATCTGGGGCATCACGTGCGCCGTCTCTTCGAGCTCGAACCTTGTCGGACGAATGTTCAACGACGCCTCGGAAATCCATCTGGCCCACCGAGCAACGCGGACCGGCACCCATTGCTTCTTGCTAATAATTTGCCTTAGCCTAATTCTTTGGCCCGCACTTGGCTTTTCTGAGATTTTTACAGGTGTTTCGCGACAAACTCAGCGCAAAGTAAATGCGTATGGTGAAAAGCCGGCGCGACATGCACCGGCTCTTGTTAGTCTCACCTATTTCGGCGCGTGCCCGTTGGGGCTCTGAGCGTATCCGCCGTATTTTCCGGACGCGACGAACAGCGTCGTATCCTCGGGATCGCTCGAGGCCCACCGATCGCCAAAGGTAATCGGCGCGGGATGCTTCGGCGTACCGTCATGCAGGCCGAACATCGGCACCGGACCGGCGGAGCTCAGCGGCTGCGGTCCGGGCGCCGGCGCACTCAGCCGAATGGGCGCCAGGCTGTAGCCGATGAAGCCACTCGGCGTGTCCACCGGCTCGGTCTCCGGCGGATGCCCGGTCTTCAGGTAGTTCAGCATCTGGCCCATCGCGGCGAGCAGCTGATAGTCGGCAAACACCACCACACCGCGCGCCGACACCAGCGACACGTTGGCGTTGAAGTACTGGTTCTGGGAGTTCAAGAGATCGATCAGCGTGCGCTGGCCGAGCTCATACTCCTTGTTGTAGGCGACGAACGTGCGGCGGGCCGCTTCGACATCGCGGACAAGAGCTGAGACGCGATCGGCGGTGATGATCCGGGCCGCCCAGGCCTTGTCGATCGACTCCAGCGCATCGCGCTGCAGACGAGCATGCTTCTGCTGCTCCTGGATCATCCGCTGCGCGGCTTCTTCGCGGCGCCAGCTGTTCTGGCCGCCGTTGAAGATATCCCAGGATGCAACGACCTTGCCGCTGACCTCGTCGTAACGATTGTTGTAGGTGATCGATTCCTTGCCGGTCGTCGCGCGGCCTTCGAGCGAAAGCGTCGGCAGGAAGGTGCCGGTGGTGGCATCGAATCCCCGCTTGGCGGCCGTCACATCCGCCGCGGCAGCGCGCAGGGTCGGATTGAACTTGTAGGCGATGTCGAGCGATTCCGCCTTGTCCCGCGGCATGTCGGACAGCCGGCCGGGGAAACGCAGGTTATAAGGCTCGACGCCGACGACCTTGCGGTACTTCGCGCGCGCCACTTCGAGGCTGAGACGGAATTCCTCGAGCACGGCCTGCGCTGCCGCAACCCGTTCCTCGGCCTGCTGCGTGTCGCCCTCGCCGGCCCGGCCGCCCTGGAAACGGGCCAGCACGTTCTTGCGCAGTTCGAGATGAACCTTGAGGTTCTTCTCGGCCAGAGCGACCAGCCTGGAGTAGCGCACCACGTCGACATAGGCTTCGGCGGCATCGAGACCAATCAGTTCGGTTCGCTCCAGCACGCGGTACGCGGCGGCATCGACCCGCGCGGCCTGTCGCCACACTTCATTGATCGAGGAAAAGCCATCGAACAGCAATTGACGGACCACCACGCCGGCCTCGCGGCCGCGCAGGTAGCGGCCATTGTTGCTCGGCGCCGGCGAGACATACTGCTTGAGCATCTCCGGTCCGGCGCTCGCATCGAGCCGGACCTGCGGCAGCAGCGTCCCCTGGGACTGGCGAAGCTCGGCTTCGGTGGCCCGCCGATTGGCGGCGGCCTCTCCGACACCGGGATTGGTCTTCACCGCCTGGTTGATGGCGTCCTGGATGGTGAACGGCTCAGCGCCCAATGCCGGGCTAAAGCTCATTCCCACAACACATATGAAAATGGGTGTATATACGATCTTCAACATAGGGAACCGATAACAAACCCGAGATCGGCTCGCAATGTGACTCGCCACATTTGCGGCGAAAAGCCGCCCGGTTGTGGCAGAATAGCTACGCTCCGCCATATTCCTCAGGGCAAAGATTTCAAAATCTGAAGCGAAATCAACGTTGTGGGGATGACGTGAGGCTGAGGCGGTGATTTAAAGTCAGCTATTTATTTCATAAAGAAAAATCTCGCGTCAGAGAATGTCGAGTTTTTCGTGTTTATCTTCAATATGGACCGCTTCCGCGGCATTAACTGAGATGTCGCAGCCGGGGCCCTCAACCCGAGACGGCGGAACGGCAACAGGCGATCAGTCGCCCGCCATTGCCACGTCGGCCCCGCAGATGTCGGAAGCCTGGGTTCTGGCGCGTCGTCACGACAGCCGTGAGCGATCGCCGCCCAGGGATCGCGAACAACGAAGGATCCAATGAAGATCACGACCGGCCGGCAGACCCAGATGCGACCCATATATTTCGACGCATAGTCTGCAGGGAAGCAATGGCCAATGGGGTCCATTGTCCTCGAAAAATCTAGTGGAGCTGAGAGGCAGTGAATGGTGGGGGAGGCAGGACTCGAACCTGCGAAGCCATGAGGCGGCTGATTTACAGTCAGCTCCCTTTGCCACTCGGGACACTCCCCCGTATCGATGGCAATTCGGGCCGGCCGCGGAACAGCAGCGTCGGGACCATCAGCGCCATGGAGACGGTAAGACCGCGGGGCCCGAAGGAGCGGGCGCGCGCGGCCGGGGCCCTTATGATCGAACCCGGCCCTCGAAGTCAACCAAGGGACGACGAATTTTCCCGTCTCAGCGGTGCCAAATTGCCAGAATCCGCAGGCCGTGACAGAAGCTCGGGCCATGAGCGAACGCGATCGAAAGCCCCCTTTTCGCCGTCCGGGCGGTAAATTCTCCGGCAAACCGCGCGGATTCGAGCGCCCCCAGCCGTGGCGGGAGCGCGACCAGGACTCGGATGCCCCCGTCATTCTCTATGGCTGGCACACCGTGACCCTGGCGCTCGCCAATCCGAAGCGGCGGATTCGCAAGCTTTACCTGACCGAGAACGCCGCCAGGCGGCTTGCCGACGAGCGGATCGAGACGCGGGTGACGCCCGAGATCGTGCGCCCCAGCCAGATCGACCAGCGGCTCGGTCCGGACGCCGTGCACCAGGGCCTGTTGGCGGAGGCCGAGCCCCTGCCCTCGCCGGACATCGACACGCTCGCGGCCGAGGGACTGATCCTGGTGCTCGACCAGATCACCGACCCGCACAATGTCGGCGCAATCTTGCGCTCGGCAGCGGCGTTCGGCGTAAAGGCAATCGTGACCACCGCCCGCCACAGTCCGGAGGCCACCGGTGTACTGGCCAAGTCCGCATCGGGCGCCCTGGAGCTGGTGCCGATCGTCACGGTGCAGAACCTCGCACGCGCGCTGACGCGGCTGAACGAGCGCGGCTTTCAGACGGTGGGGCTGGACAGCGCGGGCGAGGAGGACATCGCGGCGGTCGCCTTGCGCGAGCCGCTCGCACTGGTGCTGGGCGCCGAGGGCAAGGGCCTGCGGCAATTGACGCGCGAGACCTGCAGCGTCGTGGCGCGGCTCGACATGCCCGGCGCGATCAAGAGCCTCAACGTCTCCAATGCCGCCGTGCTCGCGCTCTATATCGGCGCGAGCCGGCTCGGCTTGATGTCAAAATGACGAAACGCCCGCGCGCATGAGGCGCACGGGCGTTGGCGCGAACGAACGTCCGTCTGATCAGTAATAGCGGCGCAGCACGCGCTGCCCGTGATAATAAGGCGAAGCGCCCCAGCGATAGGCGTGGCGGCGGTGATGATAGCTGTAGACCGGAAGCGCCTGCTCCTCATAGGCAGGATACGGCGCGAAGGCGCCAGGACCGCTGTAGGTCGGGCCCTGGTTGACATAGTAATACTGCCGGGTCGGCTCGGGCAGCCGCTCATAGCTCGCGCCGCAGGCGCCGCAGCCATGGCCGTAGGTGTAGGTGTAGCCGGGCTGATAGAAATATTGCGGCCGATACGTCACCGTGGGCTGGTACGTCACGGTCGGCTGATAGGTGACCTGCGGCGCGCACGGCGCGGCGTAGCCGCACGGGCCGCAGGCGGTGGCGCCGCAGGCCGCGGCCGGCGCGCTGCCGGCGACGGCGAGGCCGGCAATGGCGACAAGTCCTGAAACTACTCCACGCATAACTCTCTCCTGTTGATCTGTTCTTGCTTGGTCTGGCTGTCGATGGTGAGTTGCTGGCTAGCGGCGGTAGGCCGGCGGCCGATTGGGATAGCCGTGAGGATCACCATCGGGCGGAGCCAGGATGACGGCAGGCGGATACATCGGCACCGCCGGCTCCGGCGGCTGCATCTGGGATTGGGCGCCCCACGAGCGGGAATAGCTCTCGGCCGGCTTCGGCAGCTTGCGATCGGCCGGCGGCTCGATCTCCATCCGGCCATAGCCGGGCCTTGCTCCGAGGGTTGGATAGTAATGGCCAACATATGGCTCGGGCTCGACCGGCCGACCGCCATAGATCGTCGGCTGCATGTAGTTGCCCCTGCCAAGACCGTACTGGCCTTCGACGACGGCGTAGGACGCATCGATGCCGTTGATGACGACGGGCACGCCGGGCCGCTGCGGAATGACGATCTCGAAGCCTTCGCTGGCGAGCGCGGCGGAAGACGCTCCAATCAGAATCACAAGAGCCGTTGTAGTACGCATGAATTCACGCCCCGGTTGTCATCCTACCAATACCGCAACGCGCGCCCCGATGGGTTAAACGCGCACATCAATCTGCTGGTAAGACTAACGCGGGAGCCACCATTCCGGGTTAAAGCCCGGGTGGGGTTCGAGTGCGAGGGTTAATGGCTGATCATCAGCCGATGAGCGACAATATTGCCAGCATCAACCCCGCTGCTCTGTCCTCAAGACTAACAGTCTTCGGGTCGGAGCAAGCCGGACCGCAACCGCGGCTCCGGCCTCCGAAGGCACTGGGCCTCATGTCGTTCCAAAACATTCCCGTCGCGGCGGGAACGACGGGGCCGGCTTGCGCTTAGCAGGTGGGGCGCAACGATGGAGTATTCCATGACACGATTTGCTATTCTCGGGGCTGCGATACTCGCAACGGCGCTCGCCGGCCCGGCCATGGCGCGCGACGTGCACCACCGGCATATGAACCAGCAGGAAGGAATGATGCAGCACCGGCACATGGCCCGCCAGGACGGGGCCATGATGCAGCAGCGCACCGATACCGGATGGAACAACAACGGCTGGGATCGCCGCAACAGCGGCTTCTGGCCGGCTGACGTCGCCGCTGGAGCGGTCGGCACCGCTGCCGGCATCGCAGGCGCAGCCATCGGAACCGCCGGCGCCATCGCGACCGCGCCGTTCCGCACCGCGGATGCCTATGCGTACAGTCCCGGCCCCTCTTACGGCCAACCGAGCTATGATCGCGGCCCGAACGGCTATTATGGCGACTGGAACAGTTACGCGACCCGCAACGGCCTGGTCTGCCGCCCCGGCACCATGTTCAAGGGCAGCGACGGGCTGATGCACATCTGCCAGTAAAGATCGAGCCGGAGCGGCTTCGACGATCGGCTCCGACAGGGGCGGCCCAACGGCCGCCCTTTTTGCTGGGCTGATGGCAGAAGCGGCGCTCACGCGGGGAGTAGCCGGACTGCATCAACTCTGGTAGGAACACCGCGCTTCGCGAGACCTCGTCGCAAACTGACGACGAGATCTCCGCCACCAGCATTCGCCGGCTTAGCTCAGCGGTAGAGCAGCGGTTTTGTAAACCGAAGGTCGGGGGTTCAATCCCCTCAGCCGGCACCAGCTTCCGTGAAGTTGGGATTTGCTGCGGCAATGGCTGTCACCGGCTTTAGGCGTCAATTCGCCCTCGTCCTGACCGCGGGTCTGGCGATGCCGGTCGCCGACGGCGGCCTGGGCGCAGTCCACTCTGGATCCGGCAACGGCCCGCCGCCCTCGCCGGTCGCTCCGATGAGTTGGCCGGGCACCTGATCCGTGACCAGCACCCAGCCTTGCGTCGCGCAGAACAGCCCGAGCAGACAGCCCTTGACCGCCAGCATCTTCGGGCCCTCGCGCCAGATCGAGACGGCATAGGTCTTGCCGTCCTCGGCGTTGTAGACCTCGCCGCTGTGGCGGCCGTCGGCGTTCAGCTTCAGGCCGAGCAGCATCTGGTGGCCCAGCAGCAGACGGCCGCGCCTGGCCGGATCGGGATTCAGCCGGTCGCGGAACGGCTGCCCCTTGGCATCCGCCGTCTCCTTCATCCACACGATGTAGCCGCAGACGCGGTCGGCCATCGCGCCACAGCGCTCGACGCGGACGCGGGCGCGGCCGTCCTCGGTCAACCATGTGCCGAACGGATCGCCGACGGGAGCGGCGTGACCGCGGCCCTCCGCCATCGACAGCAGCAGGCCGACGACGATGCGTAAGCCGACGCGCAGAACGAATCTCAATGTCATGTCCAGGGACCTCACTGTCTCCATGGCCTCGAGCCACGCGCTCGTACGGCCGGGTTGACGTCGCCGCTGACTGCCCGAGATCTGGCCGTGCCCTCGATGCCAAAGCGCGCACACGAAGGCGCCCCGATGCGGGGCCATCTGCCCGCGCGACGCGATCGTTCGCACGGCCCGCTCACTGGAGCTGCGCGACCAGGGCCTCGGCGCCCTTGCCGATTCCGGCCTCGGCGGCCGCGAGCGCACCAACGCTGGCCTTGATGTCGTAGGGCGAGGGATATTGCTTGCTGACGAAGGCGCTCAGCAGTCGCCCGCTCGCGGCATCGAAGATCTCGGCCGCGTAGAATACCGAGCCGGTCAGCAGTCCCTCACCGTCGCGTGCACTCTGCACGCCGTTGTAGAAGGCTCCCGCGAGATCAAAGCGCGAGGCGGTGCCGAGCACCGGCGTGTTGGCGACGGCGCCGGTCAGGGTGAGCCGCACGCGCAGCGTATTCGGCCCCCGCTGATGGACGATCTGGAAGCGCGCCGAGAGACTTTCCAGGAAACGCCGCTGCATGTAGGCGGCGAGCGCAGCCTTGTCCCGGTCGGACATGTCGCCGAACTGATGATCCGCGCCGCGATAGATCACGACCGGATCGAGCGTCACCTTGTCGTAGCTGCGCCAGTCGGTGGCAGTCCCGTAGCGGTAAGGCACCCGGCCCGATGGATCGGATGTGTTGGGCGCCAGATAGCGCGCCGACGCCACCCCGGAATAGGCCACCGGCGTCACCGTGTTGCATCCGGCACAGAGGCTCGCGGCGATCGCCGCGAAGCCAGACATCGGAAATCGACTCCTCATCCCCTCCTCCACGATTGCGGCGCCGTTGCCAGCGCGTCCACATGGCCACCTCAATAAACCGACCAGACGGTTTGTAAATACGAAATCGAATGAAAAGAATTGTTCACACGTCGATGCGGTCGGCACGGGACCTCCAGGAGGCATCGGCGGACGGAAGTCGGACGGCAAGCCAGCCCGACTTCGCTCAGATCGAACCGTCCAATGATGGAGATGGCGCCGAGCTCGAGCGTGTCATCGCTCCCCGGTCGTCCCGACCTGCCGGAATGTGGTCCATTGTTGGTCGTCGAGCAGGCGGGCAAACAGACGGTCCAGATCCGGCTGCTCCAGCGGCGAGACGCGCAGCATCGTCATCAAGGCAAGCCCACGTGCCGCCGCCCATCGCAGGACCGCGAGATCAGCGTCATCGGCCTCGCCGCGGATCTCGGCTACTCTCTCGGCATCCTTGGCACGGGCATCGGCCAGCAATCCCGGCTCCTGGGCGAGCGCCCCGAGCATGGCCTGAGCCACCGAATATTGCTGGGCGATCAGCTCCCGCGAGATCGCGATCTGCGTCGCGAGTTCGGGCTGATCAGCCGCTTTGCCGGCTCCAGCCCTGTACCTGCTGGCGAATTCGTCGAAATGCAGGAATTGCTGTTCCAGCAGAGCCTTGAGCACCGCTTCCTTGTTGGGAAACTGGTGCATCAGGCCGCCCTTGCTCAGCCCGCTCTCGCGGGCGATGGCGTCGAGCGTCAGCCGCCCCGGACCATCGCGGGCGATGATGGTGAGGGCGGCGGTGAGCGCGGCCTTGCGCGACCGCTCGGAGCGTGAAGGGTTGTCCATCGAAGTCTGCGAAGTGCCCGGACAGTGCACGAAGGTTGCGAGCAGATGATGCCCCGAAGACCGGGGCGGCTCGGCCATAGGGGCGAGCCGCGCTCCTCTGTCAAGAAGAGCTCCGGAAAAACGCCGCTTAGGAACCATCTGTGCGGGATTGGATTTCCGGTATCGCCTTTCGCGGGTGGGGGACGAAACGAGTTCAGACTGTGGCAACATTGTTGTCACATCTCACCTAGAACTCCTGCTTATCCCCAGAAGTCACTGGTCTTCAACTTGATTTCGTCAGCCGCTTTTGTTGCAATTGAGGCATCGGGGGACAAGCGTCATGACGTGGAAGGAAGAGCGTGATGCGCTGATCGCGCAGACCATGGCCTTTGTGCAGTCTGTGACCGGCAAGCCGGCCGACTTCGCCCAGTTCGAGCTGCCTACCGTTCCGGTCGGCACCCCCGTCACACCGCAGCAGGCCGGGGCCGGTCGCCCGACGCACGCCGCTGTCGAGCACGTGATCGCCAACACCGTTGAAACCGAGGCACGTCGCGGCGGCAACGTGCAAGTCGCAATCCCCAATGCCGTGGGGGAGCCTGCAAGGCCGAGAGCGCCCGACGCCATTGCATCCGAGGCTTCGTTCGCCGCCCCGAGCCCGGTCCCTGCGGAGCGTTTCACCAGCATCGCCTCGCAGCTCGATCTCCAGCGCGACATGCAGGCGGAGATTCGCGCCCGCGTCGCGCGCTTCCGGGCCCATCAGGAGCGCTTCAATCGGGAGCGTCAGGAATATTTCAGCGCGACACTCGCGCGCCTGAAAGCATCGGCCGGACGGAGCGCCCTCCCTGAGGACTAAAGGCGACCGCGCCGAGGATCTATGGCCGAGGGTACACAAACATATCCGCAATCGACACGCCGGCTCACAGCCAGGCGCACAGCAGCGCCACATTGGCGACGAAGGCGAGCAGCAGCCCAAAGGCGAGCGTCAGCTGGATCCGCCCGCAGAAGATGTGGAGATCGGTTCCCATGGGCTTAACCATCTGGCGATTCTAGCCCCGGAGTCCCACGGATTCTTTTTTCAAAAATTTAGGACTCGTTTACGACTCGGCCGCCCGAAAAGGCCCCTTTCCTGCCCCAGGCGCGCCAGTGTCTCGCTGCACGTGCCGTTCATTCTCGGTTCATCCTTCGCTTCTCTGGAGCTGTTTGGAATGCCCTACGCGCTGTTTTGCAACGACGCCAAGTTGAGCAAGGCCTATCCGACCGAGGGGGATGTCTGGCGGCTGGCGCGGCAGAGCGGGCTGGTGGTGGACGTGATGATCAATGCGCGATCGACCGCGCATCTGCAGCTCGACAATGATTACGAGATCCGGCCCTGCGCCGCCGAGCCCGAGGAAGATCCCTGGCAGAACCGTGCCGAAGCCGAGCAGGAGTTCAACATCCCGTTCGCATCCTGAGCGGCTGCGGCGGAAGCGCGCCGCGGGTGATACTTCTCGGGTGATACTTATAGTCTCCGTGCGCTGCTGTCCCCGAGCCTCGCCGTGCCTGGACGGAAGCCGCCGGCAGAAGACATTCACGTCTTCATGCCAGTCCGGTCCCGCGGACGACTTGCCTTCATCAAGGATTTTTCGACAGACAGACCCGCGATCAGCGGGCAGCCGGAGCTGCCCGCTGGAAGGTCGCCATGAAGCCCGTTCTCAGGGCGTCGCCGTCGCCAGCGATGCCGTTTCGGCCGGAAGGGCGACACAGGCACGCTTGCGGCTGACACCGCGGATCGCACCGGTCACCTTCAGCACCTTGCCCGACGGGCAGGACGCGGTTTGCACCAGCGCCACCTCGTAGGGGGCCAGCATCAACGGTTCGGTCTTCAGAACGGTCTGGGCGGAGCACGGCAAAACAGCCGCCGACAACAACAGCACGGACACCAAGATACGCATGTGGGATGATCCATCAAACCGGCGCACCGATAATATCAACTGATGGCGAAAGTTTCACGAAGGTTTGAAAATTTTTTCGCACTGCGTGAGCGATCCCGAAACCATCGCCAGCCAACCACCGGACAGCAACACGCCCGCACCAGACGGCGCGGGCGTGTTGGAATTGAGGCGTGATCCGCTTCCAGCCGAACGCCGCCGGCCGCGGGCTCGGCGATCTCGCTTAGTACTTGCTGGCGGCTGGTCCGCCCCAGCCGAAGCGGTAATTCACGCCGACCTTGACCGTATGCTCGTCGCTGTTGAAGCGGCTGCCCACAACCGGAGCCGGCCCACCCGTGAAGGTCGTATTGCCGAAATTGTAGTACTGGTACTCAGCCTTGGCCGACCAGTTCGGCGCGAACATGTATTCGAGGCCGGCGCCGACGGTGTAGCCGTCCTTGCTATTGCCGGACGTGGTGAAGCCCGTCGGCACGCCGGCGACGCTCACCCCGAGATTGTTGCCGTCCCGCCAGGCATAACCGCCCTTGGCATAGAGCAACGCCGGTCCCCAGGTGTAGCCGAGACGGCCGGTGACCGAGCCGAGCTGGTTGGCGCCGGTCGAGGTCACGACCGCAGCCCCCGGGAAGCCGAAATTGGTCGTATTGCGATCCATCCAGCTGTACTGGGCTTCGATGCCGAGCACCCAGTTCGGGGCGAACTGGTAGTCGAAGCCGCCCTGCACGCCGCCCAGGAAGCGGCCGTTGTTGCCTTCCAGGCTGTTATTGCCCGCGAAGGCGCCGCCGAGGTGACCACCGAGATAGAAGCCGGTCCAGTTGTAGATCGCCTGAGGCGGCGTGTAGACCGGCGCCTTGGTGTAGGTGCGCGGAGGCATATCGGCGGCGAAAGCCGGGGCAGCCAATGTGGTCAAAGCCACTGCACTGAACAAAAACCGCTTCATGGGACGTCCCCGTTATTCGTTTGCGACATCTATCGAACATCATGGCCGCATTTGGGTTGCCCGGTGGCGGTGACGCAGCTGTGATTGCCGCTGCGGTGTCACCAGAGGGCAACAAAGGCCTTTTGTTCCATAGGCTTCCCGAATATTTCGTGAAGCTGACGCCTCGCCCGATATTTGGTCGCCGCGAGGCGACAAAGCGTTCGGTCCATCCCTGATTTGTGATCGGGCAAGCGGCTTGGCAAGGCGCTGCGACGACGTGGCAATCCTTCGAAAACGCCGGGACCTGAAAACGCCGCGGTCTAGCGCGTGAGGCCCGCCAGCTCCGGGAATGGCGCGTAAGTCGACCCGGCACAGAGCTCGCCGGCATCCTCGACCAGACGGTCGAACCGGCCGTCGACGAACACCGCCGCGCGCTCCTGCGCCGGACGGTAGCTGCCGTCGGACTCGCGCGCCGCATAACGGAGGCAGCTCACATAGCGCAGCCGGCCACCGACCGTCCGTTGCACCGGCTCCGCCATGACGCCGTCGCGCACCCCGACCGGATTGTTCAGGTAGGTCCTGAGATAGGACAGGATCTCGCTGCGGTGGTTGGCTGGAAACGGCTGGCTGCCGACACCACGATCGCCGGTGTAGGAGATGCCGCGATTGTCCTCGCTCATGAACGCGGCGGGACCTCCGCTGGCGCACCCCGCCAACAGCAGCGCCAGCGCGGTTGCTGGCCACCAGCTCATTCTCCCCATCCCCAGGCGCCCAACTCTTGAAAGCCAATCCCGCGGCCGTTCTAGCTCAAAGCCAGAGGCCGGGAAATCCGTCCCGGCTCACGCCTTCGTCAAGCCGCTGCCGCCGGAGCGCTCTGGCGCGCTCCGGCGGTCAACGACCAGATCGGCTCTGCGTGGCCTTGGCCGGATCAGCCGCGGCGGGTCGCCGGCGTCACGCGCTTGAAGCTCACCTTGTTGTGATGGCTGAGATGCGCCACGTGGCGATGCTTGTGGCGGACAAGCGAGGCATGCGGCTTGGTCTTCGTCTTGCCGACGGTGGGCTTCATCTCGTTCGCCTTGTCGCCGGCCTGCGTCGCGCCCGGCTTGGTGACGTTGGTCTTGGCCGCATCGGTCTTGCTCACATCGGTCTTCGCGGTGCCCGTGGTCTGGCTGGACTTCGCGGACGTATCGGTTTTTGCAGCACCAGCAGCGAACGCGGGCGCAGTCAGGATCGACGCGGCGAGCAGCGCAACAGACATTGACTTCAGCATGGTCGTCTCCGTGATGTGAAGATCTGGAGGCACCATCCAGTCTGGATGGGCTCGTGATCATGGAGACGACGATAGGGAACCGGCACTGAACCCACCCTGAAGTAAAGCGCTGTTTTCGGTTCATGGACATGAAGGGATAGTCATCGAGGTGACTGGTCTGTCATCATGTCGTCCGTATAATGCACCGATCGCGGCGCAAAATCCGCGCAAATGGCCGGGAATATTTCGCAGCTGCGGGAGTTCTTCCCCGTACGCAGTCACCTGTTGGATCGACAACTCGGGAGATACGAATGAAAAAGTCTGCGCTCAGGATTGCCACGCTGGCTCTGTTCTCGATGGCCGTGGCCTCCGGGCCGCTGCTTCTGTCGAAGGCCTATGCCGCGGGCAGCGATACCCCGTCGTCGCCGCCGGCGTCGGATTCGGGCAAGAAGAAGAAGGACAAGAGCTCGAGCATCGAAGATCCGAAGTTCCTGGCGGCCTATCGCACGGCCTATACCTCGATCTATGATCGCGGCGACTACGCCACCGCGATCCAGCAGCTCAAGGCGCTGAACCGCGAGGACGTCGCCGACGTTGCCAATCTGATCGGCTACTCCTATCGCAAGCTCGGCAACTACCAGGCCTCCAAGCAGTACTACGAGCAGGCCCTGGCGGATGATCCGAACCACGTGCGCACCTGGCAGTACTACGGCCTGTGGCAGCTCGAACAGGGCAACCGCGAGCAGGCCAAGTACCACCTCGACAAGGTCGCGCAGCTCGCCGGCACCAACAGCCCCGAATATCGCTCGCTGGCCGACGCGCTCGAGAAGCAGCCGGGCACCGGCCTCGTCTACTGACGACGCGATCGGACCAGCTCCGATCTCGACAGTGGCGCAACCCGAAAGGGTTGCGCCATTTTCGTTTGTCCGCTGTCGTTGATCCGTTATGGATGAAACCTCGTGCAGACCATTTTCATCAGATTTTTGAATGGGAGATTGCCTCGTGGAGTCCTGGCTTGGCGCAGCACTCGATTACATCAGGGATTGGCTGGCCTTTCAGGTCGCGGTCTCCGAGCAACCCGGTTGCATTATTGCGATCGCCCATCGCGGTGAGATCGTCCTGGAGGCGGCCTTCGGGCACGCCAATCTCGACAGCGGCGAGAAGCTGACGCCGCGGCACCGCTTCCGCATCGCTTCGCACACCAAGGCGTTCACCGCCGCCGCCATCATGCGCCTGCGCGAGCAGAAGCGGTTGAAGCTCGACGACACCGTCGGACAGTACGTCAAGGATCTGCATCCGGATGTCGCCGCGGCCACACTGAACCAGCTGCTGTCGCACACGGCAGGCCTGATCCGTGACGGCAAGGATTCCGGCCAGTTCACGGATGGCCGGTCCTATCTCGACAAGGACGAACTGCTGGCCGAGCTGAAGCAGCCGCCGGCGATCGACCCCAACAGCCGGTTCAAATATTCCAACCATGGCTACGGCCTGCTCGGCCTGGTCATCGAGGCGATCGCCGGCGAGTCGTACCCGGCCTGGCTCCAGCGCGAGGTCATGACGCCGCTGGCCTTGCGAGAAAGCGCGCCCGACATGACGCTGCTCGGCAAGAGTGTCCCGTTCGCGCGCGGCCATTCACGCGTCGTCCCCGTGGGCCGCCGCGTCGTGATTCCCGGCGACAATCCGACCAACGCGATCATGCCGGCAGCGGGCATCGTCGCGACCGCGGCCGACACCGCCCGCTTCTTCGCCCAGCTTGCCCCGAACGCGAAGAAGAGCCTGCTGTCGGTCGCGAGCCGGCGCGAGATGGTGCGCCGGCAATGGCGCGTGCCCCAGGACGTCGAAGAGGCCTATTACGGCCTGGCGCTCATGAGCGGGACAACGGCCGGCTTCGACTGGTTCGGCCATGGCGGCGGCTTCCAGGGCTACATCTCGCGGACGTCGGTCATTCCCGCCCGCGACATCACGATCACCGTGCTGACCAATGCCGTCGACGGCTGGGCACCCGGCTGGGCCAATGGCGTCAAGTTCATCCTGCAGGCCTTCGCCACCCACGGCGCGCCGTCGCGCAAGACGCGCGACTGGACCGGCCGCTGGTGGACGCTGTGGGGCGCCGTCGATCTCGTCCCGTTTGGTGACAAGGTCATGGTCGCCAATCCGGTATTCATCAACCCGTTCCTCGATGCCGCTCGCATCGACGTGACCGGGCGCGACACCGGACGCATCGTGCACGCCGCCGGCTATGCCAGCCATGGTGAGGCGGTGCGGCGCGTGCGCACCAAGTCCGGCGTCAGCGAGATCTGGCTGGCCGGCGCGCGGGTGCGGCCGGAGCGCGTGGTGAAGGCCGAGATGGAGCGGAAATATCCCAAGGGCCGGCGCAAGAAAGACTCATAGCCCGGGTGTCGCTGCACTCATCGGGCCTCCTCCCTGCCCTCCTTCATCAACGCCTCGGCCTCGCCGCGGAAGGCTTTGCGCGCATCGTCGCGGGAATAGAACATGTGGCCGCCCGGATAGACCACGAGCTTGACCCGCGGCGGCCGCGCGAAGGCCGGCAATTGGTCGAGCAGGATCTTCGAGCCGTAATATGGCGTGGCGAGATCGAACAGGCCGTGGCCGACCAGGAGTTTGAGCTTGGGATCGAGCGCGAGGATCTGCCGGAGCTCGCCGGTGGACTCCGGCGGGTTGGTGCCCTTTCCGAAATCCCATGACCGGTTCACCGCCCCGCTCAACAGCTCATAGGAGCCGTCGGGGTGCCAGTTCAGCTTGCGTGTCGTCAGCTCGACCGCGGCGCTGGTCAACGGCGCGGTGAGCACGTCCCCGGATGGATCGGAGCTGCGCGAGCGGCTCGAATCCGGATAGGGATCGATGCCCAGCACCGAGCCGTCATAGCGCCCGGTGATGCGGCCGTTCTTGCGGTCGAACTCACGGCGAAACTCCGAGACGTCGAAGCGGCCGGCCAGCCTGCGGCTGACCACCTGGTCGATGCCGGTCAGGGTCGCGACCCTGTCGGCGAGCCGATTGGTGGCTTCCGTATCGGCCTCGCCCTTGACGAGATCGAGCAGGAAGTCGCCGCTGGCGTAACGCTCGACGTCGGCAAGATCGGCGCGGGTCACCGGCCCCTTCATCTGCTTCGCGACGGCCGCATAGCTCGGCAGGCTCGCGACATATTGCATCAGGCTCGAGCCGGAATAGTCGCGAAAGTCCATCAGCGGCGACAGCAGGATCAGGCCGCTGATGCCGATGCCCTGGTCATGCTGCAGGTTGTTGACGATCTTCGGACCGCGAATGCCGCCATAGCTCTCGGCCGTGATGAATTTGGGCGATGCGAGACGGTCGTGCTTCTCCAGCCAGCGACGCACCACGAGCGACAGCGAACGCACGTCGCCGTCGACCGAGAAGAACCGTTTGCGCACCTCGTCGCCGGTTGCGACGAAACGGCTGTAGCCGGTCCCGACGGGATCGATGAACACAAGATCGGTAAAGTCGAGCCAGGTGTCTGCATTCGGCATCAGCTCCAGCTTCGACGACGGCGTCACGCTGGCCGCATCGATTCCGATCCGCCACGGACCGGCATTGCCGAGCTGCAGATAGGCGGACGAGGCACCCGGCCCGCCGTTGAAGAAGAAGGTCACCGGGCGGCTGGCGCGGTCGGCGCCATCGAGCTGATACGAAGTGTAGGCGATGTCGGCCTGCGGCTCGCTCTTGTCGTCGAACAGGCGGACCGAACCGGCAGTCGCCGTGAACGACAGCGTGCGGCCGGGCAGTTCGAGCTTCTGTGTCGTGGTAGAGTCCGGCGGCAGCTTGTGCTGCTCGGCGGTCGATGCTGAGCCGGGCGGGCTGGCGGCGCGATTTCCGGCCGAGCCGGTGCGATGCGAGCCCGGCGCTGCCGCGTCGTGCGCCGCCGGTGGCGCATCCTCGGCGTGCAGGGCCGGGCCGGCGAGCAGTGCCGTCACGGCGAAAGCCATCAGTCTCGGCCACGCGACGGATGATCTCATCCCTGCCATCAGCTCACTCCCCTAGGCGCTTGGCGCAACACGCCACCTCTGCAAGGGCATGAACCGCGGCTTGGAAGCAAGCTCAAGCAACTCTTCCGTGATCCAAGTCACATCCGCACCAGTGCCTGTTCCCCTCAGGTGTGTTATGGGCTCGAACCTCTCCATCGCCTCCGACGTCCCATCACTGGGACACCCAGCAGGTTTGGGGCAAGAGGCCGCCGCCGATTGCGATCACGGAGTTCATCATGAAGTTGCCGACGCTCATCATCGCAGCCCTCTCCGGGCTCGCCGGACCGGCCGTGATCGGATCGCCGGCAGCCTGGGCCGGTCCGCCGGCGGCGCTGGTCGAGGACGTCCAGGGTGATGTGGCCGGCGCCGAGCTGATGGACTATGTCGCGCCCGGCCAGGTGATCAAGCTCGGCCCGGATGGCGCCGTGGTGATGAGCTACCTCAAATCGTGCCGGCGCGAGACGGTCAACGGCGCCGGCAGTGTCACCGTCGGCCCCGGCGAAAGCACGGTCGACGGCGCGACGCTCAAGAGCGACATCGTCAATTGCGACGCCAGCCATGCACAGGCCACCTCGCGCGAGACCAGCGAGGTCGCGGCCACGATCGTGCGCAGCGTTGGACCGGACAGCGCGCCGGTGGCGCAGGCGATCATCTACAGCGCGTCACCCATCTTCGAGGCCAAAGGGCGCGGCACGCTGACCGTCGAACGCCTCGACCAGCCCGGCGAGCGCCAGCAGGTCGAGCTCTCGGGCCGGCAATACAAGGGACGATTCTACGATTTCGCCGGCACCAGTCACCCGCTCACGCCCGGCGGCACCTATGTCGCGAGCTTCAGCAACTTGCGCATCGTGTTCAAGGTCGACGCACAGGCCAAGGCGGGCCCCGGCCCGGCGGTCGGGCGATTGATCCGGTTCAACTGAGACCGAAGGCTCTCGTCGGTGGCGATCGGACGCCGGACGCGCGACGCGCTTGCCGTCATCGCCATCGCGCTGGCGTGCGCGGGCCTGTTCGTGTCGCCCCTCTTCGAGCGCGGCCGCGGCCTGTCGCTGGATGCGCTGACATGGCTGCGCTTCGAGACCTTCGGCAACCGTCACGATGCAGCAGCGAGTCCGGCGGTGGTGATCGCGGTCGACGAGGAGAGCTATCAGGCGCCCCCCTTCAAGGGCGCGCCGCTGTTGACCTGGACCGGCGAGATCGGGCGCGTGCTGACGGCCGTCCTCGACGGCGGCGCCAAGGTGGTCGGTTTCGACATCGTGTTCCAGACTTCGATCGAGCAGTCGGAGATTCCGCTCGGCGACAGCACTCTCGGCGAGAAGACGCGCGGCTTCGATCGCGACTTCCTGCGTGCGCTCGCGGCCGCGGCCGCCGGCGGCAAGGTGGTGCTGGGCGAGATCTTTGCCGAGCCGCCGATCCTGCCCGCGCCCGGCCAGCGCATCGCGGTGCGTCAGCAGCAGAACCTTCGTCCGCTCAACACCTATACCGACAACGACGATGTCGTCCGCCGCCATCCGCTGACGCTGTCGGTCGACGGCAAGGCCGTTCCGAGCATGGCGCTGGAATTGGCGGGGCGCGCAACCGGCACCGCGCCGGTCATTGTCGCCGATGGCGTCACACTCGGTGC
The DNA here is from genome assembly GCF_032487555.1 of Bradyrhizobium sp. SZCCHNRI1029. Lineage (NCBI taxonomy): Bacteria > Pseudomonadati > Pseudomonadota > Alphaproteobacteria > Hyphomicrobiales > Nitrobacteraceae > Bradyrhizobium > Bradyrhizobium sp. SZCCHNRI1029. Next base: position 953,706 of record NZ_JAUEUK010000001.1, read on the forward strand.
GTACAAGGTGCCCGGCAGCGTGCCGAGCACCATGACCCTGAATTTCGCCGGCGGCGCCCAGGACATTCCGACCTATTCGTTTGCCGACTTGCGCGCCTGCGCGCTCAAGGGCGACAAGGACTATTTTCGCCGCGAGTTCGCCGGCAAGGTCGTCCTGCTCGGCACCGTCGGGATCGAGGATCGGCGGCTCACCTCGAAGCGCTTCGCAACCCGCGCCGAGGGCGCGCGGCGGCCGCGCTGCGTTCTGGACGAGCGCAGGATCTCCGAGACGTTCGCCCGCAGCACCATTGCCGGCGTCTACATCCACGCCACGGCGGTGAACAATCTGGTTCGGCAGGACGCGGTCACCGAGCTCGGACGCCCAGCGATCTTCGCCATCGCCGCAACCATCGCCCTGCTGGCTGCGCTGCTCGCCCGATTGCTGCGCCCCGCCTCTGCAGCGGCAATCCTGGCAGGGCTCGCGCTGCTCTACACCGCGCTCGCCACCATCCTCTTCGACCATGCCTACGGGCTGCCCTTGACGGAGCCGCTCGCAGCCGGTGTGCTCGCGCTGGCTGCGACCACCGGCTATCGTTTCATGGTCACCGACAAGGACCGCAGGCTGCTGCAGAAGAGCTTTGCCTATTACCTCGCACCGCACGAGATCGACCGCATGCTCGCCTCGCGCCGGCTGCCGCAGCTCGGCGGCGAGACCCGCGAGGTCACCGTGTTCTTCTCCGACATCGAGGGCTTCTCGTGCCTCGCCGAGCAGATGACGCCGGAGCAGCTCATGGCGCTCACCAACGAATATCTCTCGGCCATGACCGACGTCATCGAAAGCCACGACGGCTATGTCGACAAATACATCGGCGACTCCGTGGTCGCCGTGTTCGGCGCTCCGCTCGACGATCCCGACCATGCGCGCAGCGCGGCGCGTGCGGCGCTCGACTGCAAGGCGAAGCTCGCCGAGCTCAACCATTCGTCGACGGCGTTCCAGGGCATCAAGGTGGCACAGCGCATCGGCATCAACAGCGGCGCCGCGCTGGTCGGCAATTTCGGCTCGCAACGCCGCTTCAACTACTCCGTCATGAGCGACGCCGTGAACGTGGCCTCGCGGCTGGAGGGCGCCAACAAATTCTACGGCACCACGATCATCGCCTCCGAGAGCACGGTGGCGCTGGCCGGCACCGAGTTTGCCTGGCGCGAGCTCGACACCATCCGGGTCAAGGGCCGCGAGCAGTCACTGAAGATCTACGAGCTGCATGGCCGCGCAGCCGAGCTCACGCCGGAGGAACAGGCCCTCCTCACCAGCTATGCCACAGGCCTTGCGCATTGGCGCGCCGGCGAGCTGCCGCAAGCGGTCGACTGCTTCGCGCAAAGCGCACTGAGCGATCGGCCAAGCCACTTCTTCGCCGAGCGCGTGAAAGCAAGCTTGGCGACCGGGTCCCTGGCCTGGGACCCCGTGCGCAGCCTGCAGGAAAAATGACGCCACGATGACTTCCGTGCGTGCGCGCACGTCCGGGCCATATCAGCCTCATCCCGGCCCCATTGCCCCAGGATACCGGCCGCGATGGACAAGCACGGGCAAGGTCGGCTAGACGACACGGCGCCTGTCACCGGCCAACTGACCAGCGAGCCCTGCGACGCATGACCACGTCCAAGCGATATGAGCGGATCGCCTTCGTCGCGAGTCCGAGTGCCGAAGCCCAGGCCGCCCTGACGCAGCTCTCCGCGCTGTACGGCAACTCCGATCCGGACCTGGCGGACGTCGTGGTCGCGCTCGGCGGCGATGGCCTGATGCTGCAGACGCTGCACGACCACATGCGCTCGGGCAAGCCGATCTACGGCATGCATCGCGGCACGGTCGGCTTCCTGATGAACGAGTTCAGCACGATCGATCTGCACGGACGGCTCGAAGCGGCCCAGGAATCGGTGATCCATCCGCTGCTGATGCGGGCGACCGATGCCGCGGGCGTCGTTCACATCCACCACGCCATCAACGAGGTCTACCTGTTCCGCCAGACGGCACAGACGGCGCGGCTGCGCATCCTGATCGATGAGCGCGAGCGCATGCCGGAGCTGATCGCCGACGGCGTGCTCGTCGCCACGCCCGCAGGCTCCACCGCCTATAACCTCTCGGTGCAGGGCCCGATCCTGCCGATCAACGCCGCGCTGCTGGCGCTGACGCCGATCAGCGCGTTCCGGCCGCGTCGCTGGCGCGGCGCCCTGCTGCCGAACACGGCCTATGTGATCATCGAGGTGCTCGAAGGCGACAAGCGGCCGGTCGCGGCGGTGGCCGACCATGACGAGGTCCGCAACGTCCAGCGGGTCGAGGTGCTCTCCGACAAGACGATCTCGATGCGGATGCTGTTCGACGCCGGCCACAGCCTGGAAGAGCGGATCCTGAGCGAGCAGTTCGGCTACTGACATCGGGCGGTTTTCCGCGCCTTTTTGCTCCGTGGCCGCCCTGGGCAACGCTTTGTTAACCCGCGGCTCCGTATGGTTAATGTGGGTATACCGCCATCACCGGTGATCCCTTCGGGCCGGCCAAATGTACCGCATCGACTTCAACAAGCTGCGCTTTCTCGTCTGCGACGACAACCCGCACATGCGCCGCATCCTGCGCACGCTGCTGCATTCGTTCGGCGCCCGTGAGGTCAACGAGGCCGAGGACGGCGCGACCGCGCTCGAGATGTACACTCATTTCTCGCCAGATATCGTCATCACCGACTGGGCAATGCCGATCTTCGACGGCCTCGAGCTCGCGCAGATGATCCGGCAGCCGGAAGCCAAGGGCAATCCCTACGCGCCGATCATCATGCTGACGGGACATTCGGAGAAGCGCCGCGTCACCGTCGCGCGCGACGCCGGCGTCACGGAATTCCTCGCCAAGCCGATCTCGGCCAAGGGCCTGTATCAGCGCATCCTCAACGTGGTCGCCAATCCGCGGCCCTTCATCAAGACCAAGACCTATTTCGGCCCGGACCGGCGCCGCAACACCAACACCGCCTATATCGGGCCGGAGCGCCGGATCGGCGGCGAGGCGGAGATCTTCCAGCAGCCGTCACTTCTGGATAAAGCGCGCTCCGCAGTTTAGGGGCGCGGCAGTGAGCCCGCGTTAACGCAATCGGGGGATCGGCGCCCAGCGCGCCAAGGTCCTCGGCTATGAATCGGGGAAGTGAGTCGATTGCGTTGGTCGGCATCATCAGGGGATATCGAGATGGCGAAAGACAAGGCCCCGGCGGTCCAGGTCAAGACCTACGCCTCGCATCACGTCATCACCCAGCCCAATCCGCTGAAGAAGGTGCTGCGCCGCGCCGAGGAGAAGGATCTCGACGATCCGATCGCACGCGCGGAAGCCGCGCTGGCCGGACTGTCCGGCGAGTTCAAATCGTGGATGGACACCGAGGCCAATCGTCTGACCAAGGCCTATGCAGCAGTGCTCAAGACCGGCTTCGACGACGACGCCTGCGAGGAGATGTTTCGCGCCGCCCACGACATCAAGGGCGACGCAGCGACCTTCGGCTATCCCGCCGCTGCCGAGGTTGCCGATAGCCTGTGCCGGATCATCGAGCACGCGCCCGACCTCGAAAAGGTCCCCGCCGAGCTGTTCGAGCATCACGTCAACGCCATCCAGGCGATCGTGCATGATCATACGAAGTATGACAGCGCGACGGTCGCAGGCGAATTGAGCCGCCGGCTGCGCCGCGTGGCGGACGACTATCTGATCCAGGTCAACCGCAACCGGCCTGAGCATCTCGAAGCGATCCTGGCGCCGAGCCTCGTGCCGAGCGATCAGCCATAGGCCGGCAGGCCGCTCACTATCCATGCATTCCATCGCAGGATCGTTGGCCACCATCCATCCTGGCGTCATTCCGGGGCATCGCGCAGCGATGAGCCCGGAATCCATCGCCATAAAATGGAATGTGAGGCGCGCGAGCGGTGACAGCTTGCCTCGGCACGTTGCCCTGTGGTTATGGATTCCGGGCTCGCGCTTCGCGCGCCCCGGAATGACGGGCGGAGAGATGTCGGCCTTGATCTGCTGAGGAATCCGCGGGCGAACAGGCGAGCTGCGCTAGGCCGCGATCAGTCCGAACTCCAGCCCGGCGACGAAATCCTCGGCCATCACCTCGTCGCAGAACTCGCGGGCCTCGTCGCGTGCGGATTCGGTGGCGAAGCGGCGCAGCAGGATCAAGAGCGGCGCGGCCGCGTCGCGGTCGGTGGCGCAATGGGTGAGCACGCGCTCCACCATCTTGCGACGCAGAATCGCTGCTCCGCTCAGGGTGTCGGCAAAGCCGTTCTCGCGGCAGACTTCGAGCGCGATGCTGAACGCGTCGAAGGTAGTGTCGGGAATGCCGGCCTTGCGCAGCAGCCCCTGCAGGCTGGCGCGACCGCGATCGTTGAGCAGCGCCGACACCCGCGCCCGCGGCATGTCGGCGAGCTCCGATAGCGCGATCTCGAACAATTCGACGTTGCCGGAGAGAAGCGCGCGCAGGATCAGGCCCGCGGTGAGTTGCGAGGTTGCGCGCAGATGCTGGACCAGCCCGCGCAGCTCCTCGCCGCGCGAGCGCGCCGCGATGGTGATGGTCGAGCGGTCGCGCGCCTCATTGGTGATGCGCCCTGCCCTGTCGGCGCTGAGCCAGTTCCTGGCGACTACGAACTGCGCCAGTGTCTCGGAGAGCTTGTCGACCAGCGCCGCCCGCGTCGCGGCCGGCAGATCGTCCAGCACCAGCATCGCTTCGCGGATGGCGGCGAGGTGGCCATGGCGCTCGACGATGCGGTCCCAGGAGAACGGCGCGAGCTCGGCATAGGCATTCTCGATCAGCTCGAGCGCGGCGGCGGCGCTGCCGACCTCGGCGATCGCGGCGCACACCGGCGCGGGCAGGCCGACGCGGCGCGCGATCGCGCATTGCGTGTCGGAGTTGCCGGTCGCGACGATGTCGACGAGGTCGGCGTCGATCAAGAGCGGCGAATGTTCGAGGATGATGGCGGCCACGGAAGCCTGGTCGGTGGCGAGCGCCTGGACGATGGCGGCCGGCGCCTCCTCCGAGCGGGCGAACACCTCCGCCATCGCCTGCCGCACCAGCGGCGACGGATCGTCCAGCAGCATGAGGAGCGCGCCCTCCGCGGCGCCGCGATCCTCATCGCAAAGATCCGACAACAGCCACGCCCGCGCGAGCGCCCTGGTGGCCTCTGCCCGCTCACCGGCGGGTGCGGTTCTGACCCAACTGAGAAACTGCCGAACGATCATGGTCTTTCCGGCTTACGCAACTTGCAGACAAAGGCCACGAGGGCCTCAACAGCACCGAAAATAAACCACGACGCTTAACAAAGCGTTCACCATAAGTGGCTGGTTTTGTTGATGTTTTGTTAAGGCGGCAGGTTGTTTACATACTATGGCACCACTCAACGCCGCATTTGGCCGTAATCCGACGGGGGAAATGCGGCCGCCGCCAGCGGCGCGAGCCGCGGCGGGACTTCAAAATAGTTCTTTTTGATCAATGGTTCAGCGACGAGCGCGACCGCCTTCGCCGGCGCATCAGCCCGAGAAGGTGCCGTGCGGATCGCTGAACAGGTCGAGCCTGCGCTGACCATTGCCGCTGGCATCGATACTGCCGCTCTCCGACGGGGTCGCGCTGGCAACCGATGAATGGCCCCACAACTCGCGCACGGTCGGCGAGACCGCCTGGCTCGACTGGCCGTCAACCTGGAATAGCGAACGAAACATCGGATCTGCCGGCCGGTTGACCGCCGACGCATCGGCCGTCGTCGAGGAGCCGGACCGGGATGAACCGCGCGCATCCGGAAACATCGACAGGAAGGTTGCGGTGTCGGTGGTCGGCAGCGCGCCGCCGCCGGCCGCATTGGCTGCGACATTCGTCCCACCATAGAGTGCAAGCGCGCCCCGGGTGGCCGAGGAATTGGCGGCGCCTGCATAGCGCGTGTTCAGGACCGCATAGACCTGGGACACGCTGCGGGCTTGTCCGTCGCGATCGTAGAAGATCGGCCGGTTGGCCGCGGCGGCGCTGGGAAACATCCGCGCAGCCGACGCATTCGGCGTCTCCTGGGTGCTGGTGATCAGCTTCGCGGCGCCGCCGACACCCATGAAGTGCGCCATGTAGAGCTCGGCATCGGTGGGCCGACGGCCGATCTTGCCGGCGAGCTGGAAGCTGTTCGATTGCGTGAGCGCAGCGGCCATCGCGGACGACGCCTGCGGGTCGTCGCGCAGCTTCATGATCGCCTGCCGCATGGCGGGATCGCTGACGGTGTAGTCGCCCGCCGGTGTCCGGGTGATTGCGTCGGCATATTGGCCATAGCCGAGATCAGCGCCGGCTTCCTTCACCGTGCCGAGCCAGGTCTGGTCGATGAACTGGTAGAGCCCGCGCGCTGATGACGTCGAGGCGCCGGCGGTCGGATTGAAGTCGGACTCCATCTTGGCGGTCGACAGCAGATATTCGAAGCTGGTGCCGACGCTGTCAGCGGCCTGCTTGATCGCGCCGGCGACCTTCGCCCGGACGCCATCGAGGAAACCGGTGGACGAGGAGTTGGATGCGTCGACCGACATGGGAAGACCCGCTGTTTGCAGATTCGCTGGCAGACGAACGCGCCGGAAACGTCCGGCAAAATGCGGCGGGTATGGTTAATGGCGAGTTAATTCGCTGGGTCCGGCCGGGCCAATGAACGACCGGACAGACCCGGAGGCAGGTCGCTGGCCTACTTGCGATAGACCTCGGCCGGATCGAACAGCCGGTCAGCATCGACGAAGACGAGCCGCGCACCGCTGCCGTCATCCGATCGCTCGACCTTGCGATAGAAGCAGGAATGGCGGCCGGTGTGGCACGCCGCGCCGGCCTGCTCGACGCGCAGCCAGACCGCGTCCTGGTCGCAATCGGTGCGCATCTCGACCACGCGCTGGGTCTGGCCCGAGCTCTCCCCCTTGCGCCACAACGCATTGCGCGAGCGGCTGAAATACCAGGCTTCGCCGGTCGCCACCGTCTTGCGCAGGGCCTCCTCGTTCATGTGGGCGACCATCAGCACGTCGCCGCTCACGGCATCGGTCGTCACACAGGTGACGAGGCCGGCCGCGTCGAACTTGGGCAGGAAGGCCAAGCCCTCCTCGCGCTCAACTGAGGATGAAGACACGAAACTCTCTGCTCAACGGGTTGGCAGGCCTACCGTTGCGGCGACCGCACCATGGACAGGAAGCGCGACTGCTCGGCCGGATTGTCCCTGAACATGCCGGTGAAGCGGCTGGTGAAGGTGATGGCGCCGTGCTTGGCGACGCCCCGCACCGACATGCAGGTGTGCTCGGCCTCGATCATGACGGCGACTCCGCGCGGCTTCAGCACCTCGTCGATCGCAGCCGCGATCTGGGCGGTGAGATGCTCCTGGGTCTGCAGGCGGCGGGCGAAGATGTCGGTCAGGCGCGCCAGCTTGGACAGGCCGACCACCCGCTCGACCGGCGTATAGGCGATATGCGCGCGGCCGTAGAAGGGCATCATGTGATGCTCGCATTGCGACGTGAACTCGATGTCGCGAATCAGCACGAAGTCGTCATAGCCGGCGGTCTCGCCGAAGGTGCGGTCGAGCACCTCGGCCGGGCACTGGTGATAGCCCTGGTACAATTCATCATAGGCCTCGACGACCCGGCGCGGCGTGTCGACCAGCCCCTCGCGGGTCGGATCCTCGCCGATGTAATTCAGGAGCGTGTAAACCGCGGCCTCGGCTTCCGCGCGCGACGGCCGTGGCCGATCCGGCCGCACGGCGGCGGCGAGAAAATCGGCAGGATCGAGCTCTGCAGCGCGGGGGTCAGTCAGCTTGGCGTCTAACGGCTTGCCCTCGGGCTTGTTCGCGCGCAACGTCTTGATCAAAGTGTCCATCTCAACTCCGTTCGACCGGTCGGCGGTCCGACCGGAGTGTCACCGGCACAGCATCACCTTGAGGGCGTCACCTGCAGAGGTGCCACACGCAGGCTGGCGCCTCTCGCGCCGGACGCCTGTGGATGTGGCTGGAATTCCTGCCAATCGTTTCCATATACTCGCAATATAGGGCGATGAAACCCGGCCGCCAAGGCCGCCACGCCGGTAATTCCGGGACGTCAGGCACATGCTGAACGACATCTACAACAAGCGCATCATCGAGCTGGCCGGCAACATTCCGCGGCTCGGACGGCTGGACCGCCCGGACGCCACCGCCACCGCCCATTCCAAGCTGTGCGGCTCGACCGTCAAGGTCGACCTCAAGATGGACGGGCCCGTGGTGACCGACTTCGCCCACGACGTGAAGGCCTGCGCCCTCGGCCAGGCCTCCTCCTCGATCATGGCCCGCCACGTCATCGGTTCCAGCGCCGCGGAGCTGCGCGAGCTGCGGGAGACGGTGAGAAGGATGCTGAAGGAGAACGGTGCGCCGCCGGAAGGCAAATGGGCCGACATCGCCCTGCTCGAGCCGGTGCGCGACTACAAGGCCCGCCACGCCTCCACGATGCTGACGTTCGATGCCGTGGTGGACGCGATCGGCCAGATCGAGGCCAAAGCCAACGGCGAGCAGCCGGCCGCGGCCCAGGGCTGAGGCGGCATCATTCCCCCGCACGTCGAAATCACATAGCCAGCTCGCACGAGGGTGACGGCACCGGTCGCCCCTTTCGGACGCTGGCGCCGGTTCGCCAGCGACGTCGCTGCCTATTGCGGCGGCGTCGCCGCCACCGTCGCCGCCGGAAGCGCTTCGGCGGTGCGGGAGAGTTGCTTGTCGAGCGCGGCCGGGAAGCGGTCCTGCTGCTTGTCCCTGGCCTGCGGCTTCGGCGCGAGCTCGGCGACGGGCACCGCCCCCTTTGGCGGCAGCACCTCGGCGACCAGATCCGTGGTCACGATATTGGTGAGGCGCAGCTCGGCGCGCGACAGCTCATGCAGGTCCTCCCAGGGCGGCACGTTCAGCGCCAGCGACAGCAGATCGCCCGCTCCGCCCATGTCGAAGGTGTATTTGGCGAGACGCCCGATGTCGCGCTCGACGATCATCAGGTCCTGCGCCGTATAGCTCGCCGCCTTGGCGTCGTCCGCTCGGTCTCCCATCCAGATCTGGTGAACGCGGACATGGGCGGTGTCCGGAACATAACGCGTGGTTCCAGCCAGCAGCAGGAACACGCACATCGACTCGCAATAGGCCTCGGGCACCACGCGCGGCCGGTCACCCGCGCGGCTCGGACGCTGGGTCATGCCGACCGTGGTGCGCATCTTCAGCCCACGGAACCGGCGACCCAGGGTTATGGCGTCGTTGACCGAACCACCGCTGGAGTCGAGCACCAGGGTGGCGCCCGTCAGGTCCCGATCCCTCGCGAAATCCTCGAAATCCTTCGGCGTGTCGCCGGTAACGATCCCGACCACGCTGACCCAGCCGCAATTCGGCTCGCAGGCGACCCAACCGAACCGCATCGGGAGTTTGCGCTCTTCGAGCGCGCCGCCGGCGCGCGCCGTGTTGGACATAACGGTGATCGCCCCACCGACCACCAAACCAAGCGCTGCCACACCGAGTAGCATCCAGCGCAATTCATGCGACCGCAGCAATCTCACGCGCAATCCGTCCCCCTCGTATAGCTCGGTACGCAGTTCCTCGGTTTTCTTGCGGAAAGACCTGACAAGCTGGCCTCAAATCCGTTATTAGTCTGTCACATCCTTGTCGGGAAACGTATCCGGGCAATCACCGACCGTCCAGCTGCGGCGTGCTGCGGCGCCGCTGAAAACTGGCCATTGTTGCATCACATCACCACAAATGAACGAGAGCAGGGTTCCCTGCCGAGGAACCGGTCAGAAGCTCGCACATCCATCTGGCATTTCGCTCATGAAGCACTCATGCTCCGACATCGGCTGCCATTCTGCGCACATCGGGTCGCTGCTGGGGCGACTCCCGCGCCGCGCGGCTCACGCGCTGATCTGGCTTTATCGCCACACATTGTCGCCGCTGGTCGGCTACAATTGCCGGCACCTGCCGACGTGCTCGGTCTATGCTGATGAAGCCATCGAGCGCTTCGGGCTCTGGGCAGGCGGCTGGATGACGCTCGCCCGGCTGCTGCGCTGCCAGCCCTTTGGCACCTCCGGCATCGACAACGTCCCAACGACGGCTCCTGCGCGCGCCCGCTGGTACCTGCCTTGGCGCTATGCGCGATGGCGCGGCGTCAACGGGCCGAACTGAGGTGCAGCGCAACAAGCACCGAATCGATCGATCGACCTCGCAGATGGCGCTGGCGAAATCCCACGCCAGGACTATGCTTCTGCAATGCGACGGCGCTGTCAGCAGGAACCGCGCCGCTTGGACTGGCATTGATGTGACGCTTCCTTCGGGAGGAAACAACGATGCGCTGGACAATCAGCCCCAGAAGCCACCGAGCGCGCAAGAGTGTCGGTCCCGATCATGCCGGCCATCATGACGCACGCCAGGTGGACCTGCTCTGCATCATCGCTTTGTTGATCGTCATTGTCGGTGCCTGGCGCTATCTCACGGACAGCACCGCCCTGCCCCCGCCGACGACGTCCTACATCGTGCCCAGCCAGAGCGTGCACTGGTGAGATTCGCCCCTACCATCTCGGCCAGAAGATGAAATCGTCGCGCCGCGGCGGCGGATAGAGAGGAACCGGCTCCGGCGCCCGCGGCACGCGCCGGGCGCGCGGCGGCGGCTGGTAATCCGTCTCTGGAAGGACGCTCGCTTCGGCCGAGACTGTCGCGTCGGCCGGAGGCGATCTCACCGCGAGCAGGACATTCGATTCACGCGTGCGCCAGCGATAGCCGATCCCGAACTCCAGCGGCTGCGCGCGCTCGAACAGCTTCGCATAGCTCCTCTGATACATGTCCGGAAACTTGTCGATCGGCCCGGCGTAGCGTCCGAACGGCAGGAAACGCCAAGCCCGCGCTTCGTAGCTTGCGAGCGGGATGCCGGAATCGTCCTGGATGATGGTGGCGCTGTTCTTCAGCAGCCAGCTACGGACCCGCCCGAAGCCGTTCTCATGCAACAGATAGGACGCGCTCTTCAGGAGACTGTCGCCCGGCCCCAGCGGCTCGCAGAACTTGAGCAACCCGCTCGCCTTCACGCCGGAATCGGAGAGATCGCTGGAGAAGTAGTAGAGCGTCTTGGCGACCCCGTCGGCGCCGGCAAACAGGATGCGCGCGCCCTTGGTCGCATTGCGCGTCGGCGCCTCGTCGTTGCCGTGCAATCCGCCGTTCTCGTCCAACCAGATCAGACTGGCCTCGCGGATCGTCTTGCCGGTGCGCGCCAGGAAGACGTAGAGGATCGGCAAGGTCCCTTCGAGCTCGCCTTCGCGCAAGTCGACCTTCATGTCCTTGGTGATGAAGAAGGAGAAGCTCAGGACCGATTGCAACGAGCGTTCGACATAGGACAGCGCCGGGCCGATGCTGCCTCGGGGCAATCTGGTCAGGTCCGGGATCGGGCCCGTCGGCTCGAGTGCCGCCAGGACATAGGTCGTTGCCTTCGGATGAAAGGCATCGGCATAGAGAAAATCCGGCCCCGAGAAGAAATAGAACATCGACGGCCGCGGCGCGGCCAGATTGGCATCCGCCCAGGCCCTGATCTTCGACAATTGTCGCTGCTCGAGCTGATTGAAGGCGTTGTCGAAGAACGCCGCGTGCCGCCGCCACGCCGGATCCTGCACGAAGGGCAGGAGCGGCGAGCCCGCTGCTGGCGGCATGCCCGCCAGCACCCGCGCCGTATCGTCCGGCGTGGTGGTCTGAGCCCGAGCCTCGAAGCTCATGGCAAGGATCAGACATGCGACGGCGAACCAGACTCTCGAGACCAACAGCATTTCAATCCGAACCCGATGCGAGCGTTGCGGCGATACGGCGCGATCGCGCGTGAGCGAACCAATAGATCACCAATCCCGACGCCATTGCGCCTGCGCCGAGCCCTGCCTGCAAGGGCCGCGTCGTGATGAGATAGTACATCATGAAGAAGGTCACGCTGAGGAAGATCAACGGCGTGACCGGATAGCCCCAAGCGCGGTAGGGTCGCGTGAGTTCGGGCTGCGCGATGCGCAGCTTGATCAGTCCGAGCACAGCGAGAAACGAGCAGGACAACAGCGAGAACTGGACGACGTCCAGCACCGCCTCGAAGCTTTCCGTGAACAGCATCAGGGTGGCGACCGTGAGCTGGAACAGCACGGCATAGGCCGGCGCCCCATTACGCGAGCGCCGCGCAAACACCGACAGCGCCGGAATGTCCTCGCCCATCGTCATCAGCACGCGCGGGCCGATCCACATCATCGCGGCAATGGAAGGAACCAGTCCGACGCAGATCATCGCGGCCACGAAGCGCCCGCCGGTCTCGCCGAAGATATGACTGCCCGCGATGCTCGCGACCTGGAGCTGGCCTGCGAGCGCGTCCATCGGTGCAGCCCGCAGGAAAACAGCGTTGAGCGCGATGTAGAGTACCAGAACGATCACCGTGCCCAGCAGCAGCGCGCGCGGCAAGGTCCGCTCCGGCGCATGCAGTTCGCCGATGATGTAGGTCGCCGCGTTCCAGCCGGAAAACGCGTACATCACGAACACCAGTCCGGTTGCGAACGCCGCACTCGTCACGTGGCCGATATCGGCCGCGGTCGGCAGGAAAGTGACCGACTGCGGGGCGGCAATGGTGTAGCCTGCGATGAGAAAGGCGGTGATGAGCGCGAGCTTCAGCATGGTCGACAACAGCTGGAAGCGGCTCGACTGCCTGATGCCGCCGAGCTGCACCGCTGTCACGAGCCAGACTGCACCCGTGGCGAGCAGCATCGGCGGAGCACTGGTGATGACGGCCCGACCATATTCGCCGAACGCCATGGCCGCGAGCGCCACCGGCGCCGCGAAGCCCACCGTCGCCGAGACCCACCCGGCCATGAAGCCGATCGCCGGATGGAACGCCCGTGTGAGGAAATTGTATTCGCCGCTCGAGCGCGGAAACATCGTGCCGAGTTCGGCATAGGACAGCGCCCCGCAGATCGACACCAGTCCCCCGACCGCCCACAGCGCCAGAATGGAGAAGCCGGACGGGATGTCCCGGACCTGGAAGCCGAGGCTGGTGAAGACGCCGACTCCGATCATGTCGGCGATGACGATCGCGGTCGCGACCGGCAAGGACACGGATGGAACCCGGTCGCCGTCTGTCCGGCCCCGGCCGGGATCGTCCGCCTCGGATGCAGCCATCTCGTCGAGGGACGCCCGGCGCCCCTTCCTCTGCCTCAGCCCAGGTTCCCGCCGAAGCATTCAAACATCGTTAACGGGCGTTAAATATGACCTTCCTCAAGGGTATTTTTGAACCGATTTCGGCCGGGCTGGGCTGCGGCATTGCATCGGGCCGCCGGCCGTCCCACAATCGCGACACGTTCGCGTGGTGTGTCCCGGTACGCCCGGGGTCGACCGGACACGATCCTTAACGCGACCTCAATTTCGGCGGCGCAGGTTGAACGAAATCCGCTGGTTGAAGAGCCGTGTTGCGGCTCGAACGCGTCTTTGGGGACGGATGATCGGGGAAGACGAGAAAGTGGTGACGTCTGTGCGCAGGGGCTCGTGCCTCTGGTGGCGCGCGGCATCGGCGCTGGCAATCTGCCTTTCCTTCACGCATTGCGGCAAGGCGCCCAATCCCGAGGCGTTGGCCGCCAACGCATCGACGGCCCAGGGGCTGACCTTCGACGATCGTTTTCCGGCACCTGAATTCAGCGACCGCTTCCCGTCCGCGCAGGAGAGCTTCCGGCTTCACACGCCCTCCGACTTCGCTCCGAAGCCGGCGCCCTCACAGATCGCATCGCTGGAGCCGCAACGGTCGGAACGGCGGCAGCGTGAGGATCTGACGACCCTCGTCAGCATGCAGTCGTCGGCCTTTCCCTATTTCGGTAACAATCCGGCATCCGACGCGCCATTCCTGAACGTCAGCAACGGTGAGCGCCGCGGCCACCGCAGCTTGTCCGGCCGCGTCTACTGGCAGGACCAGACCTACAACGACAGCCGTGTGCTGGTGCACGTCCCCGAACAATTCGATGTGCGCAAGCCGGGCGTGATCGTCGTGTTCTTCCACGGCAACGGCGCCACGCTGGAGCGCGACGTGCGCGACCGCCAGTTGGTGCCGCAGCAGATCACCGCGGCCGGCGTCAACGCGGTGCTGCTCGCGCCGCAGATGGCCGTCGACGCCGCCGATTCGAGCGCCGGCAAGTTCTGGCAGCCCGGCGGCTTCAAGCGCTTCATGGACGAGGCTGCGGCCAGCCTCGCCCGCCTGACCGGCAATCCGGCCGCCGCGAAGACGTTCGCCGGCATGCCCATCGTGATCGTCGGCTACAGCGGTGGCTTTCTCCCCACGGCCTGGAGCCTCGAGGTCGGCGGCATCGGCGACCGCGTGCGCGGCGTCGTGTTGCTCGATGCGGTCTACGGCCAGCTCGACAAGTTCGCCAACTGGGTCGAGCGCAACCGCTCCGGCTTTTTCATCAGCTCCTACACGCGCTACACTGCGCGGCATGATCAGGAACTGATGGCGATGCTGCGCAATCGCGGCATCGAAGTCTCCGAGGACATGGACCGGCCGCTGCGCCCGGGCAGCGTCGTCTTCGTCGAGACCGACGAGGGCATCACCCATCGCGACTACGTCACGCAGGCATGGACCCGCAACCCGATCAAGGATGTGCTGGTCAAGATGGCGGCCGCCCAGCCGCCGATCCGGATCGCGGCCGGAGCCCAGGACATGTCGAACCGCGTGTCGAGCCGCTGAGACAGAGGCCGCCGCAATGCCTCAGGACTTCGGAAGCTTCTCGACGAAGCCGTTGAAGCAGGCGAGCCGCTCATCCTCTTCCTTGGTGAACTTGCAGTCGCCGACCACCTTGGCCTTCATCGCCTTCGGCTTGGCTGCCGGCGGAATGACGGCGTCGTAGCAGTTCAGGCGCTCCTTGGTTCCGTCGTCGATCTCCAGGCAGGCCTGGAGCTTGGCGGCCGCCGATTGCGGCTTGGCCGGCGCGGCGGCGGCGGTCTTCGTCCCCTTCGGCTTGACCTGCACCAGCGGACGGTCACCGACCATCGGCGCGCTCTGGGCCAGCGCAGGGGTGCACAGCAGCACTGCGGCCAGGCTCAACATCATCTTCTTCATGCCATATCTCTCTCATCCGACCCGTGGGCACGCGAGGACGTCCGTCGATGCTACTCGCCGGCCGTGGCAGAATCCACGCCCCAGCAGCCCCCCACGACATCGGCCTTTAATCCGGTCGGGCCGGCTTTGCCAAGCGCCAACCCGCTGCTCAGGCCGGAACCGCGGTCCGCGCGCGCTGGCGGCTGACCAGAATTGCCAGCAACGCCAGGGTCAGGAACATCAGTGCGACGTAGCCGGAGGCTCCGAGCAGGTCGCGTGCAAACAGGCTGCCGCCGATCGCGGAGCCGATGGCCTGGCCGATATAGAGCACGGAGGTGTTGAGCGACACCGAGGCCGAGGCAAGCGGCGGCGCGGCTGCCACCAGCCGAACCTGCTGCATCGAATTGGTGGACGCAAACCCCAACCCCCAGATGGCGACCGCCACCGCCATGAGGCCGTAGGTGCCCGCCGCCAGCGTCCAGGCCGACACACCGGCGAACATCAGGCAGGTGAACAAGAGCGATGTCCGGTAGGCCCCCCAGCCATCGACGATCCGGGTTGCGATGACGACGCCGAGAAAGCCGCAGGCGCCGTAGATCGCGAACACCAGCCCGATCTGGTTGGAGTCCGCGCCAGTCAGGCGCTTCAACAGCGGTCCCATGAAGGTGAAGATCACGAACTGCCCCGACATCTGCAGGGTCGTGACCAGGAGCAGCAGAACCACCAGACGGTTACGGCCGAGCTCGGTCCAGGTCTTCAACGCAACCGGCGCGCCCTTCAGGCCGGATGGCAGGCGCCATGTCAGCAGAACAAAGCTGACCGCGCCGGCCGCACCGACGGCGAGATAGGCAGCCCGCCAACCAGAATGACTGCCGATGAAGGTGATCATGGGCAGCCCCACGGCGGCCGCCAGCGACCAGCCCAGGAAGACATAGGCGATGGTGCTGCCGCGTCTCTCGACCGGGCTGATCAGCGCCGCCGTCCCGGCGGCCTGCGGTGTATAGAGCGCGCCGACCGCGAGCATCACCAAGCGCAGCACCAGCAGGCTCGCATAATCGGGCGCAAACGCCGAGGCGAGATTGCCGAGCGTGAGGACCATGAGCGTCGCTGCGAGCAGACGGCGGCGATCGAAGCGGCTCGTCAGCCAGGCGGTCAAGGGCGAGCAGATGCAGAGCACCACCGCGCCGAAGGTGATCAGGAGTCCCGCCGTCTGAACGCCGACAGCGAGATCCGCGGCGAGCTCGGACAGCAGGCCGGCGGGCGCGAGCACCGAGCAGCCGGTGACGAGATTGCCGAGCATGAGCGCGGTCGGCGCAAAGCGCCCGGAAGCGAAAGTGGATGTCATCGCGCCTCAATAGCAGAGAATTTCATGCATTTGCATGAAAATGTCTCATGCCGCCCATGACTTTCTCTCGTCCTCCCTCCTTCGTCCTGGCCGCCCTTCTCGTCAGGGCGCGGGGGCGGACTGCGCCGCCGAGGCCTGCGGCGAGGGAATCTGCGTCCACGGAACCGGCGTACTCGTCGGACGGGCGATGGCCTTGGACGGCGGGCAGCTCTCGGTCAGCATCTTCAGAGCAGATTGCAGGCCTTCGCTGCTCACCGGAAATGTCGAGACATTGCGACGCGCGACATTCAACAGGGAATCGCTCAGCTCGGCCGACGGCATCAAGGACAGCGTTTTCACCTGGCTTGCATTCAGGAACACGCCCCAGGTCTCGCGATCGCCCGACCGCCGCGGCGGCGAGAGGAAATTGAGCCGCATATCTCCGCTCGCCATCGCCAGCGGACCCGGCGGCGAGCCGGCCGGCGCGATGCGCTCGACGTCGAGCTCGAAGCGGTCCTGATCGAAGCAGACCATCTGCAAGCGCGTGGTCTGGAACGTGCTCTCACCGTCCTTGCGTGCGAGAATGGTCTTGTAGGCAATCCCACGGCTGGCGGTCTCGAACATCCAGGAGCTTTCGACCCGCTGCCGCCTGTCGAGCGCAAACCGCGCGATCTCCTCCCGCGTCAGGATGCGCATGCTCTCGAACGGGACAGACCGCGCCACCGTGAGCAGAGCGGGATCCGCGCCGAGCTTGGTGATGTAGTCGAGCACCATCTTGTCGGCCCGCGCCATCGCCTGCTGCATCGCCTGCGCCCGCATCTCGCGGGTCGGCACGCCGCCGGTGAAGTTCAGGATGACGCGCGGCGAATGCACCGCGAGCGTCGCATCCGCTGCGATCTCACGCGTGGGCGCGCCGAGCAGCATGTAGGGACAGGCCGAATTGCACATCGCCCCCCGCGTCCAGACCTCGCCATGCAGCTCGCGCCCGGACAGCTTCAGCTTGGTACAAGCCTCGCCCTCCTGAGGCTCGAAGCCGCACTCGCGCAAGGTGGTGCGTCCCACCCGCACGGCGGCCTTGCGCTCGCGCAGCATGTCGCCGATGGCGAGCGCCTGCTGCAGATTGCCGCCTGGCGAATTGAAGTAGATCGGCAGTCTGCGCTCCCCGATCTGCTTCATGAACTTGCGAAAGCGCGCCGCGGCGCCGCCGTCGATCTTGCCTTCGGCGGCGATCCAGCTGTCACAGCCATGTCCACAGGCGTCCGAGGAGCCCTTGACGAGAGCGAACGCAATCGGCGTCGAGCCGTCGGCGACCCACGGCGACGCGGCGCGGCGCGCGGCCGGCCTGGACTCCGTTGCAGGCCTGGCCGGGGCACCCGGCCTCGCATGTGCCGCGGGCTTTGGCTGGGTCGCCGGCTTTGGCATCGCCGGAACGGCCGCGAGCGACGACAGGCTCGACAACACGAACACGATCAGCGCGGCCCCAACATGAATGCCGCCGCGCCGACACACAGACAGCGGCGCCTCTCCTGCAGACTCCATCGCCAAACGCGTCCCCACGCCCCGAACACTTGAAGTTGTATCATACCGGCCCGCGGCGGCAATCTCCGCATCGCCGCACCAGCCGCAATTGGGCGGTTTTCCCGTCCCTCTCCCGGTTGCAGCCTGAAAATCCCCTGCTATACCCCTTGCTCCCGCTTACCTGCGCTCGTTCGCAGGAGTGAGCTCAAGGAGTGACCCATGTCCGATCCGAAATCGCCTGATTCCAAGTCCGACCAGCAAAAGTCCAATTTCCAATACAGCCTCAGCAACCTGAAGCCCGCCGCTCCGGTCGAGAAGATCACCATCAGCTTCCCCGACGGCGCCCGGCGTGAATATCCCCGGGGCACCACCGGCTTCGACATCGCCAAGGGCATCTCGCCCTCGCTCGCCAAGCGCACCGTCGCCATGGCGCTGAACGGCGATCTCGTCGACCTCAACGATCCGATCAATGAGGACGCCAGGCTCGAGTTCGTCGACCGCGACGATCCGCGCGCGCTGGAATTGATCCGGCACGATTGCGCGCATGTGCTGGCCGAGGCTGTGCAGGCGCTGTGGCCGGGCACCCAGGTCACCATCGGCCCTGTCATCGAGAACGGCTTCTACTACGACTTCTTCCGCAACGAGCCGTTCACGCCCGAAGACTTCGCCGCGATCGAGAAGAAGATGCGCGAGATCATCGGCCGCGACAAACCCTTCACCAAAGAGGTGTGGGACCGCGAGAAGACCAAGCAGGTGTTCCGCGACAAGGGCGAGGCCTTCAAGGTCGAGCTGGTCGACGCCATTCCCGGCGAGGAGCCGATCAAGATCTACTACCAGGGCGACTGGTTCGATCTCTGCCGCGGTCCGCACATGACCTCGACGGGCAAGATCGGCAACGCCTTCAAGCTGATGAAGGTGGCGGGCGCGTATTGGCGCGGCGATTCCAACAATCCGATGCTGACCCGCATCTACGGCACGGCCTTCGCCAAGCAGGAGCAGCTCGACGCCTACCTCAAGCAGATCGAGGAGGCCGAAAAGCGGGACCACCGCAAGCTCGGCCGCGAGCTCGACCTGTTCCACTTCCAGGAGGAAGGCCCGGGCGTCGTGTTCTGGCATCCGAAAGGCTGGAGCATCTTCCAGGCGCTGATCGCCTACATGCGCCGGCGCCTCGCCGGCGACTATGACGAGGTGAATGCGCCGCAGATCCTCGACAAGTCGCTGTGGGAGACCTCGGGCCACTGGAACTGGTATCGCGAGAACATGTTCGCGGCGCAGTCCGCCGGCGACGAGGCCGAGGACAAGCGCTGGTTCGCGCTGAAGCCGATGAACTGTCCGGGTCACGTGCAGATCTTCAAGCATGGCCTGAAGAGCTACCGCGACCTGCCGCTGCGGCTCGCCGAATTCGGCGTCGTGCACCGCTACGAGGCCTCCGGCGCGATGCACGGCCTGATGCGCGTGCGCGGCTTCACCCAGGACGACGCGCATGTGTTCTGCACCGAGGACCAACTCGCCGACGAGTGCCTGAAGATCAACGACCTGATTCTGTCGACCTACTCGGATTTTGGCTTCGAGGGCGAACTGACGGTGAAGCTCTCGACCCGCCCGGAGAAGCGCGTCGGCACCGACGAGATGTGGGATCACGCCGAGCGCGTGATGGCGACCGTGCTGAACGAGATCAAGGCGCAGAGCAACCACATCCGCACCGAGATCAATCCAGGCGAAGGCGCGTTCTACGGGCCGAAGTTCGAATATGTGTTGCGCGATGCCATCGGCCGCGACTGGCAGTGCGGCACCACGCAGGTCGACTTCAACCTGCCGGAGCGGTTCGGTGCGTTCTACATCGACGCCGACGGCGCCAAGAAGGCGCCGGTGATGGTCCATCGCGCGATCTGCGGCTCGATGGAGCGCTTCATCGGCATCCTGATCGAGCACTATGCCGGCAGCTTCCCGCTGTGGCTGGCGCCGACCCAGGTCGTCGTCACCACCATCACCTCGGAAGGCGACGAATACGCCAAGCAGGTGCTGGCTGCGCTGCGCCGCGCCGGGCTCAGATGCGAGATCGACCTGCGCAACGAGAAGATCAACTACAAGGTCCGCGAGCACTCGCTGCAGAAGATCCCGGCCCTGCTCGTCGTCGGCAAGAAGGAGGCCGAGACGCATTCGGTCTCCGTCCGCCGGCTCGGCCGCGACGGCCAGACCGTGATGCCGACCGCGGAGGCCATCGCCGCCCTGGTGGACGAGGCGACGCCGCCGGACGTGCGGCGCCGTCAGCGCGAGGCGGCGTGACGTCGTAGCGCGTAGCCCGCACGAGCGCAGCGACATGCGGTGTCGCCGCGACAGCGCGTGAGATCCCGGATGTCGCTCCCGCCGTCGCCCTGACGGGCTCCGGCGCGCGCTCATCCGGGCTACGCGGCTACGCCGACAGACTGGCGACAGCATCCGCCGAACCTCTGTCTCGACCCGCGGCCTGCAGCGCCACGTCGGCGCATTCGGCCATGTAGAGAAACATCGTCGCGAGCATCCGCTCGATCGCCTCGCGCCCCAGCGGCAGAATGGTGATGGCGTCGGTGCTGCGGATGAGCAGGCGCTTCTCCTCTGCGTCTCGCAGCAGCGTCAGCACGTGCTTGCGCGACACCGAAAAGCGGGTCGCCAGACCGTTGATTGAGAACGGCACGGGGCCGTCGGGCGGGAATGGCTGGTCCGGCCCGGCGCCTTGGGCCAGGCTGAACAGGATCACCATGCCCGCGGTCCGTTCGGCAAACGGCTCGAGCTCCGGCGCTCCGTCGAGGATCCGGACGCCGGCGATGAAACGACGGCCGAGCTCGAGCACGAAGCTCTTCACGAAGGCCGGATCGTTCAACGCAGCCCGGTAACCCACGGCGGCCGGCAGCACCGCGCTCATGGCGTCGAACTGTACGCCCCAGCGCTCGCGATGCAGCGCGATCAGCTTGTCGGTCGGGACCAGCGGCCGCCGCCGGCGGTCCAGATTCGAGGCCGACGCCACCAGCCCGGTCGCCCGCATCAGCGCCAGCATGGCCTCGCAGCGGCCGCCGCTGCACAGGTCGAGCCTGGCACACATCTCCTTCATGGCGCCGACGGTGAGACCGAGCTCGCCGTCGCGCTCCTCGGCAAAATGCAGATACAGCGCGACGTGCGGAAACAGCGCCCGCGCCCGGTCGCTCAGCAGCGCATTGAGGATGCGATCGCCCCGATACAGCCTGATCGCCGATGCCGTCGACGCCCGCATCGCCCGTGCGAAACCAGCCGTCCCGCGCAGCCGCGCGACGGCGTCAGGTGACGGAATCAGTGCGGTCATCGGCACGTCAGATCTTGCACTCGAGGCAACTCCCGGCGGATCTCTTAGCACTATGTTTTTACCGGCCCGCCCAAGGTTCGACAATTCGCTGGGAATATCGTGCTTAGGACAGATGGCCGCATCGGATATGCCCCGATCCGCGTCGTCCCGCGCGAAGTCTTCGCCGAAACCCGCAAAGGCTGCAGCGCCGGGTGCAGTAGAACCGATCAAAACGCCGTGCCGTGGTCTCGTTGCAGGCGGAGGCCCATGCTATCTGTCGCGCGTGCAACGAACGAGACCCACCGACGTGACCGACGCGATTGAACTGCTGAAGACCCGCCGCTCCGTGAAGCCGCGCGAGATGAGCGGCCCCGGCCCCTCGCCCGCCGAGCTCGACACCATTCTGACCATCGGCGCCCGCGTGCCAGACCACGGCAAGCTTGCGCCATGGCGCTTCATCGTGTTCGAGGGCGACGGCCGCCGCCGCGCCGGCGAGGTCATCGCGGCCGTGTTCGCCAGGAAGAACCCGCAGGCGAGCGCCGCCGAGCTGGAGGTCGAGAAGAATCGCCTCATGGAGGCGCCGCTGGTGATCGGCCTCGTCAGCTTCACCCGGCCGCATCCCAAGGTGCCGGCCTATGAGCAGGAGCTCTCCGCCGGCGCGAGCGCGATGAACATCCTGACCGCGGCCACCGCACTCGGCTATGGCGGCTGCTGGCTGTCTGGCTGGTTCATGTTCGACCGCGACGTGATGGACGGTCTCGGCCTCAAGACGGAGGAGAAGCTCGCCGGGCTCATTCACATCGGCAAGCCGGCCAAGCCGAGCGAGGACCGGCCGCGTCCGGCGCTCGCGGACATCGTGACGCGGTTCTGACGAAGGCACGCGCGGGACCGGCGCGACCTTCAGGAGCAGACGCCCGGCGATCGCTCGGCTCATTGCCGCGCCACGCTCCATCCGCCCAACATTGCGAGCGCAAACAATCCAGGATTCCTCCGCGGAAGCCGTCCGGATTGCTTCGCTGCGCTCGCAATGACGCGCGGAGATGCCTCAGCCCCCAACTAATTGGCACTCCGAAGCCGCGTGCAACATTCCGTACGCTTCCCTCTAATCCTCACGCCGCCTGCGATGATCTCGCGCCGAACTGCGCCAGCAGGCCCGCGATCTCCGAGGCCGGCTTGGCCGTGCTGAACAGAAAGCCCTGGACCTGGTTGCAGCCCTCGGCGCGCAGCCACTCGAGCTGATCCGATGTCTCGACACCCTCGGCGGTGGTGATGATGTTGAGGCTCTTGCCGAGGCCGGAGATGGCGCGGACGATGGCGAGGCAGTCGGAGCGCTGCGCGAGATCCTTCACGAAGGAGCGGTCGATCTTGATCTTGTCGAACGGGAAGCTGCGCAGATAGCTCAGGCTGGAATAGCCGGTGCCGAAATCGTCCATCGAGATGCGGATGCCGAGCTGGCGAAGCTGATGCAGCGTCGCCAGATTGGCCTCGGTCTCGGCCAGCAGGATAGACTCGGTGATCTCCAGCTCGAGCCGCTCCGGCGCCAGCGCCGACTGCGCCAGCGCCTGGACCACGACCTGCACGAGGTTGCGGCTGCGGAACTGCACCGCAGAGAGATTCACCGCGACCTTGATGCCGTCGGGCCATCGCGCCGCCTCGTGACAGGCCTCGCGCAGAACCCACTCGCCGAGCGGCACGATCAGGCCGATGTCCTCGGCCACGGGAATGAAATCGGCGGGCGAGATCATGCCCTTGTCGGGATGACGCCAGCGCAGCAGGCATTCGAATGCGGAGATCGCGCCGGTCGCGACGTCGACCAGCGGCTGGTAGTGCAGCTCGAACTCGCCCTGGGCGAAGGCACGGCGCAGATCGTGCTCCATGTCGCGGCGCTTCTGCGCCTGGCGGTCCATCTCCTTTTCGAAGAACCGATGCACGCGGCCGCCGTCCTGTTTGGCGCGGTACAGCGCCATGTCGGCGTTCTTCATCAGCTCCTCGCAGCTCGCGCCGTCGCCCGGCGACAGCGCGATGCCGATGGAGGCACCGATCACGAGCTCGTTGCCGTCGATGTCATAGGGCGCGCTGAGCGCCGCGATCAGGCGGGCGGCACACTCGCTGGCGTCGCTGGCGCCGCAGCTCTGACTGATGATCACCGCGAACTCGTCGCCGCCCAGCCGCGCCGCCAGCTTGCCGCCATGCATCTGCTGTGTCAGGCGGCCCGCGACCGCCTGCAGCAGCCGGTCGCCCATCGGATGACCGAAGGAGTCGTTGACGGTCTTGAACAGATCGAGGTCGATGCACATCACCGCGATGCGGCGGTCGGCCGCCCCGGCGCCGTCGAGCTCCTGCGCGAGGCGCTGCTGGAAGAATTCGCGGTTCGGCAGGCCGGTCAGCCCGTCGTGGTGCGCCATGTAGGCGATGCGCGCCTCGGCGCGACGACGCTCGGTGATGTCGACGATCGCGACCAGCACGCCGTCGCGGCCATCGAAGGTGATCTCGCGGCCGTAGGTCAGCACCTCGATCTCGCTGCCATCGGCCTTGCGATGGCGCCAGTCGCGGTGAAACAGATCACCGTCGGCCAGCCGCAGCAGCGCGTCATCGAGGCTTTCCCATTCGCCCGGCGGCCAGAGATCCCAGACATTCATGCACAGCAGATCCGCCCGGCCGTAGCCATAGTGCCCGACCATCGCATCGTTGACATTGAGGATCTGCGCGGTCTTCGCATCGAGGATGCACATCGGCACCGGGTTGGCGTCGAACAGCAGCCGGAACGAGGCCTCGCGCCGCTTCAGCGCGGTCACGTCGGCAATGGTCAATGAAATGATGTCGCCAAAGGCGTGGGCGCCGAGCCTGAGACTGCGCGCCTCGCTGTCGAGCTCGAACTGGTCGCTCCGCCCGTGCGTGACGACGTCGAACAGCCGCGCCATCACCTCGGGCGTGCACAGCATGTTGCCGCCCTGCTTCAGCCGATGCCATTGCAGCGTCGCCGACGGCAGCCTGAGCAGGTCGGCCGCCGCGCGATTGTGATGAACCACCTGGAAATCGCAGGGCATGCCGACGCTGTCGCGGATGGTCGCGAGCGAGACCACGCCGTCGTCCGTCGTCGAGAAGATCGCATCGAGCAGATTATATTGCGCGTCGCGCTCGTTGACGTAGGTCCCGACCAGCGTACTGCCCCACCGCGAGTTGGTCGGCAGCGCCAGCACGTCATAACTGCGGACCATGCCGTCGCGGACGCAATGCGCATGAGCGAGATAGGGCTGGCCGCTAACGAGCGCGCAATTGGCCGCCTCCACCAGCACGGTGGCGCAATCCGGCGACACGGCTTCGACCGCGACGTCCCAGCGCTCGTCCTGCAGCCATTGCTGGACGTAGCGGCCGCTGCGCGAAATCTGGAGGCCACCGTCCTCGTTGTTGAGCACCGCGATATGATCGGCGAGACGGCCGAGGCTGCCCAGCATGACGTCCTCGTAGCGCGGCAGGCGCTGGCCCGGCTTCAATGCCGCCTGCCATTTGCGCCTGAGCACCGGAATGTCGTCAAACAGATCGCTGCTGATCGTCGTCAACGCCTTGGTCGTCGCGGCACGCATCATTCCCACTCAATCGCCACCCTGTCGGTCCCGACGGTATCTGAAGCAGACACGGCTTTAACGAGCTGTAAATGCATTGGCTTCGCGCCTCGCGCGCAGCGATTGTGACAGTTTTAAGTGGTTCCATGGTTATCGCGCATTAGCGACTATGACAGCATCGCTTCACGTTCGTCGCCGATGTCGCAACGGCGAGGTCGATACGGATACGGCATAGATGCGGACGTGAACCTGCGATCTCGCGACAATATCTGCCCGAGTTTTGCTAATCGAACCGCCCCCTTCGAACAGAGGGCGCAGGGAGAGCCGGACCTCGACTGAGGCCCGTGGCCCGCCTGCGAAAAAAATGCAGGCGGCAGGTACCACAGGTCAGCCGGAAACCCGGCCCTCCCTGCGCGATGGCTGAACGGCTGCTTCGCGTTCTCCCTGGTGCGCCGGGCTTTCTGGCCACCATCCCCACGCGAAGCGAAGCCTCAACGTGAGTTGACATCAGCATCGGGATATCAGGACCGCGCGACTTGACCGTGCGTGGCGAATTGTTCGTCGGCGCGGGCAACCCGCGCTGCAATCCACCACGCCCACCGCTCCCCGCCTCGCGTCTCGTGACGACCGCGATACGCCCCTCATCTCGAGGCGGGATGCGCGGAAAGATCCGCCTGATTTGCCCGACGACACAAGAACTAATAACTGCGACAAAGTAACCCGACGGGCAGATGTGCACGACTTAGCGAGTCGTGTCGCGCACCACTGCTTCGACAATCACCGCTGTCGTCCCGGCCTTGAGCCGGACCCATAGCCACCGGCCGCGGTGATGCGGACCACTGACAGCGACGTCCCCCGATAGCATCCGCGGTATGGGTCCGGCGTTCGCCGGGACGACACCCGTGGTCAGGCGCGCTCCTGCCAAAAACGCTGTTCTTGCATCAGTCCTCCTCGAGACGGATGCCTGCGTCGCTGAGCGCCCGCATGATCCGCTCGATGTCCTCGGGTTCGACTGTGTTACCCGGGCAAAGTGCGTTCAGCTCGTCGAACGTGATCCAGCC
Source organism: Bradyrhizobium sp. SZCCHNRI1029 (assembly GCF_032487555.1). NCBI lineage: Bacteria > Pseudomonadati > Pseudomonadota > Alphaproteobacteria > Hyphomicrobiales > Nitrobacteraceae > Bradyrhizobium > Bradyrhizobium sp. SZCCHNRI1029. Next base: position 979,528 of record NZ_JAUEUK010000001.1, read on the forward strand.
CTTGCGCTCGCCGATCTCGATGGCCTGGCGGATGATGTGGGATATCTGCATGCGGCTCTCCCGGAGACTGGCTCTCATAGATAGCGGGGAGAGTCGGTGTCCTTCTGCGGGGCCATTTCGCGTGCGAGCCGCTCAGCGCGCGAGCACCTCGACCTCGCCGTCGACGCCGTTGACGACGCTGAAGGAGCGCTCGAACACCTTGCCTTCGTTCTTGGCGATGGCGCGGTAGTCGCCTTCGGACAGCACGACCTTGGGGAAGGCGCCGATCGATTCCTTGATCACGTCGCCGCCGGGGTTGATGACCGACCAGGCGGTGTTGGCGAGCGCCTCGCCGCCCTTGTCGGAGACGAGCTTCAAGGTGATGACCGCGGCGCGGTGCGTCACCGTGACGTCGGTGAGCTTGCCAGCCTGGACGCGGATGTCGGAGCGCACCACCGAGTTGGCGTCGCCATAGTTGGAGACGATGTAATAGGTGCCCTCCGGCAGCATCAGCATGTCGCCGGCGGCGACGTTCGGCACCAGCGGCGCCCGCTCGCGGCCGTCGAACTGGCTGCCCTTGTAGATGGCAAACGAGATCTGGTTCTGCGGGATCTTGCTGGTGCCGACCCTGCCCTCGAGGCGCAGGCCCCCGGCCGGCAGCACGAAAGATTCGCGATCGGTCTCCGTCTTCAGGTTCACCGACCTGACCGCGCTGACGAGGCCGAGCGCGACATGCACGACATAGGTGCCGGGCGGCAGCACGATGTTCGGCGTCGGGCCGCGATCCTCGCGCAGCATCTTGAAGGCGCCGGATTCGTCCGGCCGGTCGGCGAACACGCGCCAGACCAGACCGCCATTGATGTTCGGCAGGTCCTTTCCGAACCGCGCCGACAGCGACAGCACGCCCTGATTGGGAGCCGCGGCGGGTGGAGCAGCAACCGGCGGGATCGCAGCCGGCGCGCCGGGTGGGATCGCGGCGACGGGCGGTCCCGGCAGCACCTGCGGGGCCGGCGGCGGAATGGGACCGGCGGCGGGGCCGGAGGGTGGCGCCAGGCTCACCGCCGCCCCGGGATCGGGCACCGAAGCCGGCGGAATCGGCGGTGGCCGGTCGCTGAACAGTTGCGCCGCGGCCGGCGGCGTCACGAGCCCGGTCAGCGGCCACGACAAGGCGAGCACAAGCCATAGCCGCCCGCTGCGCCGGAATCTGGTGAACCCGCGACCTGTCGTCATCGTCTTGCTTTTGAACAAAAACGCGGCAAATTCAAGCCTCTACTCAACTGTCCCGGAGGAACCCCGTAAGCAGCGCGCGACTTGGTCGCATTCTCCGGCGGAGAGTTCAAATCAGCGGCATCCGGCGCTCCCGTCGACCCGGCATAAAGGATGCTTCTGGTAGGCTGGTGCTAGGCTGTCATGCGTCATGAGTCCGTTGCCGACTCGTTGCACACAGTTTGCGTAGGCGTGGAGATCTCGGTGCTGGACATTCTGAAAGGACGCCGTGCGAACGGAACCGAAGGTTCCGATGTCGGTCTCGGCACGATCCGCAAGCCGGTCATCGGCCTTGCGCTTGGCGGCGGCGCGGCGCGCGGTTTTGCCCATATCGGCGTGATCCGGACCCTGATGGCGCACGGCATCGTGCCCGATGTCGTGGTCGGCACCTCGATCGGCGCCGTGGTCGGCGGCGCCTATGCGGCCGGCCAGCTCGATACGCTGGAGGAATGGGCGCGCAGCCTGCAGATGCGCAACATCCTCGGCTATCTCGACATCCGCCTCAACGGCTCCGGCCTGATCGGCGGCGAGAAGCTCGCCGCCCAACTCGAAGCCTCGCTCGGCCGCGTCACCATCGAGGAGCTGCCGATGAAGGTGGCGACCGTGGCGACCGAGATCCGCACCGGGCACGAGATCTGGCTGACCCATGGCAGCCTCGTCGACGCGATGCGCGCCTCCTACGCCCTGCCCGGCATCTTCGCGCCGGTCCTGATCGGCGACCGCTGGCTGGTCGACGGCGCCATGGTCAATCCGGTGCCGGTGTCGGCGGCGCGCGCGCTCGGCGCCGAGATCGTGATCGCCGCCAACCTGTCGAGCGACGTGTTCACGCATTCGACGACGATCTACTCGCATGGCCAGCCGGTCGAGGTGCCGGAGACAGTGATGGAGAGCGCGCCGCCGAAGCGGCGCTTCCGCAGGCTGTTCTCGCCGGAGCGCGCGGTGAAGCGGCAGTTCTTCGGCGAGGGCGGCCGGCCGGGCATCTCGTCGGTGATGGTCGACGCCTTCAACATCATGCAGGACCGCATCACCCGCGCGCGCCTCGCGGGCGATCCGCCGGACCTTCTGATCTCGCCGCGCGTCGGCCAGATCGGCTGGTTCGACTTTCATCGCGCGGCCGACCTCATCGCGTTCGGCACCAGGGCGGCCGAACGTGCGCTGGATTCCATCCAGGAAGCGATCGGCGCGGTGACGCCGACCGGCGGCGGAGCGACTACGCCGTCTTGATGTACTGGCGCAGTGCTTCCTGCTCGGCCTCGTATTCCTGGACGCGCCACTTCACGACGTCGCCGATCGAGATCAGGCCGGCCACGACGCCGCCCTCGATCACCGGCAGATGGCGGAACTTGCCGTTGGTCATCATTTCCATGATCGAGGCGACGGTATCCGCAGGCTTGCAGCTCACCACCCGCCGCGTCATCACGTTCGACACCGGCTCGGTCAGCGCGGCGGCGCCGCGCTCGCCGAGCGCGCGGACGATGTCGCGCTCCGAGAGGATGCCCTCCATCCGGGAACCCGACATCACCAGCACCGCGCCGATCTTGCGGTCGGCGAGCCGCTTGGCGGCTTCGGCGAGTGTAGTCTGGGACTCGACGCTCTCGACCTGATGGCCCTTGGTGTCGAGGATCGCACGTACTGTCATTGCTCGTCTCCTTGAGGGGCCGGTGTGCCTTCTTGAGCGAGGCGTCGTTGCGGCCGATGCTTCCAGCGATCGTCAGTCAAGCGAGTCTTCAATCAACAGTCTGGCAATGCAACGGATCCAATCCTTCTGATCGCGCTTTGGTTGCATTGCACTCCGCAAGCTGGCCTGCGCGGCACAAATCGCCTGCTTTCGTTCATCCGGAATCGTGCCCCGGTTGCAGTGGACGCAAATGATGAATGAAATCACCTGCGCTCGCAAGCGCAGGATCGCGGCACCTAACGGTCGACCACGTCGGATGGCAACGCAGGCGCAGCATCGTCACGCACATGCGGGGTGGGATCGAACAGCGCAAACAGGATCAGCCCGGCGATGAAGCCGCCGATATGAGCCTGCCAAGCGACGTCGGCGCCCTCGGCGCCGGGCGTGATGCCGCCGATGCCGAACACGATGTTCACGCCGAACCACACTGCCAGAAAGCCGAGCACCCGCGGATTGCGCAGCGCACGCGTCAGCGACAGCGCCGGAACCCTGGCCGCCGCGTCGGCATCGCCGCGGGTGAACGACAGGAAGCTGCCGCTCACGAAGGCAAAGCGCATCGCCGCCGCCATGGTGCCGGACACCGAGGCCGAGGCGCCGATCATCGGCGCCAGCGCGTGCTCGTGGGTGAGCAGATGCGCCAGCGCACCGGCCGCCGCCGTCACCGCCATGAACAGATAGAACCGGACCGCCCCGAAGCGGCGCGCGAGCGCGCTGCCGAACGGCAGCAGCCACAGCACGTTGAAACCGATATGCGCCAGATTGGCGTGCAGCAGCGAGTAGCTGAAAAAGGTCCAGATCTTGGCCGGCGTGCCGCCGGGAAACGCCCCGTCCATCAGGGTCTGGTCGTATCGTTTCGGGACGAAGGCGAACAGGTCGATGATCCAGCCGTTCCACTCGTCCGGCAGCAGCACACGCAGATGGATCACCGCGATCAGCAGGATGTAGGCGGTCAGTGCGCCCGGCAGATTGAGGATCGGCTCCCGCGCCTGCTGGAGCGGCGGATCCTGCGTGAGGTCTGACGAGGGAGAATCCAACGGAACGCACGCCTTCGACGAGAGGAACAGATCCGTCAGATAGGCGGCTTTGGCCGGCCTGTGCAAGCGCATGGCGGCAGAGTTGATGTGCAGCCCCGGGCTGCGGAGGCGAAAGGACAGCCGATCCGCCAAAAGAAAGAGGGAGGGTTCTGAGAAAACCCTCCCTCCGAGACTTGCCGGCCTTTGCCGCGTCCGGAGCGCCCGGGGTCGTTTTCCCCACCCCACCCCGTCGCGACGACCAGACTTGTTTGACGCCGCCTGCGTGTAACTCACCGTATCGCGGCGGACCTTCCACCTTCCGGCCGCGATCTGATGAACGCATTGTTAACGATCGCGCGGCGGCCGCCAAGCTCATCGTTAATTTAACCTTAACGCGCGGAAGGCCGGGGGAAAGCCGGCACGATCGCACCATCGGCATGGACGCTGCACCACCCCTCCTGCGAAAACAAACCAGGGAGGCGCCTGGACGAAAGCGGGACAGCAATGTCCTCCGTGACGTCGAGGGCGCGAGGGATCACCGAGATGAAACATCCGTCCAATCGCGAGCTCTTCGCCTATTGGAACGACAGGCGCGGCCATGCCAAGGCGCCGGAGCGCTGCGACTTCGAGCCGTCGGCCGTGCGCGAGCTGCTCGGCGACATCTTCGTCTTGTCCTGCGATGCCGACAGCGGCTTTCCGTTCCGCATGGCCGGCACGCGGCTGTGCGCCCTGCTCGGCGGCGACGTCAAGGACAGGAGCTTTCCGGCGCAGTTCGCGCCCGCCAGCCGCCGCGAGATCGAGGAGATCACCGCGGTGGTCTGCGAAGAGACGCTGCCGGCGATCGCCGGCGTGACGGCGCAGGCGCCGGATCGCACGACCGCGCATTTCGAACTGCTGCTGCTGCCGTTCGCCGCCCGCGCGCATGAGCCGATCAGCCTGACCGGCCTGCTCGCCCCGTTCGAGACGCCGCAAGGCGCGCTCGGTCCGCTGGAGATGGTGTCATGGCGCTACATCCATCCGCCCGCCGGACCGATCGTGCCGCGCGCGTTGCGCAAGCTCGCGCTCGCCCGCGGCCTGATGGTGTATGAGGGACTGCGCTGAGTGCAGCGCCGATTTCGTGGCCCGGATGAGCGCCAGCCGGAGCCCGAAGGGCGCAGGCGAAAGCGACATCCGGGACAGACCATCCTTACATCGCGTGCCCGCGTCGAAGCTGTCGCACGCCGACGGTGAATCTCCGGCGGACAGACGTCCCCGCATGTCGCTGCGCTCATGCGGGCTACGGGATCTGGGCTGCCGTCCCGCCTCCTCAATGTGAGCCGGTCAGCGGCGTGATCGGACTGCCGTCGGGCGCAAACGCGGCGACCTGATCCGAGATGACGAACGACGTGAGATCGCGCCCGACCACGAGCGGGCCCTGATAGCTCGTCCGCGTGCGCGCGATCAGCGCCTCTTCGGGCACGTCCCGGACCGGCTTCACGGTGGCGAACACGATGTGCGAGTAGACCGCCAGCTTCGGCTTCGCCTCGGTGAAGATCCTGCCGGCCTCCTCCGGCGAGGTGTGATGGTCCTCGATCGCACGATAGTTCGGATAGGTCTTGATCAGTTCGGGATCGATCACCGCCACCTCGTGGATCAGAAGATCGGCGCCCTCCGCCGCCTTCTCCACCCGCGGATCGGGCTTGGTGTCGCCGGACAGCACGACCTTCTTGCCGTCGAATTCGACGACATAGCCGAGCGCCGGCTTGATCTTCTCGCCGTGATTGACCTCGATGGCGCTGACCCTGACGCCGTTGCGCTCGTAGACGACACCCGGCCCGATATCGGCCGCGGCGAAGGCGACGCCTTCCGGCGGATAGTGCTCGTCATCGATGCGGATGCGGATGTCCTCGGAGAAGGCCTTGGTGAGATTCTCCGTCATCGCCACTGTCCCCTGCGGTCCGAACACGACCATCGGCCCCTTGCGCGAGGCCCAGGGCGTGCCGATCCAGCCGCTCAGCCACATGTCCGGCAGTCCCACCACGTGATCGGAATGCAGATGGGTGAGGAAATGCGCGGTGATGCTGCCGAGCGGGATGCTCTTCTGGAACAGGCGGATCGTGGAGCCGCGTCCGAGGTCGAACAGCAGCCGCTCAGGCCCGGCCTCGATCAGGGTCGAGGCGCTGAAGCTCGACAGCCGCGGCGTCGGCGTGCCTGTCCCGAGCAGGGTCACCTTCATCTCGGCTGCCGCGGCCGGCGGCGATCCAGCCACCACGCAGACCACGACCGCCACGACGGCTCCCAACAAGCTCCGCATGAACGTCTCTCCCATCTCCGTTGGCGTCATTGGCGCGATGTCGCGCCTGCCCATTCTATCAGCTCGTCATGGCCCGCGGCAGAGTGCTGCAGGAGCACAACGTAACGCTGAATTAACCGTGAAGGACTTAGTTTCAACACTGGATCATCCGGCACGCTAAGAGCCGGCTTTGAGTGGCGAAACATGGCGTTGCCGAACAAAAAACTCTCTCTTCCGGCCGCCGAGGAGCGCCGCCGTTTCCAGCGGGTCAAGGTCCACCTGCTCGGCCGCTACATGCTGCCCGACCGGCGCGAGTTTCCCTGCCAGGTGATCAACATGTCGCCGGGCGGGCTGGCGCTGCTCGCGCCCGGCATCGGCAATGTCGGCGACCGCGTGATCGCCTATCTCGACCATATCGGCCGCGTCGAGGGCAAGATCACCCGCATCATCGACAACGGCTTCGCCATGACGATCGGCGCCACCGCGCGCAAGCGCGACAAGCTCGCCGCGCAGCTGACCTGGCTCGCCAACCGCGACATCCTCAATCTGCCGGAGGATCGCCGCCACGACCGTATCATTCCGCGCAACCCGATCGCGGTGCTGACGCTCGAGGACGGCACCAAGATGACCTGCCGCATCATCGACATGTCGCTGTCGGGCGCGGCGATTGCGGCCGAGACCAGGCCGCCGCTGAAATCGCAGGTCATGCTCGGCCGCGTCCAGGCGCGCGTGGTGCGAAATCTCGAAGGCGGCTTCGCGATCGAGTTCACGCACGCCCAGCTCGCCGAAACGCTCGAAGACAGCGTTACCGCGCGGTAAAGCCGCAAGCCTCTGAAATCCCGCAACTTCACGGAGCACACGGCGTCCGCCACCACGGGCGCCGTGTGGCGTTCGGCCAGCGCACAGGTGATCCGGCGCAGTTAATAGTTGACGGGAAAAGCGCAGGGGACCCTGCAACGGCAGCGGTTCCCGGCTTAATGCAGCGCATTCGATTCAACCGCGAATGATTCAAATTTTAGCTAGATTCGATTCAAGTGAAAGTCGAATAAGCCCTTTGTTTTACTTGGATTTGCGTCAAATCCATCGTGGCGATTTAGCGGCAGCGAAAAATCTTTGTGAGACACATGGTCCCAACGAAAACGGGGGCCAAAATGGTCAAGCGGACGGGACAGGCAACGGGGTGGGCGGTCGCAGCCTTCCTGATGGCGATGGGCGGGATGGCGCATGCCGGTGATGACCGGGTGCTCTATGCGAGCCTGGGCGACACCGCACGGGCGCCGATCGGCTGGGTCGAGTTCTGCACCGAGGCGCCCGAGGAATGCCGCGGCGGCGCGTCGCAGCCCCGCGACATCGTGCTGTCCCAGACCGCCTGGCGCGATCTGCTAAAGGTCAATCGCTGGGTCAACGAGAACGTCAAGCCCATCACCGACATGGACCATTGGGGCGTGGTCGAGAAATGGTCGCTGCCGACGGACGGCTACGGCGACTGCGAGGATTACGTGCTGCTGAAGCGCAAGCTGCTGATCGATGCCGGCTGGCCCCGCGAGGCGCTGCTGATCACGGTGGTGCGCGACAAGAAGGGTGAAGGACACGCCGTCCTCACCGTGAAGACCGACAAGGGCGAGTACGTGCTCGACAATCAGAACGAGAGCGTCGTCGCCTGGACCGAGACCGGCTACCGCTTCGTCAAGCGGCAGTCGCAGAGCGACCCCAACGTCTGGGTCTCGCTCGGCGACGGTCGCCCGGCAGTGGCCACCGCCAGCGCCAGAGAACGCTAAGGCGTCCGCAAGCGCTGATCAGAGAGGCGAGACACGAATTCGAGTTACGCGACCCGGTCACATCCCCACCCCTCCCCGTCCCAGACCGGTTCGCGCGCGGCCAGGCCTCCCCCAAGGCCTGGCCGCAACTTTTTTTGGCCTTGCTTTGACGATATGTCGCAGGCGGGGCGCGGCAACGGCCGGCCAACCTTGTTTTCCCTCGACCGTCGGGTTTAGGTTTTCGGCATGATGATGATCCTGCGAAGCGCGACCTTGCTGGCCGCGGCCCTGACCCTGGCGAACTGCTGCATGTCCGGCGCCGGCTGCTCGGGACCGCTGGCCGCGGCGGGCCCAGCCGCGCCGGCGATGGCCGCTACGCCCGCGGTGATTACCGCGCAGCCGACGAGCGCTGCGGCCGACTGGGACGGCCGTGTCGCCACCTCCGACGCCGACACCGAGATGGTGACGGAGCCGGACATCGGCACGTCGCGCAAAGGCGCGAAGCGCCGTGGCGACTCGCGGGTCGACGTGATGTCCGCGCAGTCGAGCTCCGGCTATCGCGGCCGGATGAGCTGGGAGGAGGAACAGGCGGCCGACCTCGCCGACGAGGCCCGCCTCAAGCAGAAGCTCACGATCTGCCGGAACTGCAGCGCAACGCAGTAAGCATTTGTCCGGCCGCAGTTTTCGGCTGGTCGCGACCGCGCCCCGGAACCGGCGTGGTGCATGCGGCGGGCGCGCCATTTCGGGCTTGCAGGCCTCGCTTTTGTCGGATTTCCTAATCAAAACCTGACGACTTGGTTCGTTCGCCAGATGCACGATTTGCGGGCTGGGCGGACAGCGTTCTCTGCTCGAGTTTTTCGCCTCTCCCAGTTTTCGGGAGGAGCATCCGAAGCTTTTTCAATTTGGGTGGTTTCGTGATGAATCCGGTGACGCGCGACACCAGACGCTACCCCGAGAAGCTCAGCCCGGCCCCCGTCAAGGGCGCCCAGCCGATCGCGCTCGCAGCCGCGACGCTCGTGGTGCTGATCGCGGGCATCGGCGGCATCATGTTGTGGCGTGCCTATGGCGGCGCGCCGGAAGCCGAGCGCGGCGCGGTGACGCGGCAGTTGCAGGCGCGCACGGTGCAGGCGTCCGAGCAGTTGGTGGAGAAGACCAAGGGCCTGGAGGCCACCCAGCAGGAATCGATCGACCAGTTGCAGATGATGCAGGAGCAGTTGCAGAGCATGCGCCGCCTGCTCGCGGCCCAGCAGGCCGACACCAAGCGCCTGTCGGACCAGGTCTCGACCCTGAAGGACTCCATCGATGGCCTGCGCCAGTCGTTCGCCAGCACGCAGAGCTCGGAGCAGGCCGCGCCTGCTCCACGCAACCGCAGCATCCGCGCCCGCGCCCATGCCAGCCGCGGCGGCCATCGGCATCGTCGCAACCGATCCTGAGACGGCCGGTCCCGACGCCTGCTCGTAGAATTCCCGCCGAATATTCCCAGGATCCTGTGAAGTGCTTCACAGATTGAAACCGGGAGTCACGCCATCCTGCCTTCACCGGATGGCGAGCCAATTTCAGGATGGCACAGGGCCAATTTCAATATCCGGGGCTGGCAAGGTCGTTGGCGCCATACTGCGCCGACGGCCTTGTTTTTTGTGGCGGCGCGTTCGACCGCCCGGAACGGATCCGACGCCGCGGCTCTCCGGCTGGTGACTTGCTTTTCCCCGTCAATTCTCGGCTCAATGCGCCCGTAAGACGCAGAGGAGCCCCCATGTCCGCCGATCCAGCACTGACGTCCGATGTCATCGGGCTGACAAAAGTCGCCCCCTTCTCACGCCGCGGCTTCATGACCGCGTCCGCTGCCGTGACGGCCGGCTACACGCTGGCTGCCGGCCCGGTGCGGGCCGAGGTCATTACCACCGACACCAGCGGCCTGAATGCCGGAGATGCGAAGATCAAGGTCGGCGACCGCGACATGCCGGCCTATTTCGCGCGCCCCGCCAGCGCCAGCAATCCGCCCGTCGTGCTGGTCGCGATGGAGATCTTCGGCCTGCATCAGTACATCAAGGACGTGACGCGCCGTCTCGCCAAGCTCGGCGCGCTCGCCGTGGCGCCGGACTACTACTTCCGCAGCGGGACCGACCTCACCAAGATCACCGAGATCAAGGACCTGCTGCCGATCGTGAATGCCAAGCCCGACGCGGAGCTGCTGTCGGACCTCGACGCGACGGTGGCCTGGGCCAAGTCGCAGGGCGGCGACACCTCGCGTCTCGGCATCGTCGGCTTCTGCCGCGGCGGCCGCACCGTGTGGGAATATGCGGCGCATAGTTCGGCGCTGAAGGCGGGCGTTGCGTTCTACGGCCCGCTGATCGATCCGCCCAATCCCGCCTGGCCGAAGAGCCCGACGCAGCTCGCACCCGAGATGAAGGCGCCCGTGCTCGGCCTCTACGGCGAAGCCGACACCGGCATTCCCGTCGCCAGCGTCGAAGCCATGAAGACCGCGCTCGCCGACAACAAGAAGACCGCTGAGTTCAAGATCTATCCCGGCGCGCCGCATGGCTTCCACGCCGATTATCGCCCCAGCTATCGCAAGGACGCCGCCGAGGACGGCTGGGCGCAGATGCAGGCGTGGTTCAAGAAATATGGCGTGCTGAGCTGACAGCCGCGGCCCGGGCGAGCGAACCCGTCAGACTGCGCCCGCGAGGCTTCCCGCATGTCGCTTGCCGCATGTCGCTTGCGTTCATGCGGGCGCCGGACCGTCGGCTGCTAGCGCAGGCGACGATCGTCGCGACGGATCTTCGCCAGCTGCCTGCCGCCCTGCTCGAGCTCCCAGGCCATCCAGACCAGCGCGGCGCCCAGGCTGACGACGACGCCCATGAAGACAAACGTGAGTTCAGGGGATGTGAGTGTGTTGATCATGCCTGGATCCCATGCAAGCGTTGCGCCAGCTACTTCTCCGCCGCCGCTCCGCCGATCGGAGCGGCAACAAATCGTCACGAGATGTCGTTAAGGCGAAGTGACCGGATCGGCCGGTCGCCTCGCCCAAGCTTCATTCACACACCTCGACGTTGCGGAAGCGCCAGCCGCGCGCTGTCCGCACACGCTTGCGGGCGACGTAACAGCCGCCGAGGTCCTCGTAGGTGTACGGGTAGTAATAGGGATAGCCTCCGTATCCGTAGTAGCCGGGATAACCAAAACCCAAGCCAAACCCGAGTCCAAAACCCGGGCCAAAGCCACGATGGCCGAAGCCATGATGGAAACCGCCCGGCCCGTGCGCCGACGCCATGCCGGGCATCATCGCCGCCGCGATCACGGCCCCCGCCAGCAATCCCATCAATCTCTTGCGCATCTATCCGTCTCCAAATTCAACCGGCATGACAATGTCATTGCACTCGGTACTGTCCATCGAATGTCTCTAAGCCGGATTTGGAACGGCGCGCGGGCAACCCCGCTCACATCTGCGCGATCTCGATGTCGTTACGTGACGTCCGGAGCCGCGGGCAATATTCAGCAACCGCGGCAGATGCTCTTCACCTTCCGGTCGGCCGTCTTGTTCTCCTGCTGAACCTGCTCATCGGTATCACTGGCGCGGTTCGGTCCCGTCGCCGCGGTGCCTCCCGCTCCACGACCCACGCCGGTCGTGACGCCGGAATTGCTCGACCCCACCCGGCTTGCGCCCGAGCCGGACGACTGCGCTGTGCCGAGGCTGTTAGTCCCGTTTGCAGCTGCCGCCCCCGGTTGCGACAGCCGCGAGGGATTGCTGCCGCTTCCGGCTTCGTTCTGCGCGTTGCCGAGACCGGCGACGTTCCCTGATCCTGCAGCGGTACCGGTCGTGCCGATGCCGGCGGCTCCCGCGCTCGCCGCGCCACCCGCGCTCGCTCCACCGCCAGCGCCTCCCGCACCGCCGCCACCGCCTTGCGCGAACACCGCAGTGGCCGTGCCGAGGCCTGCAATCACGATCAAGGTGCCCAATGAAAACCTGGCCATGGGACCGTCTCCCTTTACACTTCAACCCAGCCGGACGGACCGCGTTCCGGAACGAATGTTGATCGGAGAGGATTGATGGGGCGAGGAGAGCAAGGAGCCGTGCGCAAGCTGATCGCCTTCGACGAGGACACGTTCGACAAGCTCAAGCAGCTCGGCCGCGATCAGATGCTGAGTCTGCAGGACCTCGCCGACGAGGCGTTCATGGACCTGTTGGAAAAGCACGGCGTGCCGGCGGATCTGAAGGACGCGCTGCGCAAGAGCGCTGCGGAGGATGGCGATGGCGCAGGCAAGCCTGCGCGCAAACGCAAGAACGAGCCCGACGACAAGTCCAGAAACCAGTCGAAGCACAAGCCGAAGCAGAGGAGCAGGACGTCAGCATGAGCACCGACCCCGATCCGTTCGAACAGGGCGAGCGCGCCGCGCGCGCGAACATTCCGGCCGAGGCCAATCCCTATCAGGACGGCAGCGAACAGCATGCGCTGTGGGCGAGCGGCCACGAACGTGTCGCCAGCGCAGTGGAGGCAGGCGAGTCCGAAGGGACGTGAAGAATCTCCGACTCCATCGGCCGTGACGTCAGCCGATCTTCTTCAGACCCTTGGTGTAGCGCGGTCCCTTGGCGACATAGGCCTTGGCCGCGATGCCCATGCGCTCGACCTGCGCCGGCTCCAGCGTGCGCACGACACGCGCGGGCGCGCCGATGATCAGCGAGTATTCCGGAAAATCCTTGCCCTCGGTGATGATGGCGCCGGCGCCAACGACGCTGCCACGGCGGATATGCGCGCCATTCATGATGATCGAGCCCATGCCGATCAGGGCATCATCCTCGACCGTGCAGCCGTGCAGGATCACGTTATGGCCGACGGTGACGTTGCGGCCGACGCGCAGCGGGAAGCCAGGATCGACGTGACAGGTGGCGTTGTCCTGGATGTTGGAGCTCTCGCCGATCTCGATCCAGTCATTGTCGCCGCGGATCACCGCGCCGAACCAGACCGTGACCTCCTTGGCGAGCTTCACCCGGCCGATCACGGTGGCATTGTCGGCGATGTAGTAGTTGCCGTCCGCCGGCAGCTCGGGCGCCTGCCCGTCGAGTTCGTAGATGGCCATCGAGGTCTCCCGTTCGCAGGCGACCTTGGCACAGCCCCCAGAGCGATTTCAAGCAAGCGCCGCTGCGGCGCCCGGCGCGGGAACTAGGCCAGCACGCCCGCGGCGCGCAGCGTCATGACCACGAAGGTGCCGCACATCATGCTCCAGAAGCCGGCGATCACGGTCGCCAGCATCACGAACTCGAAGCGACGGCGCTCGATGCGGGCGCCGCGCAGCGTGTTGCGCATGATGATGAAGGGCGCGGCGAACACCAGGAATGGCACCGCGGCGAACCGCCGGGGCGTGACGCCCTCCTGCAGCAGCTCGAATCCCGGCGGACGTTCGGCATAGGCCTGGTAGCCGCTCGCCAAGGCGCCGGCCAAGGCGAAACCGATGAGGAGCGAGAACAGGGAATTGAACGCCTCTGCCGACATCGTACGCACTCACACGCTTGCAGAACTGACCGATGCTGGTTTGGCAAAAAGCGACCGCGCCCGCCACATTATCCTTAAGGAAGGGTTAATGGCGGCCGCGGCCGGTGCGCGTCTCCCTGCAGGTAAGTTTCTGCAGAATGCCGCATCGCCATGGCATAGTCGGCGCTGATTCGGTCCTTGAGATCCCCTGCCCGCCATGACGATGTTTTCGGTCCGCAGTGCCCGCCCTTCGAACGGACATGGCCATGCCGTGCCGATCATCCTGGGCTGCGTGCTGGCGGCGGCGGCAATCGCGCTGGTCGCCTACCTGCTCTGGCCGACCTGGCGCGCCGGCACCTTCAAGGGACCCGAGCGCCTGCCGGTCAGCATCGGCGGCACCGTGTTCAACGTGCCGACGGCCGCCATCCGGGTGAAGATCCAGCGCCATACGGGGCCGCAGGAGCGCGTCGATCTCGGCTTCGAATATCCCTCGCTCACGCCGCCCGAGGCGCCGCATCACGTCAGCGCCGACCAGATCGATCAGGCGCCGCACCCGATCGATCGCATCTTCGTCTCGATATCGGCGCATCACGACGCGATGTCGCCCGAGACGCGACTGAAGACGATCTATCCGCGCTATCTCAATCCGACGGCCGTGCCGGTGCAGGACGGATTGAGCATGCGAAGCTTCCGCGCGGGCACAGCGTACGACATGGAGGATCTGTTCACGGCCGAGCAGCCTTTGCTGGTCGCCCGCTGCACGCGTGATGCCGCCACGCCGGGCATGTGCCTCAGCGAGCGCCGCGTCGAGGGCGCGGATCTCGTGTTTCGCTACCCCCGCAGCTGGCTGTCGCAATGGCAGGACGTGGCGAGCGCGATGGAGCGGCTGACTGCGCAGATGCACGCGGTGAAGTAGGTCGTAGGCAATCGTTGAAATCGTGGCCCGGATGAGCGCAGCCCGCGCACGGACGTCGAATGTGAGAGCTGCCAAACTCTCTCCGATCGTCATTCCGGGGCACGCGAAGCGTGAGCCCGGAATCCATACTCACGAGCGGATGTTGGGGCGACCACATGCGCCACGACCATCGCGCGTCTCACGCCGTCCTGGGGCTATGGATTCCGGGCTCGCGCTTCGCGCGCCCCGGAATGACGGCGTGGATGGAAGCCGGGCTCATCCGCGGACGGATTGCGTGCTGACAGCGTGTGCGTAAGCACGCTGGAGCCGGTCTGCGGGAGCTGCTCTCTCAACCCGCGCGAGCGCGCCCCTGGGCGCGCCTGCACCACGATTCGTTCTGGCAACGCCGCCATCTTCGCAAGCGTCCCCGCATGCGCTTCGCGCTCATGCGGGCCGCTGCATCCGGCAACTACTCGACCAGATCGTCTTCCAGGATCGCCATCTGGAACTGGAACGAGCGGTCGTCGTCCTCGTCGTCGACGAACAGCACGCCGATGAACTCTTCGCCGATATAGACCTCGGCGGAGTCTTCCTTCTTCGGCCGCGGCACCACACGGATCTTGGGATTGCCGAACACGCGCTTCAGATACGCGTCGAGCTTCCTGACTTCCTGAACGTCCACGGTGATCTCCAATCGACAGCGAGGTTTGCAGATGATGCGGACGTTGCAGCGCGAACGTCCGTGTCCTTATGAGTTCGACATTCCAGCCCATCGATCGAGGCAAGACGAGCCGGCGATGTCGAACGACCTGAAAGGGACGCCGTGGATCTCACATTCATTCCGCCAAGACAAACGGCGGATCGTCAAATCCACAGACGCCGATGTGTTGGCACGAAATTCCCTGGATGAGAAGGTCTTGACTTCGCTGTCGCCGACGCGCTCGCGGCTCAGATCCCGATCGCGTTGATCATCTGATCCATGGTGCGCGACGGCTCCGCACAACCGGCCTCGCCGACGATCTTCGCCGGCACGCCTGCGACGGTGACGTTGTTCGGCACCGGCTTCACGACGACTGAGCCGGCGGCAATGCGCGCGCAATGACCGACTTCGATGTTGCCGAGCACCTTGGCGCCGGCGCCGATCAGCACGCCGTGACGAATCTTGGGATGCCGATCCTCGTTCTCCTTGCCGGTGCCGCCGAGCGTCACGCCGTGCAGAATCGAGACGTTGTCCTCGATGATGGCCGTTTCGCCGCAGACGAAGCCGGTGGCGTGATCGAGGAAGATGCCGCGGCCGATGCGCGCCGCCGGATTGATGTCGGTCTGGAACACCGCCGAAGACCGGCTCTGCAGATAGAACGCGAAATCCTTGCGGCTCTTGCGGTACAGCCAATGCGCCAGCCGGTGCGTCTGCAGCGCGTGAAAGCCCTTGAAGTAGAGCAACGGATCGATGAAGCGCGTGGTGGCGGGATCGCGATCGTAGACGGCGACGAGATCGGCGCGAAACGCATGGCCGAGGTCCGGCTCGTCGCGCAGCGCGTCGTCGAAGGTCTGGCGGATCAGGTCGCCCGACAGCGCGGAATGATCGAGACGATCGGCAACCCGGTGCACGACCGAATCCTCGAGACGGCCGTGGTGCAGAACGGTTGAATAGATGAAGGTCGCAAGCTCGGGCTCGCGACGCACGATCTCTTCTGCCTCGTGGCGGATCCGATCCCATATCGGATCAAGCGTCGCCAGCTTGCTGCCCTGCTGCGGATTGGTCTGATGCATAGCCATGGCTGCTTCTCGCAGTTTCAGTGGGCGGGCCTTATAGCACGGCGCATGGAACGATGTCCTCAGCGGGCTGCGCGAGGCCGGGGATCCATTCCAGCCAGCCTGCCTCCCAGAGAACACGGGATTGAGACATTTCCGTTACGCCCCGCCGGTGACGTCCCGGTTGCGCCGCCATGCCATTCGGCACCGCGTCGGCTCAAGGTGGGCAGCAGGAACCCAAAATCAAGACGATCACCGGGGAAGCAATCCGTTCCCGCCCCCTGGAGCACCCTGCGGGAGGGCGGGTGGGGCGGATACCGGTGGCTGCGGCAAAAAGGAACCACCCGGAGGATCGAAGGCCGGCGGCCCCCCGTTCGATCACGGGATCGGCTTTACCATCCATCGCTCTGCGTCTACTAGTGAATATCGCCCTGACCATACTTCGGCCACGGTGCTCCTGATCGGGGGGACACGGGTATCAGTAACACTCAGATCCTGGACGAACGCGCGACCGAGGCCGGATTGGCCTGGCTCCCCGTCATCGTCATCCCGCTCTTCCTGGTCGCGCCGGCGCTGTGGAACGGCTACCCGCTGCTGCAGTGGGACACCGGGGGCTATCTCGCGCGCTGGTACGAAGGCTATCTGGTGCCGAGCCGCTCGACCGTGTTCGGGCTTTATCTGCATTGGGGCGAGGGCTCGAGCTTCTGGCTCAATCTCGGCCTGCAGGCGCTGGCGACGCTGTGGATCCTGCAGCTCACCTTGCGCCTGCTGGGACTGGCCCAACCGCTGCGTCTGCTCTGGATCGGCCTGCTGCTGATCCTGACCACCGCCCTGCCCTGGCTCGCCAGCATGCTGCTGACCGACATCTTCGCCGGCCTGTCGGTGCTCGCGCTCTACATCATGGTCACCCAGGCGCGCCGGACCACCGTCCTGGAAAAGTGCGCGCTGTTCGGCTTCGTCGCCTTCGCCTCCGCCACCCACAGCGCCACGCTCGGCGTGCTGTTCGGCCTGTGCTGCGCCGGCTGGATCGCCTATCCCTGGCTGCGCCGGCAGATCGCGCTCTCCGGCCTGATCCAGGCCAGCATGACGATCGTCGCGGGTGCGGCGATGCTGCTCGCGGCCAACTTTGCCCTGTCCGGCCAGCTCGCGTGGACGCCGGGCGGTACCGGCGTCGCCTTCGGCCGCATGCTCCAGGACGGCATCGTGGCGCAATATCTGAAGGACCATTGCGCCCGCGAGAAGCTGAAGCTCTGCCCCTATCGCAACGAGCTGCCGCCCACCGCCGACGACTTCCTGTGGGGCAACAGCATGTTCAACAAGCTCGGCCGCTTCGAGGGCATGAACGACGAGATGGGCTTCATCGTGAAGCGGTCGCTCGCGGCCTACCCGCTGTGGCAGGCCAGGGCCGCCGCGGTCGCCACCGCCGAGCAGCTGGTGCATGTGGCGACCGGCGAGGGCACCAACGGCTGGCTGCCGCACACCTATGGCATCATCGAGCGCTACGTCCCCTCGCAGGTCAAGAAGATGCGCGCCGCACACCAGCAGCACTGGGAGATCAGTTTCGCCGTCATCAACTGGCTGCACGTGCCGGTCGCGCTGGCCTCGATGCTGGCGGCGGCGGCGATCGCGGCGCACGCGATCTGGCGCCGGCGACGCGACGACGTGGCCCTGCTCGCCATCACCGTGACCCTGGCACTGCTCGGCAATGCCGTGATCTGCGGCGTCATCTCCGGCCCGCATGACCGCTACGGCGCCCGGATGGTGTGGATCGCCACCTTCACCGCGCTGATCGCGGCGACGAGGTGGTTCAGCGGCGAGCGTGTGGACGGCTCCGCCGCATGACGCCTCCGTAGCCCGCATCAGCGACAGCCGGCGCCGCAAGGCGTCGGCGACATGCGGGATCTCGCGCGCTGTGTCGGAGAACCCCGGGGTCGCTGCGCTCGCCCGGGCTACGGCTTCAGCGCCGTGACAGAAAGTCGATCACCCCGGCCTTGTAGACCTTGTCGCCGACAGCGCGCATGTGATCGCGATTGGGGATATCGAGCACTTCGGCACCGGGGATGAGCGCGCCGAGCGCCGGACCCGAGCCCGACACCTCGTCGGCCGTGCCGACCGCGACCAGCACCGGCACGGCGATACGGCGGGCGTCGTCGCGCGAGATCAGGCCGCGCGAGCCGCGCATGCAGGCGGCCAGCGCCAGGCGGTCGGAGCGGGTCTGGTCGGCGAAGGCGCGGAAGGTGCGGCCCACGGGATCGGTCACGTTATCGATCGAGGGCGCCTCGAGCGCGGCGGCGACGTTCTCGCCGGGACCGCCGCCTTCGATCATCGCCATGCCGATGCCGCCGAAGATCGCCGAACGCAGCCGCTCTGGCGCGGTCAGCGCGATATGCGCGGCGATGCGGCCGCCGAGCGAGTAGCCCATCACGTCGGCGCTGGCGAGGCCGAGATGATCCATCAGCGCCGTGACGTCGCTCGCCATCTCCGCGATCGAATACAGCGTGGGGTCGTACAGCTTGGCCGAATCGCCATGGCCGCGGTTGTCGAGCGCGATCACCCGGCGGCCATCCTTGCGCAATTCGGAGATCCAGGCCGGATAGACCCAGTTGACGTTCTTGCTCGAGGCAAAGCCATGGACGAGCACGATCGGATCGCCCTCCCCCTCGTCGATGAAGGCAATTTCAACGGCGCCGTTGTGAAAGCTCGGCATCGGTCGCGAATCCCGGAACGCTGGAGTGAAGCTGGTCGGACGAAGTCTAGATCATGATGCGATTCCACGGAATCGCATCATGATCTTATCCCTTTGTTTGAGCATGATCTTTTCGGAAAACCGGCTTCCACTTTTCCGGATCATGCTCTAGCCGCAGGGCGCGGTTGCGGCCAGTTCGGGAGCGACGGCCGCGGCCTGCATCCGGCGCAGGCGGCGCCGCCGGCTCCGGTCGAGCCAGGCCTGGGTGGCCCGCTCGGTCATCGCCTTCAGCGATGCGACGAAGCTGAGCAGCGTCATCAGCGCGCCGAACAGCCAGAGCGCGAGATTGAATGCCCCCGCGGTCAGCAGCAGCGCGCCGCGGCCGAGCAGCTTCAGGATCGCCCGCGTCTGCCCGCCCTTGGCCTCCGCCAGGCGGGCCGCGCGGGCGATGTCCTTCGGTCCTTCGGCGAGCTTGAGCGAATCCAGTGCGCCGCGCGTGCCGGCCTTTTCGGTGATGCGGCCGACATCCTTGGCGAGCCGCACCAGCGCGCCGGCCTTCTCGGCGCGGAACGCCGCCCGGATCGCGGTCGCGGTCTGGCCCGGACGAAGCACCGAGCCCGAGGCCACCGCCTGCTGCAACAGCGGCGCATCGACCACCTCGCGCGCGGAGCGTCCCGCCCAGGCGGCGAGCCCCTCGCCGAGCCGGCCAACCTTTCGCGCATCCTTCACCAGCGTCAGCCCGGCCCGCACTGGCGCGGCGGTGCCGGCCGAGGCATAGGTTGCGGCGGTGACGGCAAGACCGGCCGTGGCCAGGCCCAGCACCAGGCGGTCGGTCTCCTCGCCCATCACCAGATGCTTGCCTTCGCGGACCGCGTCGCGGATGTCGCCGAACACGAAGAGATCGCCGGCTACCGTGCCGGACAGGCTCGCGACGTCGTCGGCCTGGCCGGTGACGAGCCCGGTCGCGAACCGCTTGGCAACGCTGGCCGGCGCCTTCTCGGCGGCCACCGCATCGCTCACGCGCTGCACCAGCCCCTCGTCGAGCACCACCTGCTGATCCCGCGCGAGCGCGACGAAGCTCTCCGCGAGATCTGGATCGCCGGCGGCGAGCGCGTCCTCGATATTGCTGATGATCCGCGCCGGATCGTTCTGCAGAACGAACGCGATCTGAAGCTCCGACAGCCTCGCCGGATCGTCCTGCGCCACGACGATGGCTCCGGCCCCATAGGCGTGCGGCCATATCGCAGCGCCAACCGCGGCGCTCACGGCGAGCCCGGCCAGCGCCAGACCGAGTCCCAGCTTGATTCGCTTCGAGATCACGCCGCCTTCACGTTTTCGCGGGAACGATGCGGAGACACATAGTAATTCCCGTGCCTGGCACAACGGCCCCGACGAAAGAAGGGCTTCTCGGCGGCCCCGAGTTTGTGTCGAATCCACAGGCCACAACATAACGGCGTGCGTTGCACCAAACGCGGGTTCCCAGCACTAGGAATTGGCCTTAAGGCTCAGTATGGTCGCGCCGTTTTCGACGCGCGCGGCCGTGCGACCTCAGTCCCGTCCCGCTCCGTCGTGCTGACCGCATACGCTCCCGTTGCCACGCGAGGTGATACCGATGGCCGATAACATCGTCCCGCATTTCCACAATGATGCCGGTGTCCCCGTCATCGAGATCGGCTCGCATGAGTTCATGTGCGTGGGCGCCAATCCGCCGTTCGATCATCCGCACGTGTTCCTCGATCTCGGCAACGACAAAGAGATCATCTGCCCGTATTGCTCGACGCTGTACCGCTATGCGCCGGACCTCGCCGCCGGCGAGGCGCGGCCGCCGGAATGCGTGCTGAAGGACGTCGCCTGATCGGCGTGTCGTGGCATCGCGTACCGTCTATGTGGCGGGGGCCGGAATTGGCGGCCTGACGGCTGCGCTCGCGCTCGCCACCAAGGGCTTCCGCGTCGTCGTGCTGGAGAAGGCCGAACGGCTCGAGGAGGTCGGCGCCGGCCTGCAGCTCTCGCCCAACGCCAGCCGTATCCTGCTCGATCTCGGCCTGGGGCCGCGGCTGACCGCGCGTGCCGTGGTGCCCGACGCCGTCAGCATCATGAGCGCGCGGGCCGGCGGCGAGATCGCCCGCCTGCCGCTCGGCGAGGCCGCGAGCCAGGCGGCTGGCGCGCCTTATTGGGTGATCCACCGCGCCGATCTGCAGGCGGCGCTGGCCGCGGAGGTGATGGCGCATCCGGACGTCGAACTGCGGCTCGGCTGCCAGTTCGAGGACGTCGCCGCCCACGCCAAGGGTCTGACCGTGGTGCATCGCCGCGGCAATGAGCGCCGCCAGGACGTGGCGCTGGCGCTGATCGGCGCCGACGGCGTGTGGTCGGCGGTCCGGCACCACCTGTTTCCGCAGGTCCGCGCCGCGTTCTCCGGCCTGATCGCCTGGCGTGGCACGCTCGACGCCCGGCAATTGCCACGCGAATTGACGGCAGCGCGGGTGCAGCTCTGGATGGGTCCCGAGGCCCATCTCGTCGCCTATCCGATTTCGGCCGGCCGCCAGGTCAACGTTGTCGCGGTGGTGCCGGGGACCTGGAACCGGCCGGGCTGGAGCACGGAGGGCGATCCGAGCGAGCTGAAGGCGGCGTTCGCGCCGCCGCGCTGGCCGGCGACGGCGCGGCTGCTGCTCAATGCGGTCGACGGCTGGCGCAAATGGGCGCTGTTCGGCGTCCCCGAAGGCATCGAATGGACCGAGGGCAGCGTCGCGCTGCTGGGCGACGCCGCGCACGCCATGCTGCCCTTTGCAGCGCAAGGCGCGGGAATGGCGATCGAGGACGCGGTGGTGCTCGCCAAGTGCCTGAGCGAGGCGCGCCCGGACGGTCCGGGCGCGATCCCGGCTGCGCTGAAACGCTACGCCAAGCTGCGCCGCCCGCGCGTCGGCCAGGTGCAGCGCACCGCACGCAACCAGGGCCGCCTCTATCACATGACCGGACCGCTGGCGCTGGCCCGCGACCTCAGCATCAAGGCGCTCGGCCCGCAGCGCCTGTCGGCGCGGCAGAGCTGGATCTACGACTGGCGGCCGTAGGCGAAGCAGCCCGGTCTCAGTAGACCGAGCCGTCCCGCGGCAGGGTCGACGGCGTGCCGGCACCGGAGGCCATCGGCCGCGCAGGACGCGCCGGCTTGACCGGCTTGCCCGATTTCGCAGCAGCCGGCTGCGGCGCCGGAGTCTCCTGGCACTTGTTGCGGCGCCAGGCCTCTTCGGCGAACTGGGTCTGGCCACGGATCGCGATATAGTCGTTGCGATAGGCGACCTCGGCCACCACCGCGCCGCCGGCTCCGGTCTCTGCCTTGGCCATCAGGCCCTGCAGCTCGGCTGCGCGCCCGGCCAGCGCCTTGCGCTCGGCCTCGAGCTGCTTGCAGTCATAGAGCTCATACTTGGCCGGATCCGCGAAGGCGGTCGACACGCTGTCGCTCATGCCGGCGCAGCCCGACAGCAACGATCCCAACCCCAGCAGTCCCGCGGCCAGCGCGACGCGAAGCCGATCGCTGGTCACGCAGCCTCGACCGTGCAGCGGCGTCGAGCCATGGGCTCGATCCTGGGCTCGATCATGGGCCGATCGGCCGCGGACATCGGCCCGAACGGCGGCAGCATTCGTCTCTGCGATGGTCCTCGGATTCGTCACGCTCACCTCGCCCAACGACCGGCCCGCAAGGGATGCGGATCCGAATCGGATTCTCGTGATGGGTCCGTGCCTTACAACGGCCGCTTCGTCCATGTCTTGCACCACGTGATCCCAGACTTGGCAAAGCGCTTCAACGCGAAGGCATCTCAAAGCAGCTGGTGACGGCCGGATTGAGGCTTTACCAAGGCGCTCGCGCTGGCTTGAGCAGGAGCTTCGTCAGGCACGCCATTGCCGGACGCTTACGGTTTTTCACCTTGATCCGGTCCCTTTCACGGTGCGGGCGGTCAATCGGTTTCGACACCTTCCCCTCTTATCCCTTGCTGCGGGCGGCGGGGACAGGTCGGCCCCGATCTCGCCGCGCCCAAGGGAGCGACGAGGAGGCCGCCCGAGCGAGAGAAACAAGCTTCGGGGCGGGACGGCGGCGCCGGCCACAGAGCGCCGCCGTTGGCGAGATCAGCGGTCGGCATCACCGATGCGAATATAGATGCGCGATCCATTGCAGATCTGAGCGTACTGGTTGCCATCGGAACGGCTGACCAATTGGACGATCGGCGCGGGCTGGGCGAATGTGATGGTCCGCGCGCCCTCGCTGATCACCCCAGTCGCATCTGCAACGTCGGCGACTTGCGTCAGCCCGGCGATCGGGCCGGTTAGGATCGTGTGGCTGTACGTGCCCGGCACCGCCTTGAGCAACACTCTCTCATCGGAGGCGATCGTGTAGGTGAACTTGTATGAGGTAACGCCGGTCTCGCCTCCGCCGGTGTCCACCGAGAAGTCCTGGACATCCATCATCCCGGTGCCATCGGCGCGAAGCACCATGACGCCTTCGACGGTGAAGGAAAAGAGCTTCAGCGGGCCGCCCTTTGGCGTGAAGTTCGAATTGAATCCGACAGCGGCCGGATTCCGGATGCACAACGATTTGCCAGCTAACGCATAGGTTCCGCGTAGACTTGCATGATCATTCGCAGACGCGGCCGTGCTTGCCGTCGCAGCGGCGGCCAAAATAAGAAAGCGGTGCATATGGTTTCCTCCCCGATCAGAACAATGGCTCGCCCTTACATCAGCGGTCGTCGTCGCTGAGGCGGGTCATGATGAGAGATCCATTGCAGATCCGGGCAAACTGGGTGCCATTGGAACGACTGACCGTCAGGACGGTCGGCGCGGGCGGAGCGAGGACGATGGCCCGTGCTCCTTCGCCGATGAATCCGCTGGTGTCGGGAACATCGACGACTTGCGTCAACCCGGCGTTCGGTCCGGTCAGGGTCGTGGAGCTGTACGTACCTGGCACCGCCTTGACCGACAGCTTGCCACCGGGGTCAATCGAGTAGGTGATCTGGTACGAGATATCGCTGGTCGTCCCTTCGCCTGCGTCGACCGTGAAGGACCGGTTGTTCACCGTGCCGGTGCCGTCGGCGCGAAACACCATGACGCCGTCGACGGTGGTGGCGAAGAACACGACCGGACCCTTCGGCAAGAAGTTCGAATCGAATCCGATCGACGCCGAGTTCTGGATACAGTCCGATGCGCCCGTCATCGCATAGGTCCCGTGAAGCCGACTGGGGTGATCATGAGCAAACGCCGCCGCGCTTGCAGTGATACCGACGAGGACCAGAATAGAAGAGCGATGCAAAGTAGCCTCCCTGATCGAATGATCGCCCTTGCGTGGGCTGGAGGTACCATATGCCGCAAAGATGACGATTAGTCGTTGTTAGTAACAAAGCTGCAAAATAACGCCACACTCGCAAGAGTTGAATGCTCTGCGGCAATTTCTCATACGAACAGCTCGACTCCAGCAGGCGCAATCTCCACATCAGTCCCCGCTCCTCGTGCATCCACAACCAGCCGTGCGGGATCCGAGGTCGTGTCCCCGGTGGTGGTGTAGCTAGCGGTGGGGCAGCGCGTTCGCCGGGGAGAGCCGGGCAGGTCAGCTGGCGATTGCCGGGGCGGGAGCTGGGCCGCCACGGCTCACCAAGCCTTATTTCGTTATCATCCGCTTCGGTGGCGCGGTCGGCGTTGGTGCTGCCGGCGAGATGACAAACGTCACCCAGGCGTTCCAGCCGTCAGGCCGGTTTTCCGCGGCAAATTCCTTGTAGGCCTTGAAGTTGAGGTAGCCTTGCATGTCACCGACCGGGAAGATAAACCCGACCTGCGGGCCGACACCCGCGACCTGCGAGCGGAAGCAGCCGACGCGATCGCCGGAGCCGCTATCGCAGCCAAGTTGCTTGTAGACGTAGCCCACCAGCCCGATCTGGACTTGCTTGCTCAGGAATTGCGAAGCGCCCCAGTCGAAGTGCATGTCGACGCCGCTTTGATACTGCGTGTCAGGATTTGTGAAATTGTAGGTGAAGCCTAGCACGCCGGAGAGCTCATGTCCGCTCTGTGGATTGAAATAGGTGTAGCCGCCGCCCGCATCGATCGTCCCATGCCCGATCCCGATATTGGCGAGGCGCGTGGACTGGTAAGCGCCGACAGGGATGTCACCCATCACGTAGGTCATGTAGTTGTTGACGCCCGCGTTCCAGCGCAGTGCGAATTGGGGGATCAAATCGCCGAAGCCAGTGATGGAATCGCTGACGGAATCAAAGCGCGAGAACGGAATTGAGCCGCCCGGTGTTGAAAGCGAGCCCGTCACCAATCCATTGAGCGAGGTTGTATTTGCGCCGTAGATTCCGATCAGGCTTGCAGACGCCTGACCACCGAGAACCGGTGTCGCGAAGACGTAGGTCGCGTTCAGCAGGCCAAGATCGACGTTCGCATTGACGTTTGCGTTCAAGGTAGCTGTCAAATTCGCAGGAATACGGCCGATCTGGATCTCGCGAGCGCGCGCCACGTCCCTGCCGGCAGACACTGAGGTATGATAATAAATTGACGCAGCCGACCAACCGGGCTGCTGAGGCGTGGCGGCAAGGCTACCGAATGTGCCCGGAATCCAAAAGCTGATGCCGCTCTCATCTGCCGAGACAATCGTCGGTACTGATGCAATGGTCGCAAATGCAATAGCGCCAAGCGCCCTCGTCATTCTCATGGCAATCTCCTGCCGAACCACGACCCTCGCTCATAGTGAGTGACGAGCATGATGCTGACAGCATGACAGGCCGTACTGCGCCGGGCGATAGCCGTCACGATGATAGGGAACAATTTGCAACCGGATGTTGCAAATGGAGCACAGTGTCGCGCTGGTCCGCCGCTTAGCAAAGAATTGCTGTTTGTTCCTAAGGAAATTCACGCGGCGCTCTGAGAGACAGGATAGCCTCGCGCGTGATCATGAGAGACAAACCTTGTCGCCGTTTGGGAAAGTGCCTTTTGGTTTCTCGTCTTTCAGGAGGCAGCTGCCAGCTACATCCATAGGGCCACACGGCCTCCGCACAGCCATCTCCCAGGTCAAGACGATTGCCCTACTCGAGACGATCGCTCTTGATCGCAAGCCGATGCTTCGCAGAAAGCTTCTGCCAAGAAACCAACGAAACTGCTGCAACCAAGGTGATCGCGAGCGCGGCGCCGACGACGGGATGATTGAGCTTGTAGGCGAGCATAGCGTATCGCTGTCGATCCAGGAAGACCAGGAAA
Organism: Bradyrhizobium sp. SZCCHNRI1029; assembly: GCF_032487555.1. Lineage (NCBI taxonomy): Bacteria > Pseudomonadati > Pseudomonadota > Alphaproteobacteria > Hyphomicrobiales > Nitrobacteraceae > Bradyrhizobium > Bradyrhizobium sp. SZCCHNRI1029. Next base: position 1,005,524 of record NZ_JAUEUK010000001.1, read on the forward strand.
GCTTGCCCTTGACGGTTTGAGACTCAGAAAATGTTCCCCATTGATTTCGCTCAAGGTCCGTTATTCGACTTGTTCGGTGCAGCACGATGCCGAGCGTGTGCGCGTGTCCTGCTCTTCAATATTTCTTCGATATTTGATGGTTCTTTGCAGATGCCTGACCGGCGTGAGACATCGGCAGGTCCATACAATAATACAATAGATGAGCGTGCCCCGCTGGTTAGCACAGCCAGGCGATCGCATCTGCCCTAGGCGCCTTCGCGCGTGGGTTGATCTGCGTCAACGTCGCTCCTTGCGCCGTCCTAGAGGATCACAAGCATCTGCGCGGTTGCGCGCACCTCTTGGGGAGGGCCTGCGATGAATTTTCGTGCGATTGCTTCCATATTGTTTTTGACGTCGGCGATATCCGCCCCCGCGTTTGCACAGCAAGCGCAACCGACTACGCCGCCGCTCGGCTCCCCGGCCGCGACCATCACCATTCCGGGCGACCAGCTTCCACCGCCACCGCCGAAATTCGGCGGCACGATCACGGAGGATGCGAAGACCTCGAAGCCGTGGTGGCCTCCGACGGTCGTGCCGCGTAAAGGTGCGCCGAACGTTCTGCTGATCATGACCGACGATTCCGGTTATGGCGTGCCGAGCACATTCGGCGGGGTGATCCCAACGCCAACGCTCGATCGCATCGCCAAGAATGGCCTGCGCTACACCCAATTCCACTCGACGGCGCTCTGCTCGCCGACGCGAGCGGCTCTGATCACCGGTCGCAACCATCACTCGGTCGGCTTCGGCCAGATCAGCGAACTGGCGACTGGATATCCGGGCTATGACTCGGTCATCGGTCCGGAGAACGCGACTATCGGCCGGATTCTGAGCGACAACGGATATGCCACATCGTGGTTCGGCAAGAACCACAACACGCCGTCCTTCCAATACAGCGCGGCCGGTCCGTTCGACCAATGGCCGAGCGGGATGGGCTTCCAGTACTTCTACGGCTTCATGGGTGGCGAGACCGACCAGTGGACGCCGTACCTGTTCCGCGACCACACCCCCGTTTACCCGTGGGTCGGGAAGAAGGGCTACAACCTGATCACCGACATGGCGGACGACGCGATCCGTTACATGAAGGAACTTGACGCCGCGGCGCCCGAGAAACCGTTCTTCGTCTACTACGTACCTGGCGCAACCCATGACCCGCACCAGCCAACCAAGGAATGGATCGACAAGATCAGCAAGATGCACCTGTTCGACCAGGGCTGGGAGAAGTTGCGAGACCAGATCTTCGCCAACCAGAAGCGATTGGGCGTGATTCCCGCAAACACGCAGCTCACGCCGTGGCCGGACGTCTTGCCGAAGTGGGATTCGCTCTCGGAGGTGAAGAAAAAGATCGTCATTCGCGAGGCCGACGTGTTCGCGGCCTATACCGCCTATGTCGACGATGAGATCGGCCGGGTGATCCAGGCGGTCGAAGACATGGGCAAGCTCGACAACACGTTGATCATCTACATCAACGGCGACAACGGCACGAGTTCGGAAGGCTCGATGATGGGTACGCCAAACTGGCTGACGGTCGCCAATGGCGTGCTCGATTTGCCGGAGGTCGAGTATCTTCGATATTACGAATCCTGGGGTTCGGACCAGACCTATCCGCACATGGCCGTGCCGTGGGCGTGGGCGTTCGACACGCCCTTCAAGTGGACCAAGCAGATCGCGTCGCATTTCGGTGGGACGCGGCAGGGTATGGCTATCTCGTGGCCCGGCCACATCAACGATGTCGGAGGCATTCGCCCCCAGTTTCATCACGTGATCGACATCGTGCCCACAATCCTTGAGGCGGCCGGCATCAAGGCGCCCGACATGGTCGACGGCATCAAGCAGAAGTCGATTGAAGGCGTTAGCATGGCGTACACGTTCGACAAGGCAAATGCCAACGCACCGTCGAAGCGCACGACCCAGTACTTCGAGATGTTCGCCAACCGCGGCATTTACCACGAAGGCTGGTACGCCGCGACCACACCACCCGAGCCGCCGTGGCTTGTCGGCACGAAGGCGCTGCCGCCGGTCGAGCAGTACAAGTGGGAGCTCTACAACCTTGCCGAGGACTTCTCGCAGGCGGACGACCTTGCGGCGACGAATCCCGAGAAGCTCAAGGAACTGCAGGCGGTGTTTGCGGCGGAGGCGAGCAGGTACCAGGTGTTTCCGCTGGATAACTCGGTGCTCCCGCGACTTCTCACGCCGCGGCCGAGTGGGACGGCGGGGCGAACGGAGTTCACCTATGTCGGTGAGAACGCTGACATTCCGATTGCCAATGCTCCCAGCCTCCTGAACAGGGACTACACGATCACAGCCGAGATCACCGTGCCCAGTGGCGGTGCCGAAGGGATGATCGCTACAATGGGCGGGAGGTTCGGTGGCTACGGCCTTTACCTGCTCAAGGGTAAACCGGTCTTCGTCTACAATCTTCTCAATCTCAAACGTTATCGCTGGGAGGGCGGCGTTGGAGCCGATGACTGGCTGGGCCAGGCGCTCAGTCCGGGTAAGCACAAGATCGTCTTCGACTTCAAATACGATGGACCCGGACTCGGCAAAGGCGGCAGCGGTGTCCTTTCGGTTGACGGCCGAGTGCTGTCGCAACAAAAAATGGAACACACGATTCCATTCATGATGGCGATCGATGAATCCATGGACGTTGGGCTCGATACCCGCACCGCGGTCGATGATAGCTATACGCTGCCATTCCGATTCACCGGCAAGATCGACAAACTGACCTACAACATCAAGCCGGAACAGTTGGCTGAGGAAGATCTCAAAGCCATGCAGAAGGCCGCGACCAAAGCAAACGACTAGCCTGGTCATTCCCAGCAAAGCAGTGGGGAGCAAAAAGCTCCCCACTCTCAGAACCCGATATGTTCCGGGCGTCATCTGCGGTGGTCTCCCTCTTCCACGGCTTGCGACCGAAAGACGGGACGTTTCGAGCTTAGGTCAAATATGGGTCGAGCGGCGCGCTAATGAAAAGGAGATCGCTCATGAATTCATCTGCTGGACAGGAAGGCATTTCGCTTCATCGCCGCTGCCTGCTCACGACCGCACTCGGTGCCGGGCTGGGCACAGCCTTGTCATCCACAAGAAGCGAGGCCGCCGGCCCGCTGCTGCGCGCACTCGGCGACCTGAAGGGCGATGTCGAGGAAGAACTGGCGTATGTTCTTGCGTTGGAATGCTATGTCTACGGCTTTCCGCTTGTCATGATGGACGCAACCCGAGCGGTGATGACGGCCACGTCGAAGTCCGAACAGTATAAAGCGCCTGTCAACCAGTTCGGCAGGATGCGGACTTATGTCGATCCGGATTTCAAAGACTGCGTCCGCATCAGCGTCAACTCCCTCTGGGCGTTTTCATTCATCGACCTGGACAAGGAGCCGTTCGTCTATTCTCAGCCCGACACTCAGGGGCGATACATCATCATGCAAGCGCTCAACATGTGGACCGACGATTTCGCCTCGGCGGGCAGTCGGACGACCGGAACTGGCGCCGGAAACTTCCTGATCGCCGGCCCCAAATGGAACGGTGTTGCGCCCAATGGCATCAAGCAAACGTTCCGTTCGACGACCCGCTACGCATCTGTTCTGGTCCAGATCGCATGCGACAGCCCCAAGGAGTTCGTTGCAATCAACAAGCTGCAGGATGATTTGCAACTGACGCCGCTCAGCGCCTGGGGCAAGTCCTACACGCCACCCTCCGATGTGCCGATCGACACCAGTGTCGATACAACGGCGACGCCGTACGATCAGGTGCGGCTCATGACCGGCGAGATGTTCTTCAAGCGCCTCGCCGCTGCGTTGAAGGACAACCCGCCTTACCCTGACGACGCCAAGACTATCGACAAGCTTAAGCGCATCGGGATCGAGGTCGGCGAGGACTTTGAACCGTCCAAGCTCGATCCGGCCGTTCTGCGGGGGATCAACCGGGCGCCGGCCGAGGTCTGGTACAAGCTGGAAACAGGCCCCTACACTGCGCCGACCGTCAACGGCTGGCAGGGCGCGCTGAATATCGGTCGCTTCGGTACCGACTACACCACGCGGGCATTCATCGCCTGGTTTGGATTGGGGGCGCTGACGTCGGACGATGCGGTCTATCCAACCGCCTTTGTCGATGGCGACGGCAACGTGCTGGACGGCGCGGCGAAGTATGTTCTCCATCTGGAGAAGGACGAGATATTCCCATCCGAAGCTGGGGTCTGGTCGGTCTCGCCCTATCGCGAGAATTTCTATGTTCGGAACGCGATCAACCGCTACGGCATCACTTCGGCGATGCCGATCAAATACAATCCAGACGGCTCGCTCGATATCTACATCCAGGCGCAATCACCAGGCGCCAACAAGGAGACGAATTGGCTTCCGTGTCCGCCGAGCCTGCCATTCAATCTCAGCGTCAGGGTCTATCAGCCCAAGACTGCCCTTAAGGATGGCACGTTCAAGATCCCGCCCATCCGGCGCGTTCGCGACACCTGAAGAACTTGCAAGGACTGCGCGAAGAGATGGACAGTGTAATCCAGTTAGTGCCGGTAACGCCTTCAATCGACCAACTGGCACGGATCATCGGCAACGTGGCGGCCCCGGCTTTCCTGCTGGGAGCCGTCGCGTCCTTCATCTCGGTTCTTATTTCCCGCATCAACCGTGTGGTCGACCGGGCCCAGTTCCTTCACGGCATCACCGATGATGATGCTTCAAAGGCTTACCTCAAGACGGATATTCCCCGGCTGCGGCACCGGGCTTCGCTCCTGAACAGGTCGCTGTTCTGCTCCATCCTTTCTGCGATCCTCACCGCCCTCATCATCATCGTTGCCTTCATCAGCGCCCTGTTCGATGTTGCCCACGAATATGGCGTGGCGCTGCTGTTCATGGCTGCGCTGCTGACGTTCTGCGCTTCTCTCATCGACCTCGCCCGCGAAACCCGAATTGCACTTCACGACAACGACCTGCGCGTGTAAGTCTTCCAGGGCAGTCGAGGGGTGATCGGATGTGACGAAGAGGTCTCGGAAGAGGCGCGGGCGTCAGAAGGCCACCGCGACGGCCCGGCCTGAACAAGCCCTTCGACTCCTGCTCAACGCTCCGCGCCAACATTCCGCTTGCGGACTGCCGCGCTGTTGGCAATCGGGTCGGGTGCGCTGTTTCCTCTGCTTGCAAGCGGGCTGTCCTGGTTCAAGACGCCGGATACCTCGTCTCAGCCGACCAGCGTAGCAGAGCTGAGCTTTGTCGGCAGCCAAGCGTGTAGCGGCTGCCATCAGGCGGAGACAGGGCTATGGCAAAGCTCGCAACATCGCCACGCTATGGATCACGCGAACGACACGTCGGTCCGCGGCGACTTCAACGATACAGCGTTCGAATATGCCGGAACGCGCTCGCGCTTCTTCCGCAAAGACCGGAAATTCTTGGTCGAGAAGGCCCACAAGGCCGATCCCAACGCTAACCGCGAGTGGGAGTGGCAATTCGCGCGCGAGAACGCTCCGCTCGAAATCAAGATTTGCCTGTTCCTCGCACGTTACAAGGCGCGCAAGAACGACAAATTCGTGAACCTACCGGTGCTGCCCGAGTTGCAGGCCTTCATGGGCGAGCTGAAGGTGCAGCGGGCGGACGGGCTGATCGCTGTCCGCGACGACGGGACGGTGTGGCCGTCCGAGAAGGAGACGCAGACCCGGGTGAGCCACTGGCTGCGCGACCGGGAGCGCGCCGGCCACATTGGCGCCGGCACCACGCTGCACGGTCTGCGCGTGTCCTACGCTGCTTGGTGGAGGCGCAACGGCGCCAACACCCGCGAGGTGGCCGATCTGATCGGCGACGAGTCTGAACGCATGGGCGCCCACCATACCCGGCACGTCGAGGCCGAGCAGAACATCATCCGGGCATTCAGCAGGATCAAAGACGGTCAGGACAAGGCGTGAACGGGTTTTGTAACCGAAATGGAAAACGCAAGGGTTCGATTGGAAAACATTTGCCGGCCTGGAACGAAAAAGCTATGGAAATCAATAGGGCGGACGTGGCGGAACGGGTAGACGCAAGGGACTTAAAATCCCTCGATGGCAACGTCGTGTGGGTTCGAGTCCCACCGTCCGCACCAGCTATGCTCACCTTCCTTGGCCGCCCTGCCCGGCTCAGTTCAACGCCGCCAACCGCTCGAGCTCGGCGAGATCGGTAACCTCCAGCCTGCCCTCCGAGATCGTCAGGATCTTGCGATCGCGAAACAGCGCGAGCACGCGGCTGACATGGACCGAGGTCAGGCCGACGGCGTCGGCGATGTGCTGCTGCTTCAAGGGAAACGGATAGCGGTGATGCTGGACCACACCGTCCACCGCGACGCGCCGCATCAGGCTGAGCAGCAGATGCGCGATCCGACGCTCGGCCGGACGCTGGCCGAGCACGGTGATGAGCTCGTAGGAGGCCCGGCCGTTGTCGCCGAGAGAGCGGAACACCTCCATCATGACCAGCTCGTCGGCGCGGCACTGCTTGCGGACCTCCTCGCCATCGAGCCGGCTGACCTGGACCTGGGTCAATGCCTTGGCCGAGAAGCTCATGCCTTTGGCGAAGATCGCCGCCGGCGAGAAGATGTCGCCCGGCAGCAGGAAGCGCAGGATCTGGCGGCCGCCATCCGACAACTGGATGTAACGGAATGCCCAGCCGCTGCAGAGTACGAGCACATCGTCGCGCGCCTCGCTCTGGCATTTGATCTGCTGGCCGGCCCGGACGGTGAAGAACTGCTGATGGAGCCGCGGCAGCGCCGACTGCGCCCGGCAGGCCTTGAAAAGCGCGGCACAGAATCCGGAATCGACGTGGGTGCAGGAGACGCAGCAGCCGGGGAGATCGGGTTCTGATCGCAGCATCAAGGGGTGCGCGCTTGTGTCCAATCCGTCCCGCCGACCCGGCTTCGTCATTCGGTCATCGGGACGCTGTGGCGGTCGATCGGGTGCGGCGGATGCCGAGGCCCTTCGACCTACGTCGCAGCTAAAATGGAACCGGCCCGCCGCGATATAACCTGGATTAATCACGCGGCTGAAAGTCGCGTATCCATGCCGACGGCCGTCGCGGCGCGATCGCTCGCTTGGGCTTTGGATCTCACCCGAAGCATGATTGACGCCACGTGCCTACGCCGCTCGCGCTCGCGCCGTCAGCTCCGCCATGGTGGTGGACTTGAAGCTCGGCCGCGCCTCCAGCCGTTCGATCCAGGCGACAAGGTTGGGATGGCCGGCGGTCAGCTCCGCCCATTCCGGCGTCAACGACAGGAAGCTCGCCTGCGGCGCGGCCTGCAGATCGGCCAGCGACAGATGATCGCCGACCATGAACGGCTGCTCGCCGAGCAGCCGCGACAACTCCGCGATGACGGTTCTCGCCTGCGGCATCGCGCGCGCGATCGCGGCTTCGTCGGTGGTCGTGCCGAAGAATTGCGGGCCGACGATGCGCTGGAAGATGATGACGTTGCAGACGCCCTGGAACAGGTACCAGTCGCTGATGTTCATCACCTGGTCCATGCGCGCGGCCTGCCTGATATCCGCGGGCGTCAGGGCCGGCTCGGGCAGCACGCGGTCGAGATAGCGCAGGATCGCCTGGGTCTCGTACAACACGAAGCCGTCATGCGCGAGCACCGGCACGCGCCCGAAGGGATGACGCGCCAGATGCGCCGCGCCCTTGGAGTCGCCCGGCGCCAGCGCCGCGAGCCGATACGGCGCGCCTTTCTCCTCCAGCGCGATCAGCACGCTGCGCCCGAACGGGCTCCCCGGCACGGAATGGACGACGAACTCGGACATCACGATCTCCCCCACGCAGATGATGAACTGCTCATGATGACGCCGGCGGCCGCTCGGCCTCGGCTACGAAGCGCTGCAGCAGCCCCGGCCAGCCGCCGTCGACATCCCGCCGCATCGACGCGCCGGCCTCGCGGCCCATGGTTTCGAACTTGTGGTGCAGCAGCTCGACGCGGGTCACGTCCGGGTCCTCGGCAACGAATTGCACATCGACCTCCGAGCGCATCGCCGCGTCCGGCTTCCACTGCGCATCGATCTGCCACAGCATGACGAAGCGATGCGGCGGCTCCCATAGCGTGATGGTCGCGACCGTGGTCGCCGTGCCGTCCTCGGCGATCTCGAGCCAGCGGCCGCCGAGCTTCGGCTCCAGCATCACCTTCTCGATCGGCTTGCGGCCGACCCCATGCGTATGCGGCCACCAGCGCGTCAGGCCGCGCGTGAACACGTCGAACGCATGATCGATCGGCGCCCGGACATGGACGAGCTTCCGCTCCGGCGCGATCACGGCCCCCTCACTCATCGATCCCCCCTTTCGTCTGCCGATGCGTGCGCTCCGCCTCGATCTTGAAGGCGAGCAGCGCGTCGTCCCAGAAGCTGTCGAGCCAGTCGCGCAGCTCGGCCAACCCCTCACGGCGCAACGCGTAGATGCGGCGCACGCCTTCGCTGCGCTCCTCGACCAGCCCGGCATCCTTCAGCACCTTCAGATGCTGCGAGACCGCCGGCCGCGACACCGGCATCCCGGCCGCGATCGCATGGACCGGCCGCGGTCCACCGCGCAGCCGTTCGAACACCTCCCGCCGCGTCGGGTCCGCCAGCACATTCAGTGTCGTTCCGTAAGTCATGGCTTACTGTAAGCCACTACTTACATAAACGTCAAGGCGGCAGGCCGGAGAACGCGAGAGCCCCGATCCCTGCAGATCTCGCCACCGCCGGTTGCAAGGAGAAACCCGCCATTAACCATAACCGAACCAGGGTGGAACCAACGGTTGCCGGCGTCCGGGCGGGTTGTGCGACGTCGCTCAGGCTGGCCGGGGCTCGCCATCAATGAGAGGCACGATGCTGGGATTCCGCCGAAAGAACGAACCATCGGACGCCCCGCTTGCGTCCGACACCTCCGCACACGACGCCTTCCAGGACGCGCTGGCCCAGTGCCTCGGTGACTGGGCGGACGGCAAGCTCAATCGCGATATCGGAGGCGTCGATGCTGCCGCGCTGCGCGCCCAGCTCAAGCCGCAACTGATCGAGGCCATCCATCGTCTCGGCACCGCGCTCGCGGCCCGCGCGTCCCAGGATCTCGATTCCGTCGTCGACATCTGCATCAACAGCAACGAAGCCTCGATCAGCGCGGCGCGCCTGATCGGCGCCTCCAACAATCAGTCCGAACGCTGTCAGAGTCTCGCTGCCGCATCGGTGGAGATGCAGGCCTCCGTGCACACCATCCGGTCGACGTCGACCGAAGCCGCTGCCGAGGCTGCCGCGACGCGCCAGGCCGTCGAGAACAGCGTGACCGCGGTACAACGGACGTTGCAGACGATGAACGGCATCGCCAGCTCCGTGCGCGACACCTCGGCGAAGATCGCCGATCTCAGCGCCGCCTCCGCCGAGATCGGATCCATCGTCGGCACCATCGACGCGATCGCCAACCAGACCAACCTGCTGGCACTCAATGCCACCATCGAGGCGGCGCGCGCCGGCGAATTCGGCAGGGGCTTCGCGGTGGTCGCCGCCGAGGTCAAGAACCTGTCGCAGCAGACCACCAAGGCGACGGAGGACATCAAGGGTCGTATCGAGCGGCTGCAAGCCGAGATGAGCGGCATCGTCGAGGCCATGGCCGGCGGCGCCAAGGCGGTCGAGGTCGGCATGTCCGAGATGAACGATCTGGCGCAGGCGATCGATCAGGCCGGCACCCGGACCGCGGTGGTCAGCACCAAGATGGATGAGATCTCCGGCATTCTCGCCGAGCAGTCCGCCGCAACCGACGAGGTCGCGCAGGGCATCACCATCATCGCCGATCTCGCGACCGCCAATGCCAACGAGGTGATGTCGCTCGCGGACACCATGGGCAAGACGGACGCAAAGGTCGGCAAGATGCTGGGCGAGATCGCCAAGCTCTCGCTCGACAACCAGGTGGTGAGACTGGCCAAGGCCGACCACGTGATCTGGAAAAAGCGGCTGGTCGACATGTCGGTCGGCCGGCTGCAACTTCGCGCCGACGAGCTCTCCGATCATCACACGTGCCGGCTCGGCAAATGGTACTATGGCGAAGGCGGTCGGCAATTGGCCGCGGATCCGGCATTCCGCAACCTCGAGCGCCCTCACGAGGCGGTTCATCGCCACGGCAAGGAAGCCGCGCGCCTGTTCAGCTCAGGGCGCATCGAGGAAGCGCTCAACGAGATCGGCAGGGTCGAGGTCGCGTCCAGCGAGGTGTTGGCGGCGCTGGACGAGATCAAGGCATGACCGGGCGGTCGTAACCGAGCGAGATGCGCAGCCCGGATGAGCGGACCGACATCCGGGGCCTCGCGCTGCGGCGGTGAACCCGCATGTCGCTTCGCTGATGCGGGCTACGAAGCGCTACATCTCGTCACTCGCTCTTGTCGACGTTCCAGAACACCGGCACCGCCTGCCCTTCCAGCACGCCGGTGATCGACTTGCGCCAGGCGCTCGGCATGAACCATTGGCCGAGCGGCACGTAGATCACCTGGTCGTAGACTTCCTTCTGGATCTCGGCGGCGATCCGCTTCTGGTCCTCCGGCTTCGTGGCCTTGGCGAAGGCGTCGCGCAGCTCCTCCATCCTGGGATCGTTGGGCCAGCCGAACGGGCTCTTCTGGCCGCGTGCGCCGACGAAGGTGCTGCCGATCGGATTGCCGGAATCGGCGATCACCGAATTGGTGAAGAACATGTTCCAGCCGCCCTCCTTCGGCGGCTTCTGGCTGGCACGTCGCGTCACCACGGTCTGCCAGTCCGTCGTCTGCAGATCGACCTTGAACCCCGCGTCGCGCAGCAGCTGCGCGGCGACCACCGGCTGCGCCTTCAGGGTGATCGCATCGCCCGGCGCGAGGATCACGACGGGCGTACCGTCATAGCCGGCCTCGGCCAGCAGCTTCTTGGCCTGCTCCATGCCGTTGCCCTTCACCAGCGTCTCCGAGCCGATGTCGGATTCGAGCGGCGTGCCGCAGCCGAACACGGCGCCGCAGATCGTGTAGTACTTGGCGTTACCGACGAGCGCGTCGAGCACATCCTTCTGGTTCAGCGCCAGGAACGCCGCACGGCGGATCTTCACATTGTCGAACGGCGCAAACAGGAAGTTCATGCGTCCCAAGGTCTGGTAGCCGAACTTGTTCAGCACGTTCATCGACAGATCGGGATTGGCTGATAGCACCGGCTCGAGATCGAGCGGCGGGAATTCCATGAAGTCGATGTCGCCGGCCTGCAGCGCGTTGACGGCGGTCTGCGCATCGGGCATCGAGACCCACTCGACGCGGTCGACCTTCACCACCTTGCCGCCGGCCGTCCAGCTCGGCGGCTCCTTGCGCGGCACGTAGTCGGTGTTCTTCTCATAGACCGCCTTCACGCCCGGCTGGAATTCAGCCTTCACGAACTTGAACGGTCCGGAGCCGATCTGCTCCGAGATCTGCTGGTTCGCGGGCGTCTCGGCCAAACGCTTCGGCATCATGAATGGTACGTAGGAGGACGGCTTGCCGATCGACTCCAGCACCAGGCCGTACGGCTCCTTCAGCTTCAAGGTGATGGTCTTGGCGTCGGTGGCCTCGAGCGAGGCCGTGGCCTCCATCAGCTTCTGGCCCATGCTGTCGTTGCGGCTCCAGCGCTTCAGCGAGGCGACGCAATCCTCGGCGGTGACCGGCGTGCCGTCGTGCCACTTCAAGCCGTCGCGCAAGGTGAAGGTGTAGGTCAGCTTGTCGTCCGAGACCTTCCACTCGGCCATCTGCGGCTGGACCTGAAACTTGGCGTCGGTCCCGAGCAGGGTGTCGTATACCATGTAGCCGTGGTCGCGGGTGATGTAGGCCGGCGTGAACACGGGATCGATGACGCGCAGGTCTGAATGCATCACCGCCGTGATCGTCTTCTTGCCGGCGGCGAAGGCCTGGGTCGTCACGCCCGCCATCGACACGGCCATGACCGAGGCGACGAACCATGAAACGAGCGCGGATGCGGTCCGGCGCGGAGTATGTGACATGCGATCTCTCTTGACGTGGGCTTCCATCCGAGGGCCCCGATACCGATCAAGGCCTAACGAGGCGTCCTGCGTCGCGTCTGCAAACGCTCAGCAAACAGTCTCGGCGAGGGAGACTTGCAGCAGTTCCATCGGAGGTCAATCGCCACGGACGCATGGGTCACCGCATCACGCGGCCGCACACATCGTGACTGCCGACGATGGCGTCCCGCCATCTGGAACTCGGCTGCGCCTCGTCCGTTATGCGCAGCAGCAAGGAGCCTGATGATGCCGAATGAAGTCACCAAGCCGCGGGACAGCCGACATCCGGCCATGCCGATCCGCACCGATAAGAACCCGTCCCAGGATCAGATCAGCCCACCCTTGATGGTCGAGGGTCTCGAAGCCGTGCGCGATCCGCACTGCTGAAGGGCGCTAACGCACGGGCGAATGCAGGAACAAAAAAGAGACGCGGCGAAGTCTCCACTTCGCCGCGTCTTTGTTTGCTTCACGAGTGCGTCCGCCGCCTACTCGCTCTTGTCGACATTCCAGAACACCGGCGTCGCCGGGCCGTCGAGCACGCCGGTCAGCGATTTGCGCCAGCCACTCGGCAGCAGATATTGTCCGAGCGGGATGTAGATCACCTTCTCGTAGTTCTGCTTCTGGATTTCGGTGGCGATCTTCTTCTGCTCGTCGAGCGAGGACGACCGCGCATAGGCGTCGCGCAGCTTCTCGATGTCGGCATCCTCGGCCCAGCCGAACCAGCCGCCCTTGGTGCCGCGGCCGCCGACCGAGACGTTCGCCACGGGATTGGCGACGTCGGCGCCGACCCAGTTGGTGAAGAACATGTTCCAGCCGCCCTCCTTCACGGGCTTCTGGCTGGCGCGCCGCGTCACCACCGTCTGCCAGTCGGTGGCCTGCAGGTCGACCTTGAAGCCGGCCTCGCGCAACAGCTGCGCCGCCACCACGGGCTGCGCCTTCAAGGTGGTGACGTCGCCCGGCGCCATGATCGCGATCGGCGTGCCGTCATAGCCGGACTCGGCGAGCGCCTTCTTGGCCTCGGCCATGCCGTTGCCCTTGATCAGCGTCTCGGCACCGACGTCGGTCTCGAGCGGCGTGCCGCACACGAACACGGCGCCGCAGACCTTCTGGTACTTCTCGTTGCCGACCAGCGCGTCGAGCACGTCCTTCTGGTTCAGGGCGAGGAAGGCCGCGCGGCGCACCTTCACGTTGTCGAACGGCGGGTTGAGGAAGTTCATGCGGCCGAGCGTCTGGTAGCCGAACTTGTTCAGCACGTCGATCTTGAGCTCGGAGTTCGACTCCAGCACCGGCAGCATGTCGTAGGGAAGGTTCTCCATGAAGTCGATGTCGCCGGACTGCAGCGCGTTCACAGCGGTCTGCGCGTCAGGCATCGTGATCCACTCGACGCGGTCGACCTTCACCACCTTGCCGCCGGACGTCCAGCTCGCCGGCTCCTTGCGCGGCACGTAGTCGGTGTTCTTCTCGTACACCGCCTTCACGCCCGGCTGGAATTCCGCCTTGACGAATTTGAATGGGCCCGAGCCGATCTGCTCGGGAATCTGCTGGCCCTGCGGCGTCTCGGCGAGACGCTTCGGCATCATGAACGGCACCAGCGAGGACGGCTTGGCGATCGACTCCAGGACGAGTCCGTAGGGCTCCTTCAACTTGAGCACGATGGTCTTGGCATCCGGCGCCTCCAGGCTCGCCGTGAAGTCCATCAGCTTCTGGCCCATGCCGTCGTTGCGGCCCCAGCGCTTCAGCGAGGCGACGCAGTCCTCGGCGGTCACCGGCGTGCCGTCGTGCCATTTCAGGCCGTCGCGCAGCGTGAAGGTGTAGGTCAGCTTGTCGTCGGAGACCTTCCAGTCCGCCATCTGCGGCTGGACCTTGAAATTCGAATCGGTCGCCAGCAGCGTGTCATAAACCATGTAGCCATGATCGCGGGTGATGTAGGCCGTCGTGAATCCGGGATCGATGACGCGCAGATCCGAATGCATCACCGCCGTGATCGTCTTCTTGCCGGCTGCGATGGCCTGGGTGCTCAGCGCCGTCGAGAGCGAAAGCATGGAAACGGCGAGGCTCGTCGCGAGCGTCAGACGTTTCCAGCGCGGGCTGTGGAACATTACGAGGTCTCCTGAGTGGATGGCTTGACCTGAAACTCATCAGATCCAGACCATTCGTTGGGCGTGCAGATCAATCCTTGTGCGAACTAACATGCTGTAAGTCGCGAGCTTTCGACAGTTGCAGACGTCGCCTTTCGCGTCAATCCGCATTCAGCGCATGCGGCCCTGGGCTGAGAATGCCGTTAACGTCTGCGTAGCTTTCGCTTTACAAGACGTGCGCAACTCCGTCTCGTGTCATGAGATCGCGACAAAGCCTTGAGAGAGCACAAATGAATCCAGCCCATCTTCCCTTCGATACCGACATCATGCTGCAGGGCTTGCGGGACTGGGTCGAATGCGAAAGTCCGACCTGGGACGCCGCAGCGGTGGAGCGCATGCTGGATCTCGCCGCGCGCGACATGGCCATCATGGGTGCGACGATCGAGCGCATCGCCGGACGCCAGGGCTTCGCCGGCTGCGTGCGCGCCCGCTTCCCGCACCCGCGGCAGGGTGAGCCGGGCATCCTGATCGCCGGCCACATGGATACCGTTCACCCCGTCGGCACGCTGGCCAGGCTGCCTTGGCGCCGCGAGGGCAACAAATGCTACGGGCCCGGCATCTGCGACATGAAAGGCGGCAACTATCTCACGCTGGAAGCGATCCGCCAGCTGATCAAGGCTTCCATCGCGACGCCGCTGCCGATCACCATCCTGTTCACGCCGGACGAGGAGGTCGGCACGCCCTCGACCCGCGACATCATCGAAGCCGAGGCGCAGCGCAACAAATACGTGCTGGTGCCCGAGCCGGGCCGTCAGGACAACGGCGTGGTGACCGGCCGCTATGCCATCGCCCGCTTCAATCTCGAGGCGATCGGACGTCCGAGCCATGCCGGAGCGCGGCTCGGCGCGGGCCGTTCCGCGATCCGGGAAATGGCGCGACAGATCCTCGCCATCGACGGCATGACGACGGAGGACTGCACCTTCTCGGTCGGCATCGTGCATGCCGGCCAGTGGGTCAACTGCGTCGCCACCACCGCCACCGGCGAGGCCCTCAGCATGGCGAAGCGGCAGGCCGATCTCGACCGCGGCGTGGAGCGGATGCTGGCGCTGTCCGGCACCACCGACGACGTGACCTTCAAGGTGACGCGCGGCGTGACGCGGCCGGTGTGGGAGCCGGATTCCGGAACCATGGCGCTGTACGAGAAGGCGCGCGGCATCGCCGAACAGCTCGGCCTGTCGCTGCCGCACGGCTCGGCAGGCGGCGGCTCGGATGGCAACTTTACCGGCGCGCTCGGCATTCCGACCCTCGACGGCCTCGGGGTGCGCGGCACCGACATGCACACCCTGAACGAGCACATCGAGATCGACAGCCTCGCCGAGCGCGGCCGCCTGATGGCGTGCCTGCTCGCGACCCTGGCGTAGGATTGCCTCCGGGCAAGATCTCGTAGCCCGCATGAGCGCAGCGACATGCGGGGTCATCGCCGCAGCGCGAGACCCCGGGGTCGCTTCGCTCTCCCGGCTACGCACCGCCTGCTGCGCAGCAGCACGGTTTCATTTTCCGGGACCAGGACGGTGAGTAGACAACGGCTCCACGGCGCGCGCATGATGGCATGCGGCTTGCAAAGTTTCGCGCAGGGTTCGCCGCAAAGTGCTGCGACATTGTTCGCAAATGCGACGGTTCGCGCGGATCACGAACACCGTGTCATCGCGCGTGCACGAGCGGACGAGCGAACACCGGAGACCTTGAAAGCGATGGATATCGGTGACATGCACACTCTCTCACGACGTTGCGCGCGTCGCCCCAGCACCATGAAGGCGGTTCTCTCAAGATGATCGGTTATCTGCTTCGCCGCATCCTCGCATCCATCCCCGTGATGGGCGTGGTGGCGCTGTTCGTCTTTCTCCTGCTGCGGCTGACGCCGGGCGATCCCGCCGCGATTCTCGCCGGCGACAACGCGACTCCGGAGCAGCTCGAGCGCATCCGCACCACGCTCGGACTGAACGAGCCGCTCTACATCCAGTTCATCACCTGGATCAATCAGCTGCTGCATGGCGATCTCGGCGTGTCGCTGATCTCCAAGGTGCCGGTGCTGCAGATGATCGGCCAGCGCATCGAGCCGTCGATCTCGGTCGCGGTCTCGACCATCATCCTGTCGATTCTCGTCGCTGTCCCGCTCGGCGTCATCGCGGCCTGGAAGCACGGCACCTGGATCGATCGTTTCGTGATGGCGCTCTCGGTGATCGGCTTCTCGGTGCCGGTGTTCGTCATCGGCTACATCCTGATCCAGCTGTTCGCGATCAACCTGCGCTGGGTCCCCGTCCAGGGCTTCAAGAGTCTCAGCGCCGGCTTCGGCCCGTTCTTCGAGCGCATCATCCTGCCGACCTGCGCATTGTCCTTCATCTACGTCGCGCTGATCGCGCGCATGACGCGCGCCGCGATGCTCGACGTGCTCGGCGAGGACTTCGTGCGCACCGCGCGCGCCAAGGGCGTCAGCGAGATCGCGGTGCTGCTGCGCCACGCGTTGCGCAATGCGGCCGTGCCCGTCATCACGGTGATCGGCTCCGGCTTCGCGCTGTTGATCTCCGGCGTCGTGGTCACCGAGAGCGTGTTCAACCTGCCCGGCATCGGCCGCCTCACCGTCGACGCCGTGCTGGCGCGCGACTATCCGGTCATCCAGGGCATGATCCTTCTGACCTCCTTCATCTATCTCGCGGTCAATCTCCTGATCGACCTCGCCTACACCCTGCTCGATCCACGCATCCGCTACTGAGGCCCTTTCCGATGGCGATCGTCACCACCCCTGAGCCGTCGATCCCGGTCACCACGCGACTGGGGCCCCGGTTCGGCTTTCTCACCTCGACCCCGATCATCGCCGTGGCGACCGTCTGCCTGTCGCTCATCGTGCTGATATCGATCCTCGCACCGCTGCTGGCGCCGCACGATCCCGTGCTGCTCGCGCCGGCGCAGCGGCTCAAGCCGTCGAGCGCGCAACACCTGCTCGGCACCGACGCCTATGGCCGCGACCTGCTGTCGCGCACGATCTATGGCGGCCGCATCTCGCTTCTGGTCGGCGTCGGCGCCGCGATCATCTCGATCGCGATCGGACTCGTGATCGGCCTCGTCTCCGGCTTCTTCCGCTGGGTCGACGCCATCCTGATGCGCGTGATGGACGGCCTGATGGCGATCCCGAGCATCCTGCTCGCCATCGCCGTCGTCTCGCTGTCGGGCGCCAGCGTCGGCACCGTGATGATCGCGATCACCATCGTCGAGATCCCGCGCGTCGCGCGCCTGGTCCGCTCGGTCGTGCTGACGGCACGCGAGGAGCCCTACGTCGAAGCTGCGATTTCGCTGGGGACGTCGATGCCCAAGATCATGTGGCGGCATCTGATGCCGAACACGATCGCGCCGCTGATCGTCCAGGGCACCTACATCTGCGCCGCCGCGATCCTCACCGAGGCGATCCTGTCGTTCCTCGGCGCCGGCATCAGCCCGGAGACGCCGACCTGGGGCAACATCATGGCCGAGGGCCGTTCCTACTTCCAGATCAAGCCGTCGTTGATCTTCTGGCCGGGCCTGCTGCTGTCGATCGCCATCCTCTCGATCAACCTGATCGGCGATGCCGCGCGCGACGCGCTCGACCCGCGCATGAAGCAGCGCGAGGCCGGCAAGTGACGGCCTTTCGTAGCCCGGATGATCATCTCACTTTTCGTCATTGCGAGCGAAGCGAAGCAATCCAGGGCCACGCCCGGAACTCTGGATTGCTTCGTCGCTTCGCTCCTCGCAATGACGCTGGAGAAATGAACACATGACCGACACCATCCTCGACATCGACAATCTCGTCGTCACAGTCGGCAAGACGAAGAACCCGAACGGCCCGCGCATCATCGACGGCGTATCGATCAAGGTCGAAAAGGGCGAGACGCTCTGCGTCGTCGGCGAAAGCGGCTCCGGCAAATCGGTGACCTCGCTGACCACGATGGGCCTGCTGCCGAAGAACGCGCTGCATGCCGTCGGCGGCAGCGTCAAGCTGGTCGGCGAAGAGCTGCTCACGGCGAGCGATCGCCGGCTGCGCGAGCTGCGCGCCACCCGGATGGCGATGATCTTCCAGGAGCCGATGACCGCGCTCAATCCGGTCGTGCCGGTGGGCCGCCAGATCGACGAGGTCCTGCGCGCGCATACGTCCCTCGATGCGCGGACGCGGCGCAAGCGCATCCTCGACATGATGGAGCAGGTCCACCTGCCCGACGTCGAGCGCATTTTCGGCTCCTATCCCCATCGCCTGTCCGGCGGCCAGCGCCAGCGCATCATGATCGCGATGGCGCTGGTGCTCGAGCCGAAACTCCTGATCGCCGACGAGCCGACGACCGCACTCGACGTCACCACGCAGAAGCAGATCCTCTCGCTGATCCGCGAGTTGCAGCGCGATCACGGCACCGCCGTGCTGTTCATCACCCACGACATGGGCGTCGTCGCCGAGATCGCCGACCGCGTCTCGGTGATGCGCCAGGGCCGCCTGGTCGAGACCGGCGCGCTCGACAAGATCCTGCGCAGCCCCGAGATGGACTACACGCGCAACCTGCTCGCCTCCGTCCCCAGCCTGATCCCACGCCCGCCGCGGCCCGAGAGCACCGAGCCGGTGGTGCTGGAGACCAACGAGCTCGGCAAGGTCTATCGCGAGCGCTCGTTCCTCGGCAAGGCGCGCGAAGTCGTCGCTGCGCAGAACGTCACGCTCACCCTGCGCAAGGGCCGCACGCTCGGCATCGTCGGCGAAAGCGGCTCCGGCAAATCGACCGTGGCCCGCTGCATCGTGCGGCTGATCGATCCGACCTCCGGCGGCGTCCGCCTCGCCGGCCACGAGATCTCGATCCTGACCCGCCGGCTGCTGCAGCCGCACCGCAAGCGCATCCAGATCGTGTTCCAGGATCCCTACCGCTCGCTCAACCCGCGGCTGACCGTCGGCGAGAGCATCGCCGAGGGACCGGTCAACTACGGCACCTCGCATGACAAGGCGATGGCGCGGGCGCGCGAGCTGCTCGAGCTGGTCGGCCTGCCCGCGGACGCGATCTCGCGCTACCCGCACCAGTTCTCCGGCGGCCAGCGCCAGCGCATCGCGATTGCGCGCGCGCTCGCGCTCGATCCCGACGTGCTGGTGGCGGATGAAGCGGTCTCCGCGCTCGACGTCTCGGTGCAGGCGCAGGTCCTGGAACTGCTCGACGAGATCCAGCAACGGCTCGGCATCGCCATCCTGTTCATCACGCATGACCTGCGCGTCGCCGCGCAGATCTGCGACGACGTCGTCGTGATGCAGAAGGGCCGCATCGTCGAGCAGGGCCCGGCCGGCGAGATCCTGACGCATCCGAAGGAGGCCTATACCAAGTCCCTGCTCGAGGCCGCGCCGGGACGGAACTGGGATTTCGCGAACTTCCGGCCGGTGGCGGAGGCGGTGGCGTAGCAGCGCCACGCACCGCTGTCATTCCGGGGCGTGCGCAGCACGAACCCGGAATCCATACCCACAGGCGGGTGTGGTGATATCGGCTGGTCGACAGCCTGCTTCCCAACGACCGCCTGTGGGTATGGATTCCGGGCTCATCGCCGCGCGATGCCCCGGAATGACGCGCGGAGAGAGTCCGTGCAGGCCGGCGCGCCGTCATCGTGGCCCGCATGCAAAACGGCATCGCTCCTTCGCTTGCCTGCGCCGCGAGGGCCGGTCTAACGTCATGACACGTTCAACGGCCTGAGGCGAAGTAATGACGCGCGTCGCGATCGGCGGCTTCCTGCACGAGACCAATACATTCGCACCGACGAAAGCCGACTACGACGCGTTCATGCACGGCGGCGGCCGCGCTTCGATCGCCGATGCGGCCTCCGTGCTCACGACGATGCGCGGCATCAATGCCGGCCAGGCCGGCTTCATGGCAGTCGCGGAAGCCAACGGTTGGGACGTCGTGCCCACCATCGCCTGCGCGGCGAGTCCCTCCGCGCATGTCACCAGGGATGCGTTCGAGCGCATCACGGGCGTGATGGTCGACCGCATCAAGGCCGCCGGCCCGCTCGACGGCGTCTATCTCGACCTGCATGGTGCGATGGTGACGGAGCATCTCGACGACGGCGAAGGCGAGATCCTGGCGCGCGTGCGCGAGGTGATCGGCCCGAACGTGCCGCTGGTCGCGAGCCTCGACCTGCATGCCAACGTCACCCCCGAGATGATGGCACATGCCGATGCGCTGATCGCCTACCGGAAATATCCGCACACCGACATGGCCGACACCGGCCGCGCCAGCGCCGAGCACCTCGCGCTGCTGCTGCGCGCAAAGACGCCGCTGGCGAAAGCCTTCCGGCAGTTGCCGTTCCTGATCCCGATCAGCTGGCAGTGCACCAATGACCAGCCGACCAAGGGCATCTACGAGAAGCTTGCGGCGCTGCAGAGCGAGGCGGTGCCGACGCTGTCGTTCGCGCCCGGCTTTCCCGCCGCCGATTTCGCGCATTGCGGCCCAAGCGTGTTCGCCTATGGCCGGACGCAGGCCGACGCGGACGCCGCGGCGGATGCGATCGCGGCGATCGTCGCGGGCCACGAGGATGATTTCGACGGCCGCATCTACACGCCCGATGACGGCGTGCGCCATGCGATGACGCTGGCGAAGACAGCAACGCGTCCGATCGTGATCGCCGACACCCAGGACAATCCCGGCGCGGGCGGCGATTCCGATACGACCGGCATGCTGCGCGCGCTGGTGCGCAATCGCGCCAGCCGCGCCGCGATCGGCATGATCTACGATCCGCAAGCGGCGATCGCCGCGCATGCGGCCGGCGAAGGGGCCACCGTGACGCTGTCGCTCGGCGGCAAGAGCGGCATTCCCGGCGATGCGCCGTTCGAGGAGAGCTTCATCGTCGAGAAGATCTCCGACGGCCGCTTCGTCGCACCCGGCCCGTTCTACGGCGGCCGCAAGATGGAAATGGGACCGTCAGCGTGTTTGCGCATTGGCGACGTCCGCGTCGTCGTGGCCTCGCACAAGTCCCAGCTTGCCGACCAGGAGATGTACCGCTTCGTCGGCATCGAGCCGACCGCGCAGGCGATCCTGGTCAACAAGAGCTCGGTGCATTTCCGCGCCGATTTCGAACCGATCGCCGAACATCTCCTGATCTGCGCCGCGCCCGGCGCGATGCCCGCCGATCCCTCCACCCTGCCCTGGACCAGCTTGCGTCCGGGCATCCGCCTCAAGCCGAACGGCCCGGCGTTCGAAGCTTAACCCGACAACGGAAACGCCCCATGCCCACCATCGATCGCATCCAGGCTTACGCCGACGAGCTCACCGCCATCCGCCGCGACCTGCACGCGCATCCGGAGATCGGCTTCGAGGAGACGCGCACCTCCGGCATCGTGGCCGAGAAGCTTGCGCAATGGGGCATCGAGGTGCATCGCGGCCTCGGCGGCACCGGGGTGATCGGCGTGCTGAAGGGCAAGAACGACAGCGGCAGGAAGATCGGCCTGCGCGCCGACATGGATGCGCTGCCGATGGAGGAGAACACGAACCTGCCGTGGCGCTCGACCATCCCCGGCCGTTTCCACGGCTGCGGCCATGACGGCCACACCACGATGCTGCTCGGCACCGCGCGCTATCTCGCCGAGACCCGCAACTTCGACGGCACCGTGCACTTCATCTTCCAGCCGGCGGAGGAAGGCCTCGGCGGCGCACGCGCGATGATCAAGGACGGCCTGTTCCAGAAGTTTCCCTGCGACGAGCTCTACGGCCTGCACAACGCGCCGGACTTGGAGCACGGCGAGATCGCGATCCTGCCCGGTCCGGCAATGGCCGGCGCCGACTTCTTCGACATCCGGATTTCCGGCTACGGCGCTCATGGCGCCATGCCCGAGCGTTCCAAGGATGCGGTGGTGATCGCGACCAGCGTGGCGCAGGCGATCCAGACCATCGTCAGCCGCAATGTCGAGCCGCTGCAGGCCGCGGTCGTCTCGATCACGCAGATCCACGCCGGCTCGGCCTACAACGTCATTCCCGGCGATGCGTGGCTGTGCGGCACCGTGCGCGCGTTCTCGGATCCCGTGCGCGCGTTGGTCCGCGAGCGCATGCGCGCGATCTGCGCCGGCATGGCGGCCGCCTTCAATTGCGAGATCGATGTCGACATCCGCGACACGTTCAGCGTGCTGGTGAACCAGGAGGAGCAGTCCAAGGTCGTCGAGCAGGTCGCGCGCACCGTGGTCGATCCATCCAAGGTGCTGACGCGCTCGACGCCGAAGATGGGCAGCGAGGATTTCGCCGACATGCTGCAGACGATTCCCGGCGCCTATTTCTGGGTCGGCCATGACGGCTCGGTGCCGGTGCACAATCCCGGCTACGTGCTCGACGACAAGATCCTGCCGATCGGCGCCAGCATGTTCGCCCGCATCATCGAGACGCGGCTGCCGGCGGCCTAGCGCGACTGACATACGTCAATGAGCGGGCGGCAGATCGAGATGAACTTCGGCGTGGGAGTACCAGCATGCACAAGCCCGTCTCGGATGACGTCACCTCGCTTCACGATCTCTCCGCCGTCGACCTGATCGCCGGCTATCGCGCGCGCCAGTTCTCGCCGTCCGAGGTGATGGACGAGGTCCTGGCGCACGTGGCGGCGTGGGAGCCGCACATCAAGGCGCTGTATCTGCTCGACGCCGACGCCGCGCGGGCCGCGGCCGAGGCGTCGACCGCGCGCTGGGCCAATGACGAGCCGGCCGGCGTGCTCGACGGCGTACCGGCGACGGTGAAGGACAATCTCGCCACCAAGGGTCAGCCGATGCCGCTCGGCGCAGCCAGCGTCACGCGCACGCCGCTCGCCGCCGATGCGCCGCCGGTGGCGCGGCTGCGCGAGGCCGGCGCGATCATCTTCGCCAAGACCACGATGCCCGATTACGGCATGCTGTCGTCCGGCCTGTCGAGCTTCCATCCGCTGACGCGCAATCCATGGGATCTCCGCATGAACCCCGGCGGTTCGAGCGCCGGTGCGGGTGCCGCAGCCGCCGCGGGCTACGGTCCGCTGCATGTCGGCACCGACATCGGCGGCTCGATCCGGCTGCCCGCGTCGTGGTGCGGCCTCGTCGGATTGAAGCCGAGCTTCGGCCGCGTGCCGATCGACCCGCCTTATGTCGGCCGCGTCGCCGGTCCGATGACGCGCATCGTCGACGATGCCGCGCTGATGATGAGCGTGCTGTCCAAGCCCGACCGCCGCGACGGCACCAGCCTGCCGCCGTCGGACCTGCACTGGAAGGTCACGGAGAAGCCGGTGCGCAAGCTGCGCATCGGCCTGATGCTCGATCTCGGCGGCGTCGGCCAGCCACTGGAGGAGCCTGTGCGCGCGACGACCCTGGCTGCGGCGAAAGCGTTCGAGGACGCCGGCGCCGTGATCAGCGAGGTCAAGGGCTTCCTGACGCGCGAGATGCTCGACGGTCTCGACAATTTCTGGCGTGCACGGCTGTGGGACGATCTGGCGCGGCTGGCGCCCGAGGTGCGCGCGAAGACCCTGCCCTACATCCTGCGCTGGGCCGAACGCGGCGCCGCGCTCTCCGGCGTCGAAGTCGTCAGAGGCTTCAACGTCACGATGGCGCTACGCGCCGCCGCGGCAAGACTGTTCTGCGACTACGACTACATCATCTCGCCAGTCTCGCCCGGCGTGAAATTCCCCGCCGAGCTCGCCTCGCCGGTCAACGATCCCGAGAGGCCGTTCGAGCACATCACCTACACCGTGCCCTGGAACATGTCGGAGAACCCGGCAATCTCCGTCAATGCCGGCTACGACCCCGACGGCTTCCCGATCGGCCTGCAGATCGTCGGCCGCCGCTTCGATGATGTCGGCGTACTCGGGATGGCCAAGACGTTCGAGGGATTACGCGGCGAGCAGCGGCCATGGCCGATACCGCCGGCCTCCTGATTCGCGTCACCCCACTCCTTCCTCCGTCATTGCGAGCGAAGCGAAGCAATCCAGAGTCCCGCCCACGACTCTGGATTGCTTCGCTTGCGCTCGCAATGACGGGGAAAGAGCGTGGGCCACATCGCTGCCGGATCGCGTGCTGGGAGACCAATGAAAAGCGCGGCTCTTTGCCCGCCATGCGGAATGTCGGCACGATTTGACGCGGCCTCTCGCTGAACTATTGTACTCCCTATCGTCGATCCCAGTCGTCGTCATTCCGGGGCGTGCGAAGCACGAGCCCGGAATCCATACTCACGATGGTGGTTATGGATTCCGGGCCTGCGCCCAAGAGGGCGCATCCCGGAATGACGGCGGAGATTGTGGCACGAGCAAACAACTAATAAGCGCCACGACAACATCAGGAAGCGCCAATGGCCTATCAGACCATCCTCTACGACGTCGCCGACAAGATCCTCACCATCACGCTGAACCGGCCGGAGAAGCTCAACGCCTTCACCGGCACCATGATGGAGGAGCTGATCGACGCCTTCGATCGCGCCGACAAGGACGACGGCGTCAGGGCGATCATCGTCACCGGATCGGGCCGCGCGTTCTGCGCGGGTGCTGACCTCTCCTCCGGGGCCGACACGTTCGATCGCGATGCCAAGCGCGGACCGGTGAAGCGCCACGCCGATGGCCGCGTCGACTATTCCGATCCGCAGGTGCGCGATGGCGGTGGCCAGGTCACCTTGCGCATCTTCAAGTCGTTGAAGCCGGTCATCGCCGCGGTCAACGGCCCCGCCGTCGGCATCGGCGTCACCATGCAGCTCGCGATGGACATCCGCATCGCCTCTGACGCGGCGCGGTTCGGCTTCGTGTTCTCCCAGCGCGGCATCGTGCCGGAGGCGGCGTCGAGCTGGTTCCTGCCGCGCATCGTCGGCATCTCGCAAGCGCTGGAATGGTGCTACACCGGCCGCGTGTTTCCGGCGCAGGAGGCGCTCGCCGGCCGCCTCGTCAGCAAGGTCGTGCCGCCGGATGATCTGCTGCCCACCGCCCGTGCGCTGGCCCGCGAGATCGCCGACAAGACCGCGCCGGTGTCGATCGCGCTGATCCGCCAGATGATGTGGCGCATGATGGGCGCCGACGATCCGATGGAGGCGCACAAGGTCGACAGCCGCGGCATCTACGCGCGCGGCCGCTCCGACGACGTCAAGGAAGGCGTGGTGTCGTTCCTGGAGAAGCGCCCTGCGCAATTCAAGAACACGGTGACGGCCGATATGCCCGACTATTTCCCGTGGTGGGATGAGCGGGAGTATAAGTAGCGCCACGGCCCCAGGACACCATTTGGCAAAGAACGGCGTCCAGAGCGCCACGCGATAGATGGCGCGGTATGGGTCCTGGCTCAAGGCCGGGACGACGCCGCGTGGGCGGCAACTGCAACGACTCCATCAGCAGCACCAGGATCGCAATCAACCCCGGCAGCCAATCACCGCGCCAATCACATCGCGTGCGATCGCTCACGCCGCCTTGATGCCGCGAATGAAGTCGTCGACATGGCGGCGCATGCTCTCGGACTGACGCAGCAGCTCCGCCGACGCCCCGAGCACCTGGCTGGCGGTGGCGCCGGATTCGTTTGCGGCGGCCGTGACCTGCTGGATGTTCTGCGAAATTTCGTCGGTCCCCTTGGCTGCGTGCTGGACGTTCCGCGCCATCTCGCGCGTCGCCGCGCCCTGCTCCTCGACGGCATTCGCGATCGACGACGCGATCTCGTTCAGCTCGCCGATGGTCGTGGTGATGCCGCGGATGGCCCGGACGGCCTCGCTCGACACCTCCTGCATTCCGGAGATCTGCGCGCGGATCTCGCCGGTCGCCTTGGCGGTCTGCTCGGCGAGCAGCTTCACCTCGCCGGCGACGACGGCAAAGCCGCGGCCGGCTTCACCCGCCCGCGCGGCCTCGATGGTCGCATTGAGCGCGAGAAGATTGGTCTGGCCGGCAATGTCGCTGATCAGCCGCACGATGTCGCCGATCCGCTCGGCCATGCTGGAAAGGCCCTGCACGGTCTCGTTGGTCCTCTGCCCCTCCGCGGCCGCCTTCTGCGCCATGTCGGCCGACTGCGTCACCTGACCGCCGATGCCCGCGACCGAGCTCGACAGCTGGTCCGTCGCAGCGGCCATCGTCTGCATGTTGCTCGACGCGGCCTCGGTCGCCTGCGCAACGCTGCTCGCTTCACTGCAGGTCCGGCTCGCCGTCCGATTCATCACGGCGGCCGTCGATTCGAGCTGTGCCGAGGCTGAGATCACGCTGTCGATCACGGCCGCGATGTCACCGCTGAAACGGTCGGTCAGTTCGCCGACGCGCTTGGCTTTTTCGGCGCGCTGGCTCATCGCCTCCGCATCCCTGGCAGCGAGCTCGGCGCCATGGATCATGTTCTCCTTGAAGACCTGCACTGCCCTCGCCATCAGGCCGACCTCGTCGCGCCGATCGACCGCGTCGATTGCAGTGCTCACATCGCCCTTCGCCAGCCGCGTCATCGTATCGGCAAGGGCGTTGATCGGCCTGGTGATGCTGCGCGCCAGCGCAACGACGATCGCGAGGCTCAGCGCCAAGGCGACCAGCAGCAGCGCGCCGACGGCGGCGAGGCTGGCCGTGGCCGCGGCCTGCTTGCCGGCCATCAGCTCGGACAGCTCGACGGCCAGAGCGTCTTCGACCTGCTTCAGCAGATCGATCCGCAGCGTGGCCGCATCGAACCAGGCCTTGCTCGCAAGCCCTTTGAAATCACCGCTGACGCCGCCCTGCTCCACCACCTTGCGCATGGCAACGACGCCGTCGATCGCCGATCCCGTCATCGCCGCATCGAACGCCGCACGTCCTTTCGCCGAGGCGGCGGCGCGAAATCCCGCGAAATAGCTATCCTGCGCCGCAGCCAGCCCTATGGCGCGCGCGTAGGCGGCCTGCTCGAAGCGACCGGCGGCAAGGCCTCCCGCCACGACCGCGCGCTCCAGGCCGGCGCGCTCCTTGCCTTCGGTCAGATTGCCATAGGCAATGATCGCCTTGGAGATATCGTCGTCGTCGCTGAGCCTCGATATGCCGCTGATCAGGCTGATCAGCCGGCTGACGATCTCGGTGAGCGAGCTGACCGCTGCCGCCGGCGTGACGGCTTGGGCATCGATGTCGCCGCGGCGGCGATCGAGCTGCGTCAACGCCTGTTCGCCCGCCTGCGCCGCCTCGGCCAGTGCGGCGCTCCGGCGCAGCCCGTCCAGCGCGGCAACCGCGTGCGCGCGCTCGCCATCGGTCAGCTTGCGCTGCTGATCCAGCTCGGCACGCATCTGCGTGCCCTTGCTGCTCAGAAATGCCGACGACATGCCGCGCTCACGCTGCAGCTCATGAACGAAGCGGCTGAGCCTGGCGACGGCGTCCGCCGCCGGCTGCATGCGCGTCATCTCGACACGCACCGCCCATTTCGTGGAAATCTCGTAGGCCGCCAACGCGGCCAGTGTGACGATGGGCAGCAATGCAGACAGGGCTATGCGGTGAAGTATCTTCGACGTCTTCAACATGATCGGCCTCGACCTGTCCGATCACTCTATGAATCCAGTGGTAAAAAAATACACAGCCCCATCCGCCGAATTTTTGGGCAGACGCCTGCCAACTAATCCATCACCAGCGCGACGCGTCCGATGGCCCTGCGCTCGATCAGAAGCCGCATCGCCGATGCGTAATTGTCGAACGGCACGCGGTGGGAGACGTTGGGCCGCAGCTTGCCTTGCTCCGCGAACGCGAGCAGTGCAGCCATCCGTCGCTCGCCCAGCTCGGGATCCTTCCGCACCGCCTCGCCGGCGCGAACGCCGAGCACGCTTGCGCCCTTCATGAGGATCAGATTGGTGCGTGCGAGCCCGATGCCGCCGGTGAAGCCGACCACCAGCAGCCGCGCGCCCCAGGCGATGCAGCGCACGCTGTTCTCGAACACCTCGCCGCCGACGGGATCGAACACGACGTCGACGCCGCGGCCATCGGTGATGTGTTTGACGGCGTCGCGGAACGGCCCGCGTGAATACAGAATGAGATGATCGGCGCCACGCGCGCGTGCCACCGCGAGTTTCTCCTCCGACGACGCCGCCGCGATCACCGCTGCGCCGAGCAGCTTGCCGATCTCGACGGCGGCGAGGCCAACGCCACCGCCGGCGCCGTGCACCAGCAGCGTCTCGCCGGGCTTGAGCTGGCCGCGATCGACCAGGGCGTGATGGGCGGTGCCGTGGCCGGCGAGATAGGTCGCGCCTTCCGCGTAGTCGAAAGTCGACGGCAGCGGCGTGAGCTGGCTGGCCGCAACCACCGCCTCCTCCGCATAGGCGCCGAAGCGCATGCGGACGATCACCTTGTCGCCGACGGCGCGGCCGGTCACGG
This sequence comes from Bradyrhizobium sp. SZCCHNRI1029, assembly GCF_032487555.1. NCBI lineage: Bacteria > Pseudomonadati > Pseudomonadota > Alphaproteobacteria > Hyphomicrobiales > Nitrobacteraceae > Bradyrhizobium > Bradyrhizobium sp. SZCCHNRI1029. The sequence goes on from NZ_JAUEUK010000001.1 coordinate 1,033,899, forward strand.
CGGCCCCGGTTTCGACGACGTCACCGGCGGCCTCGACGCCGGGCGTGAACGGCAGCTCAGGCTTGAGCTGATACTCGCCGGCCGCCATCAGTATGTCCGGAAAGTTGATGCCGGCAGCGCGGATCTTCACCCGCACCTCGCCGTCACCGAGTGAGCGCGGCGGTAGGGCCTCCAGCCGCAGCGTCTCCGGCGGACCGAGCTCGCGGCAGACGATCGCACGCGGCATCAGGCGCGCCCCTTCGCCCGCGCCAGCGCCTCGCGGATCAGCGGCAGGCGATCATTGCCGAAATACATGTCGGTCACGTCGAGGAAGATCGTCGGCGAGCCGAAGCCGCCGCGCTTGACGACCTCCTCGGTGTTGATGCGCAGCTGGTCCTTGATGCCCTGCTGCGCGATCCCATCGAAGAACGCCTTCGGATCTATGCCGACGCGCCGGCACACCTCGGTCAGCACCGCATCCTGCGAGATGTCCTGGTCCTCGCCCCAATAGATCTCGAACACGGCCCGCGCGAACGGCACCATGTCCTGGCCCAGCCAGATGCAGCCGCGCATCGCCTTGACGCTGTTCACCGGAAACACCAATGGCGGCATCTTGATCTTGAGCCCGGCCGAGCGGGACCAGTCGTCGAGGTCCTTCAGCGTGTAGGCCGCCTTGGCCGGCACCGGCTTCTCGCGCTGCGCATAGACGCTGGGATTGACGGTGTTGAAGATGCCGCCGACCAGGATCGGCCGCCAGACGATGTCGACGCCGAATTCTTGCGCGAGCGGTTGGATGTTGTGGAAGGCGAGATAGGTCCAGGGGCTGGAGCAGTCGAAGAAGAATTCGATCATGTGTGTTTCCTCAAGGTCTTGATAAGTTCGCCTTTGCGCGCGCAAAAATCCGGAGTGTGGTCGTGGCCCTGGATTGCTTCGCTTCGCTCGCAATGACGGAGAGAGTTGGTGCAAACCACTCTTTCCGTCATTGCGAGGAGCGTAGCGACGAAGCAATCCAGGGGCTGCAACATACGGTCTGGATGGCTTATCCCCATGCTCCTCGCGATGCCGCGGAGCTCGCTCACGACCGCCCCGTCATCTCCTTCGCGCGCGCGCCGAACATCACATGACGCGACTGCTCGTTGAACGGCTCCTTGACGAACTTGCCGATCGCCAGCCCCGCCTGCAGCTTGGGCCGCGCGCGCAGGTCCGCGTACCAGCGCTGGATGTCGGGATAGTCGTCGAGCGTGAATCCCTGGGCCTTATGCGTCATCATCCAGGGAAAGCAGGCGATGTCCGCGATCGAATAGTCGTCGCCGGCGACATAGGCGCCGGTCTTGCCGAGCTGCACGTCGAGCACGTGGAACAGCCGTGCGACCTCGTCGCGGTAGCGCTGGATCGCGTAAGGGATCTTCTTAGCCGCATAGAGCGCGAAATGGCCGTGCTGCCCCATCATCGGTCCCAGTCCGGCCATCTGCCACATCACCCATTGGATGACACGCGAGCGCGCCCGCGTCTCCTGCGGCAGGAAACGGCCGGTCTTGTCGGCGAGATAGATCAGGATGGCACCGGTCTCGAACACCGGGAACGGCGCGCCGCCGTCGGCCGGCGCGTGATCGACGATCGCGGGAATCCGGTTGTTCGGGCTGATCGCCAGGAACTCTGGCTTGAACTGGTCGCCGGCGCGGATGTCGACGGGAATGACGGTATAGGGCAGCCCGAGTTCCTCGAGCATGATCGAGATCTTCCAGCCGTTCGGCGTCGGCGCATAATGGAGATCGATCATCCTTCCACGATTCCTTCCCCGGACCATTATGCCGCGCTGCGGAACACGCGAGGCGGCTTCGTTCTTCTGTACCTGAAGGGTAAGCCATGGCAGACAGGCGCTCAAGCCTGACCGCCTTTATGCTGGAGAGTTCGACCATGCTGTTTCCATCGACCATCGCAGGCTCGCTGCCGAAGCCGGAATGGCTGGCCGAGCCCAACGTGCTGTGGGCTCCGTGGAAGTCGAAGGGCGAGGAGCTGGCGCGTGCCAAGCGCGATGCGACGATCCTGGCGCTGAAGCTGCAGGAGGATTCCGGCATCGACATCCTCACCGAGGGCGAGCAGTCGCGCCAGCATTTCGTGCACGGTTTCCTGGAACGTGTCGAGGGCATCGACTTCGCCCACAAGGTCGAGATGGGCATCCGCAAGGACCGCTACAAGGCGATGGTACCGCAGGTGGTGGCGCCGCTGTCGCTGAAGGGCCGCGTCCATGGCGACGAGGCGCGGATCGCGCGCACGCACACCACGCGCGCGCTGAAGTTCACGCTGCCCGGACCGATGACCATCATCGACACCATCGCCGACAATTACTACGGCGACCGTGTGAAGATGGCGTTCGCCTTCGCCGAGCTGCTGAACCAGGAGGCCAAGGCGCTGCACGACGACGGCATCGACATGATCCAGTTCGACGAGCCCGCCTTCAACGTCTACATGGACGAGGTGCGCGACTGGGGCATCAAGGCGTTGGAGCGCGCCGCCGAAGGGCTGACCTGCCCGACTGCCGTGCACATCTGCTACGGCTACGGCATCAAGGCCAACACCGACTGGAAGGAGACGCTGGGCGGCGAGTGGCGGCAGTATGAGGAGACCTTCCCGGTCATCGACGCCAGCACCATCCAGCAGGTCGCCGTCGAATGCCGCAATTCGAAGGTGCCGATCGAGCTGCTCGGCCTGCTCAAGAACAAGATCGTGCAGGCCGGCGTCATCGACGTCGCCAGCGACGCGATCGAGACCGCCGAGGACGTCTGCAAGACCCTCGAGGACGTCATGAAGGTGGTGCCGAAGGAGAACATCATCGCCACCACCAATTGCGGCATGGCGCCGATGCGGCGCGAGATCGCCGAGGCCAAGCTGATGGCGCTCGGCACCGGCGCAAAGCTGGCACGGCAAAGGTTTGCCTGACTCAGATGTCAGGTCAGACCCGAGGCAAGGGCGTCGACGGCTCGCCGCCCCCCGAGGCATCGCGCTCGGGGCCCTGGCTCAATCGCGATCGCGCCGGGAGGCGACACGCACACGGGCCTGGAATCAAAGTAAGAGCGCATCCGAGGTGAGCACGGCCTCACCACGCGCGATTCGCCGCAACAGCACGGCCGCGCCTTTGCTGCCCCTGCACGACCGCCGCGATGGCCACGTCAGCCTTTCATATGCACTGCTCTGTGTTTTGCGGCAGATCGCAGCGATCATCGATCACGGTCGCCGGATGCGGAAAATCTATCCTTGGTAGCAAAATACCAGACGCACAACATTCCCGACGCTGTGTGTCTTTGCTGCGCTTGACAGTATGTGTCCTAACATTTCATTTCTTGGCCACAAGTGTGGCGTGAATTTTTTGCTGCTTAATCCAGTTCGTATCTGACCTCCGCTTTCATTATTGGGGAATGCAATGGCTTGCCTTGCGAGAACGATGTTTGCTGCGCCGAAGTCGCGGCGCTGGCTGACCCTCTCGGTTCTTCTTGCGGGCACCATGTTGAGCACCCAGGCCCTGGCGATCGATGTCGCCAACCAGACCGACTGGAATACGGCGGTGGCAGCGGTCGCGGCCGCCGGCGCCAACTCGACCGTCACCATCAACATCACCAGCGGCTTCACGCTGTCGAGCTCGCTTGCGCAACTGCAGGCCGCCAACAGCAACGTCACGGTGAACATCACCGGCAACGGCCAGACGATCAACGGCGCCTCCTCGTTTCAGGGCATCGTCGTCAACGGTGCCAACGCGCCGACCGTGAACATCTCCAGCCTGGCGATCACCAACACGGCCGCGATCGGCGGCAACGGCCAGAACGGCCAGAACGGCTATTATAGCGGCGGTCTGGCCTATGGCTCCGGCGGCGGCGGCGGTGGCGGTCTCGGTGCCGGCGGCGGCCTGCTGGTCGGCAGCGGCGCCAACGTCACGATCGCCGCGGTGACCTTCACCAGCAACAGCGCCACCGGTGGCGCCGGCGGCAATGGCGGCAGCGCACAGAATGCGGCGGCCGACCCGGTGAATGGCGGCAACGGCGGCGCGGGCGGTGCCGCGAACAACGGCGGTGCCAGCGGCGGCGGCGGCGCGGGCGGCACCGGCGGACATACCGGCACGCAAGGCACGGCCGGCACCGCGGGCGCCGCGCTCGGCGACGGCGGCGGTGGCGGCGGCGGCTCAGGCACCACCAACAGCAACACCTACACCAACAACAATCCGGGCGGCACCGGCAACGCCAATGGCGGCAACGGCGGCACCGGCGGCGACGGCGCGACGAATGCCAGCGGCGCGGGCGGGCCTGGGCCCGGCTCCGACGGCGGCGCCGGCGGCAATGGCGGCGCAGCCAATGGCGGCGCCATCTATGTCGCCACCGGCGGCACGCTGACGATTCTCGACTCGCCGATTTCGGGCAACACCGTCACCGGTGGCGCCGCCGGCACCCCCGGCATCGGCATCGGGCCAAGCGCCATCAACGGGTTTTCGGCAGCGGCCGGCGCAGCGCAGGGCGCCGGCATCTTCCTGAGCGGCGTGACGGCCAATATCGGCGTGTCCGGCGGCAGCGTGACCTATGGCGACACCATCGGCGGCACCGGCCTGACGACCGGCGGCGTCAACACGGCGATCAACAAGACCGGCATCGGTACGTTGGTGCTGTCGGCGACCAATACGTTCACCGGCAACGTCAACATCAGCGCCGGCACGCTCTCGGTCGGCGCCACCGCCAATCTCGGCAACGTCGCCAACGACGTGATCATTTCCAATGGCGGCACTTTGGCGGTCACCGGCACGACGACGTTCGCCAACGGCCGCGACTTCAAGATTGCCGGGCTGTCGACGATCGACGTAGCCGGCGCGACCACGACCACGTTGCAAGGCATCGTCGGCGACGGCGCCTCCGCCGGCACCCTGGTGAAGGCGGGCGGCGGCATCCTGCTGCTCTCGGGCACCAACACCTACACCGGCGCGACCAATGTCGACGCCGGTACGCTGCGCGCGGGCTCGGCCGGCGCGTTCGGCGCCAGCACGGTGTTCAGCGTGCTGTCCGGCGCCACGCTGGATCTCAACGGCTTCAACAAGACGTTCGGCACGCTGAGCGGAGATGGCACCGTCACCGGCGCCAACGCGACGATCTCAGGTTCGTTCGCGCCGGGCAACGGCACCCCGGCGTCCTCCATGGCTATCGTCGGCAACCTCGCGTTCCAGTCGGGCGCGCAATACCTGGTGCAGGTGAATCCGAGCACGGCGTCGTTCGCCACCGTCACCGGCACTGCGACGCTCGGGGGCGCCGCCGTCACCGCGACCTTCGCAAACGGCAGCTACATCTCCAAGCAATACACCATTCTCACCGCCACCGGCGGCGTCAGCGGCACCTTCGGCGGCGTCACCAACACCAACCTGCCGGCGGGCTTCAGCGCGACGTTGAGCTACGACGCCAACAACGCCTTCCTCAATCTGACGATGAGCTCGTCGGGGAACATCAACCAGCAGAACGTCAGCAACGCGCTCAGCAACTACTTCAACACGAACGGCAGCATTCCCGTCGTCTTCACCGGGCTGACGCCAGCGGGGCTGACGCAGATCTCGGGCGAGACCGCGACCGGCTCGCAGCAGACGACGTTCAATGCGATGACGCAATTCATGGGCGTCATGACCGATCCGTTCATCGGCGGCCGCGGCGACCAGGGCTCTGCGCCCAGCGGCGCGATCGGCTACGCGGAGGAGACGCTTGCTTTTGCGTCCAAGCGCAATCCGAACGACGCGCTGGCCGCGATCTACACCAAGGCGCCGGCCGCGCCCGTGGTCAGGCCGGGCTGGAGCGTGTGGGCAGCCGGCTTCGGCGGCTCGCAGACCACTGATGGCAACACCGCGCTCGGGTCCAACAATACCACCAGCAACATCTACGGCACGGCCGTCGGCGCCGACTACCGCTTCTCGCCGTCCACGATCGCCGGGTTCTCGATGGCCGGCGGCGGCACCACGTTCAGCGTCGCCAATGGCGGCAGCGGCCGGTCCGACCTGTTCCAGGCCGGCGCCTTCGTCCGGCACACTGTCGGCCCGGCCTATATCTCCGCGGCATTGGCCTATGGCTGGCAGAACATCACCACCAACCGCACCGTGACCGTGGCCGGCGTTGACCAGCTGCGCGCCAACTTCGACGCCAACACCTTTGCCGGCCGGGTCGAGGGCGGCTATCGCTTCGTGTCGCCCTGGATGGGGTTCGGGATCACGCCCTACGCCGCGGCGCAGTTCACGACGTTCAGCCTGCCGGGCTATGCGGAGAATGCGGTCTCCGGCGCCAATACCTTCGCGCTGCGCTTTGGATCGCAGAACGTCACCGATACGCGGTCGGAGCTGGGCCTGCGCACCGACAAGGCCTATGCGCTGGCTGACGGCGTTTTCACGCTGCGCAGCCGCTTCGCCTGGGCCTATGACTTCAACCCCAGCCGGTCGGCCGGGGCCACGTTCCAGACCCTTCCGGGCGCATCCTTCGTCGTCAACGGCGCGCGGCAGGCGCAGAATTCAGCGCTGACCACGGTCTCCGCTGAAATGAAGTGGCGGAATGGCTGGTCGGCCGCCGCGAGCTTCGAGGGCGAGTTCTCGGATGTGACCCGCAGCTACGCCGGCAAGGGCATCGTGCGCTACACGTGGTGACGCGCGGAGCTCCGCGCGGCACATCCGCACGGCGCCCCGATCACCCGACGGTCATCGCGCTCGGATGCAGCACCGGCGCGTAGCCCGCCTTGATCGCGCGCAGCGTCGAGGGCGGGGTCAACAGCAACGCGTCGGTGATCCCTGCGCGTGGCGCGTCATAGCCCGCCGCCGACCAGGGCAGCGCCCTGCCTTTTCGGATCAGAAAGCTCTCCTCGCCTGACTGCACCATGGCCCCGTCAGGCAAGGCGGCGAGCGGCGTCGGCAGCGGATGCAGGCGCTTGCGACCGCGATCGAGGCGCTCGCGATGGAGCACGCGATCAATCTCGGAGATGCGCAGTGCCCCGACGCCGTTGCCCTCCTCCCACGCCGCACGAAACCTCTTGGCGTCGTCGCGGCGGCAGTAGAAGCAGGGGCGATGACCGGCGGCGAGCGCGGTCGCCTCGTCAAGGAAGAACAGCTCGGTCCAGCTTTGCGTTGCCATGACCTTGCGGCGCTTGCCGCGAAACTCGCACAGGCAGACCAGCCAGGCGGGACTCGACCAGCGCCGGTTCAGCAGCGTCTTCGTCGCGGGGTCGTGGATGATGCCGCGATTTCCGGTGAAGAGGCCGCGATGCGGCGCGGCGACGATATCGCCCATCGGCGTGACGCGGTTCTGCAGCGGCATGGCGAGCCTTCGGCTGGCGAATAGCGAATGGGGAGTAGCGAATAGCGAACGCCTCGCCCACCCGAATTCCCTATTCGCTACTCCCTATTCGCCACTCTCCGGGCTTACGCCGCCCCGTCGCGCAGCGGCGGCGCGAACGACAGCGCGGTGTCCCAGGGGAAGAAGATCCAGGTGTCCTGCGACACCTCGGTGATGAAGGTGTCGACCAGCGGCCGGCCCTTCGGCTTGGCGTAGACGGTGGCGAAATGGGCGTCGGGGAGGATCTCGCGGACCATGCGTCCGGTCTTGCCGGTATCGACGAGATCATCGACGATCAGGAGCCCCTTGCCGGTGCCGCCGCCGAGTTGCGCCGTGTCGGCCGAGATGCCCTTCAGGACCTGCAGCTCGCCCTGCTTGGTGTGGTCATAGCTCGCGATGCAGATCGTATCGATGACGCGCACGCCAAGCTCGCGCGCCACGATCGCCGCCGGCACCAGTCCGCCGCGGGTGATGGCCACGACGGCATGAAACGGCCCGATCTCGTTCAGCCGCCAGGTCAGCGCCCGGCAATCGCGATGAAACTGGTCCCAGGACACCGGGAAGGCCCGGCCTGCGCGCTCCTCTGCACTCAAAGTCTTGTCTGGCATCTCATCTCGTCCGTGAGTTCTCGAAAGCTGCACCTGCTTTAGCGCGTCACATTCAGCCCGGCGAGCATCTCCTTCACGGCCGCCATCGCGGCCGACAGCTTGTCCTGGTCGCGCGAGCGCACCACCAGATGCGTGTTCGGCTTCTGGTCCTCGTCGATGAAGGGATAGCTGCCGATGATGGTCTCGGGGTGCGCCTTGGCGATCTCGCGCAGGGGGCCGCCGATATCGCCCTCGCGGGCATTGGCGCGCACGGTCTCCGACAGCATGCGCACGCCCGATTTCAGCTTCGGCGCGACGATGTCCATCATCGCCTGCATGATCGACGGCACGCCGGCCATGACGATGACGTTGCCGAGCTTGAAGCCGGGCGCCAGGATGGTGGCGCTCTGGATCAGCTCGGCGCCGTCGGGGATGCGCGCCATGCGCAGCCGCGCCTCGTTGAGCTCCTGCTCGCTCCAGCGCTCGCGGAAGCGCGCCACCACCTCGGGATGGTGGTCGATGCCGACGCCGAACGCCTTGGCGATCGCATCCGCGGTGATGTCGTCATGGGTCGGACCGATGCCGCCGGTCGTGAACACATAGGTGTAGCGGTGCCGCAGCGCATCGAGCGCCGCGATGATGTCCGGCTCGTCGTCCGAGACCACCCGGACCTCCTTGAGGTCGATGCCCAGATTGGTCAGGTATTCGGCGATGAAGCCGATGTTCTTGTCCTTGGTGCGGCCGGACAGGATCTCGTCGCCGATGACCAGCAACCCCGCGGTGACGATCTCGCTCATGGTTTCTCCTCGCATCTGTCGTCTCTTTTGGCCCGCCACGGCGCCAATGTCATCCGGAACGTCGCAGTCTATGCCGCGGATTTGAGCACCACGCAGCCGGTTTTTCGGGCACGGCCTTCGCACCCCCCACGAAATGCCGCAGGAGAATGCATATCGCGCTGGCCCGCCCCTTGCTACCATCCCGAGGAGTCATGCAGTGTATGGCGAGGCTGGGACACACGGGCATCTATGGCAGTTGCGTTCGACGAAATGAACGGGCCGGGCGGCGAGGTCCGTCAGGCTTATCAGGAGCTGTCGCGGTGGCTGAAGGAAACGCCGCCGGAGGCGCTGGAGTATCGCCGCCACGAGGCGGAGCTGTTGTTCCGGCGAATCGGCATCACCTTCGCGGTCTACGGCGAGGCGGAGGCGCAGGAGCGGCTGATCCCGTTCGACGTCATCCCGCGCATCCTCTCGGGCAAGGAATGGACCCTGCTGGAGAAGGGACTGAAGCAGCGCGTCAAGGCGCTGAACATGTTCCTGCGCGACATCTATCATGGCCGGGACATCCTGCGCGCCAACGTCATCCCGGATGACTTGATCTTCCAGAACCCGGTGTTCCGCCCGGAGATGAACGGCCAGGACGTGCCGCACGACGTCTACGTCCATATCGCCGGCATCGACATCGTCCGCGTCGACGCCAACGACTTCATCGTGCTCGAGGACAACGCGCGCACGCCGTCGGGCGTGTCCTACATGCTGGAAAACCGCGAGATCATGATGCGGCTGTTTCCGGACCTGTTCGCGCGCCACCGCGTCGCGCCGGTCGAGCGCTATCCGGACGAATTGCTATCGGCGTTGCGCTCGGTGGCGCCGCTCAGCGCCTCGGCCGAGCCGACGGTGGCGCTGATGACACCGGGCATCTACAACTCCGCCTATTACGAGCACTCGTTCCTGGCCGACAAGCTCGGCATCGAGCTGGTCGAGGGCCGCGACCTCATCGTCAAGAACGACGAGGTGTTCATGCGCACCACCGAGGGGCTGAAGCGGGTCGACGTGATCTACCGCCGCGTCGACGACGACTTCCTCGACCCCCTCACCTTCCGCCCGGACTCGGCGCTCGGCGTGCCCGGCCTGATGTCGGCCTATGTCGCCGGCAACGTGACGCTCGCCAACGCGGTCGGCACCGGCATCGCCGACGACAAGGCGATCTACTCCTACATGCCCGATGTCGTGAAGTTCTATCTCGGCGAGGAGCCGATCCTGAAGAACGTGGAGACCTGGCGCTGCCGCGAGCCGCAGGATCTGTCCTACGTGCTCGACCATCTCGGCGAGCTCGTCGTCAAGGAGGTGCACGGCTCGGGCGGCTACGGCATGCTGATCGGCCCGGCCGCGACCAAGGCGACCATCGAGGCGTTCCGCGACAAGCTGAAGCGCGAGCCGGAGGGCTTCATCGCGCAGCCGACGCTGGCGCTCTCGACCTGCCCGACCTGCGTCACGTCAGGGCTGGCGCCGCGCCATGTCGACCTGCGCCCGTTCGTGCTCACCGGACGCGACCGCACCACCATCGTGCCGGGCGGCCTCACCCGCGTGGCGCTGAAGGAAGGCTCGCTGGTGGTGAATTCCAGCCAGGGCGGCGGCACCAAGGACACATGGGTGCTGGATGAGTAAGCCTCGCCGCCCTCGCTTTACGCGCTTCGTTCCCGTGCATGCCTTCCCCGTCGCAGGGGCGGGTTCACATCGCACCTCATAGATTGCCCATGCTGTCGCGCACCGCCGAAAACCTGTACTGGCTGGCCCGCTACGTCGAGCGCGCCGAGTACCTCGCCCGCACCATCGACGCCACCCTGCGCGTCACGGCGCTTCCCGCGGCCTATATCGGCAAGACCAATGAGTGGGAATCGGCGCTGATGACCGCCGGCGTCAATGTCAGCTTCTACGAGCATTACTCCGAGGCCAACGAGCAGAACGTCGTCGAATATCTCTCGTTCAACCAGTCGAACCCGTCCTCGATCAAGAACTGCATCGAGGCCGCCCGCCTCAACGCCCGCTCGGTGCGGACGGCGCTGACGTCGGAGATGTGGGACACCCTCAACGGCTCCTGGATCGAGCTCCAGGAGGTCTGGAGCAAGGGCACCAAGACGCGCGAGGAGCTGGCGCGCTTCCTGCGCTTCGTGCAGGAAACCTCGCTGCGCTTCGACGGCTCGGCCTACCGGACCATGCTGCGCAACGACGCCTACTGGTTCTCGCGGCTCGGGCTGCATCTGGAGCGCGCCGACAACACCGCCCGCATCCTCGACGTCAAATATCACGTGTTACTGCCCGAGGAGGAGCATGTCGGCGGCCCGCTGGACTATTATCAGTGGACCTCGATCCTGCGTTCGGTCTCGGCGCTCACGGCCTATCACTGGGTCTATCGCGAGACGCTGAAGCCCTGGCTGATCGCGGACCTGCTGATCCTCAACGACACGCTGCCGCGCTCGCTGGCGAGCTGCTACGGCAACCTCGTCCGCAATCTCGACCAGATTGGCGTCGCCTATGGCCGCCAGGGGGCGGCGCAGCGCCATGCCCGCGGCGTCCGCAACCGGCTCGACCACTCCAACATGGACGACATTTTCCAGCGCGGCGTGCACGAGTTCATCCAGGAGTTCATCGCCGACAATTCACGGCTCGGAGAGATCATCACCAAGCAGTATCTGATCTGAGCGCCTGGAGCGCGGCGAATACGGCGATGGGCGGCCGTCGGACTGTGACTGCGAGACCACGTCCGGCACCCGGCCCCCTGCCCTCCGCCCGACGGATCCTCCTTCCCCCTTTCAGGGAGAGGTGAAACGAGCTACCGCGGACAGCACATCTGACGAAGACTGGTCGACCGCCATGCGCCTGCGTATCTCCCATTCCACCACCTACCGCTACGAGCCGGCGGCGACCGGCGCGATCCAGATCATCCGCATGACGCCCGGCAGCAATGACGGCCAATATGTGGCGGAGTGGCAGATCGACGTGTCGACCGATTCCCGCCTCGACATGCACGAGGACGCATTCGGCAACGTCACCCACGTGATCACGCATGGCGCGCTCGAGGACCTCACGATCACCGCCGAAGGACTGGTCGAGACCCACGACACCGGCGGCGTGCTGAAGGGAGCGGACGAACGCTTCCCACCCAGCTTCTTCCTCCGGCAGACGCCGCTCACGGCCGCAAATGCGGCCATGGCCGCCGTCGTGCGCGATCTGCGCGCGGAGTCGGAGAGCGACGTACTCGGCCTCCTGCACACGCTGATGATGCAGGTCTACGAGCACATGACCTTCGACGAGGATCCGACCCACAGCGGCACCTCGGCGGCGGAAGCCTTCGTGCTGAAGCGCGGCGTCTGCCAGGACTATGCGCATATCTTCATCGCCTGCGCGCGCGCCGCCGGCATTCCCGCGCGTTTCGTATCCGGCCACTTCCTGCGTTCCGATGGTGCAGTGCACCAGGAGGCCGGCCATGCCTGGGCGGAAGCCTATGTACCGGATCTCGGCTGGGTCGGTTTCGACGCCGCCAACTGCATCTGCACCACCGACGCTCATGTCCGGGTCGCGATCGGACTCGATTATCTCGGCGCGGCGCCGGTGCGCGGCACACGCTATGGCGGCGGCACCGAGACGCTCACCGTGAAAGTGAAGGTCGAGCAGGTCGGCCGCGGCGGTCCGTCGCAATCCCAGTCGCAGCGGCAGTCCTGAATTCTGGAACGCGCGCTCCAGCCATGGTGTCGTTCCGGGGCGCGCGAAGCGCGTGCCCGGAATCCATCGGGCGGCAGAATGCACGGAGGGATGGATTCCGGGCTCGTCGCTTCGCTCCGCCCCGGAATGACGACCTTTTGTGGAGCGACCGCTCATTCCGGCTTCGACATTGGCGGGGGTGGACGGGAGGCCGATTTTCGCTAGTAATTCGCGCAATGGCTCGAGGGGACTGAGATGACCTATTGCTGCGGAATTCTGGTGCGTGACGGCCTCGTCATGATCGCGGACACCCGAACCAATGCCGGTCTCGACAACGTCTCGACCTTCCGCAAGCTGCACATCTTCTCCAATCCGGGCGAGCGCATCGTGGCGGTCGCCAGCGCCGGCAATCTCGCCATCAGCCAGTCCGTCCTATCGACCTTGACCGAAGGGATGGAAGACCCCGACACCGGCGAGGTCGAGACCCTGATGAACGCGCCGACGATGTTTCAGGCCGCACAGCGCATCGGCAAGGCGATCCGCATGGTGCACGCCACCGAAGGCCCGGCGCTGAAGGCCGAAGACATCTCGTTCGACGTCTCGTTCCTGTTCGGCGGCCAGATCAAGGGCTCGCGGATGCGGCTGTTCATGGTCTACACCGCCGGCAACTTCATCGAATGCACCACCGACACGCCGTACTTGCAGATCGGCGAGCACAAATACGGCAAGCCGGTGCTCGACCGCGCCATGCATTACGACGTCGAGCTCTACGAGGCGCTGAAGACGGGCCTGATCTCGATGGACTCGACGATGCGCTCCAATCTCGGCGTCGGCCTGCCGATCGACGTGCTGGTCGTGCGCGCGGAGGCCTGCGAGGCCGACCTCAATCATCGCATCGAGGCCGGCGAGCCCTATTTCCACGATCTCCGTTCGCGCTGGTCGGCGGCCCTGCGCGCTGCGCATAACAACATTCCAAGGCCGCCCTATAAGACTCAGAGCGAGTCAAAACACTGAAACTGCAAAACACTTGAACTGAAGGTGAGGAAACATGGCTGAAGCGGCAAAGAAGATCGCGCTGGTGACAGGCGCAGGCACGGGGGTCGGCCGCGCCGCATCGCTCGCGTTGATGAACTCCGGCTTCACCGTGGTGCTGGCCGGTCGCCGCAAGGAGATGCTGGAGGAGACCGCCAAGCTCGGCCCAGCCGGCATGAGCCTCCCCGTCTCCGCCGATATGATGGACCCCGCCTCGATCGCGGCGCTGTTCGACACCGTGAAGTCGACCTACGGCCGGCTCGACGTGCTGTTCAACAATGCCGGCATGGGCGCGCCACCGGTGCCATTCGAGGACCTCACCCTGCAGCAATGGCAGTCGGTGGTGGCGACCAACCTCACGGCGCCGTTCCTGTGCACGCAGCACGCCTTCCGCATCATGAAGGATCAATCGCCGCGCGGCGGCCGCATCATCAACAACGGCTCGATCTCGGCGCACGCGCCGCGGCCGTTCTCCTCGCCCTACACCTCGACGAAGCACGCGATCACGGGTCTGACGAAAGCGTCGAACCTCGACGGCCGCGCCTATGACATCGCGGTCGGCCAGATCGACATCGGCAACGCCGAGACGCCGATGACCGAGCGCATGGTCGGCGGCGTGCTGCAGCCCGACGGCCGCATGATGCCGGAGCCCCGCATGGACGTGAAGGCGGTCGGCGACGCCGTCGCCTACATGGCCGGCCTGCCGCTCGACGCCAACGTCCTGTTCATCACGGTGATGGCGACGAAGATGCCGTTCGTCGGACGGGGGTGATCACTTCTTTCAGATCCCGCTCCCTGCTCTCTCCACTCGTCATTCCGGGGCGCGCGAAGCGCGAGCCCGGAATCCATAGCCACACGCGGTGGTGTGGCGCGAGATGGATGTGGCATTTATCTTCGTCACACGACGTCTCACGGTGATGGATTCCGGCCTCATCGCTGCGCGATGCCCCGGAATGACGGAGAGAGCGCGGCCGGCTCGCCCTACTCCAACCGCTCCACCTTCCGCAGCTCGGGAAACAGCTTCATCCACGCCAGCGCGATCGCGATGGTGCCGACGCCGCCGAGGATGGCGGCGGGCATGGCCCCTAGCAGCGCGGCGGTGACGCCGCTCTCGAACTGGCCGAGCTGGTTGGAGGCGTTGATGAACAGGAAGTTCACCGCGCCGACGCGACCGCGCATCTCGTTGGGCGTGGCGAGCTGAACGAGAGAAAAGCGGATCACGACGCTGACGGTGTCGGCGGCGCCGAGAACGGCGAGCGCAGCGACCGAGATCCACATCACATGCGAGACGGCGAACACGACCGTCGCCGCACCGAACACGATGACCGCCTGGAACATGCGCAGGCCGACGCGCCGCCGAATGGTGTAGCGCGCCAGCACCGCCGTCATCGCCAGCGCGCCGACCGCTGGCGCGGCGCGCAGCACGCCGAGCCCGAACGGCCCGGTGTCGAGAATATCGCGCGCGTAGATCGGCAGCAGCGCAGTGACGCCGCCGAGCAGCACCGCGAACAGATCGAGCGAGATGGTGCCGAGGATCGCCGGATTGGCGCGGATGAAGCGGACGCCGGCGAACAGATCGTCCTTGCTGCCCTCGAGCCGCTCGGCCGGCACGTCATCAGGCACCTGCATCAGGCCGGTCAGGGCCATGCCTCCGATCCAGAACAGCATCATGATGCCGTAGGGCACACCGGGCGCGACCGCATAGGCGAAGCCGCCGATCGCAGGCCCCGCGATGGTCGCGAGCTGCGCTGCACCGCTGGACAGCGCGCTGGCCCGCTGCAAGGTGCCGGACGGCGCGATCAGCGGCAGCAGCGCCGCCGTGGCCGGACTTTCGAAGGCGCCGGCAATGCCGAGCACGAAGACGGCCGCGAACAGCTGGAATTCGCCGAGCTGACCGGCGTAAGCGCCCCAGCACAGATAGAGCGCCGTCAGCGCCTCGACGAGCTGACAGAGCTGCACGACGCGCTTGCGCTGGAATCGGTCGGCGGCGCTGCCGGCGACGAACACCAGCAGTGCCGTTGGCAGGAACTGGATCAGCCCGACCATGCCGAGATCGAAGGCGCGCCCGGTCAGATCGTAGATCTGCCAGCCGATCGCCACCGCCGCGATCTGGCTCGCAAAGCGCGACAGGCTGCGGGACGACAGGAAGAACAGGAACGCGCTTTGCTTCAAGAGATCGCGCGCGCCGATCGGGACGGTGGACGACATGATGGCGCCTGCGTGACGCAGCCCTCACTGCTTGTCAATCGCGGGCCCCGCATGGCCCGCGCGGCATTGCACGCGGCAGTTCCCTGCGCCCATAATGAAACGGGGTTCGGGGGATCTGATGCTTCAGCTGCAATCGGCGTTCGGGATAATCGCACTGCTCGCGATCGCATGGGCGCTCGGTGAAAACCGGCGCGCGGTGTCGTTGAAGCAGGCCGGGCTCGGGCTGGTGGTGACGCTCGTGACGGCCATTGTCCTGCTCAAGGTGCCTGCGGTCGCCCGCGCGTTCGGCGCCATCAACGACGTCGTGGGCGCCATCTCGTCGGCCTCCCGGGCCGGCACCTCCTTCGTCTTCGGCTATGTCGGCGGCGGCGCCCTGCCCTTCGAGCTGAAGGCGCCCGGTGCCGATTTCGTGCTCGCCTTCCAGGCGCTGCCGATCGTGCTGGTCATGAGCGTGATCACGACGCTGTTGTTCTACTGGCGCGTGCTGCCGCCCTTGGTGCGCGGCATGGCCTGGCTGCTGGAGCGCACCCTCGGCGTCGGCGGCGCGGTCGGCCTGTCGACCGCCGCGAATGTCTTCCTCGGCATGGTCGAAGCGCCGCTGTTCATCCGGCCGTATCTGGCGCAGATGACGCGCAGCGAATTGTTTCTCGTCATGACCGGCGGCATGGCCGGCATCGCCGGCACCGTGCTGGTGCTCTACGCCACGCTGCTGGCGCCACTGATCCCGGATGCCGCCGCGCATTTCGTCATCGCCTCGGTGCTCGGCGCGCCGGCGTCGATCCTGGTCAGCCTGATCATGGTGCCGGAGACGTCGAAGCAGCTCACCGGCGGCGCGCTCGGCGATCCCGGGACTCAGGCCACCTCGACCATGGACGCGATCGTCAAGGGCACCAGCGCCGGGCTCGAACTCCTGATGAACATCGTGGCGCTGCTGCTGGTGCTGGTCGCGCTGGTGCATCTCGCCAACGCGATCCTGTCGCTCTTGCCCGCCATCGGCGGCGCCGACATCTCGCTGCAGCGGCTGCTCGGCCTCGTGATGGCGCCGGTGTGCTGGCTGATGGGCCTGCCGTGGTCGGAGGCCGTCACCGCCGGCAGCCTGATGGGCACCAAGACGGTGCTGAACGAGCTGATCGCCTATGTCGAGCTGGCCAAGCTTGACGCCGGCGCGCTCGATCCGCGCGCGCGGCTGATCATGCTGTACGCGATGTGCGGCTTCGCCAACTTCGCCAGCCTCGGCATCATGATCGGGGGCCTCGGCACCATGGCGCCAACGCGGCGCGACGAGATCAACGCGCTCGGCCTGAAATCAATCGTCTCGGGCACCCTCACCACCTGCCTGATGGGCGCGATCGTCGGCCTGCTGACGTGAGCTGAGCTCGGTCGTCTTCGGGAGAAGCAGCGGCGCGATCCGGGCCATCACGAGCTGCGAGCCCGCCGCCGTGAGATGCGCGTGGTCGAACGACAGCGGGACGTCGCCGACCGTGAGCGGACAGCGTCCGCTCTCGCAGACCGCCGACAGGATCGAAACGTAGGAAAAGCCCTCACCACTCGGCAGCCCCGCCTGCATGGCCGAATCCAGCGCGAAGATGTCCGAGCGAACGAAAGCCACGGGATCCGGCGCCATGCCGCGCAAGGTGGCGCGCGCCAGCATCGACGGCAGTCGCGCGCGAAATTGCACGGACGGGCCGAGCAGCACCACCGGAATGCCGGCATCACTGAGCCGAGACAGGGTCGACCTGAGGTCGCGCACCATTCCGGCAAAGCGCGGCGATCGGGCATCTTCGAGCCAATCGGCCGACATCACCACCAGGTCGGGCCGGTGCGCCGCGAAGTAGTCGCGCATCTGGGCCGCCAGCGCGCGGCAGGCGGCCACGCCCTGCGTCTCCGCGCTGAAGGTCGGCATGCAGGTGGGCTGGCTCGCCTGCATGATGTTGACGGTGTCCGGATCGAGCTCGGCCTTGAGGCCGTGGTAGTAGTGCGCAGCAAAGCTGTCGCCCCACAGCAGCAAATTGGTCTTGCCAGGCACTGGACGGAGGCAATCCTCGGGCACGCGCCCGTCCGGCGTCGTGAAGCAGGTGCCGTAGCGATAGACCGGCTTCATGTCGTAGGCGTTGTAGGCGTCCAGCCGCTGCGCCGCGCGGTCGGCGTCCGACACGGCGCCGGCGCGCAGCAGACCCACGCCGCTGCCGGCCAGCAGCAGCAGGCTTGCCAGCGCCGCAAGACCGAAGGCCGCGCGCGGGGTCGCTGCGAGTTTGCGATGGCGGAACGGCTGCTCGATGAAGCGCCAGGACAACGTGGCGACTGCGACCGTGAGCGCGAACAACGCCACCCGCTCCCAGCCGTCGAGCGCGAGGCCGGGCTTGGCGAAGCGCGCGAAGGCGAACAACGGCCAGTGCCACAGATACAGCGAATAGGAAATGCGGCCGAAGAACGCCGCCACGCCGAGCGGCGATAGCGGGCTACGCGGCACGTTGGCCACGCCGGCGCCGCTCCACAGGAACAGCGCGGCGCCGAGGCATGGCGCCAGCGCGTCGACGCCGGGGAAACCCGGTCCGGGGCGCAGCGCCAGAATCGGCACCGCCATCAGCAGCAGCGACAGCGCGCGGGCGCCGCGCCGGGCGAGACCAGGCCGCGGTGCGGGAAGGCCGGATATCGCGACCAGGCTGCCGAGCAGGAATTCCCAGGCGCGCGGCGGGCTGAGGAAGAATGCGCTCGCGGACGCGCCCTCGCGCATCAGCAGCAAACAGAGCGCGAACGAGCCGGCAGCCAGCAGCGCCAGCGTGAAAGTCAGCGCCAGCCTGCGGCCGCGCGCTATCAGCAACACGGCCCAGACCACGATCGGCAGCACCAGATAGAACTGCTCCTCGACGGCGAGCGACCAGGTGTGCAGCAGCGGCTTCTCCACCGCGGCGTGGTCGAAATAGCCCGACTGCTGCCAGAAGAAGACGTTCGAAGTGAAGGTGACGACGGCGGCCGCGGAACGGAAGAATTCGGCGCGCTCGGAGCCCAGCATGTCCTGCGACGCCGGAAGCGCCGCGAACGCCACCATGGCGTAGAGCGCCGGCAGCAGCCGCCGCACCCTCCGCTCGTAGAATTGCACGAACGAGAAGCGGCCCGCCGCGATCTCCGCGGCGATGATGCCGGTGATCAGGTAGCCGGAGATGACGAAGAAGATGTCGACGCCGACGAAGCCGCCGAAGATCGCCGGCGCCTCGAAATGGAATGCGACGACGGAGAGCACCGCGATGGCGCGCAGCCAGTCGATGTCCTCGCGATGTCCTACACCTGAAGCCGAGCCGGCGCCCGCGCTGGCGAAGCGGGGCTGCATCGATGCGCGCGTGCGAGGCGCGCGCGGGATCGTGGGAGCGAACTGGACGACGAAGCGCGGCAACGGGACGGGTACGCCTTTACGCAAGCCCGCGACGAACACCTCTTACGGATTCGTCGCCGGCCCATCCGTCCCAGTGACGCGAGACCGGATGTCAACACACACGCGCGATGGGACCGCCGTCCATCGCACGCAAATGTTTCCATCCATTTCTGTCGGCTTTACGTCGACAGTTCGACGGTTTTGAAGTCGGCCGGCAGGATCACTTCCAGCAGCTCGACGTCGTCGGAATAGTCGAGGATCATGTGCCGGATCTTCGGCGGCTGGGTCCAGCAACTGCCCTCCTGCATCAGCGTCTCGCCGACGCCTTCGAGGTAGCTCTTCACCCAGCCCTTGAGCACATAGACCATCTGGAAGTCGACCGCATGGGTGTGCAGCTTGGAGACTTCCTGCGGATTGCACGGCGGCAGCATGCGGATGACATGCGCGCGCGCCAAACCGTGCGTCGCGTCGGCGATGCCGAGGTCGCGGTAATGGGCATAAGCGCGCAGGCCGTCGGCCTTGAAGTCCTCCTCGCGGTGATGGCTGATCGCGACCTTCTGTTTGCGGCGGCGCGGCGCCGGCGCTGGTCGCCCCTTGCTCGCCAGCGCCTTGCGCGCCGAGGGCGCAGCCGCCCGGCCCGGCTTGGCGGGCGTCTTCGCCAGCGGCTTGGCGCTAGTTCTCGTAACGGCCTTCGCCGTCGCCTTGCTGCTCTTGCCGGTCTTCAGCGCCGCTGACTTGGCGGCGGCGCGTGATGCGGGCTTGGTCGTCCGGCTCTTGGTGGCCATGGTGCTCTCCCTGCGTATCCTCGTCGCGAGGGTAGCACATATTGGAGAGTCCCAGCAGCCGCTCCAACAAAGGTCGTCATTCCGGGGCGTGCGAAGCACGAGCCCGGAATCCATTCCTCCGCGCGTTCCGCCGCCCGATGGATTCCGGGCTCGCGCTTCGCGCGCCCCGGAATGACACCGGTCATGAGGCGGCAGCGGTGGCTGTCAGCCTCAATGCAGCCGGAAGATGCCGTCGACGGCGCGCAGCTCGGCCGGCTTGATCAGCTTGGAATGCGCCACCGTGACCGAATACAGCGGACCCTCGATCTTCTCCTGCCAGAACGCCAGGAAGTCCTGCAGCGCCGGGAATTTCGGAAACAGGTCGTAGTTCTGCCAGACATAGGTCTGCAGCAGCGAGCGATGGTCCGGCATCCGATACAGGATCTGCGCCGTCGTCAGCCCGTAACCCAGCACCTGTTTCCGAAAGTCCTCGGAAACCTCAACCTTCGACACCATGCCAACCTCCGTTTCTGGAGCGCATGTCCGTGTGGCCATCCGGGATGGAGCCACCCGGCAAAGATGCGCTCACTGCCTAGAAATGTGACGCATGTCCTCAACCCATCTCAAGCTTAAATGTTTAACGACATGTTGAAAAATGCTGCATTAGCAGCCACTTAGCCCAGGTGCTAATACGGGGTTTCATGGTTCGTTCCGCTCCCGTTAACGCTATCGGAACGCTTTGGCAGAGCCCGCAGTTGACTGCTAATTTTTCTGCTACAAGCCCTTGCCCGGCCGAATGCTCTCCCCTAAATCCAGCCTGCGTGCTGGCACTCGCCGGCGCCGACTGCCAAATTCCCAGAAACTGACAATCGCCTCAATAGCTTAGGAGGACTGTATGGCTTTCCGTCCGCTTCACGACCGCGTCGTGGTCAAGCGCATCGACGCCGAAGAGAAGACCGCTGGCGGCATCATCATCCCCGACTCGGCCAAGGAAAAGCCCTCGCAGGGCGAAGTGATCGCGGTGGGCCCGGGCGCCCGCGACGAGAGCGGCAAGCTGGTCCCGCTCGACGTCCAGGTCGGTGACCGCGTGCTGTTCGGCAAGTGGTCGGGCACCGAGGTCAAGATCGACGGCCACGAGCTGCTGATCATGAAGGAAAGCGACATCATGGGCGTGCTCACCGACACCGCGTCGAAGAAGAAGGCCGCCTAAGCCAACCCGCTCAACGCTCACCCTGAGGAGCGCCTGCGGGCGCCCTGCCCAGGGTGAGACGACCAATTCAACTCAGGGAAACCCAATATGTCAGCAAAAGACGTAAAGTTCGGCGTCGACGCTCGCGACCGCATGCTGCGCGGCGTGGACATCCTCGCCAATGCCGTCAAGGTCACGCTCGGTCCGAAGGGCCGCAACGTCGTCCTCGACAAGTCGTTCGGCGCGCCGCGCATCACCAAGGACGGCGTCACCGTCGCCAAGGAGATCGAGCTCGACGACAAGTTCGAGAACATGGGCGCGCAGATGGTGCGCGAGGTCGCCTCGAAGTCCGCTGATGCGGCCGGCGACGGCACCACCACCGCGACCGTGCTGGCCCAGGCCATCGTGCGCGAAGGCGCCAAGGCGGTTGCCGCCGGCATGAACCCGATGGATCTGAAGCGCGGCATCGACCTCGCGGTCGAGGCGGTCGTTGCCGACCTCGTCAAGAACTCCAAGAAGGTCACGTCGAACGACGAGATCGCCCAGGTCGGCACCATCTCCGCCAACGGCGACGCCGAGATCGGCAAGTTCCTCGCCGACGCCATGAAGAAGGTCGGCAACGAGGGTGTCATCACCGTCGAGGAAGCCAAGTCGCTCGAGACCGAGCTCGACGTCGTCGAGGGCATGCAGTTCGACCGCGGCTACATCTCGCCCTACTTCGTCACCAACGCCGACAAGATGCGCGTCGAGATGGATGACGCCTACATCCTGATCAACGAGAAGAAGCTGTCGTCGCTGAACGAGCTGCTGCCGCTGCTCGAGGCCGTGGTGCAGACCGGCAAGCCGCTGGTGATCGTCGCCGAGGACGTCGAGGGCGAGGCGCTGGCTACGCTCGTCGTCAACCGCCTGCGTGGCGGCCTGAAGGTCGCGGCCGTCAAGGCTCCGGGCTTCGGCGATCGCCGCAAGGCCATGCTGCAGGACATCGCGATCCTGACCGGCGGCCAGGCGATCTCGGAAGATCTCGGCATCAAGCTCGAGAACGTCAACCTCTCCATGCTCGGCCGCGCCAAGAAGGTGATGATCGACAAGGAGAACACCACGATCGTCAACGGCGCCGGCAAGAAGGCCGACATCGAGGCGCGCGTTCAGCAGATCAAGGCGCAGATCGAGGAGACCACCTCGGACTACGACCGTGAGAAGCTGCAGGAGCGTCTGGCCAAGCTCGCCGGCGGCGTCGCGGTGATCCGCGTCGGCGGCGCGACCGAGGTCGAGGTCAAGGAGCGCAAGGATCGCGTGGATGACGCGATGCATGCGACACGCGCGGCTGTCGAGGAAGGCATCCTGCCGGGCGGCGGCGTCGCCCTGCTCCGGGCTTCCGAGCAGCTCAAGGGCCTGCGCACCAAGAACGACGACCAGAAGACCGGCATCGAGATCGTCCGCAAGGCGCTCTCCGCCCCGGCCCGCCAGATCGCGATCAACGCGGGCGAGGACGGCTCGGTCATCGTCGGCAAGATCCTGGAGAAGGACCAGTACGCCTATGGCTTCGACAGCCAGACCGGCGAATACGGCAACCTGGTCTCCAAGGGCATCATCGACCCGACCAAGGTGGTTCGCGCCGCGATCCAGAACGCCGCCTCCGTGGCCGCGCTGCTGATCACGACCGAAGCCATGGTCGCCGAGCTGCCGAAGAAGAACGCCGGCGGCCCCGCGATGCCTCCGGGCGGCGGCATGGGCGGCATGGACTTCTAAGTCCGACGCTTCGTCGCAGACGACAATTGCAAAACCCCGGCAGCGATGCCGGGGTTTTCGTTTGTACTGGAATTGTCGAATCGCCAGCCTCGGTTTCGGGCTCGTGCCCCGATGCATTCAATGCGTAGTTCGGATGAGCGCACGCCGCATCCCGAAGGGCGCGGGCGGAAGCGACATCCGGGGTCTCACGAACCGCGCCGGTGATCCCGCATGTCGCTTCGCTCATGCGGGGCTACGGGTTCGCGTCCGCCCTACTTCACCATCGTCCCGATCCGCTCGAAACGGATCCGGCCCGGCTCGCCTTCTCGGCGCGGGCGGCGGAGAAAAAGATCATGGCGGCGCGGCCGATCACGTTCTCGATCGGCACATAGCCGATCTGGGACAGGACGCGGCTGTCGGTCGAGTTGTCGCGGTTGTCGCCGAGCATGAACAGCCGGCCGTCCGGCACAACGAAGACGTTGGTGTTGTCGAAGAAGCCGTGGCTGACGCAATCCAGCGTCTCGTAGCTCGCGCCATTCGGCAAGGTCTCGCGCCAGCGCGTGACGCGCTCGTTCGCATCGCCCCCGCAGGCCGCCTCTCCGGTCAGATCCTCGACGCGCTCCCGCTCGACGGCCGTATCGTTGATGTAGAGCACTCCGTCCTTCATCTGGACGCGATCGCCGGGCAGTCCGACGACGCGCTTGATATAGACGGTCGCATTGTCTTTCGGCAGGAAGAACGCGACGACATCACCGCGCGCAGGTGTCGCGCCCCAGATACGCGCCGACGGCGGC
Source organism: Bradyrhizobium sp. SZCCHNRI1029 (assembly GCF_032487555.1). Lineage (NCBI taxonomy): Bacteria > Pseudomonadati > Pseudomonadota > Alphaproteobacteria > Hyphomicrobiales > Nitrobacteraceae > Bradyrhizobium > Bradyrhizobium sp. SZCCHNRI1029. The sequence continues at coordinate 1,057,359 of NZ_JAUEUK010000001.1, forward strand.
AACGAGGAAGGCCATGACAACGGCCAAGTGAAGCGGCTGTAGCCGTAGGGATATTTCGACACGAAGAAGACATCGCCGACGCGAAGCGTTGGAATGTTCGAGGATGAAGGAATGTTGAACGGCTGATACAGGAAGGAGCGGATCAGCACCGGCGAGGCCAGCAGCAGGCTCAGCAGCGCGAAGCCCGCGATGAAGATCGCCGCGATCGCCCACCACGGCTCGCGGGTCCGCCGAATCCCACCAGCATCTACGCTCGTCATGACGCCCCCCAGTCAGCCATCCCTGACGCATCGCACCAGATTTCGTCTGCGCTACTTGCTCCGAGCCGGACCAGGTACGACGCGCTCGAGGCGGCCAAGGATACTGCTGAACGGCACATCCCCCATCCGCGCGGGCATCCGACTGTCGACCGAATTGTCGCGATTGTCACCGACGACGAACAACGTTCCGGCCGGCACGGTGTGAACCGCGGATTCATCGAGAGCCGAGTGCTCGATGCAATCGAGCGTCTGATAGCTTACGCCGTTCGGCAACGTCTCGCGCCATTGGCTGACAGCAGCGAGACTGGCCACTCCGCACAGACCCTCTCCGACGAAATCCTGCACCTTCTCGTGCTTCACGGGCTTGTCGTTGATCCAAAGCTGACCATCCCGCATCTGAATCCGCTCCCCCGGCAATCCGACGACACGCTTCACAAATGGAGCCGATGTTCCTGACTTGGGCGAGGTCAGCGCAATGATGTCGCCGCGCGCGGGCGTTGCGCCAGCGCCGTAGCCGGCAATCACCGCCTTGTCGCCGACCAGCAGCGTCGGAGCCATCGACGCCGACTCGACCGCCAGGGGTTGGAGCAGACTGACAATCAGCGGAAGGATCGAGGACGAAATGAACATGGAATGCCAGGTTGCGACCGATGAGAAACTCACGTCTAGACCATCCCCGGGCACTCCCGCAACAATCACAAAACGGACAGTTCCGGACACAACCGGTACGCGACCCGCGCAATCAGCTGTCAACCGGAGCCGAGATCACCGCCCCTTCCGCCACGGCGCGTCGGCTTCCCAGTCACCGGCCATGATCGAGCCGTAAGGGATCACCTCGTCGGTCACCTCGCCGAGGCCGTAGCGTGCGATCTGCGCCCGTACCGACGCCGCGTTCTTGTAGGCCTGCGGCAGCTCCGACAAATCAGGCTTGCCGCAATAGAACCGCGCATCGATGCCCTCGGGCATCTCCGGGCGATGCGCGCGCAAAAACGCCTTCCGCCCGAGATTGCGGCCAGCGCCGTGCGGCGCGAAGCCGAGCGCATCCTTGTTGTCGCGATGCTTCAGGATCAGCACCGGCTCGGCCATGTTGAGCGGCACGATCGTGCGTCCGTCATCGTCAGCCGAGAAGCCGGACCAGTTCGGCGTCGCCCCCTTGCCGTGGTAGAACAGGCCGTCGCTCTTCTGGAAGACGAAGTTGTGCTCGTTCCAGAACCGGTCGGCGACGGCGTTGCCGAGCTTCGCCGCAGCGAGATCGTGAATCGCGTGGTGATTGGCCCTGGTCCACAGCCGCGCGACCTGCAACGCCTCCCAATAGGCGCGGCCGTCGTCGCTCGACGCCTTGATCCAGGCGCTGTGCTCCGGGACCTTCGGCGCATGGATCGCGGTGTGCCGCTTCGCCACCGCCATGCCGCGCTTGTAGAGCTGTGCGCCGAAGCCGCGCGAGCCGTGATGCGTCACCAGCGCCGCCTGCCCGGTCGACCTGAGATGGCCGACATAGGCGAAGTGGTTGCCGTCGCCCTGCGTGGCGAAGTGGCCGATCGCGAAGCGCTCGAGCCCCTTCAGGAAGGGATTGGCCTCGAACCCTGCCATCACCTCGTCGGGCGGCTGATGCAGCCGGTCGCGTCCGCCGGGACCGAAATGGGTCACGGCGTGAACCGCATCGAGAATGCGCTTGGGATCGTCCTTGCGCGCGAACACCGTCACCGCCACCGAGCAGCAAATGTCGGAGGAATGGAAGCCCGGATGGATCGCGTCCTCACAGGCGACCACGCCGCCGACCGGGATGGTGCCGAGCGCCGTTCCCGACGGACAGGCGTCCGGCATCACGGCGCCGGCTACGATGGTCGGCACCCGCATCAACGCATCCATGTGCTGGGTCACCGCCGCGACATTGGCGCGCTCCAGCTCGTTGTCGGCCTCGATCAGCATCGCGAACGGCACGCCGTTGGTGCGCATCAGCGTCTCCGCCGGCTGCAGTTCCTGCAGCGCGGCGAAGATCGCGTCATCATCGGCGCCATCGGCCCGCATCGCATTGGCCGTCGCCAGTCCCTCCTTGAACCAGCGACCGGGCTTGAAGCCCCAGGCGATCAGGGTGTTTCCGTCGATCATGGCTCGTCTCACATTCCAATCAGGTCAGTTTGTAACATCCAGCGGCAGCTGCGTTCATTCGCCGCTCGTAGCGCGATCAGTGGCGCCTGTGCGTGCGTAGTTCGTGACACCAAGATGTTGCGCTCATCGCCGGCCAAGCATATGGCATCCGTCGATGATCTATACCCCCGACACTGTGCTGGCCGAGAATGGCGGAGGAAAGAGCGCGTGATTTCTCGATGCGTCATTCCGGGGCGCGTCGGCAAGCAAATGGCAAAGCCATTTGCGCAGACGGCGCGAGCCCGGAATCCATACTCCCGACGGTCAGTGTGAGGCACCGTCTCAACCACAAATCCCCGGATACAGATCGTCCCAATTCGGGTTGTTCTCCTCGATCAGCCTGATTTTCCAGTCGCGCCGCCACTTCTTCAGCTCCTTCTCGCGCGCGATGGCCGTGATCGCGTTGTCGTAGATCTCGAACCAGACGAGCTTGCCGATGTCATAGCGCGAGGTGAAGCCCGGAGCCGCCTTGGTTCGGTGTTCGTAGACGCGTCGAATGAGATCATTCGTGATGCCCAGATAGAGCGTCCCGTGTTTTTTGCTCGCCAGTAGATAGACGTAGTATGCCATCCGAGAGCCGTGGTTATGGATTCCGGGCTCAGCCGCTACGCGGCTGCCCCGGAATGACGCGTGGAGAGAGGTGTGATCTCTCCTCCCGTCATTCCGGGGCTCGCAGCGAGAGCTCGGAATCCATACTCACGAAACTGAGCTGCAATTTCAATTCTGTCCTACGCCCTCTCACTTCCAAGCGAGAGGCCGCCCTTGGGCGGCCTCTCTTCGATCACGCCGTCTCCGGCGCCTTCAGCCGGACCAGCCGCGTCAGCAGCGCATCGAGGCCGGCGCCGTCGCCGGCATGCAGGTCGATGCGGCCGACCTTCTCGACTAGGCGCTCCAGCGACTCCAGCTCCTTGAGCCGCAGCAGCAGCGGGTTCTCCTCCATCAGCCTGGCAGTGTTCAGGAGCGAGCGCGTCGCCGCGGTCTCCTCCTGGCGACGGATCAGGTTGGCCTTGGCCAGCCGCTCCGCCTCCACCACCTTGTTGACGAGCTCGCGGATCTCGCCGGGCAGGATCACGTCCTTCACGCCGAGCTCCGTCACCTCCACGCCCGAGCCGCCGAGCCGCGCGCGCACGTAGTCGCGCAGCTCGGCATCGAGCGAGGCCTTGGCGGCCAGCACCTCGTCGAGCGTGCGTGACGCCACCGCCTCGCGGATCGCGAACTGCACCAGCCGGTACAGCCACGCATCCACATCGGGCGTGGTCGCGACAGCCGCCTCCGCGTCGGCAATCCGCCGGAACGCCGTGAGCGTCACCCGCAGCGCGATGCGATCCTTGGTCAGCATCTCCTGCGCGGTGATCTCCAGCACTGTGGGCCGCATATCCAGGCGCTTGACCTCGATCTTGCGGCCGACCGCCCAGAAGGCGTGCCGGCCCGGCGCCAGCCGCTCCGTCAGCTTGCCGTCGACATGGAGCAGACCGGCCTCGTGGTTCTCGACCACGACCTCGGTCACAACGCTCGGCCGGTTACGCTCGATCATCGCCAGATGCCGCGCGCTCACACGCACGTCGCTTGCGATGTCGATGCGCTCGACCTCGACCTGCGTCGCCACCTTCCAGTAGACACGTGTCTGCCACGGCGTGAGCAGATGCGTCGGCCGGCCGTCGAGGCTGACGATCGCGATCTCGTTCGCGCCGGTCTCCACGGCCTCGAAGAGTTCGGCGGCGAGATCGGGCCGCGCGGCCTTCAGCACCGCGTAGCGCTCGGCCGGGTATTCGGCCCTGACCACGTCGTACACTTGCACCATCAGCCGGTGCAGCGGATCGAGCAGCGCATGACGGCCAGGACCGAGCACGCGCACGAGCTGGCCGTCACGCCACACCAGCGCCCGCTCGCCATCCTCCACCGTCACGGTCTTCGTCACCAGATGCCAAGTCACAACACACTCCCACAGCTTGCGTCCGGCCCATCGGCCGAAACGCGATTCATTGATCAAAGGACGTGAGGACCGGACGACGCTTCCTGCGTGAACCGAGCGGACCGAGGCTTGAGCATCTGACGATGCCGGGCGCACGCGCGCGGTCACACGAGCTATCAGCCCGAGCGTCCTTGCGCAGCCTTCCCGGCATCTTCAGACGCGGTATCCACCGCGGCACAGAGCCGGTTCTGCAGTGTCTTGATCTGGTCGAAATGCCCTAGAACTTTCTTCTTGGGCAAAACGGCCGGACCGCGACTGAAGCGCGCGTCCGGTCCTCGTCAGAGGCGATTAGCTTTTCAGGCTAAACCGAAGCGCTGGAGCGGGAGTCGAACCCGCGACCCGATGATTCACAGTCATCTGCTCTACCTAACTGAGCTATCCTTTGGTGGTGTCGATCGGAATCGAACCGATGCCTTCGGGCCTTCAACCCGACGCTCTCCATGAGCTACAGACTCCTTGTTCTTTGCGACGACGGAACACGGGACCGGACACCGGCCGCGCCAGTCGGGATTTCAGCGAGCCCGAACCAAAGTCATCACGAAGGACCGTGCTACTACACACAATCAACGGCACGCGCAAGACGTAGACATCGATTATTTTCGAACGATCTCATTCCGTAACTAATCGTCTACATATCGATCTACTCATAACGACGTCGCTCGCATGCAAATGCGGGCGACGCAATTTCGTAGCCCGGATGTCGCTTACGCCGAGGCCCGTTGGACCTCGGCGCACGCTCATCTGGGCCACCTCTCCTCACCGCTCCAGCTCCACGTCCCAATAGAGATAATCCTGCCACGTCTCGTGCAGGAATCTCGGCGGAAACAGGCGCTGCGCGGCCATCAGCTCGTGCCGCGTCGGCTCGAAGGGCGGCCGTCGCGGCTTGAGATAGCGCCGGTCCTTGCGCGCGTTGCATGGACTGCAAGCGGCGACGATGTTGGTCCACGACGTCTCGCCGCCATCGGCCCGCGGTACCACGTGGTCGAACGTCAACTCGCCGTGCAGATAGCGGCCGCCGCAATACTGACATTCGAAGCGATCGCGCAGGAACACGTTGAACCGCGTGAAAGGCACGCGCATCGCGGGCCTGACGTAGTTGCGCAGCGCGATCACCGCCGGCAGCCGCATGGTGACGCTCGGGCTACGAACGACCCGGTCGTATTCCGCGACGACGACGTGAGAGCCGCTGACGACTGCCCTGATCGCATCCTCCCAGCTGACCACTGACAGCGGGAAGTAGCTCAGCGGCTGGAAGTCGGCGTTGAGAACCAGCGCCGGATTTGTTGCTGACATCGTCGACCTCCTCTCTTCGCTTCAACCGCCTGGTCGTTCTGGCGCCCATGGCGGGAATCGAACCCGCCTTCCCGGATCGACGGTCCGGTCCCTTCGCCAGATGGGGACATGGGCCTCATGGTCTACCCGGCGCACCGCTCGACGCTCGCCGGCCATCGCGCCCGCCGTCCACCGCGTGCGGATGAAACGCGTCCGGATCGGTGCGATTGAGGTAGTCGAGATAGAGCTGCCGCGCGCGCGCCTCGGTCACGCCTCGGCACGTCATGACGATGCGCACGAAAGCTGCTGCCACCGGTGAATCCAGTGCGCGCGCAATGTCGCAAGTCTCGGGATCTTCGCCTGACGTCCGGGTCATCCAACCCTCCGCTTGGTGCGCGGAGGGTGCAGTCCCGCCGCTGTTATGCTCTTGCTGAAATCTGGAGCCCCGGTCGGGCCAGGATTTTCACGAGATCGCTTGGACCCTGACAGGCGACGCGCAGACCCGACCAATCGCTCGACCGATTAAAGGGTCGTTCGTTGGTGGCGGCGTTCGCGAGATGTGAGCGTAGGCTCAACACGGTCGTAGTCCTCAAGAGCGCGCCGGTGATGATCGGCGGCCGATTGCGATGGGGCAGAGCTATGCGCAGAATTTTCCGAAACCGTCAAGACCAAAGCGTGAAGCGATGACGTTGCCGGCTTCCGCAATGCGACGGATCTGCAACAGCCGGACTGCTCGTCGGGCAAATCAGTTGCGCATTTTCGCGCACGACAAGAGCACTGTCGCCCGCTCGAACGATCGAAGACGCGCGCGCGCGAAGGCTGATTTGTTGAGCCGGGTCAATCAGATCGCCCCGCTCGCCTCCTGTGCCCCGCATTTTCTTGTTTCCAAAAATCGGAAATCATGCATTCTATGCCGGTCCCGCCCTCATGAGAGGGGCGCTTCGCGATCGTCATGAACGTGGAGGGCGGGATGCGGTGGGCGCGTCGGGTTGCAGCGTGATCTGATCATGCGGACGAACGATCCGGCGCGCACGGCGAAGTCGTGATGTCCTGACACCCCGATGCTGGTGTCAAGGTCGAGGGAGACGAATGCTCCGACCGATGGTGGCCAGAAAGCCCGGCGCACCAGGGAGACCACGTATAAGCCGTAGGTCCATCGCGCGGGGAATGCCGGATGATGCGGCTGAACCTGTGGTGACTGCCGCCTGCTTTCTTTGTTGCAGGCGGGCCATGGGTGAGGCCCTCACCCGGCATTCCCCGCGCCCTCTCCTGATTTTCGAGGGCGACGTCGCTGGCAAGCCTCGGGCGTCGTTCGCCGCGAGAATGCGATGTCGTGTCCAGGAGTGTTCGAGCTGTGTATCCGTTTTCCCTTCTTTCCGTACGATCGCATGAAGCGGTCGCCCGGAGCGACGCCGATCCCGAAGCCGCATCAGAAATCGTGCGCTCGTGACTGCACGGCAGCCGGCGGATTCTCGATCTTGTAGCTCTAAAAGTGCGTGCTCTTGGAGATTGGGAGATCGGACGAGCGCTGCAAGTGAATGCGCCCTCTCCCACAAGGGGAGAGGACGCTGTATCGCGCAGCGTAGTAGTTAGCGATATAGCACTCGTGCGACGGGAATCACGGCGCACCTTTGCACGCCCTACAGTTCGGAACTACTGCTGAGTGTGTGAGGGCGACCATGCAGATCCCACCTCAACGCCTCCCGTCCGGCTCACTCGATGCGGGCGAGCACGGCGAGCTTGCGGATGCCCTTGTTCTTGTAGGCATCGAGGAACGCATAGTAGTCGCGGAACGAGACGCAGCCGTTGGAGTCGCCGTTCGGGCCGAGCATGAAGGTGTGCGCCAGCAGGCCGTTGCGACCGTGGATGGCGTCCTCGCCGCCGATCGGGTTGAGCCGCAGCGCCGGCACGCCATGGAACAGCGCCTCGCGCGGCTTCAGCTCGTAGATGTGCGGCGGGGTGACGCCGCGCATCTTGATCTTCTCCGAGCTCGGCTTGTCGAGGTTGTCGCCGAGGCCGGAATGCGCCTCGAGCTTGGTGCCGTCGGGCAGATACACCGCCTTGGCCGAGATGTCGTACACGGCCGTGCTCAAATCGTACGGCGGCCGGCCGCCGCGGGTCGGATCCTTGGCGATGCTGGCAGTGATGTTGGAATCAGCCGAGGCATAGGCCAGGAGCCCGCCATCCTGGTTCTCCGGCTTGCCCCAGAGCTTTTCCTGGATCGAGTGGCGCTCACCCGCGATCGACAGCACCGCCGCCTTGGCACGCTCGGTCATCGCGCGCAGCGAGAAGCCGCTGCTCTTCGGCGCATTGGCCTCGGCAGCCTGCGCCGGCGTCGCGGGCTGCGCGGCCGGCCTGGTGTTGGCGAGCGCCAGCTGCATCGGCGGCCGGGCATCCTTCTTCGACGCCTCGGCGACCTTCGCAGGCTCGGCCGGCTTGGCCTCGGCCGACTTGGTCTCGATCTGCCTGGTCTCGATCTGCTTGGGCGCGGCTTCGGCGAGCTTGGGCAGCGGCGGCGCGCCGTTCGCGGCGTTGGAGGCGACGCCCTGCGGCACGGCCGCGCCGAAGCGGTCGTTGAACATCTGCGGCGTGATGGCGGCGGCCGTGGTGACGGGCGGAGATTCCGGGAATGCCGAGAAGGCCTCACCCACCGCATCGGCGGCGCTGCGCGTCGCGAGCCGCGGCGCCGGGCGCACGACGGGCTCATCCTGCTCGATGCTGCCCAGGGTCGGATAGGCGTCGGCCGCGATGATCTTGGTATAGACCGTTACGGCGCAGCCCCCGATCAGGCATGCGATTGCCGCGCCACCGATCAATTTGTGAGAGAACGCGATCAGGGAGGACTTCCTGCGATTTCGTGCGGCCAACGCAGCTCGACTGTTACTCATTCACTCACGCCCGAACGAATACTCGACAACTCTCGCTCGATGCGCCACGGACACCCGCTTTGCATCTCGCAGAAGCACAGAGCTTCATTAAGGCGACTTTTAGTTAAATGCTGATTAAGTTTTGGCGGATTAGAGGCGGGTTAACCATCAGGGCCTGTTTTGCCGGCAAACAGGGCAGAAACAGGGCAAAACTGCAGCCGGAGGCAATATTGCCGTACCGGAAAAATCGGGAGAGGCAGCATCCGTCGGTCGCGCCGATCCGTAAAACAGCGCACGCCGCGTTAACGGTTGGGCCGGGGCGGCGGCGAGCGATCGATGATCTCTCGTATGCGTGCGCTGACGAGGTAAAGGCCGCAGGTCTCGCCAGTCGAAAGCCCCTGCTCCGGCAGGCCAGGTGCGCGACAAGCGCATCCGTAGCAACCCGGAGTTACAGGTGCTGTGGCCGCTGGCGACAGTATGGTACGGGACGATTCTCTGCGACACGCCGTCGGCGAATCGTACCGCGTCCGCTCCCGGCCAAGACGACACGAGAGGACCTCTCCATGCAGATCCCCGGCCGGAAGCTGGCCTTCGTGCTGGCCTCGACCAATCAAGGTACGATGATCGTCAACCGGCTCGACTATCGCATGATCGACGCCAACCGCGGCTACGGCGTCGGCTTCCAGATCCTCAACACCGGCGCCTTCGATCCGGGAGAGGTGCAGCTGGCCGTCCGCCTGCTCGGCGTACGCCGCAGGCACCATGGGGACGGCGCGGTCGCGATCGACTGCGGCGCCAATATCGGCGTCCACACGATCGAATGGGCGAAGGCGATGACCGGCTGGGGATCCGTGCTCTCGATCGAGGCGCAGGAGCGGATCTACTACGCGCTCGCCGGCAATATCGCGATCAACAACTGCTTCAACGCGATTGCGATCCATGCCGCGGTATCCTCCGAGCGCGGCGTGCTCAACATCCCGAGCCCGAACTATCTGACCCCGTCGAGCTTCGGCAGCCTCGAGCTGCGCCAGCGTCCCAACACCGAGTTCATTGGCCAGGCCATCGACTATGAGAACGACACGGTCGAGGTGCGCAAGCTTCCGCTGGACGATTTCAACCTGCCGCGTTGCGACCTGATCAAGCTCGACGTCGAGGGCATGGAGCTCGAGGCGCTCGAAGGTGCGGCGGCGACGATCGAACGCTGCACGCCGATCATGCTGGTCGAGAAGATCAAGACCGATGCCGACCAGTTGCGGCAATGGTTCGATCGCCGCGGCTACAAGACCATCGACGCCGACATCAACATGGTCGCGATCCACGGCGGGGACAAGGCGCTGGCGGACATCATTCCGCAGCAGGCCTGAGGCGCGTGTCAGCGCTGCAGCTCCGGCGGCGGCGTGCGGTCGAGGAGATCGCCCTTCGGCTCGCTGAGCGCGTAGAAGGCGTAGGTCTCGATGGTCAAGGACCCGCGCTTGCGCACGGCCTCGCCGACCTTCTCGATGCGGCCGAACGTGTTGCTGACGTAGACCCGCGTCGCGATCTGGGCCTCGTCGACGAAAAGCTGCGTGCCCGCGAGCTTGGCCGGATCCGGCTCCGGGAAATTGACCCAGCGGATGCGCTGGATCGGCTGCAGCACGCAGGTCCCCGGCGGCAGATAGAACGACAGCCAGGCGGTGGTGCCATAGTCCATCGCCAGCACGCAGGAGGCGCCGGCGCGCACCCGCGCCGCCTCGATCTCGGCAGCCAGCGGCCGCCAGCCGACGCCGACGCTGCGCACCGTGGCATCGCGCCGGTAGCCGGACAGCAGGCCCGTGTTGGCCTGCACGATCAGCGCGACGAACATCACGACGCCGACGGGCACGGCCCAGCGCAGACAGAACGTCGCGGTGCGCTGCTCGCGCGCCGACCAGGCGACGAGATGGGCCGCCGCCGCGGCAGCCACCACGAACGCCGGATAGACCGGCGCGAACCAGTTGGCCTCGACCCGCGCATGCAGCGAATGCCAAACGAAATAGGCGACGATGACCCAGACCATCGCCTCGATCAGGACGCGCGCCGCCGCATCCCCTGCCCTGCGCCGGGCCAGGCCGTAGAGGCCCATCAGGCCGAGGATGAAGACCAGCGGCGTCGCGAAGGCAAACTGCGTCGGGATGATCTCGGCGATGTAGACAGGCCTGACCGCCTCGACCCTGGCACGGCCGAGCTGCTTGATGAACGACACCCATTGGTGATCGGCATTCCACAGGATCACCGGCGCGAACAGCGCGAACGCCACGAGGCCGCCGAGATAGGGCCAGGGCGAGGCCAGCCAACGGCGCAATTTCGGCACGGCGACGAGCCAGATCAGGATCGCCGCGCCGAAGAACATCGCGGTGTATTTCGACAGCAGCGCCGCACCGACGGCTGCGCCGACCGCGAGCCACCACGCGCCCCTCCCCGTCTCCAGCACCTTGGCGCAGAAGAACAGCACGAAGCTGGAGGCGACCAGCAGCGGCGCGTCGGGGGTCACGATCAGTGTGCCGACCGCCGCCATCAGGGTGACGTTGAGCAGCAGCGCCGCGGTCGCCGCCACGCGCACGCCGCCGAACAGGATCTCGGCCGTGCGATACACCGCATAGCTCATGGGCAGGCCGAGCAGGATCGAGACGAGGCGCACGCCGAGCTCGCTGTCGCCGGCGATCAGCGTGCCCAGCCGGATCACGACCGCAACCATCGGCGGGTGGTCGTAATAGCCGCCCGCGAGATGCTTCGACCACATCCAGTAATAGGCTTCGTCGAAGGTGATCGGCGTGACTGCCGCCGCGATCAGCCGGACAACGATCAGGCCCGCGATGGTCAGCCAGACATTGCGGACCAGCCGGGCGTCGTCGGCACCTGCCGCAGATGTCATCGCTTGCGCCAGACGAACAATCCGGAGATCGCGTAATTCCAGACCACGCCCATCAGCGCGCCGGCGGCGCCCGCCAGCCACCAGATCGGCTCCTGGTCATAGACCGAGAAGGCGACGCCGACATTGGCCAGCAGGCCGACCGAGCAGACCAGATAGAAGACGAGCAGGCCACGCAGGATGGCAAAGCCCTTCAGCCGCTGGTCGCGATAGGTGAGGAAGTTGTTGAGGATGAAGTTCGAGGTCATCGCGACGAAGGCGCCGAGCGCCTGCGACTCCGCGAACGGAAGGTCGAACAAATTGAGACCGAGGAACAGCGTGGCGAGATGGACCACCAGGCCGGTGCCGCCGACCATCGCGAACAACAGGAAGCGCAGCGACACCACGTCGTTGGTCATCTTGGCCAGCACGAGGCCGAGGAAGTCGAGCGCGACCATCGAGTCGAGCTTGCTCTCGCCGTGCAGGCGCGAGCCGAACGTATAGGGCACCTCGACCGTCTTCAGACCACCCTCGGCGCTGGCGATGATGTCGAGCAGGATCTTGAAGCCCTGCGTGGAGAGCTTCGGCGCGATCTCCTCGAAGCGGTCGCGGCGGATCATGAAGAAGCCGCTCATGGGATCGTTGACCTCGACCTTGAGCGCGCGGCGCGCGATCTCGGTGGCGAAGGCGCTGGCCCCGGCCCGCTTGCTGTCGAAGCTTGCGGCGCTGCCGCCCTCGATGTAGCGGCTGCCGACGACGAGCTCGGCCGCGCCGCTCTGCAGCAGCGACAGCATCTTCGGCAGCTGGGTCTCGTCATGCTGCAGATCGGCGTCGATCACGGCGGCAAAGGGCGCGCTGGCGGCCAGGATGCCCTCGATGCAGGCGCCGGACAGGCCGCGCCGGCCGACCCGGCGGACGCAGCGGACGCGTTTGTCGCTGCGCGACAATTCGCGCACCACCTGCCAGGTGCCGTCCGGGGAGTTGTCGTCGACGAACACCACCTCCCACGGCACATCCTTGAACGCCGCCTCCAGCCGCCGGTACAGCGTGGTGACATTGTCGCGCTCGTTGAAGGTCGGAACGACCACCGAAACGATCGGAATATCAGCGGTTTGCGGCGGCGCGGGCATGGCCGGTCGGAGGACATCGTTCATGGTGCGGATGCGTATATCTGCCGCGTTCCACACTGCCAAGCGCAACGGCTGAAGGAAGACGCAAAAAGCCCGGACTGTGGTGCCGGCGTGCACCGCTGCCGAACGGGCGGCCCAAAATGCCAACGACCACAAACAAAGGGCGCGCGTACATCCGGCGCAACCGCTCTGCCGTGGTCGTCTCGGTGCCGGAGCCGTTACAGCTCGACGTCACCGTCCCGACCAAAATGGGGTACCTCGGCGGGATTGCAAGGGGTCCCTGGCCGGCCTAGTTCGGAACCTCCCGGACCACGGGTCCGCGTACGGCCGGAGCCACCGGAACCGTCTGCACCGGCGTGGGCGGCACCTCGACCTTGGCCGGCTGCATCTGACGGGCCATCGGCCCGACGGGAACATAGTAGAAGGCTGCCGCAAGCACGACAGCGGCGACGATTGCCCCCAGCAGGCCGCCGACCGATTCCGCTCTCATTGTCCTATCTCCCCTTCCCGGCCCCCGCCCTGGATACACGAGGCTCCGGAGCACGGGAAGAGCGACGGCGCGACCGCGCCGAACTGGTCAGAACCGGCCCGGTTGACTATCGTCTCCCCTACCGCAACACCCTCGGCAATCAGCATCGGAATTGGTCCGTGAGCAAAGCCCCCGCACGCGCCTCGCAATCCAAGAGCCACATCTACATCGGCATCGGCGGCTGGACCTTCGCGCCGTGGCGCGGTGTGTTCTATCCGGACAAGCTGCCGCAATCGAAGGAGCTCGAATACGCCGCCTCGAAGCTGACCTCGATCGAGATCAACGGCACCTATTATGGCTCCCAGAAGCCGGAGAGCTTCCGCAAATGGGCGCGCGAGGTGCCGGACGGCTTCATCTTCTCGCTGAAGGGGCCGCGCTTCGCCACCAACCGCCGCGTGCTCGCCGAGGCCGGTGATTCGGTGAAGCGCTTTTACGACACCGGCGTGCTCGAGCTCGGCGACCGGCTCGGGCCGGTGCTGTGGCAGTTCGCGCCGACCAAGAAGTTTGACGAGGCCGATTTCGGCAAGTTCCTCGAGCTGTTGCCGCGCGAGCTCGACGGCCGCAAGCTGCGTCACGTCGTCGAGGTCCGCCATGACAGTTTCTGCGTCCCCGGCTTCGTGGCGCTGCTGCGCGAGTTTGCCACGCCGGTCGTGTTCGCCGAGCACGGCAAATATCCGGCGATCGCCGATGTCGTGGGTGATTTCGTCTACGCCCGACTGCAGAAGGGCAATGACGAGCTTGCGACCTGCTATCCGCCGAAGCAGCTCGACGCCTGGGCGAAGCGATTGCAACTGTGGGCCGGCGGCGGCGAACCGGACGACCTGCCACGGGTTGACGACAAGCCGGCGAAGAAGGTGCCGCGCGACGTGTTCGCCTATGTCATCCACGAGGGCAAGGTGCGCGCGCCGGCTGGCGCGATGGAGCTCATCGAGCGCGTGAGTTGACGCAGGAGGCGCATGATGGCCAAGAGCAAGACCCTGTTCACCATCGGCTATGAGCACACGCCGGCCAAGGCCGTGCTCGATGAGTTGCAGGCCGCCGGCGTCAAGCTGCTGGTCGATGTGCGCGCGGTGGCGGCCTCGCGCCGACCGGGCTTCTCCAAGAGCCAGCTTGCGGCCGGGCTCGACGAGCGAGGCATCGGCTATGTGCACCTGCGCGGGCTCGGCACGCCGAAGGAAGGCCGCGAGGCGGCCCGCAGCGGCCACTACGACACGCTGCACAAGATCTACAGCGCGCATCTGAAGACGCCGCAGGCGAAGGAGCAGATGGACGAGCTGGCCTCGCTCGTGAAGAGCGCCGGTCCCGTCTGCCTGCTCTGCTACGAGCGCGACCACGCTCATTGCCACCGGCAATGGATCGCCGAGATCATCGAGGAGCGCGACCATGTCCGAGTCGAGAATCTGATCGCGCCGCAGGTCTGACGTTTCACTCCGCCGCGCAGGTGAAGGATGACGCCTGCTCGACGTCGCCGCCGACATATTTGGCGAATTTCGGCCACGGGCACAGCGGCCGCGTCCGCTGCGGGCTCCATGTCGATGGGAGCTCCTTGTTGGCCGCATTGACCGAGGCCGTGATCGCCTCCGGCGCCTTGCCCTTCTCGACCCAGTCCATCAGCGCGCCCAGCGCATCGAACTTCTCCAGCGTGACGCCGCCGCCGCAATGGGTCTCGCCGGGCAGCGCAAACAGCCGCGCGAAACCGTCGGCCTTGCCCTGGACGTTGGCGTTGAGCTTCTCATACCAGCGGATCGTGTCGTTGATTGAGAACACCGGATCAGCCTGGCCGTGGTAGATCAGCATCTTGCGGGCACCGTTCTGGAACGCCGGCAAAGTCGGGTGATCGACCGCGGGCGGAGCCATGAAGTCCATCGCCGACTCCGTGAAGGGGCCTTCCTTGGCGTAGATCTTCGGTGCGTCCTTGTCGAAGTCGTAGGTCTGCAGCTTCTCGACGAGCTTGTCGGGCGAGCCTTCGATCTCGACCGGCGGCGTCGAGAAGATGTAGTTGAGCGAGGCGCCGCCCATGGTGGCAATGATCGGAAGGTTGTTCCACGGCGCCACCGGGCTTTCGACCTTCCAGGCGCGCCAGTTGCCGGTGCCGACGCCACCATCCGCCGGCCAGTCGGAATACAGCGGCTCGCCCTTGGAATTGTGGGGGCCCGCGAAGACTTTCTTCAAGGCATCGACCTTGGCGGCCGGCAGGCAGGCTTCGGTTGCCCCAGCGGCGCAGCGCAGGCTGTCGAAACTGAACGCCTTCTGGCAGGCTTTCAGGTTGGCCGTGAGGCCGTCCTTGGCGCCGTCGAGCCCGTCGCAGACCTCCGTGATCTTGGAAGCGATCAGCTTGGCATCCTCCCGCGTGATCGACTTGCGGATGTCGACGTCGGCCTTGGTCAGCGCCTGCACGTCCCAGGCGTGCTGCACGGCAGCGCGCGGCAGGTTGAAGCCGGGATTGCCGACCAGGAAGCCGTCATACTGCTCGGGCATGCGCTCGGCAGCCACCATGGTGTGGCGGCCGCCATTGGAACAGCCGGCGATGTAGGAATAGTCCGGCTTCCTGCCGTAATGCGCCGAGATGATCGCCTTCGCGATCGGCGCCAGCGTGATGTCGGCCGAATAGCCGTAGTCGCGGCGCGCCTGCGGATCGAGCCCGAAGGCTGAGCCGGACGCAAGCCCGCGCGGCTTGTTGGCGGGATCGTTGCCGGAGTGGCCACTGTCCGACGACAGCACGGCAAAGCCGCGGCCGAGCGGCGTCACACCGCCACCGACGAGACCGTCGGCCTTGTCGCCGAGCGCCGGCACCACCACGCCGTCATTGCCGCCATTGACCTGATGCAGGAAGCGGCCGTTCCAGGTCTCCGGCAGCCTGATCTCGAACTGGATCGCATAGGCATGGCCATCGACGCCGGTGCGCTCATTGACCTTGCCGGAGAGAATGCAATGCCGCGGCAGCCCGTCGGCGGCCTCCTGCAGCTTCGATCCCGTCAAGGTCAGCCCGGGGATCTTCAACGCCTCGGCCGTCACCTTGCTGCAGGCAACATCCTCAGCCCGCACCGCCTCCAGCCCGGCTGCGCACAAGATCCCTGCTGCGGCCAAAAACGACGCCCCGGTTCGGATCATGCATTCCCCCTGATGATGCTTCTCGTTGGGGGCAGTTAAACGCGGAGGCCAGCCAATGTAAATCTCCGACATCGCGCGCCGTATCGCCTGCGTCAGTGCAATTGCCAGATCTCGAACGGCCGGTCGTAGCCACGCACTGACACCGCGCCGTGGAAGACGGCGTCGCGCGCCCCGTCGCCGGCCGCCTGCCGCACCTCGCTCGAGATCAGGAGTTGCGAATCGAACTCCTTGTTCAGCGCCTCGAGCCGCGAGGCGAAGTTCACGGTGTCACCGATGACGGTATACTCTTTGCGCCGCGGCGAGCCGATGCTGCCGGCGACCACCTCGCCCAGATGTATGCCGATCCCGATCCTGAGCTGCCAGGATGACGATGCGTTGACGCGCTCCATCGCTGCCACCATCTCGCGCGCAGCCATGACCGCCTGCACGGCGGCATCGCGCGCCTCGAACGGCGCGCCGAACAGCGCCAGGAAGCCATCGCCGAGGAATTTGTTGACGATGCCGCCATGACGCTCGAGGATCTCCACCAGCACCGCGAACGCTCCGTCGAGACGATCGACAACCTGCTGCGGCGTCTTCGACCGCGCCGCCGCGGTGAAGCCGCGGAAGTCGACGAACATCACCGCGACCTCGTGGATGTCGCGCGCCTCCGCCGTCCCCTCCTTCATCAGGCGCTCGACGACCTGGGGCGAGACGTGCTGGCCAAACAAATCCGTGACGCGGTCGCGCGCCGACGCGGCCTCGATGCTCGCCGCGAACTGGCGTCGCAGCTGCACGCTGACGGCACCGGCGAGCATCCCGCACAACAGGATGATGAAGCTGCGCTCACCGTGATAATAGATCTCCGGATTCTGGCTGAGATCGATCGAAGGCCGGTCGAACAGCGCCACCACCAGCAGCTCCACCGCAGCAACCAGACCGGTGAAGCTCGACAGCCAGAAATCGAGACGAAGCGTCGAGAGAACGATGAAGATGAAATAGACCAGCGGCGCGCCGAAGCCCAGCGCCTTGTCGTGGCCGATGCCCTCGATCTGCAGGATGAGGACGAACGTTGGCAGCGAGGTCTCGACCAGGGCGCTGACATAGCGCCAGATCACCGGCACGTCCCGGCCGTGGCGGATGTCCGCCTTGATCCTGAACAGGATGAGAGTCTGGAAGCTGATGAATGCGACGATGATCGCGTAGACGTAGAGGACCCCGGTTCGGGTCGGCCAGATCCACTCCGAGATCTTGGGCTCGAAGATTTCGACCAGCACCGATATCACGAGAAACAGAGCCGCAGTGGCGATCAGCGCCCTCACCCGCAGCAGCTCGGTGTTCAACGTCTGACGCATCAGCGCCTGGTCGAACTCGGCCGGCGCTCCGGCCGGCGCTTCGTTCGCCTGTCCTGCTCCTCCCACGATCTGCATCTTGCCTCAGCCGTTCCTGCTCCCGGCCGCCATTGTGCCTCAATCGAGGGTGCGGCGGAAGCGCAGGACGGCGACCGTCATGGCGAACAGCATGAGGCCGAACAGGGCGATCGTATCATGCTGCAGGTTCTGGAGCGTCGAGCCCTTCAGCATGATGGCGCGGACGATCCGCAGATAGTGCGTCAGCGGCAGGCATTCACCGAGCACTTGCGCCCATTGCGGCATGCCGAGAAAGGGAAACATGAATCCAGACAACAGGATGCTCGGCAGGAAGAACATCATCGAGAGCTGCATTGCCTGCAGCTGGTTCTGCGCCAGGGTCGAGAAGGTGTAGCCGATCGAGAGGTTGGTCGCGATGAACAGCGTCGACAGCAGCGCCAAGAGCAGCAGGTTGCCCATGATCGGAACGCCGAACAGCAGGACGCCGATGCCGATGATGATCGTCGCCTGCAGGAAGCCGACCATCACATAGGGGATGATCTTGCCGAGCATGACCTCGACCGGCTTGATCGGCATCGACAGCAGGCTCTCCATCGTGCCGCGCTCGATCTCGCGCGTCACCGAGAGCGCGGTGAAGATCAGCATGGTCATGGTCAGGATGGTGCCGACGAGGCCCGGCACGATGTTGAGCCGCGACGAGGCCGCCGGGTTGTAGCGCGCGTGGGCCCTGATCTCGAACGGCGTCGTGACGGGATTGCCGGTGTAGAGATCGTGCGCGAGCGCGGTCTGCACGATCATGCCGAGCGAGGACAGCGCCGATGACGCCGCGACCGGATCGGTCGCGTCGGCCGCGACGAGCAAGGCCGGCCGGTCGCCGCGGCGGACCGCGCGCTCGAAGCCACGCGGGATCTCGACGCCGAACAGGACCTTGCCGGACAGCAGGAGATCGTCGAACTCGGCGACGCTGCTGACCTCCCGGGTGAAGCGGAAATAGGCGGTGTTCTCCATCGCCTTCAGGATCGAGCGGCCGAGATCGCTGTCCTCCTGCAGCAGCACCGCCGCCGGCAGATGATGCGGCGTGGTGTTGATCGCGTAGCCGAACAACATCAGTTGCATCACCGGGATCATCACGATCATCGCAAACGAGACCCGGTCGCGCTTGAGCTGGATGAACTCCTTGACCAGCATCGCGTAGGTGCGCCGCCAGAAGCCGAAGCGCGGCTCGGAAGACGCGTGATGGACGGCTGCGTCGCTCATTGGAAATTGTCCCGTGAACGGTTCATCAGGTCGATGAAGACGTCCTCGAGCGAGGGCGCGGCGGGCTGCCAGTGCAGATCAGCCTTGTCGCGCCAGGGCGCGATCGCAGCGTCCAGCGCGTCGCGGTCGCGGCCGGACACGTGCAGGCTGGTGCCGAACGGCGCCACCATGTCGACCCCCGGCTTGCCGGTGAGGTCCGCCGCGAGCTCGCGCAGATCGTCGCCGCTCACCGTATACGTGGTGAGCGCCGATTGCGCGATCACCTCCGAGACGGTGCCGTGCACCAGCAGATGACCATAGGCGATATAGGCGATCTCGTGACAGCGCTCGGCCTCGTCCATGTAGTGGGTCGAGACCAGCACGGTCAGCCCTTCGCCGGCGAGCGCATGGATCTCGTTCCAGAAGTCGCGCCGCGCCTTGGGATCGACGCCGGCGGTGGGCTCGTCGAGCAGCAGCAGTTGCGGATTCGGCAGGGTGCAGGCCCCGAGCGCCAGCCGCTGCTTCCAGCCGCCCGACAACTCGCCGGCGAGCTGCCGCTCGCGGCCGGCAAGCCCGAGCCGCTGCACCATGTCGCGCGCGGCCCGGCGCGGATCGGACATGCCATAGAGGCGCGCCACGAATTCGAGGTTCTCCCGCACCGAGAGGTCCTGATAGAGGCTGAAGCGCTGCGTCATGTAGCCCACCCGGCGCTTGATCTTGTCGGCGTCGCGACGGATGTCGAAACCGAGGCAGGTGCCCTCGCCGCCGTCGGGTGTCAGCAGGCCGCACAGCATCCGGATGGTCGTGGTCTTGCCCGAGCCGTTCGGGCCGAGAAAGCCGTAGATCGAGCCGCGCTTCACCTGCATCGACAGATCATGCACGACCTCGCGGCCGTCGAAGGACTTGGTCAATCCCTGGACGTCGATCGCGATCTCGGCGGGACCCGTTCCGTTCATTGCTTGTCCGCCACCGGGGTCTTCGGATCAGGCGTCCTGGAATGCGGATAGATGCTCACCGGCTGGCCGACGCGCAGCGCATCCGGCCGCGACGGCCGCGCCTGGATCAGATAGACGAGCTTGTTGCGCTCATCGAGGCTGTAGATCACCGGCGGCGTGTATTCCGCCGAGGTCGCGAGGAAATAGATTCTGGCCGTCAGATCATCAGCACAGTTGTCGCAGGTGACGCGGACCTCGTCACCGATCGCGAGCTTCGGCAGATCAGGCTCGGGCACGTAGAAGCGCAGCTTCATGTTGCCCGGCGGCATGATCGACAGCACTGGCCGTTGCGCCGCGACCATCTCGCCCTCGCGGAAGTAGATCTGCTGGATAGTGCCCGCGACCGGTGCCACGCCCTTGCGCCGTGCCAGCCGCGTCTGCGAGGTCACGAGATGGGCCTCGGCGACGCGCAGCGCCGAAACGGCGGAGTCGAGCGTCGCCTGTGTCCCCGCGCCCGTCTTGCTCAGGGCCGCGGCGCGGTCATAGGTCTGCTGCGCGTTGGCCAGCGTCGCCTTGGTCTGGTTGAGATCGGCCTGCTGCAGATCGTCGTCGACCGAATAGAGCGGATCGCCGACCTTGACCACGTCGCCCTCATGCACGTTCAGCTTCGTGATCCGACCCGCTTCGTCCGGGCTGACGAAGATCATGTCGGCCTCGACCCAGCCTTGATAGCCGGGATCGCGCGTCTCCTTGCAGGCGTTGAACGTGAAGGCCGTGACCAGCACGGCGAGGCAATGCAGCAGGCTCATGTCGGCCTCCTTGTGCCAAAGATCAGATCGAGATGGGTCTGCAGCATCGCTTCGGCGTCGAGCGGCGCATGTCGCTCGAACAGGCTCTTCCACAGCACCGCGACCATCATTGGCGCGATCATCAATTGCGGGTGTTGCACCAGCTTGGGCTCGCGGATCTCGCCGCGCGTGATCGCCAACTGGATCAGCGCGCGCATGGCCGCGAGACCGCGGGAGACGACCTCGCGATAATAGAAATCGGCAATGGCCGGAAAGCGCGGCCCTTCCGCGATGATGAGCCGGACGAGATCGGCCCGTCGGGTGCCGGCGACCTCCTGCAGGAACATGCGCGCCAACGCCTCGACCATGTCGCGCACCGAGCCGCCGGCCGGCGGCGGCGCCGCAAGACGGCCGACGAAGGGCACGATCGCGGTCCGGATCAATTCCTCGAACATCGATTCCTTGTCCTTGAAGTGCAGATAGATCGTCCCCTTGGCGACCCCGGCCCGCTTGGCGACGTCGTCCAGCCGGGTCGCCGCGAAGCCTCGGGCGATGAACTCGTCCATCGCCGCCTGCACGATCGCCGCGCGGCGCTCTGCGGAGCGATCCGCCCGGCGCGACGCGCCAGCTCCCGCCGGCTTGACGGCCTGAACTCCGCGCTCGGACAATTTCGACGGCTTCGACATGGAACGATTATGACTGACTAGTCAGTCATTGTAAAGAGGCCTCGCAGATCCGTCGGCGCGGGTCAGGAGCCCTACCCGACCGCGCGCGGCCCCCTCGTCAGACGAAGTCGGCGCGATCACGCGCAGGACCTGATGTAAGGCCGATTGACCTCCCAGAGCTCGTCCACGATCTGGCGCGCGGCGGCCGCCGAGTTGACGACGGGATCGATGAGCAGCGCCTGCAGCGCGAGAGCCTTGGAGGCGGTCATGGCCGCCTGCACCGCCAGTTGCTGAACCTGAACCTGGACCGACATCAGCTTGGCGACTGCATCTGGAAGCGGGCCCAGCGACACCGGATGGATACCGACGCGATCGGCGACAACGGGCACTTCGACGGCGGCCTCGGCAGCCAGGTTGGGAATGACGTGACGGTTCAGAACGACGCCGGACTCGATGACCTGCTTCCGATCGTGCAGCACCGAGCCGATCACGGTGACCGCGCGCTCTCCGGACGGCATTCGCCACCAGTCCGGCATGCCGGCTTTGCCCGCCAGGACCTCGTCGATCTGCCGGATCAGCTTGGCCCGCTCCGCCTCGTCCCAGGCGAAGTCGTACCCGCTCTCGCCCGCTTCCCAGCCATAGGCGAGATACTCGCCGACATGGCTGTCGCCGCAGCCCAGCCAGAAGCCGAAGTCGCGCAACAGCGCCCGCGTCAGCGGCGCGACCTTGGGGTCGTGGCTCCCAGCCTTTTCGCGGAGCAGTGGATAGAGATCGGCCCCGGTGTCGCGATCCCGGATCTGCATGAGACATTGGAAATGGTTGAGCCCGGCGCCCCACACGTTCACGCGCTCCTCGGCCAGTCCCAGAATGGAAGCCACCTGGCTGCGCGCGATGAAGATGCCGTGGCACAGGCCGATATGCGCGAGGCGGCTGTGAAGCCCCAGCGCGAGGATGATGCGGCTCTCGGGATTGGAGAAGTTGATGAACAGCGCGTCCGGACAGCGCCGCTCCATCTCGCGCACGAAGTCGAATACGACCGGCAAGGTGCGGAGCGTGAAGAACAATGCGCCCGGCCCGCCATTCTCGCCCAGCGTGTGACGGATGCCGTATTTGCGCGGCACCTCGAAATCGAGCTTCCACAGGCGGTTGCGGTCGATCGCGGTGGCATGGATCACGAAGCCGGCGCCGTCGAGCGCCGCGCGCCAATCCGTGGTCGCTTCGATCTTAAGGCCGGCGCCGGAGAGGTCGTTGAGCAGCCGGGCCAGTGCTTCCGACCGGGCAAGCCGGGTCGGGTCGCGGCCGACCAGCACGAGCGTCGAACCCGCGAGATCGTGCGTCGAGAACAGGTCCCGGAACACGCTGAGTCCAAAGGACGCGCTGCTCGCGCCGAGGAAGACGATCTTGGTGACGGCTGCCATGAGCAATTTGTGCCAGCGCCGCGCGTCTTCATTCCTGATCCAGATCAAACCGCCGCCCCAATGTTCGGCACGGCGGCGCCGTCGATCGGTCTTGCGATCAGCCGAAGTCGAGCACCACGCGACCGTCGATCTTGCCGGCCTTCATGCGGTCGAAGACGGTGTTGATCTCCGACAATGGCGCCGTGGTCACCTCGGCCGTCACCTTGCCGTCCGCGGCGAACGCGATGGCTTCGTCGAGATCACGCCTGGTGCCGACGATCGAGCCGCGCACGGTGATGCGCTTCAGCACGACATCGAAGATCGGTGTCGGGAATTCGCCCGGCGGCAAGCCGACGAGGCTGACCGTCCCCTTGCGGCGGACCATGTGCAGCGCCTGGGCAAAAGCCGGCGTCGACACCGCGGTGACCAGCACGCCATGCGCGCCGCCGCCGGTGATTGCGATCACCTGCGCCACGGCATCCTTGTCGAGCGCGTTGACGGCATGTTCGGCGCCGGCCTGCAGCGCGAGTTTCAGCTTGTCCTCGGCGATGTCGAGACCGATCGCCTTCAGCCCCATCGCCTTCGCATACTGGATTGCAACATGACCGAGGCCGCCGACGCCGGAGACCACCACCCACTCGCCCGGCCGCGCGTCGGTCTCCTTCAAACCCTTGTAGGTGGTGACGCCGGCGCAGAGGATCGGGGCGATCCTGGCGAAATCCACATTGGCCGGCAGACGCGCAGCGAACGCCGCGGATGCGATCACGTATTCGGCAAAGCCGCCATTCACGCTGTAGCCGGTGTTGTGCTGGTGCTCGCACAAGGTCTCCCAGCCGGTCTCGCAATACTCGCAGCGCAGGCAGGCATCGTGCAGCCACGCCACGCCCACGGCGTCGCCGACCTTGAAGTCGGTGACCCCGGGCCCGAGCGCCGCGACCATCCCGGCCGCCTCGTGTCCTGGGATGAATGGCGGCACCGGCTTCACCGGCCAATCGCCGGAGGCGGCGTGAAGGTCGGTGTGGCAGACGCCGCACGCCTTCACCCTGACCAGAAGCTCGCCGGGTCCCGGCACAGGAATCGGAACGTCCTCGATGTCGAGCGGCTTGCCGAAGGCTTTGACGACGGCGGCTTTCATGGTCTGCATCTGTCTGCTCCTCATGTCGCGGCGCAAACTAACGACGTCGGCGTATTCCGGGCTTGATCGGCATCAAGCCGCGCCGCTGCATGAAATAACAGTTTGATGACAGTGCAATGTGCCCATGGCTGTCAGGCGTGAAATTTGAGTCCGTCGACGACCTTGTCGACCACCTTGCGCTCCGCACGAAACGCCAATCCCACCAGATTGAGATCGGTGCGCGCCACCGCCTTCACGACATCACGGTTGGCCTCGTCATGCGTGGTCTTGAACATGTCCTCGGTGTAGAGCGCCGGCTTCACGCTGCGCGACAGCGCCCGATCCAGAGCACGCGCCAGCGCGGCACGATCCGGCGCGCCGTAGATCAGGATCGGCTGTCCGATCAACGCGTGATACAGGGTTGCCGAGCCGTCCTCATAAGGTGCGCCGATGCATTCGGGAAATGCCGCGGCGATGCCGCTGGAAAGAAACGCCGCGACGTTGAGCTTCTGCCAGGCCTCGAGATCGTTGCGGATGATCAGCGCGATCTTGGTGTCGAATTGCATGCCACTTCCAGGGTTCGATGTCATCGAACCCCGAGAATAGCCGAGCCGTTCTCAGGGTGAAGCATCGAAATGAAAGCGGACGCGGAACCACGGCAGCGGAGCCGCTGAGATCATCAGACTTGAATCAACCCTTGGCGTCGCAGACCCAGGCGCGGATGACGCATTCCTTGCCGCCATATTTGTAGCATTCCCGGGTCGCTTCGTTGAGCGAGGTCGAGATCGTCGGCCGAACAGCATAGCCGTGGGCGCCGCAGGGATTGGTGAGATCGACCGCGAACGCCGCGCAGGCCTTCTTCATCGTCACCGCGGTGCAGTCGCCCTTGCACTGCTTGAGCGCCGCGGCCTTGGCGAGATGCTCCGCCGGATAGTCGAACGCCTGGCCATAGGCGGCGCACTGGCCAATGGCGAACGCGCCGGCCGCATGCGCCGGGCTGATAGCGCTGGTGTCTGCGATGCGCGCGGCACCAACGATCACGGTCAATCCAAATGCAAACAGCGCGAAACGTCGCGCGGCGGTCGAAATGATCACTCTCTCCTCCCCCGAGGCCCAATGTCGGCAAATCTAGCCGGGGGTCGTTGAAACTTGGTGAATGAGAGGTTGAGTCGGAGGGAAGTCGTAGCCCGCACGAGCGTAGTCGACATGCGTGCTCTCACGCACGGCGTTCCGCATGTCGCTTACGCTCATGCGGGCGACGGGCTTCAACCGCGCCGCGCGGCTTCCAGCGCCTGCGGCGTGTCGATGTCGAGAAATGCACTGTCACCGTCGACCGGCACCTCGGCGACAGCCTCGGTGTGCTTGGCGATCAGGTGCCGCGCGCCGACATCGCCGTCCAGCGTCATCAGCTCGGCGAAGAAGCGGCGCGACCACAGCACGGGGTTGCCGCGGCGTCCCTCGGACACAGGCACCACGATCAAATTGCCGCGATCGGGCGCGAACGCGCCGATCAGGCGGTCGAGCAGATCCGAGGACACCATCGGCATGTCACCCAGGCACACCACTGCGCCATCGATGCCCTCAGGCACCGCGGCAATGCCCGATTTCACCGAGCTGGCGAGGCCGCCGGCGAAATCCGGGTTGCGGACGAAGCGGACGTTGAGGTCGGACAGCGCCTGTTCGACCAGCTCGGCCTGATGACCGGTGACGACGATGACCTCACCGGCCTTGGAGGCCAGCGCCTGCTCGGTCACGATGCGTACCAACTTCTTGCCGTCGAGTTCAGCCAGCAGCTTGTTCGGTCCACCCATGCGGGTCGAGCGTCCGGCGGCGAGCACGACGGCGGCGACCTTGCGTTCGCCCTCGGCCTCCGGCGTGGCGCGCGGCTGCGGCCGCGTCACGATCTCCATGAGGAGGCCACCCACACCCATGGCCGTGAGCTCGGCGCGGCTGACCTTGATGCCGGCGAGCAGCCGCATCAGCACCCAGTCAAAACCGTTCTCCGCCGGCGAACGGGCGCAGCCGGGCGCGCCGAGCACCGGCACACCGCCGGCATTGCCGATCAAGAGCAGATTGCCGGGATCGACCGGCATGCCGAAATGCTCGATGGCACCGCCAATGCCGGTGATTGCGGCTGGAATGACGTCGCGGCGGTCGGCGATGGCGGACGCGCCGAACACGATGACGAGCTCGGCGCCCAGCGCCAGCAGCTCCCTGATCGCAGCAGCCAGCGCGGCCTGCTCATGCGGCACGCGGCGCTCGGCGATGATGGTGGCGCCGGCCGGTGCGAGCCGCTCTGCGGTGACGCGCAGCGTCTTGTCGATGACCTTGGGTGCGAGCCCCGGAAGAAGCGTCGAGACCACGCCGACGCGCTTGATCACATAGGAGGCGATGCTGAGCGCGCCCCTGCCCGCCGCCGCGACGGCGGCATCGCGCAGGCGGCCTTCGACGCCGAACGGGATCAGCTTGACGGTGCCGACCATCTCGCCTTCGACCACCGGCTTGAACGCCGGCAGGGTCGCAAAGGTGATGGCCTCGTCGACGCCGTTGATGCGCTCGACCGCGGCGCGGTCGATCATCAGCACGCCGGCCTGCGCCGCGAACAGATTGGCGCGCCCGGTGAAGGCGCGATCGACGTGAATGCCCGCGCCGGCGACGACCTTGGCGACGTCGGCGGCCGCCTCGTCCTCGGAGACGTCGCCGGCCTCGAGCCGGACGACGACGATCTCCTTGACGCCTTCCCGGACCAGCGCCTCGACCTCCGCGGGACCGATCAGCGTGCCCTTCTTCAGCACCAATGATCCTTTGCGCAGGGTGTGCACCGTCACCCCGCCGATCGCCTCGGCTGGACTGGCAGGACCGAACTTCATGCCGCCTGCTCTTTCTCCTTGGCCGGCAGCCGCAACGTGGCGGTGATCTCGGCCATGATCGAGACCGCGATCTCCGACGGCGACACCGCGCCGATGGCGAGCCCGATCGGCGCATGGATGCGGGCAATGTCGGCATCGCTGGCGCCCTGCGCGCGCAGCCGATCACCGCGCTTGGCGTGCGTCTTCCGCGAGCCGAGCGCGCCGATATAGAAGCAGTCGCGCGAGAAGGCGTGCAGCAGCGCCGGATCGTCGATCTTCGGATCATGCGTCAGCGCGACAAAGGCGGTGTAGTGATCGACGTTGAGCGGGGGCAGCGCCACGTCGGGCCATTCGGCGATCAGCGGCACGTCAGGGAAGCGCTCGGGGCTGGCGAAAGCCGTGCGCGGATCGACGACGGTGACGTCATAGCCCAGCGACTTGGCGATCGGCGCCAACGCCTGGCTGATATGGACGGCGCCGACGATCACGAGCTTGGCCGTCGGCGCGTAGACGTTCAGGAACAGCCGCTTGCCGTCCACCTCGACCATGCCGCTCTTGCCCATACGCAGATGGGTCGACAGCTCGTTGCGCAGCGGATCGTTGGCGATGGCGGCGGCCCTGACCAGGCGCTGCGCGCCGGAGCCGACGTCCGTGACGAGAATCGCCGGGCGGCGCGCGGCACGCTCGGCGTTCAGTTCGGCCAGCGTTGCGGGCTGCATGGATCAACCCACCTTCTCGACGAACACGCGGATGGTGCCGCCGCAGGACAGCCCGACATTCCAGGCCGTCTCGTCGGCGACGCCGAACTCCAGCATCTTGGGCTGGCCGCTGGAGATGACGTCCAGCGCCTCGGTGACGACGGCGCCCTCGACACAGCCGCCGGACACCGAGCCCAGGAAGGTGCCCTCATCGTTGATCACGAGGTTGGAGCCGACCGGGCGCGGGGCCGAGCCCCAGGTCTCGACCACCGTGGCGAGGGCCACGCCGTGACCGGATTTGTGCCAGTCCTCGGCGGCCCTGAGGATGTCTTCGTCGCGGTTGAGCATGGTCATCTCCCTCTCAGGCGGCGGGCCGGATCGCGCTGCGCTGGTGCGGCGGCAGCGGCGACGACAGCGCCGAGATCAGCGTCTCGATCGAAGTCAAGTTATGTACCGGGCGGAATTCGTCAACGTGGGGCAGCATGGTTTTGATGCCCTGCGCCTTCGCCTCGAAGCCGGAATAGCGCAGCAGCGGATTGAGCCAGATCAGCCGGCGGCAGGAGCGGTGCAGCCGGTCCATCTCGAAGGCAAGCTTGCTGTCGGCCTCGCGCTCCAGCCCGTCGGAGATCAACAGCACGATCGCGCCCTGCCCGAGCACGCGGCGCGCCCACTGCTTGTTGAAGGTCTGCAGCGAGGTGGCGATCCGGGTCCCGCCGGCCCAGTCCTCGACATTGGCCGAGCAGCTCGCCAGCGCCTCGTCGGGATCGCGCTGGCGCAGCGCCCGGGTCACGTTGGTCAGCCTCGTGCCGAACAGGAACACCGAGACGCGCTTGCGCGCATCGGTGATGGCATGCAGAAAATGCAGGAACAGGCGGGTGTACTCGCTCATCGAGCCGGAGATGTCGAGCAGCGCCACGATCGGTGCCGGCTTCTCGATTCTCCCCAGGCGATGGAAGTTGATGATCTCGCCCTCGGTGCGCAGCGCCTGGCGCAGCGTCTTGCGCATGTCGATGCGATGGCCGCGCGGATCGGCGGTGTGGCGGCGGGTCTTCAGCTCGGCCTGCGGGAGCCGCATCTTGGCGATGGCGCGCGCGACCTCGGCGATCTCCGCCGCGCTCATCTGCGCAAAGTCCTTCTTCTGCAGCACCTCGCGGTCGGACACCGCGAGCCGCAGGTCCTGCTCCTGCGCCTTCGGCTCCTCATGGGTCTGCGGCTGCGACATCGCCTCCTGGACCCGGCGCGACGCCGGCGGCGGCTTCTTTTTGGCGTGATCCGGCAGCGGCACCGAATCCAGCATCGACTTCCACTCCTCGGCGGGACGGAAGAACAGGTCGAAGGCCTGAGAGAAGATCAGCGCATGCTCGTGGCGCTTGACGAAGATCGATTCCAGCGTGGTGAAGACGTCCGCGCGCTTGCCGATGTCGATGACCTCGAGGGCGGTCATCGCGTCGATCACGGCGCCCGGCCCGACGGGAAGGCCGGCGGCGCGCAAGGCCCGCGCGAAGCCCGCAATGTTGTCGGCGATGCCGCCGGTTGGCGGCGCGAGGTGATTGATGCTTGTGGGCACGTTCTGATCCCTCGTCCGCTTCGCTCACGCCTCAAATTGAGCTCGTCATTCCGGGGCGCCCGGAGGGCGAGCCCGGAATCCATACTCACGATCGCGGTTATGGATTCCGGGCCTGCGTGCTGCGCACGCATCCCGGAATGACGACCTTTATTGTGGGCACCGGCGTGAACTACGTCTCGTTGGTCGCGTCCTTGATCGCCTTCTGCAACGCATCGCCCTGCATGCGGGCGATGTCGTCCTGATATTTCAACAGCGCGCCCAGCGTGTCGCCGACGACCTCGGCGTTCAGCGAGCGCGCATCGAGCTCCGTCAGCGCCGTGGCCCAGTCGAGCGTCTCGGCGACCCCCGGCGACTTGTAGAAGTCCTGGTCGCGCAGCGCCTGGACGAAGCGCACGATCTGCTGCGACAGCCGCTGCGAGATGCCGGGCAGCCGGGTTTTGACGATGGCAAGCTCGCGCTCGGCGGAGGGATAATCGACCCAGTGATACAGGCAGCGCCGCTTCAGCGCGTCATGGATCTCGCGGGTCCGGTTCGAGGTGATGATGACGATCGGCGGATGCGGCGCCTTGACGGTGCCGAACTCCGGGATCGTGACCTGGAAGTCGGAGAGGATCTCGAGCAGATAGGCCTCGAACGCCTCGTCCGCGCGGTCGAGCTCGTCAATGAGCAGAACCGGCGCGCCGGCGACATCCGGCTCCAGCGCCTGCAGCAGCGGGCGCTTGATCAGGTAGCGGTCGGCGAAGATGTCCGACGTCAATTGATCGCGGTCGACCTCGCCGCCCGCTTCCGCCAGCCGGATCGCGATCATCTGCGCCGCTGAATTCCATTCGTAGACGGCGGAGGCGACGTCGAGACCCTCGTAGCACTGCAGCCGGATCAGCTTGCGGCCGAGCGCCGCCGACAGGACCTTGGCGATCTCGGTCTTGCCGACGCCGGCCTCGCCTTCGAGGAACAGCGGCCGGCCCATGCGCAACGACAGATAGGTCACCGTCGCCAGCGATCGCTCGGCCAGATAGCCGCGCGAGGACAACAATTCGAGCATCGCGTCGACCGATGCTGGCAGGGCCGGAGCACTCATGGGCGAGACCGCTTCCTTCTTCACGCGTCCGTCACGAAGCCGGAGCCTCGGGTTCGGCGGCTCCCTCCGACGCGGTTGAGGCCTTGGCGCCGGTATTGGCCGCATCGACCGCACGGCGCGCCAGCACGCCGATCAGATGGGCACGATATTCGGCGCTGCCGTGAATATCGCTGTTGAGGCCTTCAGCCGAGACCGTAATGCCCTCCAGCACCTTCGGCGAGAAGCGCTTCTGCAGCGCCTCCTCGAAGGCGGTGACGCGGAACACGCCATTGCCGCCGGCCCCGGTCACCGCAACGCGCACGTCGGACGGACGGCGGGCGACGAACACACCGACCAGCGCGTAGCGGGAGGCCTGGTTGCGGAACTTGACGTAGGCCGCCTTCTTGGCCAGCGGGAAGCTCACCTTGGTGATGATCTCGTCCGGCTCCAGCGCGGTCGTGAACAGCCCGAGGAAGAACTCCTCGGCCTTCAGCTTGCGCTTGTTGGTGACGATGGTGGCGCCGAGCGCGAGGCATGCGGCCGGATAGTCCGCGGTCGGATCGTTGTTGGCGATCGAGCCGCCGATGGTGCCGCGATGGCGCACCGCGGGATCGCCGATCAGGCTCGCCAGATGGGCGAGCGCCGGAATGGCCTCGCCGACGGTTGCGGAGTTGGCGACGTCGGCGTGACGCGCCATCGCGCCGATGACGAGGTTTCGGCCCTTCACCTCGATCGTATCGAGCCCCTCGACATGGGAGAGATCGACCAGATGCGGCGGGCTCGCGAGTCGCTGCTTCATGACCGGCACCAGCGTGTGGCCGCCGGCGACCAGCTTGGCGTCTTCGTTCTTGGTGAGGAGATTGGCGGCCTGGCGCACGGTCGCCGGCCGATGATATTTGAATTCGTACATAGGGGAATGTCCTGTGCGCAGCGGGCCGACTAAGGCAAGGTCAGACGTTTAGGCGAGGTCCGATTTGGCCATCGCCTTGGCGCCGGCGGCGATCGATTGCACGATGTTCTGATAGCCGGTGCAGCGGCAGAGATTGCCCTCGAGCTCCTCGCGAATGGTCTCGTCGCTGAGCTCATGTCCCTTACGGTGGACGAGGTCGACCGCGGTCATGATCATGCCCGGCGTGCAGAAACCGCATTGCAGGCCATGATGCTCGCGAAACGCCTCCTGCATCGGATGCAGCGGCGCGCCGTCGGCAGCGAGTCCCTCGATCGTCCTGACCTCATGACCATCGGCCATCACGGCCAAGGTCGTGCAGGACTTCACTGCCTTGCCGTCGAGATGGACGACGCAGGCTCCGCATTGCGACGTGTCGCAGCCGACATGGGTGCCGGTGAGGCGCAGATTCTCGCGCAGGAACTGCACCAGCAGCGTCCGCGGGTCGACGTTCGCCGTGACGGGATTACCGTTCACAATCATGGAAATCTTGGCCATTCAGGACTCTCTATTATCCGCGCGACAGCGTTGCACTGCAGCGCAGCCCAGCAAAATCAGTCGAAAACCATCATATGGGCGCTCCCGGCGGCGGGCAACCTCGCCCCCGGCCGCGCATGGGTCGGTTGCGGTCAGCCTTGAACGGCTTTGGCGAAGTTGGCGAAGAATTCGTCGGCGAGCTTCTTTGCGGTGCCGTTGATCAGCCGCTGGCCGAGCTGCGCCAGCTTGCCGCCGATCTGCGCTTCGACATTGTAGGTCAGCAGCGTGCCGCCGTCCTTGTCCGCCAGCGCGACGACCGCGCCACCCTTGGCGAATCCGGCGACACCGCCCTCGCCTTCGCCGGAGATCTTGTAGCCGTTCGGCGGATCGAGATCGCTCAAGGTCACCTTGCCTTTGAAGCGCGCAGAGACCGGTCCGACCTTCATCTTGGCAACGGCGCGGAGGCCGCCATCCTCGGTCCTCTCCAGCTCCTCGCAGCCGGGAATGCAGGCCTTGAGCACCTCCGGATCATTCAGCTTGTCCCAGACCTGCTCTCGCGGAGCGGCCAGCTGGACTTCGCCCGTCATCGTCATAGCCATGTGCATCTCCCCCCGATTGGCGCGGTTAGAGGCATTCAAGTAAAGCACCGAACGCCCAAAAGGAAGGGCGAGCAGCGCCCGGAAGCGTTGCAGAAAAGCCGGGCACCGCAGCATTCCGGACCTCGCCGCCGTCGGGTTTTGATTGGCAGACGGCGGCGGCGGTGGTTAGTTCGCCATCAAATCTGCACGATTCCTCCGGCGGCGCGGCCGCCTGCGACAAGGATTCCGCCCATGCCGATGATCGATGCCGACGGCTGTCTGTTGAATGTCACCGTCGAGGGCCGCGACGGCGGGCCGACCCTGATGCTCTCGAACTCGCTCGGCTCGACCCTGCAGATGTGGGAGCCGCAGATGCGCGCCTTCACGCAGGTGTTCCGCGTGATCCGCTATGACCGGCGCGGTCATGGCAAATCGCAAGTGCCGCCCGGGCCCTACTCGATCGAGCGATTTGGCCGCGATGCGCTGGCGATTCTCGATGACCTCAACATCGAGAAGGTGCACTGGTGCGGCGTGTCGATGGGCGGCATGGTCGGACAGTGGCTCGCCGCCCATGCTCCTGAACGCATCGGCAAGCTCGTGCTCGCCAACACCACCTGCTACTACCCCGATCCGGCAATCTGGGACGCCCGCATCAAGGCGGTCGAGGACAGCGGACTCGCTGGAATCGCCGACACGGTCATCGCTGGCTGGCTGACGCAGGAGTTTCGTGATCACAATCCTGATGTCGCCGACCGGATGAAGGCAATGCTCGTGGCCACCCCTGTCGGCGGCTATCTTGCCTGCTGCGCGGCGCTGCGTGCCCTGGACCTGCGTGAGGATCTGCCGGCCATCAAGAGCCCGACCCTCGTCGTGGCCGGCCGCTACGACAAATCGACGCCGATCGCGATGGCGGAAGCAATCCGCAGCCGCATCCCCGGCGCCAGCATGACCATCGTCGATGCCGCGCACATCTCGAATGTCGAAGCGGCGGGCCAGTTCAACGATGCGGTGCTGGGCTTTCTGACCCAGCACTGATGCACCGCGATGGATCGGGGCGTCATGCCTGCTGCGGCGACGGCGTCGCCGCGGGCTCCATCTTCGGCGAAGCGGATGCGGAAGACGGCGAGGCTTGCGTCGTCGGCTTCTCCACCAGCATGACGATGGCCGTGCCGAGCAGCATCAGGAGTTCCGTGGCATGCAGACGCAACGCCTGGGGCTCCCCGACTTTGGCAGCCATGATCATGCTGAAGAAGGCGAGCATGCTGCCGAAGCCGAGCCCGATCGACAGTGCCTCGACATAGCCGGCCACCTTTCGCACCCGCGGAACCAGGATCAGCACCAGGAACATCGCGAAGAAGCCTGCGACCGTCAGTCGCGCCAGCGCAAGCAGCCAGGCGGCGCGAACCGTCTCGATGCCCGACAGCTGCAGGTGGTCGCTGATGAACAAGGCCACCGCGATATTCGGCCGCGCGAACAACCCCTGGATCGGCGACACCATGATCTGAAACGCGATGATGGTCCAGGCGGGCACGAAATAGAGCGCCAGCAGCACACCGTTGACGCAGCTGAGCCGCCAATTCCTGATCACGCAATCCTTGATCATGTCACGCCCACCTTTGCATCCCACAAACCGCCCGTCCGGCCGATTTCCAGACGAGCTAACGCCCGGCAAACGCGCCCGGCAATTTAAACCATTCGTTTACCTTAACAGGGGGGCGACGGGCGCGAGAGCCCACCGTCCAATCGCCGCAGAGACCGTGCTGATGACCTCGCCGATCAGGCCCCGAATTCCCGCGTGATAGCGGCCTTTCCGGGCCTCATCGACGCCTCCTCGAACATCTGCATCGCATCCGACATTGCGTCCGTCGGCGGCCGCTGATTCACGTCCATGCGCCTCGCAACTCTGTGCGCCACGCCATCGGTGTTCTTGACTAGCGTCAAAGTAGTCTGAAACAGATATACTACCTTAGAGGCGAACGCCGCTGCGTTTCGCACAGCGGGATCGTGATGCGGCAGGCAGCTGCCGAGCGGGAGTACCGCATGAGAGTAGCTCGGATCTTCATCGGCATCCTCCTGCTGGCCGGCGGCCTCTACATCCTGGTCGGCGAACATTTCGCCGGAACTTCGGGAGACGCGACCGTCAATGCCCGGCTTTACGTCGTGCGCGCGCCGATCGAAGGCCGCGTGACGCTGGGGGTGAGCAATATCGGCGCCAGGGTCAATGCCGGGGAACTCATGGCCGAGATCGTCGACGACCGGTTCGACACCACGCGCCTGCTCAATCTCGAGCGCGACCGTGACGAGCAGAAGATCGCGCTCAAGCGGGTTCCGGCGCAGCGTTCGGCGCTCGAGCAGGCGCGGGCCGCCTTCGCGGCCCAGTCGGCCAACTACAAGACCGGCCGCGTCCGCCAGATCGCGGCGCGCATCGCCGAGGCCAAGGCGGCGGAGGATGCCGCGGCCGCCCGGCTGAAGCTCGCGGATCTCACCTTCACGCGGGCCAACGAGCTGAAGGAACGCGGGGTCCAGACGGTCGCCGGCCTCGACCAGGCCAGCGCCTCGCTCGATATCGCCAAGCAGGATTTGGAAAGCGCGAAACAGCGCACCAACTATGTTGAGACCGAGCTCGGCTCCGCGCAATCAGGGGTCTTCATCGGCGACTCCTACAACGACGTGCCGTTCTCGATGCAGCGCATTCACGAGCTCGACCTGCGCCTCGCCGAACTTGCCGTGGACGAGCAGCAGATCCAATCCCGCCTGGTCCAATACGAGCAGCAGATCAACGCCGAACGCGTCCGGATCAACCGGCTGACCTCGGCGACGCTGAGGGCCCGCGTCCTGGGCATGGCCTGGGATTTCCTCGTCGACGATGGCGAATATGCCCGTCGCGGTCAGGATCTCGTCAAGCTGGTGGACTGCAACAGTCTCGTGGTGACCGCGAGCGTTCCCGAAAGTCTCTACGCCCGCCTGTCGATCGGCGCCCCGGTGCAGTTCCGTCTGTTCGGAGACGACCGGATATTCGATGGGACGGTGACACGTCTCGGCGGCTCGGGCGCCTCGCAACTCTACGCCAATCTCGCTGTCGGCCCGACGCCGCAGCACTTGCAGCGCTTCGACGTCACCGTTGCGGTGCCAGATCTCGCCAAGCAGCCGGATCTGTCCTGCGCCATCGGGCGCACCGGCCGGGTGATCTTCACCAGCGGACCGATCGCGGCATTGCGCGGCTTCGTCGCCCGGTACGGCTACTGATGCCGACGCTGTCACCATTCCTGTCCGCATTCGCAGTCGTTGCGATCATCGTAGGGCTGCGCGTCCTGGCGTTGCCCCTCCTGGACCCGAAGATATGGTACTGGCGGACCCTGCTCCTCAGCGGCTCGATCCTGCTGGCCTGGCGCTATGTCGTCTGGCGCTTCACCGAGACCCTTGCTCCGCCCGGCCTCACGCCGGATGGGATCCTCAGCTGGGGCTTCGCCATTCTCGAAGCGCTCACCGTTGTTTCGTCGTCCTTCGCCTTCCTGATCCTGACCAGGACCAAGGAGCGGACGACGGAGGCTGATCGCCATGCCGGCTGGTGGCTTCCGAGGCCGCCGCCTCGGGTCGACATCTTCATCACGACCTACAACGAGCAGCTCGAGGTGCTGGAGCGAACCATCGTCGGCGCCAAGGCGATCACCTATGCGGCGTTGCGCGTCTTCGTCCTCGACGACGGCAGCCGGGCCTGGCTCCGGGATTACTGCACCGAGCACGGCATCGGCTATGTCGCCCGTACCGACAAGTCGCACGCCAAGGCCGGCAACATCAACAATGCCTTGCGGCTGCGCGCGGCGGATGCGGACCGGCCGGATTTCGTCGCCGTTCTCGACGCCGATTTCGTGCCTCATCTCGACTTCGTCGAGCGGACGCTGGCGTTGTTCCACGATCCGGCTGTCGGCCTCGTACAGACGCCCCAGCACTTCTTCAACCCGGACCCGATCCAGCACAATCTCGGCATCGGCGCGGCCTATCCCGACGAGCAGCGCCACTTCTTCGACAACGTCGAGCCGGCGCGCGACGCCTGGGGCATCGCAATGTGCTGCGGCACCTCCTCGATATTCCGCGTCTCCGCCGTGGAGATGATCGGCGGCGTGCCCACCGAGAGCGTCACCGAGGATTTCCTGCTCACACTGCGCCTGTCCGCGCACGGCTACCAGACCGTGTACCTGAACGAGGCGTTGTCGGAGGGATTGGCGCCGGAAGGCCTTGCGGAATACGTCACGCAGCGCGGCCGCTGGTGCCTCGGCCTCATGCAGATCGTGCGCAACGTCTACAATCCATTCGGCTCCCATGGTCTCGATTTCTTCCACCGGCTCAGCGTGCTCGACTCGCTGCTCTATTGGACGTCGACCTATCCGTTCCGCCTCGCCGCGCTGATCTGTCCACTGCTCTACTGGTGGGGCGGGGTGACGGTGGTGAACGCCTCGATCGCCGATATCATCCGGTATTACGGCCCCTATTATCTCTCGATCATGTACACGCTGAACTGGCTGTCCAAGGGACTGTTCATTCCGATCGTCAACGATGTCTCGCAGATCGTCGCCGCCTGGCCCGTGCTCCGCGCCGCCGCTCTCGGCCTGCTCTCCCCCGGTCCGCACAAATTCTCGGTGACCGCCAAGGGCGGCGACCGCGCCAAGATCATCGTCCAATGGCCGCTGATGCGGCCCTTCCTGATCCTGATGGCGCTGACGATCGGTGGCATGATCGTGTCGCTGACGTCCGATTTCGTCTTCAATACCACGGGGACCGCGGGAGACGGCGTCATCGTCGTGATGTTCTGGACGATCTACAACATTCTGGTGCTGTCGGTGGCGATCGCCGTGTGCATCGACCGTCCACGCTACAACCGGCCGCAACGCCAGATCGTCGAGCCGATAACCCTGACGGTCGACGGCGAGCCGCAACGCGGCTGGATCGTCAATCTCGGCCCCGGCGGCGCACGCGTCAGCGGTCCGGTCGGCCTTGCGACCGGCGCCATCGGCACGCTCACCCTGCCCCTGATCGGCGATATCCAGACCAAGGTCGCGGCTCCGACGAACGACGGCTACCGGCTCATATTTGCGGTGACGCCGCAGCAGCGCGCCCAGATCATCGAGCGGCTGCACACCGCGAGCGGAGTGCCCGGCGCCGACAGCGGCGATCTCGGCCGCATGCTGAAAGAAATCGCGCGAGCCGTGGCCGATTGAGGAGAAGACAATGACGAGGCGACGGTGGAGCTTACAGACAGCGGTGTTCCTCGGCGGCACGACACTGATCGTCGTGACGGCGCTGGCCGTTGCCATCCTCTATTCGGCGTCGCTGCAGCGGCGCGGCGAGGAGCTCGCGATCGAGCAGCTGAGGACGCGCGGTGAGCTCAGCGCAAACCTGCTGGCGCGACAGTTGTACGGCACGTGGAGCGACGTGTCGCGGCTCGCCGCGATCATCGACCCCGCCGACGTCGCCGAGGCGCGCCGGCAGATCCAGTTCGTGAGCCAGTTCCAGCCGCGCTATGCCTGGCTCGGCATCGCCGACTCCGGCGGCAAGGTCATCGCGAGCAAGGACCGGATGCTGGAAGGACAAAACGCCGCCGACCTGCGCTGGTTCCGGCATGGACTCGGGGTGCCGACGGCGGTCGATGATCGCGAATCAGAGGCCCTGGGCCGGATGTTGCAGGCCGCTTCGGGACCGGACCGCTTGATCGCAATGTCGGCTCCGCTCGTGCACGACGGCGCCCCCGCCGGCGTCATCGGGGCCCAGATCGATTGGAAATGGGTGATCGAATCCGTCGCGGCGCTGGCGTCGCGCGACATCGATCTGGTGTTGCTGTCGCGCGAGAGCATCGTGCTGTTCGGCCCGCCGGATCTCGTCGGCAAGCAACTGACGATCGGCTCGGCGCAGGCCGCAAGCCGCGGGGCCTCGGTCGCGCTCATCGAGCGATGGCCCGACGGCAAGGATTATTTCACCCTCACGTTCCCCACCGTGAAGTACGCCGATCTGCCGAGCTTCGGCTGGTCCCTTCTGATCCGGCAGGACGCCGTTGCCGCGATGGTGCCGACCCGCCAGCTTGTGCGCTCGTTTTGGTTCAACGTTGCCGGTGGCGTGTTCTCGATCCTGGTGCTGCTCAATTTCGCCGCGAAATGGGTGGTGACGCCGATGCGCCGTCTTGCCCAGGCCGCCGAGACCATGGTGAAAGATCCGTTTTCTGGCATGGTGGCGCGGGAAACCCGGTACGATGAGGCGACGCGGCTGCGCGACGCCTTGGTCAGGCTCCAGTCGAAGCTGATGGCAAAAGTGCCTGGTTCGACGGAAGACAGCGGTAGCGGCATATAGCGGCGCCAGCAACCGGTGCGAGAACCCTCCTTTTCGGCGCTACGTGCTGGGTTCCCAAGCGGTCATTTGATGGCGACGGCCGGCCCCGAGGAAGGCAGGGGAACCGCGCCATCAAAGGAGGCGGGATAAGCCCGCAATTGTGGCACTGCACGCTGTTGCGGCACCCGGTTCCGAACTGTTAGTACTGCCGCACGCGTCGCCTTGGGCGCGGGTGCGTCTCCAGGCATACCGGCACCCGCTCTACAAGGCCCCCGCCGCGTTGCGAACCGGTATCGGCAGTCTCACTCACGGCAGTTCATGGATTATTTCGCGCAACAGCTCATCAACGGCCTCGTCCTTGGCTCGATCTACGGCCTGATCGCCATCGGCTACACCATGGTCTACGGCATCGTCGGCATGATCAATTTCGCCCATGGCGACATCTTCATGATCGGCGGCTTCATCGCGCTGATCTGCTTCCTGGTCCTGGTGTCGCTGGGCCTGACCGCGGTTCCGGTGATCCTGCTGATCGTGCTGCTGGTGTCGATGGCCATCACGGCGCTCTATGGGTGGACCATCGAACGCATCGCCTATCGCCCGCTGCGGCACTCGTTCCGCCTGGCGCCGATGCTGTCCGCCATCGGCATGTCGTTCGTCCTCACCAACTATTCGCAGGTGTCGCAGGGCGCGCGCGTCAAGCCGGTGCCGCCGATCATCACCGGCGGCTACACGCTGCACGAGGGCGCGGGCGGCTTCGTCGTCCAGCTCTCCAACATCCAGATCGTGGTGGTCATCACCACCATCGTTCTGCTCGCGCTGTTCACCTGGCTGGTATCCCGCACGCGGCTCGGCCGCGACATGCGCGCCTGCGAGCAGGATCAGACCATGGCGGCACTGCTGGGCGTCGACGTCGACCGCACCATCTCGATGACCTTCGTGATCGGCGCGGCGCTCGCGGCCGTCGCCGGCATGATGTACCTGCTGTATTACGGCCTGGTCGATTTCTTCATGGGCTTCGTCGCCGGCATCAAGGCGTTCACGGCGGCGGTGCTCGGCGGCATTGGCTCGCTGCCGGGCGCGATGCTCGGAGGCCTCGCGATCGGACTGATCGAGACGTTCTGGTCGGCCTATTTTTCGGTGGAGTACAAGGACGTCGCAGCATTCTCGATCCTGATCGTGGTGCTGATCTTCCTGCCAACCGGCCTGCTCGGCCGGCCCGAAGTCGAAAAAGTCTGAAGATGGAGTCCGCGTGAGCGCGTCCCTTCCCGCCTCGTCGAAAGGCTCCGAACCGGTCGGAGCCGCCTTCATCCTCAAGAAGGCCTTTCTCAGCGCACTGGTCGCTCTCGGTCTGTTCTCCCTGATGGTCGGCGTCCGCACCGAAGCGGGTCAGAGCGGCCAGCTCGTATACTGGACCCGCTTCGGCGACCTCGCCAGCCTGGTTGTGGCGGTGTTCGTCGGCTCGATCGCGGTCGAGCTGCTGCGGCTGTGGCTCGGACCGCGCGGCGGCCTCGGCAGCTTCGTGCCGCCGTCCGTGCGGAGCGGCATGTCGGTAGCCGGCCGCTATCTCGCGCCGGCGCTGCTGATCTTCACCTTGCTGGTGCCGGTGATCTTCTACAATCAGCGTTACATTCTCGACCTCGGCATTTTGGTCCTGACCTACGTCATGCTGGGTTGGGGCCTCAACGTCGTGGTCGGTCTCGCCGGCCTGCTCGACCTCGGCTACGTCGCGTTCTACGCCGTCGGCGCCTATTCCTACGGCCTGCTCTCGACCACCTTCGGCCTGTCGTTCTGGGTCTGCCTGCCGCTCGCCGGCATTCTCGCCGCATTCTGGGGCGTGCTGCTCGGCTTTCCGGTGCTGCGGCTGCGCGGTGACTACCTCGCCATCGTCACCCTGGCCTTTGGCGAGATCATCCGCCTCGTCCTCATCAACTGGCAGGACGTGACCGGCGGTCCCAACGGCGTCTCCGGGATTCCGCGACCGACGTTGTTCGGCATTCCGCTCGCACCGGGCGAAGGCGGCCTTGCATCGATGCTCGGCATCCCGTTCTCGCCGACGCATCGCATCGTTTTTCTGTTCTATCTGATCTTGGCGCTGGCACTCCTGACCAACTGGGTCACCATCCGGCTGCGCCGGCTGCCGATCGGCCGGGCCTGGGAAGC
Organism: Bradyrhizobium sp. SZCCHNRI1029; assembly: GCF_032487555.1. NCBI lineage: Bacteria > Pseudomonadati > Pseudomonadota > Alphaproteobacteria > Hyphomicrobiales > Nitrobacteraceae > Bradyrhizobium > Bradyrhizobium sp. SZCCHNRI1029. The sequence continues at coordinate 1,097,648 of NZ_JAUEUK010000001.1, forward strand.
GCTGCGCGAGGACGAGGTCGCCTGCCGCGCGCTCGGCATCAACATCACCACCACCAAGCTGACCGCATTTGCGACCGGCGCGATGTTCGGCGGTTTCGCCGGCGCCTTCTTCGCCACGCGCCAGGGCTTCATCAGCCCGGAATCCTTCACCTTCCAGGAATCGGCGCTGGTGCTCGCCATCGTCGTGCTCGGCGGCATGGGGTCGCAGCTCGGCGTCGCGCTGGCGGCGCTCGCCATGATCGGCGGCTTCGAGCTGTTCAGAAGCCTCGAGGGCTACCGCATGCTGGTGTTCGGTCTCGCCATGGTGCTGGTGATGATCTGGCGGCCGCGCGGCATTGTCGGCCATCGCGCGCCGACCGTATTCCTGGAAAAATCCAAGAGCATCTCTTCGGACCTCGTCAAGGAAGGCCACGGATGAGCTCCGCTCCCATTCTCGCACTCGAAAACCTCACCATGCGCTTCGGCGGCATCGTCGCCGTCAATGCGCTGTCGTTCACCGCGCAACGCACGCAGATCACGGCCCTGATCGGCCCCAACGGCGCCGGCAAGACCACCGTGTTCAACTGCATCACCGGCTTCTACAAGCCGACCTCCGGCGTCATCCGCCTGACCCATGATGACGGCGCGCAGTTCGAGATGCAGAAGCTGAAGGACTTCAACATCTCCAAGCAGGCCAAGGTGGCGCGGACGTTCCAGAACATCCGGCTGTTTCCGGGCATGACGGCGCTCGAGAACCTGATGGTCGCGCAGCACAACGCGCTGATGCGCGCGTCCGGCATGACGGTGCTCGGGCTGCTCGGCGTGCCCTCGTGGCGCGCGGCCGAGCGGAACGCGATCGATGCGGCCGTGTTCTGGCTGAAGCGCGTCGGGCTGATCGACCGCGCCGACGACGCGGCCGGCAATCTCGCCTATGGCGACCAGCGTCGGCTGGAGATCGCGCGCGCGATGTGCACCTCGCCGGCCCTGCTCTGCCTCGACGAACCGGCCGCCGGCCTCAACGCGCGCGAGAGTGCGGCCCTCAGCGAGTTGCTGCTGTCGATCCGGGCCGATCACGCCACGTCGATCCTGCTGATCGAGCACGACATGAGCGTCGTGATGGAAATCTCCGACCGCGTCGTCGTGATGGACTACGGCGTCAAGATCGCCGAGGGCACGCCGCGCGAGATCCGCGACGATCCGAAGGTCATCGCCGCCTATCTCGGCACCGACGAGGAAGAGGCCGCAGCCGTGATGGAGGCCGAGGCGTGAGTGCGTCCCTGCTCGCGATCCGCAATCTGCGCGCGTCCTACGGCAAGATCGAAGCGCTGAAGGGCGTCGATCTCGACATCAAGCCGGGCGAGATCGTCGCGCTGATCGGCGCCAACGGCGCCGGCAAGTCGACGCTGATGATGTCGATCTTCGGCCGCCCGCGCGCAAGCTCCGGCAACATCGTCTACGACGGCAACGACATCACACAGGTGCCGACGCATCAGATCGCGCGGCTGCGCATCGCGCAGTCGCCGGAGGGACGCCGCATCTTTCCGCGCATGAGCGTGGCGGAAAACCTGCAGATGGGCGCCGACGCCGGCGAGACGACCGACGCGGAGCGGGCAAGCACGCTGGAGCGCGTCTTCGCCCTGTTTCCGCGCCTGAAGGAGCGCGTCGACCAGCGCGGCGGCACGCTATCCGGTGGCGAGCAGCAGATGCTGGCGATCGGACGCGCGCTGATGAGCCGGCCGCGCCTGCTGCTTCTGGATGAGCCCTCGCTCGGCTTGGCGCCGCTGATCGCCCGCCAGATTTTCGACGCCATTCGGACACTCAACCGCCAGGACGGTCTGACCGTGCTGATCGTCGAGCAGAACGCCAATCACGCGCTGAAGCTCGCCCATCGCGGCTATGTGCTGGTCAACGGCCTGATTACGCTGTCGGGCACCGGCACCGAGCTGCTGCAGCGACCGGAGATCCGCGCTGCCTATCTGGAGGGCGGCCGCCACTGAGGCGGGCCCTCAAAACGCGGCCAGAATGGCCTTAGTCCTTCGTAGGTGTGGTCAAAAATTGCCGGTGACTTCGCCGGAAAATCAGCCACAATGCGCGCGGTCTGCGGCCCGCCGTTCGGGCCGTTCCGTGTCGACCTACCCCCGCGAGGATTTCTCATGAAACCACTCAAACTCATCGGCTTGGCTCTGGGCGCATCGCTGGCGCTCTCGACTGCTGCCTTCGCCGAAGACATCAACATCGCCGTGGCCGGCCCGATGACCGGCAGTGAATCGGCCTTCGGCCGCCAGATGCAGAACGGCGCCGAGATGGCGGTCGCCGACCTCAATGCCGCCGGTGGCGTGCTCGGCAAGAAGCTCGCACTGCAGGTCGGTGACGATGCCTGCGATCCGAAGCAGGCGCGTTCGGTTGCCGAAAAGCTCGCCGGCTCCGGCATTCCGTTCGTCGCCGGCCATTTCTGCTCGTCGTCGTCGATCCCGGCCTCCGAGGCCTATGCCGACAGCAACGTGCTGCAGATCACGCCGGCCTCGACCAACCCGCTGTTCACCGAGCGCAAGCTGTGGAACGTGGCGCGCGTCTGCGGCCGTGACGACCAGCAGGGTCTCGTCGCCGCCAACTACATCGCGAAGAACTTCAAGGGCAAGAACATCGCGATCCTCAACGACAAGACCACCTACGGCAAGGGTCTCGCCGACGAGACCAAGAAGGCGCTGAACAAGGCCGGCGTCACCGAGAAGATGTTCGAGTCCTACAACAAGGGCGACAAGGACTTCAACGCCATCGTCTCCCGCTTGAAGCGTGACAACATCGATCTCGTCTATGTCGGCGGCTATCATCAGGAAGCCGGCCTCATCCTGCGCCAGATGCGCGACCAGGGCCTCAAGACCATCCTGATGGCGGGCGACGCGATGAACGACAAGGAGTTCGCTTCGATCACCGGTCCGGCCGCGGAAGGCACGCTGTTCACCTTCGGCCCCGAGCCGCGCAACAAGCCGAGCGCGAAGGCGATCGTGGACAAGTTCAAGGCCAAGAACATCGATCCCGAGGGCTATACGCTCTACACCTACGCCGCGATCCAGGTCTGGTCGCAGGCCGTCAAGAAGGCCAACACCACCGACGCCAAGAAGGTGATGGACACCATCAAGGCCGGCGAGTGGGACACGGTGCTGGGCAAGCTCGGCTTCGACGCCAAGGGCGACATCAAGCAGATCGACTACGTCGTCTACAAGTGGGACGCCAAGGGCGGCTACGCCGAGCTCGGCGGCAAGGGCTCCTGATAGAACTCCTGACCGTCTCGATCATCATCAGCAAAATACAAACGCCCCGGTCCTGGACCGGGGCGTTCTGCTGAGCGCTTGGTTCGTCGTTGAGGCCCGCCCACCGTGGGGAACCACGTCGTACAGAGGAACAGACCGGCTCAGCCGGCACAGGCCGAAAGCGATGGGGCCCCCTTCGCCGCCACTGCTGCACGGGCCGTTTCAACGGCACGCATCAGCTCGGCCGGGCGGAACGGTTTCTGCAGGTAAACGACACGGGTCAGCTCGTCCGACATCGACGCGCCATCGAAGGCAGTCATGCCGGAGACGGCGACCACCGGAACGTCGGGAACCAGCGCGCGCATACTGCTGACCAGATCGAGCCCGTTGGAATCATCGAGATAGATGTCGACGATGACGGCATCGAATGCCTGGTCGCGGAACAACTGCAGTCCGGACGCAGCGGTTCCCGCTTCGACCACGTCGAACTGATTGACGCGCAGCACCATACAGATCATGGCGCGCACATCCTTCTGATCGTCGACCACCAGAATCCGTGGCATCAACTTCTCCAGAATTTTTCCGTTGGACAGCCTACAACGTAGAAAGAAATCGGACACAACTATGAGTATATTTATCCCATTTGCGGTAAAGGTGCGGTTACTCCAACTATCGACTCATTCTACAGAACGATCCGATCTGGTACCATACAACCTTCATTAGAACAGTTATTTTCTTCGCGCACCAGCTGTAAAACCTCCCCTCTTGCACGTCGGCTCTGTTGCGCAGGACCCTTGGAGATGCAGAGCATCAAGGATCATCGCGAAGTCCTCCTGTCGACGTCCACCGCGACGCGCCGAGACCAAATCGCAGCACTCGCCGCGGTTGCGATCTCGACCTTGCTGTTTGCCGCCGCCGCTCCCTTTGCCAAGGTGCAGTTGCCGCCGGTGCCTGCGTTCGTCGCGAGCTACCAGTCGGCGCTGGCGCTGAACGATCTCATCACCGCGTTCCTGCTGTTCTCCCAGTTCGTGCTGCTTCGCTCGCGACCGTTGCTGTGGTTGGCCTGCGGTTACCTGTTTACCGCGCCGGCCTCGCTGCTGCACACGCTGGTGTTCCCAGGCCTGTATTCTCAGACCGGCCTGCTCGATGCAGGGCCGCAGACCGCAGCCTGGATCTACATGATCTGGCACGGCGCGTTCCCCCTGTTCGTTCTGGTCTATGCGCTGCACGACCGTCTCCGTCCGGCGCCCGTTGGGTCGGTTGCGCTGTCTCTCTCGGTCGCCGTGCTCGGCGTGGCGATTGCACTTGCGGCACTCACCTGGGCGGTGATCGCCCATGATACGGCGCTGCCTGCGCTCGTCCGCGATGACGCTGCCACTCCGGCTTTGAAGATCGTGGTCGGCGCCATCTGGTGCGTAACATCGGCTGCCCTGCTCGTCCTGGCGTTGCGCAGGCCGCACAGCATTCTCGACCTCTGGGTCATGGTGGTGCTGTGCGCTTGGCTGTTCGATCTCTCGCTCTCCTCGCTGCTCAACGCCGCCCGGTTCGACCTCGGCTACTATGCGGGCCGCATCTATGGCTTGCTGGCAGCGAGCTTCGTCCTCGGCGTCCTGCTCGCCGACAATGTCAGGCTGCAGACGAGGCTCACGCGGCTGCTGCAGCAGCAGCGCCGGCAGAGCGAAAGCGAGCGGGCACGCTTCATCGCGCGGGAGCGGCTGTTCAGCGCTGTGGTGGAATCCTCCAACGACGCCATCATCACGCTGACGCTGCAGGGCAAGATCACGTCCTGGAATCGCGCCGCCGAACACCTGTTCGGATACGGCGCAGACGAGGCGCTTGGCAACGACATCGGCCTGATCGTGCCCGCCGAACGGCGCAGCGAAGTCGATCGCATCCTGAGCCGGATCGGCGGCGGTGAGAAGATCGAGCATCACGAGACGATCCGCCGCCACAAGGACGGCCGCGAGATCGAAGTATCGCTCGGCGTGTCGCCGATCCTCGACGCGCATGGTGTGATCATCGGCGCCTCGAAGGTGGCGCACGACATCACCGAGAGCAAGCGCACCCGAACCGCCCTGACCCGTGAGACCGAGGAGCGCCGCCGCATCTTCGAGACCTCGCAGGACCTGATCCTGGTTGCCAACTCCTACGGACAATTGATGCAGGTCAGCCCGAGCGCGCTGGACGTGCTCGGCTACCGACCGGAGGAGATGGTCGGCCGCAATGCCAGCGACTTCGTCTATCCGCCCGAGCTCGAGGCGGTCCGTAGCCAGATGCGCGCCTGCCGCCGCGGCCGCGACGTCCGTAATTTCGAGGCGCAGCTCATGCACAAGGAAGGCCGCGGCGTCGTACTGAACTGGATGGCGAGCTGGTCGGAGCCGGTGCAGCGCCACTTCTTCGTCGGCCGCGACCTCACCGAGAAGCGCGCGGCCGAGGCGCAGTTCCGCCAGGCGCAGAAGATGGAGGCGGTCGGTCAGCTCACCGGCGGCGTCGCCCACGACTTCAACAACATCCTCACCGTCATCACCGGCAGCATCGGCATTCTTGCCGACGCCGTGTCCGACCGGCCGGAGCTCGCCTCCGTCGCCAAGCTGATCGACGACTCCGCCGACCGCGGCGCGCAGCTCACGCGGCAGTTGCTGGCCTTCGCCCGCAAGCAGCCGCTGCAGCCGACGGATCTCGACGTCAACGCGCTGTTGAACGAGACCGCAGCCTTGCTGCAGCCGACGCTCGGCGCGCAGATCGAGATCGAGCGTATCCTTGACGCCGATCCCTGCACTGCGCTCGCCGATCCGAACCAGCTCGCCACCGCGGTCATCAATCTCGCGCTCAATGCGCGTGATGCGATGCCGCAGGGCGGCAAGCTCACGCTGGAGACAGCGAACGTCACGCTCGACCGGGACTATGCCGACGTCCATAGCGAGGTCATCGTCGGTGACTACGTGATGATCGCCGTGAGCGACACCGGCTGTGGCATTCCGCCGGCCTATCTCGAGAAGGTGTTCGATCCGTTCTTCTCGACCAAGGGCTCCGGCAAGGGCACGGGGCTCGGCCTCAGCATGGTGTTCGGTTTCGTCAAGCAGTCCGGCGGCCACATCAAGATCTACAGCGAGGTCGGCCACGGCACCTCGATCAAGCTGTATCTGCCGCGCTCGGCGTCCGCTCCGGCGGCCAGCGCGGGCTTGCAGGCGCCAGACGCGCGCGGCGGCAATGAGACGATCCTGATCGTGGAGGACGATCCGCTGGTACGCCAGCACGTGATCGCCCAGGTCGGCAGCCTCGGCTACACCACCCTGGCTGCAGCCAATGCCGCCGAGGCGCTCGACGTGCTCGATCGCCATCCGGAGATCGACCTGCTGTTCACCGACGTCATCATGCCCGGCGCCATGAACGGCCGCCAGCTCGCCGACGCCGCGCGGGTGCGGCGGCCGGCGCTGCGGACGCTGTTCACCTCGGGCTACACCGAGAACGCGATCGTGCACCACGGCCGCCTCGACGCCGGCGTGCTGCTGCTGCCCAAGCCTTACCGGAAGCCAGAGCTGGCCCGCATGATCCGTATCGCGCTGGAGCGCTGAAGCACGCGCCCGGATCGGCGTAAGCGACATCCGGGCCCACCGGCGCGGCACGTGAGACCCGGATGTCGCCTGCCCCTTCGCGCCCGCTGGACGCAAGCGGGGCGCTCATACCAGCGCCGAGGCGCGTGCCCTCCTGCATTGAGGCCTCGCGCCGGCCGCGCTATCTATCCGGCATCATCATCTGCAGCGAGGGACGATCGTGCAGAACCTCCTCACCGACATCCCCGGCATACGCGTAGGCCATGCCCATGACGCCGCGCTCGCTTCCGGCGTGACCGCGATCCTGTTCGATCAGCCGGCGGTCGCCGCGATCGACATCCGTGGCGGCGGACCCGGGGTGCGCGAGGATGCGCTGCTCGATCCTGCGAATACGGTGGAACGGGTCGACGGCATTGCCCTGTCGGGAGGCTCGGCGTTCGGGCTCGAGGCCGCGAGCGGCATTCAGGCCTGGCTGGCGGAACAGGGGCGCGGCTTTGCCGTGCGCGACGCGCTGATCCCGATCGTCCCCGGCGCGATCGTGTTCGACCTCTTGAACGGCGGCAACAAGGCCTGGGGCCGCTACGCGCCGTATCGCGAGCTCGGCTACGCGGCGGCGGCGGCGGCCAGCACGACCTTCGCGCTCGGCAGCGTCGGTGCCGGGCTCGGCGCCACCACGGCCAACCTGCAGGGCGGGCTCGGCTCGGCGTCGGCGACGACGACAGGCGGCATCAAGGTTGCGGCCATTGTTGTGGTGAATGCGGTCGGCAGCGTCACTGTCGGCGACGGTCCCTGGTTCTGGGCGGCACCGTACGAGATCGACGGCGAGTTCGGCGGCCGCGGCCTGCCGGCCGCCTTCACGCCGGACATGCTGGCGATGCGCATCAAGGGCGGCCCGGCAGCATCGGCCTCCGAGAACACGACGATCAGCCTCGTCGTGACCGATGCCATCCTGACTAAGGCGCAGGCCAAGCGGCTCGCGATGATGGCGCAGACCGGCATGGCGCGCGCGATCTATCCAGTGCATCTGCCGCTCGACGGCGACATCGTGTTCGCGGCCGCGGCCTGCACCAGGCCGATCGAGCCGCTGGTCGAGCTGAGTGAGCTCGGCATGGTCGCGGCCAACGTCCTGGCGCGCGCGATCGCCCGCGGCGTCTATCACGCGAGCCCGCTGCCGTTCGCCGGCGCGCTGCCGTCCTGGCAAGGCCGCTTCGGCAGTTGAGCTTACGCGCTGACCGCGGTCGTTGAAGACGTCGAGGCCGACAGCATGTTGGACTGCCGCTGGATCAGCTTCTCGATCATGTTGTAGGACGAGGTCGCAGCGTTGGACGCGGTTGTGGCTGCCGGCGTCGTCAGCGTCACCTTGGAGCCGTCGGCATAGGTGATGGTGGTCGTGGTCGAGCCGTCGCTGTTGGTGGACGAGGAACTCGAGGCGCCCGACAGCGCCTGCATCAGCGCATCTGCGCCCGCGCTGGATGAGGTGCCCGAGCCGCCGCTCCCGCCCGCCTCCTGGTGATGATGGTGCCCACGTCGCCCCTTGGCGCCCTGCAGCGCCGAGGACAGCTCGTCGAGGCTGACGTTGCCGTCGCCGTTCGTATCCAGCTTGCCGAACACCTTGTCGGCATTGGCGACGTTGGTGCCGCCGGCGCCGAGCGCGCTCTCGAACTCCGATTTGCTGATCTGACCATCGCCATCGCCGTCGATCTGCGAGAACAGGTCCTGCAGCGGATTGGTCGATGAGCTTGCGCTCGACGACGCGCCCGACTGGCTCTGCGCTGCGAGCAGCGCGCTCATGGTCTCCGGCGCGATCTGCCCCGAGCTGCTGCTGCCGCCCGCGCTCGACCACGGGCTGAAATTGCCGGAGCCGCTCGCCCCCTTGGTGTCGAGGCTGAACGGACCGCCGCCCGACTTGCCGGAGCCCGACTTGGTCGAGCCGAGCGACTGCAGGCTGTCCAGGACCGACGAGGCGGCCCCCAGTGCAAACCACATGGCGAAACTCCCGCAAGGCCGCCCACGCGGCGGCAGAACATCTTCCCACCGCCGTCGCAATCCCCATGCCAGCGCCAAACCGCTGATATGTCCGGATATTTCGCGATGTTACGGTGGCCTGAACCCGGCAGATCGTGCCGTGCCCGGCAGATTTTTCCCGCTCGCGTTGCCGCAGCCGGCCCTGCATGATACGGCGACATCCCCGATCGTCCTGGAACAGCCGCCCATGACCCAGTCCTTCACGCCGCGTCCGCTCGTCATCGCGCCATCGATCCTGGCGTCGGATTTCTCCAAGCTCGGCGAGGAGGTGCGCGCCGTCGATGCCGCCGGGGCCGACTGGATCCATCTCGACGTCATGGACGGGCATTTCGTCCCGAACATTTCCTATGGCCCGGATGTCATCAAGGCGCTGCGCCCACACACCACCAAGATCTTCGACGCGCATTTGATGATCACGCCGTGCGATCCCTATCTCGAGGCCTTCGCCAAGGCCGGCTGCGACCACATCACGGTGCACGCCGAGGCCGGACCGCATCTGCATCGCTCGCTGCAGGCGATCCGCGCGCTCGGCAAGAAGGCCGGCGTTTCGCTCAACCCGTCGACGCCGCTCAACGTGATCGAATACGTGCTCGACCTCGTCGACCTCGTGCTGATCATGTCGGTCAACCCCGGCTTCGGGGGCCAGGCGTTCATCGCCTCGGCGATCGGCAAGGTGCAGGATCTCCGCGCGATGACCGCGGGCCGGCCGATCGACATCGAGGTCGACGGCGGCGTGGGCCGCGACAATGCCGGCGCGCTGGCCGCGGCCGGCGCCAACGCCTTCGTCGCGGGCTCGGCCGTGTTCAAGGGTGGCACGACAGAGGCCTATCGCAGCAACATCGCCGCGATCCGCGATGCCGCCGCGTCGGCACGCGGCGAAGCGATCTGAGCCGCACGGACCCGGAATGCATAAGCTCACGCCGCAGCCGCTGACGAAGGCAGCGTTCGCTGCCTTCGGCGACGTTGTCGAGACCGACGGCGCCGAGACGATCGAGATCAACCAGGGCTTCGCCCACCGCTGCAACGGGCTGGCCGCCATCGACGTGACCTCCGGTGGCGCGGCCGTGAACATCAGCCTGTTCGAGGCCAGGCCGCGGCCGCTGCCGATAGAGATCAAGCTGATGGAGCGGCATCCGCTCGGCACCCAGCTGTTCATGCCGCTGCAGGACCGCCCCTGGCTGGTGCTGGTCTGCGCCGACCCGCGCAATCCCGCGAGCTACCGGGCCTTCACGGCGAGCGGCCGCCAGGGCGTGAACTACGCCCGCAACGTCTGGCACCATCCGCTGCTGGTGTTCGACGAGGCCTCGCGCTTCATGGTGGTCGATCGCATGAGCCCGGACAATCTCGAGGAGCTGTGGCTCGATGAGCCGCTGTATTTGAGCATCCCTTGAATGTGGGCGCGCGAGATCGACGATCCGCGCGCAGGAGAGACGATGATGGACAAGCCGAACTATTTCGTCCCGCAGGGCGGCCACCCGCCGCAGACCGACCTGCTGACCGGCCGCGCCGTGTTCACCGAGGCGTATGCCGTCATCCCGAAGGGCGTGATGCGCGACATCGTCACCTCGGCGCTGCCGTTCTGGGACAAGACGCGAACCTGGGTGATCGCGCGTCCCCTCTCCGGCTTCTCGGAAACGTTCTCGCAATACATCGTCGAGGTCTCGCCCGGCGGCGGCAGCGCCCAGCCCGAGCCGGATCCGGAGGCCGAGGGCGTGCTGTTCGTGGTGTCAGGCGAGATCATGCTCACCATCGCCGGCAAAGAGCATCGCCTGGGCCATGGCGGCTACGCCTTCCTGCCGCCGTCCTGCAAGTGGACGATGCGCAACGACAGCCAGGCGCCCGCGACCTTCCACTGGATCCGCAAGGCCTATGAGGCCGTTCCCGGCATCGCCGTGCCCGAGGCCTTCGTCACCAACGAGGCGACGATCGCCCCTGCCGCGATGCCGGAGACGCAGGGCCGCTGGGCCACCACGCGCTTCGTCGATCCGCTCGACGTTCGCCACGACATGCACGTCAACATCGTCACCTTCGAGCCCGGCGCCGTGATCCCGTTCCTGGAGACGCATGTGATGGAGCACGGGCTCTATGTGCTCGAGGGAAAGGCGGTCTACAAGCTCAACCGCGACTGGGTCGAGGTCGAGGCCGGCGACTTCATGTGGCTGCGCGCCTTCTGCCCGCAGGCCTGCTACGCCGGTGGCCCCGGCCGCTTCCGCTACCTGCTCTACAAGGACGCCAACCGGCACATGAAGCTGCGGCCGTTCAGGTGAAGGCCAGCAGCATCCGCTGAATGAGTCCTGGATACACGGCTGATGTCGACCGTTCCCGAACGCCTGGAGAGCTTGATCGAAGGGGAATTGGCTGAGCTGTCCGACAAGCGTGTGCTCTCGCATATCCGCGGCATGCTCGTCGCACCTCACATGGTGCTGCGCGATTGGGACTATGGCCAACCGGGGGAGCAATATCCCTGCTGGTTCGTGCTTCGCGATGCACAATCCGGTGCCGAGATCGCCTATTGTGAGCACGGCTTCGGACCGGGCTGCCCCTGGGGCCTGGTGAGTTCTGCGCACGAACCGGAGTTCCGCCATATGGGCATGGACTCCGGCTGGTTCACCTCGTTTCTGGATGCATTTTTCGATTCTTTCGCCTGCGTGGCGCTTCTAATCTGGAAGGTGATCAACATCGATGCTGACGGAACCCGGACCTGTCTGACCGCCGAAGGCGCGTGGGAGAGCACATGGCAGCGGGTCTACGAATTGCGCAATCATGATCCGAGCGGCCGCTATGAATGCGGCCACGACATCGGCTATCGCAAGACTGCCACCTGATGCGCTCGTCGAATCTTCGGCCGCAACCGCCGACGAAGAGCTTCTCCTCATCGGCCTCGAACACCGGCTCGATCGCGCGATCGACCAATCCACGCCGTACTCGCTCCCTCATTCTCCCCCTAGTGATCCTCCCTCACGCCCCCTGATACTCCACCTCTTCCGCCGTGCCGCGGTCGAGCACGGCCTTCGCCTTGGCATGGTCGAGGTCGTCCTCCCAGGCGGCGACGACGACGGTGGCGACGCAGTTGCCGATCAGGTTGCCGACGGCGCGCGCGATGCCGACGAACCAGTCGACCGACAACACGAGCACAAGTCCGATCGCGGGGATCGCCGGCACGGCGCCGAGCGTTGCGGCCAGGATGACGATGGCCGAGCCGGGCACGCCATGGGCGCCCTTGGACGTGACCAGCGACACGCCGAGCACCAGCAGCAGGTCGCTGACCGACAGCGGCGTGTTGGTGGCCTGGGCGATGAAGACGACGGCGAGCGTCAGGTAGATCGAGAACGCATCGAGGTTGAAGGAATAGCCGGTCGGGATGACCAGGCCGACGACCTCCTGCTTGACGCCCATCGCCTCGAGCTTGCGCATGATCTGCGGCAGCACCGAGTCGGACGACGCCGTCGCCAGCACGATCAGGAGCTCCTCCTTCAAATAGCGCAGGAACTTGAACAGGCTGAGGCCGGCCATGCGCATCACGAGGCCAAGCGCGGTCACGACGAACAGCGCCACCGAGACGTAGAACAGCACGACCAGCGCCAAGAGCTGCTTGAGCGAGCCGACGCCATATTTGCCGACGGTGAAGCCGATGGCGCCGAGCACGCCGAGCGGCGCGACGCGCACGATCAGCCCCATCGCCTTGAACAGCACCTTGGCGACGGACTCGATCAGGTCGACCACGGGCTTGCCGGGCTCGCCGACCAGCGCCAGGCTGACGCCGAAGATCACCGCGAAGAACAGCACCTGCAGCACGTCGTTGCGGGCAAAGGCGTCGAACGCCGTCGGCGGAATGATGTTGAGGATGAAGCCGCCGAAGCCGCCGCCCTGCAGCTTGTGGGCGTTGTCGGCGAAGCTCGCGAGCTGCTTGGCGTCGAGCTTGGAGACGTCGATGTTCATGCCGTGGCCGGGGCTGAAGACCAGCGCCAGCACGAGGCCGAAGGCCAGCGCGATCGTGGTCATGCCCTCGAAATAGACCAGCGACTTGACGCCGACGCGGCCGACCTTCCTGAGATCGCCGGCGCTCGCAATGCCGTGCACGACGACGCAGAACACGATCGGCGCGACCACCATGGCGATCAGACGCAGGAAAGCGTCGCTGAAGAATTTGAGCCCCTGGGCGGTCTCGGGCGCGAAGACGCCGATCAGGATGCCGAGCACGAGCGCAGCCACGACCTGAAAGAAGAGCGAGCCGAACAGGCCTCGCTTCGGCGCGGCTGTCCCCGCCATGCTCACATCCGTTGCCGCCATTGATCGTCCCCCCTCAGAAAAAAACCGACACGTTCCGCACGCGCCGGATCACTTTGGAGGGGGAACTTTCGAAACGCAACCGCAGCCGCGCCTCACTTTTCAGCCTGTGCATGCCGTTCTGACTGTCGTGCTTGGAGGCGCCGTGGATCTTCATCGCATGTCCATCATTCCCCCGACACGACCCTTGCCGGCGCATCATCATCGTCGCCCTCGGCTTCCCGTGCCGCGAGCCGTGTCCGCACCACGGTCACCGTACACCCCGCCTCCGCGGCGACCTTCGCCGAGACGCTGCCGAGCAGCGAGCGCAGCACGGAATCGCGGCGGGCGCCGATGATGATGTGGTCGACCTGGTTGGCCTCGGCGAATTCGATGATGGAGGCCGCCGGATCGACCGCCTCCAGCACGTGCACCGTCAGCCGGCTCGTGTCGAGCTTGAGCGGCGTCGCCCAGTGCTTCAGCGCGACCATGCGGTCGATGTGCTTGTTGTTGCCCTCCTCGTCCAGGGTGCGGTCGATGGTGAGACGCCCGAGCTTCAGCACGTTGACGCAGGCGAGCCGAGCCGCGGGCAAAGTGGCGAGGATGCGCTGCGCGGTCAGCCGCAGCGCGCCGTTGAGCTCCTCGCCGCCTTCCACGGTGTCGATCGCGACCGCCACGATCGGGCTGGAGGCGATCTGCACCGCGACGTCGGATGTTTTCTGTTCCGGCTGCACCAGGCCGCGGTTGAAGCGGCGGCGCCACACGGCCGTGATCGGGTCGCGCTTGACCTTCTCCGCACGCGCCGTCAGCTTGACCTGGTCGGGATGGCCGAGATCGAAGGCGAGCTGCGCCGCGGTCGGGTAGCGCCACACCGGCTCGATCTCCAGGCAGCGCAGCACGATCTCCTGCAGCCACGGCGGATAGTCCGGCTTCAGCTGTCGCGGTGGATAGGGATCGCGCCACAGCCGCCGGCGCATGCCGCGCAGGGTCTCGGTCTCGCCGAACGGCCGCACGCCGGTGGTGAAGAAGTAGAGCAGCACGCCGAGCGAAAAGATGTCGCTGCGCGGATCGCTACGCGTGCCCATCATGCGCTCCGGCGCCATGTAGGGCGCGGTGCCGTAAGGCAGGCGGAACTCCTCCTGCAAGAGATCCGGCAAGTGCTTGTGGCAGGACAGGCCGTAGTCGATCAGCACCGCCTCCCCCGTCGGCCGGAACATGATGCTGGAGGGCTTGATGTCGTGATGGATGACGTGCTGCCGGTGAATATCGGCGAGCGCGGTCGCGATCTTCGCGACCAGCACCCGCGCCTCCTCGTAAGCCAGCGGCAGCTCGGGCAGCCGCTTGTACAGCGTATCGCCTGGAATCTGCTCGATCACCACATAGGCCTGGGTGGCGAAATCGCCGGTGCCGAAACAGGCCGGCACGTGCGGTCCCGACAGTTTTGGCAGAATCATCTGCTCCATCTCGAAGCTGACGATCGCCGCAGGATCCTCGCCCTCGGAGACGCGCGGCACCTTCATCAGGATGGGCCGGTCGATGTCCGGATGGGTGACGCTCCACAACGTCGCCATGCCGCCGGAATGCACGCATTCACCCACCGTGAAGCCGTCGATCACGACGCCCGGCTTGAGCCTTGATTTCGTCATGCTCTAGCGCCCCATCGAGAGCCGTTGCGCCAGCCAGGGCGGCAGGCCGTTGTCGCGAATGCGCTGCGCCGCCGCCTCGACGTCATAGGGCACGCGGCAATAGGTCAGCTCGCGGGTCCTGGTGTCGAAGGTCACGAACGACGCGGCGGGATCACCGTCGCGCGGCTGGCCGACCGAGCCGACCACGGCCAGCCATTGCCGGCCGCGCAACAGCTGAATGGGCATGTTGGCGGTCGGGGTGAAGCTCGTCATCTTGGCGGTGGCGGACATCGAGTACAGCGCCGGACGGTGGATGTGGCCGCAGAACGTCACCTGCGCCTCGGTCGCGATCATGCTGCGCGCGGCATCGGCGGACGACTGCACATAGCGCCAGCGCGGCGGGCTGGACGCCTCCGCATGCACGAACAACCGGTCGTCGTCACCGATACTCATCGGCAGCTCGGCGAGAAAGCGGCGCTGCTCGGCGCTGAGCCGCCCGCGCGTCCACTCCATCGCCGCCTGCGCCTCGGCATTCATGCTCTCGCTCGCCGTCGAAACGGCATTGTCGTGATTGCCGCGCACCGCCAGCCCGCCCTCGGCGACGATCTCCATGACGGTGTCGACCGACCATTCCGGATCGGCGCCATAGCCGACGATGTCGCCGAGACAGATGAGACGATCCGCGCCACGCGCACGCGCCGCCTCCAGGCAGGCCGCGAAGGCCTGCCGATTGGCATGGATATCGGTGAAAATCGCCAGCAGCAACCCGTGTCCTCCGGTTCTCAAGGCTAGCGGCCGTGGCCACACGAGACTTGAGGAACATCAAACAAGATAGGCGGAGAGATGCGGAATGTCAGCGTTGCAGGTCCCCTGCGATGCGCCGGTGCGGCTTTCTTCCCTGGGTAAAGCCGAAGCCCAGGAACTTGCGGTGGTTCGGTCTGGCGACCGCGCTCTTGACCTTGTTGACCTTGAGCTCGAGGCGCCGTGCCAGGAACGTCCCGATGCTCGCCATTACCCGCGCGCGAGCTTCGCGCGGGAGGATACGGCCGCAGCCGCCTACTGCTCGTCCTTCGGCGGCATGCGCGGCGGCAGCAGTGGCGTGAACGAGACGCCGTCGCCGGCGTTCTTGGCGGCCTTGAACTCGCCGGTGGAGGGATCACCGCCGGCGGTCTCGATGATCGTCTTCGGCAGAATGTATTCGCGCGCGGCGTCGATGACCCCGCCGTCGCCGGTGCCGAAATCGGCGGCGCGGCCGCCCTGCGGATGGCCCGCCGCGATCTGGTCGGCGGCGTGCTGAGCCTTGTCGGCAAGTGTGTCGCTGTAGGGAATACGATAGGCGCGCGGCACGCCGCTCGGACGGTTGTCGTCGTCCAGCGCCTCGACCCACAGATAGACCGCGCCGGGATCGCCCTCGACGGAGTGCGGATCGACGATCCGCACCTGCAGCACCTTGAAGCTCCTCGGCAGCCGGTCGACGCTGGCCCAGCCGAGCAGGCCGCGGGCGCCGGCGAAGCTGCCGACATAGAACGCACTGGTGATGACCACGGCGACCGCCTTGGCCTGCCAAGGCAGCCTTGCATAGACCAGCACCAGCAAGAGCAGCGCGCCGATCAGCGCGTAGCACACGGACAGCGTGACGATGACGGTCTGCAGACTGCTCATCATCGCCTGATCACCCCGACGCCGGTCTTGGGATCGAGATCGGCGCCATTGCGCCAATTGCTGCGGAACGTCTCCAAAAGCGATTTCGGTCGGCGCTGCACGTCGATCACCTTGCCCTCGGCATTGAGCTTGAAGCGCAGCGCCGTCTTCTCGTCGCCGGAATGGTCGAGCACGACCTTGTCGTCGAAGATCACCTGCGCGGTCGGGTTGAGCTTCTGCACCTTCACGGTGGCCTCGACCGGCGCGCCGCTGACGTTCTGGAAATGCGAGATGTTGACGGTGTATTCGCCGGCGACGATTCCTCTGATGGTCACGATCTCCTCGCGGATCGGCGACGGGATCTTCAGACCGTTGACCAGGATGAAATCGTTGGCGCCGCCGCGGTCGTCGCGATCGAGGGTGAGGAAGCCGGCCTCGCGATGCCGGTACCAGGCGATGTTGCCGACGGGGTCCTGCACGAACAGGTCGAGATCGTCGGGATGATTATCCGGCCAGTCCATCGTGATCAGGAACTCGGCCTTCGAGTCGACCTTGCCGTCCTTGGCGTCCGGCGAGATCGCGAGCACCGCGATGAAGAAGAAGAACGCGACGATCTGCAGCGCCTTGAACAGCATGACGCTGAACGGGTCGAACTGCTCCTCGCGCGGATAGAGCCCGAAATCGTCCATCATGCGCCCTGCTCCGGCGCGCGATCCATCGCGCGCTCGAGCCGCGGCGTCACCCGCGTCTCGGTGAGCATGACCGCGTCCGAAAACACGCGCCCGGTCGCCGCGTCCAGCATGTAGTACTGGATGCGCACCAGGATCGAGCCGACGAGGCCGGCGAGCGTCGTGTACATCGCCACCGCCATGCCGTCGCTCATCAGCCCCATCGAGGATTTCATCGCCAGCTTGTCGTTGACGTCGAGGCCGGCAATCGGCGCCAGCATGATGATGAAGCCGATGATGGTGCCGAGCAGGCCGAGCTTCATCAGCGTGTCCGATGCGAAGCCGCCGAAGCCGTTGGAGCCGCGCAGGCGGTCGGCGAGCGTCCGCAGCAGCAGCGTCTGGTCGAGCCGCCCTGCCCCTTGCGTCCGCGCCTTGGTGACGAGGCTGCGGATGTGGTTGGTGACCAGCCCTTTGGGAAGCAACTGCGCATCAGGTTCGAGCGCGCGCGCCGCATCGGGCCCGATCAGCACGGCGCGGCAGCGCCGCGCCGCATCCGCCTCGCGCGCGATCGCTCTGGTGCGCCAGAAGCAATGGCAGCACGTGGCGACGTAGAGCACGGCGATGACGCTGGAGATGTAGGTGCGGTCGGAGGCGACCATCAGGTGGAAATAGCCGTAGCGGGCGAGCACCACGCCGGCGAATATCGTGAGGCCGGTGAAGATCATCCAGAGCAGCAGCGGCCCGCGCTCGGCTGCGTCGCGCGCAGGTTCCACTCGTTCGGCACTGCTGACCACGCTCATGCATGAACTCCCGATGCGCGCCGTTTCGTTCGGCGCTTCGCAGACGAGTTAAGCAGAGCAGCGGAACAGCGTCCAAAGACATCTGCCTCGAGGCTCTCGGGAAAATTTCCCAACCTGCCGCTTGCTGCAGTGCATTTGCTTGGCGGAGCACCAGCCCATTGTTACGCTGCGGCAAAAGCCGTGGAGAGGATCGCATGCGTCTCGTGCTCCAGCTCATTGCGCGCCTTGCGCTGATCGTGCTGCTGTGTCTGGCCGCCGCGGCCGTATGGGTCACCGTTGACGCCTATCGCAGCGTCGACCGCGCCACCGCGGCATCGGCCGACCGGGTCTCGCAGGCGCTGGAGGCGCTGTACTGGCGCGAGCTGCTGCTGCGCGGCAACCGATCGCGCGAGCGGCTGCTGCCGCTGCCCGACTGGCGCACGACCGAGACCATGAAGCTGATCGCGCCCGGCATCTGCGTACAGTTCAAGCCCGAGGCCGCATTCGAGAAGCCGCTGTGCGGCCAGAGCAAGGGCCTCGGCGCCGCGCCGCCGCGCTGGTTCTCAAGCGCCGTGGAAGCCATCCTCGGCGATCACGCGGCGGTCGCGCAGCCGATCAGCGCGCGCGCCACCACGGCGGGAACCGTCTCGGCGATCGCCGATCCCGATGCGGCGATCCAGCTCGCCTGGCTGCGCATCCAGGACAGCTTTGGCGTGGCGCTGGCGATGGCGGTCGCGATCGGCGTACTGGCCTCGCTGGCGATCGCCCATGCGCTGGCGCCGGCGCGCAGCATCGTCTCGGCGCTGCAGCGGATGGCCGAGGGCGACCACCGCCCCTCGCTGCCGCGCTTCCGCTCGATGGAGCTCGCGATGATCGGCCGCGCCGTCGGCGAGCTCGGCGACCGGCTGGCGCAGGCCAATGAGCAGCGCGCCGCGCTGACCGAGCGCCTGCTCGACATCCGCGACGAGGAGCGGCGGGCGCTCGCCCGCGAGCTGCACGACGAGTTCGGGCAGAACCTCACGGCGATCCTCGCTTTTGCCTCGACGATCGAGAGCGCCGGCAACGGCCGCAACGATCAGATCGCCCAGGACGCACGCATGATCACGCGATCCGTCAGCCATCTGATGGCGTGCCTGCGCGGCACCTTGAGCCGACTGCGCCGTCCGCTCACCGAGGAGCTCGGCCTCGCCGCAGGCCTGATCGCGCTGACCGAGAACTATCAGCACGCCGCGCGACCGGCGATCCGGCTCGACCTCCACGGTGATCTCGCCGACATCCAGGGCCCGGTCGCGGTCACCGCCTACCGGATGGCGCAGGAGTGCCTGACCAACGCCCTGCGCCACACCAGTGCGAGCGAGGTGTCGTTGCGGGTCGAGCGGCGCTCCGGGCCCGACGGTGCGCTGCTGATTTCAGTCGAGGACGACGGCGGCGGCGATGCGACCCTGCTGGCGCAATCGAGCGGCTTCGGCCTGACCGGAATCCGCGAGCGCATCGCCGCCGTCGGCGGCTCGCTGTCGATCGGACCGGCCGCGCGCGGGCTCAGCGTCTCCGCGACAATTCCACTGGCCGCCTGAGATTACGGGGATGCCCGAGCGCACAGGCATTTCGATCCTGCTGGTCGACGACCACCCGGTGGTCCGGCAAGGCTATCGCCGCGTGCTGGAGAGCCAGGACGGGTTTCGAGTCATCGCCGAGGCCGACAGCGCCGCGGCGGCCTATGCCGCGTTCAAGGCGCATGCGCCCGACGTGGTCGTGCTCGACATCTCGATGAAGGGCGCCAGCGGGCTGGAGGCGATCCGCAATATCCGCGCTCGCGACAATCGCGCCTGCATCCTCGTGTTCTCGATGCATGGCGAGGCGCCGTTGGTGAAGGCGGCGTTCGCCGCCGGCGCGAGCGGCTTCGTCACCAAGAGCAGCGAGCCGTCGGCGCTGGTCCGTGCCATCCGCATGGTGATCAGCGGGGAGCGCGCGCTCAGCGACGACGTCGCCCATGTGCTGGCCGCCGACAGTCTCGATCCGCAGCAGACCGTGCTCGACCGGCTCGGCGAGCGTGAGATCGAAATCCTGCGCCAGTTCGCGTCGGGCCTGACCACCGAGCAGATCGCCACGAACCTGCACCTCAGCGTCAAGACGGTGCAGAACTATCATTATCTGGTGAAGGCCAAGACGGGACTGCAGACGGATGCGCAGCTGGTGCGGCTGGCGGTGACCAGCGGGCTGACGGATTTGTAGCCCGGATGAGCGCGCGCCTAGCGCGCCTGAAGTCCACGGAGCAGCAGGGTCAGCACGGCATCGACGCGGGCCGAGCAGGTGCATTCGCCCCATTCCTCAGCGTGGGCGGGATGATGGAAGCTTCGGGTCGCGTCGAAGATCGCCGCGGCCGCGGTCTTGGGATCAGCGACATCGAACGTCCCCTGCGCGACCCCCTCAGCGATCATGCCCTCGACCTGGGCGATCAGGTTCTGCTTGTGCGCCTTGACCACCGAGCACGCCTCGCGCGCCAGGGTGAGATAGGTCGCGAACATCTCCGGATCTTCACAGACCCGTTTCTGCTTGGCGCCGAACAGCTCGCGCAGCCAGCGCTCCAGCTTCGCCGGCGCCGGTCCCGGCTCGGCCGCGATCTGCGCCAGCGGCGCGCTGACCCGCTCGAGCCAGCGCTTGGCAACCGCCTCGCGCAGCGACGCCTTGCTCGGAAAGTGACGGTAGACGGAGCCGTGGCTGACATCGAGCGCTCTCGCGACGTCGACGACCGTCGCTTTGGCGAGCCCATAACGGCGCAACACGTCCTCGGTGACTTCGAGGATGCGCTCGGATGTCAGAACCACGGCCTCATTCATGCGTGCACCATATCGGCGTCGGACGTATTCGCCTTGATCTGGATCGTCTCAGCCTGGTCGGCGGACGATGGCGCGCGAAACCTGGTGGCCTGGGCCTCCAGGTGACGCGCGACCTGGAGATTCAGCCAGTCCTGAAATTGTGAGTGCAACAATCGCTTTTCAATCTTCATCGAAGCGGTCCTTCGCAGTTGAAACCGCTGAACCCAAGGTCAGACAGTGGAAGTTGGTCTTAAGCAAGATGGCAGGGTCGACATACACCATCGCGCTGACAGATTTCAATATCTGTCAGCGCGATTTTTTGAAAATGGTATTATGATCCGGTAACGGCATGCCGAGCGGCCGGAAAGACCGCCGTTTGTGTCGATCCGGCCGCTCTGGTAAAGCGCGGCGTAAAATGCCGGCGCGGACGCCTGGTCCCGCCCACCTTCCCTCCCGCCTCGGAGCGCCGTCGATGATCCCCCGCTATTCCCGTCCCGAAATGGCCTCGATCTGGGAGCCGCAGACCCGGTTCAAGATCTGGTTCGAGATCGAGGCGCATGCGGCGGACGCGCTGGCGGAGCTCGGCGTGATCCCGAAGGAGGCCGCCAAGACGATCTGGGCCAAGGCCAAGGACGCCACCTTCGACGTCGCCCGCATCGATGAGATCGAGCGCGAGACCAAGCACGACGTCATCGCCTTCCTGACCCATCTCGCCGAGATCGTCGGTCCCGAGGCGCGCTTCGTGCACCAGGGCATGACGTCATCGGACGTGCTCGACACCTGCCTCAACGTCCAGCTCACCCGCGCCGCCGACCTGCTGCTCGCCGATCTCGACCGCGTGCTTGCGGCGCTGAAGACACGCGCCTTCGAGCACAAGATGACGCCGACCATCGGCCGCTCGCACGGCATCCACGCCGAGCCGGTGACGTTCGGCCTCAAGCTCGCTTATGCCTATGCCGAATTCTCCCGCGCGCGCGCGCGCCTGGTCGCCGCGCGGAAGGAAGTCGCGACCTGCGCGATTTCCGGCGCCGTCGGCACCTTCGCCCAGATCGATCCGCGCGTGGAAGAGCACGTCGCTAAGGCGATGGGCCTGTCGCCCGAGCCGATCTCGACCCAGGTGATTCCACGCGACCGCCACGCGATGTTCTTTGCGACCCTCGGCGTGATCGCCTCCTCGGTCGAACGCTTTGCGACCGAAGTCCGCCACCTGCAGCGCACCGAGGTGCTGGAAGCCGAGGAGTTCTTCTCCGAGGGGCAGAAGGGCTCGTCGGCGATGCCGCACAAGCGCAACCCGGTGCTGTCGGAGAATCTCACCGGCCTCGCCCGCATGGTGCGTGCCTATGTGACGCCCGCGATGGAGAACGTCGTGCTCTGGCATGAGCGCGACATCTCGCACTCATCGGTCGAGCGCATGATCGGCCCCGACGCCACCGTCACGCTCGACTTCGCGCTGATGCGCCTCGCCGGCCTGGTCGAGAAGCTCCTGGTCTACCCGGCCAACATGGAGAAGAACCTCGACAAGCTCGGCGGCCTCGTCCACTCGCAGCGCGTGCTCATCGCGCTGACCCAGAAGGGCGCGAGCCGCGAGGACTCCTACAGACTGGTCCAGCGCAACGCGATGCCGGTCTGGCGCGGCGAAGGCGACTTCCGCACCCTGCTCAAGGCCGATGCTGACGTGAAGAAGTACCTGACCGACGCCGAGATCGACGAGCAGTTCGACCTCGGCTACCACCTCAAGCACGTCGACACGATCTTCAAGCGCGTGTTCGGGGAGAGCTGAGCGCGCGTCGAGCGGGCGGACGCCTCAGTCCGCCTCCTCGCACTTGTCCTGCTTGACCTTGAACATCTTCCGGAACTGGGTCTCGAGCGCGCTCCGCATCGCCTCCATCTTCTTCTCGCCGGTGTTGCGGAGGTTGTAGTTGATAGCGCAATTGCTCCAGCCGAAATTGACCAGATAGATCCGCATGCGCTCCTGGCCGTCCGGCTTCTGCGCCTCGGCGACGTAGCGGGCGACGCAGGCCTTCGGGCTGGCGTTGTCGGCGCAGCCCTTGTCGACGGTCTGGCGAAACATCTGCTGCAGGTCGGTCTTGCCCTCGATCGCGTCGACGAAGCGCGCGCAGGCGGCGGCAGGCTGGTAGTCGCGCAGCGTAGAGGGCGTCTTGAATCCGCGGGTCTGCACCAGGTCGAAATCGCAACTGTCCTTCAGCTCCGCCACCCTGGCGCGCCGATAGTCATCGATGCCGGGCAGCGCGATGAACTCCAGCCGCGCGGCAGCGTCGAGCGTGGCCTTGCAGGCGCGGTCGATCTTGTCGGCGTCGAGCGCCGCGACCGCCTTCGGGTCGAATGCCGGCAACGTGCCCGGCGAGTCGAAATCGGACGGGCCAAACAGCAGACGGACGGTGTTGCGCAGCCGCGTCTCGTCGTGCTTGGCGGGATCGTACCGGACCGTGAAACGGCAGCCGCTGTCCCAGGACATCGTCCGCTCGGCGGCATGGGCGCTGGCACCGGCGAGCGTGACGGCGGCGAGCGCCAAGCGTGCG
Source organism: Bradyrhizobium sp. SZCCHNRI1029 (assembly GCF_032487555.1). Taxonomy (NCBI): domain Bacteria; kingdom Pseudomonadati; phylum Pseudomonadota; class Alphaproteobacteria; order Hyphomicrobiales; family Nitrobacteraceae; genus Bradyrhizobium; species Bradyrhizobium sp. SZCCHNRI1029. The sequence continues at coordinate 1,120,792 of NZ_JAUEUK010000001.1, forward strand.
GTCCATCCTGTCCAGCTTCGTCGGGTCATGGTACTCTTCGCAGTCGATCAATGCCTGTATCCTACCCAGCCCCGACGCCAACACCAGCCCGTGCCGCGCAGCATCTGAAGCGTGACGACGTCACGCTCGACAAGTGCCAGACCTGGCAGCGCTTGCAGCTACAGCTTCTTCAACGAGACGACCGCGTTGCCCTTGTTGTTGAAGTAGAATCGATACAACAGCAGCCAAGGAAGCATGATGGACGTGTCGTTGACGTAGACGAACACCTCCCCATCGCTGCGGGCCGTGAACCTGGCTGTCCAGCGGCTGCTGCCGGGCGTTTCCTGCTGGAAAGCCGGGAGATGCTCCTCCAGCCCGGTGCTGCCCACCCGCACGATCGGTGCGAACCAGTTCGACCAGATCAGCCGCTTGAAGGGTATCCCAGGCAATTGGGTCCAGGTGCCGTAACCGAAGCCGGCCGGAGTCGCAGGGATGCCGCCGTCGCTCCATGCCTCCCCGACGTCGAGCACGATCTGATAGGTCTCGCCCTGCGCCACGGTCAGCGCTGTCGGATAGCAATGGTGACGCGTCTCGAATACTGGCCGGATGCTTCCACCAGGGTATGCGCCGATCTCTGTCTCCTCGACCTCGATCGGCCTCAGCGTCTCCTTGCAGAACAGCCCGGCCGTATTGGCCGCGCCGAACCCCAGCCACCAGAACAGCCAGAACATGATGGCGAACGGGAAGATCCACGTTTTCAGCAGATAGAAACCGGCAACATACCAGCCCTGGCGTCGCAGCGAATAAACCGTCGCGCGCCAGCCGGTCACCGGCTTGTGCCGGGATGGATCGTTCCAGGCGATGCGTGCGGCGTCGCGGATCGTTCGCTGCAGTGAGGTGCCCCACGCCGTCAAGCCGAGCGCAGCGGCCACACCGACCACCAGCAACCCCGGCGAATCCCGAAACGCGACGAACCATGGGTCGAGAAATTTGGGCAAGAAGGCTGCCGCTCCGTTGACCAGCGGATTTACCAGCCCATGCAAGGGCTCATAAAGCACGCGCGGCCAATAGATGACGAAATATGGGATCGCCGCGACGAACAGCAGCGCGAACATGGTGGCGAAATAGACCACGCGGCGCAGCCAGACCCAATTCCAGACATCGTCCTGCACCCGCGTCCGCGCGTGCCCGTGATCGAGCGGATGCAGCGCATCGACCGGCGTATCGGTCTCATCCGTGACGCGGTAAGCGGCGGGTACGACCACCGGTGCATAGTGATCGGGACCCGACCCAATGCGTTCGAACACGGTGCGGTGGATCGTCGGCTTCACCGGCGGCAGAGGTGGCTGCGGCAGGCTCGGATGCAGATCGTCAGCAAGAAGCCCGGTCTGGGCCTTGAACGGCGAATGAAGCAGCCACTTGATGCGACTGACATCGTACCGGAGCGATAGCTTGTAGGGCGGCGCGTCATAGATCTCGCGCAGATTGCGCGGCTTGTAGCGGTAGTAGGCCGCAAGCCCCTTGCGCGAGTCGTTCAGCGTGTCGAGCGGATCGATCTCGGGATCGTAGAGCAGCCTGCGCCGCCCGTCGAGATAGACGAGACCATAGGCCTGGGCGCGGTCGAGCATCCAATCGAGCGTCACATAGGAAAGGCCATCCTGCGGATAGCCGCCGCCGATGTCGGAATGCACGCCGGTAAACCACACCTGGCTGATGCGCTCGCGGTCACGTGGCGGCAGATCGGTGCGCAGATGCGGCGGCGGCTCGGCCAGTTTCGCAGCCGCGCTGCGCGGATCGTGGTCGATGCCGAACAGCCAGTCCTTCTTGTCACTGCGGCCTGAAACAGCCTCGTCCCGTCCCCACACATAGCGCTCATCCCAGATCACCGGGCGGAAGGCGTCACGCTCCTCCTCGATCGCGAGGGCGTGGCAAGCGCGATGGATCTTGGAATTCATGAACTGGTCCGGCATCGACAGCGGCCAGATCCAATAGTCAATGGCGCGCGTCATCTCCTCGATCGGCCCGCCGTAGGCGTCAACGGTGTCCCAAATGCCGACGAAATGCACGCTCTCGACCTCGACTGCTGGCGGAGCCTGCAGCGCCACGCCCTGCACTCTGCGCAGCGTTCTAATTCCCCAGTCGCGCACTCCGCGCAGGTCCAGGCCGATCTTGCCGAGATATCTGAGAATTCCGCTATTGTAGCGACGCCGATAGCGGCGATAGGCGTCTGCGGCGAACCGGGCGAGATCGGCTTCATTGTCGTCGTAGGCGACGAGCCCCTGCCCCGCGATCATTGCCGCCACGATACGGATGGTGAAGGCACCGCGGCTGAACCCGAAGCAGTAGATGCGGTCGCCCGGCTTGTAGTTGCGACAGCAGAAGCTGTAGATCGCAATCACATTCCGCTTCAGGCCGAAGCCGAAGATGCCGCCGAGGGCTGCGAACAGCTTGAAGGAGGACGTTCCGACGCCATCGTCATAAAAGGCGACTTGCCGGCGCGGATCGCGCAGGTCCAGCAGCTGGAACAGGCGCCAGACATTGGTCTTGAACACGGCCTTGGCGCTGTTGCCGGTCCCGTCCGACAACAGCACGATGTTCTTTGCAACAGGATTGGACACGAGGCCCCCCGACCAGAATGCCGGCAGGGAGATTGGTCCGCAATTGCAGGAAAATCAAGGCACAATCCCTGCGCGAGCCCGCAGGACCACCCGCTCAGTTCTCAGCACCGCCCGTCATCCGCAAGGCAACATCGTCGCTTGATCCAATGCAGTCATCGAACGGGGGACGGCTTATCGAGGCGCGACTGACAGAGCGGCACGCATGGAATCACTCAAAAATGATCAGCAGATGCCTTTGTGCGGTTGTCCGACATCTCGTCGTCGACCTCTGATCCTTCGACAGAGGTCAGATCCGCGACTAAGCAGGTCGCCGGAATTCACCACTGACGAGCCCGACATGCCCGAGACGATCGCGAGCTACGATCCCCTGCTGCGGTGGATTCATTGGGCGACCGCCCTGCTGTTCATCGCAGCGATGCTGATCGGGCTCTATTGCGGCCTTCAGCCGGCCGGCACGTCGCCGCGGCGCGAGTTGCTGGAGGTTCACAAATCGCTCGGCGTCACGCTGTTTATGCTGGCCATTCTCCGCGTGATCGTGCGGGCTCGCACCACGGCGCCGGCCGCTCCGGCCACGTTCGGACCGATGGTCCGCGCGCTGTCGCAGCTCAATCATTGGGCGCTCTATGCGCTGCTGCTGATCATGCCCGTCACCGGCTACATGTTCTCGTCGGCCGGCGGCTGTTCGCTGCGTTATTTCGGGACCTTCAGCTGGCCGCGCCTGTTCGCCGGCGACAGGACGATCGCCCATGCCGGCGAGATCACGCATGATACGCTGGCCTATCTGGTCTATCTCGTGGTCGGCCTGCACATTGCGGCCACGCTCTGGCACGCGTTTGTCAAGAAGGACGAGGCGCTGGCCCGGATGTGGCCGCGGCGGTGAGCGTGGCCGCCGTAGGGTGGGCAAAGCAGCCGCCGTCAACCGGCAACGTGCCCATCGTCGTGCGGCGAGCTCATTGCCAAGACGATGGGCACGGCGCCACACAATCTCGATCGTGGAGACCGCACGGCCGCGCCTTTGCTCCCCGACTCGACAACTATATCGGCTTCGCTGCCACAACGAGATCGCCGGCGCGCTGGTCCTGCTTCAGCAGGGCGGCGAGTTCGGTCTCGTCGAGCGTCTCCTTGACCAGCAGGCGGCGGGCGGCGCGCTCCAGCACGTCGCGCTTGTCCTGCAGCAGCTTGCGGGTGCGCTCCAGCGCGTTCGTCACGATCGTACGCACCTCGGCGTCGATCGCATCCCCCGCGGCCTCGCCATACTCGGCGCTGCGTGAGACGCCCGGCGCAAGAAACGACTGGTTGTCGCGCTCATAGGCGACCGAACCCAACTGCTCCGACATGCCGTAGCGCGTCACCATCGAGCGCGCGATGCCGGTGACGCGGCGCAGATCGTCGGCGGCGCCCGTCGACAGATGGCCGTAGACCACGAGCTCCGCGGCGCGGCCGCCGAGCAGCACCGCCATCTTGTTCTCGAGCTCCTCGCGCGTCATCAGGAAGCGATCTTCCGTCGGGCGCTGGATGGTGTAGCCGAGCGCGCCGACGCCGCGCGGGATGATCGACACCTTGTGCACGGGATCGGTGCCCGGCAGGCTCATCGCGACGATCGCGTGCCCCATCTCGTGATAGGCGACGATCTCGCGCTCCTTCGGATTGAGCAGCCGGTTGCGCTTCTCCAGACCGGCGACGATGCGCTCGATCGCATTGTTGAAATCGTCGAGCGTGACCTCGTCGGCGCCGCGCCGCGTCGCCAGCAAGGTCGCCTCGTTGACGAGGTTGGCGAGATCGGCGCCGGTGAAGCCGGGCGTCAGCGCCGCGACCTTCTCCGGATCGACGTCGGCGGCGAGCTTGGCCTTCTTCAGATGCACCTGCAGGATCTGGATGCGACCCGGCTTGTCGGGCCGGTCGACCAGCACCTGGCGGTCGAAGCGGCCGGCCCGCAGCAGCGCCGGATCGAGAATCTCCGGCCGGTTGGTCGCTGCCAGCAGCACGAGGCCGGTCGAGGAATCGAAGCCATCGAGCTCGACCAGCAACTGGTTCAGAGTCTGCTCCTTCTCGTCATGGCCGCCGGCGAACGGGCCCATGCCGCGGGCGCGGCCGAGCGCATCGAGCTCGTCGATGAAGATGATCGCGGGCGCCTTGGCGCGGGCCTGCTCGAACAGGTCGCGCACGCGCGCGGCACCGACGCCGACGAACATCTCGACGAATTCCGAGCCCGAGATCGAGAAGAATGGCACGCCGGCCTCGCCCGCGACCGCCTTGGCGAGCAGCGTCTTGCCGGTGCCGGGCGGGCCGACCAGCAGCACGCCCTTGGGCATGCGGCCGCCGAGACGGCCATAGGATTTCGGATCCTTCAGGAACGAGACGATCTCGCGCAGTTCGTCCTTGGCCTCGTCGACGCCGGCAACGTCGTCGAATCGGACGCCCGTGTTGGATTCGACGTAGACCTTGGCCTTGCTCTTGCCGATCTGCATCAGGCCGCCGCCGAGCCCGCCGGCGCCACCCATCATCCGGCGCGACAGCCAGTACCAGACGCCGAAGAACAGCGCGATCGGCATCACCAGCGAGAGGATGTCGCCGAGGATATTGCTCTCGACGCGACCGGTGAAGGTGACGTTGGCCTTGCTGAGCTCCTTGGCGAACTCCTGGTCGACGCGCGTCGTCGCGAAGCGCGACTGGCCGCTGGGCAGCGGCTCCTTCAGCGTGCCTTCCAGGTAGTTCTCGGAGACGCCGACCTCCTTCACCTTGCCGGCTGCGAGCAGGTCCTGGAATTGACTGTAGGGAATGACGGCGACCTGGCGATAGCTCGTCCACGCATTGTGGATCATCATCGCGACGAAGATCGCGACGATCGCGTACCAGAGATTGAAGCGGGTCTGCTTGGTCATGGGTCTCTCAATCGGGTGATCAGTCGAAATCGAGTGTCCGCGAACGGCGGATCAAGCGGCCACGCGTCAGGTGCGGTCCTGCGCTGCGACCTCGGGCACGAACACCGTGACCGCACGCGGCAGCACGGAGAAGCGCGCCGGCGTGAAGGTGACGAGCTCGCCATCGGCATTGATCCGGCGCGGACGGCGCGTGCGGATCTCGAACGATGTATCACGCGAGGCCCGCACCTCCTGCCACAGGCCGTGGCGGCCTTTGCGGAAGTCATAGGCCATCGCCAGCAGCTTCCAGATGCGGCCGATCTCCAGCGAATACAGATCGAGATGGGAATCGTCGATCTCGGCGCGGTGATCGACCGCCATGCCGCCGCCGTAGTAGCGGCCATTGCCGACCGCGATCTGCAGTGTCTTCACCCGCACCGCGCCGTCGGACGATACGATCATCGCGCGGAACGGCCGTGCATTGGTCAGCACCTTCAGCGCCGTGAGCGCATAGCCGAGCCGGCCGAACCTCCGCTTGGTTTCCTTGGTCAGCTGCCGCGCGAGCTCGGCGCTCAAGCCGAGGCTGGCGACGTTGAAGAACGGGTGCCCGTTGACCTCGCCGAGATCGATCCGGCGGCGATGGCCGGCCGCAATCACATCGACCGCGGCCTCCATATCCGCCGGCAGGCCAAGCGTGCGGGCAAGGTCATTGGCGGTGCCAGCCGGAATGATGCCCAGCGGCAGGCCGGTCTTGAGCAGTGCAGGCGCAGCCGCGTTCAGGCTGCCGTCCCCCCCGGCGACGACGACCGCTTCCGCATCGTCGGCATGGGCTTCGATCCACGGCGCCACCTCGCGCGGACTATGCGGCGCCGAGATCACGAGATCATAGCCGGCTGCGCTCAGCCGCGACACGGCAACGCCGGCCGCCTCGCCGCCGGAGCGGCTGCCGCGATTGATGATCATCAAGAGGCGGCGCGTTGCCACGGCCGGGCGCGACGGCGGCGCCTTCGCGATCGATACCTGGTCACCCCCCGTGGTCACGATTGTCTCCCGTACACAAAATGCCAGCGCGCTCCAGCGCACAGGTTCCATACAAAGTGGCGAGCAGGCGCTCCGGTTCCATCACGATCACCGCCGCCCATCCAGGCGATGCCGGGAGGTTTCAGCGGGGTAACGATTGTTGGGATGGTGATGTGGGGGCGAGAGCCGCAAGGCCCGATAGCAACAAGCGACGCGTGGGGCCGCATCTCGTCAAACTCCTCAATAGCGCCCGAAGTGCGCAATACCGCCAGCGGCAGCGGTCATGAAAGAGAGTCCGACATCATAGTCTCACGGACTATCAGAGGGGCCCGGATCTCCGGCCCTCTGGAATTAGTTCACCGCCGCACGGCCGCAAGACGGCCGCCGGGCAGCAGACACTCTGTCGCACCTCGCCGTTCATCTGCTGAACGCAGATGCGAACGGCGGGCTCTTGAAAACCGCAGGCTCTTGAAAACCAATCGGCAGACACATACGTCCGTCGCCTACCCCTGGTCCGGGCCCCTCTGGTGAAGCTGCCGGTGCGCTCACGATGTCGGACCTGACATCAATCTCACCGGCTTGAAAGAGGGACCCGTCGTGGAATTCCTGCTCATCGCGTTTGCCGGCAAGCCCGTCTGGATGTGGCTCGCCTTCCTCGCAATCGTGCTCGCCCTCCTCGTCTTCGATCTCGGCATCCTCCATCGCAAGACGCGCGAGATCTCGGTACGCGAGAGCCTCGTCATGAGCGGCATCTACATCATGCTCGCCCTCGCCTTCGGCGCCTGGGTATGGTGGCAAATCGGCGCCGAGGCCGGCACCGCCTATCTCACCGCGTTCACGATCGAGAAGGCGCTGGCGATGGACAACGTCTTCGTCATCGCCATGATCTTCAGCTACTTCTCGATCCCGCGCGCCTATCAGCACCGCGTGCTGTTCTGGGGCATCGTCGGCGTCATCGTGCTGCGCGCGATCATGATCGGGCTCGGCGCCGCGATCGTCGCCCAGGCGAGCTGGGTGCTCTACCTGTTCGCGCTGTTCCTGGTCGCGACCGGCATCAAGATGCTGGTGTTCAGGGACACGCCGCACGACATCGGCGCCAACCCGGCGCTGGCCTGGGTGCGCCGCCGCTTCGACGTCACCGACCGCCTGCACGAAGAGCACTTCTTCGTGCGCCAGCCTGATGCGCGCGGCAAGCCGACCTGGTTCATGACGCCGCTGTTCCTGGCGCTGATCCTGATCGAATTTGCCGACGTCATCTTCGCGGTCGACTCGGTGCCCGCGATCTTCGCGATCTCGACCGACCCCTTCGTGGTCTACACGTCGAACATCTTCGCGATCCTCGGCCTGCGCGCGCTCTATTTCGCGCTTGCCGCGATGGTGGATCGCTTCCAGTATCTCAAGCTGGCGCTGGCGGCGGTGCTGATCTTCATCGGCTCGAAGATCTTCCTGGCCGACCTGCTCGGGCTCGAGAAGTTTCCGCCCGCGATTTCGCTCGGCATCACCTTCGGTCTGCTCGGCGCCGGCATCGCCTATTCGCTGTGGAAGACGCGGCCTGCGGTCGAGCCGATGAAGTGAGGCAGGTCGAAGGACAAGAGGTTGCTGCGTGGCAATGAATGATGTCGCATCCGACGACGAGGACTCCTCGGCGCCGCGCCGTCACAACGGGCCGATCAGCCGCCGGCTGCTCGCGATCGCCCGTACGGTGCGGTCCGAGGAACCGTCGATCGGCGAGTTGTTCGACCGGCTGGAATCGGAAGGTCTTGGCCTGACCCTGCTGCTGCTGACCCTGCCGGCGCTGATCCCGTTGCCGGGCCCATTCGGCGTGGTGTTCGGCACCTTTGTCGCGCTGGTCGCGCTGCAGATCCTGTTCGGCGCCGAGCGGCTATGGCTGCCCGAACAGTTGCGCCGCCGGCCGGTGCCGCAGCGGCTGCTGCGCAAGATAATCCGCGCCGGTCTCGACTGGGCGGGCTATGCCGAACGCGGCCTGCGCGAGGAGCGGCTGGTCTGGCTGACCGGCCGGCCGGCGCGGATGCTGCTCGCGCTGCCGCTGCTTCTGATGGCGGTCACCATCATCCTGCCGATCCCGATGGGCAACGTGATGCCGGCGCTGGCGCTGATCGCCGCCTCGATCGGCTTCATGGCAGGCGACGGCCTCGCCGTGCTCGTGTCGATCCTGATTGCGATGGCTGCGGTGGTCTGGACTGCCGTTCTGCTCTACACCGGCGCCGCAGCAGCCGACTATGCCGCAACTCTCCTGGCCCGCTTAGCTGTGCATCTGCGGGCGATGCTGGAAAGCGTCGGTGTCGATCTCGGCTTTGCCGCAGGCGTGACAACCGTATTTGCAGTGGTAACCGGCATCGCGGCGCTTGCCTTCTGGGTGCAGGCGGTACGCCACCGGCGCAGCCGGCGCGCATCCTTCGATCCGGCGCAGGATCCGCGCGAGCGCTCCCGCGCGCTGGCGCGTCGCGGCCGCGGCCTCGTGGCCGCCGCGAGCATTGCGACCACCGCAGCCGCCGTCTTCATCGCCACGCGTTTCATGCTCACCGGCTCGATCTGAAGTTCCGCCTGTGGCGGCGCGGCCGCACGACGGTGCATTGCGGCTGCGACGGACATATCTTCGTGAGCACCTGCCGGCCGGAAGCGCGAGCACTTGTCATTGAAGCAGCAACAAAAAATGCGACCGGTAAGCTCTGGCGCGTCGCGCATCGTCGACGGCCTGCGAGAAATGCCACTGTCCCTTTGTGCCGGCTGCAGCTATACGAGAGATGACTGTCATTAAACGGTTACAGAATCGACACATGCCCGATTCGAACGCACCGGCGTCGATCCACGGCAGTGGCCATGCGGTCGGCGTGCGGGAGAGTGGTGAGTCGGCGAGCAGCGATCCCGGTGGCGCCGCCGATCGCTTGACTGCGCAGCACCTAGCCGATCACGCGGCCACGCAGGAGGATGCCGCAGCGCTTGGCGTGGAGGTCGCGGCGCCGTCCTTGCCGGATCCGGCGGCCGGCAGCGGCCACGAGATCGAGCTGAAACTCCTCGTCGCGCCCGATCAACTCGCCGGCTTCAACAACGCACCGGTCGTCACCGCGCATGCGCGCAACAAGGGCTCGCGCAAGCATCTGACATCGGTCTACTACGACACGCCGAAGCGCACGCTGTGGAAGAACGGCTTCACCTTGCGGGTGCGCCAGAGCGGCTCGCGCTTCGTGCAGACCGTGAAAGAGCAGCACAGCGACGACCCACTCAAGCGCGGAGAGTGGGAGGCCAGCGTCAGCTCGCTGGCGCCAGATCCGGTGCTGGCGGCCGCGCTGCTGCCGGAGGAGCTTCGCTCCGCGCTGGCCGAGGCAACGCTCGAGGCGGTGTTCACGACCGACGTGCATCGTCACGCGCGCATGCTCGACTTGCCCGGCGCGACCATCGAGATCGCGTTCGACAGCGGTGTCATCAAGGCCGGCGAGCACCGTGAGATCGTGAGCGAGATCGAGCTGGAGCTCAAGAGCGGCAACCCCGCCGCCATCTACGAGATCGCACAGCGCATCGCCGATCACGGACCGATCAGACCTTCGATCCGCAGCAAATCCGCGCGCGGTTTCGACCTCGCAGCCGGAGCAGCGCCGGGGGCCGAAAAGCCGCCCAAGCTGCGCCTCGATCCGGCGGTGTCTCTCGACGAGAGCTTCGCTCTCGTCCTGCGCGGCAGCCTGCATCATCTGCTGCAGGCCATGCCTGCGGCAGAGGACGGACGCGATACGGAAGGCGTGCATCAGTTGCGGGTGGCGCTGCGCCGCCTGCGCGCCGCGTTGCATCTGATGCGGCCGCTCGGGACCTCGGCGACGCTCGACGGTCTCGAGGCGGATGCGCGCTGGCTGGCACAGAGCCTCTCGGCGGCGCGCGACCTCGACGTGTTCCTGACCGATACGCTGCCCGAGATCGCCGAGGCCTGCCCCACTGTTGCAGGCTTCGACTCGCTCCGGGCGCTCGCCGAGCGGCGGCGCGATCTCGCCTATCGCACGCTGCGCATCGCGCTTGCCGAGCGCCGCTGCGCCGCTTTCGTGCTCGGCCTCGGCGAATGGATCGAGACCCGCGGCTGGCGCAACGACGTCTCCCCCGACGATCTCCGACGCCTCGCGGCGCCCGCGATCGATTTCGCCGGGCCTGTCCTGTCGGAGCGCCACCAGAAGGTGCTCAAGCGCGGCCGCCGCTTCAAGAAGCTGTCGGCCGAGCGGCGCCACCGGCTGCGTCTCGCGCTGAAGAAGCTGCGCTACAGCATCGACTTCCTGCTGCCGCTCTACGGCGCGAGCAAATCGGCGAAGAAATATGCCAGGACGCTCGCCGGCTTCCAGGAACAGCTTGGCCACTACAACGACATGGCGGTCACCGCCGGCGTGATCGAGACCCTCGGCACCACCTCCACCGAGGCGGCGATCGCGGCCGCCGCGATCACCGGCTGGCAGTCGCATGCCATGGCCGGCGTGGAGGAGCCGTTGCGCGAGGCGTGGCGCGCCTTCACGAAGGCGCCGACGCCATGGCAGGCCGAGGAGGCGTGACGACCGGACGCGGTGACGTCGGTTCATGGACCGCATTGATCTGGTTCAAGGCGTCTGGTCGAGCTGTTTGGGAGCGTGATCTCATGAAGATATCCAGCGTGACGTGTCCCCATTGCCGTGCCGCCTACGAGATCGCGGAATCGACCTCCGCCATTGGCGCTGCCGGGCGGTTCGACTGCGGCGTCTGCGGCACGCCATTGGCGGCGTGGGACGAGCCGAAGCTGCGGGCCTTCCGCCTGGAGGTACCACCCGAGCGCAAATATCCCCGCGTGCCGGCCCCCGCCCCGCTCACCTGACTCCCGTTCCGCAATCCGGAACGCCCGGCGTGGTCCGTCGAGGTGACCGCGCATCCGCGCATGGCGCCATGGCCGGCGGCAACTTGCCTGGCTTTTTTGACCGGGTCATAGTCGGTCACCGCGCGGTGCTGCCGGCTGGCTTGGCCGCATCCACTGCAGCGTCCCGATCCACTTCAGCGAGTCATCCGGTCCTCATGCCCATCCTCAACAGCATCGCCGCGCTCTCCGACGAAATGGCCGCTTGGCGCCACGACTTCCACGAACATCCCGAGCTGCTGTACGAGGTGCATCGCACCGCCGGCATCGTCGCCGACAAGCTGCGCGCATTCGGCTGCGACGAGGTGGTGACGGGCATCGGCCGCACCGGCGTGGTCGGCGTGATCCGCGGCCGCAAGTCCGCCTCCGGCAGGACCATCGGCCTGCGCGCCGACATGGATGCGCTCCCGATCGAGGAAACCTCTGGCGTTCCCTACGCCTCGAAGACGCCGGGCCTGATGCATGCCTGCGGCCACGACGGCCACACCGCGATGCTGCTGGGCGCTGCGAAATATCTCGCCGAGACCCGCAATTTCGACGGCACCGCCATCGTCATCTTCCAGCCGGCCGAGGAAGGCGGCGCCGGCGGCAAGGCGATGGTCGATGACGGGCTGATGACGCGCTGGGGCATCCAGGAGGTCTACGGCATGCACAACATGCCGGGCGTGCCCGAAGGCCATTTCGAAATCTCGCCCGCCGCGATGCTGGCCTCGGCTGATGCGATCCACATCAAGGTCACCGGCAAGGGCGGCCATGGCGGTGCCGGCCCGCACCGGGCGGTCGACAGCATCCTGATCGCCTCGCAGATCGTCAACGCGCTGCAGTCGATCGTCGCCCGCAACGTCGATCCCTTGAAGTCGGCGGTGATCTCGGTGTGCTCGATCCATGGCGGCACCACCTTCAACGTGATCCCCGAGACGGTCGAGATGCTGGGCACCGTGCGCACGCTCGATCCGGAGATCCGCGATCTCGTCGAGAGGCGCATCGTCGAGGTCGCCGAGGCCACCGCGCGCGCCTATGGCGGCTCGGCCGAGGCGATCTACGAGCGCAAATATCCGGTGACGATGAATCACCCTGCGCAGGCGGCTTTCGCCGCCGACGTCGCCCGCGACGTCGCCGGCGCTGAGCGCGTCAACGACCGCGCCATTCCGCTGATGGGCGGCGAGGATTTCGCGTTCATGCTGGAGGCGCGCCCGGGCGCCTTCGTGTTCCTCGGCATGGGCCCCGGCAACGAATGCCACCACCCGGCCTACCGCTTCAACGACAACATCCTCAGCGCCGGCGCATCGTACTGGGTGAAGCTGGTCGAGAAGAGCATGCCGGCGAACTGATCGGAGCGACCGCGCAAGCTCGCAACGAGCGTCATTGCGAGGAGCCGTAGGCGACGAAGCAATCCAGGATATTCATCGGATCGCCAGTCTGGATTGCTTCGCTCCGCTCGCAATGACGGGTGTGGCTGACATCGCCGACCCCACAGGCTCCGTCATCGCGAGCGCCAGCGAAGCGTCCAGGGACGCAATGCACCGATCGGAATGGCTTCGGTTTCCTTCCACGAACAGTTCGCCCCGTATCGAAACATCGCGCGCCGCCGCCCGGCTAGGAGAAGCCATTCTCCCGCCCGCGAGGCACCATGCAGAGCCGCTCCGATCTCACGACAGAATTCGCCCTCCTGCTCGTTCTGTCCACCTTGTGGGGCGCCTCATACACCTTCATCAAGATCGGCGTCGAAACCATTCCGCCGCTGACCCTGATCGCCGCGCGCACGCTGATTGCGGGGCTGCTGCTGGCCGCGATCATCCGCAGCCGCGGCCTCGCTTGGCCGCGTGACCGGACGATTTGGCGTCGCTTCGTGATCCAGGCCGGTCTCAACAGCGTCGTGCCATTCACGCTGATCGCCTGGGCCGAGCGCACCGTCGAGGCGGGTCTTGCGACGATCCTCAACGCGACCTCGCCGATCTTCACCTTCCTGCTGACCGCGCTGGTGACGCACCACGAGCCTGTCACCCTGCGCAAGCTGGTCGGCGTCGCCGCCGGACTCGCCGGCACCTGCCTCATCGTCGGCACCGAGGCGCTGGGCGGGCTTGGCCGCGAGCTGTGGGCGCAGATTGCGATCGTCGCCGCCACCATCTGCTATGCCGGTGCGGCGATCATGGGAAAGAGCTTCAAGGGACTCGATCCGATGTTGCCGGCCGCGGGATCGCTGCTGTCGGGCGCCGCGGTGCTGATCCCGCTTGCGCTGGTCGTCGACCATCCGTGGACGCTGGCACCGTCACTGCGCTCGGTGCTGGCGCTGGTCGCGCTCGCGACCGTCTCGACTGCGGCCGCGATGGTGATCTATTTCCGCCTGGTGCAGACGCTCGGCTCGATCGGCGCCACCGCGCAATCCTATCTGCGGGTGCCGATCGGCGTTGCGATCGCCGTGGCCGGGCTCGGCGAGCACCTCGCGCCGACCGCCTGGATCGGCCTCACCTGTGTCCTCATTGGTGTGATCGCGATGACGCTGCCCGCGCGCAAGAAGCCGACAGGCGATCCGATCCAAGGTTGACCGCACGCACCAGCGCTGCTTTGAACCCAAAGCGGCAACGCTGGATCAATAAAATGCAATGCATCTTCGTTTTGCTTCTTGTCGCGCTGGCAACCACGATTGGTCCGGCCGCGGCCTCGGCCGACATCCCCTACGCGATGTCGGAGCATCCTTCACAAGACGGCCGCTGCAAAGGAGACACCGGCAAGGCCGACCTCGACCGCGACGAGCAGGCCTGCCTCGCTCAGTTGAACGATGTCGTCAGGCGCAACGGCAAGTCGCTGGAAATCACATTCAAGGATGGTTCCACCAGAAGCTACGTGACCCGACTTCCGGATGACCTACCCGGACATGAGGACGACTCGGTCGAGTACAAGCTCGTCGGCTACTTTCCGGAGCACGAACTCCTGCTGATCGAGATCGGCTATTGGGAAGGCGTGCAATGGATGCTGCTGTGGCTCAATCGCGTCATCGAGACCAAGATCCATTCGCCGCCGCACGCCTCGCCAAGCCGCCGCTGGCTGTTTTCGGTCTGCTCCAGCGAAGGTCCCTCCGGCTGCGGCAACGGGATGGAGATCGTTGCCGCGCCGTTCGACCTCAAGCTGGGGGGCTGGTCCTATCTCACCCCTGACGACGACTACACCTTCTACGAGTTCGACGGCTGGGACGGCGACGACCGCGTCAAGCTCATCGCCACCTTCAAGGTCGGCACCGAGATGAAGCCATTCCCGGCCTCTGTCGAACGCAGCAACGGCCGCTGGCAATTGAAGCTGCCAAAACAGCACCGCAAACCGCCACGTCATTAGCAGCCCGTTTCTCTCGCCGTCATTCCGGGGCGGCGCGCAGCGACGAGCCCGGAATCCATAACCACGACTGTGCAGGTGGCGAAGACGAGCATACCGGCCAGCTCGCGTCGCACAGCATCCTGTGGCTATGGATTCCGGGCTCGCGCCGCTGCGCGACGCGCCCCGGAATGACGGCGGAGAGAGTGAGGCTAAGAGTGCTGCCCTGCTTCGATGACGCAGTCGCCGACAGCAGCGTGGTCACTCATCCCCCGATCGCGATCGTCACCTTGCCGAGATGCGCGCCGCTCGCCATGTAGTGGAACGCCTCGCGCGCCTCGCTGAACGGAAACACGCGGTCGACCACCGGCTTCACCTGATGCAGCGTCAGCGCGTTCGCCAGCGCCTGGAGATCGTCGACCGAGCCGACCGTGACGCCCTGCAGCCGCTGCTGCTGCATCACCATCAGCGGCAGCCGCAGCTCCGAGGCCGGCGCACCGGCGAGCACGCCGATGAAGGCGATGGTGCCGCCGATCCGGGTGGCGCGGATCGACTCGTTCAAGGTGCCGACGCCGCCGACCTCGACCACGAGATCGACGCCCTGCCCGGTGATCTCGCGCGCCTTCTTGCCCCAATCCGGCACCTGCTTGTAGTTCAGCGTGACATCGGCGCCGAGCGCCGTCAGCCGCGCGATCTTGGCTTCACTCGACGACGTCGCGATCACCCGCGCGCCGGCCATCTTCGCGATCAGCAGCGCAAAGATCGAGACGCCGCCGCTGCCTTGCGTCAGCACGGTGTGGCCGGGCCTGATGCCGCCGAGCTTGATCACCGCGCTCCAGGCGGTGACGCCGGCGCACGGCAATGTCGCGGCCTCGACGTCGGTGAGATGCGCCGGCGTCCGCACCAGCGCGTGCATGGGAAACACCCGATACTCCGTCAACGTGCCGTCGACGGCGCCGCCCAGCGCCGCACGCATCTTCGCTTCGCTCGGCTCGCCGCCGGTCCAGCTCTCGAAGAAGCTGCCGATGACTCGGTCGCCGGTCGCGAATGCTGTGACGCCCTCACCGACCGCCTCGACCACGCCTGCGCCGTCGGACAGCGGCACCAGCGGAAATTTCTGCCGCGAGCCGTAGCCGCCCCTCACCGTGATCAGGTCACGATAGTTGATGCTCGCCGCCGTCAGCCGCACCAGCACCTCGCCCCTCCCCGGCTGCGGCACGGGCTTGTCGACCAGCGCCAGCGCATCGATTCCGCCGGGCCCCTGCAGCTCGTAACATTGCATCCGATGTCTCCCGCCCAAGCGGCGTCGCCGCTTCGTTGTTCTGCCGGGAATGGTGAAGCGTTTCGTGCCGGCGATCAAGCCGAGCCTCGTTCCGCGCGGCGGACAGACAACGCGAACGCAACGCAAATCCGATGGTCGCGGCGCCGCCGGCTCTCAGTCATCGATCAGCGGGATCACGACATGGTTCAGCACATATTCCGTGCCAACCCAGGTAATGGTGAGTGCCAGCAGCAGCAATCCAGCCAGCAGCAGCATGTCGCGCCGTTCCATCGAACACATACGCAGCAACGCCGCTGCGCGTTTCGCATCGCAGCCATGCCACGCGCCGCGAGACATGCGACGCCTGCGAGGAACCGGGCCTTCACATCGCCGCGTCGAACCTGATCCGGCAGACCAGACCTTCGTCGCGATAATCCTGCTCGATGCTGCCGCCGATCGCCGCAAGGCTCGCACGGATCATGCGCGTGCCGAAGCCCTCTTTCCCGGGCGGCTCGATCGGGTGCGGACCGAGCTCGCGCCAGGCCACGCTGCCGCGGCCGCCCTCCTGCGCGATCTGGACCTCGAGTCGTCCACCCTGGCCGCGCAGCGCGCCGTATTTGACGGCGTTGGTCGCAAGTTCGTGGAACACCAGCGCGAGATTACGCACCGCTTCCGGCCCCAACGGCATGTCCGGGCCGTCCACCGTCACGGCGCCGGAGGCGCGATACGGCTGCAGCTCGACGTCGAGCAGCATGCGCAAGGTCATCAGGCGGTGGTCCGACCAGGCGAGACTGTTGGCGCGCGCGACGGCGTCGAGCCGCAGCGCGATCGCTTCCCCTTTGGCGCGATCCTCGCCCGACAGGCTCGATCTGACGATCGCCTGAAACAACGCGAGCTGATTGTTCACGCGATGTCTCAGCTCGCCGAGCAGCAACTCGCGCGCATGCTCGCTGCGCTTCAGCTCCATCAGCGCGCCGCGACAGAGATGCCCGAGCCAGATGATCAGCGCCGCGGTGCTGAGGAATCCGACGAGGTTGATCGCCTCGGCATGATCGGGACGATCGGTGAAGCCGACGAGCACCACGGTGGCAGACAGCCAGGCGGCAAAAATGGCCGCGGGAATGCCGCCGAGCAGCGCGGCGAACACCACCGCAGGGTAGAACGTCGCGTAGGGCAGCGTCGCGCCGGCATAGTCCAGCCCGATCCGGCCCGCGGTCGAAATCGCGACGGCGAGCATGGTGAGCAGAAACGTGGTCGCCGACCACTGTCTGCCCCGAACGATCCAATCTGAGAAACTCCGACCCGCGCGCACGATTGACCCCGAGCGCAAGGTCTATCGCCGGACGCCTGCAGGAACAAGCTGAAGCAACTGCCGCATGGGCGCAAAAATTTTAGGAACTTTTGCCGCGCCGTTGCGTTTGACGGCCCTGTTGCGCCAGACGGAACGCATCATGCCGCGTGGTGGGAGAAGCGACCGCCGCGCCGCCACCGGCAAGCGTGACTACATGGCCCCTGCGCCCCCAGCGCCTCTGCTCGACACCATCAGTGCTACTCCGCGTCGCGTCGGCGCAGCACGAATGCTGGACGTTGCATGATGAGCTCGTCGCCGGCTGCGCCGATGAACTGAAAGACAACGGTATCGGAACGCTGCACGCGAGAGAGCTTGTATCCGGCGCCTCTTGCTGCGCTAACCCTAGCGGCTTGCCGCTGAGCGCCGCAGCGTCGATCATGGCGGTCATGACGACGAAATCGCGCGAGAGACTCTACGGTGCCGGCATCCGCATCGCGCAGGAGCAGGCCGCGCGCGCGCGCAAGGAAGCGGATCGTCTGGCCTGCGACGCCTGGAATAAGCGGATGCTCGGCTACAAGGGACCGGCGCAGCCGTCGCCGCTGCTCGGCGACGCGCTCAACGCGGGCTATTACTATCTCGAAGTGCGCTGCCTCGGCTGCGACACCAATCAGACCGTTGCGCTCGACATCATCAGGCGCGCCAAGACGACGCCAATCCATGAACTCGAGCGCTACATGCGCTGCCAGGACTGCTCGCGGCTGCGCGGTCGTCCCTACAAGCGCAGCGCGCTGGTGGCATTGCGCGAGACCAAGATCTCGGCCGCGCATCCGGCCTCGACATGGTGGCCCGGTGAACGATAGACAGTCGAATGCCGAGCGTCGCGTCATCTCGCATCCCCATAGAGGTACTCCGATCAGGCGCTGACGGCGCCGCTCGAAAAAATGCATGGACACCCGGAACAATCATGACGATCCGTTGTTTCGAAAACTTGCCGGCGCGGCAGGGAAGCGGAACATGTCAGAGTTGATGACCCAGCCGGACAAGCTGCGGGCCGACGCAGCGGAATGCGCCCTCATTCGTGATCTCGCCACCGACCGCGACAAGCGCGAGCTGTTCGCGCGCCTGGCCGAGCATCTGAGCATGCTCGCCGCCGAGGTCGAGCACGCGGCGCGCGCACGGGATGGGCACGCAGAGAATGCGAGCCTGCGCTGAACCGCGACGCTCGCCGGACGAACTGCGCCGATTGCGCTCCGCTGCTGTTGCGGTGCTCGCCACACAATCGCGCACCTCCCATTCGCTATAGATCGGGATGATCCGCGATCGATTCGCGCAGCGAGCGATCACGCCCCTCTCAGCGCCACAGGTGCCGATCTTGCGACGTCTCCTCCCCCGTCTCGCCTGCCTCGTTCTGCCGCTTCTCCTCGCTTTCCCCGCCACAGCCGCTGAGCTCGTCGGCCGCGTCAGCATCGTCGATGGCGACACGCTGGACATTCACGGCGAACGGATTCGCCTGTGGGGCATCGACGCGCCCGAAAGCGCGCAGCTCTGCCGCGGCCGCGACCGCAAGCCATATCGCTGCGGCGCGCTGGCCGCCAACACGCTGGACGCGTTCACGCGCAGCAAGGTTCTGCGCTGCCTGCCGGTCGATGGCGATCGCTACGGCCGCATCGTCGCGCGTTGCGCCGCCGGCGCGACGGATCTCGGCCAGTTCATGGTGTCGCGCGGGCTTGCGGTCGAGGAGCCGCAATATTCGCGCGGCGTTTACACCGCCGATCAGCGCGCCGCCCGCCGCGCCGGCCGCGGCATCTGGTCGGGCCGCTTCATCGAGCCGCCGCTCTATCGGAGCTGCATGCATGCCGGCGGCACGACGTCGGTGTGCTCGGACGGCGGGATCGGCTGGCGGTGAGCGCCGCCGCATGACGACGTCGCCTTCCACCACACCCGACACAACACCTCAATTGCCACGCGTTGGCCTCTGGCTGTACGGTCGCGCATCGCAGAGATCAGGGCTGGATGAGGACGATGACGGAGACAAAGACGCGCGTGGCGATCCTGTTCGGCGGGCGCTCGGCGGAGCACGACGTCTCGCGGGCCTCGGCGGCCAACATCGTCCGCTCGCTCGATGCCGGCCGCTACGCCGTCACGCTGATCGGCATCACCACCGACGGACGCTGGGTGCTCGCCGACGCTGCGAATGACGGCACAGGCGCGGCGCTGACCGTACCCGCTGACGGCCCGCAGATCGTGCTGCTGCCGGCCGGCCAGGGCCGCGCGCTGGTCATCGGCGACGGCGCCCCGCGCGAGCTCGCCTTCGACGTCGTGTTTCCGGTGCTGCACGGTCCGAACGGCGAGGACGGCACCGTGCAGGGCGCGCTGGAGCTCGCCGATGTCGCCTATGTCGGCGGCCGCGTGATGGGATCGGCGGCGGCGATGGACAAGGACGTCGCCAAGCGCCTGCTGCGCGATGCCGGCCTGCCGATCGTGCCGTTCGTCACCATGACGGAAGCGTCGCCTGTGACCTATGCGGCGGCGGTCGACGCCGTCGGGTCATCCGAGCTGTTCGTCAAGCCGGCCAATCTCGGCTCCTCCGTCGGCATCTCCAAGGCGCGCAACGCCGAGGAGTTCGAAGCCGCCTGCCGCCTGGCGCTGCGCTTCGACCTGAAGATCCTGATCGAGCGCTGCATCAGCCCGGTGCGCGAGATCGAATGCGCGGTGCTGGAGCGTGCCGACGGCGAGGTCGCCGCCTCCGAGCTCGGCGAGATCGTGCCCGCCGACAGCCACGGCTTCTATTCCTATGAGGCCAAATACACCGATGCCAAGGGCGCCTCGCTGCACGTCCCGGCGCGGGTCGAACCCGCTCTCGCCGCGCGCATCCGCAAGATGGCCACCGAGGTGTTCGGCGTGCTCTGCTGCGAGAGTCTCGCGCGCGTCGACTTCTTCGTCCGCGGCGAGGAGGTCTACGTCAACGAGGTGAACACCCTGCCGGGCTTCACCAACATCAGCATGTACCCGAAGATGTGGGAGGCCACCGGCCTGCCCCAGCCGGCGCTGATGGACAGTCTGATCGCACACGCGCTGGCGCGCCATGCCCGGCTCAGGCAACTGGCGTCGCAGCGCTGAGGAACGCGTCTGCGGCCGCCGCAGGTCAGCGCGGCGCCACCTTGACGCCGGCGGCGACCCGGTCGCTGGGATAGATGATCACGACATCGCCGCTGGCGACGCCGTCGGCCACGGCGGCGAACCGGCCCGAGCGCCGGATGAGCCGGACGGTGCGCAACTCGGCGCGCCCATCCTTCAGCGCGAACACCGACCAGTCGTCACCGCGCTTGAACAGCGCGCCGGTCGGAACGATGGTCGCATCCTCCTGCGTGAAGACGACGATCTGCGCATCGAGCTGATAGGCATCGCCGAGCCGCTGCCATTGCTCGGCCGGCGAGACGATGTCGATCAGCACGTTGACCCGCTGCTCCTCGACGCCGAGCGTGGAGATCTTCGTGAAAGCCGCCGGCTCGACCCGGCGAACCCTGCCCGACAGGCGGCCTGCCCCGCCCCAGCGATCGATCGTGACCTCGGCGCCGGGACGGATCTCGACCGCGTCGGTGCTCAGCACGTCGATGACCACTTCGAGATCACGGGGATCGCCGAGCTCGAGCAGCGCCGCGCCTGGCTGCACCGTCGTCTCGCTTTCCTGGATCACTTTCAGCACCAGCCCGCCGACCGGCGCGGTCACGCTCCAGCTATCCGCCGGCGCATCGGCATCGGTCTTGCTCCCGTAGCGCGCCAGCATCGCCCTGAGCTGGCTGAGCTCGTGCTCGGCGGCATGGTCGGCATATTCGGCGGCGCGCAGGTCACGTTCGGCAATCCGCATCGCGAGCTCGGCGCGCTCCCGCGCCTGCGCCGTCGCGGCTCCGCTGGCGGCCAGGGCCGTGGTACGCGCCAGATCGGCGCTCGCCTGCGCACTCTGCGCCTGCGCTCGGGCCACTACCTCCTTGGCGCGCTCGACATTGGCCTCTGCCGCACCGAGCAGCTCCTCGACCTCGCGGCGGGCCCGCGGATCGAGCAGCGGCGCCGGCGCCGGCATGATTGTGGCGACCACGTCGTCGGCCTTGACCTGGTCGCCGGCCTTGAAGCGGATGCGGCCGAGACGGCCGGCGAGCGGCGCGGCCACGACGTAGCGCTGGCGCACCCGCGTCTTGCCGTCGTCCTCGACGGTGGCAACGAACCGCCCTTTCGTCACCGCGGCCGTCTCCACCGGGACGGGGCCCGGCATCATCATCCAGGCGATGACGGCGGCCGCCGCCAGAACGCTCGATACGATGACGACGCGGCGCAAAACGGGTGGCATGCTCATTCCCTGGTCTTGAGGGCCGCGACCAGATCGAGCTGATCCACCCTCCTGCGGACGATGATGGCGCTGATCGCGGCGCTGGCCAAGACCACCGCTGTCGCGATCAGGTAGGTCTGCGGCGCGATCACGCCCGGGATCTGGAAGCTCTCGCTGGAATGCAGGCGCGCGATCAGCCCGATGATGGCGTGCGACAGCCATAGGCCGAGCGGAATCCCGACCGCGATGTCCAGCGCGAACTCGCCGAACAGGATGCCGGCGACCTCGCCGCGGGTGAAGCCCAGCACCCGCAGGCTCGCGAGCTCCCAGGCGCGCTCCTGCAGGCTGATGCGGGCGCTGTTGTAGACCACGCCCACGGTGATGATCGCGGCGAAGCCGGTGAGGATGCCGGCGGTGACGAATACGAGGCCCGCGATCTTCTCGATGAAGGATGCGAGGGTGTAGGCCTTCATCGTCACGGATTCGATTTTCGGCATGCTCTTGAACCTCGCGCCGAGCGCAGCCAGCGCCGCCGGCTCGACCTGGAGGCTCGCCGCCGAGATCACCGCGCCTTCGCCGGTGAAGCGGTTGAGCGTGTCGATGTCCATGTAGGACGCCATGCCGATCGCCTCGTCGACGATGGCGCTCACCGGCAGGTCGCGCCGCCGACGGTGGCCTTCCATCGCCTCCACCGTCACGACCTGCCCTGCGCTCAGCGCCAGGCGCTCGGCAAGGCGTCGGGTCAGCGTGATGCCATCGGGCACAGCGACGATCGGACGGCGCGCGGAATCGTGCGGTCGGCGCAGCTCGTCGGCGGCCGCCAGTCCGATCACCGAGGTGAGGTAGCTTTGGTGCCCGGCGCGCAGGCGCACCGGAACGATGCGCTGGCCCTCGATCGCGAGCACACCAGGCTGGCGCGCCAGGTCACGCAGGATCGCGCGGTCCATCGGATGGATGAAAGTGATCGTGGCGTTGCCGCGCTCGACCAGATTGAACTGCAGCTCGATCATCTCGCCGATGGCATCGCGCCAGAAGATCCCGAGCACCATCATCGGCACCGCGAAGGCGATGCCGACGATGGTGAACAGCGAACGGAACGGCCGCCCCGCGACGTTGCGCAGCATCATCATCCGCCGCGCGCCGAACGCCGTGCCGGGCAGGATGCGCTCGATCCAGGAGCGGCGGAACCCCAGCGGCATCGCGGGCCGCATCGCCTCCGCCGGCGCAAGGCCGACGACCTCCTGAAGCGCCGTGACGACACCGAGGGCGCCCGCCGCGACGCTGATCGCGACACCGGCCACCGCCGCCCAGGGCGCCAGCCGAAACGGCAGCTCCGGAAGACGGAAGAACCCCTGATAGCTCGCGATCATGGCATGGCCGAAGCCGACGCCGCCGGCGATGCCGAGCACCGATCCGATCAGCACGATGACCAGCATCAGCTTGAGATAGTGGAAGGTGAGCCGCAGCGTCGGAAAGCCGAGCGCCTTCAGCGCCGCGATCTGCTCGCGCTGCGCGGCGACCAGCCGCCCGAGCGCGCCGTTGAGCAGGAACGTGGCGACACCGAAGAAGATGATGGGGATGGTGATCGACATCACCTTCTGCTGGTTCAGCTCGTCCTCGAGAAAGCGGTTCGACGGCTGGTCCCGCCGCGCGATCGCGCCGATCGAGCCATAGGGCTCGAGCAGCCGGTCGAGCTCCTCGATCACGGGCTTGGGATCGACACCCGGAGCGAGCGCGACCACGGCATCGTTGAACGCCCCTTTCATGTCGAAGGCGGCCTCGGCCGCGCTCCGGTCGACCCACAGGATGGCGTAGAGGCGATCGTCGGGGATCGGCAATCCCGGCTTCACCGCGTAGACATATTCCGGCGACAACGCGATGCCGGAAACCCGGAAGCCCTGCACGCGGCCATTGAGCAGCACGCGGATGTCGTCACCCGGACTGACGCCATTGGCCTCGGCAAACGCCTCGTTGACCGCGGCGCTGCGGGCGGCACCCGGCTCGGGCGCGGCGCCGCGGCGCAGATGCAACCGCGCCAGGGGCTCATCGCCGGCGTGGGTCAGCGACACCAGGCGGGCCGAGACCGGTTGCGAGACGGCCGGCCAATCGACGATGACCTCGCGCACGATGCGCGGCTCGACCGCGACCACGCCAGGAATGGAACTGAGCCGCGGCACCAGCGCCAGCGGCGCCCGCTTCAGCGTGACGAAGATCTGCGGAAACCGGCCGTCGGCATAGAACTGCTCGCAGCCGCCGCGCAGGGACAAATAGGTCGAGACCGAGCCGACGAACACGGCGACACCGGCCGCCACCAGCAGCGCGATCGTGACCACCTGTCCGCGCATCGCGCCGACGTCGCGCCACAGCTTGCGGTCCAGCAGGCTCACCAGCGCACCTCATCGGCCGAGAGGCGCCGCGCATTGCGCGTCTCGCCGACGATGCGTCCGCCGCCGAGCCGCAGCACGCGATCGGCCATGCCGGCGATCGCCGCATTGTGCGTGATGATGATGGTGGTCGTCCCGAGCTGCGCGTTGGCGCGCGCGATCGCGGCGAGCACGACCTTCCCCGTCTCATAGTCCAGCGCACCGGTCGGCTCGTCGCACAACAGCACGTCGGGCGCCTTGACCATGGCGCGGGCCACCGCGACGCGCTGCTGCTCGCCGCCGGACAGCTGCGAGGGAAAGTGGTCGATCCGCCGCTCGAGGCCGACGAGCTTGAGCACCTCGAGCGGATCGAGCGGCTTGTCGGCGATCTCGGTGACCAGCGCGACGTTCTCGAGGACCGTCAGACTCGGGATCAGGTTGTAGAACTGAAACACGAAGCCGACATGCTCGCGCCGGTAGCGCGTCAGCTCGGCATCGCCGGCGCCGACCAGTTGATGATCGCGCCATTGCGCTTCGCCCGACGTCGGGCTGTCCAGTCCGCCGAGGATGTTGAGCAGGGTCGACTTGCCCGATCCCGACGGCCCGAGCAGCACCACGAGCTCCCCCTCGTAGATGTCGAGGTCGACATCGCGCAGCGCATGCACCTCGACCTCGCCCATCCGATAGGTCTTCGAGAGCTTGCGCGCGCGGAACACCGGTGCGGCGCCGGGCCGATCAGAAGGCGCGGCAAGGCCCCCGTCGTTGGTGACGGCCGAACTCATCGGGCTGCGGTTCCTGCACCAAAGGCCCGCATCGAACGTGCGAGACGTCTCACGCCTGAATCCTCGACATCGGATGACATCCCCGACCATCGGTCGGCAGCCATCGCCATCCGTTGATGCATGTCAAGCTGGCCACATCATCCCGTGGCCAACGCGCTGATGCCCATCAGACCGCGGTCGCGATCACATACACCAGCACGGCTGCGCCGAGGCAGCGGCGCCAGGGGTTGACGCCGCGCAGGAGTTCGTCGAACGCCCAGACGAAGAGACTGGCTTTGACCAGACAATCCAGATTGGCGCCTGTCTGACCCGGCGGATGCCAGACCCAGCCGACGAGGCTGCCCGCCAGCACGATCCAAAGAGCGGGGTTCGGCATCTGGGCGATCGTGATCTCGCCGGTCGCGCGATTGCGGAAGAACCAGTTCAGGAATCGCGACATCGGACCACCCGCGTTCGTCGTGACATGGTCATTCGCCCTCCCGAGGACGACACCCGCCAGGATATTCGTGCCCGCTTAACGGGGGAGATGCATCATGGTTGCTGGTAGCAGCGACGCGCAGATGTGCAGATGTCTTGACCTCGCAAGACGGAATGCAGCGCCACCGGCATTTTCACGGGCGCCGTTGTCTTGCTAGTCCGCGCATGAATGCGCGAGGAAGAACCGCAGCATCTCCCGCGTCGCATCCGGTCCTTTCGGATCGGTGTAGGATCCGGCCGGACTGCCGCCGGACCAGGCGTGAGCGGCGCCGTGGACGGTCCAGTGCTCCGACGTCACCTTCCCGCTCGGCTCCGTCAGAATCGTCCGCGTATAGGCATGGCCACCGGGCACCCGCCCGTGCACGACCGACGATGTCCCGCGCATGGCGCCGGTCGCCTGCGCAACGACCCGGTCGCCGTTGGCGGGATGCACGGTCGTGTCGCGATCGCCATGGAAGACGATCGTCGGCACAGCCGATCTCCGATCCGCCGCGTGGCCGGCGCCTTGGCGCATCGCCATCAACGCCGAGGGAAGATCGCGCGCGGCCCCGCAGGCGAGACCGGAATGGACGCCCGCCGCGGCGTAGAGATCGGGATAGGTCGCGGCCATGATGGCGGCCGTGGCGCCTCCGGCCGACAGGCCGGCGACATAGACGCGCCTGGAATCTACAGCATGGTCGCGCATCACCTGGCGGGTGATGCCCGCGATCAGCGACGGCTCGCCGCCCTCGCGCTGCTGGTCGCCGGTGCGAAACCAGTTCCAGCATTTCGACTGATTGGCACCGCTCGGCTGCTCCGGATAGACGACGAGGCAGCTCTGCTCCTCGCCCAGGAAGTTCATCCGTGTGCCGGCCGCGAAATCGTCCGCCGACTGTGTGCAGCCATGCAGCATGACGACGAGCGGAAGCTGACGGCCCTCGGCCCTGCTGGGGATCAACAGCTTGTAGCTCCGGCGTCCCGCCGCATTGCCGAAGCTGGCCTGGACGAATCTTGCACCTTCGGGGGTGGTGTCGCGCGCCGAAGGCGCGCGCAGATGCGGACCTCGCAGGCCGAAGCCCGGCAGCTCGCCGAGATCTTCGCGCCGGACGGGTCGCTGGCGCGCCTGAGCGGGCTTGGCTTGCCATGGCTTGGCTTGCGATGGCTTGGCCTGCGTGGCGCGCGCTTGCGCCGGGGCAACCTTCGCGGACGGCCGGTCGCGCTCACTGACGCGCGTCGCCTGTCCCTCGATGGTCGGAGGCGCGAGCCGCGCCGGCACTGATCGCACTGGACTGGCCGCTGCCGCCGACGAGCCATCGCCGCGCAGCATACGTTGCAGCAACGCCGTGGCCTCGCCCAACTGGCCGGCCCGCGTCAGGCGCGTCGCTTCGCGCATGATCTCTTGGTTCAGCATCGCGCTACCTCATTCTGTCGGCGAGAGCGGCCTTGACCGCGGGGGTGGCATGGAGTGCGCCCAGCACGGAGACCGAGGCGACGGTGGCGCGGGCCAGCTCGGGCGTCACATCGGCGGCGATGGTGGCAAGCCCAAGCACGTTGATTTGCAGCATCTGCCCGGCCCGCTGCGCCGCTTCGAGATCGGCGCGGCTGTAATGCCGCAAGCCGAGGTCCAGGCTGTTGCGCACCGTCGACTGCCTGACCACGTCGGCGTGTCGGTCGAGCTGATTGCGGATCGCGGTGCGGATGAAATCGGTGCGGTTGGAATAGAACCCTTCCCGCACCATCAGATCGACCTGACCGAGATCGACGTAGCCGAGATTGACGGTGATCTTCTCGGTGTCCGGAACTTTCCCGCGGAGTGGGTGGACGTTGTCGGGCACAGCGGCATCCATTTCTACCATCCACCGGGATGGTGCATGGATGGCATATGGATGCCCACCGTTGACGTTCAAGGCGCAAGCGTAATGTTCCGCGAGGGAACCGGTGATGCCGCGAGCTTCCTGTCGATCCTATCGCCTGCCAGCGCGGCCCGGCTCGATGCAGCAACCGAGGAAAGGGCCGGTCCAACATCGGAGGGGCAAGATAGAGCGTGCAGTCGCCACCGCCCCACCGCCGCGCAGGCCGTCGTTAGTTTAGTGCACAGTAACCCGGGGCCGTAACCCTGGTCATCGTCGAAGGCGGACGATCCAGTACGCCGAGGTTTTTCGGTTCGGTATCTTCTGCAGCAGAATACTGGATGCTCCGCTTTTGGCGGAGCATGACGGCATTGGAGACGGCGAGAGCTCATCCCACGGCCAATTGCCGATTCTCACGAAATGCTCGTCTCGTTCGCCCCAAGCACCAAGACTCACCGCGGCGGCATCTTCTCGAATTTCGGCAGCGCCGGATCGAGGTGATCCCAGGCGTACCCGGCTGATGTCCACGACACCAGTTGCGGCTTGTAGCGGCCGGGGTCGTCGAGACTGGCCGGCGGGACGATGAACACCTCGGGCATCGCGGGAAATGTCAGGTGAATGTGCGAGCCGCAGGTCGGGCAGAAGGCGCGCCGCTTGACGGTGCCGCCGTCGCCGATGCTCTGCCAATGCGACACCTCGCCGTCGACCTTCACCTCCGCCGCGACGAAGGTCAAATGCGATTGATGCCCGGTGCCGCTGTCGCGCTGACATTGCCGGCACTGGCAGTCCAGCATCACGGCCGGCTCGCCCGTAATCTCGTAGCGGACTGCGCCGCAGGCGCAGCCGCCGGCATAGGACTTCGTCATGTCGCTCTCCTTGTTCAATGCGGCCGCTGCGATGACGCCTGTTCGGCGGCGATCTGATCGAGCTTCTTGACGACCGTCTTCCAGCCCTCGCCCATCTTGCGATAGGCGGTGTCATTGGTCGGCAGCACGAAGCCGGAATGCACCAGGCGAAGGCGCGTGCCCGTGTCCGCCTTGGAAAGACTGAAGGTGACCACCGTCTCCAGCTTCGCGCCGTAGCCGACATTGCTGTCGTGGCCGCCCTTCCACGCGTAGGACAGCCGCTCGTTCGGCACGACCTCCAGCACCTCGCAGTGAATGGTGCCATCCCATTCGCCGGCCGGCGTCGTTTGAAAGGTGAACCGATTGCCGATGATCGGCTCAAAGCCCTTGGGCGCCATCAGCCAGCGGCCGATCAGCTCGCCGTTGGTCAAGGCTTTCCAGATGATCTCCGGCGCATGCGGAAAGATGTCCTCGACGACAATGGCCCGCGTATCCGCGTTCACGGCTTGGTTCATGGATCGATGTCCTTCAGCAGGTTTCTCAGATTGGCAAAGCGGTCGCGCCAGAACGCGCCGTAATGGCTCATCCAGTCGGCCAGCGGCTCGAGGCCGCGTGGCTCGGCGCGGTAATAGACCTTGCGGCCCTCGGGGCGCTCGCAGACCAAGCCGGCCTGTTTCAAGGATTTCAGATGCTGGGAGATCGCGCCCTGCGTGACGGTGCTGCCGCGGGTGAGTTCGACGACAGTGATCTCGTCGGCCTCGACGATGCGCTCGAACACCGCGCGCCGGGTTGGGTCGGCCAGCGCGCGCATGACGGCAGTGATGGGTTCAGGCTGGATCATGAAAAAACAATAGCAATCGCTAATCAATTAGTCAACACTAATATTATTGGAAAGACCGCCTGGCGTTTCGCCATGGCAAGGGGAGCCAACCTCCACGGCTAAATCGCCCACTCGAAAATCCGAATTTTTATTCTTCCGTTTTTCAGAATTTGATGCTATGGTGTCGCGTCCCGTCTCACTTGAGGGGCGTTTCGCGATCGTCACGAGCGTTGGGTGCGGGATGCGGTGGGCGTGTCGGGTTGCAGCGTGAGCGATCATGCCGACGAACGATCCGATGCGCACGGCGAAATCGTGTGGTCCTGGCATCCCGGTGCTGATGCCAAGCCGGCGCTGCAAGTACGACGAGCGCGCGGGCATTTCGGTGACAGTGCACTTAACTTCTTAGGCGTTTTGATTGCGCGTTTGACGACAAGGCACTCAGGCTCGCAGCCGCGCCGGCGCCTTGGCCGCGACGCTCACCCGTCCTCCGCCTCGGCCGGCTTCGGCCCGCGTTTGGCGGGCTTGAGCACGCGCCCGGTCAATTTCTCGATGCGGGCGAGGAAGCGGTCGCTGCCGATCGGCCGGCCGATGCTCTCGGCGGCGCGCAGACGCGCGAACAGCGCATCCTCGTCGTCTGGCGCGCGGCTCAGGAGTCCGGCGATGTCCGGGAACATCGTCTTCACCGGCTCACGTGCGGTCAGACCGTCGTCGCGCCCGCGCAGATGCGCGCGCGTGCTCGACCAGGCCCAGTCCTGGGCGCGAGCCACCAGCCGCGCCCGCACCGGATTGAGACTGACGTAGCGCAGCGCCGCCGCCAGATGCGCCTCGTCCATCGCCACCGCGCCGAACCGCCCCTGCCAGAAATGCCCACTGCGCTTGCGGCGCGCCTGGATGACGCCGGCATAGATGCGATGCACCCGCGACAGCGCCCGGCGCAGACCGTCGGCATCCGACGGCACCAGGATCAGATGCACGTGGTTCGGCATCAGGCACCACGCCCACACCGCGACGTCAGCCGCCCGGCAATGGGTCGCGAGCAAATCGCGGTACAGCGCGTAGTCGTCGTCGCCGAAGAATGTTCGCGCACGACCATTGCCGCGCTGGGTGACGTGGTGCGGCAGACCAGGGACGACGACACGGGCAAGGCGAGCCATGCGCCACCTTGCGCGCTCGGACGGCGCATGTCAATTTAAGTGCACTGTCACCGTAAATCCGTAAATCAATTCATTTAATGACATCAAACATCCCCCCCGGTCGACGACAACCCAATTAAGAATTGTCGGAAAATGAAATCGTCACGCTCGACGATGGCTGCAGGCATCGAATTTCTCTCACCAGACACAACAACTCCATCAACGTAGTTCGTAGCCGGAGAGTTGAGATATCGAACACTTGGTGCCTGGGCTGGGTCCGGATATTCCACCCCCGTCGGAAATGTCTCCGGCATAGGGCGACAGTATGCAAACCCGCGAGTTGCCCCACCTCGAAAGTCTATGATGGCGCCGACATGTGGACCATTCGACAACAGCTCAAGCGCTCTTGCTTCAGGATCGCTCGGCCACGGCAAGGCTTGCCACCCGCCAATATCTGGATAGTAGGACGGTGCAACGGGGCGTTGATGTCCGGACCATTCGACAGGATTTCTCCTCGGCATTCCGAAGTCTGCAATCCCATACTCGGTCTGTGAAAGCAGGTTGTACGATGCAGTCGGCTTGTCGTACTGCCGATCCGTCATCATCAATTCGCCAAATGTCGGCGAGAACGCGTCTCTCCCGCCCGGGTGCGAAGGCAGCCAATACCGCGGGCGATTGTTCGGCCATAGCTCGGCCGCACGTTGGCGCTCAGCATCCGTCAATCGAAATCGAGCGTAGCCAAAACATCCAATACCCATCGGGATCCTTGCCGCGGTCGTGCCAAACCTCTTCACAGCAACGGGGCCACTCGCTGTATGATAAGACGACCGGCTCACGAGGTTCGGCTGTTCGCTTCTGAACCTATCGAACGCGGCTTTGTCCGCCGACTCGACCGACGCACCGTCGAACTTTAATGAGGATAGCGGGCTATCGAAGGCATCATCCGTCAGATATGCCGTTCCGAAAGCCAATGTCTCAGCATCATCAAAGACGACAATGAGCGGCAACAGGTCGACAGGCACACCACCGTTTTCGGTCGTTTCACCACGACAAGCACGAGGGGGACGGACGACGATCGCCTTTCCATCAGCCATCCTTCGGCCAAAGACGGTCGGCGTCAAACCAACTTCCAGCGTTCTTGCTCCGTCCATATAGTTCACTTGCCGCACGTCACATGCAACTACGATATCGAAACTTTGCAAATCCCCATTGTAGACCAACCTGACTTTTAGTCGGTAATAGCTCCCCCGTTCGTTATCGACTGATTTGACGAAATCCCAATTTCCTAGCAAAGCCTTTACGAACGGAGTGTTCTTGACCACGAAAAACACCACGACCGTCGCCAGCAGCAAGGATATAACAAGTGCATTTCTTAGTTTCATGGTGAAGCCTGGACCGAACTAGAACAGCCGAGATTTAGCGAACAGAGCATTCGTTTTGCCGTATACTTGCTGACTTGCCTATTCTCTTGACTCTATCTCTCCCTCAAGCTCTCCTGTCTGTATTGCAGCAGCGGCGACATTGCGTATTCGATGATGCGCCGCGTCCCCGTCTTGATCTCCACCGTCACCGCCATATCTGGCGCCAGCGCCACCATCTTATCCTCGACCTGCATCTGCTTCTCGTCCAGCGACACCCGCGCCGAATAGATGAACTCCTGCTCCGCCGGCTCGCTGGTCTCCGCCAGCGCGCCGGCGGCCTTGCCGCCGTTCTGCTTGTCGGTCGGCTTTTCGCGCACGATCGAATCCTGCGAGACGCTCAGCACCTTGCCGCGGACGAGGCCGTAGCGGGTGAAGTTGAAGGTGTCGATCTTGATCTCGGCTGGCTGGCCGACATTGACGAAGCCGATGTCGCGGTTGGAGATCATGGCTTCGGCCTCGAGCTGGCTGTCGGCGGGGACAATGAGCATCAGTTGTTGCGCCGGGGTGACGACGCTGCCGACGGTGTGCAGCGCGAGCTGCTGCAGATTGGAGGCGAGCTTCGACTGCTGCTCGGCGGCCTGGGCCTGCAGCGCGGCGCGAGCGCGCGCGACGTCGGTGGGCGCGGCGCCTTGCGGCACCACCAGCGGCCGCAGCTCGGCCAGATCAGCGAAGCTGTCGCGCAGCACGCCGAGCCGGGCGACGTCGAGCCGCGCCTGCATCAGGCCCTGCGCGACGCGGCGGCGCTCGGCCTCGGTCACGGTGCGGTCGAGTTCGACCAGCGCTTGCCCCAGCATCGCAGGCTCCTCCCAGCCTGGGAGGAAACATCCTCCGCCCATCCGAGCAAGGCGAGATTGCCGGCAGCAAAAATCAGGTTTGCCAAATCGTTACAAGGGGATCACGGTTTCGGCCGGCGGCCTCGAAGATTCTTCTTCTGTTTTTCGGAATTGCATGCTATGATCCGCGCCGTCCCGCCTCACTTGAGGGGCGTTTCGCGATCGTCACGAGCGTTGGGTGCGGGATGCGGTGGGCGTGTCGGGTTGCAGCGTGAGCGATCATGCCGACGAACGATCCGATGCGTACGGCGAAGTCGTGTGGTCCTGGCATCCCGGTGCTGATGCCAAGCTGGCGCTGCAAGTTCGACGAGCGCGCTGGCGACGGGGGCAAGAAAGCCGATCCCCGGGGAGATCACGTATAAGCCGTTCAAACCATTGCGCGGGGAAGGCCGGGATGATCCGGCCCGTACCTGTGGTTCCTGCCGCCTGCATTTTTTTTCGCAGGCGGGCCATGGGTGCGACCGGCACCCGGCCTTTCCCGCGCCCTCATTCTGAAGAGGGCGGTCAGACGAGCAAAACTCGGACGCGAAAGCGGGCGCGAGGATGAGAGCCCATGTTTCGCCGTCATTCATGTTTCAGCGTCATTGCGAGGAGCGCAGCGACGAAGCAATCCAGAGTCGTCGCGAGACTCTGGATTGCTTCGCTCGGCATGACGCCTCCATCTCCACTGTCGTCCCGGGCAAGCTGCGGCAACGCGTCAGCGTTGGCGCGGCGCCGCCCCCGGGGCCATACTCCGCAGCGGTCGTGTGACGCACGCTGGAGCGTCCAGCTCGCACGCCCAACCCCGCCGGTGGTTATGGATCCCGGCGTTCGCCGGATGACACTGAGATTTTGACAGCCACCGTGGCCCCAATGCGCAGCTTTGAACCTTCGCCCCCGCTGCCCGAACACACCCAAGCGCCTCATTCCCGCCAAATCCCGCAGAAAAACCGACTGAATCCGCCTCCCCGATCCGGTAGACTCGCCGCGTGACCCATCGCCCTACGATTCTCGTCTTCGACTCAGGCCTCGGCGGCCTGTCCGTGCTGCGCGAGGTGGTGCGGGCGCGGCCCGATGCCCACTACGTCTATGTCGCCGACGACGCGTTCTTTCCGTACGGCCATCACAGCGAGGCGGCGCTGATCGCCCGCGTGGTGCCGCTGATGGGCGAGTTGATCGCCGCGCACGAGCCGGACCTCGTCGTGATCGCCTGCAACACCGCCTCGGTGCAGACGCTGGCGCCGCTGCGCGCGGCCTACGCGACGCCGTTCGTCGGCACCGTGCCGGCGATCAAGCCGGCCTGCGCGCAATCCCTGACGAAGCGCGTCTCCGTGCTCGGCACCAAGGCGACGGTGCAGCGCGAATACACCCACGCCCTCATCCGCGACTTCGCGCGGGGCTGCGCCGTCACGCTGGTCGGCTCGCCGGAACTCGCGTCACTGGCGGAGGCCGCGCTCAGCGGAACCCAGGTCAGCGATGCGGCCATTGCCGCCGAGATCGCGCCTTGCTTCGTGGGCGACGCCGCCGATCCCGCGGGCCGGACCGACACCGTCGTGCTCGCCTGCACGCATTATCCGCTGCTGCTCGACCGGCTCGAACGCCTGGCGCCCTGGCCGGTGACCTGGATAGATCCCGCGCCCGCCATCGCGCGCCGTGTCGTCGACCTGCTGGGCCCCCCGGCTGGCGGCCCCGACGATGGCGGCGCCACCATGATCTTCACCTCGAACAAGCCACATCAGCTCGGCCGCGCGCTCACGCCCTATTTCGGCGGCCGCGTCCCGGCCTGACGGAGACCGCCGATGGCCGCAGCGCCCAAACCGCTCAACCGCCTCAAGCAGGCTTGGCGCGACAAGCGGCCGACCTTCGGCGCCATCGCCACCATCCCGAGCATCCAGACCGTGCGTATCATGGCGCAGTCGCTCGACTGGATCATCGTCGACCTCGAGCACGGGCCGATCGATCTCTCCACCGCGCATGCGATGATCACGGCCACCGCAGGCACGCCCTGCGTGCCGCTGGTGCGCATCGCCGCCAACGAGCCGCATCTCGCCAAGGCGCCGATGGACCTCGGCGCCCTCGGCATCAACTTCCCGATGATTTCCAGCCGCACTGATGCCGAGAAGGCGGTCCGCAGCGTGCGCTACCCGCCCCAGGGCGACCGCCTGTGGGGTCCGTTCCACGCCCCCTTCCGCTGGAACGTGTCGATGGCCGACTACATGGCGACCGCCGACGACGACATGATCTGCATGGTGACGATCGAGCATGTCGAGGCGGTCGAGCGGATCGACGAGATCATGGCCACGCCCGGCATCGACATCGCGGTGATCGGCCCGGGCGATCTCGCCACCTCGATCAACAAGCGCGGCCAGCTCGATGATCCCGAAGTGAAATCCCTGATCGCCCGCGCCGAGGCCGGCATCCTCAGATCAGGCGTGCCGATCGGCGGCGCCGCGCGCTCGGCCGATCAGGCCAATGCGATGATCGCGCGCGGTTACGTGGCGCTGGCGCTCGGCTTCGACTGGTCCTTGTTCCAGCGCGGCATCGCCGCGAGCTTCGAGGGGATCAAGCGCTGATTCGCGCCGTTTCGAGCCGCGCTTCATGTTTCAAACGAAAAACAACTTTGCGGAAGAAGACCATGAGGAAGAAGATGATTTTCGGTCTGTCGCCGGCCGTCCTCGGGGTCTAAGGCCAAGCCGCTCGCCTCGCCGGCGCCCTCGAACGGCGCTTCCGTATCCCGGCCTGCGGTGTTAACAGCAGCCGCCGCCGGGGAGCCGGACCAGGCCAAGCAGAACGAACGGGAGCGACAGGTTCAGGATGCGCGGAACCACCAGGCCGATTTCGCTGCACCGCCGTCTGATCATCGATCTGATGCTCGCCTCCCGTGGTGTGCCGTTCGTCTCGCTGGCCCGGACGATCCAGATCGGGCCGCTGCTGGAGGCCCGCGCCGCGGCCGTCCGCCCGCCCGGTTTCGCCGCGCTCTTCGTCAAGGCGTTCGCCCTGGTCGCCCGCGACGAGCCGGTGCTGCGCACGCTCTACACCGGGTGGCCGCGGCGCTGCCTCTACGAGCTGCCGCGCAGCGTCGCCACCGTCACCATTGCCCGGGTCGAGAATGGCGAGGATTGCGTGCTGCCGCAGCGCGTCTCCGGGCCGGAGGCCATGTCGCTGGCCGAGATCGACGCTGTCATCCGGCAGGGCAAGGAGGCGCCGGTCGGGGACGTCGCCATGTTCCGCAAGATCATGCGGGCGACCCGGCTGCCGTTCCCATTACGCCGGTTCGCCTGGTGGGTCGGGCTGAATTTCGGCCGCCAGCGCGCCAACTGGTTCGGCAATTTCTCCGTCACCAGCGTCGCCGCCTGTGGTGGCGGCGAGCTTCTCGCCCTGAGCCCGGGACCGTTCATCATCAATTACGACGTCGTCCGGCCGGACCAGACGATTCCCATCCTGATCCGTTGGGATCACCGGGTTACCGACGGCGCCATGATCGCCCGGACGGCGATCCGGCTCGAGCAGGTGCTGAATGGCGAGATCGCGGCCGAGCTGCGGGGCCGCCCGGTTCCCGGGCGCGGGCCGGCGGAGGCTGACCTGGGATGCGAGGCGGCGCGGCAGAAAATGACCATCCTGAGGGGGCCGAAAGGGTGATTTGTCGGCAAAAGCGGCGGTTGCGGTTTGACAAACCGGCGCTTTCTCGCCTAAGACCCCCCTGCTCGCGGGCCGCTTTCGGCCCGCGTTGCGTTTCGCGACCCGTGGCCTTCTCCCTTCATGCTTTGGGGATGGGCCTGTCGGTGGGCCGGATCTCCGGACACACAGGAGGGCGCGTTTCCTCAAACCCTAACTTGATCGAAGAGGACGCGATGACTAAGCGCAGTGAGGCGAAGTACAAGATCGATCGCCGCATGGGCCAGAACATCTGGGGCCGCCCGAAGAGCCCCGTCAACCGCCGCGAATACGGCCCCGGCCAGCACGGCCAGCGCCGCAAGGGCAAGCTCTCGGACTTCGGCGTGCAGCTGCGCGCCAAGCAGAAGCTGAAGGGCTACTACGCCAACATCTCCGAGCGCCAGTTCCACGGCATCTATGTCGAGGCCGGCCGTCTCAAGGGCGACACCGGCGAGAACCTGATCGGCATTCTCGAGCGCCGTCTCGACACCGTCGTGTTCCGCGCCAAGTTCGTCTCGACCATGTTCGCGGCGCGCCAGTTCATCAACCACGGCCACATCAAGGTGAACGGCCGCAAGGTCAACATCGCGAGCTACCAAGTCAAGCCGGGCGACGTGATCGAGGTCAAGGAAGCCTCCAAGCAGCTCGCCGTGGTGCTGGAAGCGACCCAGCTCGCCGAGCGTGACGTGCCCGACTACATCGAGGCCGATCACTCCAAGATGACCGCGAAGTTCATCCGCATCCCCGCGCTGTCGGACGTGCCGTTCGCGGTGCAGATGGAGCCGCATCTGATCGTCGAGTTCTACTCGCGCTGAGCTTGACCGGACCGCGGTCCGGCCCCATCTGATAATCCGAAGGCCCTGGCATGCGCCGGGGCCTTTTCTTTTTGAGCTTGTTTTCGGATGGGGCGAACCGATTCCCGAATGCCACACCTGCCACGAATTCGCCCCAACCTGGGCTGACAGCTACTCCGTCCCGTGATTCACTGTCTGCAGTTGTAAAGTAGCGGGGCGTTCGCCATGGAGTTCAACAGGCGCAATATCATCTTCGGTGCGTTGCCGACCGATGCGGTCGGTGCCCCGCCTCTGCCGCCGTTGCGGGCGCCGCCGCTCAGCGCTCCGCCGTTACGCGCACGGACCTCCGGCGTCCGCTACCGCTTCAACGACGGCCTCTATCCCTCGACGGTCTTCGACCTCCTGGAACGCTCCTGCTGGCACGTCCAGTCCGATGCGACAGCCCATGTGATCCGCCATGTCGGGACCGGGCTCACCTTCGCCGATGCGCAGCTTCGCCACGATCCCTACGCGCTCGAGCTCCTCCACTGTTTCGACGACTCGCGCGAGCTCGCCGACGAATGGCACACCATGCTGGTCGGCTGGGCCGCGGTGAACATGGGCTGGAATATCAAGCGGCAACGCCCGGGCGCCGCGCTGCTTCTTTCACCGTCGCGGCAGAGCCCGCTCGAACCCTGGGTGTTCGATTGCACCGAGGCGCCGCCGCTGGTCGCCGAGCCGATCGAGAGCAAGCCGTTGCGGCGGCCGGACATCTGGCTCAACCCGCCGCGCGCGGCGTGATCGAGGAGGCGTTTTGCGGGGGCGATGCGAGTTGGGTAAGGTCCGGGTCGTGATAAGCCGAACGAGGACTGCCGATGTATTACACCCCGCCCGCGCGTGATCCCAAGGCGCCGCCCGTGCGCGTCAATCTGTTGTCGGACACGCAGACCCGCCCGACAGCCGCGATGCGCGAGGCCATCGCGCGGGCCGAGGTCGGCGACGAGCAGATCGGCGACGATCCGACCGTGCATGAATTGTGCGGCCGCGTCGCCGCGCTGCTCGGCAAGGAGGCCGCGGTGCTGATGCCGTCGGGGACGATGTGCAATGTCGCTGCGACGTTGGTGCATTGCCGCCCAGGCGACGAGATCCTGGCACACGAGACCGCGCACATCATCTCGCGCGAGGGCGGCGCGCATGCGGCGCTCGGCGGTTTCCAGGTGACGCAGTTGAAGGGGCCCGACGGACAGTTCACACCGGAGACGTTCCGCGCCGCGCTGCATCCGCGCTCGCGCTACCAGCCGCCGCAGACCGTCGTCAGCGTCGAGCAGACCGCCAATATCGGCGGCGGCACGATCTGGAAGAAGGCCGCGCTCGACGAGATCGCCGAGATCGCCAAGGCGAACGGCATGGCGACGCATATGGACGGCGCAAGGCTGCTCAACGCGACGGTTGCCACCGGCATTCCGGCGGCCGAGATGACCGCAGGCTGGGATTCGGCCTGGATCGATTTCTCTAAGGGGCTGGGCGCGCCGATCGGCGGCGTGCTCGCCGGCAGCGCCGCCTTCATCGACGAGGTGTGGCGCTGGAAGCAGCGGCTCGGCGGCGCGATGCGCCAGGCCGGCGTGGTCGCCGCGGCCTGCATCTATGCGCTCGATCATCACGTCGACCGGCTCGCCGAGGATCACGCCAATGCGCGGGCGCTGGCACGCGGGCTGTCGCAGATCCAGGGCGTCGAGGTCCAGGAGCCCGAGACCAATCTGGTGTTCTTCAAGCCGGACGGCGCCGGCGTGTCCGGCGAGACGATGGTGAGTGAATTGCGCAAGCGCGGCGTGCTGCTGGCGATGATGGACGGCCGCATCCGCGCCTGCACCCATCTCGACGTGACAGCCGCCATGATCGAAGAGACGATCGGCCACGTCAGGGAGATCGTACGCAGGGCATGAGGATCATCGCACGCGCGCCCGGCAGACCTAATGCCGCACAGGGCACGCCGCTGTCAGCGCGGCGATCCCTTGCGAGCGCGGCTCTCGACGGCCCGGCTCAACGCCTCATCGTGCAGCTCGGCACTCGCATCGGAAAAGCAGCAGAACACGATCTGCGACAGCGACGTCTCCGCGCTGATGATCTCGATCGAAGTGGCGACCGCTATCGATGCCGCACGATCCGCAGGGAAGCGGAAGATGCCCGTCGAGATCGCGGGGAACGCGACCGAGTCCAAACGATGCTTGTGACACAGCTCGATCGAGCGCCGGTAGCACGAGGCGAGCAGCTCCGGCTCGCCGCGATCGCCTCCCTGCCAGACTGGGCCGACGGTATGGATCACATGGCGCGCCGGCAGCCGATAGCCCTTGGTGATCTTGGCCTCGCCGGTCTTGCAGCCGTGGAGCATGCGGCACTCCATGACGAGGTCCGGTCCCGCCGCACGGTGGATCGCACCGTCGACGCCTCCACCACCGAGCAGAGACGAGTTCGCGGCGTTGACGATGGCGTCAACGCCGAGCTTGGTGATGTCGGCGACGATGACCTCGAATCGGGTCGCGCCGACCTTTCGGACCGGATAGCTCAGCCGGATAGCTCAGACAGAGGCCGCCGTGCCGACCGGGATGCCCTTGTCGGTGAACAGCTGCTGCAGCTCGCCGCTCTGGAACATCTCGCGCACGATATCGCAGCCGCCGACGAACTCGCCCTTCACATAGAGCTGCGGAATCGTCGGCCAGTTCGAGAACGTCTTGATGCCGTTGCGCAGCTCGGCGGATTCGAGAACGTTGAGGCCCTTATAGCCGACGCCGACATGATCCAGGATCTGCACGACCTGGCCGGAAAATCCGCACTGCGGAAACTGCGGCGTCCCCTTCATGAACAGGACGACGTCGTTCGACTTCACTTCATTGTCAATGAATTGCTCAATGCTCATCTTCGCTTCCTCTAGGGCGCCTCAAGGAACGCCTGGGGCTCGGTGCGCGCTGATCGCCACCGGACGGATTTCGTCCGCAGCCGACCGTCACTTCTCTATATGTAGCGCAAACCGTTGTTCAACCAAAGTAAAATGCCGAGGATCGGCCGGCGACCCAGGCCCCGGCCGGACCATAGGCTGACGGCAGCAATATTATAGCCGGCACGAGGGTTTCATCCCGTAACCAAGCCCCTATTTAGGACGAACTGTCGAAAGGAACTTGTTCCGTCGAACATCGTTTTCTGCTGGCAAACGGAGACCCTCGTGACCAGTTCTGCCTCCGCTACGGCCCCGATCCCCGTTACTGATGCGCTTCAGAGCAGGTCCGGCTCCCTCGCCGGGCGCCTGACCGAGGCGTACCTCGCCGTCCGGGGCGAGACCGAGCGGCGCGCGGCGCCGCTGAGCCCGGAGGATCAGGTCATCCAGTCGATGCCGGACGCCAGTCCTGCCAAGTGGCATCGCGCCCATACGACCTGGTTTTTCGAGCAGTTCGTGCTGGGCGAGTACTGCCCGGGATATACCCCTTTTCACGCCGATTACGCGTTCCTGTTCAATTCCTATTACGTCAGTGCCGGCCCGCGCCACACGCGGGGCGAGCGCGGCCTGATCACCCGCCCGGGCGTGGCCGAGGTCACGGCATATCGGCGGCATGTCGATGCGGCGATGGTGGACTTCCTGGGCAGCGCCGATACCGCCACATTGACCGCGGTGGCGCCGCTCGTGGAGGTGGGCCTCAACCATGAGCAGCAGCATCAGGAGCTGATGCTGACCGATATCCTGCATGCGTTCGCGCAGAACCCGACGGCCCCGGCCTACGATCCTTCCTGGACCTTCCCTGCCCCCACGGAAACGGGCGAGGATTGGGTTCACCTCCCCGAGGGCATCCATACCGTTGGGCACGCCGGCGATGGTTACCATTTCGACAATGAGGAGCCGGCCCATCGCGCGCTGGTCGGGCCGGTGGGCATCGCGCGCAATCTCGTCACCAATGCCGAGTGGCTCGCCTTCATGGATGACGGCGGCTACCGGACCGCCACACTCTGGCTCATGGACGGCTTCGCCACCGCCAGCCGCGAGGGCTGGCAGGCTCCCGGGCATTGGTACAAGGTCGAGGGCGAATGGCGCATCATGACGCTGGGCGGACTGCGGCCGGTCGATCCCGCTGCTCCGGCGTGCCACGTCAGCTACTACGAAGCTGACGCCTTTGCCCGCTGGCGCGGCAAGCATCTGCCGACCGAGATGGAATGGGAGGTCGCCGCGCGCGGCAACCAGCTCAACGATGCCTTCGGCATTGTCTGGCAGTGGACCCGCAGCGCCTACAGTCCCTATCCCGGCTATCGTGCCATGGAGGGTGCGCTCGGCGAGTACAACGGCAAGTTCATGGTCAATCAACTGGTGCTGCGCGGCTCATCGCTCGCGACGCCGGTGGGCCACAGCCGTGTCACCTATCGCAACTTCTTCTATCCGCATCATCGCTGGCAATTCACCGGGCTCCGGCTCGCCGACTACACCTGAGCTATCAGCATTCGTTGCCCGACAGTCGCGCGTGTGTGCGCGTCCAGGAGAGTATCATGAACGTGCACGTCAACGCGCTGCTCGACGCCCATCTCCCCGACGACAAGACGTCGGCCTTTGCGACGGACGCCGTCGCAGGCCTCGCCCAGCAGCCCAAGCAGCTATCGCCGAAATATTTCTACGATGCCGCCGGATCCGATCTGTTCGAGCAGATCACGCGCCTGCCGGAGTACTATCCGACGCGGACCGAGCTCGGCATCTTGAGGGATCGCGGCGCCGAGATCGCGGCAGTCATTCCCGACGATGCCGCCCTGGTCGAGTTCGGCGCCGGCGCCACCACCAAGGTGCGGCTGCTGCTGGAAAGCTGCCGCTTCGCGGCCTACGTGCCGGTCGATATTTCCGGCGAGTTCCTGACCGCACAGGCCGACAGCCTGCGCCGCGACTTCCCGCAGCTCGCCGTGCACCCGGTCGTCGCCGACTTCACGACGTCGTTCAAACTACCTGACGCCATCGAAGGCAAGCCGAAGGTCGGCTTCTTTCCGGGATCGACGATCGGCAATTTCGAGCCGCATGAGGCGTGCCGCTTCCTGCGCTCGGCACGCGAGATCTTGGGGACCGGCGCACGGATGATCGTCGGCGTCGACCTGGAGAAGGACGAACGTGTGCTGCACGCCGCCTACAACGACGCGGCCGGCGTGACCGCGCGCTTCAATCTCAACCTGCTGCTGCGGATCAACCGCGAACTCGGCGGCAATTTCGACCTGTCCGCCTTCGTCCACCGCGCGATCTACAATCGCGAGCAGCACCGCATCGAGATGCATCTGGTGGCGCGGAAGCCGCAAACGGTGCGGCTACTCGGCACCACCATCTCGTTCCGGGCCGGCGAGAGCATCCACACCGAGAACAGCTACAAATACAGCATCGCGCGCTTCGGCGCGCTGGCCCGCGGATCCGGCTGGAAAGTCCAGACCGTGTGGACGGATGCCGAGAAGATGTTCTCGGTTCAGGCGCTCGTCGCCGAGGCGTGAGGCTCCGGCTTCGACCGCAACGACAGCGTCTCCCACAGCGCGACGATCGCCAGTAGCGCGCTCGTCAGCGCCGAAAGCACGAGAGGCGACAGTTCGGTCGCGAACCAGCCGAGCCCGATCAGTGCGAGCAGTCCGGCGCCGTGCGACAACTGCAGGAAGCCGCGGATGTTGAACTTGAAGAGGATGGTCCCGAGCAGAAACACGAACGGACCGCCGATCGTCGTCGCCGCCATATTCAGGTCGGTATGCCCGAGGGGGTGCTTCAGGACGATCTCGTCCGACACCGCCGACACGATGATGCCGGCGACGATCGGCATGTGCAAGTAGGTGTAGGCCGAGCGCGCCATCAGCCCGGATTGCGCCGACTGCGAAATCACTTCCGATCCCGCCTCAGCGCCGCGGTTGAAGTACACCGCCCACATCGCCACCGTGCCGATGAAGGCGCTGGCGAAGGCGGCAATGTTGGCTCCGGTCCAGTCGAGCTCGGCAAAGGTCGCGCCGGTGACGACGATGGATTCGCCGAGCGCGATGATGATGAACAGCGCACAGCGCTCCGCCATGTGGCCGCCTTCGACCATCCAGTCCTCGACGGTGGAGGCACCCAGCCCGGGGACCCAGAAGCGGACGGCCGGCGACGCATATTCCAGGGTGAGCGCCGCCCCCCACAGCCCCATCCGTGCCGGGCCCTCGGCAAGGCCGCCGAGCAGCCAGAGCACGGCGGAGGCACTGAGCCAGGAGAGAATGCGGGCGGCGTTGCGGCGGACGGCAGATCGCTGCGGCGGCGTCGCGGTCAGCCAGAACGCGGTCCGGCCGACCTGCATGGCGGCGTAGGCCATGGCGAACCACAGGCCGCGGTCCTCGAACGCCCGCGGGATCGACATCGACAGAACGAGGCCCGCCAGCATCAGCGCGAACAAGAGAC
Source organism: Bradyrhizobium sp. SZCCHNRI1029 (assembly GCF_032487555.1). NCBI lineage: Bacteria > Pseudomonadati > Pseudomonadota > Alphaproteobacteria > Hyphomicrobiales > Nitrobacteraceae > Bradyrhizobium > Bradyrhizobium sp. SZCCHNRI1029. The sequence continues at coordinate 1,163,655 of NZ_JAUEUK010000001.1, forward strand.
CTCGGACCAGCGCCTTCTCGGGATCGAGCCAGTTGGTAACCCAGGCGGTGTAGACCCACACCCACCAGACCGCGAGAAACAGAACGGCCGTCTGGGCGGCGCCGAGCGGCGAGAAATGGCCGATCAGATAGTGCGAGATCTGCGTGACCGCGTAGACGAAGACGAGATCGAAGAACAGCTCGACGAACGTGACCCGGCTGTGCCGGTTCGGCTCGATGACGCGAAACAGCGCACCACGCGGATTGTCCACCGCCATCTCCCCCGGATGCGCGATCTCCCCCTAAGCAGTCAGCGCTGGTCCGGCACCCCGGTCTGCAGGGCCAGAGCATGCAGCACGTCACCCATCTGGCCGCGCAGCGATTGATAGACGAGCTGATGCTGCTGAACGCGGGATTTGCCGCGGAACGATTCCGAGATCACCGTCGCGGCGTAATGGTCGCCGTCGCCAGCGAGATCGCGAATCGTCACCTGTGCGTCAGGGATGGCAGACTTGATCATCTGCTCGATATCGTGGGCATCCATGGGCATCCCGGTGCATCTCCTTGTGTCGGGCAGGCGCCGCATCCCGTGGACGATGTAGCCCGCAGGGCCCGCGGCTTGGCTGCACTCCCATCAGTGGCCCGCCGAGCACGGCGAATCAAGGCGTTCTCGCGGGACCGTGATGGCGAAATCTAGCGCGAACCGCTTTCGAGGTCACGCGCGGAACCACTATATACCGGGTCAAACGAGATACGTCGGACCGGGTGACGCACCCAAAAGGCTGAATCGTGAGGGCGACATGAAGCTTCCAGGACCGGATCACCCGATCACCATCACCCCCAATCCGAAACGTGTGCGGGTGATCGCCGACGGCGTCGTGATTGCCGACACCACCCGCGCGTTGACGCTGAAGGAAGCGAGCTACCCCGCTGTTCAATACGTGCCGCGGGCCGACGCCGACATGGCGGCCCTGCAGAAGACCGATCGTGTCACCCATTGTCCGTACAAGGGGGATGCGAGCTATTTTAGCGTCGTCGCCAACGGCAAGACATTGGACAATGCGATCTGGAGCTACGAGGCGCCCTTCCCGGCGATGACCGAGATCTCGGGCCACCTGGCGTTCTATCCGGACAAGGTGCGGATCGAGGAGGTCGCAGCTGATTGAACTGCGGTGACAGCCCGCCGCGCGGCCGGCACGAGGCCCATACCGGCGCGGCGGTCGTTTCGGTCACTGACCTGATGGCGTGCTACACTCTGAAAATCGTAAGCCCGAGAATCAGCAGCACGAGGAAGATCACCAGGAAGATATAGAACAGGATCCGCGCAATGTCGGCGGAAGCTGCCGAGATGCCGGTGAAGCCGAGAATACCGGCCACCACCGAGATCACGAAGAACAGCAGCGCCCATTTGAGAATAGTCACGGTATGGTCCTCCGGTTCTGCGCCGCGCCGGCGCGGCGCCTCACTAACGATGACGCGGGGAACCGGTTCCTTCGGCCATCGGTCCCGGTGCCGAAGAAATGCGCAACCCACGACAGTCCCGGCCGTAACTTCGTAGGTCGTCGGTTCGTAAGGATATCCGGAGCGGAAATCGGCAGAGTGTGTGAGAAACCGGCTTGCGGACCGCGGCACTTGCTGATTTGCAGCACCAACGACGACATCTGGTAGTCCGGCGCCGTCATTCGCTCGCTTTTGGGCGACTCCAGCGAATGGCGGTGCCAGAGGGTCACACGAGCTCATCCACTCATTCCAGCTCGCGCAGCCTTGGACGACGTTTGCATGACGCCCCGCGGCCGAAGGGGGATGCGAACGTCACATCCGCTGCACGGGCCGGGCAGCAGCGACGCCGGGGGGCGTATGGTCATATCGGTTACACAATCGGCGGCGGCCGCAAAGGTCGAGCTTCAGGCCCGCCCGCGCGCTCGGGCACGCAACGCCGCGCTCGATCACGCCCGGACATTCCTGACGCTGGTGGTGCTGCTCCACCACGCCGTGATTCCCTATACCTATTTCGGGCACACCGATCCGACGTCCTTCCTCGGTTTCGACGCCATCGTGCTGGCCACCGACAGCTTCTTCATGGCCATGTTCTTCTTTCTGTCGGGCCTGTTCGTGTGGTCGGGCCTTGCCCACAAGTCGACGCTGCAGTTCCTGCGTGACCGGCTATTGCGCCTTGGCCTGCCCTTCGCCATCGCGGCCCTGACCGTCATTCCGCTTGCCTATTACGCGATCGAGCTGCGCGCCAATCCCGACGCCCGCTTCGCTTCCTTCTGGTGGAAGACGGTCACGGTCGGCCCATGGCCGAGCGGGCCGATCTGGTTCATCTGGGTGCTGCTGGCGTTCGACACCTCGGCAGCCCTTTTGTACCGCGTCTCGCCGCGCCTGCTGGATCCGATCAATCGGCTGTCGCAGCGCGCCTTCGAGCATCCGCGCGACTTCTTCTTCGTCTTCCTGCTGATCACGGGCGGGCTCTACATCCCGTCCCGGCTCTATTTCGGCCCGACGTTGTGGTTCGAGGCAGGGCCGCTCTCGGTGCAGGCCAGCCGCGTCTTGCTCTACGCCGCCTATTTCTACGTCGGGGCTGGCATCGGCTCGGCCAATTTCGAACGCGGCCTGCTGGCCGCAGAAGGGCAGATGTCGCAGCGCGGACTCGGGGCCTGGATCGTGGTCACGCTCGTGCCCTATGCGCTGCTCTGGGTGCTCATCACGATCAAGCGCCAAGTGCTGGGCAATCCGCCCGTGTTGCCGCAATGGTACGAGGCGGCCTATGGCTTCTTGTTCGTCATCTTCAGCGCCGCGATCCTGTTTGCGATCCTGTCCTACTTCCTGAACAACCGCCGCTCGGAATTCTCCGTGCTCGATCGCATGCAGGCCGATGCCTATGGCATGTTCCTGGTGCACTATCCGATCGTGCTGTGGATCCAGTACTGGCTGTTCGACTTCGGCCTGCCAGCCATCGCCAAGGCGACGATCGCCTTTGTCGGCAGCATGCTGCTGAGCTGGGGCGCGACCTGGGTGCTCAGGCAGATTCCGGGGGCGAAGAACGTGTTGTAGGACGGTCCTGCCTCCTCCGTCATTGCGAGGAGCGCAGCGACGACGCAATCCAGACCGCATCCGCGGATGGCGTTCCTGGATTGCTACGCTGCGCCCGCAATGACGCTGGGCGAGGCCAACGCTCTCACGACGAACTCGGTCGTCGTTTGCCAGCGTGCCTGACCGTGACCGCCGCGGCGTGCGTCCGGGGTCAGGCGGCTGACCCGCCCATGTATTTGGGCAGCCAGCTTTCGAATCCCGTCTTGAGCGCGGCGACCTCGACGGCACCATCGCCGGCGATCGCCAGCGTAGTGCCGCCTGTCGTGCCGATGCGCGTGCACGGCACGCCGGCGCCGCGCATCTTGGCCAGCACGCGGCCAGCCTCGGTCTCCGGCACCGTCACGAGATAGCGCGCCTGGTCCTCGCCGAACCAATAGGCATGCGGCACGATCGAGGCAGGCGCGGCCAGCAGCCGCGCGCCGATGCCGGAGGCCATTGCCATCTCGGCGAGCGCGACGAGCAGACCACCGTCGGCCAGATCATGCGCAGCTGTCGCCGTGCCCGCATGGATCATGCCGCGGACGACATCGCCGATGCGCTTCTCGGCGGCGAGGTCGACAGGCGGCGGAGCGCCCTCCTCCCGGCCGCAGACGTCGCGCAAGTAGACCGACTGGCCGAGCCAGCCATGGGTCTCGCCGATCAACAGGATCGCCTCGCCCTCGGCCTTGAAGGCGATGCTCGCCGACTTGGTGAAATCATCGAGCAGGCCGACGCCGCCGATCGAGGGCGTCGGCAGGATCGCGCGGCCGTTGGTCTCGTTGTAGAGCGAGACGTTCCCGGAGACGACGGGGAAGTCGAGCGCGCGGCAGGCCTCCGAAATGCCTTTCAGGCAGCCGACGAACTGGCCCATGATCTCGGGCCGCTCCGGGTTGCCGAAATTGAGATTGTCGGTGATCGCGAGCGGCCGGCCACCGACCGCGGTGATGTTGCGCCAGGCTTCGGCGACGGCCTGCTTGCCACCCTCGAACGGGTCGGCCTCGCAATAGCGGGGCGTGACGTCGACGGTGAGCGCAAGCCCCTTCGGGCCATCCTGCACGCGCACCACGGCGGCATCGCCGCCCGGGCGCTGCACGGTGTTGCCGAGGATCACATGGTCGTACTGCTCCCAGATCCAGCGCTTGGAGCACAGATCGGGCGTGGCGATCAGCTTCTCCAGGGCCGGGATGATGTCTAGGGGCGCCTTGACCTCGCGGGCGTGGATCACCGGCAGCGTCGATGAGGCCACGTGCGGCCGGTCGTACAGCGGCGCCTCGTCGCCGAGCTCCTTGATCGGCAGGTCGGCCATGACGTCGCCGCCATGCTTCACCACGAACCGCTTGCTCGGCGTGGTGTAGCCGACCACCGCGAAATCGAGCCCCCATTTGCGGAAGATCGCTTCCGCCTCCTTCTCCTTCTCCGGCTTCAGCACCATGAGCATGCGCTCCTGGCTCTCGGAGAGCATCATCTCGTAGGCGCTCATGCCGATCTCGCGGGTCGGCACGGCATCGAGATCGAGATCGACGCCGAGGTCGCCCTTGGCGCCCATCTCGACCGCCGAGCAGGTCAGGCCGGCCGCACCCATGTCCTGGATCGCGATCACGCAATCGGCGGCCATGATCTCCAGGCACGCCTCCAGCAGCAGCTTCTCGGCGAAGGGGTCGCCGACCTGCACCGTCGGGCGCTTCTCCTCCGAGGAATCGTCGAACTCGGCCGAGGCCATCGAGGCGCCGTGGATGCCGTCGCGGCCGGTCTTGGAGCCGAGATAGACGATCGGCATGTTCACGCCGGAAGCCGCCGCATAGAAGATCTTGTCGGCGTCGGCGAGGCCGACCGCCATGGCGTTGACCAGGATATTGCCGTCATAGCGGGTGTGGAAGCGGGTCTGACCGCCGACCGTCGGAACGCCAAACGAGTTGCCATAGCCGCCGATGCCGGCCACCACCCCGGACACCAGATGCCGGGTCTTGGGATGCTCCGGCGCGCCGAACGACAGCGCGTTCAGGCACGCGATCGGGCGTGCGCCCATGGTGAACACGTCGCGCAGGATGCCGCCGACGCCGGTGGTCGCACCCTGATACGGCTCGATGTAGCTCGGGTGGTTGTGGCTCTCCATCTTGAACACGACGGCCTGGCCGTCGCCGATGTCGATCACGCCGGCGTTTTCGCCGGGGCCCTGGATCACCCAGGGCGCCTTGGTCGGCAGTCCCCGCAGATGGATGCGGGACGACTTGTACGAGCAGTGCTCGTTCCACATCGCCGAGAAGATGCCGAGCTCGGTGAAGGTCGGCACCCGCCCGATCAGCTTCAGGATGCGCTCATATTCATCGGGCTTCAGCCCGTGGGCGGCGACGAGCCCGGGGGTGATCTGCGGTTCATTGCGCATGGAGAAATGCCTTTGCCCGTGGGCCGCTGGTCCCTTGAAGCCTGCTTCATAGAAAGATCGCCAGGGCGGGAAAAGGCCTTTTACGGCCCTATTCCGCCCTGTCCAGAGCTTTGGCCCGGACCGCCAGAAGGGATATTTGCAGATTGGCGACCAATCGGATTTAAGACGGTAAATCAACAGTTAAAGGCCCTGACACGTGCACGACCTGTCCCGTTCCGCCTTCGAGAACCGCCCTGGCATCCACATCGCGACCGACGGCGAGTTCGCCGGCTGGCGGACCTGGATGCGCGACAGCTACGAATCCCACACCGGGCCATTCTGGCACCGGATGGAGGACGATGGCTCGATCCGCTGTGCCTTCCGGGTCGAGAAGAAGCACCTCAACGGCGGCGGCAACGTCCATGGCGGCTGCCTGATGACATTCGCCGATTACTGCCTGTTCGCCTTCGCCGCTCCGATCATGCAGGGCCCGGGGGTCACGGTCTCGTTCTCGAGCGAATTCCTCGACGCGGCGCGCGAGGGCGAACTGATCGAGGCTACCGGCGAGGTCACCCGCGCCGGCGCCTCGCTGATCTTCCTGCGCGGCATGCTGCATTCCGGCCCAAAGCCGCTGTTCTCGTTTTCCGGCACCATCAAGCGCATCAGGCGGCGGACACCGGAGGCGGCGAACTCGCCGTAGGGACGGAGCAAGGGGGATCGCGCTCAACTCTCTCCGTCATTCCGGGGCATTCGCGCGCAAAATGGCGTAGCCATTTTGAAGCAGCGCGAATGAGCCCGGAATCCATAACCACAGCCGCAAAATAGTCGAAGAACAGCGCCACGCGCATCCCGCCTCCCAAGACATGCGTGGTTATGGATTCCGGGCTCGCGCTTCGCGCGCCCCGGAATGACGCGCGGAGAAGATGTACCCTGCCGTTGCGGAGCTACCCCGCGAGCTGCTTCTCCGCGATCGATATCCACTCGGCCTGCGCCTTGCGCACATGTCGTGGCGCGCGCTTCATCTGGATCAGCAGCTCGGTGAACACGACCTTGGCCTCATCGATCCGGCCGACCAGCTTGAGCAGCGTGCCGTAGCGGACCTTCGCCTCGCTGCCCGGCGCATAGTCCAGCAGCGCCTGGTACTCCTCGATGGCCTCATCGGTGCGGCCGGCTTCCTGCAAAGCCCGCGCATAGAGCAGATGCGCCTCGGCCGAATTGTAGTCCGGCCAGCTCTTCTGCAGCTCGTCGAGCGTCGCCAGCGCATCCCCTGGGCGGCGGCGCGCGAACTGCGCCTTGGCCTTGCCGAGCGCGAACAGCGGCTCGTGGCCCATCGGCAGGCTCAGGATGTGATCGTAATGCTGCTCGGCCTCCTCATAACGCCCGACCGCGACGCATTCCTCGGCCAGCGCCGCGCGGTTGGCGATCGTGTCCGTGATCGCGACACGATCGGACAACTCGCGGTAGTCTTTCTCGGGGTCCAGCTTGTTGGCGACGCGCTTGCGCGCCTTCTGGACGTCGTGGCTGCCCAGCCATTCCGGCACCAGCTCGACGACGATGTAGGCGAGCGCGCCGATCATCGGCACCATCAGGATGATGAAGGCCCAGGGCTGCAGACGGCCAGTCCGCGACGCATGGTAGATCAGCGAAATGTCGAGCAGCAGTACGACGAGCGCGATAGGCACGGCAGATCCCCAACTCACGGCGAGATTTTACACGCCGACGTTGATAGCGTGGCCGGCCAGCCCGGACAATCCCGCGCTCACGCAGGCCGTTGCGGACGATCCCGTTTTGACGCATCACGGCCACAGCAGGTTCAATGGGCGCACGCCTGTGGCGGCGGCCTCCGCGACGCTCGTAGCTAAGCTCCCACGGGGCCCCGGCGAGATTCATCGAAGCGAAAGAACGCCGAGGGATTGTCGACCAGAAGCCGCTGTCGCGCCGTCTCCGACGGCGCGATCTCGGCCACGAGGTCGGCCAGCACCGCATCGTCCGGCATTTGTCCCGTGATGTTGACGTGCGGCCAGTCGCTGCCCCACAGCACGCGCTCAGGGGCGTGCGCGGCAACGCTTCGGGCGAACGGCACAACGTCATGATAGGGCGCGCCCTCGCGCGAGATGCGATCGGCACCGCTGAGCTTGATCCAGACCCGCCCGCTGTCGAGCAAGCGACACAGGATCGCCTGACAGGCGCCGAGATTCCGGCCGAGGTCCGGCCGGGCCATGTGGTCGATCACCATGCGCAGCTCGATGGCCGCGATCAGCTCGGCATAGCGGATGAGATCGGCGGCCGTGACATGAATGGCGACATGCCAGTCGAACGGCCTCACCAGCGCGAGCACGGCCCGCATGCGCTCCGCCGACGGCGCGCCGCCGAGATGCGCCAGGAAGTTGAAGCGGGCACCGCAGACGCCGGCTTTATCGAGGCGCGCGACCTCCGCAGCCGTGACCTCCGCTCCGAGCACGGCGACGCCGCGGTAGCGGCCTTCTCCCACGGCCAGCGCATCGAGCAGCGGGCGATGGTCGCGGCCATGACCCTGGCTGTGGACGATGACCGCGCGATCGATGCCCAGCCGATCGTGCAAACGGCGCAGCGCCGTTTCCGGCGCCTCCGGCGGCGTGAAGCTGCGATCGTCGGGCAGCGGAAAGCGGTCGAACGGACCGAAGATGTGACAATGCGCATCGCAGGCCCCCGCCGGCCATGCGCGGGAAACGGCAGCCATGCCCGTGCTCATGGGTTCAGTCACAGCGGGCGCTCATGCCGCCATCGACAACGATCTCGGTGCCGGTAACGAAGCGCGCCTCGTCGGAGGCGAGGAACAGCGCGGCGTGGGCGGTGTCGCGGCCGTCGCCCATGAAGCCGAGCGGGATGCGAGCCTGCCGCGTCCGCAGCAGCGCCGCGACATCGCCGCCGGCGCGCTGCCCGGCGAGGCGCGCCTCGACCATCGGCGTGTGCATCTGGCCAGGCACCACCGTGTTCACGCGCACGCGCTGCGGGGCATACTGCACGGCAACGACGCGCGAGAACTGGATCACCGCGGCCTTGGCCGAGGCGTAGCCGACCTGCGCCGATCCGGTCCAGCGGATGCCCGAGGTGGAGGCCGTGTTGACGATGGCCCCGCCGCCCTGCGCCGCCATGTGCGGCAGCACCGCCTTGCAGGTGAGGAAGACGCTCTTCACGTTGAGATCGAGCTGCGCGTCCCAGCCCTGCTCGCTCAGCTCGACCGGGCCTCCCGGCGCCGAGCCACCGACATTGTTGACCAGAATATCGACGCGGCCGAACGCTGCGATACAGGCGTCGACCATCGCGGCGACATCCGCCGCATCGGTGACGTCGCAGCGGTGGGCCTGGATGACGCCGCCGTGGTCCAGGGCGCGCGCCAGCGTCTCGTCCATGCGGCTGCCATCGCGGTCGACGGCGAGGACCCTGGCGCCCTCGCGCGCGAAGATGACCGCCGCGGCGCGGCCGTTGCCCCAGCCCGGACCGACGCAGCCGGCCCCGGTGATGATCGCGACCTTGCCCTCCAGGCGCTTCGTCATGGTCATGGCTCCAGCTCCGGCGTCTCGCCATCGGGCAGGCCGATGTCGAACGCGTTGAGGGTCAGCGCCACCAGCCCGTAATAGCCGATGATGCCGACGAGATCGACGACGCCGCGCGTGCCGAGGGTTGCGGCCGCCAGCGCGTGCAGAGCGTCCGGCACGCGGCCGCTGGCGAGCAGCTGCCGGGTGTAGTCGTGAACGAGCTTCGCGGCCGGATCGGTGAACTCTGGATCACGCCGTTGCGCGATCGCGTCGATGACCGACGGGGCGATGCCCGCCTCGAGCCCATCCCGCTTGTGGGCATACCATTCGACATGCGAGGTCCAGTGCCGTGCCGTCACGAGGATCGCGAGCTCGGACAGCGCAGGCGGCAATGACGTCTCGTAGCGGGCGAACTCGCCGAGCTTCTGGGCCCGGCGTCCGAGCTCCGGACTGTGCAGCCAGGCCCGCAGCGGCGCCGGGATCCGGCCGCGCCGGCCGGCGATGGCCTCTTCGGCCACCGCGCGCTGCGTCTCGTCCATCTCGGCCAGGGCAAGGTCCTTGATGCGCATGCGATGCTCCTGGTCACGAGGCGCGAGGAATCGGCTGTGTCCCGGGCCTGGCAAGAAAAGCCGTCAGCCGCCCCGCCAGCTCGGCGGGGGCCTGCACCTGCATCAGATGACCGGCCGTGTCGACGGTCGCGAACGCCGCGCCGGGAATGAGACGGGCGAGCGCCTCGACCTGCGCCTGCGGCCGCAACAGATCATGCGCGCCGGCAAGCAGCAGGCAGCGCTGCCGAACCTCCGCGAGCCGTTCGCGCAGATCGACCTCAGCGAACGCCAGGTTGTTATGGGCATATCCGACCGGATCGTTGCCGAGGAAGCGGCCGAGATAAGCGAGGTAGGCATTGCGGTCGGTTCGCAGCACCGGCGGATAGGAACGATCGAGCGTATCAGCCGCCACGGCGCGCATGCCGGCGCGCATGCAGAGCGCGGAGCGCGCCGCCAGATACTGCACGCGACCAGCATCGACGCTGAGGGCCGGCGCGCACAGCGCCAGCGCGCTCACGCGCTGCGGATGCGCGAGCGCGAAGCTGACGGCGAGCGCCGCACCGGCGGCGACGCCGGCGATATCGACCGGTCCATCGGCGCCGAGCGCCCTCAGCAGCCGGTCGAGGTCGCCGACGTGATCGGCGAAGCCGAACGGCGCGCGCGGCTTTTCCGACAGGCCGGCGCCGCGCAGATCATAGCGCAGCACCCGCAGGTCGCCGGGCAGCTCTAGCATCAAGGCATCGAAGCTTTCGAGGCTGCCGCCGAGCTCATGCAGCAACACCAGCGTCCTCGCGCCACCGCCGCGCAGCTCATAGCGCAGCGTCAAGCCGTCGAGATGGATGAAGTTCATCGGCAAGGCGCCCGTCTCATCGTTGTCGGCGCGCGGTTTGACTCGCCCTGGGCCGCTTGCAATAAACTGCGGCGGGCAGCGGCGCGGAGGACACGGCCATCGACATCCGCGAGCTTCGTTACTTCGTGCAGGTGGCGCGCGCCGGCAGCCTGAGCCGGGCATCGGCATTGCTTAATGTCGCGCAATCCGCGCTCAGCCGGCAGCTGATGAAGCTGGAGGACGAGCTTGGCGTCGCGCTGCTGGTGCGGCACGGCCGCGGCGTCCGCCTGACCCGCGCCGGCACGACGTTCCTCGAGCACGCCCATGCCGTCCTGCTGCAGATCGACCAGATGCCCGGCGCGGTGCGCTCGCCGGATTCGAGCTTCGCCGGTCACATCGCGCTCGGGGTGCCGCCGGTCGCGGGCCTGCGCATCGCGCCGTCCGTGGTGGTCGAACTGCGCCGGCGCTGGCCGCAGGCCTCCGTGCAGGTCCGCGAGGGCATCAGCTCGTCGCTGGAGGAATGGCTGCTGGACCGCCGGCTCGACATCGCCGTGCTCTACAATCCGCCGCCGCTCGACGGCATCGCGCTGACCCCCATCCTGCACGAGCGGATGGTCGTCGCCCTGCCGCCGGCCAAGCGCGGCGACACCGTGGCCGAGACGATCCGCTGGCGCGAGCTGGCCGGGCTGTCGCTGATCCTGCCGAGTCTTCCGCACAGCAACCGGCGGCTGATCGAGCAGGCGGCGATCCAGAACGGCACGCGGCTCAACGTCGCCTTCGAGGTCGACAGCGTGAGCATGACGAAGGCCATGGTTCGGCGCGGTCTCGGCGCAACGATCCTCGCCCATGCCGCGGTCGTCGCCGAGGCGAAGCGCGGCGAGCTCACCGTGCGGTCGATCGAGCGGCCGCCGCTGATCTCGACCGTCTCGATCGGCATGCCGCGGGAACGCCAGCCGACCTGGCTTGCCGACGAGCTGCTGGCGCTGATGCGCGAGGTGATCGCGCAGAGCGTGGCGGACGGCGCCTGGCCCGGCGCCAAGATCATCGGCGACTACGTGCGCTGAGCTCATTCGCCCGCACCGGCGATTGCAGCGCGGCCCTCGTCGACCGCCGCCTCCGCGGCCGTCAACGCGGTGCCGCCCGCGAGATAGGCATCGAGCCTGGCGGCATCCAGCGCATTTTCCCAGCGCGCGATGACGAACACGGCAACGGTGTTGCCGACGACGTTGGTGAGCGCGGTGCAGGTCGCCATCAGGCGGTCGATGCCGAACAGCAGGCCGAGGCCGTTGAGCGGCAGCACGCGGACGGATTGCAGGGTCGCCGCGAGCTTGATGAAGGCGCCGCCCGCGACGGTGGTGCCGCCCTTCGAGGTCAGCAGCATGACCGCGAGCACCGCCAGCTGCTGGCCGTAGCTGAATGGCGTGTCGGTGGCCTGGGCGATGAAGCCGACGGCAATCGCCATGTAGATGCCCGTGCCGTCGAGATTGAAGCTGTAGCCGGCCGGCAGCACGAAACCGACGATGGCGCCGTCGCAGCCGGCCTGCTCGAGCTTCTGCATCAGCCGCGGCAGCGCAACCTCGCCGGACGCGGTCCCGAGCACCAGCAGCAGCTCCTCGCGGATCAGCCGCAGCAGCTTGAGCAGCGACAGCCGCATGATGGCGCACACGCCGCCGAGCACGACTGCGACGAAGACGACCGCCGTGATCCAGTACAGCAGCACGACCTTGCCGAGATAGAGCAGCGTGGCGCCGCCATGCGTGCCGATCGCCGCCGCCATGGCGCCGAACGCCCCGAGTGGCGCCAGCTTCATGATGAAACCCAGCATGCGGAACAGCACGTCCTGCCCCTCCTCGATGCCGCGCAGGATCGCCGACTCCGTCTTCAGGCCGACGCTCAGCGCCGCGCCCACCATCACCGAGATGAACAGGATCTGGAGAATCTCGCCCTTGGCGAAGGCGTCGACGATCGTGGTCGGGATGATGCTGAGGAAGAAGCCGATAGCCGTGAAATTGCTCGCGGCGTTGGAGATGCGCGTCACGCTGTCATTGAGCGCGAGGTTGCCGGCATGGAGCCCGTCGCCGGGCTGGAACACGTTGACCGCGATGAAGCCGACGACCATGCCGAGCGTGGTCAGGATCTCGAAATACAGCAGCGACTTGAACGCGAGCCGGCCGAGCTGCCTCATATCGCGGACATGCGTCAGCCCGAGCACCACCGAGCAGAAGATGATCGGCCCGAGCATCATGCGCAGAAGTGCGATGAACGCATCGCCGAGCGGCTTCATCTGAACGGCCGCCTCTGGCGCCAGCAGGCCGACGGCGATCGCGAGCAGGATCGCGATCAGGACTTGGACATACAGCTGGCGGATGATCGCCATGGCTCGTTTCGCTCCCCTTGTGGACGAGATGGAATCTCGTTCCCCGTTGTGAGCGAACTGAAGCAGAGCCGGACGTGCTATGTCCAAATCAATCTTTCGATGGCCCCCCATGCCGCAGCGGCAAGGGAGGCCATCGATGAGACAAGGCGCAGCCGCGCCTCGGCCCTACTGCTGCTGGTCGATGACCTGCACCACCTTCTGATCGCGCGGGTCGACCAGCACGACCTGCTCGCCGATCGCCAGATACTGGTAGTTGGCCAGCTCCGGATTGCTGCGCGCGAGCTCATCGGGCACGCGGCGCAGGCTCAGGCAGCTCGATCCGGACGAGGACGACGACGATGTCGTCGAGCCCACAGTGCCCGTCTCGGTGGCGGCGCGGCGCAGAATCTGGCGCTGATCGTCCGACAGCACGATCCGGGTCGAGCCGACGCCATAGCCGCCGCGATCATAGCCGCGGTCCGCGCGCATGCCGTTCTGCGGGATTACGTCGACGATCTCGCGGCTGCGCGGGTCGACGATCGCGATCTCGTCATGGATCACGGTGTACTCGTAGCCGCGATATTCCGGCACGATCGTCACGATGTCCGACGGCAGCGGACGCGGCCGCACGCGCTCCGGCAGGCGCTCGCCGACATTGATGTTGATGTTGAGATTGGTGCGCGCCTGGTCGAAGTCGTGATCGCGCTTGAGCTGATCGACCACGCGGGTCTTCTGCTGCTCGTTGACCGACACCTGCGTGCTGGAGCGGCTGCCATTGGACTGGGTCTGATTGTTGGCCTGCCCGGTCTGATCACGCTGACCGGCGCCGGTCGGCTGGTTCTGCTGCGCGGTCGTGTTCTTGCTGTCGGCCGCGTTCGGCTGGTTGGCCTGCTTGTTGCGGTCGCCGGTCTGCTTGTCCGCGGCCTCGTCGGACGTGCCGGTCTTGCGCTCGTCCTGGCTCTGCCGGGTCTTGTCCTTATCGTGATCAGCGCGATCGGCCTCACGGTCGGACTTCCGATCCGTCGCCCCCGACTTGCTCTCGGCGGCGCGATCCTCGCCCTTGCGCGGCTCGTCGGCGCGCCCCTGCTGTTGCTTCGACTCGGCCTTGCTCTTGCTGTCAGACTGCTTGTCGGCCTGCTTGCTGTCAGTCGACGACTTCGACTCGGCGCTCTCCTTGGCCTCGCGGCCACGCTCGGCGGCCGCACCGCCCTTGCTCTCGGCGCTCTGCTTGGCATCATGTGCCGACCGCTCGGAGGACCTTTCCTGAGCCTGCTCGCGTCCTGCTGCGGATGAAGGCTCGCCACGGCGCTGCTCCTGCGCGCTCTGCTTTGCCTCGGCGCCGGCACGTTCCGCCGCGGCGGCGCCGCCCTTTGCCTCTCCCTTCGCCTCGGCAGCCGGACGCGTGGCCTCGTGCGCCGTCGCAGCGGCCGGGCCTCCCTCGCGCTTCATGTCGCCTTGCGCCGATACACCTGATGCCGTGCCGATCGCCAGGATGATCGCGGCCGTTCCCAGCCAATGTTTCGTCGTCATATGAGAACCTCCTTGGATCCCTGCCCCATTCGCTGGCGGACAACGCAAACAGCCGCCCGGCGTTGCCGGACGGCGCGAGAAAAAACTCCGGAACGATTTTGATGAACGGCTTCGGCGCGCCGTCACGCGATCATTTTGACCGTGGCGCGAGCAGAAGCATGACCGGGACCGCGAATTGCTTGAAGTTGGCCGTGCTGTTCGCCTCGCCAGTCGCGGAGCTGATCAGGCTGGCACTGCCTCTCGCGCCGAACAGCATGCCGCTCACTTGATATTCCTTCTCTCCGCCTGGCGACACTTTCAGGCGCCGTGCATAGAACATGCGCGGCAGCCCGCTGCCCTTGCCGCCCTCGACGCCCAGAATCGTCGTGCTCTGACCCGGCACGCGCTGGTCGAGCAGCTTGACGGTCTGGTCCTGGGAGGCGCGGAATTGCTCGATCGTCATCGTCGTGTTGGGTCCGTAGAGCCGGTAGCTCACCTTCGAGCCAGGGCCGCATTTCGCATCGTCGCACAGGAAGAAGGTCACATCGGTGCCGTTCGGCCGCTGCGGTTTCCAGCCGCCCACGGTGAACGGCAGAGTCGGTGTGGCGACCGACGGCGTCGTCGACGGGGTCTCGGCCCGAGCGGCGCCAACGCCCGTGACGAGCGAGAGCGACACGGACAGGAGAAGCCAGCGCAGGGCGCGCTGAGTGAGAGGCAGCGTCGACATCAAGGCACCGTCGGGATCGAGGAAGTGGCAGGCAGGACGGACGTCAGGGACGATCCGGGAGATGGAGGACGTCCCGCAACCTCGATCACCAATCGGTCGTTTGTGGGTCGGGCCGGGCGAGCGGCCCGACGGAAACGTCACGGGCGCAGCCCGCCGATCAGGCCGCGCGGTCGAGATGGGCGACGAGGCCGGCGAACAGGCCACGGCCGTCGGTGCAGCCCATGATGTCCTCGACGTGATTCTCGGGATGCGGCATCATGCCGAGCACATTCCCGTTCTCGTTGACGATGCCGGCGATGGAATGCGCAGCGCCATTGATGTTGCTGAGGTCGCCGACCTCGCCATCGGCTGAGCAGTAACGATAGAGCACGCGCCCATCGCCATTGAGCCGCTTCAAGGTCTCCTCGTCGGCCGCATAATTGCCCTCGCCGTGAGCGACCGGCACGCGGATGACCTGACCCGCATTGTAGCCGCGGGTGAACGGCGAATCGGAGCGCTCGACCCGCAGATGCACGTCCTTGCAGATGAACTTCAGCTTATCGTTGCGCATCAGCACGCCCGGCAGCAGGCCGGACTCGCACAGGATCTGGAAGCCGTTGCAGACGCCGAGCACCAAGCCGCCCTTGGCGGCGAAATCGCGTACTGCGTCCATCACCGGGGCCCGTGCCGCGATCGCGCCACAGCGCAGATAGTCGCCATAGGAGAAGCCGCCGGGCACCACGACGAGGTCGGTGCCCTTCGGCAGCGACGTCTCGGCGTGCCAGACCATCGCAGGCTCATGGCCGGAGATCATGCGCAGCGCGCGGGCCATGTCGCGTTCGCGGTTGATGCCGGGGAAGACGAGGACGGCGGATTTCATGATGCTACGTGTTTGCTCGATAATGATCCCCTCGCAGCGTCGCGAGAGTGTGTGAGTCCGACGAGAGCTCTCTGTTCAACGCTCGCGCACCAGCAAGCAGCTCATCGACAGAATGTTCGACACGGACCTGATCACGCGGGATTTCCAGCAGAAGCTCGTAGATCTCGCGGTCGATCACGGCCATTGCCTACCCCAGCAACTCCACCCGGTAATTCTCGATCACCGTATTCGCCAGCAGCTTGTCGGCGGCCGCCTTCAGGGCGGCCTCCGCCTTGGCCTTGTCGGCACCGGCGAGCTCGATGTCGAACACCTTGCCCTGCCGCACGCTGGCGACGCCGTCGACGCCGAGCGATTTCAGGGCGCCCTCGATCGCCTTGCCCTGCGGATCGAGGATGCCGGATTTCAGCGTCACCGTGACACGCGCTTTCACGTCTTGTTCCCTTTTAGCTCTTGACCAGGACCGGGCCGGAGCCCGCCGGGCGCTCGTTCTCGATGAGGATGCCGAGCCGCTTGGCGACCTCGGTATAGGCCTCCAGAAGGCCGCCAAGATCACGACGGAAGCGGTCCTTGTCGAGCTTCTCGTTCGACTTGATGTCCCACAGCCGGCAGGAATCGGGGGAAATCTCGTCGGCGACGATGATGCGCATCATCTCGTTCTCGAACAGCCGGCCGCATTCCATCTTGAAGTCGACCAGGCGGATGCCGATGCCGAGGAAAAGCCCGGTCAGGAAGTCGTTGACGCGAATGGCAAGCGCCATGATGTCGTCGATTTCCTGGGGCGTCGCCCAGCCGAACGCGGTGATGTGCTCCTCCGACACCATGGGGTCGTTGAGCTGGTCGTTCTTGTAATAGAATTCGATGATCGAACGCGGCAGCTGGGTGCCTTCCTCGATGCCGAGGCGCTGCGACAGCGAGCCCGCCGCCACATTGCGGACGACGACCTCGAGCGGCACGATCTCGACCTCGCGAATCAACTGCTCGCGCATGTTGAGCCGGCGGATGAAGTGAGTCGGAACCCCGATGTCGTTGAGGTGCTGAAACAGGTACTCCGAGATCCGGTTGTTGAGGACGCCCTTGCCTTCAATCACCTGGTGCTTCTTGGCATTGAAGGCGGTGGCGTCGTCCTTGAAGTGCTGGATCAGGGTGCCCGGCTCGGGGCCTTCATACAGGACCTTGGCCTTGCCTTCATAAATGCGACGCCGACGGCTCATTGGGATGTACCGTGTTTTGTTGAAATCCATGAAATGGTGGGCTCCGGATGACTTTGGACAGGACCACGACGGAGCTGCCGCGAGGGCCCGGACGGACGGAAACAGAACAAGAACCGGGCCTGTGGGAAACCTATCTCATTGGTGTCCCGAGCACAATCGATCCGGGCCTCGGGAGCGGAGTTTTACCGCCCTTCCCTGCGGCCTCGTACCCGTTGTATTGGCAAGATGTTCCAATTATTTAGGCGTGCGGCCACCGCCCCGCAACCGCCTGCGCGGTTAACCCTCTTCGGCAACACTGGAAGTTCCGACCATGACCACGTTCGACAAGCGCGAGGACGCCTTCGAGAAGCAATTCGCCCATGACGAGGAATTGAAGTTCAAGGCAGAAGCCCGCCGCAACAAGCTGCTCGGCCTGTGGGCAGCCGAAAAGCTCGGCAAGTCCGGCGCTGACGCCGACGCCTACGCCAAGGAGGTCGTCGCGGCCGATTTCGAGGAAGCGGGCGATGCCGACGTGCTGCGCAAGGTGCTGGGAGACCTCACCGCCAAGGGCGCGGCCGTCACCGAGGCGGACGTGCGCGCGAAGATGAGCGAGCTGCTGGTGACCGCCGTGGCGCAGGTCAAGGCGGGACAGTGAGAGGCGAATAGCGAATAGGGAGTAGCGAATAGGGATCTCCTGCCCCTATTCGCTACCCGCAATTCGCTACTCGCTTACTCTTCCTTGAAGCCGTATTCCGGCACGTTGCCGCTGGCGCCGTAATATTTGTAAGGCAGGAACTTGCCCGACATCGTGATCTTGACGCGGTCTCCCTTGGCATTGGGCAGGCGCTCCATCACCATGTCGAAGTCGATCGCCGACATGATGCCGTCGCCGAATTCCTCCTGGATCAGCTCCTTCCACGCCGGGCCGTTGATCATCACGAGCTCGTAGAAGCGGTAGATCAAGGGATCGGTCGGCGGCATCTGCACGCCCTCGCCGCGCATCGGCGTCTCGTTCAGCATCGCGATCTCGGATTTGGACAGGCCGAACAGCTCGCCGGCGTTCGCCGCCTGCGGCTTGGTCAGCTTCATCTGGCCGAGAACGGCGCCGACAATCAGCACCTCGGAATAGCCGCCGATCTGCTCGCAGATGTATTTCCAGCTCCAGCCCTTCTCGCGCTTGATGTCGAGCAGCTTCTCGGTGAGGTCGGATCGCTTCATGCTTGGTCTCCCTTGAAAGTCTTCGTTGATGGGTTTCTTCCGGCTGGGCGTCAGCGGGCGATCGCCTGCGGCGCGTCGTTCTCGACCGGGTTGGACGCGACGATCGTCGGCTCGCTGCGCCCGATCTTCACCACCGGCACCTTACGCGGATCGTGATCCGGCGTCTCGGCAGTGAAGGTCCTGCTGCGGCTGACCAGGAAATCGATGATATGGTTGCGCAGCGCGTAGTACAGCGGATGGCGATGCAGGTCGCCGCGCAGCCGGTCCTTCGGCAGCGGGTTCTCGACGATCTCCGCGAGCACCGCGCCGGGTCCGTTGGTCATCAGCACGATCTTGTCGGCGAGATAGATCGCTTCGTCCACGTCGTGGGTGATCATGAACACGGTCTGCCCGGTCTCGACGCAGATGCGGCGGACCTCGTCCTGCAGGGTGCCGCGCGTCAGCGCATCGAGCGCGGAGAACGGCTCGTCCATCAGCATGATCTTCGGCGTGATCGAGAGCGCGCGGGCAATCCCGACGCGCTGCTTCATGCCGCCGGACAGCTCCGACGGCCGCTTGTGCTCGGAGCCGGACAGGCCGACGAGCTCGATGTATTTCAGCGCATGCGCCTTGACCTTGGCGCGATCCCATTTGCGCCATTTCGACGAGACGGCATAGGCGACGTTGCCGAGCACCGTTCGCCACGGCAGCAGCGCATGGCTCTGGAAGATGACCGCTCGGTCGAGACTCGGACCTTCGATGGCCTGGCCGTCGACGATGACGGCGCCTTCGCTCGGCACGTCGAGGCCGGCAAGAACATTCAGCACCGTAGTCTTGCCGCAGCCGGAATGCCCGATCACGCAGACGAACTCGCCGCGCGCCATCGCGAGCCAGAGATTCTCGAAGATCGTCGTGCTGCGCGCCCCATCATAGCGCTTGGCGATCCCTTCGATGGAGATGAACTTGTCGGTCATAGGAAGGTCTTTCCGTTCCCTCCCCCCTTGTGGGGGAGGGTCAGGGAGGGGGGTCCCCCACGAAGACTCGCGCCTGGGGCACCCCCACCCCTGACCCCTCCCCGCAAGGGGGAGGGGAACGGAGTTGCGCACCTTGCAGCAGTTCGCCTGATCATGCCCTACTCCGGAAACGTCACGAGCCGCGACACGCGGGCCAGGATCTGATCCAGCACCATGCCGACCAGGCCGATCAACAGGATCGCGATGATCACGTTGGTGATCGAGAGGTTGTTCCACTCGTTCCAGACGAAGTAGCCGATGCCGGTGCCCCCGACGAGCATCTCGGCGGCGACGATGACGAGCCAGGCGATGCCGATCGAGATCCGCATGCCGGTGAGGATCGTCGGCGCCGCAGCCGGCAGGATGACCGTGAAGGCCCGGCGGAAATTCCCGACCTCGAGCGTGCGGGCGACGTTGATCCATTCCTTGCGCACGCCGGCGACGCCGAAGGCGGTGTTGATGAGCATCGGCCACACCGAGCAGATGAAGATCACGAAGATCGCCGACAGGCTGGAATCCTTGATGGTGTAGAGCGCGAGCGGCATCCAGGCGAGCGGCGAGATGGGCTTGAGAATCTGGATGAACGGATCGAGCGCCTTGCTCATCAAGGGCGACATGCCGATCAGGAAGCCGAGCGGGATCGCGACCGCGACTGCGATCAAATAGCCGAGCATGACCCGCCCGAGCGAGAAGGCGAGCTGGATGCCGAGCCCCTTGTCGTTCGGACCATTGTCGTAGAACGGCCGCCGCAGATGCTCCCACAGCTTGGCACCGACATCGAGCGGCCCGGGCATCGCCGACTTGCCCTGCGTGGCCGTCATGCCCATCAGCTTGGCGTATTCCGGGCTCATGTTGGCCGCGGCGCCCGTGCTGCGCGTCGCGATATGCCAGGCGCCGAGGAACACGGCCAGCAGCACGATGGAAACCACGGCGGCGCGGAGGCGAAGAGAGGCGGTCATGCCGGCGCTCCACTCACGGTGTCGTCCCTGCGAACGCAGGGACCCATAACCACCGTCCAGACTTGGTAAAAAAGATCGTCGTCGCCATTCCTGCCACAAGCGGGTTCACGGCGTATGGGTCCCCGCGTTCGCGGGGACGACACCGATGATTTGATCGGCAGCGTCGTGTCCATCGCGATTGTCGCGGCCAGCAGCGTCGCGCCCATCCCCCCCATCACGACGCCTTCTTGATCTTGAAGCTGGCGACGTAGTCGTCCGGCTTGGTCGGATCGAACGGCTTGCCCATCACCGAGAACGATTTGTAGGAGTCCGTCGGCGGCGTCAGGCCCATCTCGGTCATGACCTTGCGGGTGTCGGTGGCGAGATAGATCTGCTCCGCGACCGCCTTGTAGTCGACGTCGCCCTTGATCTGGCCCCAGCGCTTCATCTGCGTCAGCATCCACACCGCGAAGGACTGCCACGGGAACGGATCGAAATCGACGCGCTTCGGATCGGTCTTCACGCCGCCGAGGCCATCGGCGTAGGTGCCGGTCAAGACCTGCTCCATGACGGTCACCGGCGCATTGATGTAATTCGCCGGAGCGATCGCCTCCGCGATCTGCTTGCGGTTCTCAGCCTTCGACGCGTACGCGGTGGCATCGACGATGGCGCGGGTGAGAGCGGCAAAGCTGTTCGGCGCCGTCGTGATGAACTCGCGGCTCGCCGCGAAGCTGCAGCAGGGGTGACCGTCCCAGATCTCCTTCGACAGGATGTGCAGGAAGCCGACGCCGTCAAAGATCGCGCGCTGGCAGATGTTGTCGGGCGCGAGGAAGCCGTCGATGTTGTCGGCGCGCAGGTTCGCGACCATCTCCGGCGGCGGAACCGAGCGCAGTTGCACGTCGGTGTCGGGATCGATGCCGTGCTCGGCGAGATAATAGCGCAGGAGATAGTTGTGCATCGAATAGTCGAACGGAATGGCGAGCTTCATGCCCTTCCAGTCCTTCGGATTGCGCTTGTCCTTGTGCTTCATCGCAAGCGTAATGCCCTGCCCGTTGATGTTCTCGATCGCGGGCACGGTGAACGGGATCGGCTGTGCACCGAGGCCGAGCGAGATCGCGATCGGCATCGGCGCCAGCATGTGCGAGGCGTCGTATTCCTTGTTGATGGTCTTGTCGCGGATGACGGCCCAGCCGGCGGTCTTGACGACCTCGACGTTCAGCCCGGCCTTGGCATAGAAGCCGAGCGGCGCCGCCATGATGATCGGGGTCGCGCAGGTGATCGGGATGAAGCCGACCTTGAGATCCTTCTTCTCGGGCGCGCCCGCTTCGGCGAACGCCTCGGTCGCGGTCTTCAGCGGGAAGAACTGGGACACTGCGGCGAGCGCGGTGGCGGCGCCGACCGACTTCAGAAACGCGCGGCGGGTGGCAGCTTGCGGAAACACCGCGCGCAGCACGGCTGACGCGACCACGTTCTCGTAGCGCTTCTCGGTGGAGTCCGCCACGGGCTCGCAGCGCAGCGCCAGCGCGGCGTGCTCATGTTCGGCCGGGCTGCGATGCTGGCCGCAGATACAACCGGCATTCACGCGTGAATCGGCATCGAACGGATCATCGAAAATCGACATGTGCTGCGCCCCTTTGTCACACCTGCGCTGTCAGCGCCTTCGAACTGCTCATCCGGCCGCATTTTTCAGCGGCCGGACGTGCTTAACATGCAGCTTCTATGCCGCCTTGCTGGTCATCGCCGGCATCGGAAGTCCTTCCTCGATCGGCAGCGACGGGTCGCGCGACCACTCGTTCCACGAGCCGAAGTACATCCGTACATCCTTCACGCCGGCGTTCTTCAGCGCCAGGAAGGTGTTCGAGGCCCGCGCGCCCTTGAAGCAGTAGAGATAAACCGGCGTGTCGACCGTGATGCCGACGGTGGCGCATTCGGCGAGGATCTCGTCCTTCGACTTGAAGCGCGGGCCTTCGGCGGTCGGCTTCATCATGCGGTACCATTCGAGCCAGACGGCGCCGGGGATGCGGCCTTTGCGCGGACAGAAATCCTTGCCGTAGGGCGAGGAGGAATCGCCGATCCACTCATCGACATCGCGGACGTCGAGGATCGCGATAGCGGGATTGCCAACCGCCGCCAGCATCGCCTTGGCGTCGATCAGGATGCTGCCCGCCTCCGGCACGATGGCGAACGAGGCCTTGGCCGGCGACGGCACGTCGGTCGTCACCGGCATGCCGGCGGCCACCCAGGCATCGTAGCCGCCATGCAGCACCTTGACCTTGGGATAGCCGAGCATCGTGAGCAGGAAATAGCCGCGGCACGACTGGCCGAAGCCGGAGTTCATCGACTGTTCGTAGACGACGGCGGTCTCGGCGCCCGAAAGGCCGGCGGCGCCGAACGCGTCCGCAAACTTCGTCTTCAATTCCTCCATGCCTTCCGGTGTGGACGTCGCGAGATAGGTGAATATCTCGTGGACGTTGACGGCGCCGGGAAGATGTCCCGCGGCGTAGGCATCGGGATTGCGGGTGTCGATCACGACACACGGCTCGGTCTTGATGAACTCAGCGAGTTCGCCGGCTGTAATCAGAACGTCCGTCATGGCAGGCCTCTCCTGGTTGGGATTTGTTGGTTTGCCGTTCTCGCCGGCGTCAGCCGTCGGCGAGCATCTTGCGGAGCTGCTTGGTCGCGGGAGTCACGATTGCGACGAAATAGGCCTCGCGCAGGCGACGTTCGGCGCGATTGCCCTTGAGGTAGCCGCGGGCTCCGCAATGGAGCATCGCGGCATGAGCCGCAGCGACGCTGGCCTCGCCGGCACGCAGGCGCAGCGCCACGACCTTGCGCCAATAGCTCTCGTCGGGGTTGAACGGATCGCTGGCGAGTTCAGCCGTCTCCTTCGCGAGTTCATCGGCGAGCGCGCTGAAATCGACCGGCTGCTGCGGCAGATAGCGGTTGACGTGGCCGAGCGGCGCCTCGACCTCCTGCATGATCTTGATGCAGTCCTTGATCAGGCCGAGCGCCATGCCGGCCTGCAACATGATGAATCCGGCACGGATCTTCTTGACGAAGGGACCGGCGGGATCGGCCAGGATCAGTTCGTCCGGCACGAACAGGTCGCGAAACTGGATGCCGTAGGTGCCGGTGCCGTCCATCGCCAGGAACGGCTGGCATGGCTGCAGGGTCACCGCCGGATCGGCACAGTCGGCGATGAACATCACGATCTCGCCGGGCGCGTCCTCACGCTCGAAGATCGTGCCGAACATGTGGTCCGGCCCGAGGTTCGAGACCCAGGGCAGCACGCCGCGCACGACGTAGCCGCCCTCGACCTTGCGACCCCTGAGCTTGAGCTTCTCGATGCCGAAGAAGCTCTTCATCGGATTGGACAAGCCGGTGCCACCGAGCAACCGGCCGCTGGCGGCGTCGTCGAGAAGACGGCCGACAAGCACCTTGTTGGGCGAGTTGGCGATGTACCAGACCAGCGTGTTCTGGCACCACGCCATGAAGGCAGAGGCGCCGCAGACCTCACCGATCGCGCCGATGGTGTCGATCGCGCAGTTGAGATCCGCCGCGCCATTTTCCGGCACGTGGCTGCTCCACGCGCCGACCTCGCCGAAGCGGCGGAGCACGTCGGCCGGGTACACCGTCCCGGCGTCGATGCCAGCGGCCAGCGGCGCGAGCTCCTTGCGCGCGATCGCCGTGACCTGCTCCACGGTCGACGGTATGGGCATGACGCCCGCGCCATCGACCGCCAGATGCTGCCCGAGTGAACCCGAGACTACTGAGTTCATGACGTCCTCCGCTACGCTGACCTCCAGGGCCGCCTCAGATCCCGACCTCGAGATTGACCGGACGCGTGAAGGTGTTGGCGACCGGCGACCACTTCTTGACGTGGTCGATCAGCGCCTTGACCTCCTCCTGCGGAATGCCCTCGCACTCCATGTCGACCTTGACGCGGACGTCGGTGAAGCCGACCGGCTTCTCGCTGACGTCGCCGGTGCCCCAGACTGCCGTGATGTTGAGATCGCCCTCGAGCTCCAGCTCGAGCTTGTTGACGATCCAGCCGCGATGCACCGCATTGGCATGCAGGCCGACGGCCAGGCAGGAGCCGAGCGCGGCGAGCGAGGCTTCCGACGGATTCGGCGCGGTGTCGTCACCGAGCAGCCCCGGCGGCTCGTCGACGATGTAGGGCGCGAGGTTGCGGATGTAGTTGGCGTGGCGGAACTTGCCCTCGGCGACGGTCTTGCACTTCAGGGTCTTGATGACCTTGGGGTTGGCCTTGCCGTTGACGATGAGCTGTTCAAGCCCGTTCTTGTCGATGGGTGCAAGGCAGCCCGTCAGCGCCGTCTTCTGAACCACAGCGGTCATCTCATTTCTCTCCCTGGGATGAGGATACCGAACGGTCTGTATCCTGCACGAAGCGTGCCAGAGAGGCCGAAAATCAAAAGCCGGAGTGATCCTCGCGGCTTACGCGATCATCGCGGCAAGTGGCGAGCCGTTGCGTCACCTCCGCTGCCCAAGCGCAGTGCAGAATGCCGCCTTCGGAGATCAAATTGAGCGCAATGCTGCCTCGAGCACATCAGCAGTCTTGCTGAGTCACGCGCACAGCGATTAAGCTTGCGCGCATGGCAAAGTCAGTTGCGGGCAAACAAACCGGCAAGAAGCAGGCGATCGCGAGGACGATCTCGGCCGGCGATGACGAATCCGCGCGCGGCCGCCTGCTCGGCGCCGCCACGCGGCTGTTCTGCAAGAACGGCATCAATGCCACCGGGATCGATGCGATCATCAGCGAGGCCGGCACCGCGAAGACCACACTCTACAAGCTGTTCGGATCGAAGACCGCGCTGGTCACCGCCGTGCTGGAAAGCGAAGGCAAGCAGTGGCGCGAATGGTTCATCGCGGAAATGGAGAGCGGCGGCGGTGACGCCGAGACCAAGCTGGCACGCATCTTTCCGGCGCTGAAGAGCTGGTTCGGCGAGGAGCGCTTCTACGGCTGCCCCTTCATCAATGCGGTCGGCGAGCACGACAAGGACCAGAAGCAGTTTCGCACCATCGCAATGCGCCACAAGAAAGTGGTGCTGGCGCATATCGAGAAGCTCGCCCGTGAGATGGGCGCTGCCGAGCCGGAGAGCTTCTCGCATCAGCTTGCACTGCTGATCGACGGCGCGATCGTGGCGGCGATGGTGTCGCGCAATCCCGAGGTCGCGGACACCGCCGGGCTGGCGGCGAAGGCGCTGATCGAGCCGGCGAAGCTGAAGGCGGGCCAGCGCAACAGCAAGGCGGCGGGCCCGCAGCTCGCTGCGGTCTGAGCCGCCCTGCCCCGCGAACCGAGCGACAGAACTAGCGGAAATACTCCGTCACCAGCTTCAGGTCCGCCTGGTCTGCGCCCGCGCCGTTGAGGCTCGCATCGATGACGCGGCGGCAGGCGGCCACTGCAGCCTCATCGCCGAGCTCGTTGGCCGCTTCGAGCACGTGCCAAGCCGCATCGACCGCCGCGCGGTCCGCAGGCGCCTCGCGATGGCCGAGCCGTTGCTCTCTGCGAAGAGGAAGTCCCATACCCTTCATCCGCGATCACCTCCATCCGTCGCTGCAGGTTCAATAGGCTACGGCGCGCGGCGCGGATGCTTTGCCGCCTTTGCCTGGATTCTTGCGGGACTGATAGAATTCGAGCACGCTGCGCGATGTCAGCGACTGGAGCTTGGCATAGTCACGCTCCAGCTCCTGCAACTCGCCGGCCGTGATGCGGTGGTCGCGGGCGCCGAGGAACGCGAGCGCCATCATCGTATCCCAGGTAAAGCCAAGCGCCTTGGCGAGCATCAGCAGCATCTCGCGGTTGCGGTCGAACAAGGCGCGCTCGACGACGTCGACCGGCAATCCCGACAGCAGCGCGAGGCCGATCGTCACCTCCTCGACCTTGTGCGCGGTCGCATAGCCGGCGATGGTGCTCTCGTGCAGATTGCCGAGGCGGTGCTGGATCGTCACGGTCCGCTTGGCGACGAAGTAGTTGCGCGAGCCGGGTCCGAACTTCGACTGCAGGTCGCCGGCGATGTTGGCGACCGAGCTGTTGATCTCGCCAAGCAGCTCCGGCCGCTCCCCTGCCAGCCGCTTGCCGACATCGTCCGAGGCCTTGGCGATGAGTTGCTGGAACAGATGGCGGGGGATGTCGAGCCGGCGGCCGAGATGCTCGGCGAGAATCGAGTCGTTCTCGGCCCGCTTGACCATGTGCAGGAATCCGGCGCCGGAGAACTGGGCGCCCTGATTGCGCGCCACCGCCGTGGCGACGGCACGGTCGCCGCGCGTCGCCAGCACGTCGGTCACGGCCGGGCTCAACGTCTTTCGTTCGGCGATCGCGAGCAGATGGTCCTGGCTCTTGGTGCTGGCGTTCTCGACCAGCGTGGCGTCATCGAGCCGCTCGGATTCGCGCAACACCGGGCCGGCGACCCAGATCTCGTCGTCGAAGGCGAGCTTGCGGATGACGCTGGCCGGCGAATATTCGATCCTGGCGAGGCGATCCGCGAGCTTGGCGCGCGCTTCGATCTCGATCTCGTCGGCGAGCCGGCCGATCACCTCGCCGAAGGTGGCGATCTCCTCCTCGCAGTAGCGCCCCGCGATCAGCAGGTCGGTCGCATGCCACAGCGCGCGCTCGCGGCTGTCCGCGGTCCCCCGCGCAATCGCATCCTCGAGGTCCCGCAACACGGATCTGGTTTCGTTCATGATGAAAGGCCGCACAGTTGCAACGATGAAAGGGCAATGCGCAGACCATACCGTTCGAACCCGAGCGTTCCGTAACCCGCCGCGTGCGGATTTGACCGGGCATTTTCACTCAAATGCGCACGCGCGCGTTAAGCATGCGGCCGGAGAACAGCTCGCTGCGGGATTGCCGTGCCTCTCCGCATGACTTTTACGGCATGATGCGGAGCGCGCGCGCCTCCGCCTCGGCGACCGAGCGTTCGCGCGATGTCAACGGACACTCGGCGAGAGCCCGGTCGATCAGTTGCATGGCGTCGCGCTCACGACTCTGGTCGAGCATCAGCTCGGCGGCGAAGAAGCTCGCCTCGCAACGCCGTGCCCGGCGCGTGACGGGAGCACCGCGGTCGGCCGCCGCAAGCACAGCCTCTGGCGTTTCCTGCCCGAGGAAGAGACGGACGATCGGGGCCGGCCATTTACCCATGTCGAGCCGCTTCGCGTGGTCGGCGAGCTCGCTCCCCAGCCCGGCACGGCGGCGCGCCAGATCCAGCCACAAGGCCGCCTCGGCATTGTGGGGATCGATCTCGCTGAGCCATCTGAAATCGTCCTGCGCCTCCTCCAGGAGACCGGCCTGGAAGCTTGCGATCCCCAGCGCGCGATAGGCCTGCGCGCGGTAGCCGTTGCGACCGAACGCCCGCCCGAAACCCGACCCCGGCTGCGGCTCGCTCTCGCGCAGATCAGGAGCGGCGCGATCGAATGCGGCAAGAAGACCAGCCGAGGACTGCTCGATGACGATCTTGTAGTCGTCGATCGCATGCTCGACGTCTCCCTTGTGGAAGTAGGCGCCGGCGCGTGCGAAACGGGCTTCGATCACCTGCGGCGTCGCCGGCTTGCCGCGCTCGATCACGACAGTGCAGCCGGCGATGCGCTCGTCGGCACCGAGATCGGCCGCCGTCGTGCACCGCTTCGGTGCCGCCGGTTCGGCGCTTGCCGACAAGCCGAAGATCGAGCCGATG
Organism: Bradyrhizobium sp. SZCCHNRI1029; assembly: GCF_032487555.1. NCBI lineage: Bacteria > Pseudomonadati > Pseudomonadota > Alphaproteobacteria > Hyphomicrobiales > Nitrobacteraceae > Bradyrhizobium > Bradyrhizobium sp. SZCCHNRI1029. The sequence goes on from NZ_JAUEUK010000001.1 coordinate 1,191,442, forward strand.
ATCAACGCACAACACAGAATCGAGCGCCATCGTCGCGTAGCCATGAATGCCCCCTTAGGTCTTGCTCTTGGTGCTGCGATCTAACCAGAACCGATTGGGAGAACCACAATCTGGAATTGCGTTCACAAATCATCGTTCAGCCGGTGTAAACGAGATCGCAGACTCGGGGCCTGCCGGGCGCGGATGAGTTGCGAGGGCCGCGCATGCCACGCGGCAACTCAATCGACGCTTGCGCGTGATGAACGGACGCGCGAAGCCATTGATAGCCGCCACGCGGCTCGCGATGCGACCGTCGGCGACTACTTGGCTGCGGCGATCACCGCCTGCAGCCGCACCAGCTCGGCCTCCAGATTCGCCTCGACATCCGCCGCCTTCACCTCGGTGACGCGATAGTCGCGGCTTTCCAGCCACGCCCGCCTTGCGCTGCGATCAGCGACGACGCCTTCGCTCTCGTCGGGGCCGACCAGCTCGATCGCGAGGCGGTGGATGAAGGAGACGAAGTCGGGGATGTGGCGGCCGACCGGGGTCTGGCGCTTGAACTGGCCGGCGAAGCGGCGGTCGCGCGACAGCGCGTGCCACAGCGCGCGCTCGGCGTCGGTCGGGTTGCGGCGGAGCAGCCGCGCCAGCCCGCGCAGCGAGCCGCGCGAATCCGGCAGGTTGGCGACCGTGCCCTGCTCGGCGATCAGCGCCCGCAGCCGCGTCGCCTGCTCGCTGTCGAGCACGCCGCCCTTGGCCGGCCCCTTGCGCCCCTCGGCGATCGCCATGACCACGCCGTGCAGGGTGTGGATGTCCTGCCGCGACGGCTCCATGCGGAAGAAGATGTTGCGCAGGTTGACCAGCATGGTCTCGCGCTTCTCGGCGGGCCGCAGGAATTCGACCCGGTCGAGCTCGCGCACCAGGTTCTCGAAGAACGCCTCCATCTGTCCCTGGCTGGCGCGCTCCGAGCGTTCGGGCATGGCGAAGGGCAGCGCGCCCGATGTCACCAGCTTGAACCATTCATAGCCCATCAGCAGCACCGCCTGGGCGAGGTTCAGCGAGGCAAAGCCGGGGTTGACCGGGTAGGTGATGATGCGGTTGGCGCGGGCGACCTCCTCGTTGGTGAGCCCCGCCCGCTCGCGGCCGAACAGGATGCCGGCCCGGCCGCCGCCGGCGATCTGGCCCTGCATCTCGCGGGCGGCCGCCTCTGGTCCCATCACCGGCTTGGCCTGGTCGTGGGCGCGGGCGGTGGTCGCGAACACCAGGTCGAGGTCGGCGATCGCCTCCGGCAGGGTGTCGAACAGCCGGACATGATCGATGATGTGGTCGGCCCCGGCGGCCGCCCGTTGGGCGGCGATGTTCGGCCAGCCGTCGCGCGGGTTGACCAGTCGCAGCTCCGACAACGCAAAATTGCCCATGGCGCGCGCGGCCATGCCGATGTTCTCGCCGAGCTGCGGCTCGACCAGGATCACCACTGGCCCTGCGATCTCTACGCCCGCCTTCGTCTTGTCGGTGCCCGACACGCTCAATCCTCGACTTGCAGATCCGGTTGAAGCGCCGATCGCGCCCTGCCCGCTCGTTGGCCCGGCTGATGAGAATTCTCAAGCAAAATAATCGGCTTACACTTGAATTTTGCAGTTTCCGCGAAACGGCAGGCCGGCCCGCGGCCGCCGTTGCCCACCGCATGAGCGGGCTGCGAAAATCAGCACCGGACGCATACCGGGTGCGCTTCCGCCCGCGGTGCAGCAGTGCTATGACGCGCTTGATTTCACAAGCGCTTTCCATTCCTGGCGCGCTGTTCCCAAGAAGGCCCCATCGATCATGGCAAAAATCAAGGTGACCAACCCGGTCGTCGAGCTCGACGGCGACGAGATGACCCGGATCATCTGGCAGTACATCAAGGACAAGCTGATCAACCCCTTCCTTGATATCGACCTGATGTATTTCGACCTGGGGATGGAGAGCCGCGACAAGACCAACGACCAGATCACGATCGATGCCGCCAACGCCATCAAGAAGGTCGGCGTCGGCGTCAAGTGCGCCACCATCACCCCCGACGAGGCCCGGGTGAAGGAGTTCGGTCTCAAGGAGATGTGGAAGTCGCCGAACGGCACCATCCGCAACATCCTCGGCGGCGTCGTGTTCCGCGAGCCGATCATCTGCAAGAACGTGCCGCGCCTCGTTCCCGGCTGGACCAAGCCGATCATCATCGGCCGCCACGCCTATGGCGACCAGTACCGCGCCACCGACTTCAAGTTCCCCGGCAAGGGCGTGCTGACGATGAAGTTCGTCGGCGACGACGGCACCGTGATCGAGAAGGAGGTCTTCAAGGCGCCCGGCGCCGGCGTCGCGATGGAGATGTACAACCTCGACGAGTCGATCTACGACTTCGCCCGCGCCTCGCTCAACATGGGCCTCGCCAAGAACTACTCGGTCTACCTGTCGACCAAGAACACCATCCTGAAGGTCTATGACGGCCGCTTCAAGGACATCTTCCAGGAGGTGTACGAGAAGGAGTTCAAGGACAAGTTCGAGGCCAAGAAGATCACCTATGAGCACCGCCTGATCGACGACATGGTCGCCGCGGCGCTGAAGTGGTCGGGCGGCTATGTCTGGGCCTGCAAGAACTATGACGGCGACGTGCAGTCCGACACCGTGGCGCAGGGCTACGGCTCGCTCGGCCTGATGACCTCGGTGCTGATGACCCCGGACGGCCAGACCGTCGAGGCCGAGGCGGCCCACGGCACGGTGACCCGCCACTTCCGCGAGCACCAGAAGGGCAAGGAGACCTCGACCAACTCGATCGCCTCGATCTTCGCCTGGACCCGCGGCCTGTCGCACCGCGCCAAGCTCGACAACAACGCCGAACTGGCGAAGTTCGCCGCCACCCTGGAGAAGGTCTGCGTCGACACCGTCGAGTCCGGCTACATGACCAAAGACCTCGCGCTCCTGGTCGGCGCCGATCAGCGCTGGCTCTCGACCACCGGCTTCCTCGACAAGATCGCCGAGAACCTGACCAAGGCGATGGCGGCGTAAGTTTCCCCACTTTCGCCTTCTGGTTTCGTCACCTATCAACGGGCCGCGCCACAAGCGTGGCCCGTTTCTGTTTCACTCCTGCTGTCGAGGAACCTGATCATGCGCTTGACCTCATCGCTCGCCCTGCTGTTGCTCGGGGCCCAGATCGGCTCCTCCCACGCTGCAGAGACCACGATTCCCGACGCGCTGATCGCCGCCGGCGAAAAGGCCGTGCTGACGCTGCATGCCGAAGGCGCGCAGGTCTACGACTGCAAGACCGACAAGGACGGCAAGCTCGCCTGGACCTTTCGCGAACCGATCGCCAGTCTGTTCGAGGACGGCAAGACCGTCGGTCGGCACTACGCCGGCCCGAGCTGGGAGCACCAGGACGGCTCGATCGTCGGCGGCCGCGTCCAGGGCACCGCCATCGGCGCCACCGACAACGACATCCCCTGGCTGAAGCTCGCCGTCGTCTCCCACCGCGGCAGCAAGGGCGTGCTGTCGGACGTCACCACCGTGCAGCGGATCAACACGTCGGGCGGCAAGCTGGAGGGCGCCTGCGAGACCGCCGGGCAACTCCGCAGCGTGGCCTATTCCGCGGACTACGTGTTCCTGCAGAAGCAGTAAGGCTGCTCACGCCTCGCGATAATCCAGCAGGATCAGCCCGACCAGCACGAAGGCCACCGGCCAGACCCAGGCGGCGGCGCGGCTGATGCGGCCGTCCAGGCGCAGCTCGAGCCAGCGCGCCCAGCCGGCGATGATGCCGCACAGCGCCAGCGGCGTGTGGCTCATCTCGATCAGGAGCTGATCCTTGATGTTGGCGATGGCGTGCGAATGGGTCAGCAGCAGCGCGCCGCCGGCGGCGACCGTCAGCGGAAACACCAGCGCCGCCCGCCCCGCCTGTTGCCCGCGCAGCCGCACCCGCCATTCGAACAGGCCGAACAGGACGATCAGCACCACGAACAGCCGGTGCTGCGCCACTTCGGGATCGCGCAGCGACGCGAAGAAGCCGATCGGGCCGAGCGGCCAGGCCATCTCGTCGGCGCGGAGAAACAGGAACGCCGCCATCACCAGGAACAGCAACGGCCAGTGCCGCGCCCAGCGTCCCCAGGCGAAGCGTTCGATCAGCGCGAGCAGCCCGATCAGCACGACGAAGATGCCGGCCCAATGGTGGTTGTATTCCGACCAGGCGATGTCGGCGGCGCTGCGCGGCAGGATCACGCCCTCGCCCGGCACGTAGGCTTGCGGCGCCGTCACGCGCTGCGCGTCGGCGGCGTCGATCCTCGCCTGCAACTGCGAGATCGTGAGCTGGTCGACCGAGGGGCTGGTCAGCCGCGGCCGTTGCGGCGCGGCGCGCTCGACGATCTCGGCCCAGTTCAGGCGGTTCTGGCTGAGGTCGATGCCCGGCGGCAGCGACGTCAGCGAGCCCGCCGTCAGGAGCACCGTCAACCCGATGCCGAACTCGACCTCGACGAAGCGCTTCATCCGCAGCAGCGGCGCTGCGGGATCACGGCGGCGCAGGCGCTCCACAGCCAGGAAATTGCCCGCCCCGAGCGCGAGCAGCATCAGCAGCATCGCGACCTTGGCCGAGGTCATCACACCATAGGCCGTACCGTAGATCGCCGCGAACGAGCCGAGATAGGCGATCGCCATCACGATGCCGCCGAGCACGATCGCCGCCACCGAGACCATCGACATCAACGAGTAGCGCCGTCCGATTCTGCGCTGATCGTCATCCGCCTTGCAGCCGTTCAGCGCCATCATGAAATACGGCAGGCCGCCGATCCAGACGCCGGCGCCGAGCATGTGAAGGAAGTCGGCGGCGAGCAGCGGCCAGCGCACCTCGAGCCGGCTCGCCGCGTGCGTCAGGTTGAGCTGCAGCAGCAGCGCTGAGACGGCCAGCACGGTCAGCGTCAGGACGCGCCAGGCGGCCCAGCTGCCGGTCCGGGCGAGCACGGCGATGCCGAGCGCGCACGCGGCAACAGCCAGGCCGGAGCGTGCGAAATCCGCGCTCGCCGCCGCGCCGAGCGACAGATCGAGCGTCCCGATCAGCGCGCCCATGTTGACTGCGAGCGAAGCCAGCACGACCGCGAACCAGCCGAATGCGCTTCGGCGCAGGAAGCGCTGGCCGCGCTTCCCGACCACGATCGCGTCAGCGGACAGCCTTTGCCGTAGCGGGCGCAGCAGCAACAGCAGAAATGCCAAGCCGCCGATGGTGAAGGACTGTGCCAGCAGGGTCAGGCCGCGCAGCACCACCGAGAGATAGCCGAAGATGTCGAGCAACAGCGACACGGCTAGCGCACGTTGAAAGGAATGTCGCCGCGGGTGATGTGGCCATCGACGCTGAGCACCTGCCATTGCAGGTGCCAGGCGCCGGGGCTGAGCGCCTTGGCCTCGGCGTCGATCTCGTCGGCCGGCGCATCGACTGCCGGAGAAAGCGCCTGCTCGGCACCGTCGGGCGCGCGCAGCTTCAGCCGCGAGCGGGCGTGATCGATGCGGCTGTTGAAGCGCAGCCGGATCATTGTCGCCTGCGTCTCGATGGTGCCACCCGCCGCGGGCTGCGACGAGACGATGATGGCGTGGGCCGAGGCGGCGCCGGGAACGCCCAGAAGCAGCGCGGCAAGGGTCGGCAGGTGGCGGAAGCGGATGACGGACGGCATGGGACGCGCGGGCGGCGGAGGCTGCGGCAGGAACGTTCGGGCTGGATCGGGGCGAACAAAACTCGACCGTTCTAATCTAAGCGACCTTCCTGTTCCCCACGTAGCCACAAACGCGTGACCGGGGCCGGCCGGCCCCTCCGGCAGCGGCACGTGGCCCCGGCCCTGCCCGCAGGGCATCCCGGAACAGCGAAATTTAGGGTCGAATCATCAAGCACTTCGCTGTATGCCTCGCCGCATCATTGCCGTCCGTCGGTTGTCGGGACCCTTCCGCCCGCGGACCAACATTGCCTGATCCCGAGGAACGCCTAAGGAAACCGTCATGCCCGCCTATCGCTCCCGCACCTCCACCCATGGCCGCAACATGGCCGGCGCCCGCGGCCTGTGGCGCGCCACCGGCATGACCAACGAGGATTTCGGCAAGCCGATCATTGCCGTCGTCAACTCCTTCACCCAGTTCGTGCCCGGCCATGTTCACCTCAAGGACCTCGGCCAGCTGGTCGCCCGCGAGATCGAGAAGGCCGGCGGCGTCGCCAAGGAGTTCAACACGATCGCCGTCGACGACGGCATCGCGATGGGCCATGACGGCATGCTCTACAGCCTGCCGTCGCGCGAGCTGATCGCCGACAGCGTCGAATACATGGTCAACGCGCACTGCGCCGACGCCATGGTCTGCATCTCCAACTGCGACAAGATCACGCCCGGCATGCTGATGGCCGCGATGCGCCTCAACATCCCCGCGGTGTTCGTCTCGGGCGGCCCGATGGAGGCCGGCAAGGTCAACATCGAGGGCAAGCTGCGCAAGGTCGACCTGATCGACGCGATGATCGTGGCCGCCGACGACAAGGTGTCGGATGCCGATGTCGAGGTGATGGAGCGCTCGGCCTGCCCGACCTGCGGCTCCTGCTCGGGCATGTTCACGGCGAACTCGATGAACTGCCTGACTGAGGCGCTCGGCCTGTCGCTGCCCGGCAACGGCTCGGTGCTGGCGACCCATGCCGACCGCCGCGGCCTGTTCGTCGAGGCCGGTCATCTCGTCGTCGACCTCGCCCGCCGCTATTACGAGCAGGACGATGCGTCCGTGCTCCCCCGCAACATCGCCAACTTCAAGGCGTTCGAGAACGCGATGAGCATGGACATCGCGATGGGCGGCTCGACCAACACCGTGCTGCATCTGCTCGCCGCCGCGCATGAGGGCGAGATCCCGTTCACGATGACCGACATCGATCGCCTCTCGCGCAAGGTCCCCTGCCTGTGCAAGGTCGCGCCGGCCGTGGCCGACGTGCACATGGAGGACGTGCATCGCGCCGGCGGCGTGATGGGCATCCTCGGCGAGCTCGCCCGCGCCGGCCTGCTGCACACCGAATTGCCGAGCGTGCATTCGGCCTCGCTGGCATCAGCGCTGGAGCGCTGGGACATCCGCCAAACGTCGAGCGAGAGCGTGAAGAACTTCTACATGGCCGCCCCCGGCGGCGTGCCGACGCAGGTGGCGTTCAGCCAGGACCGCCGCTATCAGGAGCTCGATCTCGATCGCGAGAAGGGCTGCATCCGCGACCTCGCGCATGCCTATTCCAAGGATGGCGGCCTCGCGGTGCTGACCGGCAACATCGCGCGCGACGGCTGCATCGTGAAGACCGCGGGCGTCGATGCCTCGATCCTGAAGTTCTCGGGTCCTGCGCGCGTGATGGAGAGCCAGGACGCCGCGGTCGAAGCGATCCTGACCAACAAGATCAAGGCCGGCGACGTCGTCGTCATCATCTATGAGGGCCCGCGCGGCGGCCCGGGCATGCAGGAGATGCTGTATCCGACCAGCTATCTGAAGTCGAAGGGCCTCGGCAAGGCCTGTGCCCTGATCACCGACGGCCGCTTCTCCGGCGGCACCTCGGGGCTGTCGATCGGCCACGTCTCGCCGGAAGCCGCCGAGGGCGGCCTGATCGGCCTGGTGCAGGACGGCGACCGCATCGAGATCGACATTCCCAGCCGCACCATTCATCTCGCAGTGTCCGACGAGGAGCTCGCCAACCGCCGCGCCGCGATGGAGGCGAAGGGCGATCAAGCCTGGAAGCCAAAGACGCGCGCCCGCAAGGTCTCGACCGCGCTGAAGGCCTACGCCGCGTTCGCGTCGAGCGCCGCCAAGGGCGCGGTGCGGATCGTCAAGGAGTAAGACCGATCTGTTCGGTCGGCAGCACCGGTCCTTTCCGACCGGTTGCTGCGGCCGGCGGCCGCGGCCTCACCATAGACTTCCTCGTCTCGCTCTCGTCCTGCGAACAGCCATGCCGCACTTCGTTGTTGCCCACTGACGACAGCGGGTTCAGGCTCCCTTCATCGACAATGAGCGCGTCAGCCACAATGCACGCGCCAGGCCCTGGGAAGGATCGCCATGCTGAACCGCCGCAGCCTGCTGCTCGCCTCACTTGCCGCCGGAGTGACGATGACCACGACAGCCGCGCGCGCCAAGCCGGCGCAACCTTCCACGCCAGTCGATTTCGACGTGCCGCCCGGCGCCTGCGACTGCCATACCCACATCCACGGCGATCCCGAGAAGTTTCCGTTCGCGGCCAACCGTGTCTACACGCCCGAGCCCGCCTCACCGGAAGAGATGGCGGCGCTGCACAAGGCCCTGCACATCCAGCGCGTGGTGATCGTGACGCCAAGCGTCTACGGCACCGACAACTCCGCGACGCTGTACGGGATGAAGGCGCGCGGCAATGACGCGCGCGGCGTCGCCGTCATCGACGACAAGACCACCGAGGCGCAATTGGATGCCATGCATGCCGAGGGCTTCCGCGGCATCCGCCTCAATCTCGCGACCGGTGGCATCAATGACCCCAATGTCGGCCGCGCCCGCTTCCAGGCCGCGGTCGAGCGGATGAAGGCGCGGGGCTGGCACGTCCAGCTCTACACCAACACGGCGATGATCGCGGCCATCAAGGACCTCGTGATGCAATCGCCCGTGCCGGCCGTGTTCGACCATTTCGGCGGCGCGCAGGCCGATCTCGGCCTCGGGCAGCCGGGCTTTGCCGATCTGGTCGAGCTCGTCCGCAGCGGCAAGGCCTATGTGAAGATCTCCGGCGCCTACCGCGCCTCGACCCGCGGTCCCGACTACACCGATGTGATCCCGTTCGCGAAGGCCCTGATCGAAGCCAACCCGGACCGCATCGTCTGGGGCACCGACTGGCCCCACCCGGATTCGTCGCCGCATCCCGAATTGAAGGTCACGGATATCAGGCCCTTCTATCCCATCGACGACGGCCGCCTGATGAACCAGCTCCCGGTCTGGGCGCCGGACGCCGCGGTCCGCGAGAAGATCCTGGTCGATAATCCGGCGAAGCTGTACGGGTTTTGATGGCGTTGTTAGTCCGTAGGGCGGGTTAGCGCAGCGTAACCCGCCGCACGATGCTACGCCGCCCTGAAGGCCTACGCCGCGTTCGCCTCAAGCGCCGGTGAGGGATTGAGCCTTTAGCCCGCAGGACGGACAAGGCATCTGCCTTCGCTCGACAGAGCGAAGGAAGATGCGTGCCTGCCGTCCTACTATGAGGTCGATTACTACGACCGACGGGCGGTGGGCACGGCGCGTCCGCTGACACTCCGCACCAGCCTTTTACTCAATCTGAAATTGCACTCCACTCGTGATGGTTGATTCAGATCAACGCCCGATCTAGCGCCGCGCCGATACTGCGTCAGAATAGGGCCGCACGTGTCCCGGCGGTCACGCCCGGCCCGCATGGATGGGAGACGATCATGTCACAAAAGCCGCTCCTCGACGAGCCGCGCCTCGCCTACCAGATCATCGTCACTGCGCCGGGCACGAAATCGCAGAACTGGCACGGCGTGCTGTACGATCAGAAAGGCGAGCCCGTGACGATCGCCGCCGGCGCGACGGTCAAGACCGGCGTCGGCGTGTTCGTCGGCGTCCCCGAGGACCGTCCTTTCCATCCCTTTGGTGCGATCCACGCCGACACCATCGCCTGGATGAAGACGGCGCAGGGCAACGTCATCATGGACACCGAGCCCTGGGCCTACCGGCTTCATGTCGGCGCGGAAGGCTCCAAGAACGAAGGCTGGCAGGGCGAGTTGCTGCATGGTCGGGGTGTGGTCGGGCCCCAGCCCGGCAAGTTTGAAACGCCGATGGGACCGTTCATCTGGTTGGAACGGACTCACCCCTGGGGCCTCGGCGGCTGGTTCCACGCATCCTGGTCGGCGGCCCAACGACAGGCACCGGCCAAACAAAGCGGCGCGGCCTGAGACGCGCGCGGTCGCGCCTGGGTTTCCATCTGACGGCTCAATCCGCCGGCTCAGAACTTGTATGTGGGCAGGTCGTTCGCGCGCCTCTGCCTAATCTGCGTACTATGGTTGTGGCCCAGCGAGCTTCGGTGTCGTTGTCCGAAGCTCCAATGCTCCCGCTCCGGCTTCGCGGAACGACACCAGCCGGCGCTGCGACTCGTCCCACAGCACCAGCCGGACGCAGCGCAGGCTCTCGGGCAGCGTGATGCGGCCGATCTCGCGCAGCTCGGGATGATCGCGCAGCACCACCGGCAGCCTGTAATAGGGAATCCGGCTCGAGAGATGGTGGACGTGGTGGATGCCGATATTGGCGGTGAGCCAGTGCAGCCATGCCGGCAGGTCGTAATGTGAGCTGCCGTAGAGCGCGGCCTGCTGCTGCGTCCAGCGCTCGCTCCGCTCCCAGACGGTGTGCTCGAACTGATGCTGGACATAGAACAGCCACACCCCGGCCATGGCGGCGAGCAGCATGATCGGGAGATGTACGACCAGGAACGCCTGGATGCCGATCAGCCACATCAGCCCGGCGACGATCAGGGCGATGCCGAAATTGGTCGCCATCGTGCTGACCCAGGGCGACCAGCCGGCGCGCATGAGGCCGAACGGCAGGCGGTGCTGCAGGAAGAACAGGTAGGCGGGTCCGGCGACGAACATGACCAGCGGGTGGCGGTACAGCCGGTAGCGCAGACGGCCCCAGGTCGATCGCGCCTGATATTCCCGCACCGTCAACGTATCGATGTCGCCGATGCCGCGCCGGTCGAGGTTGCCGCTGCTGGCGTGGTGGATCGCGTGGGTGCGCCGCCACCAGTCGTAAGGTGTCAGGGTCAGCACGCCGAGGACGCGGCCGACCCAGTCGTTCGCCTGACGCCCGGCGAAGAAGGTGCCGTGGCCGCAATCGTGCTGGATCATGAACAGGCGCACCAGGAAGGCGCCAGCAGGAATCGCGATGAGCAACGACGCCCAGGCATGGCCGAGCGAGAATGCGAACCAGGCTGCCGCCCACAGCGCCACCAGCGGCACCGCCGTGATCACCAGCTCGGTGACGCTGCGGACGCGGTTTGGCGTGCGATAGCTGCTGAGAATCTGCATCCAGTAGCGGGCGTCGGCCGCCGCGCGGCCCTCGTCGTCGCCGGCGCGCAGCGTGGCGCGGTCCTTGGGCGGCACAGTCGCCATCGCGACTGGCTGATCGAACTGCAATGTCGTCTCCACCTTGTGTTCTTGGCGATCGCGCATGGCGCGACCGCGGCCAAATGGACCCCTACGCAGCGCCGAACGGGCTGCAGGAGTTCGAAATCACGAGCTTTCGTCGGTTTAACCGCCGTCGAAGCCAAATGGTTGCGCCCGGCGATGAACCGCTCTGGACGAGAAAGTCTGGGATGCGGACGCCCGTCAGGAGACGGGTAAAGAGCGCGTGCGGCGGATCAATGGAACTTAACCCGTCGAACGCCTCATTGCTAGGAGAGGACGGGTTACGATCCGTTAATCCGCCCGATGAAATGCCGCTTCGATTGTGCACCGCGTTCCCTTCACCCCGTCCCGCGCGAGGCATCCTGCGCCACGGCCCCCTCGCGACGCGAGGTGGAGAAAATGTCCCAGATTGCGATGAACATTGCCGCGATCACGGGCCCGATGACGAACCCGTTGAGGCCGAATGCCTCGATCCCGCCCAATGTCGAAATCAGCACCACATAGTCGGGCATCTTGGTGTCCTGTCCGACCAGGATCGGACGCAGGACATTGTCGACGAGGCCGATGACGAGGGCGCCATAGGCGATCAGGACCACGCCCTGCCAGATCGATCCGGTGGCCAGGAGATAGAGCGCGACCGGAAACCAGACGAGGCCCGCTCCCACTGCCGGAAGCAGGGACAGGAAGGCCATCACGACCGCCCACAGCAGGGGCGCGTTGATGCCGAGAAACCAGAACATCAGGCCGCCCAGCGCGCCTTGCGCCAGAGCGACGAGCAGACTGCCCTTCACCGTCGCGCGGATGACCACCGTGAATTTGCGCAGCAGCGCATCGCGTTGCTCCGGGCGCAGGGGAATGGCGCTCTTGATGCGCTCCGATAGCGTCTCTTCGTCACGCAGCAGGAAGAACAGCAGATAGACCATGATGAACAGATTGACGAAGACCTCGAACGTCCCCTGTCCGATCACGAGCGCCTGGCTCGCAATGACCTCGCTGCCCTTCAGCAGGCCGGCCGACAGCTTGTCCTTCATTCCGGCGAGGCTGCCGAGCCCGAATCGGTTGAGCATATCGACCACCCATGTCGGAAGCGCGGCCAGCATCTTCCGAAAGTACTGTCCGATGTCGAGCTGACCGGACTGCATCTGTTTGTAGACTCCGGAGGCCTCCTGCGCCAGCGACGCCCCGATCAGTGACAGCGGAAGGATGACGATCACGACGAAGATCAACACCACGACGGCCGCCGCCAGGCCGTGTCGGCCGTGCATCGATCGCGACAGCCAGCGGTGCAGCGGAACGAAGACGATGACGCCGATGATGCCCCACAGAACCGCGCCGTAGAACGGCAGCAGGATCCACCCGAACATCAGCGATATCGCGACGAGCAAGAGAAGCAGGGCTCGGTCTTCGAGGCTACGCATCTGGCTTTCCTATCGGACCGGGACCGTGAGTTGGACCGTTCCTTCCTCCACGGCGGACGGTTTGCCGCCTGGTCGCGAGATGGTCAACGTTCGAATTCGACTTTGGCCCCCGCCACGACGCGATGTTGCCGGCGAAAACATGCTCCAGAATGCCGAATTTGTCTGCCGCTCCAGCAACAACGCCGATTTCAAGAGCCTGCGCGACAAATAAATCGCTTCTGAAAATCAGCAAACGAGCAGAGTTCTGGACGTCGACGAGCGCGCAAGCGGCTACGGCTCGTCGGAGGTGATCAGCAACGTCGGTTTTGCGCTCGGCAAAGCCGAAACCCTCGCCATCGTCGGCAAGAACGGCATGGGCAAGACCTCGCGGCTCAAGGCCATCGTCGGCTTCCTGCCGGCCTGGCGCGGCCGAGTGAAACTTGCAGGCAAGGACGTGACGCGAATAGCGCCGCATCTGAAGCGGAAGATGGGGCTGGTCTATGTTCCCCAGGAACATGCGCTGTTCCAGGACCTGTCGGTCCGCGACAATCTCAGACTTGGCGTGCTCACGGACGGTGACATGAGCGCGCGTTTCGAGCAGGTCGGAGGCTGGTCTCCGGTGCTGACCAAGCGGTTGAGCCTGCGGGCTGGCACGCTGTCCGGCGGCGAGCAGAAGATGCTGATCGTTGCCCGCGCGCTGATGGCGAAGCCCGACGTGCTGCTGCTCGACGAGGTCACGGAAGGTCTGCAGCCGTCCGTCGTCGACCGGCTGTCCGAGGTGCTGGTGCGCGTCCGACGCGAGATCGGCACCTCCATGATCGTGGTCGAGCAGCATCTTCCATTCGCGCTGTCGATCAGCGACAGATACCTCGTGTTCAAGCGCGGCGAGATCGTCGATGCCGCCGCGGTCGATCGTGACTCCGCCGCGCGCATCGACGAGCACATGCGCATCTAGCGGACCCGTCGCCGCGAGAACAGCGAGATCAGGACCGGCAGCGTGATGAGGATGACCACCGGCGCCAGCATCATGCCGGTGACCACGACGATCGCGAGCGGCTTCTGCACCTGCGAGCCGATGCCGGTCGACACCGCGGCCGGCATCAGGCCGATGCCGGCGACGACGCAGGTCATCAGCACCGGACGCAGCTGCAATTCGCCGGTGCGGATGACCGCCTCGATGCGGTCGACGCCCTCGTCGATCAGCTGGTTGAACTGCGAAAGGATGATGATGCCGTCCATCACGGCGATGCCGAACAGAGCGATGAAGCCGATCGCCGCCGACACGCTGAACGGAATGCCGGTCAAAACGAGGCCGACCACGCCGCCGAAGATCGCCATCGGGATCACGCTCATGGCGAGCAAGGTGTCGGCCATCGAGCCGAAATTGAACCACAGGAGCACGCCGATCAGCGCGAGGCTGATCGGCACCACGATCGACAGCCGTTTGATCGCGTCCTGGAGATTGCCGAACTCGCCGACCCACTCGACGCGCGAGCCCGGCGGCAGCTGCACCTGATCGGCGACCTTCTGCTGCGCCTCCTGGATCGCGCTGCCGAGGTCGCGCTCGCGCACCGAGAACTTGATCGGCAGGTAGCGCTCCTGCTGCTCGCGATAGATATAGGCTGCGCCCGAGACCAGCTTGATGGTCGCGACCTCGCTCAGCGGAATCTGGGTGATGCCGTTCGGCCCCTGCGCGCCGATGCGCAAATTCTCGATCGCCTCCGCGCTCTTGCGATATTCCGGCGCCAGACGAACGATGATCGGGAAATGCCGGTCGGAGCCGGGCTCGTAGAGATCGCCCGCAGTGTCGCCGCCGATCGCCACCTTGATGGTGGCGTTGATGTCACCGGGCGCCAGCCCGTAGCGCGCGGCCTTGGCCCGATCGATGTCGATCTGCACCGTCGGCTGGCCGAGCGAGGTGAACACCGCGAGATCGGTGACGCCCTGCACCGTCGACAGCACCTGCTTGATCTTGTTGGCGGTGTCCGTCAGCGCCTGCAGGTCATTGCCATAGAGCTTGATCGAGTTCTCGCCCTTCACGCCGGAGACGGCTTCGGAGACGTTGTCCTGCAGATACTGCGAGAAGTTGAACTCGACCCCGGGGAAGCGGTCGTCGAGCTGCTTCAACAGTTCCGCCGTGAGCTGGTCCTTGTCCTTGGTGCCTGGCCAGTCCTTCACGGGCTTCAGGGGTGCGAAGAACTCGGCATTGAAGAAGCCGGCGGCATCGGTGCCGTCATCGGGACGGCCATGCTGCGAGACGACGGCCTCGACCTCGGGACGCGCGCGGATCATCTTGCGCATCTCGTTGACGTAGGCATTGCCCTCCTGCAGCGAGATCGTCGGCGGCAGAGTCGCGCGGATCCAGAGGTTGCCCTCTTCCAGCTTCGGCAGGAATTCCAGGCCGAGCAGCCGGCCGACCACCGCAGTCAGCAGCACAAGGGCGATCGCGCCGGTCATCACCAGGTTGCGGTTGCCCACCGCCCAGCGCAGCACCGGGGCGTAGATCGCGTGCAAGAACCGCATCAGGCGCGTCTCGGTCTCCTCGACATGCGCAGGCAGGATGATGGCGCTCAGCGCCGGCGTGACCGTGAAAGTCGCGAGCAGGCCACCGGCGAGCGCGTAAGCATAGGTGCGCGCCATCGGCCCGAAGATGTTGCCCTCGACGCCGCTCAAGGTGAACAGCGGCAGGAAGGCGGCGATGATGATCGCGGCGGCGAAGAAGATCGAGCGCGACACGTCGGCGGCCGCCGACAGGATCGCGTGGCTCTTCATGCCCATCATCGTCTCCGGCGAGATGTGACTTTCCTCGGCCTCGGACAGCGGCGTGGTCTGCGTCAATCGTCGGAAGATCGCCTCCACCATGATCACCGTGGCATCGACGATCAGGCCGAAATCGATCGCGCCGACCGACAGCAGGTTGGCGGACTCGCCGCGCAGCACCAGGATGATGACGGCGAAGAACAGCGCGAAGGGAATCGTGGCGCCGACGATCAGCGCGCTTCTGAGATTGCCGAGGAACACCCACTGCAGCAGCACGATCAGGCCGATGCCGACCACCATGTTGTGCAGCACGGTGTGCGTCGTGGTGTCGATCAGGTCCTTGCGGTCGTAGATGCGTTCGATCCGCACGCCCGGCGGCAGGATCGTCGAATTGTTGATCTGGTCGACGAGCTGCTCGACGCGGGCGATGGTCGGCGAGCTCTGCTCGCCGCGGCGCATCAGCACGATGCCCTGGACGATGTCGTCATTGTTGTTCAGGCCGGCGATGCCGAGCCGCGGCTTCTCGGCCACCGTGACGTTGGCGACGTCCTTGACCAGCACCGGATTGCCGCCGCTCTGCGACACCATGGTGTTGGCGAGATCGTCCATCGAGCGGATCAGGCCGACGCCGCGCACCACGGCAGACTGCGTGCCGATCTCGACGGTGTTGCCGCCGACATTGATGTTGGAGTTGCCGACCGCCTGCAACAGCTGCGGCAGGGTCAGGCCGTTGGCGACCAGCTTGTTGAAGTCGACCTGGATCTCATAGGTCTTGGTCTTGCCGCCCCAGCCGGTAACGTCGATGACACCCGGCACGGCGCGGAAGCGCCGCTGCAGCACCCAGTCCTGCAAGGTCTTGAGGTCGAGCACGCTGTAGCCGGGCGGACCGCGCAGCCGGTAGCGATAGATCTCGCCGACCGCGCTCAAGGGCGAGATTTGCGGCGTGACGTTGCCGGGCAGCGGCGACAATTGCGACAGGCGGTTCAGCACCTGCTGCAGGGCCTCGTCGTAAGTGTAGTCGAACGAGAACTGCAGCTTGACGTCGGACAGGCCGTACAGCGAGATCGTCCGAATGGTGCGCAGGTTCTTGATGCCGGCGACCTGGGTCTCGATCGGGATCGTGATGTAACGCTCGATCTCCTCGGCCGAGAGGCCGGGGCTCTGCGTCACGATGTCGACCATCGGCGGGGTCGGATCGGGATAGGCCTCGATGTTGAGCTGGCGGAATGCGATCAGACCCCCGATCAGGACGGCGACGAACATTCCGACCATCAGGAAGCGCCGCTGAACGGCGATGGCGACGAGACGGTCCATTCAGATCGGCACTTTCAGGAAGGCATGCAGGAGAAGCGCATCTCAGCTGCCCGAGGCTGCGCGATCGATGAACAGGCTGCCCTTGGTGACGATCTGCTCGCCCGCGCTCAGATTGCTTTCGACCGCGACCTGGTCGCCGTTGATCAAACCGGTCTTGATCTTGCGCAGCTCGATCGACTTGTCGGGACGGGCGACCCAGACGCGGACCTGATTGCCTTCGTAGATCAGTGCCTGGCGGGGCACCGCGACCGCGGGCTGTTCGCCCGGCGAATAGATCGTCACATTGGCGAACATCTCGGGCTTCAGCAGGCCATCCTTGTTGTCGATGGTCGCGCGGACGAGCAGCCTGCGGCTCGCCGGGTCGATCGAGGCGGCGACGTAGTTGATGCTGGCCTTGAGCGGTCGGCCGGGCAGCGCCAGCACGTTGACGAGAATCTCCTCGCCGATGTTCACAAGCGCCGCGTCGCTCTCGCGGACGAACGCCGTGAGCCAGACGGTGGAGAGATCGCCGATCACGAAGACCGGGTCGCTCGCGCCGGAGTTGACATATTGTCCGGGGCCGACCTTGCGCTGCACGACCGTGCCGGTGATCGGCGAGTAGATCGTGATCTCGCGGTCGATCACGCCCTTGCTCTGAAAATCGGTGATCGCAGCATCCGTGAAGCCGAGGATGCGCAGCTTGTTGCGCGCCGCCTCCAGGGCCGTTTGTGACGACCGCATGTCGTTCTGGGCCTGAACGGAGGTCGCCTCCGCCTGCTGAAAATCCTTCAGCGGGATCGCCCGGCCTTCGAACAGGTCCTTGGCGCGCTTGTACTGGATATCGGCGAGGTCGAGCGCGGACTTCGCCTTGTTCATCGCGGTGATGGCGGCGATGAAATCGTTCTGGGCCTGCACGGTGTCGGCGGCCTCGATCACGAACAGCGGCTGGCCCTGGCGCACCGTCTCACCCGGGCGCGCCAGCAGCTTGGTGACGCGGCCGGCATAGGGCGAGAAAACCGGTGTCGAGCGATCCTCGTCGACGGCAACCTTGCCCTCGGTAATATGCTCGGCACGAAATATCTTCTCACACACCGGCTCGATCGTCAGCGTCGACCATTCCGCTGCCGACGGCGTAAAGGTGGTGCCGTTGCGTTTGGACTGGCTGGAGAGCTCGATATTGTCTTTCGCAGCCGTCTCCGACCGGACTTGCATGTAGCCATAGCCGCCCGCGCCGGCCATCGCCAGGGCAGCAAGGCCGATCAGCAGCCGCTTGGTGCTGAGCATCTGGGGGGATGGGTTCATGTCAGACGCCATGGCTGGTCAGATCGGCTCGCGTGATCGGTCGACGATTCCGGCTCTGGCGGTCTCATCGTCGCGCTAATAGTGCGGAACTGGAGCTTTAAACAACCTAAAAATCGCCCAACCCGCCTCTGTTTTGCTTTAAAAATTTGAAAGTTGAACGACAGCCGTTCAGCTTGCATTCAGTTGGTTTTGGACAATGGCGCTTTTCTTCGCGACGCACCATGACGTCGTCTGAGCGTAGGGGATCGCCGGGACGATGTCCCGACTTCACAAGCCAACCTCTGCGGGTACGCGCCTACCCCCCGGCGTCGGAGCCATGTTTCACACGTGCGCGGCGGGTCTGACCGGTCCTGGTGCGAGAGAGATGGTGACACGGTTCATCGCGGGTCTCCGAGATTCATCAATTGCGCAATGAACATTGGAACGCCGCCTCGCGGCGCGGATGCGTCCGAGTTGTGCTGACCGTTTCACCCTCTCGTGAGGAGGGCGCAGGGAAGGCCAGGCGCCGACTGACGCCTGCGGCCCGCCTGCGAAAAGAATGCAGGCGGCAGGTACCACAGGTGCAGCCGAGATCACCGGCGGATTCAATTGGTCGTCGCAACACTCGATGAGGAGGTTGCGATGGGCATTCGAAAGAAACGGTCAACGCGGGGC